>JAUICL010000002.1 GCA_030427905.1 Bacteroidia bacterium
GCTAATGCCGTTTCCGAGTTTGGGTAAGGCGCTGAAGTGTTTTCAAGAGTTTCAAGAAATAAAATTACAGCCCTGATCTTTTGTTCCTTTTGCATCAAGGTAAAAGGAAGATGAAAAGTCAAACTTTGGACAATAGGCCTGGTCGTTGTCGATATCTGGGCCATGACCTTTTGGATGGGTTAGGGGAAGGACTTTTATCAATTTAAATGCAAAAAGGGAGCTGCGAAGCAGTGGTGACCGACCAACGGGAGCTGCGAAGCAGTGCTGACCGATAGCGTCAGTACGTCAGTACGTCATTCTGAGTGCCCCGAAACCTTCGGGGTGTATCGAAGTAAAGCGACAATGGACGATTACAATTATCAATTATCAATCGTAGCGCAGCGGAGACCCCGAAGCCATTTCGGGGCTGTCAATTATCCATTATCAACTGTCCATTATCCATTGTCAATCGCAGCGCCGCGCCGCGCCGACGGCAAGCCTATGGCGTCCGATGGGAGACCCCGATCCCTATCGGGGCTGTTAATCTTCCAATAGTTCAAATAATCGATAAAATACATTACGATTCGCCTCCACACTATACCGCTCCCTAACAACCACCTCACCAGCTTCCCCCAGCGCTCTTCTCAAATCGCCATCAACCAAGAGCTCCTCAAGCCTTTCCTTCCAGCCAGCATATGTTGATTCGTTGCTTTCCATCGCTTCACAGATCAATCCACTCACACCATCTTCCACAATCTCCACATTCACCCCAACACCCGACACCACCGTCGGAATCCCTAACGCCATGTATTGAAGAGCCTTAAAACCGCACTTTCCCTTTTCCCACTCCGTGTCAAACAAAGGCATCACCCCAATATCAATCTCCATCAAGTCAGCAATCTCCGTCTCCTTCCGCCAGGGCCTGAACTCCACAAACGATGGCATCACATCCAACGCCTGATCCGCAATCAACAAAAACCGAAACGGAATCTTTTCATATACCGCCTCCAACGTCGAAAACAACGGCTCCAGCTGTTTCAATGTACTATGCGTACCTGTCCAACCAATCGTCGGAAGACGATTGGTTGGACCCTGCACAATTCGTCCAGTGGACGGATTCGTCAGGGTCGAATGACTCCGTGACTGACCTTCAAAACTTGAATTATCTCTTTCCTTTTCATCCACCGAAGCCTTGGCGTAGGAGGACTCACACTCATTCTCACTCTTGTCCGCCGTAGCTTTAGCGTAGGTGGAGCTTTCATCCGCCGAAGCCTTAGCGAAGGTGGGCTTGCTCTTGCTCAAACTCTTGCTCATCGCACCCAAATCTATCGTCGTCGGTACAATCTCAGTTGAATCACAAAACCGACTTGCATACGCTTCTAGATATCCATTTCCTACAACAACCGTTCTCGCCCAACCACAAATCCTCCCAACTTTCCCATGGCTCTTCAAACTCCCAACAATCTTCGCATTCGCATCCGAACTATTCGGCAACCAAATCGCATCGTCAAAATCGTAGATAATCGGCTTCCGCCAAACCTTTGCGACACACCACTCAAACCAAGGCGGTCCAATCGGCGTCGCCTCCCGGTGTATAAACACTATGTCGTATCCCCCAACTCGAAACAACAGAAAGAACCGCCTCAAAAATCCCCTCATTGTACTTAATACTTTGTACAAAATACTACCCCCACGGTATATAGCCGGCCACTCATCATCCCGCCAAAATCCTTCTTGCCGATACCCAAAATCCAACCCATCCAGGTACTGCTCAAACCGAAACCGCTGACTCGGAGCCTTCTTAGGGGGATAAGGACAAACAAACAATACCCTCATCACGCAGCCAACTGATGTTTACGAAAATACTTACCCCGCTTACCCATCAAGTGCTTGTGGCGGATAATTAACAAAGCGGCGACAAAGAAGGGAACTGCGGGTATCTTATACCGCGACAATGCCCCAAAATTATACGAGCTAAACCCAACGGCAAATCCAAAGAAGATGGCGAACACCACACACATGAGTAGCAGAGAGTCATTCGATATAAACCGATACACCTTCAGCGGCCCGACGCGTATCAGCGTGAAAACCGTTACGAGCAAGAAGATCAAACTTTCCATCGCCTGCGCAAGCATCGCTGCATTATTCACTTCCCATAGATAGGGTCGAAAATAAGTCACATTCACCGCTGCAGGGAATATCTTCAACAACCCCCGCCAATCACTTCCATCGTACTCACCTAAGGTATAGCTAGATCCTCTTCCGTGATTATCCGCCGAATTAGCACCCTCCACATAATGCCAGTCCTGCATACTCTGAGCTGTGCTCACAAAACTATCGATCGAATACCTCGAAGAATAAATGGAAATCCAGTTTAAGGTATACACCATCCCAAATATCCCTACTCCAAGAAAAACTGGAAGGATCGCCCCTCTGATCAACCCACTTTTGATTCGATCCTTCAAATAAAGCGTCCGCCAAAGGATAATAGCTGGTGCCAATGAGATTAATACATAGGCCTTGACCACAAACATAAAATAACCAGTTACTACTATGATCAGAAGTGATCTTATCTGCCAAAACTTCCCGCTCATCACCTCGTTAATATGATAAAGGAAGAGCCCTACACAACAAAGAATCAAAGAATCCTTACTAATCCCCGACCCCCAGAATACGACCGACGGCACAAAGAGAATAGCAAAGGCCATTTCTCTCTCCATATCAGGGAAAAATTTCACCATCAACTCGTAAAACCGCCATACCCCCCAATAGGTAAATGTTGCAATTAACAAACTCGTACTGAAATAGCTAAACCCTCCTAGGACCGTAAATATGGAAACAAAGTTCACTACAAAATATTCCCGGGGATCCTTAAAGGCCATTTGGACTACATAACTCAAGGAAGAGTATTCAACATTGACAATCTTTCGGTTAAGTACATCGAAAAAGGTTTGTAGCCCATCTGTAATTGATTGAGCTACCAGCATGCTATCTTCGAAATACGAACGACTATCCCCTCCGTATTCGTAATAAAAAGTGTATACAAAGGCAAATGCCAATCCTCCGAGCAACTTGACGGTGAGCCCCTTAATAAACCACTTTTTATAAAGTGAATTAGATCTATAGGCCTTCTGTACCTGTATACCAAAAAACAAGCATAGCGGGAAATAGATAATCAGTAAAGCAAAATCGAGGACGCTCAATGAAATCAGATTACGGCAATTGCGAAGATAGTAACCTTCTCAATTCAAGGATGGATCCATGTCATTTTTAGACTTCGTTGAGTGTAACACTCGCAACCACCTTCTTACATCTCGTTGTTTATAGCCGTAGTACTTACAGAATTCTTTGATGGTAACCGGACCCCGGTGCGACCCTTGTCTCATACTCTTAATCTTTTTTAGATCGCGCTGCGCAGTTCGTGCGCTCACCCTTAGCAAACGCTGCACATCCGAACTATTAATTGTAAAAAATCTCACGTTCTTATTCTTTCGGCTGGTGTATCTGTTTTCAATTACCCAGCGCCCCTGAGACTGAAATACCAACCTCCTAGAAGCATTTTATCAATATTCTAACGGAATGATCCTTAGTTTAGTATAACACCCTGTTTTCGACCCCTGCGAAGTAGCTCCCAATTCATCCACCGAAGTTTTAACGTAGGTGGGTTTATCCACCGTAGCCTTGGCGAAGGTGGATTATCCACCGTATCCGCCTCCCCGCGTGCCGCCGAAGCTTTCCGCGAGCGCCGAAGCTACTCTGCGGAGGCACTAGCGGAGGAGCAGGCGGCGAAGGTGGACTCGCTCTGTCTACCGCTCTTATCCGCCGAATCCGCCTTAGGCGGAGAAGGAGCAGGCGGAGAAGGTGGACTCACTCTTGCTGTTGCTGTTGCTCTTGCTCTTGCTCTCTTGCTTTCATCCACCGTAGCCTTGGCGAAGGTGGAGCTCTCACTCTCATTCTCGCTCTTGTCCGCCGAAGTTTTAACGTAGGCGGGCTCACTCTGTCTCCATCCGCCGTAGCCTTCTCGAAGGCCGAAGTTTTCTCGAAGGCCGAAGTTTTAACGTAGGACTTAACGTAGGCCTTAGCGTAGGCGGAATACCCAATACTCAATACCCTATTCATCCGCCATATCCGCCTAAGGCGGAGAAGGCGGAATACTCAATACCCAATACTCAATACCCAATACCCAATACTCAATACTCAATACCCAATACTCAATACTCAATACTCAATACTCAATACTCAATACTCAATACCCAATCCCCCATTCCCAACTCCGAACTCCGAACTCCCCATTCCCCAATCCCCATTCATCCGCCATATCCGCCTTAGGCGGAGAAGGCGGAATACTCAATACCCAACTCCCAACTCCCAACTCCGAACTCCGAACTCCGAACTCCCCATTCCCCAATCCCCATTCATCCGCCGTATCCGCCTTAGGCGGAGTAGGAGGATCCATTGTCCATTGTCAATTGTCCATTATCAATTATCAATTATCAATTCCCATTATTATACCCTTCCAACCCCAATTCCTACCAAACACCAACTAAGGGGCAACTAAGTACCAACTAAATACCAACTAAGTACCAACTAAGGGCAAGGCTCGGGGTCATTTCTTAACATGTCTAATAAACTCACCACTCAGCCATAACCGACATATACGACAACGACGATATCAACGTCAATTTGGCCACGATTGCCAACAACGCCATTCGCGTTCGGCCATATACCAAAACCGGAATTTACCCAGTTCTATATACAAGCCGACACGGTGTCGGTGGTCAATTAAGAATTAAAAAACAATATATAATGGGAACACAAACAGGAGTCGTGAGAATCCGCGGAACAGTCGGAAACCTCACATTCTCAAAAACCGAAAATGGCGACGAAGTTCGCCTGAAATCATCCCTGACGGGTGATAAAATGAGAACGGACAGTCGCTTTAAGCGAACCCGTGAAAACTGGGCCGAGTTCGCTCGGGCCGGAAAAGCGGCCAAGCTTATTCGCAAAGCCTTCTCTACCGTGACCAAGGCCATTGTCGATAACCGAGGACACAGCCGCCTCATGGTTCAAACCATGAAAGTGGTGAAGTCCGATTCGACAAATGCGAGAGGGCATCGAACCTTCCCGCTGGGTGACCTCAACCACCTGGTCAATTACGAATTCAATGCACGTCAAGACATGGAATCATCCTTCAAGTCAATCTTTGACCTGGAGATCGATCGCGTTGGAGGTCTTGCCACCATTGATATTCCGGAACTCGTGCCCGAAGAGAACATCGCTGAACTCATCGGGGCTACCCACTTCAAACTAGTGGGCGCAGTCACCGAAATTGATTGGGAAGAGGGGACCTACCTCACGGCCAAATCGGAAACAGCCGAAATCGAGTACAACGCCAGCACCCTTGCCGCGCAGAGTATCGATCTCAACTTCACGCCCGACTCGACCAAAACCGTTTTGGTCTCTTTCGGGATCTGGTTCTACCAGGAAGTAAATGGCAACTTCTACCTCCTTCAAGATGGTGGAAAGAGTGCCATGGCTATTGTTGGAATCGATCATCCATAGCCATGCGTCTCACCCTCATCCGAATATACGGCCACCGGGCCACTAACGGGTATCTGATCGCAAACAAGCGAGTAATATGCAAGACCATAGAGCTCCCTTGGCGCCAGAACCAACAATCCGTATCGTGTATACCTGAAGGCGAATACAACGTAGTAAGTCGCCATAGCCCACGATTCGGACGCCATCTCTGGATACAAGGAGTCAGAGGCCGTAGGTACATCCTATTCCATCCCGCAAACGATGCCCTGCGAGAACTCAAGGGCTGCATCGCCCCGGTTATGGAACTGGTTGGAGAAGGCTTCGGAATCCGATCCAGAGAGGCCATGCGCAAATTGCTTGACCGGGTCTTGCCGGTCCTGGAAAAAGGTGAAATACTCACATTAAGTATACACGAATGATAAATAAGCAAAAACTGAATTTGGCACAAAGGGCCGCAAGCCCAACACCCAAATTCTTCAGAATAGTGCGCACCATTGGCCTGTCCTTGACAGCAATCGGCGGCGCCATCCTGACCGCACCAGTCGCAGTCCCTGCGCTGATCACCACCATAGCTGGCTACGCCACTGTGATAGGCGGATCACTCGCAGCAGTTGCACAAGTCACTGTCGAAGGTGACTAACCCGCGGTCTCAAAAGCCTCCTCAGATCACTCTGGGGAGGCGTTTTGTATCCATTACAGTAAACAAGAATCACTCAGTTCCCATTAGATTGTATAATCAGAGATTAAGTCATTTCGAGTGCTCCGAAGGTCTTCGGAGTTTATCGAGAAAGACGTCAATCGATGTACTAACTTGATCCCGATGCCAAGTAGCTTCGTTCCTTCACTTAAACCTAAACCTGATCAATCTGGTTGCGCGCAGACACCCGCCTTAGGCGGGAAGGGGAAAAGCGCGGGCTTCAAGCTAACTGCGCAATCAGACACTTCATCATTGGACAATTTGTCTCATCCACGAAGAATCCTCCCCCTAACCCCCTTCCGCCTAAGGCGGAGAGAAGAAACCCGTTTGTAAAGATTGTTCTTCCATGGATACCCAATCGTAGCGCAGCGCCGCGCCGACGGCTAGCCTTGCTCCTCCGCTATAGCTACGGCGACACGCGGATGGCGTCCGATGGGAGACCCCGATCCCTATCGGGGCTACCCTATACCCACTACTTTCCCACCGCTGCTCCGTATTTCCGCGATCTCTCTGTGTGCTTTGTGCGCTTTGTGGTGAATCCAAAGAGACAAATCTGCCAACTCTATACAATAATGGGTGATCTTAATACTTTGTACTTAATACTTTGTACTTTTTGCTTGACCCTGATATAGGTTGACCAACGCTAGTTTAACAACATTGTCGCTTTACTTCGATACACCCCGAAGGTTTCGGGGCACTCAGTATGACGCTGAGTTTTTGCATTTCAATTGTCCCGTTGCCAAGTAGCTTCGTTCCTTCACTTAAACCTAAACCTGATCAATCTGGTTGCGCGCTACTTCGCGCCTAAGGCGGACTAGGGCAGAGCGCTAGCAATTGAACTTACTTTCAGAAAAGAAACACCACGCGATACGCTCCGCTAATCGCGCGGCAGCGGTGTTTTGAAATAATTGACAATGGATAATTGACAATGGACAATTTTTGAGATTGTCTTTTTGTTTGTAGCTTGGAGGAATGAGTGATTGGAAAAAGAAAGAGAACCCAATTAGAGACAAATCATATGCTTTTGCCTTGGAAGTTGTCAAGCTTTCAAAAGTCCTTCAAGATGAGTCAAAGGAATTTGTTCTGAGTAAACAGATTTTAAGATCTGGTACATCAATAGGTGCGCAGATTCGCGAAGCCGAGCACGCACAGAGTCGCGCTGACTTCATTCACAAAATGTCTATTGCTTTGAAAGAAGCGAATGAAACAGAGTATTGGGTGGACATTCTTCACGACTCAGGATTTATGGATGAGTCAATGTATAAGATCTACCATGATCAGATATCCGAGATCTTACGGATGTTGATTTCAATTGTGAAGTCTGCGAAAAGAAGTAATATTAATTGACAAGTGATAATTGACAATTGACAAGTGTACTTCCCTGATTAAAGTTGACCTTTTTTGTAAATTCCATTATCCATTATCCATTATCCATTATCCATTATCCATTATCCATTATCAATTATCCATTATCAATTGACAAAACCCCCCTCATCAACTCCCCACTTCGCCCTTCAAAATCGGTGTAGAGCGTGTCTTGGTACACTTTGGCGGCGCGGCGGAAGGGTTCGGCAGTGAAAGGTTTTTCGAGCAGGTCTAAAACTTCGCGCCAGTTGTAGGTTGCGCGTTCGACCACGCCATTCTTCAGGAAGCCGTAGTAATCGAAGATGCGCTGTGAATGAGAAAGGTAGATGGGGCGCCGATGCAGCAAGATAGCTTCCAGGAGAATATTGCTATCGGCCGAGACGATAGTGTGGCACCGCACAATCAAATCCAGCGCCGATTCCGTTTCAGGTTGGGAGATTTCCCATCCATGGGCGGCGTAGCTCTTTCTGATCTCATCACCAACAGCCGGGTGAAAGCGGATGCAAAACGGAGTTTGGTTTTTGTCCAGCGCGGTGCAAAGAGCTTTGAAGTCGGCGTGATCTACATCCACATGACCGATACAAATGGCCACCTTCTCGCCTAGGACGCTGATCTGGGGATCGGAAAGGTAGGCGTCGTACTTAGCCGACCCCACCAAGTGTACCTTCGTGTCGGAAGGTCCCGCGGCGGCGTACTTGTCCCTGGCATCTTGCCCGTCGAGCAAGGCGATGCTGGCGTGTAGGGGAGGGAAGCGGTCGCTCACAGATGCGTGCTGTACATAGACCGTTTCGATACCCCGACGCCTGCCCGCAGTCAGGGCTATCTGGCTGATTCCAGCGTGGTCGTTCGCCACGATAATTCGCTTCAGATGATCGGTCTGAGCGGCGATCTCTCCATCTATCCACTGGTATAGACCCAATATGCGAAACAGGGCATAGTACCGCTTTCGGAAGATGGCCCGATCGGTGGGCTTCATAAAAAACCAAGCCGAAATAAGGTCTTGCTTATGCTTTAAGGCAAGGCTCTCAAGCTGGGTATGGTCAAGTTTATACTGGGGGGCCTCCCCGCGAAGCGAAACCGTTTGGGCATCGGCCAGTCTCTCGATTAAAGGACGGAGACTCGACTCCTGATTGACGGTGTCGTACACGATCCAGGTGGAAGTCTGGGATGTGATCCTGGGCAGCGCCTTTGGAATGTTGGCGTATTTCTTCTCCTTGTTTTTAAGGTCAGTCAATAGCTCTCGAATACCCACTTGTCGGCCTTCCAATTTTTTCTGGAAGGGGTGCCAGAAGTGTAAGAGATCGACTTCCTTAATAATATGATTGGGGTACCTAGCCAATATTACGCTTCGAGGGTTCTTCGGATCAGAAAGGGCGCTTCCTTCCAGGCCTTTATATAATCCGAAATCCGGATCTTCTCACCGAGGGGAAGTTTCATTTCAGCATCTTCCACATCGGGAATCAAGCCTTCCACTTGGCGCATCACCTCGCTCAAGCTCATCTCGGCTACCTTGGCTTTCCCCGAACTGGCGAGCACCTCTCGCGCCCGTTCTATGTCGATGGGGTAGTCTACCGACAAGTTTTTCAGG
The DNA here is from genome assembly GCA_030427905.1 of Bacteroidia bacterium. Lineage (GTDB taxonomy): Bacteria > Bacteroidota > Bacteroidia > Flavobacteriales_D > Cryomorphaceae > CBDDKU01. The sequence goes on from JAUICL010000002.1 coordinate 9,171, forward strand.
CTCAGGTCGCTTCCCGAGTAGGCCACGTCGATGCAACCCAAGCGGGCCTTATCATCTTTGAGTACGTACCAGGTTAGGTACTCAGAGGTCATCGGGTTTTCGAGCCGTAGGTATAGATCCCAGAGGTAGGCCGTCGAAAAGGCTTCAGCCGAAACGCCAAACGGCACATTGTTGACCCGAACGTAGTCTAGGTTTTCATCGCGGATCAGATCAATCATTTGATCGATCAGGACAGGGCTCGTAAAGGGGTTGTCGCCAGTAACGCGAAACACGATGCCCGACTTGGTGTGGCGAGCCAGCTCCAGCAGGCGGTCGATCACCGAGATGGGGTGTCCCCGAAACACGGGTATATCGTTGGCTTCGCAATAAGTGGCCAGGTCGTTGTCTTCGGGTAGGGTAGAAGTGGCTAGGGTGATATCGCTAGCCTTTTCAGACTGGCTAATGTTGTCGTAAAGCGATTTGATCAAGGGTTGTCCCCCCAGGTCGGCCAGCACTTTCTTGGGCAAGCGCTGCGATTTGAGACGGGCGATGATACCGACAACGGCCCGATCCATTCCGAAGCTTTCGATCTCGTGGGCGATAAATGTCGGCGCCGAGTCGGCCCGCTTGATGGTTCCATCTGGGAGTACCTTTTTGTAGAGCACGTCGCGATGGGGCAATTCGTTTTTCACGGGGTGTTTTACGCCATTGCCCAGGGCTTTGCGGAAGAGCTTAACCTGGTTGACCATTACGGCAAATTCTTCTGGATAGAGAGAAACCTGCCAGTCGAACTTGCGGTTGTTTCGGGTTAAAGTGATGTGTTTCTCCAGGTATGCCGCCCCCTTGGCCAGGGCCATGATAGGGATTTCGAATGTGGTAGGCGAATGGTCGGCCAAGCCTGTAGCGCATTCATACTCGGTCTTGAGAAAGTCGAGTGAGTTTAGGTTGATGTCTTCAAACTCGGTGGGGTAATTGCTGTATCCCGTCAGGATGGCCTCCACCTGAGAGCCGATGTAGCTCAGGGCAAAACGGATCTCCAGATTAGTGGCGGCTTGAGTTTCCAAAATCACACGGGTATCGCCCTTTTGGCTAATGGTCTCTAGCATGGGGGGATTGGTGAGATCGGTGGCGTGTATTTTAATCAAACTCGGGTTCTTGGCCAATACGTATGCCAGGGCATTGTCGTCGAGCGGACAGGGGATGATGGGCAACCCGATTTCAGTGCTCAGTTCAAAAGCCCGGTCCCATTCGGCGAATGAAATATTGTAGTCTTTGTAGAGCTGGTGCTTCTGGTAGGCTCGGTCTGAAAAGATTTCGGGATCCATGATTTGCATGGTGAAATAGTCGGCCCCAGCTTCGCGGGCAGCGCGCATGAGTCGGAGCACTTCTTCCACATCTCCCATGTGGTTGTATGCGCTTTCAGCTATAATTTTCATCTATTGGCGGAATGAGTCAATTTTCTTCTTTAGCAATTCGGGCATCTGATCGGCGAGAATATGGGTTTCGACAAACTCGCGGAACACCCCCTGTCCTCCAGCTTTGCGGAGTACGATGTCTACTTCTGCCTGGATGTATTCTGGGGCTGATGAAGGACAGGCCGAAAGGCCGACAAGCCGCAAGAGGTTGAGGTCGTTGATATCATCGCCTATGTAGGCCACTTCATCCAGACTTATGCCGTAGTCTTTGCAGAGGGTTGTGGCAATAGCTACCTTGTCTTTTGCACCTTGGAAGAGATGGTCTACCCCTAGTTTGGCAGCGCGTCTTTCCACCATGTCGGTGGTCTCGCCCGTCAGGATTCCCACGGGTATGCCAGCCATCTTACACCAGAGCACCCCGGCGCTATCGTAGGTGTGAAACTTCTTAAGCTCGTTTCCGGTGGCGTCGTAGTACATCCCTCCGTCGGTCCACACCCCATCAATATCTGTCAATACGAGTTTGATCATTCTACGATAAAATAAGACTGCATCGCGCAGAATTTATTCCGCTCCAACCGCACATTGTCCAGCCCAAATACTTCCTTAAGGGCAACCGTTTCTCCGGGAAAACCGGGATCATTCAGCTCATCAAACCCAATTACAGACCCCTTCGTTAGGTGTGGTTTAATCAGCTCGAGACAAGCCTTGGTAGGGGCGTAGATGTCGAAATCGAAGTAGGCAAAAGCGATGATGGTCTGCGGGTTTCGCTCCAGATAGGCCTTGAGTTGGCTAGGGGCGTCGCCCTTGCAGAGTTCAAATTTGTTGATGTGGTTCAAGGGACTCTCGTTTTGCTGACACTCCAATACCTCACCTAGAAAGTCTTCATAGCCCTTGGTCACGCCAAAGGCACCCTCTTCTATAAAGTCGCCATCACCATCTTCACTCGTGGTTCCTATAAACCCCTCAAAGGTATCGAAGCCCACGATGCGGCGGTTGTAGTTGAATGGTTCGTATATCCCTCTCAAGTTGCTCAGCGTAGTCAGATTCTGCCCCCATCGGGTTCCAAACTCCATGATCACACCGTGCACATTCACTATTTTCTGGTAAATCTCATTCATAAACAAGGCCTTGGAGAGCTCTTGTCGGCGTTGAAACAGTCCCACCTGGGCTACTTGCTCCGCGGGTGAAATGGGTGAATTGGCGTAGAGCTCATTGAGCTTCTCTCTATTGTTGAGTTCCTTATCGGAAGCGAGGGTTCTTAGCTTCGTATTCATATGTGGCTAGCGTAAATCAATTCGTTTTTTGGAATGTCGGCCTTCAGCGTTTTACCGATGACCTGATCGCGGTCTACCCACTTTATCCCATCGCCTGGGCTGAGCAGGTGAATGTCTTTTTCGGTGATGGCTTCACCGGCTTTCATGTCGCGGGTAGTAGCTATCGATCGCTCTAGTTTGTGCTTAGCGGTTTCTACTCCGGGTTCGATAAAGATGCCTTCTTCGCCCATCGACATTTCGAGTGCGCGGATATCTCTGACCATGCGGTTGAGTCCATCGGGGCCCAGCGAACCGGCCTGATCAGTCCCTTTCATTCGCCGGTCGAGGGTCACGTGCTTTTCTATGATTTCAGCCCCCATCGCCACAGCGGCTACCGGTACCGAAATGCCAATGGTGTGGTCGCTATAGCCTATAGTAAACTGGCTGTAGTGCTTTTTTAGGTAGGTGATGGTAGCGAGATTGACGTGCTCCGGATGGGTGGGGTATTCTGATACGCAGTGCAGAATTGCCAGGTTTTGGTGATGTTTTCCGATCACTTCAATAGCTTCATCCAGTTCTTTTTTCCCCGCCATACCGGTGGAGACGATCATCGGTATTTGGGTTTCGGCCAATGCTTCGAGTAGGGGCAGGTTTGTCAAATCTCTAGACGCCACTTTGAGCCGGTCGGGTGAGAAGAGTTTGAGCATAGACAGGCAAGAGGGCGCACAGAGTGTTTCTACAAAATCGAGGCCTTTGCTCTTGGCGTACTGGTAAATGTCGTAGTGCTGCTCATCGCTTAGCTCTAGAAAGGCCCGGTGTTCACCATAGGTTTTGCCGAAAGAGTTGGGGCTGTTGTACGGGCGATTCATCTGCGAATCGCTGAGCTCGTATTGCAGGTCGCGCTTAGTCAGCTTTACGGCGTCCATTCCCTTCAGGTGCAGGCCGAAGAGCTCTTCTTCAATCTCTCGAGCTGCGCCATCTACTATCAGCTTGGCCAGGTCGACAGACCCATTGTGATTTTGTCCAATTTCTCCTATCAGGTAGGTTGGTTTCATTTCGGTTTCGGTGTTTTTTCGAAAGATAAAAGGAATGATGCGATTACCGGTTACGATGCGTGGATTTCTCCCGGAAGGTAAACCACGGCTGGAACATAGCCCAAGCCTTTTGATGCCTTCACCCTAAATTTTTTCCAGTATCGGTATATGGCCAGTAGGTTCCACTTGCTATTGGCTTCATCGCGCTGCTGGATAAATACGGTCACGGCGTATTCGCCATTGATGAAAATGGTATTCGGTATTTTGATCTTGAGCTTGTGGACATCGCCCGTGTTTTGGATGGGCTCGCTAAATTGAAAGCTATCGTAGATGCCCACTATTTTCAAGTCTTTGTCGGTAATCTGGAGTTTGACGTGAAACCAGGATATTTCCCGATTCACCTTCACATCGAGGTTTACGTTTAAGTCACTCTGGTAGTCTATGATGGGAAACTCTTCTCTGGCCTCTTTGTAGAGTTCAGAGTTGAAAATAGTCATAGACTCTACCGTAGCTCCTTCGCTAAACTCGACCTTGGGGTCGTCTCCACCGAAATTGTCGAAGTATCGGTCTATCCCTTCGGCAATGTTTTCACCGTAGTAGTTTTCCACTCCGTTTTCCATCAGGAGTACCTTATTGGTAATGGTAGCAATGTGGGGCATGGAGTGGCTGACGAAAATGACCGCGGCATCTCGCATCATTTCATTGACCTTATTGAAGGATTTGATTTTAAAGCCCGAGTCTCCAACGGCCAGTACTTCGTCGAGTATGAGCACGTCGGGTTTCATGTGCACGGCTACCGAAAAGCCCAGCCTTACCTTCATCCCCGAGCTGTAAAACTGCACCGGCGTATCGATAAACTTTCCGATTTCTGAGAAGTCTATTATCTCGTCTAGTACAGCGTCTACTTCCTTTTTCTTCAGGCCTAAGACAGCTCCGTTGTTGTAGATGTTTTCGCGTCCGGTGAGAATGGGATTGAATCCCGAACCCAATTCGATTAGGGCGCCAACTCTACCGTACATTTCAATCTGGCCTTTGTCGGGTTTGATCAGGCCGTTGAGCATCTTGAGCAAGGTGCTTTTCCCCGCCCCATTCCTTCCGATCAGACCGAGGCACTCGCCCCGCTTCACTTCGAAAGAAACATCCCTAACGGCCCAGAACTCTTTGTCGCGGAGTTGTTTCTCGGCTTTGCTTTTGCCCAGAAATTCGGCGCCGAGATCCTGCACCCCGTACCAGAGACTCTTCTTGAGATCGCGGCAGAACTTCTTACCAACGTGATCTACTTTTACCAGTGTTTCACCTATGCGTCTTTCCATCTAGGCATTCATTCGTTCTACGAGTATAGGCATCGATACCCGGAATACAATCATCACAAAGAGCAAGATCAAGACGGCGGCAAGGTTTACCAATCCAAATTCCATAAGGTAGGTAGGCGCCTGTCCCGTTATCCAGTCGCGGCAAGTCATAATGAGCGGCGTGAGCGGGTTCGCTTGAATAATTTTGGCTGTCAGTCCCGTTTCAGGGATGGCGTAGACTACAGGCGTGGTGTACATAAAGAACTGCATCACGAGGGGCAGTCCTTTTGAAATATCAGTGTAAAGCGTTCCAATTGGCGTGAGCATAAGTCCTATGGCGGTACCGCAAATAACCAGTGATATGATGGCAATGGGAGTGAGGAGTACCGAAGTAAAAGAAGCGTATCCCATAAAGGCGAGGACGATCAGCAAGATGGCAGCCTTGATGGCCGCATTAAACAAAGACTGATATACCGATGACATAATAAGGGCTTCTCGGGGGAAGTTGACCTTGGCAATCATGGCTTTATTGGTGGTGATATTGTTAATCGGCGACTGGATACTCTCCAGGAAAATGGCCCATATCATGGTGCCTGTGAATACGTATATCGGGTAGGGGATTTCCGTTTCACCCAGGGAGACGATACCACTTCCATTGAGAAATACCCAAGTGATGGTATTGGCAAAAGGAAGAATAAAAGCCCAGATCAACCCGAGAAAACTCTGTCGATAGAGCGCTTTGATATCCCGAATGGTCAATCGCTTAGCTAGATCTTGGCCTTCTCTAATGTCCCGAATCATGTCCTTTACCATCACCCAGGGCTTCTGGATGTTGGAATGGGCATTGTATACGCGTTTATCCATGCAGGTTGGTTCTTACCCTGCGGCAAATGTAGTAAAATGGTCTGGTCTAGGCGCGTGATTGAAAGTTGGATGTCCGATACTATTGGATGAATTAGATGTCGGTTAGCTGCCAAGATGCTCGGCATTCCACGGACTTTCCTGTAGGAGTTTGTTTTATTTCCGAGATCCTTCCCTCCGCCTCTCCGCGTGCCGCCGGAGCTTTAGCGGAGGAGCAGGCGGAAGGGCGCTAGGGGGAGAATAGTTCGTACACTCACTTCTAAAATCGCCAATCGGTGTTCCTTGTTCTGAAATCAAAGAGACTCGCGGACTAGGTAAAAGCGCTGGCAACTGAACTTTTTTTCAGAAAAGAAACACTACGCGATACACTTCGCTAATCGCGCCACAGCGGAGTAGGTCAACACTGCTTCGCAGTTCCTAACTAAATCAGTTTGCACGAAGGCGCTGCGCTGAATTTGCAATTCTGCGCCTTACGCAATCTTGAGTTTAAGGAAAACCAATATCCCTAGCCCACTTAAACCTTCCGGATCTAATGTCTCGCCCTTACAGGGCTTTAATTTGGTGTAACGTTTAATGCACCCGGTTTCACCGGCTGCTGGTAAGCCTGGTCCTTTCAGGACTGGATTTAAGTTCAACTCCTTAGAACGACAACACGGTTAGCATAGTTTTCAGCGCTTCCTATATGCCCTCTTCGACTCTGCAGTGCCTATCCTGAACCTCATATTCTTTCTATTCTATACAGTAATGGGTCATCTTAATACTTTGTACTTTTCAGTTCCCGGGGTAGAGCGTGGGATACTCCGTCATTCATAGGTAGTACCTTACGGCACAAGACCGTGGAGCGCATTTTATTTTACCAATAGCTTGTCCCTACGGGACTGCCCGCCATCCATACTACTCTGGTATTTGCACAGCATCCCTTTAGCCAAAATCTGATCAATCTGGTTGCGCGCAGACACCCTGACGTTTGCAGTCAGGGCCGGGGCAGAGCGCGGGCTTCAAGCTAACTGCGCAATCAGACACCACGCGATACGCTCCGCTAATCGCGCGGCAGCCGTGTAGGTCAACACTATTCAGGGATGGACTTGCATTCCCAATTCCCCATCGTAGCGCAGCGCAGACCCCGATCCCTATCGGGGCTACCCAATACCCAATACCCAATGCCCACCACTCATTATCCATTATCAACTGTCAACTGAAATTATTATTCATTAATATTGTAGCCACAAAACGTCGGAAACTAATTGACGACGCATTCTGAATAAATCCCTAGAGAAATATTTCGGCACCCAGATATGGATTCTTACATTTCTGCCGTTAATAATGTCAAGAGAAGGGATCAGCATTAGACCCACATTATGAAAATCAGTTACAACAGCGCAAGACCCGATTTGATCATTCCCGAGTACGGGAGAAGTATTCACAATATGGTGAATCACTGCGTGAGCATAGAAGATAGAGAAGAGCGAAATAGATGTGCTCGAGCGATTATTAGCATTATGGGAAACTTGTTTCCCCAACTGCGCGACGTTGAAGACTTCAAGCACAAGCTTTGGGATCACCTTCACGTGATGTCAGACTTCCAGCTCGACGTGGATTCTCCATACGAGAAGCCGAAGAAAGAAACCTTCCAAACCAAGCCCAGTAAGGTAAACTACCCGAAGGGCAATATTAAGTTTGGTCACTACGGAAAAACCATTGAGCACATTATAGAAGAAGTGGTGAAAGAGCCAGACCTCGAAGCTCGTAAAGAACTGGCCGTGGCTACTGCCAACTTGATGAAGCGCACCTATGTGGTGTGGAATCAGGGAAGCGTGCGCGATGAAGTGATCGCCAACGACTTGAAACGCATGTCGGGTCGTGTCTTGACCATCGAGAACCCAGAAGAAACACTGGCTTCAACGAAGTCGGTGATGCAGCAAATGGGTGTTACACAGAATCAAAACAAGAATCAAAATAACAGAGGAAGAAAGCGATCGCCGCGTAAAGGCGGAGGCCGCAAGAAAAGGAACTAAACTACATGGGAACATTTGAAATCAACGGTGGTAAGCAACTCAAAGGTGAGTTGGTGCCACAAGGGGCAAAAAACGAAGTACTCCAAATATTATGTGCTGTTCTACTAACCCCCGAACGCGTCGAAATTGAAAATGTTCCCGACATCGTCGATGTCAATAAGCTGATTGATCTGCTCGGAGATCTTGGAGTGGAAATTGAAAAGCTCGGACCTGAGCACTACGCCTTTACCGCCAAGGATGTCGACATTGAGTACCTCCACAGCGATACATTTAAGAAAAAGGGAAGCGGACTGCGCGGATCGATTATGATTGTAGGGCCGCTTCTTGCGCGTTTTGGAAAGGGTTATATCCCGAAGCCAGGGGGCGATAAGATCGGAAGGAGAAGACTGGACACCCACTTTATCGGGTTCCAAAAGCTCGGCGCTCAGTTTAACTACCAGGCCAAAGACAATTTTTATCAGGTAGAAGCGAGTCACTTAAAGGGAACTTACCTTCACCTTGATGAACCATCGGTAACAGGTACAGCCAATATTATCATGGCTGCTGTGATGGCGAAGGGCACAACCACGCTTTACAATGCGGCATGTGAGCCATATATCCAGCAGCTTTGCGCCATGCTCAATCGCATGGGGGCTAAGATTTCTGGTGCCGGTTCCAACTTGATTACGATAGAAGGAGTAGAATACCTGGGTGGATGCAAACACCGCGTGCTTCCCGATATGATCGAGATTGGATCTTTCATAGGGCTTGCAGCCATGACCCAATCGGAGATCACCATTAAAGATGTGGCTTACGAAAAGCTAGGTATCATCCCAGATACCTTTGGTAGACTGGGAATCAAGATGGAGCGCCGCGGCGATGACCTATACATTCCAGCTCAAGATCACTACGAAATCGAGTCGTATATCGACGGGTCGATTATGACCATTTACGATAATCCATGGCCGGGATTCACGCCCGATTTGCTGAGTATCGTTTTGGTCGTTGCTACGCAGGCCAAAGGGGCAGTCTTGGTGCACCAGAAGATGTTTGAGAGCCGTTTGTTCTTCGTCGATAAGCTGATCGATATGGGTGCGCAGATCATTCTTTGCGATCCGCACCGCGCTACGGTTATCGGTTTGGATCGTCAGGTACAGCTTCGCGGAATTTCCATGACTTCGCCAGATATACGTGCGGGGGTGTCGCTACTTATTGCGGCCCTTAGCGCTGAAGGCAAAAGTACCATCCACAACATCGAGCAAATTGACCGTGGGTATCAGAATATCGACAAGCGTTTGCAAGCAATTGGTGCAGATATCACCCGAGTTTCGTAACTTGGAATAAATCTTGTAAGACAGATTCAAAATATTCATCAGATGAAGAAACTTATTCAATTTTCTCTAGCAATCGGAACAGTAGCGCTGGCCACGGCTTTTATTGTTCCTACAGAGCCAGAAGCAAAAGCTGAAATAAACCTCGTATTAGAAAAATCAGGACAGGTTGGTCTGAATGTGGGCGATACCGCTCCAGATCTCGAGTTTGAGAGTCCAGATGGCAAGATGCTCAAGCTGTCATCCCTTCGCGGGAAGGTGGTTTTGATCGATTTCTGGGCTTCGTGGTGTGGGCCTTGCCGCCGGGAAAACCCCAACGTAGTCAATGCCTACAACAAGTACAAGAAGGCTAAGTTTAAAGATGCCAAGGGCTTTGAAGTATTCAGTGTAAGTCTGGATAAGAGCAAGGACAAGTGGGTAGCAGCCATCGCGCAGGATAAGCTCGACTGGAAGTACCATGTGAGCGACCTAGGCGGATGGTCGTCGGAACCGGCTAAGATTTACGGCATTCGGTCTATCCCCCACAGCATCTTGATTGACAAGGACGGGACTATCCTAGCGAAGAATCTCAGAGGGCAAAATCTACATATTGCACTAGATGAGCTGGTAGCTAGCTTCTAATTCAAGCTTTTTTAAGAACTTTGCAGAATCAGTCGCCTTGGCGGCTGATTCTTTTTTTACGCTGACTTTATGTCAGCAAAAGGCGATTGGTCTGTTATTTGCCAATGGCTGGCTGTTAAATCAGAATGAATAACTGAAACACGAATACGGAAATGTCTGAAGAGAATAAAAATCAGGTAGAAGAGCAGGAAGAGCAAGTAAGTCAAGCGGAAGCGAATGCTCAGGGCAGTGAGGATGTGAAGGATGAGAAGAAGGCTGAAGAAAATGCCAAAGATGAGAAGGAAACGGACCCACTGACGGAACTGCAGGAGAAGTATGACAATTTGAACAACAAGTACCTCCGCCTTTACAGCGAGTTTGAGAACTTCAGAAGAAGAACCGCTAAAGAGAAGCTAGACGCCTTAAAGAATGCCGGATCGGATGTGGTGAAAGAGCTCCTACCCGTGGTAGACGACTTGGATAGAGCTATTGCAGCCAATGAGAACAACGACGATCCCGTGGCTTTGAGAGAAGGTTTTGGTCTAATCAGCCAGAAGTTGCTTCGCATTTTGGGGCAGCAAGGCCTGAAGCCGATGGATAGTATAGGGAAGGATTTTGATACGGAGTATCACGAGGCGATCACCAATATTCCCGCTCCTTCAGAAGACATGAAAGGAAAGGTGGTAGATGTAGCCGAGAAGGGGTACTTCTACAACGACAATATTCTACGCTACGCAAAAGTGATCGTAGGGCAGTAAGCAAGTCCCTTAAGGGTAAAATAGATTGAAATGGCAAAGAGAGATTACTACGACATATTGGGTGTATCGAAGTCGGCAGAGCAGGCGGAGCTGAAAAAGGCGTACCGCAAGCTAGCGATCAAGTATCACCCCGATAAGAACCCCGATGATAAGGAAGCTGAAGCGAAGTTTAAGGAAGCGGCTGAGGCTTATGAGGTGTTGAGTGACGCAGACAAGCGAGCGCGTTACGACCGTTTTGGTCACGATGGCGTGAAAGGAGCGGCCGGCTTTGGTGGCGGTGGGATGAATATGGACGATATATTCTCTCAGTTTGGAGATATTTTCGGATCAGCCTTCGGCGGAGGTGGATTCAGCGGTGGCTTTGGTGGCGGTGGACGCCCCCGGCGTCGCAAAGGTTCAAACCTCCGTATCAAGGTTAAGCTCGACCTAAGTGAGGTAATGAATGGGGCCACAAAGAAGATTAAGGTGAATAAGCTAGTGGCTGCCGATGGGGTGACCTTTAAGCAGTGTAGCACTTGCCATGGTACCGGCCAGGTAACGCGGGTTACCAACACCATTCTCGGACAGATGCAAACGTCTTCTACGTGTCCGACTTGCCATGGTTCGGGACAGATGATTGACAAAAAGCCGACCGACGCAGATCACAACGGTCTTGTGCGGAAGGAAGAAGTGATCAGTATCGATATTCCAGCCGGAGTAGAAGAGGGGATGCAGCTCAATGTGAGCGGCAAAGGAAATGCTGCGCCAATGGGTGGAGTTAATGGAGACCTTTTGGTGGTTATCGAAGAAGTGGAGCACCCACATCTCAAGCGCAACGGAAAAAATCTCCACTACGATTTGTACGTGAGCTTTATTGACGCTGCACTAGGTGGAGAAGCCGAAGTACCCTTGGTAGAAGGAAAGGCTAAGATTAAGATTGACCCGGGTACACAGAGCGGGAAGCTCGTTAGGCTTCGCGGTAAGGGATTGCCAAGTGTTCAATCGTATGGCAAGGGCGATCTGATGGTCAACATCAATATCTGGACTCCAAAGGAACTCACCAAGGAAGAGAAAAAAGCCCTGGAAGGACTCCGCGACAGCATGAATTTCCAGCCTAGTGAAGACCACGGTGAGAAAAGCTTCTTCCAGAAAGTCAAGGATATGTTTGAGTGATTGGTCGTGAGTAGTGAATAATGGCTAATTAGTAGCTCGGATAGGTGGCTTGGTTTGCGCATTGCTACGATCTAATAATTGATAATGGATAATGGACAATTATCACTTATCCATTTATCCGCCGAACTCCCCACTCCGAATTCCCCACTCCCAACTAAATCAGTTTGCACAAAAGGGCTGCGCTGGGCATGTCTTATACGCCGAATCAGCCTTGGCTGAGCAGGAGTGCGCCCTGCGCCTTACGCAATTTTGAATTCGACTAGAATCCGTTGTCCATTGTAATTCCATATGTTTTGTCTCGCCCTTACAGGGCTTTAAATTGGTATAATGTTGAATGCACCCGGTTTCACCGGCTGCTAAGATCTTTTGCCCTTTCAGGGCTCGCTTTAAGTACAACTTTTAAGAATGACAGAAGTAATAAGAAAGACTTCCACAATTTCTCTGTGAGCTCTGCGCGCTCTGTGGTGCCAGAACATAACACTGCGGGATACGCTCACTTCTAAAATCGCTATTCGGTGTTCCTTGTACTGAAATCATGGTGACAAATCTGTCAACTCTATACTGTTATGGGTCATCTTAATACTTTGTACTTGATACTTTGTACTTTTTAGTACCCGCTACATAGCATTTGAAAAGCTTCGCATCAAAACTCCCTTGTTCACAGTACCCTCCCGTATCTAATGTCCCGCCCTTACAGGGCTTTAAATTGGTATAATGTTGAATGCACCCGGTTTCACCGGCTGCTAAGATCTTTTGCCCTTTCAGGGCTCGCTTTAAGTACAACTTTTAAGAATGACAGAAGTAATAAGAAAGACTTCCACAATTTCTCTGTGAGCTCTGCGCGCTCTGTGGTGCCAGAACATAACACTGCGGGATACGCTCACTTCTAAAATCGCTATTCGGTGTTCCTTGTACTGAATTCAAAGAGACAAATCTGTCAATTCTATACTGTTATGGGTAATCTTAATACTTTGTACTTGATACTTTGTACTTTTTGCTTGACCCTGATATAGGTTGACCAACGCTAGTTTAACAACATTGTCGCTTTACTTCGATACACCCCGAAGGTTTCGGGGCACTCAGTATGACGTACTGACGCTATCGGTCAGCACTGCTTCGCAGCTCCCGCTGGTCGGTCACCACTGCTTCGCAGCTCCCCATTTATCCGCCGAATCCGCCTTAGGCGGAGAAGGCGGAATACCCACTACTCAATACCCACTACTCAATACCCACTACTCAATACCCTATACCCACAACCACTACTATCCACCATCACAATCTCCCCACATTTCATTGCAGCCTCATGAAATATCCCGAGTTTTGTCATAGAAAACCCAATTATGACAATTGACGAGTTTATCAAGAACGCCATTGCGGAAGACGTTGGAGATGGAGACTTTACATCAGAAGCTTGTGTACCCGACCAGGCAGTAGGGCGAGCCAAGATGTACATCAAGGAAGATGGAGTATTAGCAGGTACCGGTATCGGTCAGCAGATATTCTATACCATCGACCCGAATCTCCAGGTACAGTTGTTGAAGAATGATGGCGATCGCGTGGTGAAAGGAGATGCGGTATTGATTGTGAGCGGATCCGTGAAGAGCATTCTCAAAGCCGAGCGTCTCGCATTGAACTGCATGCAGCGCATGAGCGGTATTGCTACCTTGACACGGGCTGTCGTTGATCAATTGGATGGGCTCGAGACCAAAGTGCTCGACACCCGTAAAACAACGCCTGGCCTTCGCTTCTTGGAGAAGTTGGCCGTGCAGATTGGGGGCGGAATGAACCACCGCTTTGGGCTGTACGATATGATGATGATCAAGGACAATCACATTGACTATGCGGGCAGCATCGAAGCGGCCATTGAGCGGTGTCATGAGTACCGCATGGAGCACGGCTTAGATATCAAGTTGGAAGTAGAAGCCCGAGACCTGAGCGAGGTAGATCGCATTCTTCGGGTAGGGCTTGTCGATCGGATTATGCTCGACAATTTCAGCCATGAAGACCTCAGAAAGGCGGTGACTATGATCCCAAGCCAATACGAAACTGAAGCGAGCGGTAACATCACGCTGGAAACGGTTCGCGGGTATGCCGAATGCGGAGTAGATTACGTGAGCATGGGTGCTCTCACGCACAGTGCCGTAAGCCTCGATATTAGTTTAAAAGCCTTTTAAGGGAGGTGTTTTCCAATAGTTCTTTATTTTTCGGCGGAATAAAACTCTTGCATGGCCAATTTTATTGAAGCCTGGAAAGCCAAATTCTTACGATTGCCACTTGTGCGGAAGATGATTCTTCTAGCCAAGCGCATTGAGTTGCCCGGATTTCAAGGGCTGTCGGTTTATCAGCTTCTGGGGTTTATAGCCGTGGGTCTGCAAAAGGGAAGAATCACCAACCGGGCGGCCGCGGTTTCTTTCAGAATCATGCTCGCCATTCCACCTCTGATTATCGTTTTCCTCTCGCTCATTCCTTTCGTCCCAGTTGAGAATTTTCAGGAGAATATCATGATTTACATCTCCAAGGCGATGCCCGCATCTGCTTTCGAGCTAGTCGAAAGCACGCTAAACAACTTGGTTAATAAGAAGCAACAAACGCTGGTGAGTCTTTCTTTTCTCCTGGCTCTTGTTTACGCATCCAATTCGTTTCAAGCTATCCTGGATGGGTTTAGCTACAGCCACAATATCGAAAAGCCTCAAAGTTTGGTGGTGCAGTACCTGCGTTCGTTTATGCTGATGGCTATGGTCAGTGTCGCCGTTATTCTAGGGATGGCCCTTATTACCTTTACGGGCCCCATCGTCGATTACTTGATCAGACTGGAGATAATCAATGACAGTATCGTTTTGTTTCTAATTGGGCTCGTACAGTGGATATTGATTATTCTGGTTTTTGAAATTGGGATTAGCATTCTTTACAGAGCAGGCCATAGCGGCAAGTGGAAGGCTATCAATGCCGGAGCATCTTTTGCCACCATCGGGTTAATCATCGTCTCATCGATGTTTGCCTACTACGTCAACAATTTTGGGAATTACAACAAACTCTACGGATCCGTGGGAACCCTCCTCGTTTCCATGCTGTGGATCTATCTGAATTGCATCGTGCTGCTCATCGGGTTTGAGATCAACACAGCGATCGAAAAGGCGAAGAATGTCTCCGTGAAGGATATCGAGCCGGATGATGTTTTGAAATAGCTGGGAGTAGCCCGGAAAAGCATATCAGGTGCTAAATGCTAGCTACGAAACATACTTGTCTACTGAAGACTTCAGGATTTGGAAATGACTCTATTGAAATTGCCAGGAGCTCTTCGGCCTTCGCCACACTTTCTTGCAGGGGTTTATTTCAATTCCGTTATTCTTCCCCCTTCGGAGGGGGAGGAACTGGTAAGTGAAGTTTGATCCGCAAAGGTGTAACACTCTCTGCAATAGAATTCACTTTTAATATTTCTGTCAACTCACTACCCAATACCCACTACCCAATACTCTATACCCACTACTCAATACCCAATACCCATAACAATTCAACCAACAACATCTAACTTCGCAAAGCGCAGCAAGAGCTGTTTTTGGCCGACGGATGGGAAGAAAACGGTTGCTTTTTCATTGGGGTGAACACCTTCCACGTTCAGAACTTTCCCTTTTCCAAACTTCTCGTGCGTGACTTGTACTCCAGCTACGATCGATCCTGGTTTGGTGGCTGGTGGCTTCGTAGCGGTGTTGGCCTGGCTTACCTTTTTTAGGTTTTTGGGAGCCTTAAATGTTGGCTCAGGTTGCGATTTGGCGGGTTGTTTCTGCGACTTGTTGCGGTAGTAGCTGTTGCCGGAGTTGCTCGTAGAGCGGTTGGATTTTCCCCACGGGTTTCCACCGAAATCACTTGAGCGATCTTCCCAAGGGTTTTCGAGTGTTTCGGGCTTATCCAGAAACTTGGCGTCAACTTCTTCGATAAAACGACTCGGCTCACTGTGGTTTAGCTGACCAAATCGATAGCGGGTCATGGCGTACGTGAGTGTCGCCTTTTTCTCTGCTCGTGTAAGAGCGACATAAAAGAGCCGGCGCTCTTCTTCCAACTCGCTCCGATCGGTGAGCGAGAGCTGGGATGGAAATAGGTTTTCTTCCATGCCCACTACGTATACATATGGAAACTCAAGTCCCTTAGAAGCGTGAATGGTCATCAGGCTCACTTTGTCGTCGTCCTCGTCATTCTGGTCGGCATCGGTAAGGAGAGCTACATCTAATAGGAATTCACTCAAGAATGGTTTGCGGCCTTCGAACTCTGGGTTCTCACTTTCAGAAAACTCCTTGATACCGTTTAAGAGTTCTTGAACGTTTTCATACCGGCTCAGACCTTCGGGTGTTTTATCAGCGTATAGCTCGCGGAGCAATCCCACCGACTTGGCGATGTGCTCGGCTAATGAAAAGGCATCCGTCGTTTCCAGCTGGACTGCAAAACTCTTCATCATGGTCACGAAGTCGTTTAGCCGTTGTTTGGTTCCACCGTTTACGGGCAGCTTGTCCAGGTCTTCGCTTATCACACCCCATTGACTTTTGCCTGATGCACCTGCTTGAAGGGTGATCTTTTCGAGCGTGGTCTTACCAATTCCTCGAGCCGGATAGTTGATGACCCGCTTTAGTGCTTCCTCGTCGTTCGGGTTTGCCGTAAGACGGTAGTAAGCCAGGATGTCTTTAATCTCCTTTCGCTGGTAGAAAGATGTACCACCGTATATGCGGTAGGGGATATTCAGTTTTCGCAAAGATTCCTCCATCGCCCTACTCTGCGAGTTGGTTCGGTAGAGAATAGCGAAATCCTTGTTCTTCAGATGAAGGTTGGCCTTGTCTTGAAAGATGTCGTTGGCTACAAACATACCTTCTTCATTGTCCGACATCGACCGATTGACTTTGATCAAATCGCCTTGATCATTGTCGGTCCAGACATTCTTCTCAATCTGGTCTTTGTTCTTACCAATTACGCTATTGGCCGCAGCTACAATGTTTTTGGTGGAGCGGTAGTTCTGCTCCAACTTGAAGAGTTTGTAATCGGGGTAGTCCTTCCGGAAGTTGAGAATGTTTTGGATGTTGGCTCCGCGGAAGCCGTAGATACTTTGGGCGTCATCACCTACTACACAGAGGTTCTCATTGAGAGCCGCCAGCTTCTTTACAATAAGGTACTGGCTGAAGTTGGTATCCTGGTACTCATCTACGAGCAAGTACTTGAACTTGTGTTGGTATTTGTGAAGGACATCGGGATGATCGCGAAGTAACACGTTCGTTTTATACAAGAGATCATCAAAGTCCATAGCCGATGACTTGAAGAGTCGCTTGTTATACTCGGCGTATATCTCCACCATTTTACCTCGGCCGCTAACTTCATCGTCAGCCATAATTTCAGCTCGTTCTCGGTATACTTTGGGAGAGATTAGGTTGTTTTTGGCTGCGGAGATGCGGTTTGCTACAACGCTCGGTTTGTAGAGTTTGTCATCGAGCGCCATTTCCTTGACAATGGCTTTGATCAGGTTTTTGCTATCGGCAGAGTCGTAGATGGTAAAGTTTGAAGGGTAGTGGATGCGATCTGCTTCCACGCGAAGGATTCGCGCAAAGATGGAGTGGAAGGTACCCATCCAAATGTTACGGGCTTCGCTTTCACCGACCACCTTACCTATACGCTCTTTCATTTCGCGAGCTGCTTTATTGGTAAAGGTGAGCGAAAGGATATTGAAGGGATCTACACCTTTATTAATAAGGTGGGCGATTCGGTAAGTTAGGACTCTGGTTTTACCAGATCCGGCACCTGCAATGACCATACAAGGTCCTTCGGTGTATTCAACGGCGGCTCTTTGGGCCGCATTCAAACTCTTCAAATAATCCATACGAGGCAAAACTAATGCTTTTAGGAGGGAAGAAATAGGAGAAAATGTTCTAGTTTTCCACCTTCAAAATAGGCGGTCGTTCTGATGCGCCAACCCGTTTGAGTCGACATAGTTGGCTATTGCACGAAAGACGTGAAAATTAATTGAAAACGGGTGTTGTTTTATTCATTTATTCTCGTACATTTGCACCCCCATTTTAGCGGATTGGGGCTTTTTAACGCGCGAAAAAACTGAATTAGAGCAATATTTAAATTATGCCAACTATACAGCAACTAGTACGCAAAGGAAGGGTATCAAAGGTAAAGACGAGCAAGTCTGCCGCCCTTGCATCATGTCCTCAGAGAAGAGGGGTTTGTGTACGTGTATACACTACGACACCAAAGAAACCAAATTCGGCCATGAGAAAAGTAGCTCGTGTGCGTCTAACGAATGGTAAAGAAGTAAACGCCTACATCGGAGGAGAAGGGCACAACCTACAAGAGCACAGTATTGTATTGGTACGTGGTGGTAGGGTGAAAGATCTTCCAGGTGTACGTTACCACATTGTACGTGGGGCTCTTGATACAGCAGGAGTTGATGGAAGAACTCAGCGCAGATCTAAATACGGTACGAAACGACCTAAGAAATAAGAGGGTTTAAGTCATGAGAAGAAAGACCGCAAAAAAACGCATTACGTTGCCAGATCCTAAGTTTAACGAGGTATTGGTAACCAAGTTTGTAAACAATATGATGATGGCCGGTAAGAAGAACGTGGCCTACAATATTTTTTACGACGCAATCGAGATTGTTGATAGCAAGAACGAAGAAGAGTCAGGACTTGATATCTGGAAGAAGGCACTTACGAATGTTACTCCAGCTGTAGAGGTGCGTTCACGCCGAGTAGGTGGTGCTACTTTCCAAATTCCTCAACCGATCCGTGAAAACCGGAAAATGGCTATGGCCATGCAGTGGTTGATTTCATACTCTCGCAAGCGCAATGAGAAGACGATGAGTCAGCGTTTGGCTAATGAGATTATGGCTGCTGCAAGAGAAGAGGGAGCTGCATTTAAGAAAAAAGAAGACACGCATAGAATGGCAGAAGCTAACCGTGCGTTCTCTCACTTCCGTATCTAATTCAACGCATTAGCATAAAGATATCACAATGGCTAAAAGAGACTTAAAATTCACAAGAAACATCGGGATCGCTGCTCACATCGATGCCGGTAAGACGACGACTACTGAGCGTATCCTATACTACGGTGGTGTGAGTCACAAGATTGGTGAGGTACACGATGGTGCCGCTACCATGGACTGGATGGAGCAAGAGCAGGAAAGAGGTATTACCATTACTTCTGCTGCCACTACTTTGAACTGGCCTTACCGTGGGACAGATTACCACGTAAACATTATTGACACCCCAGGTCACGTTGACTTTACCGTAGAGGTAAACCGTTCACTTCGTGTACTTGATGGATTGGTTTTCTTGTTTAGCGCCGTTGATGGTGTTGAGCCACAGTCAGAGACTAACTGGCGTTTGGCAGACAACTACAATGTACCACGTATCGGTTTCGTTAACAAAATGGACCGTCAGGGTGCAGATTTCTTGAACGTGTGTTCACAGGTGAAAGAAATGCTCGGATCTCACGCACTTCCACTTCAGATTCCAATCGGAGCTGAAGATAGCTTTAAGGGTGTGGTTGACTTGATCAACTTCCGTGGGATCGTTTGGAATGAAGATGACATGGGTATGACTTTCGAGGAAGTTGAAATCCCAGCTGATATTATGGATGAAGCAACTGAGTACCGCGAGAAATTGCTCGAGGCAGTAGCTGAATTCAACGATACATTGATGGAGAAGTACTTCGAAGATCCAGAGTCGCTTACTGAGCGCGAGATCCTCGATGCCCTTCGCGAAGCTTGTATCGCCGGAACAGTTGTTCCAATGATGTGTGGTTCTGCCTTCAAAAACAAAGGAGTGCAGGCTATGCTCGACATGGTTATGGAAATCCTTCCTTCTCCACTAGATGTAGAAGCGATCGATGGAACAAACCCAAAGACAGATGCAGAAGAGAAGCGTCGTCCTAGCTACGATGAGCCTTTTGCTGCTTTGGCATTTAAGATTGCCACTGACCCATTCGTAGGTCGTCTTTGCTTTACACGTGTATACTCAGGAGTTCTCGAGTCGGGATCTTACGTATTGAACACGCGTACTGACAAGAAAGAGCGTATTTCACGAATCTTCCAGATGCACGCCAACAAGCAGAACCAAGTTCCTGAACTAGGTGCTGGTGATATTGGAGCATTGGTAGGATTTAAGGATATCAAAACTGGAGATACACTTTGTGCTGAGAAGTCGCCAATCGTATTGGAATCTATGGACTTCCCAGATCCAGTAATTGGATTGGCTATCGAGCCTAAGACACAAGCTGACGTTGACAAACTAGGTATTGCACTTAGCAAGTTGGCTGAAGAAGATCCTACGTTCCAGGTTAAGACAGATGAAGATACAGGTCAAACTGTAATCAGTGGAATGGGTGAGCTTCACCTTGACATTATCTGTGACCGTCTGAAGCGTGAGTTTAAGGTAGAGGTAAACCAAGGTGCACCTCAGGTATCTTACAAGGAAGCTATCAACGGATCAGTTGATCACCGTGAGACTTACAAGAAGCAGACTGGTGGTCGTGGTAAATTTGCCGATATCGTTGTAACAATCGAGCCAGGTGACAATGAGAACCCAGGATTGATTTTCGTTAACGAGATCAAAGGTGGTAACGTACCGAAGGAATTCATTCCATCTGTTGAGAAAGGATTCAAAGAGGCTATGTCAAACGGTGTATTGGCCGGTTACCCGCTAGACAGCTTGAAAGTAACATTGAAGGATGGATCTTTCCACGCAGTTGACTCGGATCAATTGTCGTTCGAATTGGCTGCTAAATTGGCTTACAAGACGGCATTGCCTAAGGCTAAGCCAATCTTGTTGGAGCCGATCATGAAGCTTGAGGTGTTGACACCAGAAGAGAACATGGGAGACATCGTAGGTGACTTGAACCGTCGTCGTGGAGTAATGGAAGGAATGGGAGACCGTTCTGGATCAAAAGTAATCAAGGCTAAAGTTCCATTATCTGAGATGTTCGGGTATGTAACTCAGCTTAGAACGATCTCTTCTGGTCGTGCGACTTCTACCATGGAATTCTCACACTACGAAGAAGCACCTCGTCAGGTAGCTGATGAAGTGATTGCAAAAGTTAAAGGAAATAAAGTAGAAGCGTAACAAGAAGTATTCATAACGATGAGTCAAAAAATTCGCATCAAGCTCAAGTCATACGACCACAACTTAGTTGACAAGTCAGCTGAGAAGATCGTAAAGACAGTAAAGACCACTGGAGCTGTGGTAAGTGGTCCAATTCCGTTACCTACGCACAAGCGTATTTACACGGTATTGCGTTCACCACACGTAAATAAGAAGTCGCGTGAGCAGTTTGAGCTTTGTGCCTATAAGCGTCTTTTAGATATCTATAGCTCATCTTCAAAAACAGTTGATGCTCTAATGAGATTGGAGCTTCCAAGTGGAGTTGAGGTAGAGATTAAAGTTTGATAGTAATAAACCCAGAAAATGCCAGGATTAATAGGTAAAAAAATCGGAATGACTAGCACGTTCAATGCAGACGGCAAGAATGTCGCATGTACGATCGTACAGGCTGGTCCTTGTGTAGTAACACAAGTGAAGACCGAAGAGAAGGACGGCTACAGTGCTGTTCAGCTTGGCTTCGGCGAAAGGAAGGAGAAAAACACTCCCGCTCCAATGAAAGGGCATTTCAAGAAAGCTAAAACATCACCGAAACAACGGTTGGTTGAGTTTTCTGACGAAAGCGGATTGAAGTTGGGAGATACAGTTGGTGTAAACATCTTCGAAGAGGGTGAGTTCATCTCTGTAGCAGGAAAGTCAAAAGGAAAAGGATTCCAAGGTGTTGTAAAGCGCCACGGTTTCGGTGGAGTTGGGCAGGCCACTCACGGTCAGCACAACAGAATGCGTGCGCCAGGATCAATTGGTGCGGCATCTTACCCAGCGAGAGTATTCAAAGGAATGCGCATGGCTGGACAAACAGGAAATAGTAGAGTAACCATGGAGAACATCCAGGTGGTTAAGGTAATGGAGGAGCAAGGGCTTCTTATCCTTAAAGGATCAGTACCAGGACCAAAAGGATCGTTTCTAATATTGGAGAAGAACTAATGGAAATTGCAGTTTTAAATATCGAGGGTAAAGAGACCAAGAAGGTTAAGCTCAACGATGAGATCTACGGTATTGAGCCAAACGATCACGCAATTTACTTGGACGTAAAACAGTACGGAGCAAACAACCGTCAGGGAACGCACAAGGCAAAAGAGCGTAGTGAAGTAAAAGGTAGTACACGCAAGATCAAGAAGCAAAAAGGAACTGGTACAGCACGTGCTGGTGATATCAAGAATCCATTGTTCCGAGGTGGAGGTCGCATCTT
Source organism: Bacteroidia bacterium (assembly GCA_030427905.1). Classification (GTDB taxonomy): domain Bacteria; phylum Bacteroidota; class Bacteroidia; order Flavobacteriales_D; family Cryomorphaceae; genus CBDDKU01. The sequence goes on from JAUICL010000002.1 coordinate 31,169, forward strand.
CGGCCCACGTCCAAGAAACTATGGTTTCAAATTGAACAAGAAAGTAAAGGTGTTGGCACGTAAGTCTGCCTTGAGTTACAAAGCTCAAAACAACGAGATTACAGTTGTTGAAGACTTCAAAATGGACGCACCAAAGACCAAGCAATACCTATCAATCATGAACGCTTTGAAGGTGGCAGATCAAAAACCACTTTTGGTGTTGAGTGAGAAGGATAATGTATTATCTTTGTCGTCCCGAAATTGCCAGGGGCATAAAGTAGTGTCAGCCAGCGATTTGTGCACATACGATATTCTTCGTCACAAGTCATTGGTTATCTCTGAGAGTGCTATACCGGTGATTGAGAACACTTTAAATCGATTTAAGCGATGAGCCAGATTGTAATCAAGCCGGTAATTACCGAGAAGATGACCGCCGTATCAGAAGACATGAACCGCTTTGGTTTCATCGTTAAATACGACGCGAACAAGATCCAGATCAAAGAAGAAATCGAGAAACTGTACGATGTTAAGGTCGACAAAATTTGGACGATGCGATACGCAGGAAAGTCAAAGAGTCGATTCACACGTACTGGTTTGATCACGGGAAAAACGAAAGCCTTCAAAAAAGCGATCGTATCGCTAGAAGAGGGAAGCACTATTGACCTTTATAGCAACATCTAATAGCGAATAGAGATGCCAGTAAGAAAATTTCGTCCTAGCACACCAGGACAACGACATAAGGTTTTAAGTACGTTCTCTGAAGTGACAACTGACAAGCCAGAGAAGAGCCTACTCGCACCGATTAGCAAATCTGGTGGTCGTAACAACCAAGGTCGTATGACTATGCGATACATTGGTGGTGGTCACAAGAGACGCTACCGTATTGTAGACTTCAAGCGTAATAAGCACGGAGTAGACGGTACAGTAAAATCAGTAGAGTACGATCCAAACCGTACGGCGCGTATTGCTCTAATTGAGTACACAGATGGAGAAAAGCGATACATCATCGCACCAGAAGGGATTCAAGTAGGTCAGACCGTAAAGAGTGGTAAGGATGCTACGCCAGATGTAGGAAACGCCATGTTCCTAGCTGATATTCCATTAGGTACCGTAATCCACAATGTGGAGATGCGCCCAGGACAAGGTGGAGTTATTGCTCGAGGAGCTGGATCTTACGCTCAGTTGAATGCGAGAGATGGTAAGTATGCCATTTTGAAAATGCCTTCAGGAGAGACTCGTATGATTTTGACTACTTGTCTTGCTACGATCGGTACCGTATCAAACGGAGAGCACATGCTCGAGCGTTCTGGTAAAGCAGGTCGTTCAAGATGGAAAGGACGTCGTCCACGTGTACGTGGAGTAGTTATGAACCCAGTAGATCACCCAATGGGTGGTGGTGAAGGCCGTAATGCCGGTGGTCACCCAAGATCACGTAATGGTGTTCCAGCGAAAGGATACAAAACTCGTAATAAGAAAAAGGCTTCGAATAAGTACATCATCGAACGCAGAAAGAAATAATTGAGATATGAGCAGATCACTCAAAAAACCACCGTTCGTACATTATAAGCTTATGCAGCGTGTTGAAGATACGCAGTCGAGCGGAAAGAAGTCAGTAATCAAGACATGGTCAAGAGCCAGCACGATTACACCAGAGTTTGTTGGACTGACGATTGCGGTTCACAATGGAAACAAGTTTATTCCAGTTTACGTGACGGAGAACATGGTAGGACACAAGTTGGGAGAGTTTTCTCCAACGCGTAACTTCCGAGGTCACGCTGGTAACAAAAAAGATAAAAAACGGTAATTCGCCCGCTGAGGCCCGATAACTAGAACGACTATGGGTTCAAGAAAGAAACTAGCAGCCGATAAGAGAAAAGAGGAGCGCAAGCAGTTGGCTATCGCCAAGCTTAACAATGTTCCTACTTCACCGCGCAAGATGCGTCTGGTAGCAGATGTAATCCGCGGAGAAGAAGTCCTAAAGGCTTTGAACATGTTGAAGTTTATGCCACAGGATGCTGCAAGAAGATTAGAAAAGCTTCTTTTGTCAGCGATCGCAAACTGGCAGGCGAAGAACGAAGGAAAGGATGCAAACGAAGAAGGATTGATCGTTAAGGAGATCTTTGTAGACTCTGCACGCATTCTAAAGCGATTGAGACCAGCTCCACAGGGGCGAGCTCACCGCATACGCAAGAGATCAAATCACGTAACCATCATTTTAGATAGCGCGAAGTAATTATGGGACAAAAGACTAATCCAATAGGAAACAGGTTAGGTTTTATCCGCGGTTGGGATTCAAACTGGTACGGTGGGAGAAACTACACGGATAAAATCGTAGAAGACGACAAGATTCGTCAATACCTAAAAGTGCGTCTCGCGAAAGCAAGCGTTGCTCGAGTAATCATCGAGCGTACACTAAAATTGGTTACAGTAACGATAAAGACTGCACGCCCGGGAATTATCATCGGACGTGGAGGACAAGAGGTCGACAAGCTTAAGGAAGAGTTGAAAAAGCTTACTGGAAAGGAAGTTCAGATCAACATTTTCGAGATCAAGCGACCAGAGTTGGATGCGCGTCTTGTAGCAGACAGCATTGCACGTCAGATCGAAGGAAGAATTTCATTCCGTCGTGCAGTGAAGATGGCTATTGCTTCTACGATGCGTATGGGAGCTGAAGGAATCAAGGTGGTTGTTTCAGGTCGATTGAATGGTGCAGAGATGGCACGTACCGAAGCCTATAAAGATGGACGTACACCACTTCACACATTCAGAGCTGATATAGACTACGCTCTTTCAGAAGCTCACACTAAGATGGGTCGTATTGGAGTAAAGGTATGGATCTGTAATGGTGAAGTATACGGTAAGCGCGACTTGAGCCCAAACATTGAGACTGGAAAGACTCAGGGTGGAGCAAAAGGCGGATCACGTAAGCCACGCGGCGGCGGACGCAGAAGGTAATTGTAGAATTAGATTAACTAGAGAGCGATGTTACAACCAAAAAGAACGAAGTTCAGAAAGATGCAGAAGGGCCGCATCAAGGGTAATGCCCAACGAGGAGCTCAGATTGCATTTGGATCTTTTGGAATCAAAACACTCGATGAGGGATTCATTACCTCTCGTCAGATAGAAGCTGCCCGTATTGCGGTTACTCGTTACATGAAGCGTGAAGGAAAAGTGTGGATTCGCATTTTCCCAGACAAGCCAATGACGTCGAAGCCAGCAGAGGTACGTATGGGTAAGGGTAAAGGGGCACCTAGTCACTGGGTAGCACCTGTAAAGCCAGGACGCATGATGTTTGAGTGCGATGGAGTACCGATGGAAGTAGCCCAAGAAGCGATGCGTCTAGCCGCTCAGAAGCTACCGGTAAGAACAAAATTTGTAGTACGAAGAGATTACGTTGAATCTTAATCTTATGAAGGCAAAAGAAATAGCAGATCTCACTACTGATGAGATTAAGGAGAAGATCGGAATCGAATCTGAAGCGTTTAACAAGATGCGCTTGAACCACGCGGTGGCAGCTTTTGAAAACCCGATTCAGTTGCGCCACAAGCGCAGAGAAATCGCACGTTTGAAAACCGAACTGCGCAAACGCGAACTATCAGCGAAATAACGATTTTACTTTAGGATCATGTCTGAAAGAAATTTAAGAAAGCAGCGTACCGGAGTGGTAGCAAGCAACAAAATGGATAAGTCCATTACAGTGGTTGTAGAGCGAAGAGTAAAGCACCCACTTTATGGAAAATTCATGAAGAGTACAACCAAGTTTGTCGCTCACGACGAGAAGAATGATTGCAATATCGGAGATACGGTACGCATCATGGAGACTCGACCATTGAGTAAGCGTAAGAACTGGAGATTGGTTGAGATTTTAGAAAGAGCAAAATAAGACTGAAAAATGATACAACAGGAAAGTAGGCTAAAGGTAGCTGACAATAGTGGAGCGAAGGAAGTTCTTTGTATCCGTGTGTTGGGAGGTACTGGCCGTCGTTATGCTTCGATTGGAGACAAGATTGTTGTTTCGGTAAAAGCCGCCATGCCTTCCGGAAACGTGAAGAAAGGAGTGGTATCGAAAGCCGTAGTAGTGCGTACCAAGAAGGAAGTTCGCCGTCCAGATGGATCTTACATCCGTTTTGATGACAACGCCGTGGTATTGCTAAACAATACAGGTGAAATGAGAGGTACACGTATTTTCGGCCCTGTAGCCAGAGAATTGCGTGAAAAGGATTTTATGAAGATTGTTTCACTTGCTCCTGAAGTACTATAAACCTGGAAAGCCTAAAGCGATGAAAATTCACATCAAAAAAGACGATACAGTAGAGGTAATGGCCGGTGAGAGCAGAGGAACCCAAGGAAGGGTAGTATCTGTAGACCGCGACAAATACCGCGCTATTGTGGAAGGCGTAAACATCGTGTCGAAACACACGAAGCCGAGTGCTGCAAACCCACAAGGAGGAATCTCTAAAGTGGAGGCGCCAGTGCATATCTCAAACTTGCTAGTGGTTGACCCAAAGTCAGGTAAAGGTGCACGCGTAGGGTTCAAGAAGGACTCTGAAGGAAAATCAGTTAGATATTTTAAAAAATCTGGTGAGGAGGTTTAAGTCATGTATACACCGAGATTAAAGACAAAGTATAAAGAAGAAGTTGTTCCAGCTCTACAGAAAGAGTTTGGTTACAAGTCGCCAATGCAGGTTCCAGTTCTCAAGAAGATCTGTTTGAACCAAGGTCTTGGAGATGCTGTAGCTGACAAGAAGCTCGTAGATGCTGCTGTAACTGAAATGACAGCGATCGCTGGTCAGAAAGCAGTTCCAACAATTTCGAGAAAAGACATCTCTAACTTCAAATTGAGAAAAGGGATGCCGATTGGAGCGCGCGTAACGCTTCGCGGTGATCAGATGTATGAATTTCTAGATCGTTTGATCTCGGTTTCACTACCTCGTACACGTGACTTCCGCGGTGTTAAGGCTGCAGGTTTTGATGGACGTGGAAACTTCACCATGGGTGTGAAGGAGCAGATCGTTTTTCCAGAGATCGATATTGAGAAAGTAAACAAAATTAATGGTATGGATATCACTTTCGTGACTTCAGCAGATAGCGACGAAGAAGCGAAGGCACTCTTGAAAGAGTTTGGATTTCCATTCACTAAAAAATAAGTAGTACGATGGCAAAAGAATCAATGAAAGCCCGTGAGCGCAAGCGCGAAAGAATGGTTGCGAAATTTGAAGAGAAGCGTCGTGCGCTTAAAGAAGCAGGCGATTGGGATGCTCTACAGAAGCTTCCAAAGAACTCTTCAAAAGTACGTTTGCACAATCGTTGTCAGCTAACTGGACGTCCACGTGGATACATGAGACAATTCGGAATTTCTCGTGTAACGTTTCGTGAGATGGCACTTGATGGGAAGATCCCAGGTGTAAAAAAGGCCAGCTGGTAAATATAGAATTAGGATAAAAGAAGATCGATTATGTACTCAGATCCGATAGCAGATTATTTGACCCGATTGCGCAATGGTATGATGGCGCGAAAGCGTGTCGTTGAAATTCCATCTTCAAAGATGAAAGTGGCTATTTCAAAAATTTTGATGGAAAAAGGATATATCCTGAATTACAAAGTAGAAGAGAACGACGTTCAAGATACGATCAAGGTCGCGCTAAAGTATCACCCTGTAACAAAGGTGCCAGCGATCAAGAAGATTGAAAGAGCATCGAGCCCAGGATTGCGTTACTACGCTGGAGCAAAAGAGTTGCCACGTGTATTGAACGGGTTGGGAGTTGCTATTATTTCTACTTCTCAAGGGCTAATGACTGACAAAGAAGCCCGAGTGCAAAACATAGGTGGCGAGGTAGTTTGCCACGTATACTAATAAGATAATAAAGAAGAGATGTCACGAATAGGAAAAGCCCCTGTGAATATTCCCGCCGGAGTTACCGTAGATGTAGCTGAGGGAGTGGTAACAGTAAAAGGACCCAAAGGTGAAATTACTCAAGAAGTAAAGGAAGGGGTTACTGTAAAGCTTGAAGAAGGGCAGGTTATTTTGGAGCGTGCCAATGAGGCAAAGCAGACAAAATCTTTGCACGGATTGTACCGCGCTTTGATCAACAACATGGTTGAAGGCGTAAGCAACGGTTACAAGATAGAGCAAGAGTTAGTAGGTGTAGGTTACCGTGCCAAGGTTTCTGGACAGATTTTGGAGCTCGCGCTCGGGTTTTCACACCCGATTGTAATGGAGCTACCAACAGAGGTAAAAGTATCTGCTGAAACAGCCAAAGGAAAGAACCCAATTATTACCCTTGAGTCACACGATAAGCAACTTATCGGACAAGTAGCGGCTAAAATTCGGTCATTCAGAAAACCAGAGCCATACAAAGGGAAAGGTATTCGTTTTGTTGGTGAGCAAATCCGTAGAAAAGCTGGTAAGGCAGCTGGTAAATAAGACTAGATCATGGCAAATAAGAAAGAACTACGCAGAGAGCGAATTAAGAGAAGCATTCGCAAGAATGTATTCGGTACTGCAGAGCGTCCTCGTCTATCGGTATTCCGTAGCAATGCTCAGATCTACGCTCAGTTGATCGACGACAATGCTGGTCGTACTTTGGTTTCTTGCGGATCATTGAAGAATGATGCTGCACAAAAGGTAAACAAAGTGGAGCAAGCGCAATTGGTAGGTAAAGAGATTGCCGAGAAAGCCCTAGCCGCTGGAATTAGCGAAGTGGTTTTCGACCGTAACGGTTACCTATACCACGGAAGAGTTAAATCATTAGCAGACGCGGCACGCGAAGGCGGCCTAAAACTATAAGGATCATGTCTAAGAAAGAGAAGCAAGTAAGATCTACAGACATCGAGCTAAAAGACAAGCTCGTAGCGATAAACCGAGTAACGAAGGTTACGAAGGGTGGTCGTACATTCAGTTTTTCAGCTATCGTAGTGGTAGGTGATGAGAATGGTGTTGTTGGACATGGTTTGGGTAAAGCAAAAGAGGTAACCACGGCTATCGCTAAGGGAATCGATGATGCAAAGAAGAGCTTGGTACGCGTACCAGTAGTAAACGGTACAGTTCCTCACAAGCAGTACGGTAAGTACGCCGGAGCTAAGGTTTTGTTGAAGCCAGCTTCACACGGTACCGGAGTTATTGCTGGTGGTGCGATGCGTGCTGTATTGGAGAGCGTTGGTATCACTGACGTACTTGCCAAGTCGCAAGGATCTTCAAACCCACACAACGTAGTAAAAGCTACCCTTGATGCATTGGCCAACTTGCGCGATGCAAGAGAAGTAGCTCAGCACAGAGGTGTTTCACTAGATCGTGTATTTAACGGTTAATTTCTAAAGGACCTGAATCATGGCAAACAAAATTGTAGTAACACAAGTAAGAAGCGCGATTAACAAGCCGAAGGACCAGAAGGCCACTTTGGTAGCGCTAGGGTGCAAGAAATTGAATCGCCCAGTAGAGAAGACTGCTACACCACAGGTGATGGGAATGATCGCTAAGGTGAAGCACCTTGTTAAAGTAGAAGAAAAGTAAACTAGATAAAACGCATTTTCAAGATGGATCTCGGTAAATTGAAGCCTGCTAAAGGTTCAACCAAAAACAAGAAGCGACTAGGTCGTGGAGAAGGTTCCGGATTTGGTGATACTGCTGGACGTGGGCACAAAGGTGCTAAGTCGCGAAGTGGTTACAGCAAGAAGCGCGGATTCGAAGGTGGTCAGATGCCACTTCAGCGTCGCGTACCGAAGTTTGGATTCACAAATCCTAACCGCGTAGAATACAAGGGAATCAATCTAGATATTATCTCTAAGCTTGCCGAAGAGAAAAAGATTGATACTTTCACGCCCGAAGTATTTGCTGCGAATGGATTGGCGAGCAAAAAAGAATTGATCAAAATCCTAGGTCGCGGAGAGCTTAATGCCAAGGTAGAAGTTACGGCACATGCTTTCTCTGCAACTGCAAAAGCGGCAATAGAAGCAAAAGGTGGCACAGCCACAGAACTGTAACTTAAACGCTAAAGGAACCTTTCGGTATGAACAACTTTTTCCAAACTTTAAAAAACATCTGGAGCATCGAAGAGCTCCGATCGCGAATTTTAACGACGCTAGCATTGCTACTCGTATTTCGAATCGGATCTTATATCGTATTGCCCGGAATTGATTCTCAAGCTCTAGCCGCGGCCAATGCCGATGACGGTGGTCTTGCTGGTCTGTTAAACCTATTTACTGGTGGAGCATTCAACAGAGCTTCAATCTTCAGTTTGGGAATTATGCCTTATATCTCTGCATCGATTATCATGCAGTTGATGGGGATCGCCGTACCGAGTATCCAAAAGATGCAAAAGGAAGGTGAGAGTGGTCGTAAAAAGATCAATCAGTACACCCGATTTTTGACGATCGTTATTACTGGATTTCAAGCTCCAGGGTATATCGCAGCATCAGTACCAGAGAGTGCTCGTCTTTACGACACGCCATTCTGGTGGTTAACTACGATTGTTATCCTTACTTCAGGAACACTATTTGTAATGTGGCTTGGAGAGCGCATCACTGATCGCGGAGTAGGAAATGGTATTTCGTTGCTTATCATGATTGGAATTATTGCTGGACTTCCAGCTGCATTCTTCCAGGAGATCATCGCTGCAACTGGACCAGAAGGAAGTGGATTTGTGATGCTTCTTTTGGAAGTCGTAGCCCTTCTCGTTGTAATTGCAGCCACGGTTGCGCTCGTTCAAGCGGTGCGAAGAGTACCTATTCAGTTTCCAAAACGACAAGTAGGAAACAGCCGTCAGTACAGCGAAGGAGCGCGACAGTATATTCCATTGAAAGTGAACAGTGCAGGGGTAATGCCGATCATTTTTGCTCAGGCCATTATGTTCGTTCCATTGTACGTTGCTGAATATACTCAGTCAGAGAGTGGTATATTCGTAGAATTAGCTAACTTTGCCGGCCTTTGGTACAACGTGATCTTTTTCATCATGGTTGTGGCCTTTACATATTTCTATACCGCCATTACAGTCAATCCAAATCAGATGGCTGATGATTTGAAAAGAAATGGAGGTTTCATTCCTGGTGTTAAGCCAGGGCGCTCTACGGCAGAATTTCTAGATACAGTGTTATCGAGAATCACATTGCCAGGAGCGATATTTTTAGGTCTGATCGCAATCTTGCCTGTGTTTGCGCTTCAAGCCGGAGTAAAACAGGCGTTTTCGATCTTCTTTGGAGGAACATCACTCCTTATTATGGTAGGGGTTATTTTGGATACTCTTCAGCAGATTGAAAGTTACTTATTAATGCGTCACTACGACGGTTTGATGAAGACTGGTAAACTAGCCGGTCGCGCATCAACTTTCGGAATGGCGGGATAACTGTAGAAGGAATAAAACTATATGGCGAAACAAGCTTCGATAGAACAGGATGGTACGATTGTAGAGGCCTTATCAAACGCAATGTTTAAGGTAGAGCTAGAAAACGGTCATGTCATCGTGGCACACATATCGGGAAAGATGCGGATGCACTACATCAAGATCTTACCCGGAGATCGAGTAAAAGTGGAAATGTCGCCATACGATTTAACAAAAGGTAGAATTACATTCAGATACAAATAAAGTCTGGAACGATGAAAACAAGAGCTAGTGTCAAGAAGCGTTCGGCTGAATGCAAGATAGTGCGACGAAAAGGTCGCTTGTATGTGATTAACAAGAAGAACCCTAAGTTCAAGCAACGTCAAGGATAATAAATTAGAATTATGGCTAGGATAGCTGGTATCGATTTACCTAAAAACAAGCGTGGGATCATTGGTCTTACTTACATTTTCGGAATAGGACCGTCACGCGCAGAGCAGATTTTGGACAGCGCAGGGGTTGATCACAACACCAAAGTTCAAGATTGGAATGATGACGAATTGGCAAAGATCCGTGAGATTTTGAACAGTGAGTTCAAAGTGGAGGGAGCTTTGCGTTCTGAGATTCAGACCAACATAAAGAGATTGATGGATATCGGGTGTTACCGTGGTATTCGTCACCGTACAGGGTTGCCGTTGAGAGGTCAGCGCACAAAGAACAACTCGCGTACGAGAAAAGGGAAACGTAAAACTGTAGCTAACAAGAAGAAGGCTACTAAATAATCGTAGAGTCGGTTAGAATAAAAATTGTCAAGAATGGCCAAATCGAATGCTAAAAAGAAGCGTAATGTAAAGGTTGATGCAGTTGGTGAAGCGCACATCCGAGCTTCTTTCAACAACATCATTATTAGCCTTACAAACGCTAGCGGACAAGTGATTAGCTGGTCTACTGCGGGTAAGCAAGGATTTCGTGGATCAAAGAAGAACACGCCTTACGCTGCTCAGGTAGCTGCAGAAGATTGTGCAAAGGTGGCTTACGAAGCTGGATTGCGCAAAGTGAAAGTTTACGTAAAAGGACCTGGATCGGGAAGAGAGTCTGCTATCCGTTCTATTCACAATTCAGGGATTGAAGTGACAGAGATCGTTGATGTTACTCCGGTACCACACAATGGATGTCGCCCACCAAAGAGAAGAAGAGTTTAATCACCTTGTCATTAGTTAAGACAAAACGGAAGGAAAGTTATGGCACGATATAGAGGCCCAAAATCAAAAGTAGCACGACGATTCAAAGAGCCAATCTTTGGCCCTGATAAAGCATTGGAGCGTAAGAATTACCCTCCTGGATTTCACGGTCCAAACCGACGTCGTCAGAAGCAGTCTGAATACGCTATCCAGCTTGCTGAGAAGCAAAAGGCAAAATACACTTACGGTATTTTAGAGCGTCAGTTTGCTAAAATGTTCGACAAAGCGTCGCGCAAGATGGGTATTACAGGTGAGTTGTTGTTGGTATTCTGCGAAGCTCGTCTAGACAACGTAGTATACCGTATGGGTATTTCAAATACTCGTCGCGGAGCACGTCAGCTAGTAAACCACCGCCACATTACTGTAAACGGTGAGCTCGTAAACATTCCATCTTACTCATTGAAGCCAGGTGATGTTGTAGGTGTTCGTGAACGCTCAAAATCATTGGAGGTTATTTCTAATTCATTGGCATCATCAACGTCTAAAATGGATTGGATTGAGTTTGATAAGAACGCTATGACTGGAACTTACATCCAGCACCCAACGCGTGAGCAGATCCCTGAGAACATCAAGGAGCAGCTTATCGTCGAACTATACTCGAAGTAATTAACTTTTTTAAGGATAATTTAAATGGCCATATTAGATTTTCAGAAGCCGGACAAGGTCGTAATGATCGACTCTGATAGTAATCAGGGAAAATTCGAGTTTCGACCACTTGAGCCAGGATACGGTATTACAATTGGAAATGCACTTCGTCGTATTCTTCTTTCATCTCTTGAAGGATTTGCGATCACATCTGTGAAGATTGACGGTGTAGACCATGAGTTCTCAGCTATCGAAGGTGTTGTTCAGGATGTTACTGAAATCATTTTGAACTTGAAGCAAGTACGTTTCAAGCGTCAAATCGAAGGAACTGACAATGAGAAGGTGACCCTTACTCTTGGTGGTAGCGAGCAGTTTACTGCTGGTGATATCGGGAAGTTCACATCTGCTTTTCAAGTTCTTAACCCAGACCTTCTCATCTGTACGATGGAGAAGAATGTGAACCTCGAAATCGAGCTTAGCATTGGAAAGGGTAGAGGATACCGTCCTTCAGAAGAAAACAAAGTTTCGAACGCTCCAATTGGAACCATTTTTATCGATTCGATCTTTACACCAATCAGAAAGGTGAACTACACGATTGAAAACTACCGTGTAGAGCAAAAGACGGATTACGAGAAATTGGTAATGGACGTGACGACTGATGGGTCAATTTCGCCAAAGGATTCACTTCAAGAGGCTGCTAAGATTTTGATTCACCACTTCATGTTGTTCTCAGATGAGCGCATCACACTTGATAGTGAAGAGAAATCAGAAACTGAAGAGTTTGATGAAACTTCATTGCACATGCGTCAGCTTCTCAAAACGAAGTTGGTAGATATGGATCTTTCAGTACGTGCATTGAACTGTTTGAAAGCTGCGGATATCGAGTCATTAGGTGATTTGGTTTCATTTAACAAGAATGATCTTTTGAAATTCAGAAACTTCGGTAAGAAGTCTTTGACAGAGTTGGAAGATTTGATTGAGTCGAAAGGGTTGTCATTCGGTATGAATGTAGCCAAGTATAAATTGGATAAAGAGTAATTTCACTGTTTCAAGACAGTGTTGAAAATAGATCATCATGAGACACGGGAAACGCAATAACGCACTGAGTCGTACAGCTAGCCACCGTAAAGCGATGCTTTCGAATATGGCTTGCTCATTGATTGAACACAAGCGAATTAACACGACCCTAGCTAAAGCTAAAGAGCTTAGAAAGTTCGTAGAGCCTTTGATCACAAAGTCAAAGACTGATTCTACTCACTCTCGTCGTGTTGTTTTTAGCAACCTAAATAACAAGCACGCGGTAACTGAGCTTTTCAGAGAAGTGGCGCCTAAGGTTGCTAACCGCGAAGGAGGGTACACTCGAATCATCAAATTGGGTACGCGTCTTGGTGATGCTGCTGAAATGTGTATGATCGAGTTGGTTGACTTCAATGAGCTCATGCTCGAAGAAAGCAAATCAAAGACTCGCCGTTCACGTCGTGGTAAGAAGAAAGCGACTACTGAAGCTGCTCCTAAGGCAGAAGCTAAAGTAGAAGAGACAGCAGAAGCTGTTGAAGAGAAAGTTGATACTCCTGAAGGAGAAGCTAAAGCTGAAGCTAAGGCTGAAACGAAGGAAGCTCCAAAAGCTGAAGCGCCTAAAGAAGACAAGGCTGAAGGAGAGAACAATGAAGAAGAGAAGAAAGACTAATTCATTGATAATTAAAAAATACCATAAGAAAGGGATGATGTTTCGGCATTATCCCTTTTTTTTGAACTAAATATTCGGATGAAGATGAACGAGAATGTACAAAAGCCTGCCGTTTTGGTCTTAGAAGACGGAACGGTATTTCATGGAAAAGCTGCAGGAGCGATTGGAACAACAACCGGAGAAATTGCCTTTAATACGGGGATGACGGGGTATCAAGAGATTTTTACAGATCCTTCATACTACGGTCAGATCTTGGTAATGGCTACTTCGCATATTGGTAACTACGGGGTACACCCTGACGAAATCGAATCGGATGGAGTGAAGATTGCCGGATTGGTAACTAAAAAGTTCGCCCAAAAATTTAGTCGTCCAAGTGCCGAAGGATCGCTACAGTCTTATTTTGAAAGAGACGGAAAGGTGGCTATCTGCGATGTTGATACGCGCGCGCTGATTCGCCACATCCGGAACAAGGGAGCGATGAACGCCATCATTTCTTCTGATGAGCTCGATATTGACGTATTGAAAGCGAAAGTGAAGGAAGTGCCGAGCATGGAAGGATTGGAGCTCTCCTCGAAAGTGACTTGTGCCGAAGCTCACGATGTAGGCGATCCATCAAGTAACTACAAAGTGGCTGTACTCGATTTGGGTTCAAAGAAGAATATCGTTCGTTGTTTGGTTGAACGCGGGGCGTTTTGTCGCGTGTTTCCAATGAGCACTTCTCTCGAAGAAATGGAAGCGTGGGGACCTGATGGGTACATGATTTCAAATGGTCCTGGCGACCCAGGTGTTATGTCTGATACAATTGACCTCGTGAAACGAATCATCCAAACAGGAAGACCCGTTTTCGGGATTTGTCTCGGTCATCAGATTATTGCTTTAAGCCAAGGTTTGACCACTAAGAAGATGTTCAATGGGCATAGAGGGATCAATCACCCAATCAAGAACCTAATTACGGGCAAAGGAGAGATTACGTCCCAGAACCACGGTTTTGTGGTTGATATGGATTCTGCTAAAGCGAATTCCGATGTAGAAATTACCCACATTCACTTAAATGATGACACTTTAGCGGGAATCAGATTGACCAATGCCCCTGTATTCTCAGTTCAATATCACCCGGAGTCTTCTCCAGGACCGCATGACTCAAGATATTTATTCGACGATTTTATAACCAATATGGCTAAAGTAGCCCAAACCGAAACGATTTAGAGACTATGTACATTGCTAAAGTTGACGCCCGAGAGGTATTAGATTCTCGAGGTAATCCGACCATTGAAGTTGATGTTATTACCGAAAACGGTATCAGAGGCCGAGCCATCGTTCCTTCAGGTGCTTCTACGGGTATTCATGAAGCAGTAGAACTTCGCGATGGCGATAAGGGACGATATCTAGGTAAAGGAGTTACAAAAGCCGTGCAGAATGTTAATGACACGTTGAATCAGGAACTAGCTGGGGCTTTTGTCATGGAGCAGAACCTGATAGATCGCGCGATGATCAGCATTGATGGTACGCCAAACAAGGCAGCGCTTGGTGCAAACGCCATTTTAGGGGTTTCGATGGCTGTTGCCAAAGCGGCGGCGCAAGAGTCTGGGCAAGAGCTCTACCGTTATATTGGCGGAGTAAGTGCCAGAACATTGCCTATTCCGATGATGAATATCTTGAATGGTGGTTCTCACGCCGACAACAACGTGGATGTACAGGAGTTTATGATCATGCCAATCGGGGCAGAAACCTTCTCAGAAGCGCTTCGCATGGGGGTTGAAGTTTTTCATCACCTCAAGGCCGTCTTGAAAGATATGGGGATGGCTACCAATGTAGGAGACGAAGGTGGTTTTGCACCTAATTTGAGCAGCAATGAAGAAGCCCTCCAAGTCATTATGAAGGCCATCGAAAATGCAGGATACAAAGCCGGATCAGACATTTACATTGCTTTGGATGTAGCGTCATCAGAATTTTACAAAGAAGAAACCAAAACGTACGAGCTGAGCTCTTCGGGAGAGTCACTTTCATCATCAGATATGGTGAGCATGCTTGCAGCGTGGGTTGAGAAGTATCCTATTGTGAGTATTGAAGATGGATTGGCTGAAGATGATTGGACGGGATGGTATGAGCTTACTCAAAAGATTGGGAGCAAAGTACAGTTGGTTGGTGATGATCTTTTCGTGACGAACACGGAGCGTTTGTCTCGTGGAATTAAAGAAGATATTGCCAATTCGATCCTGATCAAAGTCAACCAGATTGGAACTTTGACAGAAACGATTGATGCCGTGAATATGGCAACAAGTGCGAGCTATACATCTGTAATGAGTCACCGAAGTGGTGAAACAGAAGACACGACGATTGCCGACCTTGCCGTAGCTTTGAACACGGGTCAGATAAAGACGGGAAGTGCTTCTCGCTCTGACCGTATTGCCAAGTACAATCAGTTGCTGCGTATCGAAGAGCAACTTGGAAAAATGGCTTATTACCCTGGGAAGGACTTCAAGTTTGTCTAGATTTTCTGAAATAATATGAATCCAAGAATACCCCTGCTAACAGGGGTATTTTTTTTGTTTCAGGGTATACCATTCGGCTTGTGTACCCCTTGGATTGCTATTTTTTGTGAAATGGTAGGGATTTGTTGAACATCTTTGTAAGTAGGTTATGTCAGTACGTTTCAAGTCCATTATATTTGAAATCCTATGAAGCCATCTACCGAGTTATTTGAACTTATTAAGTCGCTCTCGAAGTCTGAGAAGAGATTCTTTAAACTATCGTCGTCTCTCCAATCTGGGGAGAAGAATTACCTGAAAATCTTTGATGCCATTGACAAGCAGAAGGCTTATGATGAAGAGGCAATCAAGAACCAGTTTGAGGGAGAAACCTTTATCAAGCATTTTCCTTCAGAGAAGAATCACTTATATAAGCTGATTCTGAAAAGTCTACGGTCATATCATTCAGACAATTCGATTAGCAGCATCTTGAAGCAGGAAATCAAGAACATTGAGATTCTATACAAAAAGGCGCTTTACAAAGAGTGCAACAAGTTTTTGACACGCGCCAAAAAGATGGCTATCGAGCATGAGAAATTTTACTTTTTGTTTGAATTATTGAGTTGGGAGAAGCTCCTGTTGGAAGAGGCCTATGAAGCAGGTGAGTTTACAAAGGATTTGGATGCGCTGATTAAGGAAGAACAAGAGGTAATCGAGAAGTTGAGAAACTTGGCTGCTTACCATGTACTTTACTCAAAAATCAATTATGTTTTTAGAAGTGGGGGATATGTGCGTAGCGAGGCTGATAGGGCTCTGGTTGAAGAGATTTCGCACCATCCGCTCATCATCGGTAAGAACACGGCATTGAGCCGAAGAGCAGCGACAATCTGCTATTATATTCAAGGATTTTGTGCCACGGCAAATGTGAAGAAAAACGTTGCCTTTATTAAGTTTCTGCGTGTGAAGGAGATTCTCGATGCCAATCCACAAATCAGGAAAGATCTACCTAACCGATATATACGAACGCTGAGCAACTTGCTAGCTATTCTCGTAGATCAAGGGAAGGTGGAAGGAGCATTAGAAATGATTTCTGAAATGAGATCGTTTTCGAAGAAGGCACATTTTGCGACGGAAGATATTGAATTGATGATTTTCAAATCGACGTATCTAGCGGAGCTCAGGATATACGAGAAGCAAGGTGAGTATGAGAAGGCACTCGGTATTGTCGATAATCTAATTGAAGGTTTAGATGCCAATACAGGAAAGATCAACAAAGAGCAGGAGCTCTTGTTTTTGAATGCTATTGCATCGGTGTATTTTGGCGCCGGACGCTATAAGGAGTCTCTTCACTGGCTCAATCGTATTCTGAACGACAATGAGCCAAATCTTCGTCAGGATATCTATAGTTACGCCAGGCTATTCAACTTAGTGGTGCACTATGAGCTCGGTAACTTCGACTTATTGGAATACGTTATTAAATCCACTTATCGGTACCTGAGCAAACGACAGAGAGATCATGAGCTCGAAGTGATGATCTTGAACTATATGAAGAAATTGGCCCGTCTGGGTGGCAACGGTGACGAGACCGAAGTGTTTGCTGAATTTAAAGAGAAACTCGACGAGCTTCTCACGAATCACACCGATCAGATTATCTTGGAGTACTTTAACTTTCCGATGTGGATTGAGTCTAAACTGAAGGGAAGAACCTTTAAAGAAATGGCGAAGATGGAATTTGAATCATTAGCAGATTGATCGAACATAGTGGATAAAAAAATCCCCGCTGAATTTCAGCGGGGATTTTTTATTGGTTTCAAGTTAAAGCGCTCTTATTTCTTAAGAACGATAAATTCGGTTCTTCTATTTTCTTGATGTTGAGCTTCTGTACATTCCACTCCATCTTTACAACCATTCACCGGTCTTGATTCGCCAAATCCTTTAGACTTTAGTCTCGATTTAGCGATTCCTTTTGAAGCTAAATAGTTTACAACAGAAGCTGCACGTCTGTTTGACAAGCGCATGTTGTAATCATCTGGTCCGCGGCTGTCGCAGTGTGATTGCACCTCAATTGATATTGAAGGGTTGTCTTTCAACATCTGCACCAACTTGTCCAGAGTAGGCTTCGCGTCGTTTCTAATTTCGGCTTTATCGTAATCGTAAAATACATTGCCTACATCATAGGTTTTATTCGCTCCAACACCTGCTCCAACACCAGAGCCTGTTCCGCTTTCGCTAGTTACGATCTCATCGATATTGAACACGAGATTCACGTTCTTTTCCATGGACTTATTACCTGTCTCAAAAGACTCAGAAACGGTGAAATATCCTTCTTTCTCACCTCTTAACACATATTGCTTGGAAGGGAGTAGGTTGAACGAAAAACGGCCGTTTGCTTTGGTTGAATACGTAGCAGAGTCACCATCTGTTTTGTTGACCACGGTTACAAGAACTCCTTCGAGTGGTTGGTTTGTGTCTTTGAGCTTGGCTACACCTTCTACCGTAAAGATCGGTGGTACTTTGGTGTACTCATATATCATGTCAACGCCAGATCTGTTTGATGAAACCAAACCAGTTGTGTCATTTTCGTTAATGATCAAGGCAAAATCGTCTTGGCTTGAATTGAGCGGGTAGGCCAAGTTGATCGGGTTTGTCCATACGCCAGCTCTTTCTTCAGCTACAAATACATCCAGACCACCTAGTGTTTGGTGACCTTCGGACGAGAAGTATAGCTTTCCGTCTTTGGCTGTGTAAGGAAATACTTCATTTCCTTCTGTGTTGATTGTCTTTCCGAGGTTTACAGGTTCAGACCAGCTCGTGCCATCGAATGTTGATTTGTAAAGGTCAGAACCACCATATCCACCCGGCTTATCGCTAGAGAAGTAAAGCGTCTTTCCATCTGGCGTTAGAGAAGGGTGTCCTACGCTGTATGACATACTGTTGAATGGTAATTCTTCTGGTTCTGTCCATTCACCGTTTACCTTCTTACTGGTGTATAGGTAAAATTGGTTTTCATTTTTCTCGTTCACCAATTGCTTTTTCTCATTACGCATGGCCGAGCGAGTATAGATGATCATGTCTTGTGCTTCATTGAATGTCGCAGGTCCATCGTGGAATTTACCATTCAGGTTTTCTGTGAATTTTTCAGCTATATCCCAGGTGCCATCGCTTTTCTTTTCCATGTAAAACATGTCGAGGTACGAATATCCCGTCCAAGGGTTAGTCGAAGCTGCACTTTGAATTTCAGTTTCTCCGGCAAAAACGATTCCGTTCTTGTAATGAGAAGGGCCGAACATCGAAACGGTGAAGTCAAGAGGTAGTTCAGTCAGGATGTAGGCTGAGGTATCTTCTTTAAGCTCATTTACCGATGTGGTGGATGCGAGCATATCCTTCGCCAATTGGTCATCTGGGTTGGCGGCAATGTATTGTTCAAGGTATGGTCTCGCTTCGTCGTACTTATTGTTTTTCATAAGTACTTGGGCGAAATGCCTCTTTTGCTCTGTGGGAAATGGTATTGAGTCGGCTACTTCGCTATAGTACTTCTCAGCTTGTTCAGACTGATTCATTTGACGATGTGAATCGGCCAATTTCAACTTTAAGTCCAAATTGTCAGGCTGACCTTTTAGAGCTTTTTCGTACTTGGTAATGGCTTTTGAGTAGCTCAGGTTTTCATATTCCTTATCACCAGATTTGATGTACCCGTTGGAGCACGAAGCCAAAAAGGCGATGGTGAGGATAAAAAACAGGTGTTGAAGTGATAGTTTTACGTTCATGATCAAGGGGTTGATTAGAAGTATCGGGGAGTTTTGGTTTTAATTGGATCTTTTCCAAACTTATAGCTCAGCATAATTTCGTGAGATCCGTTGTTATAATCATTTAATTCTGATGTTGTAAAGTCGTAAGAGTACCCAAATCTAAATTGTGGATTTATGTTGTACTCGAAAATACCTACTACAGCATCGCCAGTTCTGTACGATGCACCTATCCAAAACGTATTTTTGATTAATAGGTTACAATTAATATCAGCTTGGAAAGGAGCGTCGGTTAAATATTTGAACAATACAGATGGCTTCAGCTTTAAATCGGGGTTTAGGTCAAAGACGTACCCCGCCGTAAAATAGGAGTGGGGTCTGAAGTATCGCTCGTCATTTACAATGTTAAATCGCACATTTTTATCGGCTGCATAGATAGTTGGAACGCTCAAGCCAGCATACCACTTTTTGTGATAGACGTAGATACCTGCTCCAAATTTTGGAACGAATTCAGAAATGTTTTGAGAAAACACTGGATCAGCTTCATCAAAGACTTTGGTTTCTGAGAGTTTGGATGAGTAATCTGCAAACCCTGCTTTGATACCAAAGCTAAGCCTGGTTTTACCATCGGCATCTAGAAATAGATGATAGCTCCAATTGGCATACACTTCGGTTTGTCTGGTGTCACCGATCTGATCGTTTACCACAGTCATACCCAGCCCCATGAGCTCGTTGGCCAGGGGACCATCTATTGCGAATGATTGGGTAGTTGGGGCTCCATCCAATCCCGTCCATTGATCTCTATACAAAATAGAAGCTTCGGCGAAGGGATGTGTTCCCGAATAGGCTGGGTTTAGGAACAAGCCGTTGAACATATATTGACTCAGCATGACATCTTGTTGGGCTGAAATCTGCCAACTGATGAGCAAGCTAAAGCAAATTAATATCTGTTTTTTCATGGGCACGATTATCTTCTAAGTTCTAAGTATCCTCTTAAGTTATCTGGACCATTCACTTCGACTACTACGAAGTAGGTACCTTCAGCAAGTTCTTCACCGTCTTGGTTCGTTCCTTTCCACGGAACGCTATTGCTGTAGTTTGATTCTTCATAAACCATATTCCCCCATCTATTAAACACGAGTAATTTGTTGACCGGGTAGGCTTCAAGTCCACGAACAATCAGGCCGTCATTGAACCCATCACCGTTTGGAGAAATACCATTCGGAATTTCAAACGGAATCGGTTCAATCAATGTTACTCCTGTTGAGTCTGTACATCCATTGGCATCAGTAACTATAAGGGAGTAAGTTCCGGCATCCAAGTTTAGTTGGTTTAGTCCGTCGGTAGATGTATATCCGTTGTCGGAGGTCCAGAGGAATGAATACTCTTCTGTACCACCGTTTACTTCAGGCTGGTTAATAATTCCATCACCGCTTTGGAAGCCAGTCAGGTTGAAACCATTGCTGTAAACGAATGCGTCGAGCTCTTGAATGATTAATTGATCGGGTTGGCCAACGCTGTAAGTCGATGTGAAGGTACAGCCGTTCAAGTCCGTAGCCGTCACTTCAAAGCTACCGGCCACCAAGTCTTCGATCGGGTTTTCTACTGAGCTGTATCCGTCTGGTCCTGACCACTGATAAGAAACAGGCTCCGTTCCTTGCTCGATTGAAAGTTCAATGGCCCCAGTAGAATCATCAAAACAATTTAGGTTTTGTACGTCAGCTTTTACCACGAGTGAGTTGAATGTGCTTACAGTATAAGTTTCAGTCGCTGTACATCCGAGATCATCGGTAACGATGACTGTGTAATCTCCTGCTGCCACACCGTCAAGGTCTTCAGTAATTTCATCGTTATCCCATTCAAATTCGTAAGGAGATGTTCCACCTGTCACAGAAAGATCAATGGCTCCCGTGGGAGTTTCACATTCGGCATCTGTAATCTCTGCTTCAAGGTTGATTGGAGCAGGTTGAGAAAGGTCTATTTGGGCTATGAATTCGCATCCGTTTACATCCGTCACGATGTACGTGTATATACCTGATGAAAGATTTGAGATCGTAAAGTCAGATGAAGAGAATCCGTCTGGGCCGTCCCATTCAATTTCATAGGATCCAGATCCACCGCTTGGAGAAACGGTTATTTCTCCGTCGTTTCCTCCATTACAAGAGACATCAGAGGTAATTTCTGACGTCGCCGTTAATTCTTCTGCCGGCTCCGTGAGTGTGATGATTTGAGTATATACGCAGCTATTCGCATCTTCTACTACCAGTGTGTATTCACCAGGTTCCAAGTCGGAGATGTTTTGGTCATCGCTGGTGTATCCATCAGGTCCATTCCAATTGAACGAGTAAGGCGGTGTACCACCATTCACTTCGGTACCAATCAATCCATCGTCAGCACCAAGACAGCTAATCTCATCGCCAGATGGGTATTCGAATGCTTGAATAATAGCTGTTAGCGGTTGGGCAGGCTCATTCAAATCGATCGTTTCCGTGGCCGTACAACCTGATTCATCTTCGACTGTAATGGTATAGGTACCTGCAAATAGATTCCCTAAGTCTTCTTGATCTGAGATGAAACCATTCGGCCCAGACCACGCGATGTCAAACTCACCAATACCACCTTCTATGGTAGTCAGGATAGTACCGGTATTTTCACCAAAACAAGCGACTTCCAGGCCACCTTGAAAAACAGGGCTGTCAAGGTCAATTTGGATAGGTTCAGGTTCCGAAACAATTATCGTTGCAGACTGCTCACATCCATCGCCATCAAGTGTGGTAATGGTGTAAGCACCAGCACAAAGGCCGGTTAGGTCTAGTTGGTCTGAAGTAAATCCGTTGGGGCCATCCCACGTAATGGTGACTGGTGGCTCTCCACCTGTGAGCGTGGTTGTTAATGAACCGTCGCATGCATCACCACAAGATGTGTTGAATCCATTCGGATACTCAAAGATGTCGATGTCAATATCGATACCTGGGTTTTCGGTTAAGGTTATGCAAGCCGTTTCTGTACATCCATTTTCATCGGTCACTGTTAAACAGTATTCACCAGCGAAAAGATTAAAGATGTTTTGACTGCTTGAGCTGTATCCATTTGGTCCGGACCAAGTAAACGAATATGGCGATGTTCCACCTGCGATTGCGGCGTCGATAGAACCAGAATTATCTCCGAAACATAGAATATTCACTCCATCAACTTCTGGGCTGGTAAGCGTGATGCTGATCGGCGAAGGTTCAATTACATCGATGCACTCTACGATTTGACATCCGTTTTGGTCAGTGACAGTTACGCAGTAGTTTCCGGCTATTAAGCCCGAAATATCTGATCCCATTGCGGTAAAGCCAGCAGGTCCTGTCCACTCGTAGGTGTATGTAGGAACCCCACCACTTGCCGCAGCAGAGATTGAACCATCCACACCCATAGAACATGATACCGGGTTGGCATTAAGTGCAGCCGTCAAGGTATCTGGTTGGGTTAGCGTAATGCAGGCCGTGCCAGTACATCCTAAGTCATCTGTCACAGTCACGCAGTACTCACCGGCTTCGAGGTTCGCAATGTTTCCATCGGTGCTTGAGTAGCCATTTGGACCAGTCCAAGCTGATGTTAAATTTCCAACTCCACCGAAAACATTCATCGAGATGGAGCCTGAGAAATCGTTAAAGCACGATAGGTTGAATCCACCATCGAAAGTTGGGCTAATCAGAATGACAGCAATTGAGTCAGGCAACGTAATATTGAAGTCATCATTGATTTGACAACCATTTGCATCAGTAACAATCACCGAATAAGATCCATTACCAACTTCTACTACTTCAGTGTCATCAAAGGTGCTCCAATTGAACGAGTATGGCGCAACCCCACCAGAAACTTGCAGGTCAATGGTAGCAGGGGTTCCGTCCCCACAGGTTGGGAGAGTAACCAAAGGATTCGTTTCAAGAGGAGTAGGTTCAAGCAAATCAATGCATGTATTGGCCATGCAGCCGTTTTGATCTTCAATTTCCACACAATAGGTTCCTGCCACCAAATTCTGGATAGAACTTTGGTCGGAGATGAATCCATTGGGGCCGGTCCAAGAATAGCTGTATGGTGAAGTTCCACCAAGACCTTGTACATCAATGCTACCTGTGGCCGAACCAGCGCATTGAATGGCGAATCCGTTGAAGTCTGAAGTGGTTAGAGCGTAATCTAACTCTGAAGGTGCATCGATTGTGAAGCACGCTTCTGAAGTACATCCTTCCGAATCAGTTACGGCTAGACAGTACGTGCCTGATTCTAGTCCCGAGATATCTTCGTCAGTTGAAATGAAGCCGTTTGGTCCAGTCCAAGAATAGCCAAAAGGGGCCGTTCCGTTTGTGATTGATACTTCGATGGATCCATCAAAAGTATCACTACATCCAGGAGACACCACATTGTCATCTTCAATCAGAATCGGTAGAGGAGCAACGAGATCAATACATGTTTCTATTTCGCAGCCATTATTATCGGTAACTAGAAGACAGTACGTACCTGCTTCGAGGCCTGTAATGTTTGGGTCACTGGAAGTAAAGTTGTTTGGCCCAACCCAGAATGTGGTGTAACCCGATGTTCCCCCAGAGATATTCGATGTGATTTCACCATCGAAAGAGTCATCGCAGGTAACATTGAATCCATTGGGGTAAACCAGTGGTGTCAGATCAACTAGGATTGGATTGGGTTCGGTGAGCGTGATACACTCGGTTTGAACACAATCGTTGGCATCAGTCACTACCACGCAGTACTGTCCAGCGGCAAGGTCAAACAAATCTTGATCCGTTGAAACAAATCCATTTGGCCCAGTCCAAGCCGCTGTATATGGGCCTGTGTTTCCATTAATGATGAGGTTAATGGTTCCATCACTACCGCCATTACAGCTGATGTTTTCACTTCCTATCACTCCAGCTTCCAGGTTGATTGTAAACTCTTCAGGCGAAGTCAGTACTACTGACTCAGCAAAGAAACAACCGTTGGCATCGGTCACCAATACGTTATACTCCCCAGGACCCAAGTTGGTAATTGGGTTGCTCGATGTAGGGCCAAAGCCACCTGGTCCTACCCATGTGTAAGTGTAGTCTGGTGTTCCACCAGAGGGGAGAGCTTCAACACTTCCATCGGCCGCACCGAAACAGCTAATGTTGAATCCATTTGGAAAGAGGCTCAAGTCAAACTGGACATCGATTGTATCGGGGCCAACAACTTCAATTATTTCATTTTGTACACAGCCATTATCATCCGTGACAACGGCTTCGTAGAATCCTGGTTCTAGTCCGGTTACATCTTCGTCGTTCGAAAAGTTTGGGTTCCCGCTGGTGTTCCATTGGTAGGTATATGGGGTACTTCCGCCAGAAGGAGTGATGTAAATTTCACCATCTGCGCTATCCCAGCATGTTGTGTTGAGACCATTGTAGTCAGACAAAGAGTCTACCGTTATGATAATATCATCGGGCTGGGCTACTGTAGCGGCAGTTTGGAATGTACAGCCATTTGCATCAGTCAAATTCAGCGTATAGACACCACCTTCGAGATTGTCAAGGTCTTCATCGGAGCTGGTAAAACCATTGGGCCCCGTCCAAGAGATGGTATACGGTTCTACTCCACCTTCAAGAGTGGTTGTGATGGTACCGGTTGGGATTCCGAAGCATAAGCTCGGAGTAGTTACGAATGATGCATCAATTGGTTCTGGCGCTGTCAGCGTTATGGACTCTTCATAGGTACAACCGTTATCGTCAGTAATGAGTACGCTGTAATCGCCCGCTTCTAAATCAGCTAAGTTTTGATCTGTACTAGTTCCCACACCTGGTAGATTCCATAAAATGTCATATGGAGGGGTACCACCAGCAATCACTAAATCGATCGTTGCATTATCATCATCAGCACAGGCTAGGTTGAAGCCTCCACCAAAGGTGGAAGGAGTCAGAGTACCGGTCAAAGCTTGGGTTGGCCCAAAGATTTCGACTTGTACTACCACTGTGGTGGCACAACCGTTATTGTCAGATACCGTCACATTGTAAATACCTGGATCTAGATCGGTAGCAGTTGCAGTTTGCTGCATATCGGGGTCATCCCATACGTATGAGTACGATCCACTACCACCTGTAGCTGTAACAGTAGCCGAACCGGTCTGATCGCCAAAACATGCTACATCTTGGCTGGCCGTAATTGTTGCAGCAAGCGGTAGGGCTGGTTCGTTTATAGTGATCGTGATCATCTCAGTACATCCGTTGTCGTCTACAGCTGTGGCGGTGTAGGTACCTGCTTCAAGGTTCGTTGCCGTTAGACCTGTTTGACTAAGTGGGTCATCCCAAGTGATGTTTATCGTTGGCGTACCACCAACTGCGGCAAGGGTGACTTCACCTGTGGCATCACCGTTACAAAGCACATGGGTTATCGACTCAATAGATAGTTGAATAGGATCTGGTGCTGTGAGCGTTTGAGAACCCATAATTTCACAGCCGTTGTCATCTACGACTGTCACTGAATAAGCTCCGCTTTCCAAGTTTTCCAGAAGAGACCCGTCAGATGGTGGAGTGGTATTCCATGTGTAGGTGTATGGCTCTGTTCCACCCGAAGCTACGGCAGTGATACTCCCATCGGCTGCATCAAAACAGGTAGGGTCGGTCACGTTGTCAAAGGCAAGTGTAAGGGCGTCTGGCTCTTCGAGAATATAGGTTTGGGCTTGTTGACACCCATTTCCGTCTACTAGTGTGACGGTGTAGGTTCCAGCAGGAGCTACAAGTGTAGGTCCTGTTGTGTTGTTGGGGTCATTCCATGTGAAGGAATAATTGAGGGTTCCGCCGATTCCTGCGACCGTAATCGTACCTGTTTCGCCATTGCATAGTGGGGCTTGTTCCACCAATGTCGCGATTTGAAGCTGAGCAGGCTCTGAGATGTTAAA
Organism: Bacteroidia bacterium; assembly: GCA_030427905.1. GTDB lineage: Bacteria > Bacteroidota > Bacteroidia > Flavobacteriales_D > Cryomorphaceae > CBDDKU01. Next base: position 57,096 of record JAUICL010000002.1, read on the forward strand.
TGGAATCACCAATTCACATCCATTTCCATCAATTACTGTGAGCGAGTGCGATCCAGCTGGCAGGCCCGTAATATTGGGGCTATCCAGGCCGGGGTTAGGACTCCAGATGTATGTGTAGGGTATGGTACCACCATCGATTACGGCTGAAGCGATTCCAGCAGCATCGCCGTTGCACCCTGGGTCTACCGTGTTTACTACTCCTGTTAAAGGGGCATCTGGCTCTTGAATTTCAACAATGATGGATCCTTGACATCCATTCACATCAGTAATCAATGCCGTATGAAATCCTGCTGATAAGTTTGAAGCTGTTGGACCAAATTGAGGGGGAACGGTATTCCATGCGTAGGTGTAGGGGCCGTGTCCGCCATCACCTTCTACAGTAATAGACCCTGTATTGTCACCAAAACAGAGTACATCAACACGGTTTACCAGCGAGCCGACTACAACATCCGGTTCGGTAAGGGTAATTGAAATGGTATTGGTACACAAGTTGGCATCAGTAACAGTCACATTGTATGTTCCCGCAGCGAGCATCACTGCCGTTTGCGAAGTTTGTGCCAAGGGGTCATCCCACAAGAAGGAGTATGGTGATGTACCACCGATTGGTGTTACGGTAGCTTGGCCATCTTCTGCCTGGAAGCATGACACGTTATCGCCTCCATTAAATGTTGGGCTCGAAATGGTAAGCTCAAGTGGAGGGTTTTCAGAAATGGTTGCATTATAAGTAGCTGTACATCCATCTCTATCGGTAACGAGCACAGAATAGACTCCGGGCTCTAAACCAGAAATATCTTCGGTATCGGCTGTGAATCCGTTCGGGCCAACCCATGCATACTCAATCGGACTTTGACCGTCGACAACGGTAAGGTCAATCGCTCCATCATCAGCGCCGCCACAAGCTATGTTTGTGATGGACCCAGACAAGGCAATGTCCGTGACAAAGATTTCAGCGATAGCTGTGGCTTCACAACTCGCCACAGTTGAGGTAAGTGTGTACGTCACATCTCCTGTAGGCGTTGTGGTAGGTTCTTTGATGTTCGGATTGTTTAGGAAGTCGGCAGGTGACCAGACAAAGTCGCTTCCTTCGCCTTCTACAGAGAAAGTCAGGCTATCACCAAGGCAGACGTATGCCAATGGCGGATCTATTGACAAAGGCAATTCATCCATAATGAGGAATGACAGACTATCTTGAATAGTCCCTTCACAATTCGGGTTCCCTACATAGATTTGAACCGTTTCATCTCCTTCTGGTATGCCGTCATCAAAAGGAGCAAAATCTATTGTGGCGGTAGCTTGGTTTGCTGGAATGGTGATGAATTTTGGTGCGTCTGGGTCTGGATCACCACCAATTAGCGGATAGTCCACTCCATTTTCGGCTGTTCCCTGCAAGAAGTAAGTTACGATTACGGCTTCATCAGTTACTGGCTCTCTGGTGAATGTGACTGTACCATCATTACAACCTTCCACCAGGTTGTCAATTCCACCAACGGTAACGAGAGAAAGGGATGTGTTGGTGCTGACAATTTCTTCAATCATAACGGCACTATCCCATTCTCTGTCTCCCACATCGGCTATCACTAGCTTTAGATGGAAAGTGTCACAGGGAGTTACTTCCCTCTGAGCCACCAGGTTTTGAGTCCAACCGTCGTACTGAATGATATTCGTAAAGCCCAGTGGGTTGTCCCAGAAGTACGCTTCATTTACTGGTGCAAAGCCAATGTCAGGGTTTCCACCATTTACGGAGTTTATTTCTACAAAATCTGAAGTACCGGGAATCACGGCAATGTTTTCGTAGTCATCCAGAGCTGGATCACCAGGTATACCAGGGCCTTTTATAAAGAAACCGAATGCATCGTTGAATGGGGTACCAACGTATTCGCTATACTCTTCACTGGCGAAGGTGAAGTTGAATTTAATTGAATCGCCGACGGGAACTACATCAAACTCAAGAGCACATCCATCAAAGCTAGATTGCCCAGCGATGGTGGTTAGCAAAGGGTCTCCAGGAGTGTCCCACTCAGTCGTTTTACTTTCGGTTAGGTTTGGGCCTCTGATGTCTCCGATATCTCCCGTAGACAAGATTACACCAGGCGTACTTGGAAAACCGTCAATCCCAGAAATGATGTAGACTCCACTCGCACTGTCAGCACAAGTCAGAACTGGGTTAATAATTTGCACACCATTCCCAGCTATTTCGCTTGCCAGCTCTAAGGGGTCTGTTTGATACTCGACGTTTAAGATTTGGCCATGAGCAGTACTCACAGTCAAGCCGAAAAACGAAAATAGACTAAGTACTTTTATGCTCGCTCCAATAAGATTTTTCATTCTGAAGTTCATTTGCAAATGGTGGATTTATCCTGAACTGAGATTAGATCAACTGATCCGATCCGTCTCTGCGGGATAATTTCGGCCGATATATTCTTGATTTCCGCTTTAGTCTCATCAATTCTCTTGAGGTAATCAGCATTCACCTTGATGAGTATAGAGTTGTTTTGTTGACAATACATGTCAACTTCGATGGCCTGATTTTTATCAAAGCGGCGTGCGAGACTTTCTGATTCTTCAGCGCTTAAGTTTTTTACTTGAAGCGTGTAGTAGCGGAAGTAATTGTCTGGCTGGGAGTTGTGCTCTTGTGCTTGTGCTGAAAATACAGAAGTGAGCACCAATATGCATATTGATAAGCAATGCTTCATAAGTCGTTCTTTTGGGTGCGCAATTCACCCAGAATAAATGGATGTCAACAAGCTAAAGTTAAGCTTTGACTTATGAGGTAAACTCGCCTTTTAAACAAGTTTTTAAGATTGGACTATCAATAACTAGGCTGCTCTATCTTCGTTTTAAAGCAAACTTCGTTGACGTACACCTTCAAAGAGGATGACAGCAGTGGCCACTGAGACGTTTAGTGATTCTGTAGACCCTTTCATGGGAATACTTATGCTTTTGGAAGAAGATTCTAATGCCGATCGGCCTATTCCGTCTTCTTCAGAACCCATGATCAGAGCGCAGGGTTGTGTGAGATCTGCTTCGAAGTAGGTCTCCTTCCCGCCTTCATGACAGGCTAAGGTAGTGAGTCCGCTTTCGTTCAAAAAGTCGATCGTTTGATGAATGGATGTGGTGCGACAAATAGGCATCCTGAGAATGGAGCCCGTTGAAGTCTTGATTGCGTCTTCGTTGATTTGGGCGGCTCCCTTTGCGGGGATCACGATGGCGTGTACGCCAGCGCCTTCAGCTGTTCGGCAAATCGCTCCAAAATTTCTAACATCCGAAATTCGATCTAACACCAAGATAAATGGTGTCTCACCTTGCTCGTAGAGGGTAGGGAGGAGCCACTCGATATTTTGAAATTCGATTGGAGACATCAAACCAATAAGCCCTTGGTGGTTCTTGGAAGTGATGCGATCCAGTTTTATTTTCGGAACAAACTGAAATGGGATATCGTTTCTTTTAAGAAGGGGTAGCACTTTGTGCATAGTTTCCGGATGGAGTCCTTTTTGGACGAAAACTTTGTCAAAGGTTTTACCTTCATTTATCGCTTCGAGAATCGGATGAATCCCGTATATCTTTTGCTCTTTCTTGGTCATTTTATTGAATTTTGCCTTCTCGGCAAGCTTTTAGACTGTGGTACCAGCTCGGCTTAAAGACCTCGCTTCTCACCATTCTGTAGTCGTTGCTGGTGAATGGGTTGATGACTTGAACGAAGGTAAATGTAACAGAAAGTGGGTTTCCTTCTTCACCGTAAATCCAAGTCTCTACATCTTTTTTGTAGTAAACCTTGTTAGGCTTGCCGTAGACGCAGAAAATGATGCCGCGATCAGACTTCCACCCTTCCACATAGCTACTAAAAAGCCTGTTGGCTTCTTCTACACGGCTGTAGTAATTTTTGATTGCCTTTCGGGCAGATTCTTTCGATCCCGACCATTGTATCCAAAACTCTTCTAAGGCTGTTCGCGAACTAATGCTTTCGTCAACCGTTTGGTAGTCCTTCCTTCCAACCAAATAGCGAAATGGGTCAACCATATTTTCTATTTTGGTGACGTAGGGAAATTCGGCAGACGATACAAATAGGGTATAGCCAAGTGTGGAGCCGTTTGTGGTGTCAGATTGAAAATGATAGAACCCAGAAGGTGCTGCGGTAAAGCTAAACATTCCTGTACTATCGCCTTTGAGTACGAAAGCGGAGTCGGCCTGATAGTCGAAGGGCTGGTGGGTGTAATCGACAAATGGCGGGGGTGGTAGTGGGAAATCTCTATTGTAATACCGAACGAAAATTGAGTCTAAGTCTTGACCTGATTGGATTTGATAGTTTGCTCCAGCTACGATTCGGTCTTTGAATAGGGGCGCCTTGGCTCCCTGTTCTTGTCCGAGAAAGTTTAATCGAGAATGGGAGTCTTTCTTCGAACAGAAGAATCGATTGGTCTGCGATTTCTTTCTGTTCTCATCGGTAATGGTGATGGTCATTTCATAGTCGAAGCCACCCTTTAGCGGAATGGTGGTTGATGCTAGTAGAATCTTTCCATTGCCATCTTCGCTAATATCTTCTACTCTCACAATTTTCGAATCTACGCTGTGCGACTCTTCGTGAACGGGATGCGGTGAGAAGTGTATGGTACAGGATGCTTTCCATGTCCCGTCGCGCATCTTTGAATACAGAAGACGGTCGGTTTCGAGTTTCATGTAGACTGTGCTGGAGTCCTTACTGGTGTGAAAAATGCGGTATTGGATACCCAGTTCGGTAGCTCCTTTTGTGTACGATTCTACAAGGGGTTGCTCTCCAAGTTCTTTGGATCCACCACATCCCCACAAGATGACGGCAATAATGCCTAAATATGCCCAATTCAGGAATCTACTCATCATCGAGAAGCTCGTCGCTCAACTTTTTGTTTGACTTGATACCCAATTCTTCCAATTGTTTCGCTTGTGTGGTGAGACTGCCTCGTCCCGATTTTAGTTTTTTGAAAGCGTCTTCGTACGATTGATCTGCACGCTTTATTTGATCGCCTACTTTCTGAAATTCATCTGCAAAACCTATAAATTTTTCGTAGAGTAGCTTTCCTCTTTGAGCAATATCCTGGGCATTTTTGTTTTGGTACTCGTGTTTCCAGGTTGATGCGATTATTTTCAATGAAGCTATCAAGGTGGAAGGGCTCACCATCACCACGCCTTTATCGTAGGCTTCATTAAAGAGTGATTGGTTGGCGTTGAGTGCGGTTAAGTATGCCGGTTCTACGGGAACAAACATCAAGATGAAGTCGAGTTTGCTTCCCGGTGGAAGGTCTTGGTACTTCTTTTCTGCCAAAGCTTTGAAGTGGGTTGACAATGACAAGATGTGGTTTTTTAGCGCTTCCTTCTTAAGTAACTCATCCGATTCATTGACGTATCTCTCGTAGGCGGTTAGTGATACTTTACTATCAACAATGACAGATTTGTTATCAGGGAGTTTGATAACCACATCTGGCTGGAGTCTTCTGCCTTCAGATTGATAGCTCTGCTGGGTGAAGTACTCCCGGTCTTTCACAAGTCCCGATGCTTCGAGAATATTCTCGAGAATCATTTCACCCCAATTTCCCTGTGCTTTGCTATCGTTCTTTAAAGCGTTGGTCAAGTTTTCGGCTCGCTGACTCATCAACTCACTCATGTCCTTGAGATTTTTGAGTTCTTGCCTGAGTGTGGTCGTTTCTTTAATTCGATCTGTATTGGTCTCTTCCACTTTCTTCTGAAACTCGATGATGCGCTCCTTCAAAGGGGTCAAAATCTGGTCAAGCGATTGCTTGTTTCGCAAGTTGAACTTTTCCGATTTTTCTTCGAAAATCTTATTAGCCAAGTTTTCAAACTCAATCTGGAAGCCCTTTTTCATCTCTTGCAAGTTCTTGACTTGTTCGTCATTCTTTTCAAGGAGGCTTCTATTCTCACTTTTGAGTCTTTCCAATTCTCCCGAAAGCGCAATTTCTCTGTGCCTTAAAGATTCGATTTGCGATTGAAGACTTTGGTTTTGAGCTTCGAGTATTTCGTTGTGTTTTCGGTCGGATGAACTGGAGGTTTTTAGCTCTTCAAGTTCTTGAGCAAGTGGTGAGTTGGTTTTAATCCTTAGCCAAATGTATGTGGCCAAAACGCCAATAGCAGTACCAGCAATAAAAAGGATGACGGATAAGCCAGATGAAATCATAAAGGCCTTGTGGTTCTCAATTGTTCAAGATCACCACAAATGTACCAACTTCAATTTGATCGAATAGTTCGACTACGTCTTTATTGCTCATTCTAATGCACCCTTTGCTAGCAGGGGTGCCGAGTAGTCCTTCTTCGTGGGTGCCGTGAATGAAAATGCCTCGACTATAAGAGTCAACCCCATCGCCGCTATTGACTCCTTCTTCTAAACCGCGAAGGTGCATGACTCTGGTTGTGATTAGATCCAGATTTGTAGAGCTGGCATCCGAAATAATCTCCGCTTTTTCAGAGGTTGGTTGCTTTGATTTGATGATGATGTTGAGTTCTTCACCATCTCCTATTTTGTCGGCTATCTTGTGAAGTCCTTCAGGAGTTTGGAAACTGCCGTGTGTGCTACCGACACCTTCTTTTGCCGTGGAAATACGATAGGTGGAGATGATTTCGCTACCTTCTACTAAGTATAGTTTTTGCTGCTTTGCTGCTACATAAATAAACCGTTGAAACTCGACACCGGTGTATTTTATCTCTAAGTATTCTTGGAGGAATGCGATCATTGGGCTGGTTGCAAAACCAGTGGTCAGTGCCATCAAGACAATCGCCAGTATGATATGAGTTTTGTACCGCATATTGATCAAAAGAAGCTGATAAATCCGAAGTGAATCTTACCGCTTCTTATTTCAATTGGGTTGTCAAATTGTTTACCCAAGGCGTATGTTAACGAAAAGATTCCAGCTTTCGTTTCAAAACTTATCCCTCCACCAAAGCCAAAAGGCTCATCTCTGATGACATCATCGCGCAGTGCATCTTCATAAACCCCCTGGTCAAAGAATAGAAATACATTCGAGTTTTGTTCTAGCAGAAAGCGATATTCGATTGTTCCAATAGCGTATGACGAAGCCAAAATAGATTGTTCGTCAAAACCGCGCAGTGTTTTGAGCCCACCAATTCGATACATTTCATTTCTGAACATGTTGTCGTTCGCGAAGTATCCACTTCTCACTCTAAAAAGTAGGGTAGACCTTTTTCCAAAAGCTAGGTATTGGCCCGTTTCCAAATTGAAGTTGTAAATGTCGCTTTCAAGCTCTAGATCTTCGTATTCCGAAGGGTCAATTTCACTGTTTTCGATAATCCTTTTTTCTCCAGCGGCAAATTCGACATCGATAAAGAACCCAGATCTCGGATTGAAACGATAGTCTAGTTTATAGTATGATGCTCCGACTCCAAACATATTGACCCTAGAGTCCACATATTCGTCTAAAGTCAATTCGTAGTTTGAAATCACATTGGATTGGAGATTCTCATAAAACACTTTGATGAAGTGGCCTCCTCTCAAGTAATACGGTATCCCGATTTGGCTGCGTACCTGACTGAACAGGGTATCTCTCCTGTAGAGATCAAATTCAAAACTTGCTCCTAGGGGGGTGTCAAACAGGTAAGGATAATCAAAACTCAAATTCAGTTCTTGGGTACCCGATTGTAGGCTCTGCCACCTTAGATTTATAGATTCACCCTGTTTTAGCGCGTTGAGTAAGTTTAGTTTTACATCGCCGGTGATTCGAATCTCTCCAGTCACATCATCGGGTTGAATCCCTATAACTCCATCGAACCTGCTCGCTTTTTTGGGATCGAGATAGAGGTAGATGTCCGCAGCTCCAGGCCTCATTCCAAGCTCTGGCCTTTTTATGGGTTGAATAAACTGTATTTCCTTAAGTCGGCTTGAAGCATTGTCTATGATTGTTTGATCATACGGGGCGCCTTTTTTGAATCCAATGTAGTTCTCGATATATTTTCTATTAGATTCTAATTTTCCCTTGACGATCACAGAATCAAGTTGGGTATATGGCCCTAAGTTCATGTCGAGAACGGCTTGGATGGATTGCTCGCCGAGATGAACACTATCTAGTTTCACGGAGGCAAAAGGGTATCCGTTGTTTTGAGCAAGTCGCAACAATCGATCAAAGAGTATTCCCACCTGGTGGGGGTTCATCGATTCTTCTCGGTATAGTTTTTCTCTAAATCGAGCACGCGACAGGTATTCTTCCGGCACATTACCAGGCTTCAGGCTGCTCCATGAATATAGAGCTCCCGGCCTGAAGGCTGCGTGTACGGTATCGGTACTCCAATTCAGGCTATCAAAACTCGCAGCGACATATCCTTTTGTTATTGCCGTGTTTTTTATCGTACTCAAAGAGTTGAGTACATCTACCGAGTCTGTGGCATCGAAGTTGTGTTTAAACTTTAAATGCTTTATGGTGTTAGATGTGTCGGAAATAATGACGTGATAGGCACTTTTCTGGCCGAAAGCCAGTGTGGAAGCCAGAAGGAGTAAAAACAGAAATAATGGGGTAATCCTTTTCAAAATCCAGTGCAAAAACGGCAAAATTGAATGGATATTTTAATCAAAATTCGTTGCTTGAACCAAATATAAGCCCATTTGATTCGTTTACTTTATATTTGCAAGTAGTTCTATAGAAACAATACATGAAAAAAACAGCAATTTTATTTGGGCTTTTGTTTGTAGCTGCTGTGGTTATGTCTTCGTGCAGAACTCAGAAACAGGCCTGTGCTGCTTACAGTCAGGTTGAAAAACCGAAGACTGATCACATACCCGGGTAAATCCCATGTGGCAAGAAATCAAATCGAAAGATGATCTTGAGAAGGTCATCCACCTTTCTGACTCCAAACCTATCGTCCTTCTGAAGCATAGTCCGAGGTGTATGATCAGCTCGATGGCAAAGCGGCGTCTGGAAAGGGAGACATTCTCTGATGTGGAATATGCCATCGTTGATGTGATTTCATCTCGAAATGTCAGCGATTACATCAGCGTTTCATTCGATGTTAAGCACGAATCTCCGCAACTCTTTGTTTTAAGTAAAGGTAGGGCTGTGGCTCACACTTCTCATTCTGGCGTTCATTCTCCTTTTATCAAGGATGCATTATCAGAGCTTTCTACTTCACACCAATAATGCCCCATTAACCTATAAAGGCGAGATGGTGAGCGCGTTTTTCGGGAAAGTCGGCACTATTTTGTACCTTAATTAGCCTAATAGATTTTGTGATCAACTCAACAGTTTTTGTTTCGAGTTGTTAAGAATTCGGAAAGGATTTTGGTGAAATGAACTACCCGATCGAGTTTTAGAAGAAATTCGATAGCTGTTGACTAAGCTTCGATCAAAATGATCCTTAAGGAAGTAAGAAATCTATGCTATTTTAGCGGTATCATAAGCGGATTGAAAGAATTGCGATATATCATACTCATTTTGCTCACAGTTAGTGGGTTGACTTTGCATGGGCAGACATCTGAGGCAACCATTTTTGATGAGTCTACTATCGTATATCGAAATTCGGTTTACGGTGGGGCTATTTTGCACACCAATGGTTGGGGGGCGCACCTTACTTTTGGAAAGTTTAAAACGGCTTTTAAGTCGCGTATTCTTCAGTTCGAAATAGTGGGCATCAAACACGAAAAGGAGATTAGAACGTATTATCCATATAGCGACGATTCCAGAAGCTATATCTACGGTAAGCTGAATTCATTTTTTGTTCTCCGCCCTACATATGGAATGCGCAAGACGGTATTCGATAAAATTCGAAAGTCTGGTGTAGCAATAGGCTATAATTGGCGCATCGGTCCTTCATTGGGTTTTACGAAGCCCGTTTATTTGGAGATTTTAGTCGATGACGCTAATTCGGGTGTTTACGACGATGTGATTGTGGAGCGATATGATCCCGAAAGGCATTTTAAGGAGAATATTTTGGCTCGTGCCAGTTGGTTTAAGGGGCTGGATGACTTGAAATTGCACCCAGGAGTGCATGGAGCTTTCGGCATTAATTTCGAGTACGATTCCGAGCGAACTGGTATTAGTGGAATTGAAGTTGGTGCTACGATAGATTACTATCCAATAGAAGAAATTGAGATCATGGCCTTTGCTGAGAACACCAATCTCTTCATCAACTTTTACTTAAGTTTGCAGTTTGGCAAAAAATTCAACAAGTAGATGGCTGAAACACTAGATCAGATGCGGGTTCAACGGGCAAAGAAGCCCAAGTGGTTGAGGGTGAAACTACCCACTGGAGAAGCCTACAAGAACGTACGTAAAATAGTAGATGAGCATAAGCTTCATACGATCTGCGAAAGTGGAAACTGCCCAAATATGGGAGAGTGTTGGGGAGAGGGTACAGCTACTTTCATGATATTGGGAAATGTGTGTACTCGGTCGTGCGGGTTTTGCGCCGTTGAGACAGGCCGTCCTGGAACGGTCGATGAGTTTGAACCAGGCAAAGTGGCTCGATCTGTCAAGTTGATGAATGTAAAGCATTGCGTCATTACCTCAGTAGACCGTGATGACCTAGCCGATGGAGGGAGTATAATCTGGGAGCAGACGGTAAAAGCTATCAGATACCAATCACCTACGACTACCATGGAGACACTCATTCCCGATTTCGCAGGAAAATGGGAAAACTTGCAGCGTATTATCGATGTAGCTCCAGAGATCGTTTCGCACAATTTGGAAACGGTGAGACGTCTGACCAAACAAGTAAGAATTCAAGCAAAGTACGATCGAAGTCTTGAAGTATTGCGTCGTTTGAAGAAGGCCGGTATGCGAACGAAGTCTGGTGTAATGTTGGGCTTAGGAGAAACCGAGCAAGAGGTGCTCGAGACCATGGACGACCTAAGAGCGGTTGATGTAGATATCTTAACCTTAGGCCAGTACCTTCAGCCAACGTTAAAACATTTACCTGTTGCATCTTTTATCACGCCGGAGATATTCGCTGAATACAAGGAAATCGGACTGGCAAAAGGATTTAGGTATGTAGAGAGTGGACCCTTGGTTCGCTCGTCCTATCATGCCGAAAAGCATCTGTTTTAAGATGTTAAGAATTTCAGGATTGTCGAGATTATGAATCTCGCTTCGTCCGTATAAATTTATATTTTAGCCTGCGCTAATATCGTTGCGAAAAAATGAATATTAAAAACAAGAACATGAAGTTTAGAATTCTATTCTTATCAGTGTGTGCTGTGGCAGTTGCGGTCACATCTTGGTATGCTTTTGAAAGAGAATTGCAGAGCGAAGAGGTCGCTTATGTGCCTCGAAGTGAAAAAAACAGTGCCGCTATTGCTAGTGGGCAATTTGAATATTTGAAATCTATCAAGTCCAATATCTACACTGGAGAGATAGAACAAGAAGACGTTGTAAATATGCGCTCGGCCGTGCGTCGCCAAGACCGGCTTGGACAAGCAAAGAACGATGACGTTGAGTGGGCTTTTATGGGGCCTTCTAATGTTGGAGGGCGTACAAGAGCCATTCAGGTTTATGAAGGTCAACCAAATAGGCTTCTAGCCGGAGGAATTTCTGGAGGGCTTTTCAGATCTGAAGACGGTGGTCAAAACTGGGAGCTCTTGACTGGTTTTAGTGAAAACCTTGGTGTGAGTTCGATTGCGATCCTCGGAAATGGAAGTATTTATGTTGGAACAGGTCATAAAAGAGAAGGTTTCGCAAACGGAACCGGTGGTTCTGAATTCATCGGAGGCGGGTTATTCGTTTCCAATGATGATGGAAATACTTTCAGCTTGGTAAGTGACTTTGAGCCAACCGCATGGGATGTTGATTCAGATTGGGCGGTAACGAACAAATTGATTGCAGATCCGAATGATGATGACAAGTTGTGGGTTGGTACGAACTTCGGACTTTACCCATACATGCACGGTGACGAAGAGCTCGGAGAATTACCAGAAGGTTTGATAGGTCAGGAAGTTCAAGATTTTGATATATCTACTGATGGTCAGAATATTTTTGTAGGTCTTGGGCCACGTGTTTATGTGTCTACAGATGGAGGTTCAAACTTCGAGCAAGTGAATAATGGGCCATTCTCCATTTCAGGAAATAGTACCATGGACTTATCAATTTCACCAGCAGATAAGGATGTAATGTATGCTAGTGTTTCAACTGGTTCTGGTTATTTGAAATCAATTTATGCGACAACTGATGCAGGTCAAACCTGGAATGTGATCGCTCCAGCCAGTAGTACGGCATTTGCCCCCTTTTCTGTTGCTAGCCAAGGTCAAGGTAACTACGATAACATGATTTCCGCGGTTCCTACTACCGGTGAAGATGATGACTATACCGTTCTGATGGGGGGGATCAGACTTTACAGATGGCAGAGCCCTTCAAATGTTACCCCGGGTATTTCACTATGGGAACCCATTAATGACAACTTCTCTTCAGCGCCAGGCTTAGCGCCAAGCCCTATATATGTTCACTCTGATATTCACACAGCAGAGTGGGATGGTAATGGAACAGTTTATATCGGAAGTGATGGAGGTATCTTTAAGTCTTCTACCATTGGTAGTACGTGGTCTGAAGTAAATAACCAATATTCTACGACACAGTTTTACGCGATTGCCTTCAGTCCTTTCGGCCAGGTACTTGGTGGACTTCAGGATAACGGTTCTTTGTGGCTCTCGCTTAATGGATCACAAGCTACAGATGCTATTCAGTTTTCTGGTGGTGATGGTTTTGATTGTGAAATTTCTCAAGAATTTCCATCTTACATGTTTTCTACTTTGTATAACGGAGTGGTTTACCGCTCAACTGATGGTGGTACGAATGTAGCCTTGCTTGGAAACCTCTCTGACGTTTCGAACGGTGGAGGTGGAGACTTCTATACAGATATTGCGCTTCACGAGAACATAAATAACTCGCATTCTGAGATATTCATTGAGTATAGCCCACAACTGGATGACCCATATGTTGACTTTTTTGACGAAGGTGAATATGAGCTAACGGCAAATGGAGATACCATTATCGGTAAAATTCCTGCAGGAACATCTCTATTAATTGATTCGGATAATACCGATCTATTGATCTCATATGTGAATGATGAGGATATTAACTATTACTCGTACTTCGTGAGAACAATAGAAGGAGAAGAGTTTATCTATCACAATGTTGCGGATACGGCTTTTGTTCAAGAAAAGCCACAATACATGATGGCAGCAGCCTTGTCAAACGGAGTATATGTGACTCGTCAGCCTATGAAGACCAATGGAGTTCCGCAATGGTATCGCATCTCAACAGGGGAGAGCTCTAACCCGACAAGCGTTGAGTTTTCGCCAGATGGAGACCATCTATACGTGGGTTACGGAAGCGGACAGTTGATGAGGTACTCCGGGCTTAATGATGCTTGGACTGAGTTGGAGCTTACTTACGATGAAGACGAGTTCGCTTTAACTAAAACCATGATTCACAATGGAGCAGGAGCAGTAACTGATATTGAAGTAGACTACTCGCAAGGGCAGGGAACAGCAGAAGGTGCTGACCCAGCCAGTGAGCGCGTTGCGATTTCTGTAGGAAACTATGGTGGATCGGGCAAAGTGCGCGTATCAGATAATGGTGCATCTGCCGCAGGTGTAGGTTCTTTTGACGATATCTGGAATGTTGATAGTGATATCCTCGGAATGCCTTGTTACTCCATTATTATGGATGTAAACCAACCAGAAGTTATTATGGTAGGTACTGAGCATGGAGTGTATTACACAGGTAATAACGGTGATTCTTGGTCTGTTGTTAACAACGGAGATATGGTTCGCGTACCTGTTTTCGATCTTCGTCAGCAAAAGAGAAAGCCTTGGCAAGTTGAAAATAGTGGGGTTGTTTATGCCGGAACTCACGGACGCGGAGTCTTCAAAACAGACTATCTACTTGACCCTACTACAAGTGTTGATGATATTGATGGTGATGTTGCTCAGGTTAGTGATCTCGTAGTATTCCCTAACCCACTTCGAAATGAAGGTACGCTTGAGTTTGACTTGGCTAGTTCGAGCCAAGTGAATGTTCGTATTTTTAGTCTCGAAGGAAGATTAGTCGCTTCTACGACACAGCGAATAGAAGCGGGTGCAGATCGCCAAGTAAGATTTAATACATCAGAATTGGGTACTGGTACTTATATTGTACAAGTTGAGTCAAATTCAGCTTCTATTACTACAAAGTTTGTGAAGTCAGAATAGAAAGTTTAAATGAAATCCAGAAAAAGGGTCTTACTTTGTAGGACCCTTTTTTTATGAGAAAACTTAGAGTTGGAATAAACGGATTTGGGCGTATCGGACGGGGTGTTCTCCGAACTCTGGAGAGGCTTGAATCGGCTGGAATGGAAGTGGTCCATATAAACGATCCCGGCGATTTGGGAGTCCTGAGTCACCTTTTTGAGTTTGATAGCGTGCACGGCAGGTGGATTGGCGATGTTGCACACGAAGATGGATTTCTGATAGTGCGCGATCGCAAGATCACATTTTCTCACTGCCCAGATATCGAGAAGATTGGTTGGAATGATGTAGATGTGGTAATTGAAGCCACAGGGCGCTTCAAAACGCGCGCGAGTGCCGAAAAGCATTTACAAGCTGGAGCACCAAGGGTCGTAATCAGTGCTGTAGCCGATGAAGAAGATATTCCGACAATTGTGATGGGGTCAAACCACCACGTGCTAGATGGTTCAGAAAAGGTGGTGAGCAATGCGAGCTGCACGACCAACTGTTCAGCGCCCTTGGTCGATGTGATTGACAAGCGGCTGAAAATTGAAAGTGGTTATATCACTACAGTCCATTCGTATACAAGTGATCAGCGCTTGCACGATGGACCGCATAAAGACTACCGTAGAGCGCGAGCAGGTGCCGTTTCCATTATTCCGACAACCACGGGTGCCGCGAAAGCCATAACGAAGATTTTCCCACATTTAGATGGGCACCTGGGTGGAGCTGGAATTCGTGTTCCAGTACCCAACGGATCGCTTACAGACATCACGTATATCGTTCAGAACAACACCTCAGTTGATGAGGTGAATCGCTGGTTTAAGGAGGCTTCTGAATCGGAGCCGTGGAAGGGAAGATTGGAGTACACTGAGAAACCTATCGTAAGCGTTGATGTAATCGGAAGCCCTTATTCTTGCGTGTTTGATGCGCAACTTACATCAGTTATTGGCAATATGGTGAAAGTGGTAGGATGGTACGACAACGAAATGGGGTATTCCAATCGGTTAATCGACCTGATTACGTATTGGAGTAAATTGTGGGATTAGTTCCGTATCCCTTCAATTCGAAAGACTGACCATCGAAAACACCATAGGTGAAGTGGTTGATCCAATCACCGATATTAAAGTAGTACCCACCATTGTCAAGCTCTATTTTCATTGGAAGATGCCGGTGACCGAAAATGTAATAGTCAGTAGGTTGCACTTTGTCGAGTTCTTCGCAGTAGATGGCTAGCCATTCACCTTCTTTTCCGAGAAACTTCTTGTCGACTTCCTGGTTGGCTGCACGACTAGATTTAGAGAAGAAGTTGGCCAGCCCAATACCGAAATTGGGATGCAATCGGGCGAAAAGCCACTTAGACCAACCTGCTCTGAATACTTTTTTGATAAACTTGTAGCCGTAGTCGCCGGGTCCTAAACCATCACCGTGTCCGATGTAAAACGTCTTTCCAGCGAATTCTCTCCTAATCGGGTCGTGATGAAGCTGAACATTTAGTTCATCGGGTATGTAATCAAAAATCCACATATCGTGATTTCCAATAAACCAGTGAACGGGAATTCCAGAATCCGTGATTTCAGCGATCTTTCCAAGCAGCCTGACGTAGCCGCGGGGTACCACGGTTTTGTATTCGAACCAGAAATCGAAGACATCTCCTAGAATAAAAATCTCCTTCGCGTCAACCTTGACTTCATCGAGCCAAGCTACCACTTTCTTTTCGCGTTCAAAACTTGAAGCTTTATCTGGCGCACCCAGATGAAAATCAGAGGCGAAATAGATCTTATTTCTTTCCGAAGCCTCCAAGTTTAGTATCCAAAAATTTCAGTCAGCTTCGATTCAAGTGCTCGCCCACGAAGTTTTGTCTGAATGATTTTACCATCAGGATCGATGAGCAGCGTGAAAGGAATACTCTTCACTCCGTATAGTTTCGCCGCGGCTGAGTTCCAGAATTTTAAATCGCTCACGTGGGCCCAGTCTAGTTTGTCTTGCTCGATGGCTTGAACCCATTTCTGCTGATCACGATCGAGTGAAACCGAGTAAATTTCAAAATTGGCATCGGCGTACTTATTGTACATTCTCACCACATTGGGGTTCTCCATTCGGCACGGTTTGCACCAAGATGCCCAAAAATCAATGAGTACATAATTTCCTCTCAGACTTGACAGTGCAATCTCTTCACCAGTAGGAGATGGAAGACTAATTTCAGGTGCTTCGACACCAGGAGCCAAAGCGGCTTCCAACTTCATTTCAGTTTCGAGACTGGCAACGCTATTGGCCAACTGATCGAAGAATGCATTTCCTGCCATTCGTGGTTCGAGCGCATCTCTAACTTTGATGAAATAGGAAAAGTCTTGTTTGGGATCCATGCGCTGAAGTGCCGAAAAGTTGGCTAAACTACCTGGATTCTCATCTATCATGCCCGTTAAAAAAGCCTTGTATTCTTCTCTGAGCTTATTGTAATGCGCGCTAGCTTCGGTTCTCTTTGCGGCGTCACCTGTATTGGTGTAATAACGCATATCCTTCATTGTAGAGTCTAGCAAGGTTTCATATCGAACACTATTCACAAAAAGGTTTCTGATGTCTTCGCTGTCCTTAGATCCAGAAACGTCGTAGCTCTGATGAGCAGTTTCCATATCCACATTCACTACCGGCGACTCTGTACTGTCAAAGCCCAAGACGATGGCTCCTTTTGAGCCCAGTTGAAGGGTGAAAAATGATACGCGACCAGCATTGTGTGGAATTGAAAAACGACCGGTTCCATCGGGTATAGCTGTTCCAATGGTGTCTGGTTTACCATCGATATAACCTATCAAACTTATTTGCTCACCTTCTGCATTTAACACAGTTCCACTCACCGTTGGGTTGGAGTTTTGCTGCGAACAGCTTGAAATTAATCCAATCGCCAGTGCGGCTATTACCAATCTTTTCATTCTTCAAGTAGTTTTCTGAGTATTTCACTAGCCATTTTGGGGTTGGCTTTACGGTCTGACTTTTTCATTATTTCGCCCATGAAAAGGCCGAGCAATCCCTTGTTTCCGTTTTTGTAGGCTTGAACTTTGTCGGGGAATGCCGCAAGCGCTTCTTCAGCGATCCCTTTCAACCAGGTATCATCTGATTGTTGTAAAAGGTTTTCTGATTCTGCGATTTCTTTTGCACTTCTTCCAGGGTTTTCCAACATTTTCGGAAATACTTGCTGGGTAGCGATTGAATTGCTGATCAAGTCTTCATCAATGATGGCAATCAAGCCAGCCATTTCGGTTGGTTTAATCGGAAATTTTTCAATCGAAGTGGCCGTTTGATTCAAATAGGATTTGATTTCACCCATCACCCAGTTAGCAGCGGCTTTGTAGTTTTTTGTGTGGGCTGTAAGCTCTTCAAAATACAGCGCTATCGGTTTTGAATCGATGAGCACATTGGCATCGTATTCTGACAAACCCAGCTTTTCGGTGTATTTGTTGTAAAGTTCTCGAGGTAGGGGTGGCATGGCCTTTTTTACAGTCTCAATATCTTGGTCGTGCAAAACCAAAGGCTGTAAATCGGGCTCTGGGAAGTACCGGTAGTCATGGGCATCTTCCTTACTTCTCAATGTGAAAGTAGTACCCGTTATCGCGTCAAAACTTCTCGTTTCTTGATCTATTTTTCCACCGTTTTCGAGAATGTGGATCTGCCGCTTCATCTCATGTTCTATAGCGCGCTGTACGTTTCGGAGTGAGTTCATGTTTTTCACTTCGCAGCGGTTCCCAAACTCAGTAGCGCCCTTGAGCATGACAGAAACGTTGGCATCGCACCGGAGGCTACCTTCTTCCATATTTCCATCGCAGATATCGAGGTATCTCACTAAGCGCCTGATCTCGGCTAAATAATTATACGCTTCTTCAAGCGATCTAATGTCGGGTTCAGAAACGATCTCAAGTAAGGGCACACCCGCTCTATTCAAGTCCACAAGTGTATTGTAAGGGTCTTGGTCGTGGATGCTCTTACCAGCGTCTTCTTCAATATGAATTCGGGTTATTCCAATGCGCTTGTCCTGACCATTTTCGTCTTTCACATAAACTTCGCCACCGGTGCAGATGGGGGTCGTGTCTTGGGTGATTTGATACCCCTTCGGCAAATCGGCGTAGAAGTAATTTTTTCTTGCGAAGTTCATTTCACGTGTAAGCTCGCACCCCGTGGCCAATCCGATTCGAATGGCGTAGTCAACCACTTTTCGATTAAATCTCGGAAGGGTACCCGGATGTCCCAGGGTCAATGGGCTGGTGTTTGAATTCGGAAGGCTGCCGTATTCGTTTTTGTCACCGGCGTAAGCTTTCGACTTGGTAAGCTGCTGAGCATGGACTTCAAGCCCGACCACCAATTGATACTTGTCGAGAATCTCCTTTCTTTCTTCTATCATATTAACTCCAAGGTCCTTTTCAAAAGTGGTACCATTTGGCTAGCTGCCTTATTGGCTGCCGCCACCACATCTTCGTGGGTGGTTTTTACAATTTTGCCTTCTACACCGAGATCGGTAATAACACTTATCCCGAAATTCCGCATCCCCATGTGATGGCTTGCGATGACTTCAGGAACTGTACTCATTCCCACGGCATCAGCTCCAATAATTCGAATATACTTATACTCAGCTGGCGTTTCTAAACATGGTCCAGTCAATCCAGCATAGACACCTTTTGAAACTTTGATGCCAAGCTCTTTTGCGGCTTTTTCCCCAGCGGCTATCATATCCTTATCGTAGGCTTGGCTCATATCTGGGAATCGCGGACCCCAATTATCATTGTTCGGGCCGAGTAGTGGGTTGTCGGGAAAGAGGTTGATGTGATCCCTGATAATCATCAATTCTCCAATTTCCTGAGCTGGATTTACACCACCGCAGGCATTCGAAACAAATAGGTACTTAGCACCAAGTAAGGCGAGTACGCGCACAGGAGTGACTACCTGCTCCATCGAATAGCCTTCGTAGTAGTGAAAACGACCTTTGAAAGCGATGACTTTTTTTCCGCCGAATGAGCCTGCAATAAGCTCTCCAGCATGACCTTCTACAGTAGATTGTGGAAAGTTGGGAATGTCGTGGTAATCAATTCGCGTAGGCGATTCAATCTCGTCACCAAGACTCCCCAAGCCTGAGCCTAAGATGATTCCAACTTCTGGTTTAAACGGGAGCTTAGACTCCAGGTACTTAACTATTTCTTTTAGGTCTTTCGACATAAGATTTGATCAATTCATTGAAGGCAATTTCGCCATCCAAAAACTCAACTTCGATTCCCCATTCAAAAACATTCGAAATTTTGAATGGGCTAGAGTTCAATACTGGCTTCAGCCGAGTGGCATCTTTTTCAGTTGTTAAAACTGAAATTTCACCGGGCGCAAATCTACCAATAAAATTGCGAATCTTCTCGATGTCTGACGCTTTGAATTGGTAGTGATCACGGTAGATAAAGTGGTCCTGCACATCGTATTCTGATCTGGCTTTTTGCTCGAATATTTCGGGTTTGGCAATCGCCGAAACCAAAAGGACTTTCGACCCTGGAGTGAGTGTGCTCTGAGCTTCGAAAAGATTACTGGGTTCGCGGTAACTTAGTGCGTCGAAAAAAACATTGGGGCAATACTTTTTTAGGCGTTTTTCGAGTTGGGCTCGTTTTGCCTTATCGACATTTTTAGGGCATTTGGTCACTATGATGGCATCTGCATCATAGGCTCGGATTTTGTGATCTCGTAAGTTGCCAGCTGGTAAGTACAAATCGGAGACAAAGGGTTGATCGAATGTTGTTAGCAGTAGGTTGAGACCGGCCTTGAGTTGCCGATGTTGAAGTGCATCATCGAGCAAAACGACATCCGTGTTCGGCTTATCTTCCATGATTTTTTGGATGCCATGCACGCGATTTTCATCCACCCAAAAAGAAGTGCCTTTGAACTTTTGAGCCATTTGAATCGGTTCATCTCCCACTTCGGAAACGGTGGATTCGGCACTGAGCTTTCTGTTTCCCGTGGTAGTTCGCCCATAACCGCGACTCAAAACAGACACTTGCTTATCGCTTAACACTTTGAGCAAATACTCCAAGTGTGGGGTTTTGCCAGTGCCGCCAAGAGCCAAATTGCCCACAATGATGGTTTTCACATCAGGGCTGTGCGATTTGAACCAACCTTTGGCGTATAAGATGTTTCTCAAATAGACCACAAGTCCATAAATCAGTGAGAACGGAAAAAGGAGAATTCGTAATTTATTCATTCTTTCGCGTAGAGATCGCATTCAAATATCGCATTATGACAAAGATCAAAGAAATAATTCGCACACTAGAAACCTGGGCACCGCCAAAATTGGCAGAATCGTATGATAATGTGGGCTTGATTGTCGGTGATGCAGATGTAGATGTCAGCGGTATTGTGGTTAGCTTGGATTGTACAGAAGCGATCGTGGAAGAAGCTATTTCAAAGGGATGTAACTTAATAGTTAGTCACCATCCAATCGTTTTTAAAGGATTAAAAAAGTTGAACGGGAAGAACTATGTCGAACGAACGGTTTTGAAGGCCATTAAGAACGATATAGCGCTTTATGCCATCCACACAAACTTAGACAATGTAGATACTGGGGTCAACAAGATGATCTGTGACAAATTGGGAATTGAAAATCCGTCTATTTTAAGTCCGAAGAGTGATCGTCTTCAAAAGTTGACCTGTTTTGTTCCCGTCGATCATTTGGAGGCTGTTCGGTCGGCCGTGTTCGAAGCGGGTGGTGGAAATGTTGGAAATTACAGCCATTGCAGTTTTACTGTCGTTGGCGAAGGAACGTTCCTGCCTGAAGAAGGTGCTAACCCCTTTGCCGGAAAGGTCGGTAATCTTGAACGAGCAAATGAAGCAAGAGTAGAGATTATCTTCCCGGACTATTTGGGCGGGCAGATACTTTCGGCCATGAAATCAGCACACCCATATGAAGAAGTGGCCTACTATCACCAGCACTTGATCAATAGATATCAGGAAGTTGGCTCTGGAATGGTTGGGCACCTGCCTTCAGAAATGTCGCTCAGTACATTTCTCAAGAAAGTCAAAGCAGATCTTGGGCTCAAGGTGTTGAAGTATACACCTGTTGAAGCTAAATCAGTTTCTAAAGTGGCCGTTTGTGGCGGGTCAGGGAGTTTCTTAATCCCTTCAGCCAAAGCAGCTGGAGCTGATGTTTTGATTAGTTCAGATATGAAGTACCACGAATTTTTTGATGGAGAAGGGGAGATGGTGATTGCCGATATCGGGCACTATGAGAGCGAGCGGTTTACGATCGATTTAATTGCTGATTATATCAGCGAAAAATTTAGTACTTTTGCCACCCATTTAACGGGGGTCAATACAAACCCCATCGATTATATCTAGTATATGGCAGCAAAAAAGACGCTCACACCCGAAGAAAAACTACGTGCATTGTACAGTCTACAATTGATTGATTCGCACATCGACAAAATCAGAACTGTACGTGGTGAACTACCTCTAGAAGTAGAAGATTTGGAAGATGAAATCCAAGGTCTTGAAACGAGATTGGAGAAGATGCAGGATGAATTGTCGTCTTTGGAAAATGAGATTGCCAACAAGAAGAATTCTATCACAGATTCAAAGGCGCTTATCAAAAAGTATAAGGAGCAGCAGGCAAATGTTCGTAACAATCGTGAGTTTGACTCTTTGAACAAAGAACTCGAATATCAGGATCTTGAAATTAAGTTAGCTGAGAAGCGCATCAAAGAGTTCAAAGCTAAGATTGATGCGAAGCAAGAAATCTTTAATGCAACGAAAGAAGAGCTTGAAGGGCGAAAGAAGGATCTTGATTCAAAGAAGAAAGAGCTAGATGATATCATCAACGAAACAAAGAAAGAAGAAGATGCTTTGTTGAAAAAGAGTGATGATGCGGCTAAAAAAATAGACGAGAGATTGATCACGGCATACCGTCGAATCAGAAATGGATCGAAGAACGGATTGGCAGTTGTGCCGATTGACCGTGAAGCTTCAGCTGGTTCTTACATTAAGATTCCACCACAACGTCAGCTTGATGTTGCTGCACGTCAGAAGATCATCGTAGATGAGCACAGTGGTCGTATCTTAGTAGATGCAGAGCTCGCGCAAGAAGAGCAGGAAAAGATGGATGCAATGATCGCAAAGCTTATTAAGTAAGCGATCTACATTCTCAATCCTACAGTGAGCGAGAAGCTCGATAATTTATTGGTAATTACACTTGTTGGAGCAGAGCCGTTAGTCTGGTAAAGCTCCTGATAAGTGGCAAATTGATAGGCGAAATCGACATTCCATTTCGCCTTTTTTATTCCTATCCCACCGGAGTATTGTCGACGATCAAGATCGCTGCCGCTATAGTCGTTTGCCACTACGGGGTTTTTAAACCATCCTGTTCCACCGCGCATATAAAAGTTTGGCGTAACTCGAAACTCAACTCCAGCGCGCACTCCATGCTCTGGCCCAAAGGCGGTTTGAATTAACCGATTGGTTTCACTAAAATCTGTATCAGCACCCGTGTTACTATTTTTTAGCTTACCGCTGCTGTAATCTGTGTATTCATATTGCGCGGAAATGAGCGCAAAGCTCTTGACCACTGCAGCCGCACTCACCATGTATCTCCAGGGAGTTTGAATTCTGTATGAAAATTCTCCGATCGAAGAATTTGCTGTAATCTCTTCGTATGGATCTCGCAAGGTGCTACTCAGGGTGTTTTCGTACGTGTCAGTAAGGCTAAGTGATGATGGAGTGTGGATCGATCCACCTACTCTAACCGCCTTTCCAAGCTTCAAAAGAAAACCAAACTTTCCATTTATCCCTAGTCCATCTACTTTGAGCTTTTCCTTAAATGTGTACTCAACCAAGTCTGTGTTGTCCACATCTGTAGGAGTCTCCGTCGTAGTCACTTCCGTTTGATAATTAGCCGACAAAATACCGATTCCTGCCCCCAGATATAAGAAGTCGCTATAGTTTGCGCCCATGGTAATTCCAAAATCACCTAAACCACCTTTGCGCTCCGTACGTTGTACCTGCTGCATTTGGCCTGATACAGCTCTACCAATGTATTCATATCCAACCCCGAGTGTGTCAATCACATAGCCCTCCCAAGCCAATAGTGTATTAAACTCCGAAAGTTCATCAGGGTAGAAACCATTGGCTTGGTATACGAAGTCTTGCATTAGCGACTGATCGAGGTTCAATTGCTGATTGCTCAGTAAGTTGTCTTGGAAGGTATTGAGTCTTTGGTAAGAGATCCCGAAGTTGAAGTTTTTCCAATTCGGGTGTTTCATTTCATTTGCAAAGACCAGTCCGATATTGTTGATTTTGAATGCGGTTTCATCGTCTGACCACGTTCCATCCATGTTTTCTAGTTCAAGCACATTGTGCTCTATAGTAGGAGTCAGGGAAAAGTCGGAAAATCTGTAAACACCAACACCGGCTGGGTTGGAATGAATGGCAGAAAGGTCTCCTCCCAGAGCTCCCATGGCGCCACCTAGACCGTTAAACCTAGCCGTACCCGACATATATTGAGATGTGTAGCGTCGCACATCGCCTTCGTTTTGCGAAAAAGCGGGTATACCTATGGCTAAGGCAAGTATGCCTGAAAAGAAAAGCTTGTATGAATTCATCTATTTATCTTCTTCGTGATGAAGAACCTGATCTACTTGGTGAGCTGCTTCCCGAAGATCGGCTTCCCGATGAGCGCGAAGGAGTATAAGAAGGACTCGAACCACGATTCATGCTCGATCTGCTCGGCGAACTTGGCTGGTAAGACGGCGTTCGAGACCCTGCACTGCTTCTGGTTCTAGTCGGGGAAGTAGTGCGCATTCCAGAGCGACCGTAACGCGATTGGTAGGTGCTAGACTGCTGAGCTCGTTGGTAATCTGTTCTTACTCTGTCGGCTGGAGTTTGGCGCCGGCTCTCGCTGTATGTATCTCTAGATCGGGTAGAAGAATAATCTGTCCGAGATGTACCCCTTTCCGTTGAGATCCCAGAACCATTACTGCGGCTCGTATTGGTTGCCGTACGTTCCATGCGCTGTTGGTTTCTGGATCGATCAGCGGTAGATATCCCGTTAATTCCTCCGCTTCCTGAAGGTGGAACCACTCCACCTCTCGATGCGCGCGAGCTGTTCGCACGGGGATCGTTTACCACATAAGAATTAGAGTCGTAGTAATATCTACCATACGGATCATAGATAGGGGTGTAAGGCGACCAATATCCTGTATAAGGTCCTCCACCATAAAATGAGTTATAATAGGGGTTGTAGCCGTACCCATAGCCGTATCCATATCCTGGTACGGTTCCATAACCATAGCCATACCCATAGTTTAAACTCATATTCCAACCATTCATGTATCCCGGGTAAGGACTGCCATAGGGTCCATATGGTGCTCCGTAAGAGAGGCCCATACCGTAACATGGTCCGTAAAAACTATTGTACCCAAATCCGATGGTTGTTCTTATGCGGGTAGGTGGCATGTTGTTTTCAGTTTCGTATATCTCACTGTAATCCGTGTTGCCATCGTAGTCGAAGATATAAGACTCATCTGAGCTATCGCTGAAATTTTCAAGTCGTCGTGCATAGTCTTCATCATAGTAATCGTAATCGTCTTCAGCAATGCTTTCAGTCTGTGCTGCTGGCACATACTCTCCTCCTTCGTAATAGCTTCGCTCAGCATCAGATGCACCGTCCATAAAGCTCACCGACTCCGTAGGGCTGTCGGGATCTACCATGGCTACGGTTTTTTTAGGAGCACGATAATATACATCGTCAACTTCTTCAAGCTGCGTCAATTCCTGATTTGATGAACACGAACTGATCGCCGTTGCAACAACCAGACCACCTATGATGTGAAATTTTCTCATGACTCCGTAGTTTAGCACTATGTTAAAGGTAAAAAGATTCTCGCTAGTCAACTGACTTTAGTTTCTTTGTAGCTTGAAATCTTGCACTCCAAAAGGTGCAAGAATTATTCCAAACTTTTGAAATGAGCAAAAAGCTAACAACTCGAGAAGAAAATTATTCGAACTGGTACAATGAATTGGTGTCGAAGGCAGATTTGGCCGAGCATTCCGAAGTTCGTGGGTGTATGGTTATCAAGCCGCATGGTTTTTCCATTTGGGAGAAAATGCAGCGAGCCCTTGATGATATGTTTAAGGAAACGGGCCACACCAACGCCTATTTCCCAATTTTTATACCGAAGTCTTATTTCAGTAGAGAAGCGAGCCACGTAGAAGGTTTTGCGAAAGAATGTGCTGTAGTGACCCATTACCGTCTGAAGAATGACGAAGAGAACGGTGGAATCGTCGTTGATGAAGATGCGAAGTTGGAAGAAGAGCTGATTGTCCGTCCTACCTCTGAGACCATTATTTGGAACACTTATAAGGGGTGGATTCAGAGTTATAGAGATTTACCTATTCTCATCAATCAATGGGCCAATGTAGTTCGGTGGGAGATGCGTACACGTCTCTTTCTTAGAACAGCCGAGTTCTTGTGGCAAGAAGGGCATACAGCTCATGCCACCAAAGGAGAAGCAATAGCTGAAGCCGAACAAATGTTGGATGTTTATGCCACTTTTGCCGAAGAGTGGATGGCTATGCCTGTCGTAAAGGGAATCAAGTCGGAGAGCGAGCGATTTGCCGGAGCTTTGGAAACATATTGTATAGAAGCTTTGATGCAGGATGGGAAAGCACTTCAAGCAGGAACTTCTCACTTTTTGGGTCAGAACTTTGCCAAGGCGTTTGATGTGAAGTTCGTTAACAAGGAAGGAAAGGAAGAGTTAGTTTGGGCCACCAGTTGGGGAGTATCTACCCGATTGATGGGGGCTTTGATCATGACGCATAGCGACGATCAAGGATTGGTGCTACCACCGAAACTAGCGCCGATTCAAGTTGTTTTGGTACCTATTTACCGAAGTGAAGAGCAGCTCAACGATTTAAGAGAAAAGCTGGAAGAGCTGATGTCCAAGTTTAAATCCCTTGGCATCCGAGTGAAGTTGGATGATGATGACAAGCGCAAGCCGGGGTGGAAGTTTGCCGAATACGAAATGAAAGGTGTACCCGTGCGTATTGCCATGGGTCCAAGAGATTTGGAAGCCGGTACGGTAGAGGTTGCGCGAAGAGATTCGGGTGAGAAGTCAAGCGTGGCATTTGATGATGTTGTTGGACATGTTGAAGGGCTCATGGATGAAATTCAAAAAGGGCTCTACGATAAAGCGCTGAAGCACCGCGAAGAGAATACGCATACAGCAGACACTTGGGAAGAGTTTGAGTCTATAATTAATGGGAAAGGCGGATTTGTTCTAGCACATTGGGATGGAACTGCCGTAACCGAAGAGCAGATTAAGCAAAAAACCAAAGCGACTATTCGCTGTATACCACTCGATGGCGACACTACGCCGGGTAATTGTATCTTAACCGGAAACCCTTCGGCTCGTCGCGTGTTATTTGCAAAGGCTTATTAAAAACATGGAAGAACAATCTCCGCATCAACAAGTATTGGATTTGGTCAAAGCCAAATCGATGCACAAGCGCGATGTCTTCGAGCTTCTTCAGAGTCGATTTCAGACTTTTAAGGAAGTACTGAAAGAACTGACTGAAGAGTTTAAGACGGAAGTTGCGGCGATAGATCCACGGTTAGAAGTAGCGTATAAAGATCTTGGTGCTTTTTATTGCCAACTTACCATTGCGGGTGATGTTCTTTTGTTTTCGATGCACACCAATGTCTTTCGGTTTCCGAACAATAGCGTGTATTGGCGATCTTCTTATTTACAAGAAGACAAGCAGCGAGGATATGTTGGAATCATCCAGATCCACAATTTCCTAGCCGATAGTTTTCGATATCACCGAGAGCAGGATCTTGGTTATTTGATTGGGCGGCTCTTTATCAATTCAGAAGACCACTATTTCCTAGAAGGGAAGAAGGAATTGGGCTATAAGTACAACGATTTTGTGAATGCAGTTATTGATCGGGATAAGATGAAGGAGATTCTCTGTTCGATTATTACGTACACGATAAAGTTTGATCTCTACATTCCGGCGTACAGTGAGGTGCAAGAAGTAACACTCCGCGAAGTCAATAGAATGAAGGATAATGTCAATCTCCGTACGGGGAAAAGACTTGGTTTTCAGTTCCAATGGGAGGACACCACATCAGACGATTAATTTTTTTCCTAAAATCTATTGCAGTCCTAAAAAAGCGTTTTATATTTGCACCCGCTTCTGAAAGGAAGTCCCTATTTGGCCCGTTCGTCTAGGGGTTAGGACGCCAGGTTTTCATCCTGGTAGCAGGGGTTCGAATCCCCTACGGGCTACGAAGAATACCCCGACCGACAGGTCGGGGTTTTTTTATGCCCCAAAATTTGTCTGAGCTCTGCTCAAGGAAATTTTGGGGTATAAAAAAAGTCCATCTGCCGCAGGCAGGTGGTATTCTTCGTATTTTGATTTAACGATACAGGGATCACCCCGAAAGCCTTCGGGGTAATCTGCTTCTTCAAATCATAGTTGAAATCTTTTTGAATGCGGTTTTGAGAACAGAAATACTATCCAATAAAATATTGGTTTAGAGTCTTTACGTATCGAGATGCCGATCACGAAGGCGTCTATCGCCAAAGACCCTAGCGACGGCGATCAGCATGAGTAATCCCGTCAACCAATTTCTCATCCAAGAAAAAAGCCAACCCTTTCGGATTGGCTCTTCCTATTAAGTGTGAATTGCTCTAGTTTAAGAACCCAGAAGACTTGATGCTTAAGTCGTCATTTAATTCATAGAGCTTCGGTTTACCTGTCGGGATTTCTACTTGAAGAATCTCTTCTTTATTCAATCCTTCCAAATGCATAATCAATGCTCTTAAGCTATTGCCATGAGCTGAGATGACGACATCCTTTCCTGCTTTCAGTAGGGGAGCTACTTCTGAATCGAAGTAGGGAATCACACGATCGGCAGTATCTTTGAGACTTTCGCCTCCTGGAGGCTGCACGTCAAAAGATCGTCGCCAGATATGCACCTGTTCTTCGCCGTACTTCTCTCTCGTTTCGTCTTTGTCCAAACCTTGCAGATCGCCATACATGCGCTCATTGAGTGCTTTATTCTTCTCTACGTGTAAGTCTGATTGCCCAATTTTCGCGAGAATGATGTCGAGCGTTCGGTTCGCGCGCTTCAATACAGACGAGAATGCCGCATCAAAACGGTAGTCTCGAAGAAGTTCGCCAGCTTGGTTGGCTTCTTCTACTCCTTTCTCAGCTAGGTCTACATCGACCCAGCCCGTAAATTTATTTTCCTTGTTCCAAACACTTTGCCCGTGTCTTACAACTACTAACTTTGCCATCAATTCAATTTTGGTTCAAAAATAGAATTCTGAAAGGACAGAGTCATGGATATCAAGGAGAAAAGAAAATATTATCTCTTCTTCCATTTTCATTGCTCCTATTAAAAAGATTCCTATATTTGCACTCCAATTTTTAGCAGGAAGTAATAAAATTTAAGATGGCAAATCACAAATCAGCCTTAAAGCGCATCAGATCTACCGAGAAACGTCGTGTTAGAAATCGTTACCAGCACAAGACGACTCGTAACGCTATTAAAGCATTGCGCGACCTAACTGACAAGAAAGAAGCTCAAGAGATGTTGTTGTCTGTGACTAGCATGATCGATAAGCTTGCTAAGAAAAACATCATTCACAACAACAAGGCTGGAAACTTGAAATCAAAATTGACAAAGCACGTTAACTCGCTTTAATCAATTACTGAATAAGACTAGAAACCCTGCTCCGTTTTTCGGAGCAGGGTTTTTTTATTAACTTGTTGGTTTCGAGATATGAAACTAACCAGCGAGCTTACAAGCATAAAGTCATGGGCAGAAGACGACAGACCCCGTGAAAAGATGATCCGGAAAGGGAGACAAGCGCTCTCAGATGCCGAGCTCATTGCCATATTGCTCGGGTCGGGATCCAGAAATCAAAGCGCTCTAGATCTGGCCAAAGACATCCTTCAGTCCTATCGCCACGATCTCCACAAACTGGGGCGAATTCAAATCGACGACTTAAAAAAGTTTCGGGGAGTGGGAGAGGCTAAAGCCATCACCGTGCTCGCGGCATTGGAGTTGGGACGAAGACGGTCTCAATCTGAGCTCCGTCAGTCCAATAAGATTTCGAGTAGCAAAGATGTGTACCACGAACTACAAGACGTCTTGTCCGACATCGATCACGAAGAATTTTGGATACTTCTTCTAAGCAGATCCAATGAAGTAAAAGACCGAATCTGTATTAGCCGCGGTGGAATTTCGGGAACCGTAGTTGATCAGAGGCTCATTTTTAAACCAGCCATTGCACGGCTCGCTTCGTCGATTATCCTTGCACACAATCATCCGAGTGGCACCCTACAGCCCAGCGAGGCCGACCGATCGCTCACCAAGAAGCTCGTTGAGAGTGGACGAATGCTCGACATTCCTATTCTCGACCACCTAATCTTTACTGACAAGGCCTACTATAGTTTTGCCGATGAAGGCATTCTGTAGTTCATTCTTTCTCCAAGCCAATTAATGTAAATTCCTCGAGTCAAAGTCGATGAATCTTTGTTACTTGACCCTAGATAAGGTTTAACTTTGTACCAAAGCCAACCAAGACCATGATTCACGTATTAGGAAAGTCAAATTCGCTATTCAATCAATTCTTAAAAGAAGTCAGATCGGAAAAGATTCAACAGGATCGGGCTCGATTTAGATTGAATATGGAAAGGTTGGGAGAGATTTTTGCCTATGAAGTGAGCAAGAGTCTGGATTATGATGAAGAGTCGGTCATCACCCCTTTAGGAGAAGCAAATATGTCCGTTCCTGGTTCTTTTCCAATTTTGGCTACCATTCTCCGCGCTGGGTTGCCCATGCATCAAGGAATGTTGCGCTACTTTGATCAAGCAGATTCAGCATTTGTTTCAGCCTACCGCCGGCACCATAAGAACGACGATGATTTTACCGTGGAAGTTGAATACATGAGTAGTCCAAGCGTTGAAGATCGCGATTTGATTATCGTGGATCCCATGCTCGCAACGGGATCGTCAATGGTTTTGGCGCACAAAGCTCTTTTGAGAAAAGGAAAGCCCAAGCACAATCATATTGTAGCGTTGATTGCTAGTCATGAAGGCGTGGCCTTTGTCAGAAAAAACCTTCCTTCTAATACCACCTTGTGGATTGGTATGATCGATGACGAGCTTACCGCTCAAGCATATATTGTACCCGGCCTCGGCGATGCTGGTGATTTGAGTTATGGATCAAAGTAATTGCAATGAATCTGACCGAAGTCATAAGCGTTTTTCTCCTTAGCTCGGTCAAGTTTTTCTTCGCTCCGGCCGCTGCTGCCGCTTCTGGATTTTCGTATTGGGAAACGGTGGTTGTAACTACGGCAGGTGGTGTTTCGGGTGTTACGTTTTTCTATTATTTCGGGCATTGGATATTCAAGCAAATCGATGATGTGCGTGCTAGACGTAGAAAGTACAAACCCCGAAAAATGTTCAGCAAAAAGAATCGCACCATCATTCACATCAAAAGGAAGTTTGGACTTATTGGGCTGATTATTGTCACCCCGGCTATTCTGAGCATTCCCATCGGATGCGTCGTGGCGGCCAAGTTTTATTTTCGGAATAGATTGACCTACCCACTCTTGGTTTTCTCGACCTTTTGTTGGTCAGCTGGTTTGTCTTACTTTGCGCACTCAGTCAAAGATGCAATCATTTATTAATGGGTAAGTATTCGGATATTTTTTTCGATTTAGATCGAACGCTTTGGGATTTTGAGACCAATAGCCGCAAGGCGCTTGAGCAGATTTTTCGAGATTTCAAGCTAGAAGAATATAGTATCGAACTTGCCGAGTTTGTTGAGGTATATCAACGTATCAATGAGCAATACTGGAAGTATTACCGCTTGGGATCAGTCTCGAAGAAAGAGCTACGTCGATTGCGTTTTACCAAGACTCTAGAGCATTTTGGCCTACGGGATAGCGTTCTGGGGGAGAAGCTCGATGGAGCTTATTTGGATGTCAGTCCGTATCAAACGGTATTGCTACCCGAAACGAAGACAACGCTCGATTACCTAGCGGGCAAGTACAAGCTCCATATCATCACCAACGGTTTTGAAGAAGTTCAGCATATCAAGCTCAGCAAAAGTGGGATTCAGCCTTATTTTGATGTGATTGTTACCAGTGAAAAAGCTATGGCACGAAAACCTGATTCACTGGTTTTTAACCTAGCTATGGAGCTTGCCAAAACGCGGGCAATGGATTCGATCATGGTAGGAGATGACCTTCAGACCGACATCGAAGGTGCCAGAAGAGTGTTCATGGATCAAGTATACTTCAATCCCGATGGAGTGGAGCACAACGAGAGTCCGACCTTTGAGATAAAAGAGCTAAAGGAGCTGCGAAGGATTATTTAGGAAGCTGCGCTAAAACGGTTTCAGAACCTGTTACTTTTTGATCTAAACCAACTTTGATTTCGGTGCCCAAGGGAAGAAAAACATCAATCCGACTTCCGAATTTGATAAAGCCAAACTCCTTACTTTGTTCGGCCGTATCTCCTTCTTTGGCGTAGCAAACTATTCTACGAGCCACCGCTCCAGCGATCTGTCTAAATAGAACTTTGGTGCCAGAATCAGACTTCACAACAACAGTGGTTCGTTCGTTTTCAGTACTTGACTTTGGGTGCCAGGCTACCAAATACTTTCCTGGATGGTATTTGCTATAACTTACTTTTCCACCTATTGGGAACCAATTGACATGCACGTTTAGTGGCGACATGAAAATGGAAACCTGAATGCGTTTGTCCTTGAAGTACTCTCCTTCTTCGGTTTCTTCAATCACGACTACTTTTCCATCAGCAGGACATACCACCAGTCCATCTTCTTGGGTGATGTTTCGCTTTGGAACCCGAAAGAATTGAACGATTAAATACAAAAACACCAAGGTTAGTGGCAGGATGGCATAAAACAGCCAGACTGGCGCTGTGTAGTAAAGAATCACATTAATCGCCAGAACCAGGAGTACGGTAGTTGCGATAATTCCTTTGCCTTCTCTGTGGAATGTCATAGTAAAGTTTATTTCAGGTCGAATGTACGAAAAGCATCAAGTAGGTAAAAACCATTGGGCTGGCGAGTAATACACCATCAAATCGGTCTAGAATACCCCCGTGGCCGGGCAGGATATTACTCGAGTCCTTGACTCCCAGAGACCGCTTCAACATTGACTCGACCAAGTCGCCAAACGATGCTGAGATAGCTATAATCAACCCGAGTACTACCCAAGTGGCTATACTGAATTCGGTGTAGAACGTGGATATGACAACAGCCCCACCAATGGCGGCTAGAACGCCTCCTATTAAACCTTCCCAAGTTTTGTTGGGCGATATGCGTGGGAATAACTTGGTACGGCCAAATAGTCTGCCGAAAACGTATGCACCTGTGTCGTTGAGCCAGAGCATAACGAAGAATCCTAGAACGATTTCCGGATGGTATTCATTTACGATTTCCTCGTAAGAAAACACATTAAGCAGCGCCAATGGAGCCATGATATAAATGATTCCGATAATGGTGTGCGCTATATTGGTGAAGGGATCTTGGCGCTTCCGATATAGCTCGTAAATGAAGATTCCCATAAAAAATGGAATACTCAGGGAAATCACCGCGAGTGGTAGTGTTCCCAATTTCACCAACTCGATTGAAATGTACAAGACCGAGCCGGTAACCACTCCCAAGGTGAGCTGGGGATGAACACCACCGGTTTTGGCTAAGCTGTAGTATTCTAGCATCCCCAGTACCCCAACTACATAGAATAGTGAAGCGAGCGAATACGGATTCCAAATAATGCATCCAATTACAACAACCAGGAATATGAGTCCTGTCGATATCCGCAAGCTGAGTTCCTTCACAGTTCCGATTTAGCTATGATATCCTTAGCTAGGATTACCTGTTCGCGTTTTACGTAAAGTTCAATTTCACCAATGGTCACGTAGGCTGAATCCTGTTGATTCAAAATGATGGACCCAACATTCTTTTGCTCCAAAATCTGCTTGACCAATTCCACATTGTAAGCCAGAGTGGAGCTATACACCTTTACCCAATCCTTCTCCATTAGAGAACCTTATTTTTCAGATTCGTCTTTTGTGGGTTGGGGTGAATCTGGTGCGGCTTCTTCCTTAGATTCTGGTTCTGAACTTTCTGCATTGCCTTCGTTCAAGGCCACTTTCTTATCGCTACTTCCATTGGCATGGGGAAGCAAGTTTTCTTCCTTTTCAAACGGACGCTTTCCAAAAATGGTAACAAGGTCTTCTTTGAAGATCACTTCTTTCTCTAGCAATTGATTCGCAAGCTTCGTGAGTTTGTCCTTGTTCTCTCGGAGAATGGTCTTAGCTCGCTCGTATTGCGACTCGATAATGTTTTTGACTTCATCATCGATGAGCTCAGCCGTCTTGTCGCTATAAGGTTTTTGGAAGCTGTATTCCGAAGACCCAGTTGAATCGTAGAAGCTGATGTTTCCTACTTTCGAATTCAGACCGTAAACTTTCACCATGGCGTAGGCTTGCTTGGTAACTTTCTCTAGATCGCTCAAGGCACCTGTAGAAATCTCATCGAAAACAACACTCTCGGCAGCACGTCCACCGAGTGCAGCACACATTTCATCCAAGATCTGATTAACCGTGTTGAGTTGTCTTTCTTCTGGTAGATACCAAGCTGCTCCCAGCGACTGGCCTCGTGGCACAATGGTAACTTTCACCAGGGGAGAAGCGTGTTCCAATAGCCAAGAAACTGTAGCGTGACCTGCTTCATGATAGGCTATGACTTCCTTCTCTTTTTTGGTGATGATCTTGTTCTTTTTCTCTAGTCCACCTATGATTCGATCCACTGCGTCTAGGAAATCTTGCTTCGAAACTTCTGCCTTCTTTTTACGTGCGGCTATCAAAGCGGCTTCGTTACAGATATTGGCAATGTCAGCTCCGCTGAATCCAGGAGTCTGCTTCGCAAGAAAGTCGATGTCGATAGACTTTTCAACCTTTATAGGACCAAGGTGAACTTGGAAGATTTCCTTTCGCTCGTTAAGGTCTGGCATGTCGACATATATCTGACGATCAAACCTTCCAGCTCGCATCAAAGCTCTGTCGAGTACATCGGCTCGGTTGGTGGCCGCTAGGATAATTACCCCGCTGTTGGTACCAAAACCGTCCATCTCGGTCAAGAGCTGATTGAGGGTGTTTTCGCGCTCGTCGTTGGCACCCATGCTGGCGCTTTTACCGCGGGCACGACCAATGGCGTCAATTTCATCAATGAAAATGATCGCAGGGGCTTTTTCTTTGGCTTGCTTAAACAGGTCTCTCACTCGCGATGCACCAACTCCAACAAACATCTCCACGAAATCGGATCCCGACAAAGAGAAGAATGGGACTTGGGCTTCACCAGCAACGGCTTTTGCAAGAAGGGTTTTACCCGTACCCGGAGGGCCTACGAGTAGTGCTCCTTTGGGAATTTTTGCTCCGAGAGCCGTATAGCGCTTTGGATTCTTGAGGAAGTCTACAATCTCTTGAATCTCTTCTTTAGCGCCTTCCAAACCGGCTACATCGTTGAACGTGACGTTGGTTCCCTTAGTCTTATCAAAAAGCTGAGCCCGCGACTTACCAATATTGAAAATCTGGCCGCCAGCTCCGCCACCACCGCTGATGCGACGCATAACGAACATCCACACGGCAATCATGATCCCTATGAACAGCAACCAGGTAAATATCTCAGAACCCCAGTCACTTCGGGTTTTGTAGTCGTAAACCAGGCTGTAATCCCGCTCCCAACGATCAAGTTTATCTTGAAAGCTCTCGGCTGGACCAATATCAAATTTGTAATGTGGTCCCGTATTCTTCGCTCCTGAGATAATCGGCTTTTGGATTCGATCGCTGTGCTCTTTTTTCTGGAGCGCTTCATCAGTAAGGTATACTTCAGCCAACTGTTTGTTGTAGATGACTATTTCCTTCACATCACCTTCCGAAACGTACTGTTCGAATTGAGAAAGCTTGATTGGCGTCATTCCGCCATCCTTATTGAAAAGGGTAAGCGAAACCAAGACCACTCCAATAATTACATATATCCAGTAAAAATTGAATGGCTTTTTAGGGCTCTTATCTCCTCCCGATCCCATTGACGGCATCTTGTTCTTTATTTTGTTGTACTGATTTTTATCTTTCTTTTCAGCCATAGCTATAGTCTACTAGTCTTCTATTGATGTTACTTCGCCGTCGGCCCATAGGCCTTCGATATTGTAAAAATTTCTGGCTTCTTCTTTGAAAACATGTACGACCACATTGAAGTAATCCAATAGGAGCCATTCTGCTTTTTGTGTCCCTTCCTTATGGTTGGGTTCGTCTCCAAGTTCTTCAAAAACCACTTTTTCAACAGATCTTCCAAGGGCTTCAACCTGGGTGTCGGAAGTACCGTGGCAAATCACAAAAAAGTCGCAAACAGAATTGGGGAGTTTGCGCATATCAATAGTCACTATTTTGTGGCCTTTTAATTCTTGCATTCCCTTGACCGCAGCTTGTGCCAAATCAACAGAAGTAATGGGGGAAGTTTTTACCATTCAGATTTTTTACTCAATTCAGCAAAATTAAGCAATTTCGCCGTGCAAAGCTCATTTGTACACCTTCGCTGAATTATGATTGGAAATATTATTCGACGCTTTGATTCTTTAGATAGCACTAGCAATTACGTTGCCACTGAGCTTATGTCAGGAAATTATAGTGAAGGAGATGTAATTCTGGCACATTTTCAGACAGCTGGACGTGGTCAAAGAGAGTCGGTATGGCAGAGTGAGCCAGGTTCTAACTTGATGATGAGCTTTGCTATTGACATTACTTTCTTGGAAAATAGCGAACAGTTTTTGCTCTCAGAGAGTATTTCGCTGGGGATCAAAGCCTATTTAAATGCTGAGAAATTGTCGGGCGTTTGGATCAAGTGGCCCAATGATATTTTGGTGTCGGACCGAAAAATTGGTGGGATGCTGATCGAGATCAAGCGGAGCAATGGAAAGAAATGGGCGGTTGTGGGGATAGGATTGAATATAAATCAATTGGAATTTTCTCCCGAACTAAGTGCAACGAGCTTAGCGCTTGAAATTGGGCAGAAGGTGATGACCATGCGAGTCACCAAGACCGTGATTGAAGAAATTAACGTTTGGATGGATCAGTTGAAAGCTAAAAATTTCAATCCAATCAGGACGGCTTATCACGATGCACTATACGGATACCGGTCTTGGATTGAGTTTCGCGATGGCGATCGTCGATTCACAGGCAAGATTAGTCATGTGGATGATGACGGCCACCTATGGGTGAGATCAAAGCAAGGGGCAATCAATCAATATCAGCCCAAGCAAGTCGAGATTATTTACTAAAAACAGCCGTCAATCTGTCGGCGATGAAGTCAAATAGATTGGTTAATGGTTTTTCGACCATCATTTTCAGGAAAGGGTTCACACTCGCGTTTACCTTTTGGTACGCTTCTGTGCCGCCTTCTACTTGATTCAAGAAAATCTCTA
The DNA here is from genome assembly GCA_030427905.1 of Bacteroidia bacterium. Lineage (GTDB taxonomy): Bacteria > Bacteroidota > Bacteroidia > Flavobacteriales_D > Cryomorphaceae > CBDDKU01. The sequence continues at coordinate 93,819 of JAUICL010000002.1, forward strand.
ACGTGAATGGAAAAGGCGATTTTTCTCCGCTTTTCAATACGAGGTTGTTCGGCCCATTTTTCTCTTCGACGTGTAGGTCGATCGTCGCAGTACCTTGTACTTTAAACGTACAGAAATCATTGTTGCTATCCCAGTCTGAAATGCGATCAAGGGGTAGCAGACTCTTGAAGTTGTTCAGGTCTTCAACGTAGGCAAACACCTCGTTGACGTCGGCAGGTACAATGACCTTTTTGCTTTCTATTTTCATGATTGTCCCCAGGTATTGGGTGAAGTGCGCCAGCTCTTGAGTGACTCTAGATCCTTTTCAGTGATGTACTCCGATTTTAAAGCCTGATCTAAAAGGAAGTTGTAATCAGTCAAAGTGATCAACTGAACATTCTTTTCTTTGAAATTCACCTTGGCTTGTTCAAACCCATAGGTGAATATCGCGGCCATTCCTTTGATTTCGGCTCCTGCTTCACGAAGGGCATCCACAGCATCGAGGCTGCTTTTTCCCGTCGAAACCAAGTCTTCAATTACCACCACTGATTGGCCGCTTTCCAGCTGGCCTTCAATTTTGTTTTGGAGACCATGACCTTTGCTCGACGAGCGAACGTAGATGAAAGGCACTCCCAGCTCTTCTGCCACAAGCGCACCTTGGGCAATACCACCCGTTGCAACGCCGGCTATGACATCAGGTTTTCCGAAATTCTCGACTATGTGTCGGGTGAACTCCTGGCGAATGTAGGTTCTGATACCAGGGTGAGAAAGGGTTTTGCGGTTATCGCAATAAATGGGAGATTTCCACCCACTTGCCCATGTGAATGGGCTTTCAGGCTGTAATTTTACGGCCTTGATTTGTAGAAGAAATTCAGCTACTTTTAGCGCCGAATCACGGTTTGACTGCATGTCGGCAAATGTATAAAGTTTTCTTCAACGATAAGCCTGTTTTGCTCTCAGATGATTTCGAGGAATTGAAGAATTTGTCGGGATATCTTCTAGTGCGCTTCGATTCTGAAGAAGAGATTCTTCCAACCATCGATATCCTTGAAAGCACTGACGTCATTAAAGGTTTGGTTTTTTACCACGAAGACATGAACCACATCTGGAATTCGTTCAGGTCTGTGTTTAAGTGGATAGAAGCGGCTGGTGGATTGGTTGAAAACGCTGCTGGAGAGCAGCTTTGGATACATCGAAACGGAAAGTGGGATCTTCCGAAAGGGAAGCTCGAAAATGGAGAATCGCCTGCCGATGGTGCGCTTCGGGAAGTAGAAGAAGAATGTGGAGTGAGTGATTTGGAACTGGGGGCTCATTTAGTCGATACTTACCACATCTACCAAATGGATGAGAAATGGATGCTGAAGAAAACGCATTGGTACACCATGAGTTCTCAAGCTGAGTCGCTCGTGGCTCAAACAGAAGAAGGTATAACCGAGGTAGCCTGGAAAACGGTTAAAGGGCCTGATTTAGATCAAATCGACACGTACTCCAACATCAAACTGGTGATTGAATCACGCGGTCATTGACCGATTTTGATTTTCTGCAGCTCTTCGCGCTTAGTCTTCATTGCGTGCAATCGCTTTTCGAGTCCTTGGCTTGGTCGCTCCAATTCCATGTCTAGAATTTTACCAGTAGGGCTGCACCAAACAAACTTTGGTATTCCGAAAATGTGCCACTGATCTAAGTAGGACCTTACATCGGTTATTTGAAAAGTATACCACGGAAAGCCCGGTAGGGGATCGGCTATATCCAGTTCCACAACTTGAAAATATTCAGGGTACTTTTTGAGCAGACTTTCTAAGATTAGCTTTTCCTTTTGCGTCTCTTTTTGCTCAGAATCACCAATGAAGAGTACGGTGTATTTGGCCGTATCCAAATCTAGGATTTCAGGCAAATAAGGTGCCCCAAACTCGAAAAGTGTCAAGGTATTCGGGTCGAAATTCATTTTCTCTAAAACCTTCTTTCCAGCATTTTCGATGTACTTCATTTTAGTGGTCTCAACCACGTAGTTCACCAAATCAAGAAGTGGTTTCTTCGGGTAATCCTTTTTGGTAAAGGACTCATACGCCGATTTCAGCATGACGAGCTGACGCAATTCTGGATTTTGAAGGAAATCGTCTTTGAGCAGGAGTGTGTCTACACTGTACGGGGCCAAGCCTTTTCTGAATCGATTGGGCATGGTTTCTCCTCCAAATTGATTGGGGTAGAACTCAAAATAGTCAGCGTAAAACAGATCGAAGAATTTATACCAAACTTCATCTTTATAACGAATTGGCTGATCCTTCAGATAAGTATCATACACATCTTTTCGCGAGAAACCACCTGTTAACTTTAGCTCGGCAATGCTGTACTTTTTATAGTGTTCAAAGTATTCAGAACCTTCCGACTGACTATGAACCTTTTCGAATTCTTTGATTCCCGTTTTGAATTTGGTATGGCCAATAAAGGCCGAATTCTCCGTGATAAAGGCGTAGTAATCTGAGTCGAAGGCAAGGATCTCGGCATTCAGTTCGGCATCAGGTAAATCTACAAACCGATAGTTGAAGGTTCCGCGCTGCCACGTGTTTACCAGAATGTCTTCTTTTCTGTGATCGTGAACGATTTGATACTGGTGTTTTGGCGCCATGTATATCGGTGCCTTAAACCGATTGACAGACACCCAACCGACCTTTGTTTCTTTGGTATCGAAGGGTAGATTGAAGTGGCCGTCTGCGTCGATCGAATCCACCGAAAGCGTTTGATAGGTATGCGTGATCGGATCTTCGAGTACTGAAAGCCGTACCGGCATATGCTTCCAAGAATGGCTCGTTCCTGAGATTTGAGCCTTTGCCTGGATCACAAATAAAATGACGACGAATACGATGCTAAAACTCCTCTTCAAGCTGGATCGAATTTGGAATGAATTTACTGACATCACCACCATTTCGGTGAATGTCTCTTACAATGGTAGAGCTATACGCAGCGTACTCCGGGTTTGTGACGAAAAACACGGTGTCTACTTCTGCGGCTAGCTCCCGATTCATTTGAGCGATAGATTTTTCAAACTGAAAATCTTCGGCATTGCGGAGCCCCCGGATGATATGACTGGCACCAACACTCCTGCAAAAATTGATGGTCAACCCTTCGTAGGTGGCCACTTCGATTTTGTCTTCGAAAGCAAAGGTTTGTCTGATCCAAGCCTTTCGCTCTTCTAGTGTGAACATGTACTTCTTGTCGGAATTGACGCCGATGGCAACAAAAATCTTGTCGAACAAAGGTAATGCTCTCTTGATCAGATCTTCGTGACCCTTCGTTATTGGGTCGAATGACCCCGGAAATACAGCAATTTTACTCATGCTTATTTGTTTAAGGCTTCGCGAATAGACATGGCCTTTTCAAGAATTGGCTCCAGCCTATCGAGTTGAAGCATGGTATGCGGATCGCTTTTAGCTTTGTGCGGCTCGGGGTGCACTTCCATAAAGAAACCATCAGCACCAGTAGCAATGGCAGATAGCGCAATGGTTTCAATTAGTTCGGGATCACCACCCGTTACTCCCGAAGTTTGATTCGGGCGCTGTACGCTATGTGTGCAATCCATTACCGTAGGAACTCCTAGTTTCTTCATGCGGTAAATCGATGTGGCGTCTACCACCAAATCGGTGTATCCAAAAGTGGTGCCACGCTCGCAGACCATTACTTTGTTTTCAGAAACAGAGTTCACCTTATCTACGGCAAATTTCATGGCTTCAGGACTTAAAAACTGTCCTTTCTTAATGTTGACTGTGCACCCAGTTTCGGCGGCAGCCAAGAGAAGTTTGGTTTGGCGGCAAAGAAATGCAGGTATCTGCAGGTGATTCACATACTTCGCAACTTCAGCAGGCTCATAGCTCTCATGCACATCGGTGATGTTGTCTATGCCGTAATGATCGGCCACATCTTTGAGTATCTGCAGGGCTTCCACTTTGTCTATACCCGTAAAGCTGTCGAGCTTACTGCGGTTGGCTTTTTCGTAGCTTCCTTTGAAAATATACTTGATTCCTAGTCTGTCACAGATTTCCTTGACCTTTCCCGCTATATGGAAAGCCATATCGCGCTCTTCAATGGCGCAAGGTCCTGCGATTAGAAAAAATGGCTTCATTCTTCTTTTGCTTTTTGTCCAAGGTAACCGCTGTGGTGCCGTTTGGCGTAGTCGGCTTTGGTGAAATTAATTCGTTCCATCAGTAAAACAACCAAGATATCTCCAGCTACAGTCATTACGGTGGTAGACGTAGTAGGAGCTAGGCCGAGTGGGCAGAGCTCTTCTGGACCACCTGTAAACAAGGCCACATCGGCTTTAACGGCCAGATCGGCATCTTTATTTCCCGTCAGCAAGATCATTTTGATTTGCGGATAGAGATTTTTGGCTAGGTATTCTAGTTCTACGATTTCTCTCGTTTTTCCACTGTTCGAAATAGTCAGAAGGATGTCGTTTTCCTGAATCATCCCCAGGTCGCCGTGTTGCGCTTCCGAAGGGTGTAAGAAGATAGCTGGTGTACCTGTAGAGCTGAGTGTGGTAGCAATATTCACGCCTATCTGCCCGGCTTTTCCCATACCGCTCACGATGAGTTTCCCTTTCTTCTGATGCACTTGCTGGTAGATCAAATCCACAGCTTTTAATATGGCGCCATCTACAGGTATTTGCTGTATGGCTTCTATTTCTCTTTGAATGAGAGATTTGATTTTATCTGTACTCACGATTAAAAAATTGATACACAAAATTAGCCTTTAAAACGGAAAAGGCGCGATAGACATTAAGGTCTGAAAAAAGTGAAGTTCACGTTCCCATAATTGCGGGTAAACGAAAACTTGGAGTGCGTTTCGAAGCTATGCTCTGGTCCGTGTTCCAGAATGAAAAGGCCATTTTCTTTGAGCCAACCCGATTGAAATACCAAATCTGGCAATTCCATAAAACGTTTGTGCTGGTACGGTGGGTCGGCATATACTAGATCGAATGCTTGATTGGCTTTGGTGGCGAGCTTAAAGACATCTGCTCTCACGATACGCATATTGTCGATTTCCCATTTGCGAATTACATCCGAAATAAACCGTTTCGACTGCATTTCAATGTCGATAGACACCACCTGGTTTGCACCACGGCTTACGAACTCCAGGCCAATGGCGCCGGTACCTGAGAATAGGTCGAGCACATCGATCCCCTCCAATTCGATTTCGTACGGTAGGATGTTAAACAGTGCCTCGCGTGCTATATCGGTAGTGGGTCGGGCCTTCACCAAAGTGGGTGGGCTCAATCTACGGGCTTTGAACTTTCCGCTTATAATGCGCATGTAGCTGCATTTTTGCCGAGCCAGTGCTCGTGTTCGGTTTGAACTTCGAGCTCCGAGAGATATAGTCCCAGACTCTTGATTAGGTTCTCATTTTTGATGGCTTCCCCCAATAACCTGAAAGGTGTTTCATTCGAAACATCGAGTTGATCGAAGGTGTACAAAACGAAATATAGTACGTCTTCGATGTGCTTGCCTAGAATTGAGTTGGCAAAAATCAACTGGTCATCCCTGAAGATAATCAAGGTGTAGGAGTGGCCATACTGGGTCAGGTCTGCGTGTACGCCACCGGTTCTAGTCGCTCGATCGAATGCGATCAAAGGTACAATGCCATGCCGCAGTGCTAAACCTGGAAAGGATTCTAAGACGGCTTGACTCGCTTCGCGGTCCTGTTCAAAGCAGACTACGCCATCTATATTCATCACGCGGTGCCAATCGGTTAGGTTTTCGCCAGCATGGGAAGTGTTAAACTCAAGATATGTATCCAGATGCTCTTCTTTGAAAATATCTTCTGGAATCAAGGTCCATACTTCCTTAAACGTGAATGCGTAGATGGGGGTATGATGTTTCCAATCGGTTACCCTGCCAAGCTCCGATCTACTGAAAGTGGAAAAGCCGATGCAATGGCTACCATCCGAATCGGAATAAAAATAGACGGTAAAAAAATTGGGCCCAAAGATGAGCCCAATTCCGTGAATTTCTTCTTGGTTATTTCCAGTGAAAAACGTGATGTTTTCCATCTTACTCTTTCCAGTTACCAGTTGTGCTCGCTTCTGTCAAAGATCCAAACTGGAATTGCTTATCAAACGGATCTGGATCCTTCACAAGGATGGTAGGTTGCGTTACCCCTCCAGACTCCACCGTTCCCGTTTGCATCGTGAATTGGTGAGTAGAAAAAGGTACGTAAGAAAGGGAGTCCAACTTGAGTGGAGTCTTGCGGTCTTGGGCGTCATCCTTGTTGAAAATTGTTCCTTTCACACCAACCAAAAGGGTGTCGCGAACAATGATTCCCATATCGATCACTTCCTGATCTGTAGCACCTTCAGGCATTTTTTGGATAAGTCCTAACTCACGAGCCATTTCGTCGGTAGGAACAGTGTCGGGCAAGGCTCCGAGACGTTTGATCAAAGTCACTTTTCCATTATTCAAAAAGTCCATCAAGGTATCCCAGTTGTTGGTGTACACACCTTTTTCCTTGTGGTATGCAACCTGCACTTTCCGGATGTCTTTCAGCCTTTGAACGACGTGCGTTTTAACCAGTTCTTTTCTTTTGATATTGTCAATTTCTTCTTGAATAACGGCATAGTCGCTGTACGCGAAAAACGCAGCACCCAAAACGAAAACGATTGAAAGTACGATTTGGAGTTTCATTGGGATCAAACCTTTCACGTAGAGAAGTGAAAGAATCCCTACGAAAAGAATCCCTAGTCCACCATAAATGTATAGGTTGGTTTGGCCCGAAGCTACAGCCAAGAGCCCAATACCAGCAAGTATTAGAAAGATTGGTAAAAGATACTTACCTAGAACGTGCTTCAAATTTTGCATGAAATGTAATTTTGAACGGCAACAAAGCTACAATTTTTTTTAATCGGAGAATTCTCTGAGTCGGGTATTTCAGAAAAGGTAACATTCCCTTTATTTACGGTCTTTATGACAAGTTTTCGTGGTGCAAATTTGAGAGTAGAAGAGCTGGAAGAAATTCTCATCCAAAACTTCCCTTTTACCCCTACCGCATCGCAGGAAGCGTTGTTTTACGCCATTTCAAGATTTCTACTCAGCGATAAACCCAATTGTGCCCTTTTGATAAAGGGCTACGCAGGAACGGGTAAAACAAGTACCACCCGCAGCTTAGTGGCAACGCTGAAGAATCTGAATATTGGTGCCGTACTTCTCGCACCTACGGGTAGGGCAGCCAAAGTGATGAGCCAGTACAGCAAGCATCCAGCACTGACCATCCACAAGAAGATTTATTACCAAGAAAACACTCCTTCTGGTGGCTCGCGATTTGTACCAGCTCGGAACTTGCACAAGCACACGGTCTTTATTGTCGATGAAGCATCAATGATTGGCTGGGAGTCATACGCGAGCGCAGGTGGTGGGAATCTCTTGCTCGACTTGTTTCAGTATGTCTATAGCGGTGTAGGATGCAAGCTGGTATTGCTTGGAGATGGAGCTCAGCTTCCGCCAGTTGGTTCTGAAGAAAGCCCGGCTTTGAATCTGACTTTCTTGAAAGGGGAGTTTGAGTTGACAGGTGTGGCTATGGAGCTGACTGAAGTGATGCGCCAGAGAGAAGATTCTGGGATTTTGGATTTGGCCACCACCATCAGGAGCCGAATAGGAAGGGAGAAAAACGATCTCGACTTGCCAATTAGGCTCAAGCCCAGCGCCGATGTGGTTTATCTTCCGGGGCAGGAATTGCAAGAAGAGTTGGAGTCTAACTTCTCGAATTACGGTGCCGAAGGGGCAATTGTGATCAGCCGCTCAAACAAAAGAGCCAACCAATTTAACCAAGCCATCCGCGATCGGGTTTACTTCCGAGAGGAAGAAGTGTCAACAGGTGATTTGGTTATGGCTGTCAAGAACAACTACCATTGGCTGAAGGACGATGAGCGAATTCCGTTTATCGCCAACGGTGATGTTATGGAAATCATGCGGATCGGGAAGGAAGAGTCCTACCACGGGTTTAAGTTTATTCATGCATCGCTTCGGATGGTTGATTATCCCGATAGCCCCGACTTTGAAGCGGTTCTTTGGGTCGATGCCATCCATGCGGAAGCTGCAGCTATGGGGCGAGAAGCTCAGGAACATCTTTACCACTCCACCCAGGCCCAGTACCGAGACCTACCCACCAAGGCCGCCAGAATGAAAGCCATCAAGGAAGACCCCTACTTCAATGCCATTCAAATCAAGTTTGCTTACGCCATGACCTGCCACAAGGCACAGGGGGGACAATGGCCAGCGGTGTTTGTCGATCAAGGCTACATCAACGACGATATACTCGATAGTTCCTACTTCCGTTGGCTATACACCGCTGTAACCCGGGCCACCGAGAAGTTGTATCTGGTTAATTTTCACCAGAGCTTGATTGAGGAGAAATAAAAAAAGGCTACCCAAAATGGATAGCCTTTTTAACGCGTTGTTTTTGAAGTTTAGAACTTCGCCGTAAGACCCAGCGATAGCACTTCTTTAAATTGGAGTCGCGGTCCTTTCTTTTCTACTTCCACGATTTCTCCACCTATTTCTTCTTCAACCGTTTCGTACGTCACATTAACGTCGTCATCGTAGATGAGCTGGGTGGTGATTTGAGCTGCCAACCAGCTGTTTACCTTCATGGTGATGATGGTCTCCCAGTTCATATCCACGTTTTGTGGATTCTCGGAATAGTTGGAGAAGAGCTCGAGTTTGGTGTTCAAGTTTACATTTTCAAAAATGTCCTTCACGTAGCTTGCATTCAAGTAGGCACCAAATTCATGACGCGCATTTTCACCTGCATCCAAACCAAAATCAGTGGTAAGTCGATCGATTTGAACGATAGTAGATTTTACCGTCACTGGTGAAAGAAAAGCTGTGAACGCTTCATTTGGTTTATAGTCAAAACCAAGTGCAATGTACTGGAAAGCTGGCGCCATGAAATCTGAGATTGATGGTTCAATCTCTACACCATCTTCAATCAAATAACCCGGTTGAAACTGAGTTTTGAAGTTGTAGAGCAAGCTAGCATACCAGTGTTCGTTGTTGAGTTGATAACCGTACACCGATTGAAACTCAATCTTATCATCCGTTTTGAACGGGCTTTGATCAGCTTGAGATGTTTGACCGTAAGCCAGGTCGAGCATGTTTTCCCAACTATGCTTTCCCTTTTTCATTTTGAGCCAAAAGGTACTCTTGGCAGTGAAAGCCACTGAGTTTTGTCCCCCCGCAGCCCAGTTGTTGAAGTAGGCTTGGTTGAAGTTTAGCCCGAGCAAGGCATTAAACTTCCAGGTAGTGTCTTTAACAGCATCTTGCGGGGCAACGACCACTGACTTGTTTTCAGTTGTTTCTTCACCGTTGGCAAATGCTCCCAAGTGCGCCATAAAAAGCGCAGTTGCGAATAAGAACTTCTTCATAAGTGATATATAGATTTTAAGCTTCTTTTTGAATGTGTACATCCATTTGTGGGAAAGGGATGTTTACACCGGCTTCGTCAAAGGCTTTCTTTACTTTCTCTTGAAAGTCGAAGTACACACCCCAGTAGTCGCCACCTTTTACCCATGGTCTAACGTTAAAGTTAACAGAGCTATCGGCTAGTTCCGCGAGAACTACGGCTGGTGCAGGATCTTTGAGAATTCGGTCATCGGCAGCGATCAAACCATTGATGATTTCCTTGGCCTTATCGATGTCATCGCCATAACCTATTCCAAATACCATATCCACACGGCGTGTAGGCTCTTCACTGTAGTTTACTAGCGCACCTGTAGAAAGACCACCGTTAGGAATGTAAACCGTTTTGTTATCCGGTGTTTTAAGGATGGTGTTGAATATCTGGATTTGGTGTACGGTTCCAGAATACCCTTGTGCATCGATCCAATCGCCTACTTTGAAAGGCTTCAAGATAAGGATGATTACCCCACCGGCAAAGTTTTGAAGTGTGCCAGAAAGCGCCATACCTACAGCAAGACCGGCGGCACCGAGAATAGCTATAAAGCTGGTGGTTTCTACACCCAACATTTGAATTACGCTTATGAGTAGCATCACCTTGAGCAAAGTGCCAATCAGGCTCTTGAGGAAGGGTTGTAGTGATGCATCTACATTTCGCTTCGCCATCATTTTGTCAAGCAGTTTTACAACCCACTTGATCACGATAAGTCCAACGATTAAGACGACAATAGCTTTCACTAAATCTGGACCGTATTTCATTACGATCTCCATAAGTTTTTCAGAAAAGTTGCTGACAGATTCTTCAGACATAGGTCTTAAGGTTTAGGATTTTGAGGCTGCAAAGAAAAAGATTTTTGATTACTCATTAAGGGTTTTGGCCTAATATATCCATCTACCTCAGGTCTTTAGTAGGTATTCGGAAGTGAAGTACCCCTAGGGCAGCAAGTGATAAAACGCCGCCACTAGCAAAGGCGTAAACGAACCTATCTGGTTGATTTGCATATATTTCGGCAGATATTAATGCCCCGAGTAATATGCCGATTTCAAGGGCGATAAACATCGTGGCCATCGCTCTTCCGCGCTTTTCAGGATCAGCTAAATCTACGGTCCAGGCAAACACAGTCGGAGAGTTGATTCCGACCGAGAATCCGTATATCACACCCCCTAGAATAAACATAGCTGGGCCTGTAGAAGCCCCAATAATAAACATAGACAAGCTGAGAGCTGCAGTTCCAACCTTCAATAGTCTCACCCTTCCTAAGCGATCTGACGCTTTTCCCGAAAAAAGTCGAGTTACGATCGATGCAGCGAGCATAATAGAAAAGAAAAGACCTTTATTTTCGAAGTGATGGAACTCACTAAAGTCAGGAATAATAGTCAAAGCCATTCCAAAAGAAAACACGGTCATCATCATCACCAAGGAAGGTGCAAAGACCCGTTTTTCGACGATATCATCCACCGATATCTTGAGCATCTTCGGTTTGAACCGGGTTGTTTGAACAGATTCCTGCATACCCAAAACAGTGACGATACTCAACACACCTACCATGGATGAAACAAAGAACATGGTATTCAACCCAAAATGAATGGCTAAAAGGCTCCCAACAGCTGGGCCGGCTGCCATTCCAGCCGAACTACTCATTCCCAAAAGTCCCAGCGCTTCGCCCCTGTTGGCAGGGTTGATAATGTCGGCGAGGTAGGCCGTATCTCCAGTGGGTTTAAAACCCGTACTTAAACCGTGAATAAGTCGGAGGGTAAAGAAGGCAAAAAGGGTACCTACAAAAGGGTAGAGTAGTCCGCAAATGGCCGAAGCTGCTGCTCCGAAGATCATCACGGGTTTTCGTCCAACCAAGTCGGCTAGCTTACCGCTAAACGGTCTGCTGATGGCTGCCATCACAGCAAAAAGAGAGATGATAAGCCCTTTGTAGTTTTCACCGCCTAAGCTCGTGAGATAGTTGGGCAGCTCGGGAATGATCATGTTAAAACTGGCCATGAACAGAAACCCACTCGTGCAGAGTAAAAGGAATTGTTTGTTGCGTAGATCGGGAGAAAGAAAGCTACCCAGTTTCATGAGCGCAAAGGTGGATTAATCAGCTGGATTTAGGACGGCTTTTCTTCAACCATTTTTAGAACATAATATAGATTTTGTATACGGTATAAATATTCTTAAAATAGGATGAACGGTAAGCTCATGCAGATGTATTCTAGTATTTTGCCGCCCTAAAATTGAATAAACCGAAGAAATGAGATCTACAATGAAATGTCTCAGTTTAGCACTTGTCGGCCTTGGCTTCTCTGCTGGATTGATGGCTCAATCAGACCTTCCTGAAAACTTCTACTACACCACACTCGACAACGGGTTGGAGCTATTGGTAGTAGAAGATCCTAGCGTGCCGCTAGTCACAGTCGAAATCGCAGTGCACAATGGTGCCTATACCGAAACCCCAGAGTACGACGGGCTTTCGCATTTGTACGAGCACATGTTTTTTAAAGCGAACAAGGACATTCCATCGCAAGAGAAGTTCCTTGATCGGGTAAACGAACTTGGTATTACTTTTAATGGTACGACCAGTGATGAACGTGTGAATTACTTCATCACACTCAGTAATAGTAAGCTGGATGAAGGGTTAGAATTTATGAATTCGGCCATTCGTTACCCACTATTTCTTCAAGAAGAAATGACTGCAGAGAACCCTGTAGTAGATGGCGAGTTTCAGCGCGCTGAGTCGAGCCCTACCTTTTTTCTTTTTCAGGATATGAGCCGCCACTTATGGAAAGACAACTACAGTAGAAAGAACACCATTGGCGACCACGACATCATCCTTACAGCGACTCCTGAGAAAATGAAAATCATTCAGGAGAAATACTACTATCCAAATAACTCGATAATCGTGGTAGCTGGAGCCGTAGAACGCGGCCATGTGGAGAAAAAAGTGAAAGCTATTTTTGGAGACTGGGAGAAAAGCGACTTCGATATATTCGAAAAATATCCCATCCCAGAGTTTGAGCCGCTTGCGGAATCAGAGTCTTTCATCACCATCAATGAAAATGCCCAAATTCCGATCATCATGGTTGGAATGCACGGACCGAAGTCGATGGAAGACATGAAGGCAACGTACGCAGCCGATGTGTTTCATACAGCGGTTGGGCTCCAGTCTAGCAGGTTCCAGAAAAATTTAGTGGAAAGCGGCCTGGCTTACCAAGCAGGTGGTGGTTACCAAACATTGAAACACGTTGGTCCAATCCAAATGATTCTCGTTCCAAACCCAATGAGCTTCGACGCGTGTATCACTGCGTTCGAAAAGGAAATTTCGATGTGGGCTGACGCTGATTATTTGACCGATGAGCAAATTGATGCTGCCAAAAACCAATTGGCCATTCAAGATGTCTATAGCCGCGAAAGCACTTCCAATTTTGTTCACTCCCTGACCTACTGGTGGGCTTCTGCAAATCTGGATTACTACGTCAATTATGTCGAGAATCTTCAAAAAGTGACACGTCAGGACATGGTAGATTACGTGAAGACGTATATACACGGCCAGCCTAATGTGACAGGAATTTTATTGTCGCCGATGATGAAACAGCAAATGGGTATGGATAAGATGGATCCGATTTCAATGTAATTAAGACTTAAAAGAATTATAAGATGAAAAAATTAATAGCTCTGGCGTTTTTATTCATTGGATCTATCCACATGTACGCCGACAATAAGCCTAAGACTCACGAGTTTGAAGTGGAAGGGGTGAAAGTCATTTTCCGAGAATCGGTGAAGGGTACCATAAGTGCCCGGCTCTTTATTCAAGGAGGAACGAATAATTATGAAAAGGCTCAGGAAGGGGTTGAAAACATCGCCTTGAACCTGCCTATGCAATCTGGCCCTGCGAGTATGACAAAAGACTCGTTTAATGCGGCGGCGGAAGCTGTAGGCGCTAGTTTTGGCGCAAACTCCGGATACGATTACGCCAATATTTCACTCAATTGTGTGAAAATGTATTGGGATGAATCTTGGGATCTCTATGCCAAGGCCATTACCGATCCAGCCTGGCGACAGAGTGAGTTTGACGTTTTTAAAAATCAAATGGTAGCCAATGCCAAGCAGGCAGCCACTAACCCAGACTCACACCTCGATCGGATGGGAATGAGCAAAGCGTGGGAAGGAACCAATTACGCTAAATTTCCGAGCGGGTCTCCAGAGAGTCTGGAAGCCTTGACTCTTGAGCAAGTTCAAGAGCACTACGAGAAGGTAGTTTGTAAGAACAGGGCTTTTCTAGTGGTAGTAGGCGACATTTCAAAAGAAGACCTTGAAGCCAAAGTGAAAGCGAGCTTGGCAAGCCTGCCGACGGGTGAAGCGGCTCCTGCGCTCTATGCTGGCGAGCATGTACAAGAAGGACTCTATGTAGAAGATCGCGACATCGAGACTAACTACATTCAAGGAATGTTTGATGCACCACAGAAGGGAACAGAAGAGTCTATTTACAACTCACTCGCATTGAGTATCCTTGGTGATCGATTCTTCCAAGAGCTCAGAACGAAGCGAAGTCTCTCGTATGCACCGGCAGCGTACAGCACGGGTTATGCTGGAAGGCCTACTAATGAAATCTACATCTCAACTACCGATCCTAAAGCAAGTTTGGATGTAATGATCGATGAGGTAAACAAGATCAAGACTGAAGGTTTTACATCAACCGAGCTGGAAGGTAAAAAACAGAAGTACTTAACAGGCTATTACATGGGTCAGGAAACCAATAGCTCACTTTCGATGAACCTTGGAGTTAGTGAACTCTATGGCGGCTGGGAGAAAGTAGACAGCTTTACCGAAAGCGTTTTGAAAGCTAAGGTGGATGATTTGAACGGCGTGGTACAAGAATACGGCGACAAAATTTACTGGACGTACCTAGGGAAAGAAGAACTAGTAAAACCGGAGTATTTTCAACAACCAGTGAAAGCTGAAGACCTGAAGAAGTAATTCGTTTTATTAAAGAAAAAAGCCCCCTAACTTGATTTGTTAGGGGGCTTTTCTATTGGGTATTGTTTAGAATTTCTCTTTTCCAAATAGGAGATCAAAGTAAAGCTTGAAGTCACCGCGCAGCGACCACAGCGGGTATTGGAAGGTAGCTGGCTTATTCTTCTCAACAAAAAAGTGTCCGATCCAAGCAAAGCCATAGGCATTCAAAATACCGTAGAGCAAATACAAGGGTTGGAAGTAAACTACAGCGGTAGCCGTCCACCCGAAGAAAAGCGATGTCCCAATAAAGTGTAGCAATCTGGTTCCAGTTTTTTTATGCTCAGTGAGATAAAATGGGTAGAATTCTTCAAAAGACTTAAAACGCGTTTCCATCTAAAGTGCCGATTTAATTTGTTCCAGTAGCTTTTTTGTGCCATCTGCATTTTCGCCATTTTCTTCGGCTATTGCAATGGCTTTTTCGGCAGCCTTCCGGGCATCTTCGTAGCGCGTGGTTTTATAAAGAAGTGCAGCGTATGTGTCCAAGTAGGCGTATGAAGGTTCCGCTTCCGTGATGCGCTTCATCCACGCAGTGGCTTTGAGTAGGTTCTCTTGATTTTCGTCGTTCTCGTAAAGCGACCAGGCAATTTGATTCAGAGTTGCAGGGTCAAATTGGTCTGAGTTGTTCGCGACCAATTCACCCATGGCGGTGTAGTCGCTCCACCGCTCAGTCATTTGATAGAAGTATAGTTTGTACCGAAACTTATACGATTCAGATTCATCACCCAAAATTTCATCTGCCTTGTTCAAGGCCGTTTCCAAGGCCATTTCATCGTTGTCTTTGATCGCTGCTTTTACGTCGTTAAACACGAATGAAGCGAGTTTATTGTTGACCTCTGATTCTCCATATTTTTTGATCAAGGCATCTTTATTCTCAATCACTGAGTTTGCAAACTCTCCATCTTTTATAAATCGGGAGATAACACCCCAAGATACTTCGTCGGTGAGATCTGATCTTGTCTTTAGGAAAGCCTGGACTTCTTCATAGCTTGGATATGACCTGTCTTTTCTCTTTTTGAAGGAGTTTAGGTAAAACTCTGGATAGTCCATGGTGAAGTTTAGTGGTTCTGGAAGGGGTGGGAGGGCATCTTCCAAGTTCACAACGGGCTCTAGTTTCTCGATAAACTCTTTTGACTCGATAAACCCCACAAGCTTTTGGATCAAGTGACCATCCCCGTCAAAAAATAGGTACTGTGGGTAGGATGAGATACGGTATTTCGCAGCGAGCTTTATTCCAAACCCCTCTTCCATGTTGATTTTGGTGCTCACAAATTTTGGATTCATATAGTCTCCAACTACCGAGTCGCTAAAGGTCTCTCTATCCATCACTTTACACCAACCACACCAGTCGGTATAAGCATCCACCATCACGAGTTTTTGCTCGTCTTTTGCCTGTTTGACCAGTTCTTCAAAGGGCTTTTCTACAAAAGCAACCTGACTAATCCCGAAGCTAGAAGCGAGGCAGAATAACAGTACGAATATGGCCTGTTTCTGAAATGCGCTGAACATATATTGAGCAGAATTAAATTTCGAAATTTAAATATAGCCTATTGTCAAATCTACACTATACGATAATCTCATCACTTCTATCATTCTTAAATGCGCAGGTAGCCTGTCTTTTTCATGCTATTTTTGAACCTTTAGAATGTGTTTTGAAAAAAGAAATGGACAGGAATGATTGCCAGTAAAAAGGATTTTGATGTAGTCATTCTCACAGAAGACCGATACGTAGAAAACCGCAGCAACACAGCCTATGCGGCCAATGTTATCCGGGAAGATGAGATTTTGAAGACTGCTTTAGAATCTCAGGGTCTGAGAGTTGAAAGAAAGTCGTGGAGCGATCCGCATTTTGAATGGGCTTCAACTCGTTCGGTCATTTTTCGGAGTACTTGGGATTACTTTGACCGCTTCCCGACCTTTTCGAAGTGGCTTGAATCTGTTAGTCGTCAGACCCAGCTGTTTAACCCCGAGTCGCTTATCAGGTGGAATATGGACAAGCATTATCTGCAAGAATTGGAAGCCAAGGGGGTGCGAATATGTGAAACCCAATTTGTAGAAAAGGGCCAAAACTTTTCATTGAACGAGCGGGTAAAGGAGTGGGGTTGGACCGAAGTAGTGGTGAAGCCCTGTGTGAGTGGTGCCGCGCGACATACCTACCGTTTGAAAAGTTCTGAACTCTCCAATTTTGAGCAAAAATTTAAGCAATTTATTGCTGATGAATCGTTTATGATTCAACCGTTTCAGGAGCGCATTCTCGAAGATGGTGAGCTATCCCTTATTTTGATGGGGGGAGAGTACACTCACGCCGTTTTAAAGCGAGCAAAACCGGGCGACTTTCGGGTTCAAGATGATTTTGGTGGATCGGTAGAACGGTATGAGCCTACCGATGATGAAGTGGCTTTTGCCCAAGAAGCAGTACGTGCATGTCCAGAGCTGCCGCTTTACGCTAGGGTCGACATTTTTTACGACAATCAAAATCAGTTGGCACTCGCAGAATTAGAATTGATTGAACCTGAGCTATGGTTTCGTTTAGAACCGCGAAGCGCTGATAAACTGGCACAGGTCATCTCCGAAGAAATCGAATTGGCAGATTCAGTTAATTAAATTCTTCTCGACTTTTTGGTCTAAAACAGCCGAATATGTTATTTTGCATGTTCAAAGGCACGGCAGTGATATGAGCGGTTACACCAACGGAATTCAAACACCTGATAATGCGTCTTGCAGGTTCTGCACGTCACGACACCGATCGCTTTTTAGTTCAGTGTCGGGTGAAGAACTCGAGATTCTCGACGGAAACAAATCTTGCACGAGGTATAAAAAAGGTCAAGCCCTTTTTCATATGGGAACCCGACCACTTGGTGTGTTCTGTGTGAATCATGGTCGCATCAAAGTATATCGACACGGGCTTGACGGACGTCAGCAAATTATTAAAGTCTCAGCTGCCGGTGACTTGCTCGGCTATAAGGCCCTTATCTCTGAACACCAATACGCACACACGGCTGAAGCTCTTGAAGATTGTATCGTTTGCTTCGTTCCGAAAGAAGACTTCTTAAAGCTGCTCAAGCCAGGTTCGGAGTTTTATATGCGTCTCTTGAGAGCAGTTTGTGATGAGCACGGTGATATTTCAGCACGCATGACCGAAATGGCACAACGCAGCGTGCGTCAGCGACTAGCTCTTGCTCTACTCATGTTAAAAGATACCTATGGTGTAGAAGCAGACCGCGAAGGTGAGATTGAAATCAACCTGTCGCGCGAAGATTTAGCCAATATTGTTGGAGCAGCAACAGAGTCGCTAATTCGGCTCTTGAACGATTTCAAAAAGGAAGAGCTTATCCAGTCTAAAGGTCGGAAGATTAAGATAGTAGACTCTGACGGCTTGCTCCATGCTTCAACTCATTAATTTCTGATAATTATCAGTTTTTTTCTTGACTTTGGTCATAAGACGCGTGTAAATGCATCGACATCTTTGTTTCTGTATTTCGGCGACTAATGGAGAACAAGAAAATAGTAGTTGCTGTGACTCCCGAAGTTGAGCGCAGCTGTCTGTTTGATTTCCTTGAGCATAACCTCAAGGGAGACAGGCTGCATATTTCTATTTGTCTTGTTAAATCGACCGAGATGTCTGCAAATCTAAAGGCGCGCATCGCTGATTTTATGCAGGATTGCGACGAGAATGGAATTTGCACGAATCTAAACGATCTGGGAGATCACCCGCTCAAGGCCTTGAAATCGCACTCGGCCTTTTCTGATTTGTTGATTATGCTCAAGTCATCATTGAAACCGCTTGCCTTCGAAGCTGATTTTAGCAATTGGAGCTGCCCTATGATGGCTGTACCCGATAGCTGTACCAATATTTCAAACATTATTTTGTCATTGGACGAAAACCAGAAGTCTCTGCGGGCTATCAAAGAGTTTTATCAGATTTTTTCCAATCAGCTGAACCCAATCGATACCACACTCTTGCAAATCGAGCCAGAGATTGGTTCTGATTTTTATTCACCAGAAGAGTCTTTACTCATCGAGTATATCAAGCGGCACCACGCCAATATTGCCGTCTTGAAGGTACAAGAGCCGTTGACTAAAAACAGCCTTCGACCAATCGAAAAAGAAGGTTGTACATTGGTGGTGGGCTCAAGCTCTTTTCTCATGTCTAGATACGGCGAGCAAAAAGTGTTTAGGCCTTTTTACGACGAACGTTCAGCCGTTTTTATATCAGCCCTTTTTGAATGAGAAACGCAACCGATACCCACACTTCCAATTGCTACCACTGCGGAGATAAGTGTGTTGATGAGTTGGTTGTGTTTGATGAGCGAAACTTTTGCTGTAATGGGTGCAAGTCAGTCTATGAGCTACTGAAATCGTGTGAGATGGAGAGCTACTACAAGTACGCTGAAACTCCTGGAATTAAGAAGCTGAAGTCTACACCCAAGTCGGCCTTTGCCTATCTCGACAATCAGTCTATCGTTGAGCAATTGGTTTCTTTTTCGAGCCCCGATGTCCAAAAAATCACATTTCGCTTGCCCGCAATTCATTGCGCTTCTTGCATTTGGCTTATTGAGCACTTTCACAAACTCGTTGATGGTGTATTGAGCTCTCGCGTGAATTTCATAAAACGCGAAGCTTCTTTTACATACAATCCACAGGTGCTCAGCCTGCGTACCTTGGTTGAGCAATTGGCTACAATTGGCTACGAACCCGACCTAAAGTTTGATCAGACACAGCGGAAATCAGGACATAAAGTTCGCAGAACGCTGATCTATCAAATCGGAGTAGCTGGTTTTTGTTTTGGCAACATTATGCTGCTCAGTTTCCCGGAGTATCTCGGCGACTCACTCAGTCTGGACGGTAACTACCGCGCCTTTTTCGGCTACATGAATTTTTCCCTGGCACTGCCGGTTTTATTCTTTTCTGCTAAGGACTACTTGCTATCGGCTTGGCGGGCAGTTGTGCACCGCAAAATCAATATGGATGTGCCTATCTCAATGGGGATATTGGCCTTGTTCTTACGTAGCACTTTCGAGATTTTTGTGGAAAGTGGTGGTGGCTATATGGATAGCCTTGCCGCACTTGTCTTCTTCCTACTCATTGGAAAATGGATTCAGCAGAAGTCATACGATAGCCTGTCCTTTGAAAGAGATTACAAATCTTATTTTCCCATTTCAGTACAGCGCATAGAAGGAGATGAAGAGTCGGCAGTGGGAATTGAAGAAGTTGAAGTAGGCGACCGCATCAACATCCGAAGTGGGGAGCTGATTCCATTTGATGGGGCGTTGGTCAGTGGTGATGCCCGAATAGACTACAGTTTTGTTACCGGAGAGTCGAGTCCAGTGAGAATTGCTAAGGGTGAGAAGGTATTTGCCGGGGGACGGCAAACCGGATCCATGATTTCATTGGAAGTAGAGAAAAAGGTAAACCAAAGTTACCTGACATCCCTGTGGAATGAGTCAGAAGGAGAATCTGAGAAAGGAGACCTCGAAACATTTGCTGATCGGGTAGGAGAGAAATTTACTTGGGCCATTGTAGCCATTGCCTCTACCGCCGCCCTTTTTTGGCTCATCGTCAATCCATCCATCGCGCTCAATGCTCTAAGCGCCGTACTGATTGTGGCCTGCCCCTGTGCTTTGGCACTTAGTTTTCCCTTTGCTTTCGGTAACGCAAATAGGCTTATGGGTCGAAAGGGACTCTACTTAAAGAATGGAAAAGCACTTGGTGCTATGTCGGAAATCACCGACATCGTGTTCGACAAGACAGGAACGCTGACGCGCAAAGGCCAGGTTGATATCGATTATATCGGTCGTGACTTGACCCAGCGCGAAGTAGATATGATTCAAAACATTACGAGTCAATCGGGGCACCCGCTAAGCCGATACATTTCGGCCCATCTTAAGGCGAGCTCTAAAGTGAGTTTTGAAGACTTTATTGAATTTTCAGGGAAGGGCATTGAAGCTACTTACGAGGGAGATACATACCAGATAGGGTCTGCCACTTTTGTTGGGCACGATGAAGAGGTAAATCGCGATGGCAAGAGTCGAGTTTATATCGCTGTGAATGGTGATGTGCTCGGCGTTTTTACGGTGGCGAAATCCTATCACGAAAACTTAAGCGAGAGCATTAATTCGTTGAAAGATGGGTATAATCTATACCTCGTCTCTGGCGATAATGATAACGAGCGTCAGAAAATGACCGAACTCTTCGGAAACTCTGAAAACCTTTTCTTCAACAAACTTCCACATGAGAAGGAAGAAATAGTGGAAAGCCTTGGCAAAGATGGTAAGAACGTCGCTATGATTGGCGATGGACTCAATGATGCGGCTGCTCTCAAAGCGGCCCATTTTGGCATCTCTGTAGCCGATGATGTCTTTCGATTCTCACCGGCATCCGATGCAATCTTAAGTTCCGATAGTTTCCCGAGAATCCACCAGTTCTTTGCATACGCACGGTCTGTCAAGCGCTTGGTGCAATGGAGTTTTGTCTTTTCATTTCTCTACAACGGAATAGGGCTGGTGTTTGCCGTTTCCGGGAATCTGACTCCGGTAGTCGCGGCTATATTGATGCCCGTAAGCTCTATTACGGTTGTCGGATTTGTGACTATTGGAAGCAGGTTTCTCTTTTCGAAATATTTTAATGAAAAAAGCGTCAATGCAAAAACTGATAAATATCAGTTTGTAGACTGACGAGCATCATGAAATTTGGATTGATCAAGACCGTAATTTGTTAAATAATTTAAAATCGTGACATGGACGCATTGTTTGTATTGATCGGTATAAGTCTCTTAGTGGCAATCGCATTCCTCGCAGGGTTTCTGTGGGCTGTGCGCACCAAGCAATTCGATGACGACTTTACCCCATCGGTACGCATGCTCTTTGACGATGAACCAGACCATAAAGAAGACCAATGAAGCTCGAGAAGTTTTACTACGACAATCAAATTGTCAAGATGTTTGCCTACGCCACAGTACTCTGGGCGGTTGTGGGTATGTTGGTAGGGCTGTATGCCGCATTCCAAATGGCGTTTCCCGCCATTTCAATGGGTTTGCCCTATACCACGTTTGGAAGAATTAGACCGCTGCACACCAATGCGGTCATTTTTGCATTTGTTGGTAACGGAATTTTTATGGGAGTGTACTACTCCCTGCAGCGCCTGCTAAAGACCCGTATGTGGAGTGATGCGTTGTCTAGAATAAACTTCTGGGGTTGGCAACTTATCATCGTTTCGGCAGCCATTACCCTACCACTTGGGTTCAATACTTCTAAAGAATACGCCGAGCTTGAATGGCCAATCGATATTGCCATCGCGCTCATCTGGGTGGTATTTGGACTGAATATGATGATGACGATTATCAAACGGCGGGAGCGTCACCTGTACGTAGCAGTTTGGTTTTACATCGCCACCTTTGTTACGGTTGCTGTACTTCACATCGTCAACTCATTTGAGCTTCCCATTTCATTCCTCAAATCATACAGCTGGTACGCTGGGGTTCAAGATGCTCTGGTGCAGTGGTGGTATGGACACAATGCGGTTGCATTCTTCTTGACTACCCCTTACCTCGGTTTGATGTACTACTTTATCCCAAAGGCAGCAAACCGACCTGTATACTCATACCGACTTTCGATCATTCACTTCTGGGCCTTGATCTTTTTGTACATCTGGGCCGGACCACACCACTTATTATACACGTCATTGCCAGACTGGGCCCAAAGTTTGGGTACTGTTTTTTCATTGATGCTCATCGCTCCGAGTTGGGGTGGAATGCTGAATGGACTCCTTACGCTGCGTGGTGCATGGGATCGCGTTCGCGAAGATCCGGTTTTGAAGTTTATGGTGGTGGCTGTGACCTGTTATGGTATGGCTACCCTCGAAGGACCAATTCTTTCGATCAAAAGTGTAAACGCCATCAGTCACTTTACCGACTGGACTATCGCGCACGTTCACATTGGTGGATTGGGCTGGAACGGATTCCTGACCTTCGGTATGCTCTACTGGCTTATACCACGAATGTTTAAGACAAAGCTCTATTCTATTCGCTTGGCCAATGCTCACTTCTGGATTGGTACGCTTGGTATCATCTTCTATGCACTCCCATTGTATTGGGCGGCCCTTACTCAGTGGTCAATGTGGCAAGATTTCAGCGCAGATGGATTCTTGGTTTATCCCACGTTCTTAGAAACAGTGACTCAGATTGTACCGATGTATGTAATGCGCGCTATTGGAGGAACACTATTCTTTATCGGAGCCATTGTCATGGTGTACAATCTTGTGAAAACGGTAAAAGCCGGAAGCTTTGAAAAAGAAGAAGCTGCTGAAGCTCCAGCACTTGAAAAGGAGTACAAAGAGCATAGTAAGGAGCACTGGCACAGAGGAATCGAGCGTAGACCTGTTCAACTCATGATCTTGTCCTTAATCGTTATTCTCATCGGTGGAGTTATCGAGATGGTGCCGACATTCCTTGTGAAGTCTAATGTGCCTACCATCGAAGCGGTTAAGCCGTACACCCCATTAGAATTGCAGGGAAGAGATGTGTATATTAAAGAAGGATGTAATGCCTGTCACTCCCAAATGGTTCGGCCATTCCGACATGAGACTGAGCGTTATGGTGAGTACTCAAAGTCAGGTGAATTTGTTTACGATCACCCATTCCTTTGGGGATCAAAACGTACAGGGCCCGACCTTGCCAGAGAAGGGGCTAATAAGTTGAAAAAGTCTGATGCCTGGCATTTTGAGCATTTAATAGAACCCGATAGAATGTCGCCCGGATCGATCATGCCAGTATACGCTTGGCTAGCTACCACAGAACTAGATACAAGTACGACTGAAGCAAAAATTAATGCGATGCGCACTCTTGGAGTGCCCTACCCCGAAGGGTATGAAAAACAAGCCAATAAGGACCTTGTAGCCCAACAAGCTAAAATAGTAGCGAGTATAAAGGAAGGAGGCATTGATGCCATCCCAAATACTGAAATGATTGCCCTTATTGCCTACTTACAGCGACTAGGTAGAGATACACAGTTGAAAGATCAAACCGCAGAAAAATAAGACCATGCTGAAATTCATAAAACACAATATGGAGACCATCGTGGGGATTGAGATTTTTCCACTGATTTCCTTCATACTCTTTTTCTCATTCTTTGTCGGTTTGCTGATTTACACGGCGCGGCTCAGTAAGTCGAGTGTAAACGAAATGAGCAGCATGCCGCTAAGCGATAGCATAACCGATGATAACGACCTAAATCTCGATTCCAATGAAATACACTAAAGCACTTGGAACCATAATATTGGCAATTAACGCCCAGTTGGCAATTGCTAAATCAATTCCTGCACCTGCAGCCGAGCCTTTTTGGTCTGATAGCCCGAATATGGCCTTAAGTGCAGTGGCCTTCGTCTTGCTCATAGCTATTATGAGTGTGGTGGTAATCTTACGCAAGCTGACATCCAATGCGGAGTACTTTACGAAGTTGAGAGAGCTTAAATCGAAAGGTGGGGCTAAAGCTGTAGGGATAGCCATCCTTGTAGCCGGCGCGAGCAACTCGCTCTACGCTCAATCAGAAGAAGTGGTCAGGCCACCCGTGGCAGAGTTTCCTAACTTTTTTTCTGATCCGAATACCGTTCTTCTCCTTTTGCTGAACCTACTTCTACTCGGTGTGTTTATCTACGTCATTCGGGTGCTTCTGAAAACGGTGGGTATGCTTATGCCAGAAGCAGAGACTACTCCTGAAGTAGAAGAAGTAGATGTAGAAACGAAAATTCTCAACGCACTTACTGACGCTGTTCCGGTGGAGCAAGAGCACGAGATTATGCTCGATCATGAGTACGACGGGATTCGCGAGTTGGACAACAACCTCCCACCGTGGTGGGTTTGGATGTTTTACGCTACAATCATTTGGAGTTTTGCCTACCTGGTATACTACCATGTTCTGCCTTATGGATTAAGCCAGAGCGAAGAGTACGTAGCTGAAGTAGAGCAAGCCGAAGCCGATAAGGCAGCCTTCTTGGCGTTGGCTAAGGATCGGGTTGATGAAAATACAGTAGAAGTACTGACAGGTGAAGCTGATCTTTCAGCAGGAAAGGCCATTTATGTAGCCAATTGCCAGGTGTGTCACGCTGCCGATGGTGGTGGTGGAGTTGGTCCAAACTTTACTGATCAATATTGGATGCACGGAGGCGGGATAAAAAACATTTTTACGACCATTAAATATGGTGTCCCAGCCAAAGGTATGATCGCTTGGGAGTCTCAATTGCGCCCTGTGCAGATGGCCCAAGTAGCCAGCTATATTCTGACTTTAGAAGGTACGACTCCCGCATCTCCAAAAGAGCCGCAGGGAGAGATTTGGGTAGCACCAGAACTTGAAGCCGCTCCAGCCGATAGTACATCTGGAGACACAAAACTTGAAGAAGATCAAGCTGCAGGGAATGATATGACAGATTCTGAAAGTGCAGAGTCATAACCTAAAAATCCATATCAATGGAGAGTGAAGAGAGCTTTAGGGATGCCATAGCTACCGTAGATGCCGACGGGAAACGGAAGTGGGTCTATCCAAAAAAGCCGAAGGGGAGATATACTACAGCCCGCACCTGGGTGAGTGTTTTCTTGTTGGTCATCCTTTTTACCGCCCCATTTATCCGGATAGGCGGAGAGCCACTTGCCCTGTTCAATATCATCGAACGAAAGTTTATCATTTTCGGTCGAGTGTTCTGGCCGCAAGATTTTCACTTGTTCGGATTGGCCATGGTGACGCTCGTCATCTTCATTGCCCTGTTTACCGTGGTTTATGGCCGTCTCTTTTGTGGATGGGTTTGTCCGCAAACCATCTTCATGGAAGGAGTTTTTCGGAAGATAGAATACTGGATAGAAGGTGACTGGAAGCAGCAAATGAAGCTGAATAAAGCCCCTTGGAATCGAGAAAAGGTCGTCAAGAAAGTCGGTAAGAACATTATCTTCTTTCTGATCTCTTTTATAATCGCCAATACATTTCTGGCTTATATAATTGGAAGCGAAGAATTGTTCTCAATTATCACAGACCCACCTAGTGAGCACTTGGGCGGCTTGGCAGCCATTCTCATTTTTTCGGGTGTGTTTTATGGCGTCTTTGCGCGTTTCCGCGAGCAGGTTTGTACCACCGTTTGTCCTTATGGCCGACTTCAAGGCGTATTGCTCGACCGACAGTCTGTTGTAGTAGCCTACGACCACGGACGAGGTGAGTCTCGCGGTAAGATCCGAAAGAACGAAGATCGCGCTGAAGCAGGAAAGGGAGATTGTATAGACTGCGGACATTGCGTACACGTTTGCCCTACGGGTATCGACATTCGAAATGGAACTCAGCTTGAGTGTATCAATTGCACGGCCTGTATGGATGCCTGCGATGCGATGATGGATGCCGTAGATCTCAAACGTGGATTGATCAGATACACCAGTGAAGAGCAAATCCAAACCGGTGGGCCATTCGTTTTCTCAACCCGAGCCAAAGCCTTTACGGTGGTCTTAGTGCTGCTTATCGGAATCATGGTGACCTTATTAGTCAACCGATCACAAGTAGAAGCCACCATCCTACGCACACCCGGAATGCTCTATCAAACCGAAGAGAACGGCGACATCAGCAATCTCTACAATTACAAGTTTGTCAATAAATCGAATGACGACATCGATTTGCATATCGTGCCAGTTGATTCAGCCGTTGACATCCGCATAATTGGAAAGGTGCCCAAGCTCGACAAGCAAGAAGTAATCGAAGGAGCATTCTTTATTTCACTGCCGCCTTCGTACTTTGAAGTAGGAAAAGCCAAAACAGAACTTCTCTTATTAGATGGAGAAGGAAATGAAATTGATAAAGTAAAGGTCAGCGTCATGGGGCCTTTGTAAAAAGATTAGACATGAAGTTGCATTGGGGACATAAAATTGGGATCGTTTACACCCTGTTTGCGGGGTTTATGATATTCATGCTGTTAAAGAGTAGAACGACAAATCATGAGCTGGTG
Source organism: Bacteroidia bacterium (assembly GCA_030427905.1). GTDB lineage: Bacteria > Bacteroidota > Bacteroidia > Flavobacteriales_D > Cryomorphaceae > CBDDKU01. The sequence goes on from JAUICL010000002.1 coordinate 120,207, forward strand.
ACTGATCAGTACTACCAAAACGAATTGGTGGTTCAAGACAAAATTGATGCGAGTGGCAATCTGGCTCAAGCAGATTTCAAGGTAGAGATCACGCGCGGGGCTTCAGCCGATATCCACATACAATTTTCGGGAGATCTTGCGGAATCACCCGAAGGAAAGGTGAATTTGTACAAACCGGATAACGCCGAGTTTGATCAAGAGATGACGCTTCAATTATCTGGTGCGAATGCGATGACGCTGGCACCAACGGGTGGTATGGGGCGCTACAAGGTACAGCTCACCTTCACCGTCGATGGTACGCCGTACTACACCGAAAGGGAAGTCTTACTTTGATTTGGACTGCGGCCATATTGCTAGGGCTTGCGGGTAGTGTCCATTGCCTGGGTATGTGTGGGCCAATCGTATTGGCGGTACCTGTGGGTGGTGGATCCACATTTGCGAAAGCTCTAAAGTTTATTGTTTATCACATTGGCCGTATTTCGGGATACGCTGTTCTTGGTTTTTTATTTGGGACGCTGGGCTATGGCTTAAATCTCACCGGGCTCCAGCAGGGACTCTCTATCGGTGTTGGAGTTCTTATGCTCCTCATGATTTGGGCACCCGGACTCGGTCTTCGAGGTAAGTCAGTAAAAGGACTAGCAGGATTTCATGGATGGATAACTGGTCAAATGGCCAAAAGGCTCAAGCAAAATCGGTCGGCAGCATTGTTGGGACTTGGTTTTTTCAATGGTTTCCTGCCTTGTGGTCTCGTCTACATCGCCATCACGGGTGCCGTGGCGAGCTTCGATCCTGTAAACGGCGTGCTCTTTATGGTGCTCTTTGGTTTGGGTACCATGCCCGCTCTCTTGGCGCTTGGGCTCAGTGGTAGCTTTCTAACACCCCTAGTCAAGCAAAAGCTTTCAAAGCTGGCTCCAGCCATCGTAACGGTCTTCGCCATTTGGTTTATCGTGCGTGGGCTCGGACTCGATATTCCATACCTCAGTCCCGAATTAGGGCCCAAAGTATCTCAAACAGAAGTGTGTGAACCGTGAAAGATTTAATTGAGAAATACAACGTACCTGTTCCCAGGTACACGAGTTACCCCACCGTTCCCAATTGGGATGCAGATGGGTTTACCAAGGAAGGCTATATCAAACGCCTTGAAAGTGGATTTTCAGATGCCAACGCCGAAGGGCTTTCGCTCTACATCCACTTGCCTTATTGCGAGAGCCTCTGCACCTATTGTGGCTGCAATACGCGTATTACAGTCAACCACAAGGTAGAAGGGCCCTACGTGGAAGCGGTTCTCGGAGAGTGGAAACTCATTCGCGAGCACTTTTCGGAGAAGCCTAAAATTAAAGAGGTCCATCTCGGTGGTGGTACACCTACCTTCTTTTCTCCTGAGAATTTAAAAATATTGGTCAAGGGAATACTTCTCGATTCGGAAATCGCGACCGACGCGTCGTTCAGCTTTGAAGCCCACCCCGCCAATACCACTGAAGGCCATTTGAAAGTGCTCCGAGAGCTGGGCTTTGACCGCTTGAGCTTGGGGATACAAGATTTTGACCCGAAAGTGCAAAAGGCGATTAACCGCCGACAAACTGTAGAAGATGTGAGTCGTGTGGTCACCCAAGCCCGCGACTTGGGCTACCGCTCCATCAACTTCGACCTGGTTTATGGGTTACCCTTTCAAACCATGGAAGGTGTCATGGACGCGGTAAGTAAGGTAATTGAGCTACGGCCCGATCGCATCGCTTTCTATAGCTACGCCCACGTGCCGTGGATGCGTCCGGGTCAACGGGCTTATGATGAAAACGATTTGCCATCGCCAGAACTCAAGCTGAATCTTTTCCGAAATGGCCGCGAAGCCTTGTTAAGCGCAGGCTACGAAGCCATTGGGTTCGATCATTTTGCCCTGCCTACCGATAGCCTTTCGCTAGCCTACAAAAGCGGTAAGATGCACCGGAACTTTATGGGATTTACCGATCTCCGAACACCCTATCAAATAGGTTTAGGTGTTTCTTCTATCAGTGACATCGGTAACGCTTTTGTGCAAAATGCCAAGACCGTGGAAGGGTACATCGCGAAAGTCCAAAAGGGTGAATTGCCCATAGTAAAAGGTCATTTGTTGACTGATTTAGAGCTCATTATTCGAAATCATATCCTAAACTTAACATGTCAAGGAGCCACTTCTTGGGCCGAATCTCCTTCATCAGAAAAGGAGTACATCGAGAGCCGTATCGACCACTTGATCCCTTTGTTGAATGATGATATGCTTGTGTTGGAAAATGAAAGCATCCGATTGACCAAAGTTGGAGAGACTTTTGTCCGTCACGTATGTGCAGCCCTTGATAAAGATTTTGTGGTCGATCAGGAGAAGAAGCGATACTCTCAGGGAGTGTAAATCGAGTAGACTTTTTGGTTGGTTAGACGTCATATAGTGAATAGGCTTAATTGCCTATATTTAAGGACCATTCATAACCAATTAGACCATGCGAAAACATTTATTTTTGCTTCTTTCAGCAGTTGCAACGCTTCTGTCATGCCATGTGATTGCTCACAACCAAGTCAATTTTGTACCTAACCAAGGACAATGGGAAGGTGAATTTCAATTTAAGGCAGAGTTTAACCGATTAGTCGTTTATGGTGAATCTACCGGATTCATGTATAGCTATTCAGAGGCTCTCGCGCATGTGCACGATGATCACGGTCATCACGTTCCTGATTTCATCAATCGACATGCTTTTAGGTTAAAGTTTATAAATGCAAACCCGATAAACTTTGATGGGAAGAGTCAAAAGAGTGGTTATTTCAACTATCTGCGCGGCAATGATCCTTCAAAGTGGAAAGGACATGTGCCGATTTATTCTGACATGGTAGCTGAGGAGCTTTATGATGGTATAAATCTGCGCGCTTATGAAGAAGCACATGCTTTCAAATATGACTACCATATTGCCCCAGGGGCAGATCCCAATTTGATCGCATTTGAGTATTCGGGTCTCGATAATCTAATTTTAAAGAAGGGAAAGTTAGTGTTGGAAACTAGCGTAGGCCAATTGGTTGAATATATTCCGGTTTCTTACCAAACCATTAATGGGGAGAGAATTGAAGTTCGCTGTCGATACTCTATTGATGGAGATCGTATAGGGTTTGAGTTTCCTGATGGCTATGATGATTCGATTGAGCTTGTTATTGATCCAGTTCTTGTAGGAGCTACCCTTTCTGGGACTAGTAGCGGCTCAAATTACGGGCATGGAGCTACATTTGATATGGAAGGAAATATTTATACACACGCTATTTCGTTTGAATCGGCTTACCCTACCAATGAAGGTTCATATCAAGAAGCATATGGAGGTGGACTTATTGACGCAGCTATAAGTAAGTTAACCCCTGATGGAACAGAATTGATTTTTGCGACCTTCATCGGAGGTAGTGCTGCTGAATATCCGCATTCAACAATAGTGAATGCGAATCAAGAAATATTTGTTTTTGGAAAGACAAGTTCATCAGATTTTCCAACTACCCTAAGTGCATTTCAGACGGAACATGGAGGTGGGAACGATATTTTTGTTACCGGACTTAGTGCTGATGGATCAGAAGCTGTTGGATCCACGTATATCGGAGGGTCTCAAGATGATGGTTTTAATAGTGTTGGATTTGGATACGATAATCACCGCGGGGAGATAAACATCAATCCTTATGGAGATGTCTATGTAGCAAGCTGTTCGAGCTCGGAAGATTTTCCGACAACTCCTGGAGTAGCTCAAGAATCAAAAATGACAGGTCAGGATGGTGTAGTTTTCAAAATGAGTCCTGACTTAAGTGATATGGTCTGGTCGACTTTCGTAGGTTCTGATGTCGATGATATGGCCTATGGTTTAAGGGTGAAAGACGATCAGTCTGTGGTTGTTACTGGAGCAATAGGAGGGGTGAGCCTAGGAGGAAATGGTGACGGATTTGTCACAACTTCTGGAGTGTTTCAAGAGTCCTTCAATGGAGGTGAGAATGACGGCTTTGTTCAAATTTTGTCTGAAGATGGTTCTACAATCGAGTTAAGCACTTTCGTGGGTATGGATGGATCAGACAAGGCTATGTTCATTGACATTGACAGTAACCAAGATATTTGGCTTTACATGGATAGCGGAAGTGATTGGGTAACTTCAGATGGTGTTTATGGAGACGGTGAGGGCAATTTGGTTGTACAAAAGTTGTCGAGTGATCTTTCGTCAATACTGATAACTTCAAGACTTGCCCCTGATGGAGAAGGGAACGCCACGGGAACTCCAGTAGCATTTATGGTTGATCTCTGCAATGGAGTATATACAAGCGCTTACGGAGTGAGTTCAGCTTTTACGGCAAGTGAAGACGCACTGTTCGAAACTGGTGGATTTTACCTAGCGGCTTTCGCTCCAGATATGACAGGGCTTGAGTATGGGACTTATTATACAGGAAATCATGTAGATGGTGGTACATCGAGATTTGATCCGCAGGGTGTTGTTTATCAAGGTGTGTGTTCTGGTAGTGGTTTTAATACAACAGACGATGCATGGGCTACCACCCAGCCACCAGGGTGGGATATTGGAGTTTTCAAGATCGATTTTGAAATAGAAACAGTAAATGCAGTGGCTGGAGCTGCTGGACAGCTTTCAGGATGTGCTCCCCATACCGTTTCGTTCGATAATTTTAGTTCCGGAGAAGCAGAGTATACCTGGCATTTTGGCGATGGTCAAACAAGTAACGAATTCGAACCAGAGCATCTTTACCCTATTCCAGGCGATTATTTGGTCATGCTCGTGGCCCACGACCCGATGAGTTGTAATGTGAGCGATACTGCATTGATCCCCATTACTGTTTTACCAGAAGTTGATTTCATAGCCGATTTCACTGCAAATATCGACTGTGAAACCGGTGTTTTGACTATAACTGATAATTCTGAAGGTCCTGCTGATATTGAGTACGAATGGGCCATGGGTGACGGAACAATTCTAGTTGACGAAAGTCCAGTATACACGTATGATAATCCAGGTGAGTACGACATCGTGTTAACTTTGAGAAGTGAGGCATGTAACCAGGAGATGGAAGCCACTCAATCTGTTATCTATTTGCCTGATGTTGATGCCGATTTTGGAGTTGGCATAGTCGATATTTGCGACAGTTTTACGATTCAAGTTGGAAATCAAACGCTTGATGGGCTGGAGTATAGCTGGTATATGGGAGATGGGAGTATAGTTGAATCGACCGAGCCATTGTTTGAATATACATACGATGCTGCTGGAGAATACGACATCATGCTCGTTGCAACCAACCCGAAGACATGTAATCTTGCTGATACGGCCTACCAAACCATTGTACTCGACCCTCCACCTATTCTCAACCCAGAAATTTCTATAACCCAAGCAGGATTTTGCAAGGATCTCGAATACCAGGCAAGTGTCTCGCTAGACGGCCCTTTTTCGACTATTCAATGGTTTGTGGATGGTGCAGATGCAGGTGTTGATCTAACTATTTCTGGAAATGTAAGTCAAGAAGGAGATAAGGCAGTTCAAGTTATCGTTACGGACCCAATATGTGAACATGAGTTTGCGAGTGCTGTGAACTTTACGTTCTACGAGTACCTCGGATTTGAACTTCCATTTCAGTTATACCTGTGCTACTATCAGGATTTTCTCACACTCGATGCAACGGTAGAATTTGAAGAAGCCACCTACATTTGGACACCTGGCGGTAGTGATGAGCCAATTCTCGATGTAGATACCCCAGAAGATTATTCCGTGGAAGTCGGATACAACGGTTGTATAGAAGTTCAGTCTACACTAGTGAATCCTGGAAATGAACTTCCGTTGGCATTTGAAGAAGTCATCTGTCAAGGTCAAGAGAACCCTGTTACGTTTCAAGACCCCTTCAATGTTGTTGAATCTGTTATTTGGGATAGTGGCGAAACGAGTTTTGATATCGTAGTCTATGAACAAGGGTATTATCCCTTTACAGCACTCGATATGTTCGGCTGTACCCAGCGTGATAGTTTACTTGCGATAGCTCGTGACGATGAACCGAGCGTGGAAGTTCCAAACATTTTCACACCAAATGGAGATGGCTTTAATGATGTGTTTCAAATAACGGGAGAAGACTTGGTTTACTACGACTTGTCTATCTACAATCGTTGGGGAACACTCGTTTTCCATACCGATCAGATTTATGGGCCTTGGGATGGTAGCATGGATGAAACGTCGGGTGATGATGGGGGAGATGGTGTGTACACCTATGTGTTGAGGTATCGCGATTTTTGCGATCAAGGCGACAAGTACGAAACAGGGACAGTCAGCGTTACCAGATAAAAAAATGCCCCCGAAACTTCTGAAGTTTTCCTTCAGCGTTTCGGGGGCAATTCGTTTGCGATTTGATTCGCTTATAAGTGAATCACTTCATCGTATGCAGCGGCTGCCGCTTCCATAATCGCTTCGCTGAGCGTTGGGTGCGGGTGTACCGTCTTGATGATTTCGTGACCGGTTGTTTCTAGTTTTCGGATGGAAACCAATTCAGCAACGAGCTCGGTAACATTGGCTCCGATCATATGACCACCGAGCAACTCTCCGTACTTGGCATCGAATACCAATTTTACAAATCCTTCAGGATGTCCGGCAGCTTTGGCTTTTCCAGAAGCTGAGAATGGGAATTTTCCAACCTTCACTTCGTAACCGGCTTCTTTGGCATCTGCTTCAGTCATACCCACGCTACCCACTTCAGGCATGCAGTACGTACAGCTTGGAATATTTCCGTAGTCGATTGGCTCTACATCCATACCTTTAATCTTCTCAAGTGTAAGAATAGCTTCGGCACTAGCCACGTGAGCTAGGGCAGGGCCAGGGATACAGTCTCCGATGGCGTAATAGCCCGGGATATTGGTCTTGCAAAACTCATCAACTTGAATAAATCCGCGGTCTGTGGCGATTCCTACGTCTTCAAGCCCAATGTTCTCCGTGTTTGGAGCTACACCTACAGCGCTAAGTACCACATCGCACTCGATCACTTCTTCACCTTTCTTCGTTTTCACGTGTACTTTACAACCCGATCCGCTCGTGTCAACTTTCTCAACGCTAGCTCCAGTCATCACTTTTATTCCGGCCTTCTTAAATGAGCGTCCAAGTTGTTTAGATACTTCTTCATCTTCACGCGGCACCAAATTGTCGAGGTATTCCACGATAGTTACTTCAGTACCCATGGCATTATACACGTAGGCAAACTCACATCCGATAGCCCCACTTCCCATTACAACCATTTTCTTTGGCTGCTTTTCTAGAGACATGGCTTTTCGGTACTCGATCACTTTTTCTCCGTCTATCGCAATGTTTGGAAGAGCTCTGGCTCTGGCTCCAGTAGCAATTACAATATGATCTGCATCGTATGTAGTCACCTTTCCATCGGCATCAGTTACATCCAGCTTCTTGCCAGGCTTCACTTTACCAGTTCCCATGATCACATCGATCTTGTTCTTCTTCATTAAGAATTCGATCCCCTTGCTCATTCCTTCGGCCACTCCACGACTTCTCTTGATCACTCCACCAAAATCAGCTTTGGCGTCTGATACTTTAATTCCGTAATCTTCGGCGTGGTTGATGTACTCAAATACAGAAGCACTTTTAATCAGGGCTTTGGTTGGGATACATCCCCAATTAAGGCAAATACCACCAAGAGATTCGCGTTCTACCACGGCTGTTTTAAACCCAAGCTGTGAAGCTCTGATAGCGGCAACGTATCCGCCAGGACCACTACCCAATACTATTACGTCGTATTTCATAATCTTGCGATTTTTTCAGATCAAATTTGTGGTGCGAATTTAGGAATTATTGCGGGCAATAGGCACCGTGCTTGGTACAAAGTAATCTCGACTTAAACCACATTTAACAACTGATAAAATAGTTATGGCCGATTAGTGCCTACTGAGCATCCCTTTGCTTTGGATTAGCGCTTAGCCATCCAAGCTAAGAAAAGCGATCCGAGTCCGCATAAAAAGAATCCGACAAACAAAGGTAGTGGGTTGTCAACCAGGAATGGTCCAATAATGGCCGCAATGGGAACGGCCATCACAGTAGATACAAAGCCGCTGATAGAAGCCCCTATTCCGGCGATGTGCCCGATAGGCTGCATGGTCAAAGCTCGTATGTTTCCAAAAACAAAACCTAAGGATGTGAACTGGATTGCGAGAAATGCGAGCAATGCGTAGAATGAAGGGAGACTTCCTCGGAAAACAACCATATAAGTCAATCCAGAAAGGGTAAAAACCACAAGAGCCAGAGTAGCTAGTTTTCGCATCCCAAATCGAACCACGAACTGTCCGTTTGTGAAAGTGGCCATTCCCATAAAGAATGCCAGCCCTCCAAAGATGTATACAAACTCCGACTGCATTCCATACAGTTCTTGAAAGATGTATTGCGATGAACTTAAGTAAACCATAAAACTTCCGGTCATAAGGCCAGAAACTAAAGTGAACAAAACGCTGTCTTTGTGCTTAACAAACTCCTTCGCCCCATCGAAGAAGAGCGACTTGCTCATTCGGATGCGCTTTTCGCGTGGAAGGGTTTCTTCCTGCCGATTCGAAAACCAAATAAGTAGGACTAAGGCAAAGACCATTTGAAAATAGAATACAGCTTCCCAGTTGTAAAAGTCTAAGACAAATTGCCCCATAAGCGGAGCGATCATTGGCACGAGAATAAACACCACTGCGATAAACGACATAATCCGCGCCATGTAGTCTCCCACGTACAAGTCTCGTATAATCGATGTAGAAACGCTTCGCGGAGCTGACAGACCAATTCCTTGCAGCACCCTTCCAACCAACATCAGCTCTAGGGTGTGGGCCATAGTACAGATTAGGCTAGCGATTAGAAACAGCCCAACTCCGACGTATACGATTGGCTTCCGGCCGTAGCTGTCAGAAAGCGTACCCAAAATGAGCTGCCCAATGCCCAAACCGAGAAATATGGAAATGATGATGAGCTGAAGATCAGCGCTCTCCGTGTGATTTAGACTGTGACCTATGTCCGGAAGCCCTGGCAAAATAGCGTCAATAGACAAAGCCGCCAGGGACATGAGACCCGCCATTAGAGCAATGAATTCTATTTGAGCTATTTTCTTCGGGGGCATCCCGTTTGGTTGTTTAGGAGTGCAAATGACCGAATTCCGATTGTCCCTACCTATTTTATCTGAGTGCTCGTTTTGATATGGGTATTGGATTTAGCTATGAATCGCTTTGTAGCGGGGGAGTGGTTGTACCAAGTTTTAAGTACGAAGCTGCGCTGCGGTTTTTATCAGTGAAAAACGATCCACCTTCACAGCTCAGCATTGTTTCGGTGGATGAAAAAGTGATAAGTGAAAAACTGAATGTCCCTGATTAAAGTTGACCGCTGCTCCGTATTTCCGCCTAAGGCGGAGCTGCGGTATTCCTTCAAAAATCGTTAATCGATGTTCCTTGTTCTGAAATCAAAATAAGGGTTTAGCTTTTTTAAGCACCACACTGTCGCCGAAGCTTGCGCCACCGCTGGAGCTAGGGCGGCACGCGGTTAGCGTAGGAGCCACAAAGGCGCGAAGGTCACAGAGATGCACAAAGACTCTCTGTGTGTTCTGTGGTGAAAGAATTTGGGATGTTCTGAGCGGCAAACCCCATTAATGAAAACAGTCAACTGTATTTAGGGAAGTGCACCCAGTCCCATAAGGGACAGACCATGGGTAATTATATGCGAAAATCAAGAATTGTACTCTAGCCCTAAAATTCCCACTTCCTTTCTACATTTGGGGAAAATCTCAACCATGCTTTCATATCAAGTCGCGATAAAGAATCCCGCTCAATACACCCTCGAAGTACAGCTCAGTTTTGTTGCAGCTGTAGACAATCCCACCATCCGTATGCCACACTGGCGGCCTGGTAGGTATGAGTCTGGTAACTTTGTTCGCAATGTGGTTGGGTTAGAAGTACGTGCTGAGTCGGGCGGCGAAGTGTGGAAGTCAGAGCCAGAACAATGGACCATTAAAGCGAAGATTGGTGAGCGGATCCACGTTTCGTACGATTTGTTTTCGAATGATTTGACAGCTGGAAACACCTATGCTGATGAAGATCTTTTCTTGCTCAATCCAGTCAATGCGCTCGTATATCCCGAAGGGATGGATGATGCCGATGTAGAGCTGAAACTCGAATTGCCCGATAATTGGAAGGTGTGTACTTCTATGTCAGAACAAAGTCCAGGCATGTTTTCCTGTGCAGGAGTCCAAAAGTTGATGGATACACCTTTTCTGGCAGGCCCGAGCATTGAGACCCTGACTTATCGCGTTGACGACATTCCCTATTACATCCACGTTTATGGAGAGATCGCATTCGATCGGGATAAAGTGCTCGCTGACTTTGAGGGGTTTACGCGAGCTCAGGTCAAAGCTTTTGGCAGTCTGCCTGTAGATCAGTATCACTTTTTGATCATCATGACTCCCCACCGATCTTACCATGGTGTAGAGCACGAAGCAAGCACGGTCATTACGCTTGGAAAAGCTGACGAATTTAATGAGCGCCCGCGATACAAGGAGTTGATTGGGATTTCATCGCACGAGCTCTATCACACTTGGAACGTTAAAGATCTGAGACCAAAAGACTGGACACCATATGACCTTACTGGTCCCGATTACTCCCGGCTGGGATATGTAGCCGAAGGGGTAACGACATACATGGGCGATTTTATGCTTTGGCAGGGTGGAGCCTTTTCTGACCAAGATTTCTTGCAAGAGCTATCCACTCTGGTAAGACGCCATATGGACAACGAAGGGATGTTCAATCTTTCATTGGCCGACTCTTCAATCGATACCTGGGTGGATGGATATGGTGTTGGAACGCCGAGACGCAGGGTGAGCATTTATGTGGAAGGTGCTCTGCTTGCTTTGGTTTGTGATATCTGGCTGATGAAAGAGTCTAATGGTAAGCGATCCTTGAATGAGGTGATGAAGGAGATGTTTGAAAAGTACGGCAGTCAAAAGGGCTATACCGAATCGGAGTATTGGGAAGCGATGAGCGCTGGAAGCGATCTCGACTGGGATGGGTTGAAGGCTGATGTGGTTGACGGAAAAGGTAAGCTTATCGATATCGTTTCAGATGCCCTGACTTGGGTAGGCTTGGAAATCGAAGCTTTTTCAAAGCATACCTGGGAGTCGAAATTTGGGTTTTCAGTGGTGCTTCAAGATGAGCAATGCCGGGTGGTGAATGTCCTAGAAGGCTCGCCGGCATACCAGGCCGGTTTAGTGCATGGCAACATCATCGAGAAAGTTGGGGGACAAGAACCCAAGGAGATCTTTGAACAAGGGGGCGAAATGGATGATGAGCTCAGTCTTGATGTAAAGTCTGGATTTAGAGAAAGATACTTGTTCTTGAAAGCCGATGGCGAAACGTGGCTTCAAGACTACAAAGTCGATCATGCTTCTGAGCCTACTCCACACTTTGAATCATGGAAAACTGTGTTGAAATCATTCGATGCTAATTCTGAGATTACAGCTAATAAATAGGATATTGTAGTACCAAATTTCAACCCATGACTGAACAATTAGACGAATTTCAAGCAGCGATGGCCAATAAGCGCCCAACATTTCTAACAGTGCTTTGCATTCTCACCTTTATTGTAAGTGGTTTCATGACCTTGGCTGGAATATTTGGAATAGGTACCGCCATCTTTATGGATCAAACGGGAATGGATGACACCATTATGCAAATGGAAGATTCGATGAACGAAATGCCGATGGACGAAATGCCAAGCTGGTTTGAAGGATTGTTTGAATCTTCTCTGGAACTTGCGCAAATCGAAATAGCCAACGCACTTTCACTCGCCGTAATTGGATTTATAGCGGCTCTACTTTCTTTGCTGGGTGGAGTTATGATGTACAATCAGAAGAAAAAGGGATACTACCTTTACATTGGATCGAAAGTTCTCGGAGTCCTTGGTCCGCTTATCATCTTGGTCTCAAGTGGGGTTGGATTCATGCTTCTCAGCATCTCAATATTCTGGCCATTATTCTGGGCTGTTGTTTTTATTGTGCTCTACGGAATGAACCTCAAGCACATGCGCTAAGCGGAAATTTCGGAATTACTCAAATTATCAACTTAAGCTTACGCATGCTTCTTAAACCACATGCGGCTCTTTTTCGATGGATGAATTCGAAGCGGCATTAGGCAAGAACAGAAAGCGATCAACCTTCCTGACCGTACTTTGTGTGCTTACCTTTATCGGTAGCGGTAGCCTGGTTTTGCAGAAATTAAGTTTCGAATTACTTCCAGCATACCTCATAAGTACGAAGGGGCCGGAATATCCCGATGAGCAAGAAGTATGGGCGAATGATTCACCGAATGATGGTTCTTCGTCATTACACGGCTCCTTTTTTGATGCTGCCAACCATCTGATCAATAGGGAGCTGGAGTATGCTCTTCCACTCGTGTTGATTGGGATATTCTCTTGCCTCGTTTCTCTCGGCGGGGCACTCTTAATGTTCAATCAGAAGAGAATAGGCTACTACCTTTATATTGCGGCGAAGGTGTTTGGAACCATCGGTACACTTTGGATCTACGACTTTAGTGGAATGGTTCTTTTCTTGCTTGGGGGTCCTATGGTTGCGCTCGCTATCATTTTTATCTCGCTTTACGGCGCAAACCTCAAGCACATGCGCTAAGCTGGAATCTCGGCTATCGCTGAGATTTCGACATTGGCACCGGCGGGTAGCTTTCTGACTTCTACCGTTTCCCTGGCGGGATATGGCTCGGAGAAAAAGCTTCCATACACTTCATTCACTTCTGAGAATGCCCCCATATCCAAAAGGAAAATGGAACATTTGATGATGTTGGAAAAGTCCAGTCCCTGAGATTTTAAAACGCCTTCCAGGTTTTTCATCACTCGGGTGGTTTCCGATTTAAGATCGGATTGCTCCATTTCACCCGTTTCTGGATTGATGGCTACTTGACCGCTGATATAGAGCGTTGAGCCCGAAATCATGGCTTGGCTGTAAGGGCCAATTGGAGCTGGGGCTGATTTGGTAAATACGTTTTTCATATTCTCTTCAAGGCTGATTAACTTTAAGCAAAACTATTGATTTGAAAATTCAATTCTTAGGTGCCGCCCGAACGGTAACGGGCTCTTGCCACTTGATAGAACTCAATTCGGGTACCAAAATACTGCTTGATTGTGGCATGTACCAAGGTAAAGAAAGTAAAGGTGGACAGGCTAATAAAGATTTTAAATTCGATGCTTCGAGTATTGATGTCGTCTTTTTATCTCACGCTCACATCGACCACTCAGGCTTGATTCCAAAATTGGTGAAAGAAGGATATTCTGGCCCAATTTACTGCACTCATCCCACAGAATCGCTTTGTCAAATCATGCTGGCTGACTCGGCCTACATCCAACAAAACGATGCACGGTTTGCCCGCAAACACGGGCTGGAAGAGCCGGAAGAAGAACCGCTTTACGAGATAGACGATGTGGTTGCGACCATGGAGCTGTTTGCTCCGCTAGAGTATGGCAGGTGGATAAATCTGACGGAAGAAATCACCGTCATGTTCACCTACGTCGGTCATATTCTCGGAAGCGCTTGCGTCAATCTTAGGCTAAAAGAAGGGAAGAAAACCCACCGCGTAGCTTACACAGGCGATATCGGAAGGAAGGAACATCAAATAATCAAGAACCCTGAGCCTTTTCCACAAGCCGAAGTCATCATTACTGAAACCACCTATGGAGACAGGCTCCACGATGAAATCGGTAGCACCGAAAAGCAGTTGTTGAAAATCGTCCAGGAAACCTGCGTAGAAAACAAAGGAAAGCTCATCATTCCGGCATTTAGTCTTGGGCGCACTCAAGAAATAGTCTATGCGCTCGACAGGCTCGAAACCGAGGGCAAGCTCCCACCTATCAAAGTTTTTGTAGATAGCCCATTGAGCACCAATGCCACCGAAATTGTGAAGGCGCATCCTGAAGGCTTCAATGATCGAATTAAAAAGTACATGGAGAAGGACAGCAACCCATTTGGATTTAATGGCTTGCACTACATCCGCGAAGCCAAGTATTCTAAACTCATCAACACTCTTCAAGAGCCGTGCATTATCATTTCCGCCTCGGGTATGCTCGAGGCGGGAAGAATTCTCCATCACCTCGCTAACAATATCGAAGACAAGCGAAACACCATTTTGATTGTAGGGTATTGCGAGCCTTCATCGCTGGGTGGTCAACTCCGAGCAGGAGCCGAAAGAGTTAAAATATACGGAAGGGAATACCAAGTAAAAGCTCAGGTCAAAACCATCGATTCGTACAGCGCTCACGGCGACTATGCCGAGATGATCGACTATCTCAAGTGCCAAGAACCGCATCTTGTAAAGCACCTTTTCCTGGTCCACGGCGATTATGCAGTCCAAGAAGCGTATCGGCAGCATCTAAGCGACAATGGCTTTCACCATATCGAAATTCCCAGTTTGGGTGAAGTTGTTGATGTATCTTAGCGGCCAATGTGGAATGAAGTAAGAGCCATTCTGGCTAAGGATATTCGCATGGAATGGCGGCAGCCCCATGCCTTGGGGAGTATTTTTCTCTATGTCTTTGCTTCCATTTTTGTGGCATACATGGGGTTTAAGAGAATTGTGGATGTGCCCACATGGAATGCCCTGTTTTGGATCATTGTATTGTTTGCCGCTTTTAATGCCGCTTCCAGGGCATTTGCAGTAGAGCATCATGGCCGTAAACTTTACCTGTACAGCATCGCGCGTCCAGAGAGTGTCATCATAGGCAAAATGGTGTACAATGCGCTTCTGATGCTCGTTATGGTCGGTGCTGGAGCGATCATTTACGGCGTGATGATGGGAACTGATGTACTTCGCGAAGCTCATATGTTGAGCTTTGTTCTGGCCTTGACTCTTGGCGCCATCGGCTTGGCCTTCGTGCTCACCCTTATTGCCGCGCTCGCGGCACAAACCGACAATAATATTGGATTGATGGCCATCCTGGGTCTTCCCGTTATCCTTCCTTTCTTGCTGATTCTCATACGGTTTTCAAAAAACGCCATAGATGGAATTGCTTGGTCGGCAAACGGCACCTATGCTTGGCAATTATTGGCAATTGCCATCCTGTCTCTAGGCCTTTCTTATATATTATTTCCGTACCTTTGGCGCGAATAATTTCAAGGGTTTATGTCTCATTATTGGTGGAAAATTCTTTCTGCTATTCTAGTGCTCTCGTCCATTGTTTTTGGCTTAATGGCTCCCTTGGCTCCAGGTATTCCTTTTGCCACTCCAGATCAGTTAAACAATGGGGTGACTTCGGTGACCGTGGTTGGTTACAATACGCATTTTGCAGAAGCTGAAGAAAGCTTGCAAGTGTGGGTGACTAACGGTGATGCTACTTTCTGTCCTTACGAAGTAGCGGTGGTCGATGACACACATCTGCGTGCAACCTTCAGTATTACCGAAGAACTAGCAGATGCGTTTTTTGACCTTTACATCAACAACGCAATTGACGGAACAAGGCATCTTCCAAGCGCATTCCTTCAGAATGGCCTCGAAGTTGTTGATAATCCGAGACCAACCGAAAAATGTGTTTCCGACCTTGAAGCAGGTCTTGACGCGTACAATTTTCCCAATCAGCCTATTCTCAACGAAACGATAAGAAATCTGCTATTTCATGTTCCGAGCTGGTTTGCCATGATCTTTGTCATGTTTGTTTCATTGTTGTTTTCCATTCAATACTTGAGCAAAGGAGATTTTAAAGCCGACATTGCCGCTACAAGTGCCGCTAAAGTGGGGCTGATTTTTGCCACCATTGGCTTGGCCACAGGTAGTCTCTGGGCGCGGTTTACTTGGGGAGCCTGGTGGGTTAGCGACCCTCGATTAAACGGGGCTGCTATCGCCTTCTTGATCTATTTGGCCTACTTCGTACTTCGCTCTTCGGTAAATGATGAAGAAAAGGCAGGTCGCTTAGCTGGCGTGTACAATATCTTTGCTTTTGTAATGATGTTGCTGTTTGTCATGGTGTTGCCGCGTATGTCAGAATCGCTTCACCCCGGTGTGGGTGGAAACCCGGCTTTCAGTCAATACGACTTGGATGATAATTTAAGAATGGTGTTCTATCCAGCAGTTTTTGGGTGGATCGGGATGGCGATGTGGATGTACCAACTCCAGCGAAGAGCGAGTGTGTTGGCATACAATCGCCTCATGAAATTGAATGCATAAGATGAAGAAATTTCTATATATCACCCTAGCTATGCTCGCTTCTGTAAGCGGAGTGATGGCTCAAGCAGAACCCACTTGGTTGGAAAACACCATGTACGCATCGGGAAAGATTAATGTGGTAATTGGAGTAGGTGTGATCATGTTTCTCGTTTTGGTAGGGTACATGGTGAGCATCGATCGAAAGTTGAAAAAACTAGAAGAAGGAGATAAATAAAATTTTGATGAAAAAAACACACATCATAGCGATCATAATTATGGCCCTGGCTATTGGGTTTATGATTACGTCGGTGTCTGATTCGAGCTCGTACGCTGACTTTGAAGAAGCATTTGACAACCCTGAGAAGGAGTACCACGTGGTTGGGGTACTCGACAAAACGGCCGATATTGTTTACAATCCGGAAGTTGATCCAAACCTCACCGTTTTCACCATGATTGACAACAACGGCGAAAAGAAGACTGTAAACCTTTACAAAAGCAAGCCGCAAGATTTTGAGCGTTCGGAATCGGTAGTCCTTATCGGACAGGCTCACGAAGGTGAGTTTCACGCCACCGAAATGCTTATGAAATGCCCTTCCAAATACAAGGAAGAAGGCAAATTCGATATCGAAGAAACGGCTTCAAGGTAATATGACATATATCGGAGAACACCCTTTTGTAGGGCAGCTCGGTGATACGTTAATGATAGTTTCCATCGTTGCAGCATTGCTGGCGATGGTTTCTTACATATTGGCGCACCGTAGTGGAGAAGACTGGTACAGAAAACTAGGGCGTGCAGCATTTACGGTTCATTCCTTTGCCCTTGTGGGCGGGGCTGTGACCTTGTTTTGCATGCTCTTCAACCAGTATTTTGAATACGATTACGTGTGGAAGCACGCCAATAAGAATATGCCGTTGCGGTATATTTTCTCGTGTTTTTGGGAAGGAAAAGAAGGGAGTTTTATCCTTTGGAGCTTTTGGCATGTCGTACTCGGAAATGTCTTAATGCGGACGGCGAAGTCTTGGGAAAATTTGACTATGGTTGTCCTTGCCGCGATGCAGGTGTTTCTTGGAGCGATGGTCCTAGGGGTCTACATCTTTGATCTCAAAGTAGGAAGCTCTCCATTTACTTTGATCAGGGAATTGCCCGAAAATGTGGGCTTGCCATGGACCACCATGCCCGACTATCTGGAGCGTATACCAACATTCCAGAATGGACGCGGACTTAATCCACTCCTTCAAAACTACTGGATGACCATTCACCCGCCTACCTTGTTTTTAGGGTATGCATCTACCATTATTCCATTTGCTTTTGCATTGGCAGGACTTTGGAGCGGAAAGCTGAAAGAGTGGATCAGACCGGCTATTCCTTGGGCATTCTTTTCAGTTTCGGTACTTGGAATCGGTATTTTGATGGGGGGAGCCTGGGCCTATGAAGCACTGAGCTTTGGTGGTTTTTGGGCGTGGGATCCAGTAGAAAATGCCAGCCTGATTCCCTGGCTCACAATTGTTGGGGCGGCCCACGTCATGGTGGTTAATAAGCGCAAGAATAAGTCGCTTTATACCGTGCTGTTCCTGACACTGATCACTTATGCTTTAGTGTGGTACGCTTCATTCCTGGTACACTCGGGTGTGTTGGGTGATACGTCCGTACACTCCTTTACCGGCGATGGTTCAATGCGTCAGCACCTGACTATCTTGCTCACTATCTCGGTGGTAAGTGTGACATCTTTGCTTATCGACCGAAACCTGCGTCTCCTATTTCTGGGTGCAAGCGCCTTTTTGCTTATTGTAGGCCTTGCAACCGACCATGAAATAGCAACGATAGTGGCCTATCTCGGAATGGCTATTGCCTTGCTATTGGTTGCATACAAAAAGATATTTCCGAAGCCCGATACGGAAGAGCCACTCTGGTCTCGCGAGTTTTGGATTTTTATCGGAGCGCTAGTTCTCCTACTTTCAGGAGTACAGATAGCACTCGAAACGTCAAAACCGATTTGGAATATTCTGGCCGAACCCTTCGCCCAACCGCTTATGTCTCTAGCTGATCTCACTGGGATTGACGGATTAAGAGCTCTGGCAGAAGGGAAGCTCGCGCCGCACAGCGATCGCATTCAGCACTTCAATAAATGGCAGATCCCATTTGCCTTCATCATTACCTTCATCGTTGGGTTTGGGCAGTTTTTGCGCTATGGAAAGAACCAATTCGGCGCCTTTGTAAAGAAATTGTCTTTATCGCTTCTCGTTTCGCTGGCCATTACCATCGCTTGGGCGGTAAAACTTGAATTTTACGGAAAGGAGTATCTCTACGGGGTCTTACTGTTTACCTGCATTTTTGCCGTGGTAGCCAATATCGACTTCTTGATCAGAGTACTTCGTGGCAAGTGGAAAGTTGCCGGTGCTTCTGTGGCCCACGTGGGCTTCGCAATGGTAATGCTAGGGGCGCTGATTTCAACCGGGCGCTCCGACAAGATTTCTGAGAATGGTAGCCGTTTTGATATTGCATCCCTCAACGAAGACTTTAAAAACAACGAAGACATCCTGCTTTTTATTGAAGACACCGTACCAATGGGCCCATACTATGTGAGCTACAATGGGCGCTCGAAAGAAGGCGTGAATGTATATTACGAAGTCGATTACTTCGAGCGGGTTCCAAGAACGTACAAGATGGGGGATCGCGTAATCTCTCGTGGGGCCATTTTTACCGCTAATCAAGATCACACACCAGGCCCTGATTTCATTATCGATCAGGCGAAGTGGGATTTGGTTGAAGACCCGAGAGAAATCGATGTGGAATCCTTGAAACGATGGTCGCCTTACAAAGCAGGTGAGCACCTTTTCACCCTCCACCCGAGAATCCAGCTCAATCCGGAGTTTGGTAACGTGGCTGAGCCATCTACGAAGCGCTATTGGTCGCACGACATCTACACGCATGTGCGCTGGGCAGAACTCGAAGTAGACTCAGATGCTACCGGATTTAGAACGGGGATTGAAGTGAAGTTGGCCGTTGGAGACACCGGTTTTGTTGGAACGACTATGGTGCGCCTGAATGAACTTTCCCTCCTGAAAACCGAAGAAGAGCGGGAGAAATTTATGGTGGCAGAGAATGACCTTGCTGTAAGAGCACTGATTGGAGTAAAAGACGGAAAGGGAAATGTGTATGAAGTTGAGCCCCTCTATATTTTGCGCGATTCTGTATTGCCAATTCCCGACCCAGTCATCCAAGATGAACTAGGACTGAGATTTAACTTTTCGGAAATAGACCCAAGTACCGGAAAACATACATTTACCATCGCGGAGCATGTTTCGAATAGAAAGGAATTTATTGTTCTCCAGGCTATTCAGTTCCCAATGATTAATATTCTTTGGATCGGTTGTATTGTGATGTTCATCGGAACGGTGATGGCCATCGCTCATCGAATCAGAGAGTCGAAGAGAATTGCATCAAATGGAAGAAATTAAAAGTGTAGCTATCATAGGCGTTGGGCGAGTTGCTCAACACATTGCCACCGAGTTGTACGCAAACGGCGTTATTATCGCTGGAATTTTTGCCAGAGACAAGGAAGAAGCAAAGCGCTTGGCAGCCAAAGTGAAGTCGCCGGTAATCGATAAACTCGGCAAGCGCATCGCCGCCGATATGATTTTACTTGCCGTGAGCGACGATGCTATTCAGGAAGTAGCTGAAGAGCTGGGAAACCAAAAGGCGCTCGTGGCTCACACATCAGGAGCCGTGCCCATGTCTGAGTTACCGGACACACTTCGCCGTGCCGTGTTTTATCCCCTACAGAGCTTCTCTATCGACAAGCAAATAGTTTGGGAAAATGTGCCTTTTTGTATCGAAGCCGAGAATGATTGCGATGTGAATGCACTTGGCGGACTCGCTGAACGCTTGTCAAACCGCGTTTTTGTTCTGAGTTCACAACAGCGAAAAACGCTACATCTTGCAGCTGTCTTCGCGAATAACTTTGGAAATTTGATGTTCGAATTTTCGGAAGAATTACTTTCCAAAGGCCAAATTAGTC
This sequence comes from Bacteroidia bacterium, assembly GCA_030427905.1. Taxonomy (GTDB): domain Bacteria; phylum Bacteroidota; class Bacteroidia; order Flavobacteriales_D; family Cryomorphaceae; genus CBDDKU01. The sequence continues at coordinate 140,412 of JAUICL010000002.1, forward strand.
ATGAGATTCTTCATCCGTTGATTCTAGAAACGGCCAACAAAGTGCTGATGCAAAAAGCGTCTGAATCGCAAACAGGACCAGCATCTCGCGGCGACATTGAAACCATTAAGGCCCACCAAGAGTTGTTGGGTACCGACAATATTTACCGGCAGGTATACGATTTGCTCACTGGCGAAATTTACAAGAGAAACCATGGAAAAGAGCTATAAAGAGCTGCTTCCCAGTATCAAAACTATCGTGCTTGATTTCGATGGCGTGTTTACCAACGGTACAATTCAAATTCACGGCGATGGTACCTTCACCCGCACAGCCAATGTGAAGGATAGCTACGCCATTCAATACGCTGCTAAGAAAGGATTTCGCGTGGCGGTCTTATCGGGTGGAAGCCTTGAAGCTCTCGCACCGGTTTTGTCCAATCTTGGAGTGGATGAAGTCATGTACAAATCTCATCGGAAAAAGGAGAAGTTGGTGGCCTATATGGACAAGCACCAGCTAAAAAGTGAAGAAATCCTTTACATGGGCGATGATATTCCCGACCTTGAAGTGCTTCAAATGGTGGGGGTGGCAGCATGCCCATCGGATGCAGTTCAAGAAGTGAAAGCGGTTTGCCATTACGTTTCGCATAAAGGAGGGGGAGCAGGATGTGTCAGAGATGTGATTGAGCAAGTCATGAAAGTGCAGGAAAAATGGCTGGATCAGGACGCATTTGTATGGTAAAAAATGAGTAGTTCGTTCGTTCAATTTGTAAAACTCACCAGGCCGTTAAACCTTGTGATCATTGCCTTGACCATGTGGTTGATGAGGTATTACGTCATCAGACCTTTGGTGGAAGTGAATGGATATGAGCTGCAGTTTCCTTTGTGGAAGTTTGGCCTGCTAGTTTTGTCAACCATCTTGATTGCAGCAGCTGGAAATGTGATCAACGACTACTTTGATCAGCGTACCGACCGAGTTAATAAGCCCAAGAACATTATTGTTGGGGTTCATGTCAAGCGACGCGTTGCCATGCTAGTTCATCAAGTATTCAATGCCCTGGGGTTAGCGATCGCTGTATATGTTTCTTGGAGTATCGGAAATTGGAACTTAAGCATCATCAGCTTTTTTGCCGCGGGGACCCTTTGGTTTTACAGCGTTCAATTCAAGAAAGATCTCTTTATCGGAAATCTGCTAATTGCATTTCTGGCCGGCTTGGTACCCATTTTGGTTGGGGTTTATGAAATTCCTTTGCTCGTCAAGGCCTATGGTCAGGAAGTATCGCAATACTTTTCGCTCGAAAGACCAGATGAAGACCCTATGATCTATTTCAAGATGATGTTTTATTTCATTCTGGGATATGCCGGCTTTGCATTCTTCTTGAATCTTATCAGGGAAATCCAGAAAGATATGGCCGATGTGAAAGGCGATATGCGCATTGGGGCACGCACCATTCCGCTGGTTTATGGTCTTCGGAAGTCAAAGCGGTTGGTTTCCGCATTGGTTGTTGCAGCAATCATCGTTTTGGTTATTCTCGAGCAGCAAGTCGTTGATGACGATTATTCCTTGGCCTATTTGCTAGGCGCGATTGTTCTCCCGCTTTTGCTGAGTCTTCGAATGAATTCGATCGCTGTGAGGCGGCAGCAGTTTGTGCGTGCAGGAAACTTCTTGAAATGGGCCATGTTGGGCGGTTTGCTCTACAGCGTTGTTCACTACTACATCTATTACGCCGATGTTGTTGGATAACTTGAAAAAATACAAGATCGTACTCGGAAGTCAGTCGCCGCGTAGAAGAGAGTTGTTGGCTGGGATGGATATCGAATTTGAATCGCGTGTGAGCGATGCCGATGAATCTTTCGACCCCAAGATGCCGATGACCGAGATTCCAGAATTTCTGGCTCTGCAAAAGGCGAAGGCCCTCGAGTCGGGTCTGAGCGAAGATGAACTCCTGATTACATCCGATACCATCGTTTGTCTGGATGGGAAGATCTACAACAAACCAGAATCTGAAGAAGAAGCAGTAGGCATGCTCACCGAATTAGCTGGAAAAACCCATACGGTAATTACCGGCGTGTGCATCAAAACGGCCCATGAAGAGCGCGTGTTTCACGATTCTACGGAAGTGACATTTACACCGCTTACGCAAGATGAGATTCTAAATTATATCCGGAAATGCCAACCTTACGACAAGGCCGGTTCATACGGAATCCAAGAGTGGTTGGGGTATGCGGCCATTGATCGCATTAACGGATCGTTTTACACTGTGATGGGGCTGCCGACTCAAAAACTGTATCAAGAACTCAAAAAGATCAAGTGATGAAGCTCGATATTTTAGCCATAGCTGCCCACCCCGACGATGTGGAACTCGCTGCAGGGGGAACGCTCAGAAAAGCGATTCTTGCTGGAAAAAAAGTAGGGATTTTGGATCTGACCCAAGGTGAAATGGGCACGCGTGGAACTCCTGAAATCAGAGCTGAAGAAGCTGCGGCTGCCGCCGAGATTCTTGGTCTATCGATGAGAGATTGCGTCGGATTGCCTGACGGGTTTTTGGAAAATTCGAAGGAGCAGCAGATGGCCATCATTCCATTTATCCGAAAGTATCAGCCTACCATTGTACTCACCAATGCACTAGACGACCGACATCCAGATCATGGAAAAGGATCAAAGCTCGTATCCGATGCCTGTTTTTTGGCTGGATTGAGAGCCTTGCCTACCTATGATAGCGACGGCAACGACCAAGATGCCTGGCGTCCCGACTATGTTTACCACTTCATACAAGACCGCTATATCCAGCCCGACTTCATCGTGGATGTCACAGACGTGTGGGATGATAAAATGAAGTCGATTTTGGCTTACAAGAGCCAGTTTCACGCGGATGAAAATTCCGATGAGCCCGACACACCCATTTCCACTCCCGATTTCGTTGAGTTTCTAGATGCTCGGGGCAGAGAGTTTGGTCGGAATATCCGTACCACATACGGCGAAGGATTTAACGTGGAGCGCCCGCTAGGAGTGCGCTCGCTAGATGATTTGATTTAGGCTGTCATTTCCCTCATTTATCCGCTGAAGTTTTAGCATAAGCGGACTTATCCGCCGTAGTCATACGTAGGCGGAATTCCGAACTCCCCACTCGCCATTCCAAACTACTCATGCTGACGCTCCCGCTGGTCGGTCACCACTGCTTTGCAGCTCCCCACTCATCACTTCCTTCATTTCAACCGCTTCACCTTCAATCGAAGCGAGTTTCCGATTACCACAACATCGGAGAAAGCCATGGCAAGGGCCGCCACCATTGGGTTTAAGAAACCGAAAGCTGCGATAGGTATAGCGATTAAGTTGTACGAAAGCGCCCAGAATAGATTCTGTTTGATCGTGATATAGGTGTGTTTTGAAATCAGGTGAGCGCGTTTCAGACCGTCCATCGGATCGGATGAAAGAATAGCAATCCTCGCAGCATCACTGGCCAGAGCTGTAGCTCCTTTTGGTGAAATACCAACGTGAGCGAGAGATAGGGCAGGGCCGTCGTTTATTCCATCTCCCACCATAGCGACAAGTTCTTTCTTGGAAGCCGCTTCGATGCGATCGAGTTTTTCTTGGGGAGAAAGACTTCCTGCCCATTTTGAAATGCCAAGTTCTTCGGCGGTGGATTTGACTTTAGAATCGCGGTCACCAGAGATGAGTTCGGTCACTACATCGGCAGAGTTGTAATACGCGACCATTTCGCGAGCTCCTTCCAGTACTTTGTCGCGGATAAGGTAAGACGCCACAGTCACTCCATCGATTTCAAGTGCGAGATCGGCATCGGCGTTGGTGCAACGACCAAAGCGAACTGATTCACCAGAAGCTGTTTTTGCGGTCATTCCCCGGCCTTTTTCTTCGCGGGTATCGGTGAGAGCTTCTGGGGGGAAATCACCAAACTCTTTGAGAAAGGAACTCGCTATGGGGTGTGCTGAATGTTGTTCTATGGCGTGGATAATGGATTTGGCTCGATCGCCAATGCTGTTCTCTACTTCAATGATTTGAAAATCACCTGAAGTTAGTGTTCCCGTTTTGTCAAACAGAATCCGCTTTACCTTGGCAAATCGCTCCAGAGTTGAGCCACCTTTGATCAGGATTCCGTTTTTGGCCGCTCTTCCCACACCAGCTACCACTGCAGTGGGGGTGGCCAGCCCCATCGCACATGGACAGGAGATCACCAGAACAGCCACTGCGTTCATCAAAGCATGGGTAAGTCCTATTTCTCCAAAAAAATACCCGATGGTAAATGTCAGCGCAGCAATGACGAGAACAGCTGGAACAAAAACTCCACTCACCCGATCGCCAAATTTCTGAATATCGGGTTGATCTTTTCGAGCCTTTTTTACCAGCTCGATGATCTGTTGCAGGGTCGAATCCTTAGCCGGGGCTTTGGCGATCATCCGCAAGTTTCCATTTACGAGTGTCGTGCCCGAATAAACAGCTCTTCCTTCTTCAAGAGCGTTTGGAAGGCTCTCACCAGTGATCGCCGACTCGTTCACTTCACCCGATCCACTTAGTACAACTCCATCAACAGGGATCTGATCTCCTTCGTTGATCTGGAGCTCATCACCCGGTTTCACGCCAGCAGGATCGGTTTCAAATATTTTCTCCGTTTTTCCAACTCGCATCACAATCCGGGCCACGTGCGCTTGCATTTTGTCAAGTGCCTGCACATTTTTAGTGGTTTGCTGCACAGAGCGGTGTTCGAGAACATTCCCCAGAAGTACTAGCGAAATAATGGTAGTAGCCGTTTCGAAGAATAAGAAATTGTGCAGTTCGGGTGTCCCGGCATGCATATACCACCCCACAAGGCTGTACAAAAAAGCACTGCTCGAGCCGATGAAAATTAACACGTCCATATTGGCCATTCCGGCCCTGAGTGAGCCCCATGCTGATTTTCCAAAATGTAGGATACCCAAAATGAAAACTGGAAGGGCGAGAGCGAGTTGCACCCATGGATTGTTGATCCACCAGTGGTGGGGCACAAACATGTGCATGAATAACGGAACGGAGAAGATCAGCGAGAAGATGAACTTTTTCTCAATCGAGCTCAAGCCATTTTCTACTATCGGTGAGCTATCGTCCTTTACGGTATATCCCAGCTTTTTGATCTGGGCAATCGCCTTGTCCGTTTCCCTTTCAGAAGGGGAGGAGAAGCTCACTTCACCGTCAATAAAGTTGGCGTCGGCATCATCGAAACCGATTTGCTTTAAGGATTTAGAGATCCCCAAAGCACAATTATTGCAGGTCATTCCATCGACCTTTAAGGATACTTCTTCGCCAGTCATTGATACAAAGGTAAGCCTCGCAGACTTATCTCTGACTGAATTTATCGATCAGACAATTGAAAAAAGTGGGGCAAAAATGTTTTCATAATAGATAGATTGATTAATTTCGCACTCTCATTTTTACACGGTGGTTGTAGCTCAGTTGGTTAGAGCATCGGATTGTGGTTCCGAGGGCCGTGGGTTCGAATCCCATCTTCCACCCGACCGTTGAAAAAGCTCCGATGAAAGTCGGAGCTTTTTTTCTGCCCAAAAATTTGCGAGAGCGCGCTCTCAGGCAAATTTTTGGGCAGAAAAAACTACGATCGGCTTTTGGGCCGATCTTTTTTTCAACGGTCGAGTCATCCCCTCAACTGAAGTGGACTCTGCTGAATTTTTTGTTTGAACAACTACTTTGCGTGTTCTAGCCTCGAGCTGAAAGTAGCTCTTCAATCCTTTTAAAGATCCCTGAAAGTAAATTAGCGAAGTCTTCTTCAAACCCTAGAACTTCATGTTTTTCCTTGATCTTATCATGGATAAATGTGGCTTGATAATCTATATTCATTACCATTTTAAAGACGGACTCTGAGTCAATTACGAATCGCGTATTTGCATCATTTACAGCGTCAACGCTAATTAACGTATCTTTTTTATTGACACTATCAATAAACGACTGGTCTATGTATCCTGCATTATGAACAAGGATGTGTCTTAGCTCCCAAGTCGACTCCATCAATTCATAAGATCCATTATCTAGAGAGTCTTTGAGATTGCCAATATGAAAATATTTGCTCAAAAATAATGTCCAATTTTGATAACCCCCTTTCAGCTTCTTCGAGATTACCTTATTGATTATCATCACTTCAATCTCATCAGATCTCTCTAGTAGTTCTTTGTATTTAAATTCACCTTCAAAAGCGCGTAAAAGATGCTGGTTCATGCCAAGAGTTTCTTTTAAAAAATTTGATAAAAACATTTCAAATACGCTGATACATGAAAGTAGAATGTGTGAATTTAAAACTTGTAAATATGGCTTGTCCTTTTCACTCTTCTTAGGATCCAGAATCCCTTTTAGAGCTTTTACTTCTACATACCCTGAATCCCAAATATTCTTGTTTTCTCCATATCTAGATTCAAAGGACTGTAGCCAGAAGCTGAGGATATTATAGATCTCAGTTTTAAATAGTAGTAAGTCACTGTTATCGGAATGCTCGAACCGTGAAATACTTCGGACAAATCTTTTATATTGGGCGAAGCCATCCATAATTTCTCACTTTTATGCCGCTTAAATTAGTCAAATATTATTGTTGATTCGCACCGCGGGGTCTACTCCTACAGTCCTGATATCACTTCGCTAAGTTGCAACTCTGCGGAATATCCTTCAATCTTAAAACCAATTCGGGCTTATTAACGACCACGCTATACGTTGCACTAATCGCGCGGCAGCGGAGGAGTTATTCCCATTCTGCTATGCAGTATTCTCGAAGCATAAATTCTAAACGAACGTTAAATCGGACATTTTTTAGATGGTATGCATTCCTACCATTTTCCGATTTTATCGAATTAATGGGAGCCTACATCGCCGAAGACGCTTATTTGATGTGCAAAAATTGGTAAAGTGGATCCAAAAACTTCGCAAGATTCTTTACACATTCAATTTTTGATTTCTGTTAAATCTTACTATAATTGCATAGGACTTAGGGTTAAGCACGTTGCGAAACTATTAATCCTTGGACCTGATTAGCCTATATGTTTAGTTTGTTTAATGTTTAGCGAAAGGAAAGAGTCTCTCTTTCCTTTTGTTTTTTTACAACATTTTACAAACCGAACAGACTGTTTAGGCCTTCATTACAAGCACCGGAAGTGCAGCGGTCTGGATGATTTGCTGCGTAACTGATGAGTGAAACAGACCGGTGAAGAAATCGTAACTGTGACGTACGGCAACCATCAAATCTGGCTTAAACTCTTCGATAGCTTGATTGATTCCATCCTCGACATTTTCGTTCTCCAGAATTTCAAAACTAGCGTAATCCTTCCCGATAATGCGTGCGACTTGAGATTTGTACTCTGAAAAGTCTTGATCTTTGCTTCCATCGGTAATGTGAACAAATCGAGTCTGACAGTCGAATTGATTGCAGAGCATGGCGAGTACTTCAAAAGGGGTTTCGTCTTTCGATACTTTCATATCGGTAGCGAAGAGAATCTCTTTGACCGGTTTGTAAGGAGATGTTGATGGCACTACGAGCGTTGGTAGGTCCATATTTCTGGCAACTGCTGCCGAATTAGTTCCGAGCCATTTTTCAGAAAATCCACTAGCTCCGTGGGTTCCCATCACAACCATATCGCTGTCCTTTTCGTTGGCGTGTCTTCTGACAACATCCACTACAGAACCGTGCTCCACCTTAAATTGAAAATCGACCTTGCTAAACAAACCATCAGCTTCCATCCGAGTTTTGAGCTTAACCACTTCTTCTTTGGCGTTTTTCTCGAGCATCTCACTGATATCTACCATTACTGTAGATCCAGCAGAAGGCATGCTATATGCGTGGATCACATCGATTGACCCATCGAAGGCTTTGGCAATCTCTACCGCGTGTTTTAAGGCGTTATATGCTCCGTCAGAAAAGTCAGTTGGGACGATTAATTTTCTCATGTTTTCAGTTATTGGTCGGACTAAGTTCTCCTAAGTCAAAGATAGTGTCAGCCTTCTATTTGCCCAAGAATTTCAAAGTTTTCATAAAAAAATAAAGGCCGCTTAACAAGCGGCCTTTTCAATGATTTATTCTCTGTCTTCTAGTGGAACGTAATTTCTGAGATTGGCTCCAGTGTAGATCTGACGTGGTCTTCCAATTGGCTCTCCTTTTTCGATCATCTCTTTCCACTGAGCGATCCATCCTGGAAGGCGTCCAATAGCGAAAAGCACCGTAAACATCTCTGTAGGGATACCGATTGCACGGTAAATGATACCCGAGTAGAAATCGACGTTAGGGTAGAGTCCACGCTTCACGAAGTACTCGTCCTTAAGCGCTACTTCTTCGAGTTGCTTGGCAATTTCGAGAGCTTTATCATTAACTCCCATTTTACTCAAGACTTCATCGCAAGACTTCTTAATGATAGTAGCTCTTGGGTCGAAGTTTTTGTAAACGCGGTGTCCGAAGCCCATTAGTCGGAAAGAATCGTTCTTGTCCTTGGCTTTGTCGATCCATTTTTGAAGATCGCCACCGTCCTTCATAATCATCTCGAGCATCTCGATTACCGCCTGGTTAGCACCACCGTGTAGTGGACCCCAAAGTGCAGAAACTCCAGCTGAAATAGAAGAGTATAAGTTGGCTTGTGATGAACCAACAATTCTCACCGTACTCGTTGAACAGTTTTGCTCATGGTCGGCGTGAAGAATCAATAGTTTGTTGAGTGCATCAACTACCACTGGGTCTATCTCGTAATCTTCACTTGGCACAGCAAACATCATGTAGAGGAAGTTCTCTACATAGTTTAGGTTGTTATCAGGATAGATGTACGGGTGCCCTTTGCTCGACTTGTACGAAAGCGCTGCGAGAGTTGTGATTTTGGCGATCAATCGGTGGATTGTCAAATCAACGTCTTGCACCGAGCGATTCGGGTTTTGAGACTGCGGGTAGAATGTACTCATCGATGACAGCATCGAAGAAAGAATACCCATTGGGTGAGCATTCGATGGGAAGGCTTCGTAAAAGCGCTTCATATCTTCGTGAATCAGCGTGTGATTCGTGATGCTGTTTGAGAAGTAATCCATTTGCTTCTCATTAGGCAAATCGCCGTAGATGAGTGCATATGCTACTTCAAGAAAATCAGACTTTTCAGCCAGCTGTTCAATTGGGTAACCTCTGTAGCGCAAAATTCCCTTTTCTCCATCTAGAAAAGTGATGGCTGATTGGGTTGCACCCGTGTTTTTATAGCCCGGGTCAAGGGTGATCAATCCAGAGTTTGCTCTGAGTTTTGAGATGTCAATCGCGATCTCGTTTTCAGATCCTGTTACGATTGGTAGTTCGTGGGTTTCTCCATTGACAATTAGCTTCGCTGTGTCGTCCATTTTTGTATCGGAAATATTTTATTGAAAATCGGCACGAAGATACTAAACTAAACGCTTTTTTCGGGATGATTTATAGAACAAAAAAAACCGGAAAATCCAAAAGGAAAATCCGGTTAAGTATTTTCAGTATGCGGGATCTTAATTCTGTCCGGTATACTCTTGCCAAGTTTTTTCTTTGTAAATGTCCTCTCCAAAGAAGGTTAGGATCGGCATGATTTGCTCTGGCTTCTGAAGGCCTTGTACTGGCGCCAAAATTTGAAAATTTTCATCCATGTACACGATAGTTGGGTAGGCTATACGGCCTTGAGCAGGTGCGATAGCTTTGGTCAAATCGTGGGTGCTGTTTCGGCCTGCACGATTCGGGTCGTATCCTTCGTTTTTGTATACCGTTCCCTTAAAATCAACTGGTGTTGGACTCTCAGCATCGAATTTTATAGCGTAGTAGTTTTCGTTTACGTAGTCAACCACTCCCTTGTCGTGAAATGTGGTTTTATTCATGATTTTACACGGACCACACCATTGCGTATATACATCGACCATTACTTTTCGTGGCTCTTCAGCCATCTTGGCTTCTACTTCGTCCCAGCTTATCCACGTAATTTCATTGGAGTGTTGTTGAGCAAAGCTTAGTAGGGGAGAGATTAGGAGTAATAGGAATAGTTTCTTCATGGTTTTTTCTTAATTGAGCATTAATCTTATGCAAAAACGATGCCTTGATTAGCGCACTCCATGCATGAGTTTCTTGATCACCGGATTGAAGACAAATGCTATAAATGCTGCCCCCAAAGATACAATGGTTAGCATCCAAAAGAAATAACTAATCCCGTTTTCGTCGGCTACCCGATCTATATTCTCTCCAAATTTACCGGCACCTTTCATTCCTATCGCTACGGCAAGGTTCCAAAGACCGAACATCAAAGCGATCATTCGCGGCGGTACGAGTTTACTTACGTAAGAAAGTCCAACTGGCGAGATACAAAGCTCGCCCATGGTGTGGAACAAGTATACCAACACGAGCCACATAATGCTCACTGATGCCGTTTTGGCCCCAGGTTCTATTCCACCAGCACCAAAGGCTACACAGGCCATTCCCAGAGCTAGCAAGAGCATACCTATACCATATTTTGAATTGGCAGATGGGTTGTACTTGCTTTCCCACCATTTCGAAAATAGCGGGGCTAGCGTGATGATAAAGAGAGAATTGAGTGTGGCAAACCACGAAGCCGGTATTTCAAAACTATCCTGGCTAAACTGGTCGTAAACTTTCCACAAGCCTATTGCCCATACAATCACAAAACTCAAGGCGAGGATGATGTTAGAAAGGGAGTACTTGGCGAAAGTCTGTCGAAAAAGAAGCACAAGAACCCACGTGATCACGACTAATGGCACTAGGGTCATCAGCATGTCTACTATTTTGAAAATCATTCCAGCGCTTCCATCCAGCGTTCTGTCGGTATAATCGCGAGCAAAAATCGTTAGCGTTCCCGGCGACTGCTCAAAAATGGCCCAGAAAATAACAGTCAATGATGCGAAGAAGGTAACCGCAATAAGCTTTTCTCGGGTAGTTTTAGAGTACTGAGAAAGGCGATAAACCACAAGGCCCAAGAAGAGTGCCAGCCCGACTAAAATGGTAACGTTGTTGCCGGCGAAGCCAAAGACTTCAAAGTCGAAGATGTTGATGGCCCCTTCGGAAATAAGAGCGACAGGCTCGAAAATGATCCAAACCAAACCTAGAATCACCATAACAGCGATCAAGCCTAGCTGGCCCATCGTGAACGGTACACGCTTATCGTTGTCTTGATTTTTGAAATCAGTCACATCGTCTTTATTAGGCTTCAGGCCGATGGTACCAAAGATGTTTTGGGCAAACCAAAACTGGAGCATCCCGAAGAGCATGAAAACTCCGGCGAGCCCGAATCCCCAGCTCCAACCAACTTTTTCGCCAAGGTATCCACACAGCAAAATTCCAAAGAACGCTCCTGCATTTACACCCATATAGAAAATGGTATAAGCACCATCCTTCTTCTCGGGTTTGTAGTGGTACATCTCAGATATGATGGACGTGATGTTGGGCTTGAAAAAACCATTTCCAAATACTAAGAGTGCGAGACCTAAGTAGATGAAAAAAGGTGTTTCGACGGCCATAGAACCATGACCCAGTGTCATGAGTAAGGCACCGATTACAACGGCCCATCTAAATCCTATGACTTTGTCGGCCATATACCCACCGAGTAGAGTGGATAGGTAAACCAGACCAACGTACGAGCCAAATAAGGCCATGGCGTGCTCTCGCGGCCAGCCCCATCCCTCGTCCAAAAGCGAAGCAGTAAAGAATAGTACCAGTAGGGCGCGCATTCCATAGAATGAGAACCGCTCCCACATCTCAGTAAAAAAGAGTACAAACATCCCCGAAGGGTGTCCGAGTACTTTGGATTTAAATAGTTCTTCGGTAGATGCCTGATCCATAGTGATTAATTATGCAAGTGATTGTTCTGTTGCTTCGCCGATGTCGGCTACATTTTCCTTTTCAAGATCTTCAGCTCCATGGGTTAGTCTTTTAAGTGGTTTAAGAAGCAAAATCACTAAAAGTCCAAAGATCACAGTGAAAATGGTGATTCCGGCAAAAATGGTGTATTCACCAAATTCTGATGCAGACTCCCCAAGAAGGCCAGCTACTTTATTTCCAAGACCAGTGGATGCAAAGTAAAGTCCCATCATGAGTGAGGCATATCGTACCGGTGCTAGCTTGGTAACAAATGAAAGAGATACAGGTGACGAACACAACTCACCAATGGTATGGAAAAGGTAAGCAAGAACAAGCCAGTACATTGCTGAGCCTGAACCTGCAACGCCTTCTACAACTGGCCCACTTTTCTCAAAATCCATTGTCGCGAACACCATGAAGATGAAACCAAGGCCCATAATTATAGTACCTGTAGCCATTTTGAAAAGTGATGAAGCCTCCTTGTTTTTAAGTTTTCTTGAAGCCCAGAAATTAGCAACAACAACTGCAAACAAAATAATAAATCCAGCATTCAAGCTCTGGAACCATATTGTGGGAACTTCCCACCCAAACAGGTTTCGGTTGGTATAGTCATTAGTAAATAGGTTCATGAGACCTCCTGCTTGTTCGAAAGCTCCCCAGAATACAATAACTAACAAGAATGATAGAAGAACAACGAGGAATCTATCCTTCTCAATCTGTGATCTCAAACTTTTGTATATCATCATCAACATACCCACGAGAAGAGAGAGGAAGATGAAAAGAGCAACATAGCCCCAATGATCAATACCTGTTAATACAAATCCACCATAGTATATTGATACCGCGATAAGAATCACCACGAGCAACAGATGCTTACTAGACTTTAAGAGATCTTGGAAAAGTTTTGAAATAGGAACTTGATCCTTCTTTTCCTCAACTGATGTTTTGTTACCCACATGTACGAGGTATTTTTGACCGAAAACATACACAAGAAGGCCCAAAAGCATTCCAATGCCTGCAAGTCCAAACCCAGCATGCCAACCCCATTTGGCGACTACCAGACCAACAGTAGTAGTAGCCAATAATGATCCTGTATTGATTCCGATATAGAAAATACTGAAACCCTTATCCCTTCTTATATCCTTAGGACCATACAATCCACCAACCATCGTCGAAATGTTCGGTTTCAACATACCAACACCTAGTATAATCAGTATCAAACCAGTAAAGAATGCCCACGTCTCCTCGATTGCAAGTGTTCCGTGACCTAGCACTAGGATAATGGCACCTATCATGACGGATTTTTTTTGGCCAATTAGCTTATCTGCTATCATTCCACCAGGAATCGACATTAGGTAAACGAGCATCGTGTACCACCCATATAACTTCAGGGCATCAGCATTTGACCAACCTAACCCAGGGCCTGAAGCATCAGTAAGTTCAGCGGCCATGTACAAGGTTAGCAGACCTCTCATTCCGTAGTAACTGAATCTTTCCCACATTTCTGTGAGAAAGAGTACGTACAGACCAATTGGGTGTCCAAATAGTTCTCTGTCTTTTGGTTCTAAAGTAGTGGTGCTCATATTTATAAATTGTCCTTAATAAAGTCAGTCATTTTAGTGTAGAGGTGGTAGCGCGTATTGCCACCGTATATGCCGTGGTTCTTATTCGGATAAATAAACAGGTCGAACTGCTTATCTGCCGCCACGAGCGCATTGATCATTTCCATTGTGTTTTGGTAATGCACATTGTCGTCGGCCGAACCATGTACCAATAGATAATGTCCTTTCATTTGGTCCACAAAATTGATCGGAGAGTTTTGGTCATACCCATCCGCATTTTCCTGTGGGGTGCGCAAAAACCGCTCGGTGTAGATCGAATCGTAGTACCTCCAGTTGGTAACAGGCGCCACAGCGATGCCAAGTTTAAAGTATTCTGCACCCTTAGTCAAGCAGAGCGAGCTCATATAGCCACCATAGCTCCAGCCCATAACACCTATGCGCTCTGAATCAATGAAATCCATGCCGCCAAAATGCTTTGCCGCATCGATCATATCTTCTGTTTCGAGTTTTCCGAGTTGGAGATAGGTACTGTGCTTGAAGTCGCGACCCTTCCGCATCGTTCCTCGGGGATCTACTGAAACGATAACGTAGCCTTGCTGAGCCAGCATCTGATGCCAGAAATAATTTGATCCACCCCACGAATTGGTCACAGTATTACTTCCCGGGCCTCCGTAAATCATAAACATGACAGGATAAGACTTGCTCGGGTCGAAGTCGGCTGGTTTGATCATCCAGTAGTTTAGCTCGTGACCAGCTTCTGTCTGGTAAACGCCAAATTCCTTTTCAAGAATTTTATACTCAGCTAAGGTAGAGCGAAGACTCTCGTTTGTTTTTAGATCTCTTTGCTTTTTACCGCTCGAAGCGTACAATGCAATGTGGTATGGCATTGCAGCACTCGACTCAAAATTGATAAAGTAGTCGTATGACGCGCTAAAGTTGGCATCGTTGGTATGTCCGTTTGGGGTGAGCTTATTCAAGCTAGCCGACATGTCTGCCGATGGAACAACAGGTTTACCTGTTTTTTTGTGCTTCTTGAGCGCCGATCCAAAGCTGAGACTATACACTTCTTGGCCTATTGAATTCTCGATGGCTGCTGAAAAGTAGAGTGTTTGGTTTGAAGTATTTGCTCCGTAAAATTCAATCACTTCCCAATCGCCTTTGGTGAGCTGAGCCACTTCTTCGCCTTCCATATTGAATATATAGATGTGGTTCCAGCCATCTTTCTCACTATTCCAGATGAAATTCTCTCCATCTTCCAGGAAGATCAGATTGTCGTTTACTTCAATATATGTTTCAGCGGTTTCACTGTAAATTTCTTTCAGGGGCAATAGGCCTGGGTTCACGTCTTTCATATCGGCCGTGAGAATCTCCAAATGGTTTTGGTGGCGATTCATCCGCAAGATCGAAACCACATTGTCATCTCGAGTCCATTTTATTCGAGGGATGTACTGATCGTTTTCGTGATTCACATCTAGCTCGTAGTGCTTTCCACTGCTCAGTTCAAAAAGTTTGACTTGAACTTGAGAATTCTTCTCACCCGCCTTTGGGTACTTGAAATCGTATATTTCGGGATACAAGCCGTTGTAGTACTTCATGCTAAACTCCCGCACATCGGTCTCATTAAATCGGTAGTAAGCTATTTTGGTGCCTTCGGGAGACCAGTAAAAACCACGGTGGAAACCGAATTCTTCTTCGTATACCCAATCTACAGCGCCATTAATAATCTCGCCCCACTTGCCGTCCGTAGTCACTGCAATTTCATTGCCCGAATCCAGGTCTTTAATAAAAAGGTTGTTATCGCGAACAAAAGCTACCTTATTTTCGGTAGGAGAGAAGTCAGCCAATTGCTGCTTTCCATTTGAGAAGTCTGTGATGGGCTCCACTTTGCCAGAGGCTAAATCGGCAGCGAAGTAGTTTGCCTTAGAACTTCTTCTGTATATCGCTTCTTGACTTGTAGCTAAAAGAATTTTGGTCTCATCGCTATTGAAGGTGTAGTCTGAGAAGCTCAAGGCGCCATTTTCAGAACGGGGTAAGGCAGACGATTTAAACAATGTGTCGATGGCTTCACCTGTTTTGTACTTGTATTTTACAATGGCCGCACCACCGGAAGTCCTGACCTGGCTCGTGTAATGCTGACCATCTTTCATACTCCGCAATCCGGAAACGTATTCTGAGCGGAAAGTGCCATCTCTCCATATATCACTTAGGGTGATTTCCTTCTCTTGAGCAAGCATTTGGATGCTGGTCAGGCAAGCCAATGCGAAAAGCCAAAACTTTCGATTCATAAGTGTTTTCCTCTAGGCAGGTTGGAATGTAGCCGGTGAATATATGAAAAAGGCTTTAGACCTGATGAATTCGACATTCACGGTAAATGTGATGTGTTGAAAACCTACGCCATCAGGCACTCTTGGAGAAAAGGGGAGAATTGATACCCCCTTTAGGGGGTGTTGTCTATTTCCGTATAGAGAATGATTATGACTCCTTAAAATACTGGGATTTAAAGGGGTTTGAGAAAAAATAATCGGTTTGGGTCAAAAAAAAACATGAAACCGACAAGGAAGTAAGCCTTTTTTGTTCTATCTTTGAAGTCACTTGGAAAACGATGGCTCGGAAGTCCCCTATCTTTCATCGTCTCACTCTAAATCATGACTTTCGAGTTTATCCCAAGATAGTTTTTCTGTTTCATAGCCCTAAAAACCCTTCAAACGTGGAGGGTTTTTAGGTGTCTTGATCCCTCCTTAATCATTTCTTGAGCTTTAAAGTGCTGATATGTCAGGTGTTAGGCTTGTGGTTTTGCTGTTGGTTCATCTCTCAATGGAGACTATCATTTCAGGAAGAAAGAGACGCTTCTGGGCTATCCAGACTCACCCGAGTAATTTACCCGCGGTTTTTTAACCGATCTAGAATCATGAACTTATTGTTTAGCTCAATGAAAACTATTCGCAAAAAAGCGTAGACAGGTATTGCTGCGATCATTCCACCCACTCCGCCTATGGTACCGGCTATTAGTATAACGATGAAAATTTCGAGCGGATGTGCGTTGATGCTGTTCGAAAAAATGGTGGGTTGAAAGAGGTAGTTGTCTAGAAGCTGTGTAATCCCAAAAACGGCAACCATGCCAAGCATTTTGGGCTGAATAACTGCTGCAAAACTTGCGTCTATATTGTTGGCGACTAATATGAATAAGCCGAAGGCAAATCCGATCCATGGCCCCAAGTAGGGTACCAAATTTACAATTCCCGTGAACACAGCTATTAATAGCGCATTCTTTACTCCCAAGATGGAAAGACCGATAAAGATACAAGTGGATATAGCTATGATTTGAATCACCAAACCAAGAAAATACCTCGACAATGTTTTACGTGTATTCGTCAGGATCTCAACAAAACTGGGCTCTAGCTTTGATGGAGTGATCCGAATGATCAAACGAGATAGCATGTGTTCGTCCTTCAAAAAGAAGAAGGAGATGAATGCAATAGAAAACAAGGCTATCAAGAAATTCCCAAAAGCCCCAACGAGTGAATTGAAGATATTCGGAATCAAAGACATATCAATGGTGTTGAATAGATAGCTGATAAACTCGGTGTCTGTTTCTTGCCCCTTGTTTAGGTTGAATCTGATGAGCAGTTCGTTAATGGATTCCACAGCTGGAGCCAGCGAAGCCTTCACTTTATCGAGGTCAATCTCCGACAAGAGTTGCGCTTCAGTAAATACCATGGGCAGAAACGTACCAAACAGCGTACCTACTGCTCCGAAAATGACAAGTATAGTAAGTCCTGCAAGGACACCATCTGGCATTTTTTTCCCTTTTATTTCGATTCGTTCGAGTAGATGGAAAACCGGTCGGCCGATCAAGGCAACCACTGCAGAGAAGAGAATGTACAATATGATAGTGGTAGACTGGTAGACAATCCACCCAACCAAAAAAATGAAGCCGAGAAGTAAAAGGAGTTTCAGCGTTTTAGCAACCATGCAGCGATTATTAGTTGATCAAATTAAGGTATTCTTAACGATATGGACGAATAGAGCGTATTTTTGTACCGTTTTTTTATTGAACCAGATAGCCCTATGTCGGAATATAGTTTAGCTCACGAGCGATTGAATGTTGGGACACATGTCGTGGGCATGCTGTTTGGTTTAGTGGGTTTTCCACTACTCACCTCGCGGTTTGTTCTGGCGTCTGAAATTCCCTGGTGGATGGCTATGGGAGTTATATTCTATGGGATTACCTTTCTCATGGTGTTTTCCTTTTCATCTCTCTATCACGCAGCCAAATCGTCAGATAGAAAGGCGAAATTCAAAATGTGGGATCACGTGAGTATTTACTTCCTTATTGCCGGTTCTTACACCCCGTTTTTACTCCGCTATTCGGAGGGAAATGACGCGTTCTGGATGCTGTCGGTGATGTGGGGCTTGGCTCTACTAGGGACCATTTTTAAGGTTTTCTACACTGGGCGGTTTCGCGTAGTCTCAACAGCTATTTACCTCGCTATGGGCTGGCTTATTGTTTTCACTCCCGATTCATTTAAAGCAAACCTACCCGACGAACAAATCCTTTGGATTGCCATAGGTGGTGCCTTTTATACGCTGGGGGTCGTGTTTTATCTCGTTAAAAAGATTCCATACCACCATGCCATTTGGCATATTTTTGTTTTGGCTGGAGCAGTGGCACACTTTGTGGCTGTTTGGAAAATGGTCTAATCTACTGCCCGATAGTTCTTGTAAAAGTGGATGTACAGACCACCTGATCTTACCAGCATCCAGGCTAAAAAAGCTATCCATATCACTACCAAGCTCTCTTGATACATGTTGAGCAGGAGTAGAGCTGGCACGAACCCCGCAAGTGTAGCAGCAATCAGGACATTTCTCAAGAATTTAGTTTCTCCTAAGCCTTTGTAAACTCCGTCGAACCCAAAGGCAATCGCGTTAAGGGGTTGAGATAAAGCTACGATCCAAAAGATGGAATGAAACGCAATGAGTACATCCAGATCGGCGGTAAAAATCTGACCGATAAAAGACTGAGCAAGTAGGTAGATGGCTCCTAATCCAGCTCCTACACCGATTGATATTTTGACAATTTTCATCCCAAGGGGCCACACCAGTTCACGTGCATTTGCTCCGAGGAGTTTCCCGGCCACGGCATTTCCGGCTAAAGCATACCCGTCGATAAAAAACGATGAGAACAACCAAATATTCATTGCGATGGTGTGCGCCGCGATCGAAGCTGCGCCGTAGCCTGTGGCGTACCTAATGGCGAGGTAAAATGTCAGATTTAAAAGAATGGTGCGAATAATCAAGTCGAAACTCATACCTGCCAACCATTTGAAGGCTGGATTTATCTTCAGCACGAGTTTCAAATCAAACGGAGTTTTCTTAACGAGATACCATAGTGAAATAGCAAACATGGTGACTTGAGCTATAAAGCTTGCCCAGGCAGCGCCCTTCACACCCAGAGCGGGAATAGAATCGCCAATCCCAAAAATGAGTAGGTAATCCAGAGCGAGGTTGATTCCGGCACCGATCAAAGAGATACGCATAGCCCAAGAAGTGTTTTGGTAGCCCCTAAAGACGCCAAAAAGCATGAGAAGCCCGAGCGTAAATGGGTATCCCAGCGCTCTAATTTGATAATAGTCTACGCAGTGCTCAAGAACTTCTCCTTCAGCGTTGTAAAAATTGAAAATCTGATCGGCGAAAGGTAGGGTTAACAATATGCAGCCAATGCCTATAAACATATTGGCTACAATGGCTTGTGGCACCAGGGTCTTGATAGAATCGATATCATTGGCACCGAGCCTGCGACTCACAATTGCCGAGATGGCTGAAAGGGATTGTGAAAGTATCCACACCATCATCAAGTAAAAACTACCTGAGATGCCCACGGCAGCAAGCTCTTCTGTGCCTACACGCCCTACAAAGGCCGTATCGGCAAGCGAAATAAGTGGTTCAGAAATACCAGAAAGGATGGCTGGAATAGCCAGTCGATTCAGGTTCTTCCCTGAGAGAGATTTTGATAGGTCTCGCTTGTTTACTTCGATAGTCCGTCGAGTTGCATGCCCTGGGGCATGTTCATAAACATGTATCCAGCTGTTTTGATATCCGTAACCTGGTTTAGATTGTACTCATTAACCGTGGTTACAGAAAGTATTTCTCCGTTGGTGTCTTCCATCACAATCTGCACCACCCCGCCTTCTGGCAGTTTGTCGGCACCTACCGAAGAACCAGGAATACTGTTTTGACCGATGGCAAACTCCGACATCGCTTCCATCCAAAGTGAGCTTACATCTTTCGACATCCAGAGCTTATGCGTTTCCTTATCGTTGTTGTCTTTTAGAACGTACTCTTCACAAGCATAGCCCGATATCTTCTTTTTTTGACCTGTTTTTTCGAAGGTGAATTCATCGGATTCCGATTGGTCTGATTGCATCATTTGTTGATCGTCAATGGCAGTCACAACCCCGATTTTTTGCCCATTGTTTTCGAGCAATGTGATCATTTGAAGCTTCTCCGTATCCATAATGATCATGTTGCTATTTCCCTTGTCATCGAGTTCCATTCCAATGATGGCGCCATCAGAGAAAAGAAAGGTCAAATCTTCTGTCTGCTTGACTTTTCCGTTCTTATACATCTCTATCTGCAATTTTACATTGTGGTCAAAAGTGTATGACTCTTGCACGTCGGCAGGAGTTTGCCCAAAAGGCATATTGCTCATATCTTGAGCAAATGACGAAATACTTAAGACTAAACTGGTAATGGTTGAAATTAAGATCTTCATGATTTTAGGTTTTGGCTTAGCAAATGTGCGCAATTTGATCAAACAAACAACAAGTTTCTATCCGTCGTAATCGATATCGAGATCGAATCGCTTTTTGAGCTCAATCAAGACGGGATTGTCCTTGGCCATAGCTTCAAATTTTTTCTGCGGTTCGTACAGACTGTCTCCATCGTCGGTCTCTTCTTCATCAATGATCACGTCAAGAATGATCTTAAAGTTTTGCAAATCTTCTCGGATGTATTCGAGCAAGTTGGCCTTATCGTGATCTAAATCCTGTTTCTGTACGTGGTTGTCAACTAGGTATTCTACCTTGTAATCATCCTTGAGGATGGGCTTGTGCTTCGAAAGTGTAGCGAAGTAGCTTTGCTTGTCTTGTTCTTTAATGCCTTTGGCGTATCGATCCCACGAAGCCCAGAGTTGGGCCATATTAAAATCATTGACCGGCTTGCCTTCTTGAAAGCTGTTTTGATCAAAAACCGCAGCTTCGTCATTCGAGAAGCTTGATTTTTTCTTTTGGGTGCCGATGTCATTGAGCGATGGCAACCCACGCGATTTGAGACCCGAGAGTTTGCTGCCAATTCCCCCTTTCCGGGCTTGGTTTCCAGCCGCAGGTTTTGGTTTGGGTGGGGCTTGCGTTTCTTGCGTAGGTTTCACTTCCACCTCAGGGCTGGCGGGAGTCGTGGATTTGGGTTTTTCCGGTTTAGGAGGTTCGGGTGCCGACTCCTCTACAGCCACTTCCTTTTCCACTTTTGGTGGAATATAGGGCTCCGGTTTGGTTGAAACAGGCTCAGGACTTGACGGCGCTTTTTGCACCGGTTCCGATTGGATTGGCTCTGCTACTTGCTCAGGCTGGTCGTTTTTTTTTTCGCTCACGCCCCGCGTAAGCTCACAAATATTGAGAAGAGCTATTTCCACCAGCAGCCGCTGATTCTTGCTTCCTTTAAATTGGGCATCTACGTCGCTCAATATGTTGAGCGCATTCAAAATAAACCGCGGATTGCAGGCTTTTGACTGCTCGGCATATTTCACCTTAATATTTTCACCCACTTCCATGATGGCTGCAGTGCGCTCCGATGTACAGAACAGAAGGTTTCGGAAGTGGTTGGCCAGTCCAGAGACAAAATTGTGTGCATCAAACCCCTTGTTGATGATGGTGTTGAGCAAAACGATGGTACCAGACCTATTATAAGAAAGGAAGAGATCTGTCATCTGGAAATAGTAATCGTAATCGAGAATGTTCAGATTTTCGATCACCGCCTCGTAGCTCACCTTATTTCCAGCAAAGCCCACTACTTGGTCGAAAATAGAAAGCGCATCACGCAGAGCTCCATCTGCTTTTTCAGCGATGATGTGCAAGGCGTCATTTCCCACTTCTACACCTTCTTCCACGGCTATTTTCGACAGGTGATTCACGATGTCATTGATCTGAATTCGATTGAAGTCGAATATCTGACACCGCGATAATATGGTCGGAAGAACCTTGTGCTTCTCCGTGGTAGCCATAATGAAAATGGCATAAGGTGGGGGCTCTTCGAGCGTTTTCAGAAAGGCGTTGAATGCACTCGTGGACAGCATGTGCACCTCGTCGATGATATAGACTTTGTACTTTCCAACTTGTGGTGGGATCCGCACCTGATCGATCAGGTTTCGAATCTCATCTACCCCATTGTTCGAAGCGGCGTCGAGCTCAAAAATATTGAAGGCGTAGTCTGAATCCGGATGCTCACCATCTTGGTTTCGCTCGTTGACCACACGGGCCAAGATACGAGCACAGGTCGTTTTACCCACCCCACGTGGCCCGCAAAACAAAAAGGCCTGAGCTAGGTGGTTGTTCTCAATAGACTTGAGAAGCGTTTGGGTAATACTTTCTTGCCCCACGACAGTATCGAATGTCTGGGGTCTGTATTTTCTGGCGGAAACGACGAAATCTTCCATGAAAAAAATTGGGTTCACAAAGATATAATTCTACCCCTTGAACACGGTCAGAATTGACGTGGATCGTAGATGAATTATGCACAAATTTGTAACATCCATTTTGCGCACCAGAATATATGTTGTGAAAACAATGAATTTCACTACCTTTGCGCTCCATTTTAGATAAATCAATTATTAACAAAAAGGACGTTATGACAAATCGTTATGAAACCGTTTTCATCTTAACTCCCGTTTTGTCTGAAGATCAGGCAAAGGAAGCGGTTGCGAAGTACAAGTCACTTCTTAAAGATGGTGGAGCCAAGATTGTCCACCAAGAAGATTGGGGCCTTAGAAAACTGGCTTACCCAATCCAAAAGAAATCAACAGGTTTTTATCACCTGGTAGAATTTGAAGCTGAAGGTTCAATGATCCACGATCTTGAATTGGCATTCAGAAGAGATGAGCGCGTATTGCGTTTCCTCACTGTGAAAATGGAGAAACACGCCATTGCTTACGCAGAGAGCAGAAGAAATAAAAAACAAACGGCTGAGGCCTAAAACTAGAGCGATATGGCAGACAATAGCGAAATCAGATATCTTACGCCGATCAGTATTGACACTCAGAAAGAGAAATACTGTCGTTTTAGAAAGAACAGAATCAAATTTATCGACTACAAAGACCCTAACTACCTTTTGAAGTTGGTAAATGAGCAAGGAAAAATCCTTCCTCGTCGTGTTACAGGTACTTCTATGAAGTATCAGCGCAAAGTGGCTCAAGCGATCAAAAGAGCACGTCACCTTGCACTTCTTCCTTATGTTACTGACCTTTTAAAGTAAGCGATCATGGAGATTATTCTTAAACAAGATATAGAGAACCTGGGCTATAAGGACGACCTAGTGACTGTAAAGCCAGGGTATGCAAGAAATTACCTTATTCCGAATGGAATGGCAATCAATGCAACGGCTGCTGAAAAGAAGATCCTTGCTGAGAACATGAAGCAACGCGCTCACAAAGAAGCGAAGGTTAAAGAAGAAGCAGCTAAAACAGCTGAAGCTTTGGCAAACCAAACGTTCAAAATCGGAGCGAAGGTTGGTGAGAATGGTAAGATCTTCGGATCTGTTAACACCATCCAAGTGGCTGATGCAATCGAAGCTGCTGGATTTAAGGTAGATCGTAAGCGCATCGTTATCAAAAATGAGCCGATCAAGCAGATTGGAGTATACGAAGCTGACGTAGCACTACACAAAGAAGTTTCTCAAACGATCAAATTTGAGATCGTAGGAGAGTAAGCTTCTCATCATATTGAATGAAGAACCCTGACATCAATTGTCAGGGTTTTTTATTTTTAGCATCATCAATTCGTGTTATGGTGAGATCAATTCTGTGCAAAGTCTTATTCGTTTTCGGAGTGTGTGTTGCTTTTGGTTCTCAAAAAGCGCAAGCACAAGACTTGATCGTTACGCTGCAAGGCGATTCGATAGAATCAAAAATCAGAGAGGTTACCGACCAGTTTATTTTCTACCGGACCAAAGAGAGTAGAAAAGAAGATCTCGTTATTTCTCGCCGCGAGGTGCTCGATTTTAGGTACGGGTTTTATTCTGAGCATATTGATGACTATGAAGAAATAAAAGTTGTGGATCCCCAAAAGCACGATCGCATTCAAGTGTATGGTAGTGCCGGATATGCTCGCTCCACGGCAATCGACGAAGATGCCAATCAGGAATTCATCAACGAGTATTTGGAAGAGCTGAAAAACGGATGGTATTTTGATGTAGGGGTCCGCGGGTACTTCACCGAAAGATTTGGTCTGGGGTTCGAATTCACCCAGTCAAAATTCAATAACGAATTGGCAAACATAGGGTTAGATTTGGATACGACGACCTATTTTGGCAATTTATCAGATCAGATTACCATGAACCACTTTGGTGTCAATTTCATCTACCGAATTCCGTTCAAAAACTCGGGGACGAGCGTCATATTATCCGGTGGAATGGGTTATTCGACTTACACAAACGATGCTGAGTTAATCTGGGATTATACGCTAGAAGCAAGTACTATAGGGATGATGTTTAGCGGTGAGCTCGTCTTGCCCTTGGGTGGCAATGTGTACCTTCCTATAAAGCTTAAGCTACACAGTGTGGCTTATACCAATTTTGATATTACCTATGGCGATGCTATAGTCCGAAACCAACTGCGGCCCGTTGAATTCGAAGATATTCTCGAATCATCCTACGAGGATGAGTTTATCTCGGGGGCAAGGCTCGAGGTCGGTGGTGGAATTTTATTCGCCTTCTAAAGCAAGGTTTCCCTCGTCAGATGCAGTGCTCCCATTTTCTGAACTAGCACTTTCTTCACTCGTTTCCTTCTCTTTAGTGGTAGCTACCAGGCCATATGTCATAATCAAACTCGTGGCTAGGATTACAAAGAGTAGCAAACCATCGGCTGTGTCGCTAAGGCGCATGGAGTCGGGGATGGAGTAAAACAGAAGTATGCTAATCAACCCACGAGGGCTGATAAATAACAAGGGCAAAAGCCTAGACTTGGAAACATACTTGAGGTAAAGACCCCTCACTACATAGATGATTCCGACTATGATTAGTCCGTTCATGAGCACCGACAGGCTGAGTAGCGAATTGATATCCATGTTGTATCCGAAAATCAAGAAAAAGAAAGTCCGAATAATAAATGCGCTTTCGGCAGTCAGAAGCAAAAACTGATTCAAGTCGTTCCGCAACTTATCGTAGAGCAGGTATTTCTTGAATTTGGCAATTGGAATCATCTCGGCGTTGTTCAAAAACAACCCAAGGAAGAGTACCACAATAAGCGATGATAGATGGTAGTACTTTCCGATGGCGTAGACCAGAATAAGAAGCGACAAGATCAAGAAGAACTTGATGTGATGGGTAATCCGCTTCATGAGAAAGAGAAATACGATCGAAATAACCTGCGCAAACACCAAGGTGATGATGGTGTCTTGGGTTAGGTTCAAGTAGCTTTTTATACCGTATGTCTCATTCTGAATGGCAAAGTTGAAGAACATGATTCCGAGTATGTCGGAAAAGGATGAGTCGTAGATGACAAATTCCCGATCGGCTTTATTCAAATCTGCTACCGAAGGAATGGCAATGGCCGAACTAATGATGCCCAGCGGGATGGAGTTTACTAAACAGGTTTGAAAGGGCAGGTGGGTGACATACCTAAAAATAAATGTGATAACGAGCGAAGTGGCAATCAGGATAAAAAAGGCTGAGCCAAAGGTCTTTCGAATAAGCTTGAGTTTGTCTTTCTCAAACCTGAGCTCGAGCGCTCCTTCTAGTACGATGAGTACAAGCCCCACTGTACCAATTACGGGCAATGCCTGGCTTACGTTGAGCGAGTCAATACCAAAGTAGTGAAGGATGTACTGAAGTCCCAGACCCGTTCCAAACAAGAGTAAAACTGAAGGAATCTTAGTTCTCTTAGCTACTAAGTCGAAGATGTAAGAAAATACAACGACTAAGCTTAAGAAAATGAGTATGTAAGTAGTATCCAATAAAAGCCGCTAACAAAAGTCACGAATGTAAGATATCCGTTCCAGACTTATTAAATCTAAAACGGATAATTCATCTTACAACACGTCTTGGAAGAACATGTTTGGTTAAAAAAATACCATGGTAAACGCGGCCGATGACGACATCACCAGAACGAGAAGTACAATCAAAAGTTTGTACCTAAAAGTCGCGCTAATCTCGCCTACGGCGTCTGGGAAAAGGAATACGTAGATTTTATCTACCGCTTTCCTGATGTAAGTAGACATACAGCACTAGGTTTTGGTTGGTTTGGTTGTTAACAAATTAACATTTGTTCGCTACAAAGCTAGCAAAAAAATGGGGAACCAAGGCCAAACAAGGCCTGATCTGAAAGCTTAATACCAATGACCGATTGGCTTAACAATTTCTTTAAATTCAAGGGGTTCCGATCAGTTTTCCAATTCTTAAAAGGTTTTATGGATCACAGAGATGGGTTGCTGGTCTTTGCCTTTAAATTTATTAACAGGGATAAAAAGATGTAGGATAGTATCGTCTAAATTACTCGTCGAGAATGACAAAAATCTCTTCGTTCTCGCGTTTCATTTTGTACTGCTCGCGTGCAAATTTTTCAAGCGACTCCTTGTTGGTCGTCAACTCAATGGTTTGGTTTTTCGCATTCTCCGTGTCGGCCTTCAGGTATTCCATTTGCTCGTGGAGTTGACCGATTTCGTATCTGATCTTCATCTGCGAAATCAAATCGTGCGAATGAAAAAACGTGATATACACAAAAACCCCAATCAAGGTTAGTGCATATCGGTTTTTAAGAATCTTGGGAATGCGCTGTTGCATGTGTTAAAAGTACAGGTTATGGATGCGTTCAAAAAAAGAAGGCCCCTATTTTATAAACAGGGGCCTATTCAATTTATTGTGGTCTATTTACCCCAAGAATGGGTATCGGTAATCAGTTGGTGGAACGAGTGTTTCCTTGATTGTTCGTGGCGAAACCCAGCGCAACAAGTTTAGGTAAGACCCGGCTTTATCATTGGTTCCAGATCCTCGAGCACCACCAAATGGCTGCTGACCTACTACGGCTCCCGTTGGCTTGTCGTTAATGTAGAAATTACCCGCAGCGTTCTCAAGAGCTTTGGCAGCTTTGGCAATGGCGTAACGATCTTTTGAGAAGATTGCTCCTGTCAAAGCGTACTCCGAAGTTTCATCAACCAATGTGAGAATCGAATCAAAATCTTCAGCGTCGTAAACGTAAATAGTGATCACTGGACCAAAGATTTCTTCGCACATGGTTCTGAACTTTGGATTCGTTGTGACCACTACCGTTGGCTCGATGAAATATCCTTTCGAACCATCGTAATTTCCTCCAGCTATGATTTCCGCATCCTCCTGCGTTTTGATAAAGTCAATGTACCCTGTGATTTTGTCGAATGAGCGCTTATCAATTACGGCATTCACAAAGTTTTTAAAGTCTTGAGGGGGACCCACTTTGAATGAATTCACATCGGCAACCACCTGCTCTTTTACTTCATCCCAAATATTGTTTGGAATATAGGCTCTTGAAGCTGCTGAACATTTTTGACCTTGGAATTCGAATGCACCACGCGAAATAGCTGTAGCCACCTCTTTGGCGTTGGCGCTTTTGTGTGCTACTATAAAGTCTTTTCCACCAGTTTCACCTACTATGCGTGGATACGTTTTGTAAAGGTCAATATTGGTTCCTATTTCCTTCCACAAAGCCTTGAATACAGCGGTAGATCCGGTAAAGTGAAGACCAGAAAAATCAGGGTGCTTAAATACCACATCTCCTGCCACTGGTCCATCCACGGTTACCATGTTGATGACTCCATCGGGAAGGCCAGCTTCTTTGAAAATCTTCATGATCAAGTTGGCTGAGTAAATTTGAGTGTCGGCTGGTTTCCAAACACACACATTACCCATCATGGCAGCAGAAGCAGGGAGGTTGGCCGCAATAGCTGTGAAGTTGAATGGCGTGATGCAAAACACGAACCCTTCAAGAGGACGATACTCCATTCTATTCCAAATACCAGGTGAGCTAATTGGCTGGTTCTGGTAAATTTCTTCCATGAAATACGCATTGAAACGCAAGAAATCGATCAGCTCACAAACTGCATCAATTTCTGATTGAAAAGCATTCTTACTCTGAGCCACCATCGTAGCAGCATTCATTTCGTAACGGTAAGGACCCGCTATCAAGTCTGCCGCTTTCAAGAAGATAGAAGCGCGGTGCTCCCAGCTTAGACTTGCCCACTCAGATCTGGCATCTAAGGCAGCATCAATAGCTGCATTTACATGGCTGGCATCTCCGTAATTACCACGCCCTACTACCTTCCCATGATCAAATGGAGGAGTTAGGTCAATTTTGTTATTCGTTCGCACTTCGTCACTACCGATATACATCGGGACGTCAATAGGGTCTTGTGTGTACAAGGTGTTGAATGCACTTTCGAGTTTTGCTCTCTCTGGCGATCCAGGTGCATAGTCGAAAACAGGTTCGTTTACTGGAAATGGTATCTGATATACTCCTTTTGGCATAGTTCCGCGTTTTAAATTGATGCGTTTTGAAAGTGCAAAAATAGTAAAATCTCACGCCTTGTTTGGTGGGATTAATTGGACTGGAAAACTCTGTATGTAATCATTACATTTGAGGCATAACCAGCTATTTTGAAACAACCTTCACTCTTAATGCTTTGCATCCTTCTGTGGTTGTCATCTCTGACTGCCGTATCTCAGGATGTGCAATTTGAGCATATATCCCTGACCGAGGGCTTGTCTCAAGCTTCAGTCACCTGTCTGCTTCAAGACGAAGAAGGTTATATCTGGATTGGAACCCGCGATGGGTTGAATCGATACGATGGGTATGATTTTGATGTGTACCGAAACTCGCGGTTTGACACAACTATAATTTCAAACAACTACGTTACCGCTCTTTTTCAGGATTCGAAAGGTTTTCTCTGGGTAGGCACGGCAAATGGATTGAACCGAATCAATCTAAAAACATTCGAGTCCAAATCATTCTTCAGAGAAATCAACGACAATTCATCCCTTTCGAGCAGTTTCATTCGAAGTATTGGAGAAGATGGTTCAGGTAGGCTATGGGTAGGAACTGACAATGGTTTGAATAGGCTGGAAAGAAGGTCAGGAGATTTCACACACTTTAATAGTATAGAAGGAGATAGCTCGAGTTTAATTGGAAATGTGGTGAACGATATGGTTTTAGATCACAACGGCACAATGTGGTTCGGAACAAATGGAGGGCTGAATAGATGGACTGGAGCTGACTTTGAACGATTTCGGAAGCGCTTTGATAGCCCCGGAGGGTTACCGACAAACCAGATTTTATCGTTTTGCAGTCATGGCGAAAAAGGAATCTGGATTGGTACAGACAAAGGGTTGATTAAATGGGACTTTGATCGAGAATCTTTCTCGTCTATCGATATACAGTTTCCGATGAATGGTGAAGACCTGGTGGTCAATGATGTCTATGAAGATCGTTCAGGTACTATTTGGCTAGGAACAAACTCGGGCCTAGTAGTCGGAACTGTCGGATCAGAGAATCAAAAAGAGTTCGAGTGGCGGATTTATAGAAATTCATCTCGTTCCTTTTCAACACTTCCAGCCGACAATGTAGTGGCCTTGCTGGAAGATGAATCCGGATTGATGTGGTTTGGTACCGAAACCGCCGGAATTGCCACGCTCAATCAAAGAGCCCTTCAGTTTAACTCAGTAAACTATCCGATCGACGATGGTTTCAGACCTGGACAAAATCGCATATTCGATTTTCAAGAAGTGAGACCATCTGAGATTTGGCTGGGAACAGGGCAAGGTTTGGCAATCTACAACTGTGAGAAGCAAGAGACCGTTTTTTTGAAGGATTCGGCAGATCACCCGCTAAGTAATTTGCTCGCTCCTGTGCATGTCATTACACTGATGGGTGATTCGCTTTTGTGGTTGGGTACCAGTGGAGAAGGATTACTCTCATTTCATTTGAAGTCTCAGTCAGTACTGAAATACGAGTTCCGGGGGAATTTGAATGAACTGGTCAATCATCGCATAAACTATATTCTTCCTGATACATCAGGAATTCTTTGGTTGGCTACTTCTGGGAATGGCTTGGTGTGTTTTAACAGCACCAATTCAAGTTACCAATCATACGGTTTTGATGTGTCTAACCCAGCTAGCGTGAAGGATGGAAACATTCATACTTTGGCCTTCGGCGATTCAAGTTGTATATGGGTTGGAACGGGTAATGCTGGCTTGTATAAGTTTGATAAGGCTGAAAGGACGTATGTATTTCCCAATGATGAAGTGCGGAATATCATCGGTTCTATCGGGATCAATGATCTTATGGTGAGTAAGAATGGTGAACTTTGGGTGGCCACAGCTGGAGCTGGTTTGTTTTGTGTAAACCGAGCAGAGCGTGTGGCTAGTTTTGGGCGAGATCGAGGATTAGCTAGCGATGTCGTGCTGTCGCTTCTAGACGGTGGTTCTGGGAATATTTGGATGAGCACAAATCGCGGAGTATCTGTATTCAATTCCGGAACCCAGTTGTTTAGAAACTTTAGTGAGCAAAACGTACTCGGGCGAAACACTTTTTTTGCTCGTAGTGCTGCAAGAGATAGCAAGGGATCCTTGTTTTTTGGTGGGGGGAATGGATTTGAGTTCTCAAATTCATCAAACCTGAAGACCAATTATTTTGCCCCACCTACTGTCATTACCGGCTATCAGATTATCGATGAATCAAACGTCAACGATCAAAATGACCTGGCAGATCTCTTACTAGACACAATCTACGTAGATTACAATCACTCTGGAGTTACATTCGAATATGCTGCATTAAGTTTTCAAGAAGCTGAGAAGAACCAATATGCATACAGGCTTCAAGGGCAGTTTGACAAATGGCGCTACGTAGGCGATCAACGTCATGTCACCTTTCTCGATCTCGAGCCCGGCGATTACGTCTTTGAGGTAAAAGGGGCTAATAACGATGGGGTATGGAGTGATGATACGGCCAAGCTGCATGTGTTTGTAAAGCCGGCCGTTTGGCAAAACGTTTGGTTCCAATCTTTTGTGATCATCGCACTTCTCACCATAGTCTATCTCCTTTTTCGCATCAAGGTGAGGGCTCAGAACATTAGAAATCAAGAGTTGGAAACGGCCGTGAAAGAGCGGACAAAGCAGATATCAGAAGAGAGAGATACCAATGCAATCTTGCTCAAAGAAGTTCACCACCGAGTTAAGAACAACCTTCAGATTATTGTCAGTTTGCTCAACCTTCAGAATAGGTTTATCGATGATCCCCAATTTGCTTCAGTCTTTACGGAAGTTCAGAATAGAGTGCGGTCCATGTCGCTCATCCACCAGAAAATGTACCAGACCAAGGACCTTCAAACAGTAAATCTGGAAGAGTATATTACTGATTTGGCTGGTAATTTACTTTGGACTTATAATCTAGAGCAGGAGATTGATTTGCAGGTTGATGTGAAAGTAAATCGCTTTAACTCAGATACCCTGACACCTCTCGGTCTGATTATCAATGAAGTGATCTCAAACGCTCTCAAATACGCTTTTGAAGAAGGGCAAAAGGGTGTCGTTTTTGTCCGGATTTTTCACTTAGGGCAGGGCGTGCGATACCGAATGATCATTGGCGACAATGGTGTGGGTATGTCCAAGGAAGAATGGGCTGAACACAGCGAGTCCTTCGGAATCGAGTTAATCAATGCCTTGGTTGAACAGCTTATGGGAACCATCGAATTGCTGGAAAACGAGCCTGGCACGGTCTACCAGGTCGACTTTATGGACCATGATTCCTGAGTGAATTAGAATGCCCACATTGGGAACTGCCTTACAGCCTTAAACTCCATGGCGGCGCTGGTGTTTTTGAATCTCACCATCAGCCATTGATTGGGCACAGTTTTAATTTCCGCTGGTTATATTTGTAAGCCCGAATAGTGAGAGTGGCTTGACAACCAGTGGATTAGCTATGCTGTCCAAGACAAGGCTGTACTGCAATTCGTGGCAGACTCAAACATCAACGCGCATTTTCAGTTTTCGACAAGTCAATTTCTGGGTACTTTCAGTATCAAACTTACAATCCGTTTACCCTATGGTAAGATCCGCTACGTTCGTTATAATAATTGCGATAATGGGTTCCTGCACATACAGAACGCACGAAGTAAATGGCGAGAGAGTCTTTGTGGGTTCCCCGCATAGATTGTTCAAAGAGTCGGATAGCAACTACTATGATATACTTGATACAAATGCCGTTTATTATGAAGCCAACTTTAAACACGGGTCTTGTTTAAAGTTTGATCCCGATGGTTGGTTGACCAGGTTTACTTTGATTAAAACCGATTCTCTTCATGTTTCGCCCGAATCCGCTTATAGGGGCAGGTACTGCGTGAAGCAAAACAAGATCAAGATCGAACTATTCTGGCCTGGTGACACCTATTTTGAGAACCAGCAACTGCGCAGAGTGGATAACGGGATCATAAGAGGAGATTCTTTAATACTAAAGGCTCGGAACGGGCAACCAGGACTGTATGTCAAATCTCAACGGTATTATGTTGAGAGCGGCGTAATAAAAGAGCGCGACACCGCGGAGTGATCATTTCCGCGGGGTTTAAACCACACGGTGCGATCAGAACAGCTTTGCAGCCTTAAACTCCATCACTCACAAGCTCTGAGCTTGCTCAATTCAGCTTATGCGGCACCATCAAGAGAAACTCAGGGATCTCGACTTCAAATTTTTCATTCGTTTCGAGATTCTCCATAATGTAGTACCCACACATTTTTCCCGTGTCGGTTCTGAAGTCACATGAAGATCTGTAGGCAAAAGATTCACCAGGCAAGATGATAGGCTGCTCGCCGATAACACCTTCCCCATCTACCTCTCGCGACTGGGTGGTGCTGTCGATGATGTGCCAGTGCCTTCTCAAAAGCTGAATAGGGAATTCGTTTTTGTTCTCTATTTCAATCTTATAAGAAAACATGAAGAGCTCATTTTCTGGATTTGAAAATCGGTCTTCATAAGAACAATCAATCGAGATGTTAATGCCTGATGTAAGTGCTGTTGTCATTTGTTTTTGCCTTCGCTTAAACAAGATTAAGCAATTGGTAGCTATTCTGGAGTTTCTTTAATGTTAATTTATTGACCAGAACTATTGAATAATTTATATCCTACCAAGCGGTGGCAAAAATTGCGCTGGTCCTTGAAATACACAAACACCTGATAATCATTTTCGGTAACCGAGTGATTTCCTTCTGTAAGTAGCGTGTTGGGACTGCCCTGGCTGTTTGAATCCCACAAGAACTGATAATTGTAGTACCCTTGTTTTAGCAGTTTAGTAAGCGTGTAAAAGCTCCCGTCAGCATTGTACTCAAGCTTGGTTTGATTGTTTAAATCCCAATTCGAAACTTGACCAAAAAGGTAAAGATCACCAGCGCCAAACATGGCATCTACAGGAAAGTAAAAGTGAACCCAAACGTAGTCTGCTTCGGTATGAGCGTTCACCATATCGTCGTTCTTGATCAGCGTTTTTCCGTTTATATCGGCATCAAAGACGTATTTCTGGTATGCCCTCGGCTCATCATCGGCCATGTAAATGTGGTACCCGTCATTGAGCAACTGCACGTCTCTCACTTCTTCTGAGCGATATTGAACGCTCTTAGCATCCAATTTTCGAAATTCGTTGGTTCCGTCAAAGCTCA
This sequence comes from Bacteroidia bacterium, assembly GCA_030427905.1. Lineage (GTDB taxonomy): Bacteria > Bacteroidota > Bacteroidia > Flavobacteriales_D > Cryomorphaceae > CBDDKU01. Next base: position 173,718 of record JAUICL010000002.1, read on the forward strand.
CCGTTCCCGGCATGTCGTACATGAGTTTTGACCCATTTGTAAAAGAAGGTTTTAGGTTCTTTTTGGCATTGTCCCATCGATAGTTTTGCACCACCACTACTTCTATTTCTTGGTAGGGGTTCAGGCTGCCCACTTTGTTGACATCTATGCTCATGTCCACTTCCTGATTGTACTGACGTAGAGCCACTATGCGCGATGGAATCACTTTCGTGTCGATCTGAGCCAACGGTTCGCTCACCATAAATCGCGCAGTAAGTACCACTTTTTCTGGATCTCGGTCTTCAAATACACGGATAATGTAGTTTCCGCTCTGCGTTATTTGAATCCGATCGTTCGGAAACTCGACCCTGTAATTCGTATAGGGAATCAGGGTGTTGAAAGAGAGCTCGTAATCGTTGATCTGGTCATTTTCATACCCTTCTTGAAAATCGTACTTATCGAGTTCCGATGACTTCCAGTCGTAAGTGCAATGCTCAAATTCGTAGTACAGATCTTTTACATTGTCTGAAAGGTCGTCGAAGCGCAGTACGAGCTGTTGGTTCCCATTAAGGTTTATAACTGGTGGAGAAAGCTCGGATCCCGTGCCGTGAATCAATATGGTGTGGATGTCGGGCGAGAACGATTCCGTTTTATATACATCTTGGGCTGCGGTTGTATGTCCCCAAAAACAGGTAGTAAGTACTGTCAGAACTGTGCTGTGGATTTGCACTTTGCGAAAGATGAGTGATAAGCCTTGTTTCAAATCTTATTAAGAATAAATCTAAATTAAAAAGGGTGGTTTCATACGAGCGAATCTCGTGTAATTCGATTGAAAACTATTGTTAATTTTGCAGCCAAATTTTAAAGGACTTCCTACGCATGTCAAAGGCCATAAAAGTAAAGAAAGGCGTCGACATTAAACTACTTGGAGCAGCAGAAAGAAAAGTTTCTGATGCGGGAAAATCGAGAGTTTATGCAATAAAACCTGCTGACTTTACGGGAGTTATTCCGAAGCTTGCTGTTAAGCAAGGCGATGAAGTAAAAGCAGGATCGACATTGTTTTTTGACAAGAACAACCCCGATGTTAAAATCGCTTCGCCCGTGAGTGGAGAAGTGGCAGAAATTAAGCGCGGAGCTAAGCGAAAAATCTTAGAAGTGCGCGTACTTGCCGATTCTACGAACAATTACGAAGCCTTTACGCCTTACAATGGCGGAGATCGCGACACCTTGGTAAAAACCATGCTCGACATGGGACTTTGGCCATTTGTTATTCAGCGTCCTTATGGGGTGATCGCAAATCCGGTCGATACTCCACGCGACATTTACATCTCTGGTTTTGATTCAGCACCACTTGCAGCCGATTATTCATTTATGTTGAATGACCGCAAAAGCGATTTTCAAGCTGGTATCAATGCCCTTTCAAAACTTACTTCAGGAAAGGTTTTTGTAGGTACGCGTAACGGCGATACCTTCTTCAACCAAATCAATGGAATTGAAACTTTTACTGTTTCAGGTCCACACCCTGCTGGTAATGTTGGCGTTCAAATCCACTCTACAGCACCTATTAATAAAGGTGAAACCATCTGGACAGTGAATCCAATCGATGTTGCTTTGATTGGAAAGTCGCTTTCTGAAGGTAAATACAGAGCGGAGCGCATAGTGGCTTTAGCTGGTTCTGAAGTGGCCGCTCCACAGTACTACAACACCATGATTGGTGCCGATATGAAAACGGTAGTTGAAGGAAAACTATCAGGCGACAATGTGCGCATCATCAGCGGAAACGTGCTTTCGGGTAGTAACGAAGGGATGGAAGGATCGCTAGGAGCATACAGTCACGTTATTTCGGCGATTCCAGAAGGAAATCAGCGCCAGTTCTTCCTTACAAAAGGATGGTTAGGCCCTGGACTTTCAAAGTTTAGTATTTCAAAAGCATACCCAGCGTGGTTGATGAAAAACAAAAAGTACCGACTCGATACCAACCTAAATGGTGAAGAGCGCGCTTTTGTTGTAACTGGAGAGTTGGAGAAAGTATTTCCATTTGATATCTACCCGATGCAGCTTATCAAAGCCATCATGATTAATGATATCGACGCCATGGAAAAACTCGGTATTTACGAAGTTATTCCTGAAGATTTTGCCCTTTGTGAAGTGGTTTGTACTTCGAAGATCAACATTCAGGAAATTGTTGAAAATGGTCTTCTTGACCTGAGAAAAGAGTTTGCATCATAATTCTGATTGAACGTGAAAGCACTTGAGAATTTATTAGATAAAATCAAACCTTCCTTTGAGAAAGGAGGCAAGTTTGAGAAGTTTTACCCGGTGTACGACGCCCTCGAAACGTTTGCGTTCGTGCCCGATCACACCACTTCAAAAGGAGCCCACATCAGAGATGCAATCGACCTGAAGCGTACCATGTTTATGGTGATCGTTGCCATGGTCCCAGCTCTTTTGTTTGGAATATACAACACCGGATATCAACACTTCACTGCCTTGGGCATGGATGCAAGTTTTGGTGAGATGGTTGGATTTGGACTTTGGAAAGTTCTTCCACTCATTATCGTTTCCTACGGAGTTGGTCTCGGAGTAGAATTCATTTTCTGCATCATTAAAGGCCACGCCATCAATGAAGGGTTCCTGGTTTCCGGAATGCTTATTCCACTTATCATGCCGATGGATATTCCATTGTGGATGGTAGCCGTAGCGACCGCTTTTGCTGTATTGATCGGTAAAGAAGTTTTCGGTGGAACGGGAATGAACATCGTAAACGTTGCCCTTACAGCACGTGCTTTCTTGTTCTTTGCTTACCCTACAAAAATGTCGGGTAACAAAGTATGGGTCAACACAGATGGTGGTACCGCAGTAGATGGATACACTGGAGAGACCTTATTGTCGCAAGCTATCGAGCAGGGTGCAGCCTTCACCGATATTACTGGTAAGCTTTACGGCTCTATCGACGATAGTTTTATGGCTTCTTTCCTTGGGTTTATCCCAGGTTCTATTGGAGAGACTTCCACGCTAGCTATCTTGATTGGAGCGGTTATTCTCCTTGCTACTGGTATCGCGAGCTGGAGAATCATTCTTTCTGGTTTGATTGGTGGAGCTGTGATGGGACTCATCTTTAACTTCATCGGACCTGCATACTTCCCAGATAACCTTTACCTGCAAGTGCCGTGGTGGCATCAGCTCGTGATGGGTGGATTTATGTTTGGAGTAGTCTTTATGGCAACTGATCCAGTTACCGCAGCTCAAACCGAGCGTGGAAAAATCATCTACGGATTCTTGATTGGGCTATTGGCTATCCTTATCCGTGTGGTTAACCCGGCTTACCCTGAAGGTATCATGATGGCTATTCTCTTTATGAACGTAATGGCCCCAACCATTGATCACTACGTGGTACAGGCTAATATCAATAAAAGACTCAAACGACTTAAAACGGCTTAAGATGGCATTAGATAGAAATAGCAATGCATTTACGTTCGGATTTGCCATCATCATGGTGGTAGTAGTAGGAGCAATTCTCTCTTTTGCTTCTATGTCGCTGAAGCCACGGCAGGTAGAGAACAATATCAAAAAGGATATGATGAGTATTCTGAGCGCAGTTGGAGTTGAATCTAATCGCCAGAATGCTGAAGAACTCTTTTACGAATACATCAAGGAGCGCAAGACCTTAAACTACCAAGGTGAAGAGATCGAAACGCGAGAAGGTACGATCGACGCTAAAGATGCGGGCGAGCCTTTTAATGTTGATGTAAAGAAAGAGTACAGAAACCCAAAATTGGCGGCAGAAGAGCGCAATTACCCACTTTATGTGGCCAGTGTGAATGGTGAAGAAGTAGTCGTAGTTCCTGTAGTAGGAAAAGGGCTTTGGGGTCCAATTTGGGGCTATGTTGCCCTCGAAGGAGACTACAATACAGTATACGGGGCTACCTTCGATCACAAAACAGAGACACCTGGTTTGGGAGCTGAGATCAAAGAAGATTTCTTTGAAGAGCCATTTAAAGGCAAGAAAATCTACGACGAATCAGGAGAGCTTGTATCCATCACCATCAAGAAAGGTGGAGCAGATCCAAGCGACGAGCACGCGGTAGACGCCATCACTGGTGGTACCATTACGTCAAACGGTGTAGGAGAGATGCTCGATCGTTCCTTCGCCGTGTATGACAAGTACTTTGAAAAGAAAAAATCCTAAATATCTGAACTACAATGAGCACAGAAGTAGCAGAAAAGGAAGTAGTAAAAGAAGCGGTTCCAAAGGAGCCCTTGTTTAGCGCTAAAAATAAGCGCCTGCTTACAGATCCATTGAATGACGATAACCCGATCACAGTTCAGGTATTGGGTATATGTTCGGCGCTAGCCATTACGGTACAGGTGCAGCAAGCGGTAGTTATGTCGCTGTCTGTATTGTTCGTAATGCTTTTCGGAAACATGATTATCTCGATGTTGAGAAACACGATTCCATCGCGAATTCGAATCATCGTTCAGCTAGTCGTTGTCGCATCGCTTGTAATCTTGGTAAACGAACTCTTGAAAGCCTTCCTTCCAGATATCTCTGAGAAGCTTTCGGTATTCGTAGGACTGATCATTACCAACTGTATCATCATGGGGCGTTTTGAAGCCTACGCAATGGGTAACAAAGTTTTCCCATCGGCACTTGATGGAATTGGAAACGCTATTGGTTACGCTTGGATCCTTGTAGCGGTAGCCGTGGTTCGTGAGATCTTCGGTTCCGGAGCAATTAGCTTCCCAGGCCTTGGTCAGGTGAAGTTCATCCCACAGAGCTTTTTCGAAGCGGGATACATGAACAACAACTTGATGATCCTTCCCCCAATGGCTTTGATCACGGTAGGGGTGATTATCTGGATTCAGCGTTCGAAGAACAAAAAACTTATTGAAGAGAACTAAACCTAAGATTTAGAGAATTATGGAATCATTAAACATATTCGTCAAGTCGATCTTTATCGACAACATGATTTTCGCATACTTCTTGGGTATGTGTTCTTACCTCGCCGTTTCTAAAACAGTGAAGACTGCGGTAGGTCTTGGTGCAGCGGTAATCTTTGTACTTGGAATCACCGTGCCGATAAACTATTTGCTTGAAAACTATGTTTTGAAAGAAGGAGCACTTCAATGGGTTGACCCAAGCTTGGCATCAGTCGACCTGAGCTTCTTGAGCTTTATCATGTTTATCGCGGTTATCGCATCTATGGTTCAATTGGTAGAAATGATCGTTGAGAAGTTTGCCCCAGCGCTTTACGGAGCACTTGGTATCTTCCTTCCACTTATCGCTGTAAACTGCTCTATTTTGGGTGGTGCCTTGTTTATGCAAGAGCGTCAGTACACCAGCATTGGTGATGCTACTGTGTTTGGGCTTGGAAGTGGAGTTGGTTGGTTCTTGGCAATTGTTGCCATTGCAGCTATTAGAGAGAAAATTCGCTACTCAAATGTTCCGGCTCCATTGCGCGGATTGGGTATCACATTTATTATTACAGGTCTCATGGGTATCGGTTTCATGGCCTTTATGGGAATTGAGCTTTAACCAAAGACTGTAAAAAGAAAGAGAAATTATGAGCGTTACGATATTATCTACAATCGCCGTTTTTTTAGTCGTTGTTTTGCTACTTGTAAGCTTGTTGCTTTTTGCAAAATCTAAGCTTTCTCCATCTGGTTTGATTAAGATGGAAATCAATGGTGAAAAAACGATCGAAGTTGAAGCTGGAAACACCATTCTTTCAACCCTAGGTGAAGAGAAAATATTCTTGCCATCAGCTTGTGGTGGTGGGGGTACATGTGCCATGTGTAAGTGTCAGGTGCTAGAAGGTGGTGGAGAGATTCTTCCGACTGAAGCGCCTTACTTCTCAAGAAGCGAAATTGCGAACAACTGGAGACTTGGTTGCCAGGTGAAGGTGAAGCAGGACATGAAGGTTCAGATTCCAGAAGAGATTTTTGGAATTAAGAAATGGGAATGCGAAGTAGTGAGCAACTACAACGTGGCATCCTTTATCAAGGAGTTTGTTGTAAAACTTCCTGAAGGAGAAAACCTCGACTTCGAAGCGGGTGGATACATCCAGATCGATGTACCGCCAATCACAGTTGATTTTAAAGATATTGATATCACTTCTCACCCTGAGTTGCAACGCGACCCGATGGACTTCAAAGGTGAGTGGGATAAGTTTGGTCTTTGGGATCTGAAAATGAAGAACCCAGAACTGATTTTCCGTGCATACTCGATGGCAAACCACCCTGCTGAAGGAAACATCGTGATGCTGAACATCCGTATTGCCACTCCACCATGGGATCGACAGAAAAACCAGTGGATGGACGTGAATCCTGGTATTTGTTCATCTTACGTTTTCTCGAGAAAGCCAGGCGACAAAGTGACCGTTTCAGGACCTTATGGTGAATTCTTCATCAAAGAGACTGATGCTGAAATGCTTTACATCGGTGGTGGAGCGGGAATGGCACCTATGCGTTCTCACTTGTTCCACTTGTTCCACACCTTGAAGACGAACCGTAAGGTGTCTTACTGGTACGGTGGACGTTCGAAGCGTGAGCTTTTCTACCTTGATCACTTCCGTGAGATCGAAAAGCAATTCCCGAACTTTAAGTTTCACGTGGTGCTTTCTGAGCCACTACCTGAAGACAATTGGGTAGAGAAGAAGAGCGTTGATGATACCGAAGGTGATGGATTTACAGGGTTTGTTCACCAGGCCGTAATCGATCAGTACTTGTCTAAGCACGATGCGCCAGAAGATATCGAGTTTTACTTTTGCGGACCACCTTTGATGAACGCAGCCGTATTGAAAATGTGTGATGATTGGGGCGTTCCTGAAGAGAACGTTTCATTCGATGACTTTGGTGGTTAATCAACCCCAAATAGAGATATTAAAAAACCCTGATCATCGATCAGGGTTTTTTTGTAATGAGAATTTACTTCGCTCGTTCCATGCCTTTATGAACGATCCTTTTAAGTTTCTTCGGTTTCTTCGTCCCGATAAAAAGCCTTCTACCGTTTTTCGTGAGAATGTGAATTCCACTTCTTCCAGTTAAGGTGTACTTCTTCTCAAGCCAAAATGGCATGTACCGGTTTGGTTGCTCAATCGTCAAATCTGGGCTCGACGATTCACACTTGGCGATCATATTCCATTCTAATTGGTCAGAGCCACCAAATGGTAGCTTTTTTACTTTAAGACCTTTCTTCGAGCTTTTAATTAGAATACGGGTATGTGTCAAGTACCAGAGGCTACCGAGACATACCAGTATTCCAAGTGAGATGATAACTAAGGTCGATACATCATAGCCATCACTTAAAAAGAGCTCATAAGTGATGAGGTATGCCAAGTAAAAACTCAAGGTTCCCAGCAAGATGGGCATGGCCAAATCTTTTGGACGCGAGGTTTCGATGTAAGAAAGTTTAGACATAATAAATCACTTTTTGTGTGTATGTATTATAAGCAAAATTTATGCCTAGTCAAAATAGCCCCTGAAAGGCTTATGAACAGTGGGCTGGTGGTTACCAGCCTGAAAGGCATAATGTGATGAGTGGTGTACTAGCAAATTTACCCTTTTTTTACATTTGCGCTATGCAAGAAGCCGAATCGAATTTTGCGCTGTTTATCGAAGAGTGGCTACACCAGAGTATGGGTGTAGACCAGGAGATGACTCAGCTTATTAAAATGATCATACTTGTCTGCCTAACCCTACTAGTAGCCCTGGTTTGCTGGTGGATTGGTCAGTTCTTTATAAACCGAGTGATCGATAGAATGGTGAAGCGTACATCCACCGATTGGGATGATGTACTGCATGAGAAAGGGGCTTTCAGAAAGCTGGGGCACATCATTCCCGTGATTGTCATTTCATCTGTTTTACCGGTCGCATTTTCAGATTATCCCGATTGGATACCGATGATGCGAAAGGTGCTCGATGCCCTGGTAGCACTGGTTATCATCCGACTTATCGTCGCAGTGATTTCAGCAGCAAACACCATTCTTTCCACATCTGAGAAATACAAGGATAAACCCGTAGCCAGTTTCACACAGCTCGCTAAACTTCTCGTGTGGTTTATCGGTGGAATCATCATCATTTCGATCGTCTTGGGACGTAACCCCATTTTCCTATTTAGTGCCCTTGGTGCGGTTTCGGCGGTGTTACTCTTGATTTTCAAAGACACCATCCTAGGCTTTATTGCCAGTGCGCAGCTTGCGGTCAATGATATGATCAGACTTGGCGACTGGGTATCAGTCACCAAGTATGGCGCAGACGGAAATGTTATTGAAATCAATTTGACGACAGTCAAGGTCCGAAACTGGGACTACACCATTTCTACCGTGCCAACTTATTCTTTCGTTACCGATAGTTTTAAGAACTGGCGTGGGATGGAAGAAGGTGAAGGAAGGCGTATCAAACGAGCTTTCTACATCAAAGTCTCATCCATTAAGTTTTGTACTCCTGAGATGCTCGAAAAAATGAGCGGAATTTCATTAGCTACGGCGCATATTTCAAACAAAGAGATGGAAATACAAGCCGACAATGCTGCCAGGGCCATCGATACTTCCTTGGAAGTGAATGGAAGGAAACAAACTAACCTCGGTATTTTCAGAGCTTACCTATTGAACTACCTCAAACAAAACGAACATATAAACCAAGACATGACCTGTATGGTGAGGCAATTGGATCCCACTCCAAACGGTGTGCCCATCGAAATCTATTGCTTCTCACGCGTGAAAGCATGGGTGGCCTATGAAGGCATCCAGGGCGATATTTTCGACCATGTCTATGCAGCTGTCAAGTACTTCGATCTCGAGATATTTGAAAGCCCGACAGGAAGTGACTTTAAAAAACTAGCAAATGGCTAACCTCATGAGAAACCACGAAATAGACTTTCACATTATCGGCGAAGAAATGCAATGTGTGGAGATCGAACTCGATCCGCAAGAAACCGTTATCGCTGAAGCGGGATCACTAATGACGATGGACGACGCCATCGAGATGAAGACCATTTTCGGCGATGGATCAGATAAAACGAGTAGCCTTTTAGGCAAGGTTTTTTCTGCGGGAAAGCGCGTATTGACTGGCGAAAGTCTGTTCTTGACCTCATACACCAATATGGGCTATGGAAAGCGAAAGGCCACTTTCGCAGCACCGTATCCGGGTAAAGTCCTTCCCTTTGATCTTTCCAGACTCGATGGAAAAGTGATTTGCCAGAAGGATGCTTTTCTCTGTGCAGCCAAAGGTGTTGCCGTGGGTATTGAATTTCAAAAGCGGATTGGTGTTGGACTTTTCGGTGGAGAAGGATTTATCATGCAAAAACTGGAAGGTGACGGACTCGCCTTTGTGCACGCGGGTGGAACCATTATTGAGCGTAGCTTAAACCCAGGTGAAACGCTACGCGTAGATACGGGATGTCTCGTGGCTTTCAGCTCGGGAATTGACTACAATATCGAAATGGTGAAGGGAATTAAGAACGCATTTTTCGGTGGAGAAGGACTCTTTTTAGCGACTCTTTCGGGTCCGGGAAAGGTGTGGATTCAAAGTTTGCCTTTCAGCCGTCTCGCCGACCGCATAATTGCTTCAGCACCTAAAATGGGCGGGAAGCGCAAGGGAGAAGGAAGTATCTTAGGTGGCCTCGGCGACTTGCTCGATGGCGACAACCACTTTTAATCTCTGATTGCAGTTGGAATTCCGTGCTTGTCTATCAAGTAGAGAATTGATGCCATAGACGCCGCACCTAGCTCCAATTCACGCTGATTTACATTTTCAAAAACATCGTTTGATGTGTGGTGAACATCAAAGTACCGCTGCGGATCGGGAACAAATCCGATGAGAGGCGTTCCCTGGGCTTTGAGTGGGTTGATATCCACTCCTCCATACCCTTTTCGAATGAAATGGATGTTAAAAGGCTCGAACAGCGATTCCCATTCGGCCAGATAAGCTATTTGGCCTTCAGGTGCATCTACTGAAAAACCCCGGGGCGCAAACCCACCGCGATCGCTTTCCATGGCTGCTATGTGTTTTTCGCCATTTGCTTTTGCTTCTTCGGCATAAACGGTGGCTCCACGAGCCCCACATTCTTCGTTCATAAAAAAGACGCATCGCAGGCTATGTCTCGGGCGGATGTTCAATTCCTTAAGAATTCTCAGCGCTTCCATCGACTGGATAACACCGGTTCCATCGTCGTGCGCTCCTTCGCCAACATCCCAGCTATCAAGGTGCCCACCGGTTACTACGTATTGATCGGGGTATTCGCTTCCGGTGATCTGACCAACTACGTTGTAAGAAGTCACATCGGGTAGATAGTGACAATGCGATTCGAGCTGGAGCTCCGTGTTCGGATTTTCTTCGAGAAGCTGTGACAGTTTAAAGGCTGAATTGGTGCTCAAGGCAAATGCCGGGATGCTGTCAATTCCTTCAGGGTGCGCCATAACGCCGGTGTGTGGAAAATCGTCGGCTCTCAGTCCTAAGGAGCGCATCACGTATGCGATGGCACCTTTTGATGATGCGATAGAAGGGCCGATTGATCTAGCACCGGCACATCCACCATAAGCCCCGAATGTGTCGATAAGCTTCGGGTTCATGGGCTGGTTTACAAAAGCAATTTTCCCTTCGAGCGAACCATCAGGCGCTGATTTCAATTGCTCCAGAGTAGAAAACTCTACCACTCCGGCTGTGATTCTACCCGAAGTTCCTTTCGAAAACCCGATAGCGAGAACATCTAGGGTATCTCCTAAGGATGTGGCGCAAAACTCCTTCTCACCACGAATCCAGCGCTGCACATCTACGGGCTGGGTCCAAACGCTATCAAATCCGTAGGCTTCCATCTTCTCCACCGACCATTCCACCGCTTTTTGAGCATTCTCAGACCCCGTCATCCGCGGGCCTATTTCCTTGCAGAGATAGCGCAAGTCTTCATAGGCCTTCCCTTCTGTTAAGGCATAGTCGTAGATCGATCGCAGTTGAGCAGGGTCGTCTTGCGAGAATGCTGGTTTGAAATAAGAACAGAAAATGAAAAAGCAGAGTAGGATTTTATTCATGGTCATTCGTAATGCGCCACAAGATGGCAAATTCTCGATAAATGACTTTATGATTTGAACCCCTCAATTTGTCTTCACTTCTAATTGCACCATTCCAGCACAGCGATGTACAAGTTTTTTTCACAGTTCTTCCCAAGAAACCACGCGATGCGTTCTCTGCTATTCGCGCGGTAGCGCGAATACGAATTGGATCAGTTTGCACAAAAGTGCTGTGTCTTCTAAGGAATATGCATTTGATGATTTCGTCTTTTTCCATCTGGCTCTTGTCCCGCTAGGGACTACCTATCGGTAACCCGACAGTAACAAGTCTTGGAATGCGTGCCGTCAGGTACGCCCTGTGACTTTCCGAAGCACTCCATCTTGGCCGCTATATAGGTAGTGCCTGACGGCACATTACTCCCGTACAAGATGATTTAATTACCCATAGATAGTCCCTAGCGGGACTGAGTACTAGTAAAATAAGATCGATCTGGAAAAGACACGAGCCCTGAAAGGGCAGTAGATTCTAACATTCGGTGAAACCGAATGCGATGGATGCGATCTGGGAAAAAGCCCTGTAAGGGCGAGACCAAACGAATGGCCAATGAATAATTGAAAATTGACGACTGCGGAGCAAAGGCCAGCATTTATCAAGGAAGTACGAAGTATTATGTGCTAGGTATTAAGACTGGGACATTCACTAAAAAGCATTGACCATTTTGATTTTAGAACTGCGAAGCAGTGGTGACCGACTGCAAGGAGCGTCAGTACAAGAAGCAGTGGTGACCGACTACAAGAAGCGTCAGTACAGGGAACACCGAAGAGCCAATTCTTCACTTATAATTAATCGCTTTTCACTCCTTAAACCACAGAGCACTCAATTCTCACAGAGAATCTCTGTGGAACTCTGTGCCCTTTGCGGCCTTTGTGGCTCCTACGCTAACCGCGTGCCGCCTTAGCTCCAGCGGTGGCGCAAGCTTCGGCGACAGCGTGGTGCCCATTTTAGCTCACCGTTTTGATTTCAGAAGTGATCACCAATTAAAAAACATCGCAAATCGACAATCGTTAATCGGTGTTCAATATTCAACTATTCTTAGCGTCGACTTCAAACAGAGAAGCAGACCTATATCATCATCCAGCGCAGCCCATATGATAAGGAAACTAAGAGCTCTAGGCTACTAGTATAATCTCACGGTCTCCAGACGGTCTCCTTACGGTCTAGTGACGGTCTAGTGACGGTCTTAAGACGGTGTTATTGCGGTCAACCTATGGGTTGATTCCGTTTCAAATAAGAGTCAGAGCTGTGACATCCAAGGAGATGCTTTTTCACAACACTTCATTTATGATCTCGAATTGGGTGTGGTACGAGCCTACCTTCTTAAATCGCCCGTCGTTATCAGGGGTGCTGACGCTCCTTACAATCGGTCACCACTGTTGCGCAGCTTCTACGGAGCAGCGGTCAACTTTAATCAGGGACATACGCATTCCTAATACTGACGCTTCCTGCGGTCGGTCACCACTGCTGTACAGTTTCTAATTCCAACATTTTTAATTACTTACTCTATGTGCCTAATGCTTTGTACGTGATACATTCCATATTCAGTTTCTTAAGGCGTTCAACTACGAACCGGGAATTCCAGCGATAAATAACATCACATTTCCCCTTAACATCTATTTCCACCTTACTTCGTATTTTTGCACCCTTTCAGAACGAATATGAAGTACGATCTTAGTGAAGTAACAGAGATAATTCGCAACCGCAGAACCATCTACCCGGAGCAGTACACTGACCGTGTGGTGCAAAAAGACATGGTGACGAATATTCTAAACAACGCTATCTGGGCACCGACGCACAAGCGCACGGAACCTTGGCGTTTTAAGGTGTATTCGGGAGAAGGAAAGCAAAAATTGGCCACCATCTTGGCTTCTGCGTACAAACAATTGACTCCAGCAGATCAGTTTAATGAATCTAAGTTGGAGAAGCTTCAGCGCAGAATTGAGCGTACTTCTGTCATCATCATGATGACGATGAAGCGGTCGGAGAAAGTTACCATTCCCGAGATTGAAGAAGTAGAAGCGGTTTCGTGTGCCGCACAAAACATCATGCTCACAGCCACAGCTTATGGATTGGGAAGTTTCTGGTCTTCACCTAAATTTATTTACGATCCACGGTGCTCGGAGTTGATGGGCTATGCCAAAGAAGACGTGGTGATGGGATTCATGTATCTGGGATATCCAGAAGTAGCTTGGCCCAAGAGTCACCGCAAACCGCTAGAATACGTTACGGAGTGGATTGATGGCTAAGTCGGGCGTGACATACCGTAATTTTGAGCCGCATGAACGGCAGCGCAGTTATCTGGTTTTCTATTTTCACGCCAAGGAAGTGGCAGACTACTTTGAAAGCTGCTTGATTGAGCAAGAATTACCCTATGAAAGGGGCGAGGGGAGAGACTTTATCAAGAAGCATTTATTCGGAATTCATCTCAAGCACAAAGAGAAGGCGGTTGAGATTAATGATCATACCAACGAGTTCTTCCGGAAGCCTTTTTTGGGTGATGATAGAATAAAGTATGGAGTACTTATTTTTACCGCTTTAATCATCGCCATGGCACTAGTCGGTTATTTTTTGCGTTCATGAGTAACTCTTCCGACCTTTATCCGTATGAAATCGAGACCCTTTAAACTTATACGTATGATCAGAGTAGCGCTCTTCTTCGTACTGTCCCTGATTTCATTGGCGAGTTTCGCCGTGGACGGAGATCCGCAAAAATCTAAAAGAGACACATCTTTAGCCGTTGTCGTTTATGACGCTTCGGCCAAATTTATCCCCGATGTAAACTACGATGTAGTCGATTACTCAGCGATGATCGATTCGCTGGTTATGCTCGACACCGTTCCTGTTTCGTTGGTCAATCAACTGAATATCTATCGCATGCTGGCTGATAAAGAGCCCGAAGAGCTCGAAGCAGTCATCGACAGCATCTTTGAGTCTAATCATGTACCCATGCCCGTACTTAATGCGGTCAATATTTACATGAATGCCATGGGCAATTCGCTTATGGCGCCTACTGGTTTCTACGCGTATGTACCCAATGCGGGGAGTGAAAAACCTGGTGGTGATTTTTATTCCAACTGGAATACTCAAGTTCCCAACCCGAGCCGGAATAATTTGGCAGAATTTGACTCAACATTGAAGCTTCTGCTTGTGGATACTACACAGAACTGTGGCTTCCATCCGCCATTCCGCGGCGTGGTTACCTCGCATTTTGGGTGGCGATACGGAAGGAATCACAACGGTATTGACATTGATCTTGAAGTTTGGGATCCCGTGCATTCAGCTTTCCCGGGTGTGGTGCGCGTGGCTCGCTACTACAAAGGCTTCGGCCGTGTTGTTGTAGTGCGTCACTACAACGGATTAGAAACGACCTATGCTCACCTGCACCGATTTAAAGTGAAGGCTGGAGACATTGTAGAAGCAGGAGATGTAGTGGGTCTCGGTGGATCTTCTGGAAACAGCACAGGAAGCCATTTGCATTTCGAAGTGCGTTTTCAAGGAGTCCCAATTAAGCCATCTCAACTCATTGATTTCAAAAATCACGTTCTCAAAGATCCTGAAGTAGCTCTACGCAAATCAGGGGCATTTCTGGCGGTTGTAAACGAAAACCAAAAATTATACGAGGTGAAATCCGGCGATTACTTGTATAAAATAGCAGAACAGTTTGGCGTCTCGGTTACTGAATTGTGTAAATTGAATCAGATTTCGAAAAACACAAGCCTTCGAAAGGGCCAAAAGCTAATAGTCGGATCCTAAATGATCAAAAAAAGCCTTCTCTTACTCACTATTCTAGTTTCTTGTTTGTCCACCTATGGTCAAAAGAAAAATGAGATAGAGTGGGTTGGAGGCGTTGAGTTTAGAGCACTAGTCCCGGTTTCTTTCTTTACGATGGACCCGGTTACACTTGTAGAAGATTCATTAAATTTTACTTCGAATTATTCTTACGAAGGTGGAATGGGCTTCGGGGGAGTGGTCCGGGTCAATTTCAATAAATTCATTAATCTCGAAACGGGTATCTACTTCACACGTAGAGTGTACAAATACGATATTACTGATCCAGGAATCGTAGATCCATCCATCACTTTTGAAGCGTCAACAGAACTCCGAACCGTGGGGTATGAGCTGCCTGTGAAAGGACTATTCTATGTTCAAATGGCCGAAAAGGTATTCATGAATGTAGCCTTGGGTGTTTCTGCCGATTTTTATGCGAGCGATGTTGAGAGTTTGAACCCGTATTATTCCGTAAGAGCATTTAAGCAACATTGGTTGCAGTTGGGAGTGCTAGGATCACTCGGAGCTGAGTACCGCACCGATAAGGATGGGTATTTTTACTTAGGTGCTACATTCCACCAAGCCTTCGGAGATATCTACAGCACACAAGTGAATTACAAACGCGATACAAATCCACCGGCGTATTATGAAAATGGTTTCATTGAAGGGGCCTACTTCTCAGTCGATTTCAGGTACTTTTTCCCACAGAAGCCAGAGAAGAAAAACAAGGTGAGATACGTGAAGCCAGATTGGAAAAACATGTAAGCCGATCCTTCACAGAACCGGCTCACCTGATTTTTTATGTGGGTATAGCTTACTTGCTTGCTTTCAACTCAAAGCTCAATTCTACGTCATCGTAGATCACTTTGTCGCCCAATCCTTCGAAGAAAGAATCAGAACCGTAGCGAATGTCGTATTTCGAACGATCGAACGTCAGGTTTCCACTTGCTTCAATCATACCGTCTTTTACTGTGATATGCGCAGGGAATGACAGATCATGCGTTTTTCCCTTAAGAGTTAGCTTTCCATTGAGCGTGTAATTTGGCTCTTCTCCTTTCGCACCAGCAATGGGCGTGATAGATTTCGCAACAAACTTTCCAGTTGGGTTTTTCTCTACCCCAAAGAAATCTGGAGACTTCAAGTGTCCAACCAGTTTCTGGTTTGTATCTGGGTCTTTCAAATCAGTGACTGCAATGCTGTTCATGTCCATTACAATGGTAGCAGAAGTTGGCGCGTTACCTTCTAGCTCAACGGTTCCATCTTTGATCATAATGGTGCCCGTGTGCTCACCTGTTACTTTTTTACCAGTCCAGTAAACCGTACTGGCTTTGGTATCAACTTTCATCGTTTCATTGGGGCCGTTTTCTGCTGGAGGTGTGTTTGCTGATACGGATACGCTCATAGCTAGAGCTGCAAGGTTCAATACAATTGTTTTCATTTTTTAAAATTTAGTGGTTCTAAGTTTATCTAGTAGTCTGTTTAATTCTTGTTGTTCTTCTATGGAAAGGACGTCAGATCCTAAAGGAAATTCTTCCATTATGGTAGTCATTTCTGCAAGAGTGTCAAGTCCCTTTTTGGTGATCTTGACATCTACACGGCGACGATCCTTTTCACAGGTAGTCCGTTCTACCCAGCCTTTGGTTCGTAGTTTTTCTACTATTCTTGATGCATTCGAACTTTTGTCGATCATGCGCTCGATGATCAGGTTCACAGTGGTAGCTTTCGGATACTGTCCTTTCAAAATGCGCAGTACATTGTACTGCTGCATGGTCAAATCCAAATTCTTAAACAGATGGTTGTGCTTATAGTTCATCCAACTACTGGTGTACAATAAGTTGACCGCAACCTTGTGTATCTCGCTTTGAAACGAACTTTGTATGGCGTCTTCTATTTTCACAGGGCAAATATATGTACATACATTAAATATACCAACATGAAAATATAGAAAATCTTTATGCCTGCATCATTTGGCAATGTTTATTTTTGGCTGATGAAGCCACTTGAAGTACTTAAATCCCTTGAAAACAAAGGGCAGAAGCAGGTTGATCAACTCAGGCGAAAAATTGTTTTGACAGGCTCTCTCAGGCTCGGAGTTTTCTTAGCAGGTGCACTTTCAATTTACTTCATCTGGGGGATGACATGGCTTGTGGCCTTAGCTTTCTTAATAATTTTAGCCTTGTTCTTGTGGCTGGTGAAGCACCATCAAGCACTCCGAAACAAGGCAGATCACGAAAAGGCGTTTACAAAGCTATTGTCCGAAGAACAAGGCCTCTTGAATGGAAGCTGGGTGCAGGTGGATGATAGTAGTGAGTTTAAAAATGCCAACCACCCCTTTGCCAATGATCTCAACTTATACGGTACAAAAAGTCTCTACAGCTTCTTGAATCGCACCAAATCTGCATATAGCCGATGCGAGTTTGCGAAGGATTTGGGCACCTTATCGACTGATAGTCGAGATCTAGTTCTCAAGCAAAAGGCCTTCTATGAGCTTAGCAAAGATCCGGAGTTTCTGTTTCGAATACTTGCTGATGCCACTCAGCTCAAAGCCAATCTCAATCTTTTTGAAAGGCTGGACAATTGGTTAAAAACCGATGAGCGTTCCGAGCTCCAAAAATTTCAGTTCTTGCTTAGGTATGGGGTGCCGGCTCTAATGATTGGTGTGGCACTTTTGTCGCTTCTCGATCTGATTCCTGTGAGTCTGTTCGTACTTGTGGCTGGAATTCCGGCGTTTCTCGTTGGAAGGCGTCTAAAGATCCACCAGCGCAAATTCGATGAGTTTTCTGATCTCTTCGGAACCGTAGGCGGCTTCATGAGTATTCTTGATAAAATCCAATCCAAATCTTTTCAGGAGACCTACCTAAAGGAAAAGTTGGCGGAGTCCAAATTGGATCAAAGTAGAACTGGGCTCGCTGCCTTGGCGAAAATCACTTCGGCCATTGACTCGAGAAACAATATGATTGTAGCCATCGTGCTCAACATTTTTTTGATGTACGACTACCAGTGCTTCTTCAGAATCGAAGCCTGGAAGAAAGCCTATGGTCAGGATTTGAAGAAGTGGCTTAAGCTCTGTCTGGAGTTCGAATCACTTGCATCTTATGGTATCTATGTTTTCGATCACCCCGAATTCGTGTTTCCAACCTTTACAGACAAAGATGAAATCGAAATATCCAAGGGCAACCACGTTTTGATGGATCATGAAGCAGTTGCGAATGGGCTCGCATTGGATAAAAACGAGCTACACATCATCACAGGTGCCAACATGGCTGGGAAGAGCACCTACTTGCGCATGGTTGGAACATCGTTGGTTTTGGCGATGAAAGGACTACCCGTTTCGGCGGATAAAATGGTGTTAAAGCCTAGAGAAGTTTTCACTTCAATGCTTGCATCCGACTCGCTTGGCGACAATGAATCCTATTTTTTCAACGAATTGAAACGACTTCGCTACTTGATGGATAAACTCGAAGCAGGTGAGCCCCAGTTCGTCATACTCGATGAAATTCTAAAAGGAACCAACTCAAAAGATAAGGCGGAAGGGTCTTGGAAATTCATCGAGCATTTGCGACGTTTCAATTCTACTGGACTGATCGCCACCCACGACCTTTCGCTTTGTGAAATGGCCGATCGGTTTGAGAATATCCAAAACAGAAAGTTTGAAGTTTATATCGTCAATGATGAACTCGATTTTCCCTATACCATTGAGCAAGGAGTCTGCGAACATATGAATGCGAGTTTTCTACTAGAGAAGATGGGACTTGTTGAATCGGAAAGCTGAGTATTGAACGATACTAACATTGACTTATGCTTTGATGAGAAGTTAGTGAAAAGTGAAAAACGGAAAGTGCTTCTCTTTTCGACATACTGACGGATAGGCATTGTACCAAGTACGAAGTACTAAGTATTAAGAAGGTGACCTTCCCGATGAAGGTTTGCTGGATTAATTTCAGATAAAGGAACATCAAATCTAGCGATCTAATTATACTAGGTGCTAACTAAAGGAATCTCTGTGTAACTCTGTGACCTTTGTGCCTTTGTGGTGTCTATTAAGAGCTCATAACTTTTAGTTTGATTTCAAAACACGGAACAGCGGTATTCTTCAATACAGGAAATCTAAGCCGTTTTTCACTAATCAAAACCACGGAGCATCTTTGTACCTAATACTTGATACTTAGTACGATTACTTGGAAAAATTGACATCACTCCAAGGCTGGCCTTGAGATCGACCAATGAACATCTCGTTAAATCAAAATAAAGCCACCCCGAATTCGAAGTGGCTTTACCGTTTAATGCTTAGCGATATCGCTTAAGACTTTTTTCCTGAAGTCTCATTCTCATCGAAAGTGTATTTCACTGGAAGTACCATTTTTACTTTCACGGTTTTGCCCTCGTGCACACCTGGCTGCCATTCGGGCATTTTGCCTACTACTTCCATAGCTGCTGCCGAGAGGCGCGGGTCGGGACTTTTGATGGCTTCTACATCGGTAACCATTCCATCCGTGTCAATCACAAAGGAGATGAAAACAGTTCCTTCAATTCCATCTTCCTTACAGTTTTCGGGATATTTAATGTTATTGCCCAAGAACTGGATCATTTCTGTCTGTCCACCAGGATACTCTGGCATTTGATCTACCTTGTCGTAAACGGTGTTGTCAACAGCCGCTGCAGGCTCTGTATCGACTTGACTATTGCTCGCTTGGTCTTCTTTGCTACACGCATTGAAAGCCATAGCCAGAGCAAGAGCTGGGATTAGCAGTCCATACTTCAAGATGGACTTCTTGTTTGTTTGTTGTTTGTTCAACATCATGATTCTTCGTTTTAAAAGATTTGGTTTTGAAAATTGATGAACCAAAACGCTCGTGTCGACTCCGAGTGCCTGACTCAACAATACGTTGCTATATTTTATTCGATCGTTGTATTTATTTGCTACCACTTCGTCAGCTCTAAACTCGTGGGTGGCTTCAATAGCCGCGCTCAGAAAGTAGATGGCTGGATTGAACCAGCAGATAACCTGAGCCAGCCGGAGTACTACGATGTCTAGGCTGTGATTTTCGCGAATGTGAACGAGTTCGTGATCGCGTATCCATTGCTCATCTTCGCTTTCTACATCTGCGTGCCAAAAGATGGATTTGAAAAAGCTCGATGGCGATTTCAGTTCATTTTGGATAATGTATTCCACGCCGTTTTTGATCGTTTTTTCTCCTGATCTGAACAAGTTACGAAGGGTAGCAAATTGTTTGATGAGCAGGGTCAGTGCCACCATGCAGCCGAGTAGGTATACAATGGATAGGGCAGAAGGGATATTCCATCCTACAGGAGCGGCAAGGGTTTCTTGCTTAGCTGTAATGACCAGCGTCTCTAATTCTACTACGAGCAGGGGCACATCCGACCGGGTGAAATCGAGAAAGGGCAGTGCGAAAGCAGCGAAAATCATTCCCAGTATGACGGTTCTATTGAGATTGTGAAACCGCTCATTTCTAAAGAATAGAAAGTAAATGGCCGCGAAAATGATTAGGGAGATGTTTACTTCTAGCGCGTATATGAGAAACGAATTCATTTTTGATCTTTTTTAGCCTCTTCGATTATTTTCAATAGATCGTCAAGATCGGTCGTGTTCAAGTTCTTTTCCTTCAGAAAGAAAGACATCAACTTAGATGCCGAACCGCTGAAATACCCTTGCATCATGTTGTTCATGCTAAATTTTCGGTATTCATCTTTACCAACTAGTGGATAGTATCGGTGACTTTTTCCGAAAGACTCGTGGTCTACAAATCCTTTGGATTGTAGGATTCGTACAATAGTTGAAATCGTATTATAAGCGGGCTTAGGCTCTGGCAGTTCTGCTATGATGTCTTTCACAAAGCAGTTTTTCTTCTCCCAGAGTATCTGCATGACTTGCTCTTCAGCCTTCGTTAAATCTTTCATGTTTCAAATATAACTAAATAATTAGTTCATAAACTAAGAATTTAGTTAAAAGATTCATTGAAAGAACTTAATCCGCTGTTATACAGCCTATAGCGTATTCGCTATTTTGTTGAATTCTTGTCTTGGGATAAGATGTCCACCAGCGTATTCAACCCAATTTGGAGCAATGTCGAGTGCGGAGAGATGCGCTTTGATTTTCTTCAGGCCTTCTTCATCGATGTACTCATCTTGATCGCCAATAACACAGGTCAATGGCAGGTCCTGAAACTTTTGTTTGGCTTTTAAAGGAGGAAGGTCAGGAGGGAAGCTCCCGGCCCAGAATATGGCTCGATTAAAAGAAGAACTGCCTAGCGCTATCCAGCGGCTACCCGTTGCCACGCCCTGCGAAAACCCAAACAGAATCACTTGGGTATCGGAATTCCGGATTGGTTCTACCACCACTTGGTAGAGGTGGTCGAGATACCGCACGTAATCATCTATATCGGTCAGTCGCTCTTCTTTGGTCATCCAGCTAGCGCCAACTCGTCCCGAAACTCCTTTCAAGTAAAAGCGATGAAAACCTTCTGGGCAGATGACGAAGTTGTCTTTTGGATCGAGGTCTTCGAAGTTTCGGATAAAGTATTGTGCTAATTGTCCGTAGCCGTGTAGGCAGATCCAGACGCGTTTGGCAGTAGATGGGTCACCATGGGTGACGTACTTCGCGGTTTTTTCAACGCGGAGTTCGTGTGAATTCATGGCGTAAAAGTAAGAATCGGATTGTTCTTAGGAGATCACGCGCTTGTAGTGATCAAATTGATCGAAGATCTTTTTAACGTAGGTATACGGCTCTTCACCACGGCAGTATCCGTACTTGACCAAGTCAGATTGGTAGTACTCCACATTCGATTTGAGCAGAATACACTCGGCCACGTTGTTTTCCCATACCTGGGGATCGTATCCTAGGCTCACAGCAATATTCATGGCATCTAGTACGTGACCCAGACCAACATTGTAGGAGGCCAAAATAAACTTGATCCGCTCTTCGGGTTCAAAAATTCGATCTTTCCAATAGTCATCCAGCCAGCTGATATAGAGAATTGCCGCTCTAATCTGCTCTTCGGGTGGTGAAGCCTGATCTATTCCGTACTGTGCTGCTGTGGCGGGCATAAACTGCATGAGTCCGAAAGCTCCGGCCCACGATATGGCATCCACGTCAAATTTACTTTCCTGGTACATTTGAGCCGCCAAGAGTCGCCAGTCCCAGTCGATAATCTTGCAGTATTCCTTCAAGATTTCGTCGTAGTCAGAAATCCTGTTCCCGCGCAGAGATGAATACTCTCCATTAAACTGAGCCCACTGTTCCTTCGATGCTTTGAAGTACTTGTTGTAGATATAGGCGTGCACCGATTTCTTCCGGTCTTCTTCAAACCAGGAGTTGATCGCGCTCAATAGGGCAGGGCTGTTTGAGCGAGTGGCCCAGGCTATTTGTTGCGGAAAACTCAATTGTACGGAGATATCCAAATTAGGGTAGTACGTGGCGTTCAGCTTAGCGATGTTGTCATCAGCTACTGTGTATTCAATGTCGCCGTTGGCTACCTTCTTGATTAGCTTCTCCGTGTCGATATACCCTGGTACGGGCACAATATCGATGTCGCCACCGATTTCGTTTTGGAGGTTCTCCAGTCGGCTAAAGAAAGCCGAAGACTTATTGACATATACCTTACGGTCTATCAGCTCCAGCGGGCTTGTAATAATTTCCTTGTTGATTTCCCTCGGAGTCATTTTTTGCCATCCTTCAGGGCGTCTCTGTACCAGAACTTGCCTTGTGAAATTATAAGGTTCACTAAATGCGGCGTACTGCATCCGATTCTTTGTGACGGCCAGATTACAGGCTATCACATCGCCTTCTCCTTTGTTGAGCAGGTCAAACATGGCGTTGACATCGGGAATGATCTTTATCTCGAGTTCAACACCAAGATGGCGTGCAAATCGGTTCAGAAGTTCATACTCAAAACCCATCGCTTGTCCTCGATAGACGAAGTACGATGTTGAGCTATTTAAAGTGAGAGCGATGAGTTTACCACGCTCCTTAATAGCCTTCAAGTCGAGTTGAATCGGCTGAATTTCGGTGAGATCTGCCGGTCGCATCAGGGGTTTTTCCTGAACCACTACATCGTGCTGACAGGCACAAATAATGAGCAGCAGGATAAGCCACGACTTTCTTAAACGATATGTCTTTTCGTTTTTTCGCATAGGGCGAAAGGGAAAGATTAAATCTTCCCAACTACCCGATACGCATTTTGGCGCGTGGGGTTACATTGCTCTTTTGAATTAGGAATGTGTCAATTAGGAACCCCGAAATGGCTTCGGGGTCTCCGCTTCGCTCCGATTAGGAATGAGCGATTTTTGTTTACTAATGGCGGCTATAGTTCATTTTGGGTCTGTGGTTAGAAGTGTAAGCTCCGTGAATAACCAAACTCACCGCAAGCGACTCCGCGCTTAAAGCCATTCCAAACTCCGCATACTGACGCTATCGGTCAGCATTGCTTCGCAAATTCCTAATTCCTAATACTGACGTACTGACGCTACTTTCATTCGGTCAGCACTACTGAGTAGCTTCTTGCGGTCGGTCACCACTGCTTCGCAGTTTTTAATTTCCTCATTCACGTCGACAACAAAGTGTTCCGTCCAAACTCGGCTTCAATGGCCGCGCAAAGCTCTGGGAAGAACGTTTGAAAAGCAGCATCAAGTTCATCGTAGTGCTTTTCGAGTGGTGCTACAGCTTTGTCCATATTGTTTGGAAAGCTCGCGCGAGAAGAAAGTCCCGAAAGTGCGCGGTCTACCCCTTCTACAAGTCGGTAATTGCTCAGCCAGTCTTGTGCAGACATATAATATAAGGTGCGCTCAGCTCTTTGGTTCATATATGCCGATCCCTCTTTCAACACCCGATACACCATTTGGCAATACTCATCTAAAGGTGTCTTGGCATAAGCATTCCATCGCGCGGCAAGGAAATGATCGAAGTACACATCTTGCACCACGCCCGCGTATTTCGAAAAGTATGGATAGAGCAATTTTCGAGTTTCGAGAACTACGGGGTGAGAATCGGTAAAACTGTCTATTTGTCGATGGATGTTTACCCCAAGCAATACACCTTGGTTCGTTGGTAGATCTTTACCACGTATGGTGTCAGCAATGAAATTACCAATTCTAATTTCAGGTTGATTGAACGAAAGGTACTGGTGTGCAAGAAAATTCAAAACGCGATTTGACCGTTTATGTAATTCGGGTAAAATTACCATTTAATCGAGCTATATTCGCTAACCATGAGTGATGAGAAGGCTCTATACTGGTTGACCCAGATCATTGGATGGTTTTTGTTCGTCCTGCTTATTCTATTTCAAAACTTTCTCAATGATCAGGTCGACATTGGGATACTCCGTTTTTTGGTTGTCAATTTTGTAATAGGCATCGGCCTTTCGCACTTTATGCGTTACGTCATCATCCAATTCAATATGTTGCGGATGAAGATATTTCGGGTCCTGCCGAGAATTCTATTCCTTTCGATCGGAACTGGATTTACCGCTGCGCTGATGATCGGAACCATTTCCGATTTGTTTTTTGATGAAGCAGATGATGTACTGGTGATGCCCTTCAATTTGCTCCTTGAATTAGTCTTTCCCTTTACCATCGTATTTCTGATTTGGAATGTGCTCTACTTTGCCACCATCTACCTGAAAAACTATGAGAAGGAAGAGATTAAAAACTTGAGGCTAACGGCTTCGATGAATGAGATAGAATTGGGAAATTTAAGGTCTCAGCTCAATCCGCATTTCATGTTCAATGCACTCAATAGCATCAGGGCACTGGTGGATGAGAATCCCGATCAAGCCAAGGTGAGCATCACCAAGATGAGCAATATTCTAAGAAGCAGTCTGGCTTCGGGCAAGAAGCGCTTAGTGACCGTAGAAGAAGAAATGCGGGTGGTGAAGGATTACCTTGATCTGGAGAAAATACGGTTTGAAGAAAGATTATCCTTCGGTTTTGAAATAACCGATACGGCAAAAGCAGCCCTGATTCCACCGCTTTTGGTTCAAACCCTGGTGGAAAACGCCGTTAAACACGGTATAAGTCATTTACCCAAAGGGGGAGCGATAGAAGTAAAAGCCGAATCGCTTTTGGATGGATTTGTCGAGCTCACCGTTTTAAACTCGGGAACTTACGACCCAATAAATAAGGTCAGTGCCGGAAATGGAATTGGCCTTAAAAATTCAAGAAGAAGACTCAAGCTGATCTATGGGAGCAGTTCTCATATAGAGATCAGCGAGATTGACGGAAAGGTGAAATGCACCGTTCTGATACCTGTTAAACCAAAATCGTACGTACAAGATGAGAACCTTGATCATAGATGATGAGCGACTAGCGCGCAAAGAGCTGACGAATCTTTTGGGAAACTATCCCGAAATAGAAATCGTGGGCGAAGCGGCCAACGCCGAAGAAGCCCGAAAGGAGATTGACGAGAAGGATCCAGATTTGATTTTTCTCGACATTCAAATGCCGGGAGAAACGGGGTTTGACTTGCTCGAATCCCTCGAAGCAGTGCCTCAGGTGGTATTCGTGACGGCCTATGACGAGTACGCTATCAAAGCCTTTCAGGTGAATGCCCTCGACTACTTACTCAAGCCCATCGACGATGAGCGTCTCGAAGAGACGATAAAGAAGATTGTAAAGACCGAGAAGCCCAAGCCAAAACTTGAGACGGAGTCTGAAGAAGGCTTGCTCGGAATGGATGATCAAATCTTTTTGAAAGACGGCGATAAATGTTGGTTTGTTTCGCTGAAAGACATTCGCTTGTTTGAATCGGAGGGTAATTATGTTAGGGTGTTTTTCGACAATAACAAGCCCCTTATCCTCAAAAGTTTGAACAATCTGGAGAAGCGTCTCGACGAAAAAGAGTTTTTCCGGATCAACCGAAAGTTTATTGTGAATTTGAAGGAAATTGACCATATCGAGCCTTGGTTTAACGGAGGGCTTCAGGTGAAATTGAAAACGGGAAAAACGCTGGAAGTGTCTCGACGTCAGGCGGCTAAGTTTAAGGATTTGCTCAGTTTGTAGGTGGTCTGAAAGCCTGTGTTATAGGGCTTGTAGCATCTTTTTTGATTTGTTGATAAAAAATACAGGCTTATCTTCAATTCAAGATGTTTTGTAGGTGAAAAAAGGTGGTTTGGTAGAAAAAGACTTGGTTTTTCTGTTGATAACTCGAACTTTAGAACCGGTTATACCGTAAGAATCTCAGCCCAAAGCAAAATCAGATGGAAGCACTTTTACGACGTCCTACGAAGATCACCCCTCGGGTTGAGCTGAACGACAAGACTGGAACTTACGTTATTTCAGGAAGATCTATTCCGATAGATGCAGAACTATTTTATGCACCCATAGTCAAATGGCTTGCCGAATTGAACAACAATTCTTCGGTTAAGTTGGTGCGTTTCTCATTTAGATTAGACTTTTTCAATATCGCATCTTCAAAACGCATCTTACATATCATGTACAAACTCGCCGATTTACAAAAGTCGGGAAAACGCGTTGTGATAAACTGGATGTATGAAGATTACGATGAAGATATGCTCGAAATCGGACAAGACTACGAAACAATGATACCTACGCTGCAATTCAACTTTGAGTCTTACGTTGCAGCAGACCTCCCAGAGCCGCTTGCCAAATTTGGTTAATGCGTTGTACTTTCTTATAAAGTCTTAAATTTGCGGCTCGATACAGAGCCATGCGAATAGTCAAGGACATTCCCCATCCGCGTTTTAAAATCACGGTTTACTCCTGGAATAACAAGTACATCATCAAAATTGAAGACGCTCATTTAGAGCAAGTCTACAAGATTGACGAGAATCAGGTAGCTGGGCTAGATGAACTTTCCAAAATGATCGATACACCTTTTCTACTTAAGGTGTTGAAGCGCTTTGCTGAAATGGGCGATGACTTTAGTAATGCATGGAAGTACAGACACGATCAAAAAACAGAGACTCCATGAAGATGCCATTTCTGGTAATTGCCGCAACTTGTCTGATAGCTGCGTGTAACCAACCTGCCCAAGAACCACAAGTCCAAACAGAAGAAGTAATTGAAGAGCCTGAGAATCCGGGCTTGAAAGTAGCTTTCATTTACGGTGACACCATCAACGCACATTACAAATTCTTGCTCGAAGCTCAAAAGGAGCTCGAAGGCGAAACGAAAATAGCTGAAGAGCGCATCGGACGAAAAATGCAAAGGGCTGAGCGTCGTGCACAAGAGCTCAACGAAGAAGCGCGATACATGACCCAGACTCAGATGCAGGAGGCTCAACTCGAAATGCAGAATCTGCAAATAGAGCTTCAGCAATTTGAAGAGAAATTGGCTATCGAGCTACGCACACGCGAAATGGAACTTCAATCAGAGTACACAGCCAAAATCGACACGTTCTTGAACAAGTTCAATGCCGATGGTACCTACGACATGATTTTGAATTACGGTCGTGGAGGGCAAGTGCTCTGGATAAAAGACAAGTACGACGTGACACAGGAAGTTCTGGATGGACTCAATGCCGAGTACGAGAAGGAGTTGTCTGAAATCCAATTGGAAGAAGAAGCTGCGAAGTAATGCTAGCAATCGCCGAAAAGAAAAAGAAAGAAAATGTCGCAGAGTACATCCTGTACATGTGGCAGATGGAAGACTTGCTTCGCGGGCTCGACTTCAATTTGAACCAGCTCGAAGAAGAAGTTTTCAGTGATGTCTCCGACGCGCAGGCCAAGTCGACCAATATGCTTTGGTTTAAGAAGCTCGCCAGAGATATGCAAGATCAGGCAGTAGAAGTGAGCGGTCACCATCAAGATACCGTGGAGCTGATCCAGCAATTGGTATTTCTCCAAAACAAGCTTTTGGCAATGGGGCAGAACAAAGCTTTTATTGAAGCATTCAAGGAAGCGAAACCAGTTCTGGAGGAGTTCAGAAAGCGTTCAGATCAAATTCCCAGCAACGATGTAGAAACCGCTTTAACCGCTCTGTACGGCATGCTTGCACTTCGCATAAGCGGAAAAGAAATCAGCCCGGAAACCCGGGCTGGAATTCAAAGTATGAGTAAGTATCTCGCGCACCTTTCGCACGCGTTCAAAGCGGAAAACCCTATTTGATGTATCGGAAATCCTCTCCGCTTTTGATCTTTAGCAAAGCGTTGTAGATAAGCTTGATCACATTCTCTACATCATCTCTATGCGTCATTTCTACCGTAGTATGCATGTACCGTAGCGGAAGTGAGATAAGCGCCGACGCGACTCCTTTACCAGAGTAGGCAAATGCATCGGTATCCGTACCTGTGCTTCGGCTCGCGGCCGCCCTTTGGAATGGGATTTTTTCGGCATCAGCTACCGCTATGATTTTCTTAAGTAGATTGTTCTGAACAGCAGGCCCGTAAGTTAAAACTGGACCCTGGCCACTGTGCAAGTCTCCCTGCTCTACCTTGTTGATCATCGGTGTTTGGGTATCGTGACACACGTCGGTTACGATGGCGACGTCGGGTTCAATACTGCGGCTGATCATCTCAGCACCGCGCAATCCAATTTCTTCTTGAACAGCATTGACCACATAAAGTGAGAATGGTAGCTTCTTCTTGTTTTTGTGCAGAAGTCTGGCCACTTCAGCGATCATAAAACCACCTATTCTGTTGTCGAGGGCTCTTCCCACAAAGTTCTCTTTGTTGAGCACCATAAACTCGTCTTCGAATGTGACTACGCAGCCTACATGAACTCCAAGTTTCTCAACTTCTTCTTTGGTTTTACAACCGCAGTCGAGGAAAATGTTCTTCATGCTCGGCGATTCTTCTTTACCGGTCAGCATATTTCTGGTGTGGATTGCCGGCCAACCAAATACCGCGCGCACAGGCCCTTTGTCCGTATGGATAATCACGCGTTTGCTAGGTGCAATCATATGGTCAGATCCACCATTTCTTCTGAGGTAGATAAAGCCCTTGTCGGTGATGTAGTGTACAAACCAGCTAATCTCATCGGCATGTGCTTCGATGACCACTTTGTACTTCTGCCCAGGGTTAATCACAGCAGCTACTGATCCATAAGTGTCTACTTCAAACTCATCGATATAAGGTCTGATGTAATCTAGCCACATCTGCTGACCTTTGCTTTCAAACCCGGTCGGAGATGCATTGTTTAGGTATTTTTCCAGAAAGTCTAAGGAAGACTTCGTCAATATTGATTTCGTTGCCATAGTTTCAATTTTGCTCAAAAATAGGCTTTTCAACGAAGCCAATTTCAAAACTGTTTCGAACCCGTAAATGGGGTGGATATATCTTCGTAAATTTCAAAAAACCTTTGAACTATGAGGGCTTCAACAATTGTGTTGGCCGTTTTGGCTTCATTTATGGCCAACTCGATCCAAGCACAAGATGACTCCACTATTGTGAAAATTGCCGCCGACACGCTAAGTAGCGACCTGCAGGAGGGCGGAATGTCGGTCAAGGCGATCAGCTATTACAACGATGGCTTGGCTTTTTTGGGAAATGCCGAATTGGATTCAGCCATTCAGCGGTTTAGCGCGGCGCTTGCCGTTGAAGACACGTTTCCAAAGGCGCTTTACAACCGTGCTGCGGCCTACCTTCAAAAGGAAGATTACCGACGGGCGAATGATGATCTCAACGTCTTTATTGGAATGACCGATACGGCATCAAATGCCTATTATTTCAGAGCGCGATCTTATCAGATGCTCGGGCAACTCGATTCCGCAAAAGTTGATTATGGAATGGCTATTCAGAAGGGCGTTCACATGGAAGACTCCTATTTGTACCGTGCTCAGATACACTTCAGAGATGGGGAATATGTAGAAGCTGATGCAGATTACACAGGCGCAATTCACGTCAACCCCGAAAACGCACAGGCCTATCACGATAGAGGAAGCGCTAGAAACAAGCGCGGGCAGCTAGAAGGGGCAGCCGAAGACTACAACAGGGCCATTGCCTTGCACCCGCGGATGACTATAGCCTATATTAATCTCGGTACAGTTTATCGGAAAATGGATCGGCTCAATGATGCTCTATCAGAGTACAATCAGGGTTTGAGACTCGATCCCAATCACGTGCTTGGTCTGAACAATCGAGGCTATGTTCACTTTCTCATGGAGTCATACGATTTGGCTGTGGAAGATTTTGAGAAGGCAATCAGCCTCGATCCAGAGTATGCCTATGCCTACAACAATCTGGCGAGCGCTTTAATAAAACAAGAAAAGTACCAAGAGGCAATCACCCAGGCATCGGAGGCCATCAGGCTCAAGGCCGATTACGGGTTTGCTTATCTGAATCGTGGAATAGCCAGGGAAATGGTCAGGGATATGCCCGGGGCCTGTTCGGACTGGGAGAAAGCTGAATCTATGAATATTCAAAATGCCGATGTATACAGGTCGGCGTCTTGCCAATACTGAGCCTATGAAATTCTGGATGTCCATTTTAGCGAGCTTTCTGTTCATAGCAGTGTATGCCCAACAGGAGAACATTCCTTTCGAGAAGGAGTATTTTCCCGATGATAAGGAAGGATTCAAAGAGGCAAAATTCAACTTAAAAGAAGGAGATAAGGTGTTTGAAGAAGGCGAGTTAGCCTATTTCAATCTTTGTATTCCCTATTACGAAAAGGCACATGCATTTAACCCAAACAACGCCGAGCTGAATTACAAATTGGGCGTGTGTTACCTCTATTCGCCTATCAAGGATAGGAGCTTGGAGCGATTTCAGAAATCTTATGAATTAGATCCAAATTACGATAGCTACAATATTCAGTACTTGTTGGGAAGGGGGTATCACTTGAGCAGCATGTGGGATGAAGCGATAGAAGCGTACGAGAATCAATTGATCAAGCTCAAAGCAGAGCAAGCAAGTGATGAGGAGTTTCGCGTAATTCGAAAATTTCTCGAAGAAGCGGAGAATGGAAAGAAGATTACCCAAGAAGAAGTGCGCGTTTGGATCGATAATCTCGGGCCGAATATTAACTCTTCATCGCCAGAATATGCTCCGCTCATCTCTACTGATGAAAGTTTGCTGATTCTCACGGCTCGACGTCCAAATTCAACAGGTGGGCTTACCTTCGAAGCAGACAACTTGCCCTATGAAGATTTGTACTACAGCCGGAACGTAGGCGGGGTATGGACTCCACTAGCTAATCTCGGTGAAGCGGTCAACACCAATACCCATGATGCAAGCAGCGGCTTGAGTCCCGATGGTAAAACCTTGTTTGTGTTCAGAGGAAACATTAAAGGTGGTGGAGATATCCACGTTTCGCACTTGGAAGAAGAAGGCTGGTCAAAGACGAAACACCTCGGCAAGAATATCAACACGGAAGCGCATGAGTCAGCGGTATCGATGTCGTATAACGGGAAGCAATTGTACCTGGTAAGCGACAAGGAAGGCGGGTATGGAGAGCGCGATATCTATGTGAGCGATTGGGACGAAGAGAAGGAGAGATGGGGTGAACCAAAAAACCTTGGACCTGTCGTAAACTCGGCTTATAATGAAGATGGGGTATTTATCCACCCCGATGGTGTTACGCTCTATTTCTCATCCAAAGGTCACAATACCATGGGTGGGAATGATATTTTCTATTCGGAGAAAGTCAATGGCGAATGGCAGAAACCAGTCAATATCGGCCATCCGATTAATACACCAGACGATGACGTGTTTTTTGTAGTTGCGGCTGATGGAAGAACGGCTTATTACTCATCGATTCGTGAAGATGGGTATGGGGAGAAGGATATATATCGGATTACTTTCCTGGGGCCGGAAAAGCAACCGGTTTTAAATACGGAAGACCAATTACTCGTAGGGCTGCCCGATAAGAATGTAGAAGTGCCGCTACAACCGCAGGTGAAAGTGAGAACCAGTAAAATGATCTTGCTCAAAGGAACGGTAGTAGATGATGAGACTTCTGAGCCCGTGGCAGCTGCGATTGACCTAATCGACAATGAGAAGAACGAAGTGTTGGCCACTTTTCAAACCGATCTGGAAAAGGGATCTTATCTGGTTTCGCTACCTGCCGGAAGAAACTACGGCCTAAACGTTAATGCCGATGGATACCTGTTCAACTCAATGAACTTTAATATTCCCGATACGGCTGCATTTAAGGAAGTGTACAAGGAGATTAGACTCAAGAAAATTAAAATAGGTAAGAGTATTGTTCTCCGCAATATTTTCTTCGACCACGATAAGTTTACCATTCGGCCGGAATCTGAAGCCGAATTGAGTAGACTTCATGAATTGCTCACCGAGAACCCAACCATAAAAGTTGAAATATCGGGGCACACAGATAGCAGCGGTGGGGATGATTATAATCAAGAGCTGTCTGAAAATCGTGCAAAAGCTGTAGTGGAATACTTGACCGAAAAGGGGATCCCCGAAGAGCGGATGATCTATGCTGGCTATGGCGAAGCCCAGCCCTTAGCTTCAAATGACACGGCTGAAGGACGCCAGGAAAACAGAAGGACGGAGTTTAAAATTATCGAGTAGATCTGACCATCATCATTGAAAAAGCCGTCCCGAAATTCTCGGAACGGCTTTTTTAATATAATCAAACACTCAAATTCTTATTCTACAACCAATTGCTGCGCTGCAATAGTTCCCTCTTGGCTCGTTACACGTAAAATGTAGATACCCGCCGGTGTATCTTCCAAGTCAAGGGTTAGGGTGTTGCCACCCGCACTCAAGGTACCGGTCCAGAGGCTTTCTACTTTTCTACCGAGTACATCGTAGAGGCCAACTTCTGAGTTCAAGGATTCCTTCATTTCAAGCTCGATGTTGACTTGACCACTTGTGGCAGGGTTAGGAAATACCACCAATTCATTGTCAAATCCGTCTACATCTTCTACGGCATTCACATAGTCAGAGTCTATGTTTATGTCGTCGATGTACACGTTGTTTCCACCGTTGGATCTGAACGTGAAGCGCACTCTGAAGTTTGACGTGCGTTCGTCGGGATCGATATTGTCTACTACGAAGTAATTCCACTCATCAGCACCCGCTGGCTCAAATGGTTGGTTTGTTTCGGGGGCACTTTGCAAGGCAGATGATGAAGTGTAGAGCTTTTTGAACGTCCAAGACTCTCCACAATCGGTGCTCACTTCTACTTTTAGTCTTTCGGAAGAAGAGCCTGGGCGCTTGGCGTAGGCGGCACGGAAGGTCACAAAAGCAGTATCGAGACTGCTCAAGTCGTAGGTTCTGCTTTCAAAGAAATCTTCATTCAAAGGCGTGTTTTCCATATTGTTGATCCAAAGTGAATGCTCACTTTCATACCCAACTTCAGTGTATAATTCCCATGTTGGGCCCTGGTCTGGATTAATCACGTACCAGTCTAAATCATCAACACTCATAGCTTCTTCAAAACCTTCCACTATTGGAGGGGCTCCACCCGTGGCTGGTAAAACATCTACGGCTGTCTCTACAATCAATGAGTCGAGCCCATTGTCATTTCCGACGCGAAGCTTTGCTGAATAGATTCCAGCTGTTGGATACGTTACCACAGGATTTATCTCTGTGCTGGTAGCGGGAACTCCGCCTTCAAAAGTCCATTCGATTTCTTCACCCACATAAAGCGAAAGATTCGTATAAGTTACTTCGCCACCTTCGCAAATCAGCGCTGGTGTTGATGAGAAATTGGCTACTGGAAGGAGAGATTCTGCATCGAAGAAATCGTTGGTCCAAACACCGCGGCCATAGGTTCCGATGAACACTTTGCCCGTTTCGTATTGAATGTCGATGTCATTTACGATAACATTCGGAAGTCCTTCATTAAAAGGAATCCAGGCGAGTTCATTTGAATTTCGGTAGAACACTCCCACATCAGTTCCAACATAGAGTGCATCATTGGTCCCCAGCTGATAGGTAATACAGTTTGCAGGCACATTGGGAAGCCCATTGGAGTAGTTTGTCCAGGAAGACCCAGCGTTTCCAGAATAGTAAACTTTGGCGTTTGCACTATATCCAGAGACGGTAACCCAAACCCGTTCTTCGTTTTCGGGATCTACTTCAATCCATGTGATGCTTTGGTTTGGTAACGAGCTGCTGATGCTTTGCCATGATCCGCCACCATCAGTAGTTCGGTAGAGGTTTGAGTTGCGAGCCGTATAGATGTATTGGTTGTTTGAAGGAGCCACTCTCAGCGCGCTAAGCGTCCCTGAACCAGGAATATTTCCTAGTTGTTCCCAAAATCCTGAAGCATTTTTCCAGACGTTTTCATAAGCTGCGTACATCACATTTGAGTTTACTGGGTCAAACTCAAGTGGAGTTACCCAGGCCCCATTTTCGCTAACGCCACTAGTGAAGTTTGACCAACTGTTTCCTCCATTCGTGGTTTTCTGAAAGTCGCCACCAGGGTAGGCCATATACATAATGTCGTCGTTATTTGGATCGATGTCGGCCCAGTTTCCATCTCCACCAAGCAGGTGAACATAGTCGTCGGAGCCATTAAAAATGTTTGTTCCATTGTCTTGCGAACCAGTCAATACCTTATTGGGATCTGTAGTGGAAAGGGCAATGCGGTAGTACTGCGAGATTTGGAGCCCTTCGCTGATGTCCGACCATTCATTTCCGTTATTCGAAGTGACGAAGATTCCCCCATCGCTACCGCAGTAGAGATCATCGCCGTAAAAATCGAGCGAGTGAATATCAGCATGGGTATAACCGATGTCAGATGGGTAGGTCCAGTGCGATGTAATCGTCCAGCTCACGCCGCCATTGTCGCTTCGCCACACGTTGATTCCTCCGACATAAATTTCATCTTCATCGGTTGGCGATGCGGCGATAGCAAGATCGTACCAGGCCTGTCCACCATTACCATCTCCAGTAGGAGAGTAGGTTAGAATGTTTGGTGAATCGCTCATTTCAGCGAATGATTCGCCTTCATCGGTACTTTGATACAATCCGTAAAAACCATTGTCGTTGTTGGCAACTACGAGGTATACCAAATCACTATTGGCCGCGGTTACAGCGGTGGCAACGCGCGAAATGCTACTTGAAGATGGCAACCCATCAGTAATAGTTGAAAAGGTCATACCGCCATCGGTAGAGCGGTAGAAACGGTCGCTTGAAGCGTAAACGATATCTGGATTTTCGGGGTGAAGCTCAATGTCGCGAACTGTTGTTACAATCGTCTCTGTCCAAAGCGAGCCACCGTCTTGACTCACAAATAGACCGCCGTTTGTCGCGACGAGCAGTTTTTGATCGTTAGTCGGATCGATAATAATCTTATTGCAACGCGTACCGTTTTGTACTTCGTGAATGAGTCCGGTTTCTTCCCAGGTCACACCGCCATCTACCGACTTGAGTACACCGATGCTGTATGTGTCACCACCGTCGCCATCGCCCGTACCGATGTACATGGTGTCAGGACTTGTTGGGTGGATGGCAATTCCCGAAACACCTATGGCTGGTAGGTTGTCGGTAAGGGGTACCCAAGACGAACCAGCATCTTCTGATTTCCACAATCCACCTGCCGGTGTACCGACAAAGAGAATGTCGGGGTTGGAAGGGTGCCGAGCAACCGCATTTATTCTTCCCAAGCCAGGATTCCATCCCTCGCTATCCCAAGAAATGGGACCATATGGTTGCCATTCACTATCGTCTTTAGCCTGATTTTGAGATGCTCTTCTTACTTCTTTCCAAGCTTCGAAGTACACGTCAGATGGTAATGCATCACCGGTTGGGTAGACGCGCGGCTCCATAAAATACTCCCAGCGTTTAAACTGCTTGTATCCTTTTCCGCGTTCGTAATCTTTATCGCCCCACTCTTCATAGAATGCATCTTGCACATCGTAGAAGTTGGTGTTTGGCTCAAGAATGAGATCTGTCCAGGTTTGAGAAAACAAGGGTGATAGCGCTACGCTGAGTAGCAAGGTAAATAGAGTTTTTTTCATGGTGGCTTTTTCCTTGGCTGCCAAATTAATTAAACCAACTTTGCATTGCAGCATTGGATTTTTGAAATCCATGAAACCTAAGAATGTCGTGGAATATATCAGACCAGAGATAAGAGAAACCGGGGATGGGAGCTTTACCCTGTACATAGCTGATATTCATGAAACTTACCACTCTCACCACGGCGCATTTCAAGAATCGGTTCACGTGTTTGTAGAAGCGGGCCTGCGTCATCTTCTTTCGCAAGGTCTTCAAAAGATATCTGTATTCGAGCTGGGATTTGGTACTGGGCTCAATGCCTTTTTGGCTTCGGTTTTTGCTCAAAGAAATAGTGTTGAAGTAGAATTCCACTCAATTGAGAAGTTTCCAGTTCATACTGATGTCCTTGGAAAGCTAAACTACGAGTCCCTGGTGGAAGATGACTATCTGAAGAAGTTCTTCGATGCGATCATTAAGGCTCCCTGGGATAAGTGGAGCACTATTACCCCATTGTTTTCACTCCGCAAAGAATGGGGAGATTTCTTTGAATTCCAACCTGAGCTCAATGCTTATGATCTTCTTTTTTTTGATGCATTTGGATTCCGTGCTCAAAGCGAACTCTGGCAGAAAAGCATTTTTGAAAAGAGCTTTGATTTGCTCAAACCCGGTGGTGTGTTGGTGACATACGCCGCCAAAGGTGTGGTGAGAAGAACCATGGAAGAAGTGGGCTTTTCGGTAGAGCGGCTACCTGGCGCTCCGGGAAAGAGAGAGATGCTAAGAGCTACGAAGCCTAATCAGCAAGGCGGTTGAGTTTATAACTGTCAATCATCAGGTTGTCGCCTTCGCGGTAATAATACCGGTAGGTGCCATCTTGGTCAATTCCGATAAAGGTATTCGAGCGATTGATACCCGTTTCAAGCTCACCTATCAGCGATTGGGTGTCGAGGTCGTAAACTTGGAAATAGATCACCTTTTCTTCGAGAAGCTCTAACTGTCTTTCTTTATTCGGGTTTGGGGCCATGCATACATCTTTCTGATCACCTTTTGCGGCAAGGGCTTCTGAATAATGATCGTGCTGAATGAGCTGATTGACTTCTTCATTGACCAACGGCTTGGCGAAGGGTCGAATCAAAAGATCGTGAGTTGGGTCTATTACAGGAACGTAGAAGTTAAATGAAACCAAGTAAGGGTGGTAACCCAGATTGTATTCAGATTTTCCATCCAGCACTTTCGGAAATTTGTACACAAAACCTTCGGGCAGTGATCCAAAAGAATAGGCTTCACCTGAGCTTGGATGAATGACTTTGACCCGAGGCGTGAGATAATTACCGAGATAAAACCGGTCTCTTTTTTCGTCATAAACACCCGAATGCCGATTGGCCCAGCGCAGACCCGCATGGCCTAGTGCCGTATCGGGACTTCCAAACTGATCAATGAGCTTACCGTTCAGGTCAAAGCTCCCAAGGGTGTGGGCCTTCTTGAAGGACTTTTGAGTGGCCTTTTCAGAATAAGAAACGCTTGCTTCAGGAGTGAGAAAATAGAGCTTCTCACCATCAAAAAACAAGGGCCCATTTGCAGTGAAGGCATTGAGCCATCTTGTCTTCCTTTTTTTCTGTACTTCGATAGATCTCGGGGTTTGATTATCTAAGTTTGTGCTTTCTGAATAGACAAAGAGTTTTCCGCCATAGAGGGAAGAGAAGAACATTTGATCCCCGTTTTTTGCGACAGACCCAATGATATCGGGTTTTACGGTTTTTAAAGAATGATACGCTAACTCACCATTATAGGTCGCATATGAGTTGGTGTCGTTAAAACAAATGTAGAATTCATCATCGATGTAAGATACTCCCGTTATGGACTTTGAGCTGTGCTGTCCAAGGGGAATCACGGTGGAATCGATATGATCGAATGAAAGACTTTGGCCGCGTGCACTTTGAGATGCTATGATCAGAATGATAAGTGCAAGGTGCCAGAAGTATCTCATGTCAGGAATAGCTGTTTGTTGTATTGGTCTAGTGATCTGAATATCGTCGCGGGTCTCTTCGTTCTCCAGTCGAATATATCAAAACTCCCGCCTTTTAGGAAGTAGCTATCGATTGAGATTTGATCAAACTCTTTTTGAACATGGTCTCTGAAATTGAGCATGGTCACCCATCCATCTGATTCAGAGACTTCGTCGAAGAGTTCTTCGTAGTAGGAATCGTCTGAGTAGTGGAAGTTGAGAACGTTTTCTCCGATGAGAATAAACTTATTGATTCCTTCGGCTTGAAGGTGGTCGAGAATATCGCGCTTCAAAAACATGATATCGTTATTGATGCAATCGTTCCATTCGCCCATCAACTCGATGATGGTGTAGCCAGCCAAGTAATCGGT
Organism: Bacteroidia bacterium; assembly: GCA_030427905.1. Taxonomy (GTDB): domain Bacteria; phylum Bacteroidota; class Bacteroidia; order Flavobacteriales_D; family Cryomorphaceae; genus CBDDKU01. Next base: position 211,723 of record JAUICL010000002.1, read on the forward strand.
GTACAAGATTTTGATAAAAAGGGTAGGAGAGCCTATGTCGTCCCACTGGGGGTGAATCAGGTGATCGTAGAGTCGGTTGGTAAACTCAAACTCGCTGTACTCTCTACCTGCAAAAGGAGATCGCAAGTCTTCTTCTGCCGTGTAGGCGTTTCTCCAAAGGTAAAACGGTTCAATTTGATGCACTTTCGTACGCGTCTAAGGCCTTTCTCACAGAACCGTGTTTTAGCAGAAGAGCCTCGGCATCTTCGTAACTGAGTGGGAGGCTTTCCATGATCATCTTGGTTCCGCGATCTACCAGTTTATCATTACTCAACTGCATATCTACCATCCTATTGCCTTTTACCCTTCCAAGTTTGATCATCAAGGAAGTCGAAATCATATTGAGAGCCATTTTTTGAGCCGTACCAGACTTCATTCGGGTAGATCCGGTGACAAACTCAGGGCCCACCACAATTTCGATAGGATACTCAGCAGCCGTGGCTACAGGCGAGCCTTCATTGCAAACGATGCATCCGGTCGTCAAACCAGCCTTTCGGGCTTCTTCAATGGCGCCAATCACGTATGGTGTGGTGCCCGAAGCAGCGATTCCGATCAGGCTATCTTTCGCATTAATATCAAATTCTTGTAAGTCTTTCCACCCTTGGCTTCGGTCGTCTTCAGCAAACTCTACTGCCTTGCGAATAGCTTGGTCTCCACCGGCCATTATACCAACCACCAAACCGTGGGGAACACCGAAGGTTGGCGGACATTCACTCGCATCGACTATTCCCAATCTACCGCTGGTTCCTGCTCCGATGTAAAACAGCCTTCCGCCCATTTTCATTTTGCTGTAAATGGCTTCCACCAACATTTCGATTTGGGGAAGAACTAATTCAACCGCGCTGGCTACTTTGGCGTCTTCACGGTTTATGTTAAAGAGAATTTCGGTTGTAGACATAGATTCCAAACCGGTATACAAGGAAGATGTTTCAGTTGTCTTTTTCACGGAAGTAAAGGTAAAAGAAAAGCCCCCCGACTGCGTGCCGCTGAAGCTTTAGCGGAAGCGCATTCGAGGGGCTTCAATTATCGTGCGATACTCAATTAATTGAAGAGTACCTTCTTGGTTATCTGTTGATCTTCAAAGATCACTTGAAGGAGGTAAACACCGTCATTCAAGTTTCCTCGCTGAAGCTCATAGAAGTGACCATTTACAAGTTCGCTTTTTACTTTTCTTCCGGTTACATCAACTAGCTCAATACGTACAATGGCGTTTTCATTGTTACGGATGCTAAGTGTAGACGTTGTAGGATTAGGGAAGATATCAGTATTGTCTTGAAGCACTTGCTCTTCAATTCCTACTGTACATGGCGCACCAGGAAGTTCGAGGGCACACATGATACGAGGAACTGAATATCCCTGAATTGTGTCGAGATATGTTCTTCCTTGCTCTGGACTCATATTTGGGTTTGAAGCAAGAGAAGCTTGGTGAGCCGTGATTGGATTTCCACCAACTTCACCAACAACAGCTTGTGCCAATGGAGAGTTTGGATCCCACCATTGCCATGGGCTTGCGATATTTGTCAAGAATGGTCTAAGCTCCAAGAGTAGCGGGTAAAGACCTTCTGGCGTGTCGTTTACAGTAACTTCAAGTCCATTCGAAATCTCAATTGGTCCTTGTCCATAAAACGATCTCGCTTGATCGGTAAACGGGTCTCCATCAGGTATCCCAGCGAATACGTCATTGTTACCAAAGTCGTTTGCCGCTTGTATGAACACATTCGATCCAGATACATCTACTACTTCTTCTTGAGTAGTTGGAACAATAACGGTTCCATCGTCAAAAGGAGCGAAGTCATCTCTGATAGCATGAAAAGATACCATTGGCGCGTCACCTTCTTCTAGCCAAGAAATATCTCCCATAGCACCTCCAAGATTGATTGTCATTTGAATCTCAGTATCCTGCTCATTGTCGCGGTATAGAGTCAATAGTCCATTAAGACCGTTTTCATCACCTACTGTTGTAGGATCAACAAATGATTCTCCAGTAACTGGGTTCAAGAATTTTTCAATCTCGATTTCAGCTGGTAGATCATCTACCGTTGCATAACCAAGGGCTACATATCCTCCTGATCCTTCACCGAACAAAACAATTTTGTCTGGATCAATTCCGAAAGGGTTTCCATTCTCGTTGGCGTCTTCTCGGATGTGACGTACACATTCTTTAGTATCTTGAATGGCTCTATAAACGGCATTCAAAAGTGTTCCACGACGTTCCAAAGAGTTTCCAAGTGGATTCCACCCAAGGCGGTATTCCATAGAAATGGCAACGAAACCACGTTTAGCGTATTCTCTACAAGTAGTGATCGCCAAGCTGTCGATTCTAGTTCCTGTTGGACTTCCGTTGGTAGGAGGTGGAAGGAAGTTTCCGGTGTGTAAGTAAAGGATAACTGGACGATCTTCCACATCATCTACAGCTGGGTCTGGCTCATAAACGTCCATCTGCAAGTCGCGAACCTTTACTGTTGTTGACTCATCTCCTAAATCGTAGTATGCGTCTGGGTAGTCGCCACCAGCTTCAGCGATACCTTGAAGGGCAACCACATCGGCTTGCGCTTCACTGCTCGTGAAATCTACAGGAGGGATAAAACGAATGTTGGTACCGAATACCACACCACTTGTTACCACGATTTGGTCGTCTGTAAATATTTGATCTGCGTATCGCTGCGTCTGAGCCAAAGAATAAAGACTCGCCAAACAAGCGGAGATCACTAAAAAGTAATTTTTCTTCATAGTATTGGATTGTGTTTGATTAATAAATTTAACGATTTTGAAATTCAAAAAGAATTGAGAAATAGGCTAATCTACCAACAGTCGGCCCTCCATAAACTTGAAAGACTTCGTTATTCAGAAGATTAGATGCGCCAATCTTGAATTGGCAAGTCGTGTTTTTGAGTGCTCTGAGTTTTGCTGTATAAGAAACCTGAGCATCAACTAGATCATAATTGTCAATAAATCCTGTGAATTGTGGGCTACCTTCAAATAAAAATCCTTGAACCCATTTGTAGTTTATCCCGAATCCCCAGTTTGGTTTGCCAAGGAACTTAATATCGCGCCCACTTACACCTAGGTTATACTTGTTTTCAGGGGTATTAAATGCTGGGATGATTGGGTCGTCGTCACCTGAAACTAGTTTGTTGAAACTGTAGTTTCCTGAGAACGTGATTTTCTTGTAGAAGTAGTTTACCCCAATATTAAACCCTTGGGTAGTTACATCGCCTAAGGCATTTGATGAGACACGGTAGGCTTGTACTCCACCAACTGGTAGGCCCGTTTGCTCATCAAACTCAGTGTTGACTCCAAGCTGGAAACCAATGAAATCCTTGTAAATGCTGAAGTAGTAACCCAGATCAACGTAAATTTTATCCCATAGGGTTCCGCGATAACCAAACTCTATCGTACGGACTTTTTCGGGCTTTATGGCATCCACATTAAAATATTCCAATGTATCCGTATTCAAGTTTTGCCGATAGTTGTCGAAAGAGTCTAAAGTGATCAAACTGTCACGGCCTTGTTCAAATCTACCATCAACATTACCGAGAAGGATAGCTGGGCCAACATCGTAAAACAAGTACTGATCTGCCAGCGTTGGGTTACGCACTGCAGAAGTGAAAGTAGCTCGGAATGTGTGGTTTTCTTGTGGAGTGTACACCAGCGAAACGGCAGGTGAGAAAACGGGATCAAAATTCTCGTTCTTATCTCCTCTTATCACGGCGTTCAAGATGAGCTTATCTTGAATGAACTTCTTTTCGAGACCGACAAATGCACCAAACTGGAAATTGGTTATCTCGCGGTAAGAGCTATCAACTTTTACGATTTCACCATCTGAATTTCGCTCTCGCACGTAAGTAAGAGAATCGCTGAAAATAGTTCCTCGCGAATCGGGGGTGTAGTAGCGGGCATCTCCACCTACGGTGATGCGCCCAAAATTCATGTCAATATTGTAGGCTCCTTGCACATGGTAGAGTGCAGATTTATCGTAAAACCTAGATCCATTTTGAGCAAAGGTTCTGGAGGTAATGTCTTGAAAGAGCGAGTCAAACCGTGCAGTGCCCGGCTCATATCGTGGGTCGGTGAATGTGGCGTCAAGCCCATCAACATAAGCTCTTGTCTCGGCGTGGTACAAGTTCAGGCTATCCTGATATTCAGCTAAGAATGGAGTGAGATAATTGTCTACCCAGTTATCAAGCGGGCCATTTTCTGCGAACACGAAATCGGGGTAATCTGGCAAATTTTCAACGCGGTCAGAATATACAGCGTTCCATCTATTTGCATATTGCGTATTCCAGTTGGCATCAGCCGATGCCGCTTCGTTGAGTAAGAATCCCGTTTGAACAATGTCGTAAGTATCGCCAGCGTCTTCATGAGTGGCATATGCTCGGATAAAGAACTTGTCCTTTTTGCTCAGTTCAATTTTGTTCTGAAAAAATTGAATGCCATCGAGTCGGTACCTATTATCACCTTGATAAACCGTGCTTCCTGTGCTATATCTGAAATCGTAGCTCAGCTCGAGTTCTTCCGTAAAGCGGTAGTGTAGAGAAGTGTTGAACTTTAGGTTTTCGACATCGTAATCGACGAGATCTGACTCGCGGTATCCCGATCGGTAAAATCTTTTCAATCCTGGACTCAAAAGCTGATCGAAGGGCTCCGTGTAGTCGAAATTAGTTGCCGTAAATTGCTCATCTCCGTATATGTTGATGGCGTTGTAACCACCGGGGTTGTCTTCTCCATCTCGCGCTTCATATGATGCTGCGTAATTCTCAGCTTCCCAGTCTTTAGCTTCCATGTAGAAGAAGTTAATCTTGTAGGCAAATTTTTCTTCACCTTCTTTGTTCTTGAGGATTTGCGCCCAGCGAAACGCACCTTCCTTCATGTTTCGCTCTCCACCTTTGAGTTGTACGCTTAAGCCCGGAAAAAGAAAAGGATTCTTAGATGTGATGTCAATTACTCCGTTGAAGGCACCTGGTCCGTAGAAGGCTGAACTAGCTCCGGAGATGATATCGACTTTCATGACATCCAAATCTGAGGCTCCTAGAAAATTTCCAAGTGAAAAATTGAGCCCTGGAGACTGGTTGTCAACCCCGTCGATCAATTGTAGCGAGCGTACAGGTGATGTCGAGTTAAAACCTCGGGTATTGAGAACTTTAAAACCTAGACTGGCAGAAGTCATATCAACGCCTTTCATGTTGGCCAAACCTTCGTAGAAGTTTCCGGCGGGCACTTCTTTGATGGCGATGACATCCATAGTTTCGGCAGTAAGGGGTTCCTGCTGTTGCTTTTCTGAGATACGTCTCCCTACAATTTCGACTTCAGTCATCAATACCTGGTCGCTCTCCATAAAAGCTTTCACCTTATTGTCGAAATTTTCCACAACCACTTCGAGTTCACTATAGCCTAGAAACTTGACGGTTAGAGAAAAAGGCGGAGTCTGGCTCACGTCCAAACTGAAGTTTCCATCTATGTCTGTTGTGGTACCGGTTGATGTTCCCTTAAGAACAACAGCCGCACCTATCAATGTCTCACCTGTGGTCTTGTCGTAAACAGTCCCTTTAATAGTTCCTTGGGCAAAGGCCCCAAAAGACATGGCAAGACAAATGCAAGCCAATAAATGGTTTAGTATCAATCTATTCAAAATCCGCTACTGATTTTTAAGTGTGCAACACCATGCTACCTAGGGCACAATTTAAAAAAATTATGCTTGCATAACATTTACATCACATTCAATTCGTCGAAAATTAAACTTACGAACCTAGGATTCCGAAAGACCGCTTAAACCGTTGTGATCCGTTTACAAGGCTGGAAACTGGCTTGGGTTGAAATCGTGCATCATATTGTAAACTGTTTCTACAATATCATCGATGCTCGGTTTCGAGAAATAGTCCCCATCACTTCCATAGGCAGGTCGGTGAGCTTTTGCGCTGAGCGTTTTCGGCTCGCTATCTAAGTGGTAGTAGCCCCCCTGCTCATTCAGAATCTTATCGAGCATATAAGCCGAAGCACCACCTGGAACATCTTCATCTACGATTAAGAGTCGGTTGGTCTTTGATAAGCTTTCCGCTATGATTCCTTCCGTGTCAAATGGCAATAGCGTTCTGGCATCGACCAATTCTACTGAAATACCATAGGTACTGAGTTCTTTGACAGCTTGAATAGCCAGATTGCACGTAGACCCGTAGCTTACCACCGTTATGTCAGTTCCCTGAGATACAATCTCTGGAACACCCAGCGGCACGGTGAATTCACCGAGGTTGGTCGGGAGCTTTTCTTTCGTTCTGTACCCATTCAATGGCTCTATGACAAGTGCTGGATCATCACCTTGCAAAAGCGTATTGTAGAAACCAGCGGCTGTTGTCATATCGCGTGGTACGCAAACGTGGATTCCGCGAAGGGCGTGAATGATGGTCCCCATCGGTGAGCCCGAGTGCCATACTCCTTCCAGACGGTGACCACGGGTACGGACGATCAGCGGAGCTTTTTGTCCTCCAACGGTGCGGTAAAGCACTGTGGCCAGATCATCCGACATAATTTGAAGGCCGTAGAGCAAGTAGTCCAGATATTGGATCTCGGCGATGGGTCTTAATCCACGCATCGACATTCCGATACCTTGACCTATAATCGTCGCTTCACGTATACCTGTGTCAGACACGCGCAATTCTCCGAAGAGCTCCTGCATGCCTTCCATACTTTGATTTACACCACCTATTTTCCCGACATCTTCGCCGAAGGTCAACACCTCTGGACGATTCTTGAAAATTGTTTCAAAATTGTTTCGCAATACTATCCGCCCATCAACCATTTCTGGTTTGTCGCCGTACTCTGCTTCCACAATGTCCACATTTAATGGTGAGTGGGCGCTGTCGGAATAAAGCTTACTGCTATATCTTGCTTCGTTTGCTTTAAACTGAGCGTCAAGCCACGACTTGAGCGCCTTGCGCGCTGTGGAGTTGTTGTGCCGAGAAAGTAAAAGTGCTTTTCTGGCGGCTGAGAACATCTCTTTTCGCGAGGGCTCAGTGTTCTTTGAAACGCTGTTGAATAGGGGAGCAACTTCTGCTACTTCCGAACTCAAGTTTTCGAGCAGAGCAGTCAGGCTCGTATTCTCAGCGATCAGTTCTTCCTGAAACTCTTTCCAAGCATCCTTTTGCGCAGCACGAACGTCTTTTTTAGCTTGTTTTTGAATGGCTTCAAGTTCTTCTTCTGTACCTAGTTCATGTTTAAGAATCCAGGTTTTCATTTGCTCAATACAGTCGAACTCTTTGGCCCATTCCAATCTCTCTTTCGACTTGTATCGCTCGTGCGATCCGGAAGTAGAGTGGCCTTGTGGCTGGGTAACTTCTTCGACGTGAATCAGAACGGGAATATGGTTTTCGCGGCTAAGGTCTACTGCTTTTTCGTAGGTGCTAACCAAAGCGGGGTAGTCCCAACCTTTTACTCTGTATATTTCAAATCCAGGCGCATCTTCTGTGCGCTGAATTCCCTTCAGCAATTCTGAGATACTGCCTTTCGTGGTTTGGTATTTTTTGGGGACGGAGATTCCGTAGCCATCGTCCCAAACGCTCATCACCATTGGTACTTGAAGTACTCCGGCAGCGTTAATGGTTTCGAAAAACAGACCTTCGCTAGTACTGGCATCCCCTATGGTACCAAAGGCTACTTCGTTACCGCCATTGGTAAATTTTTTAGCTCCTTCCTGAAGCTTTTCTGCATTGCGGTAATACTTCGATGCTTGCGCCAATCCTAATAGTCGCGGCATTTGTCCGGCAGTAGGAGAGATGTCGGCAGAAGTGTTTTTCTGCTCCATCAAGTTCTTCCAGGTACCATCTTCGTTGAGATTCCGCGTTGCGAAGTGTCCGCCCATTTGGCGGCCACCGCTCGCTGGCTCTTTTTCTACGTTGGTGTGCGCATAAAGTGCCGCAAAAGTTTCTTTGATTGATAGTTGACCAATGGCCATCATAAAAGTTTGATCGCGGTAGTAACCCGATCGAAAATCGCCATTTTTGAATTGCTTGGCCATGGCGATTTGCGCCACTTCTTTTCCGTCACCAAAGATTCCAAACTTCGCCTTTCCGGTCAAAACTTCCTTTCGACCTAACAATGAAGCTTCACGGCTTTCACAAGCCAGCTTGAAATCGGAAATTACTTCCTTAACAAATGTTTCTTGTTGAATCTTTGTGTCGGTATTTTCAGTCATATTCGATCTGGTATTGGCGGGTGCAAAGATAGTAAATCCTTGTCCAGAACGAATGTGTAGATGAGCTAGAGATTAATGATGAATAAACCAAGCTGAGGGTAAGAGCGATGGAACGGTGTAATCCATTGCTGAAGTGCTTGGTGCTTTGGCTTCTGGTGTACCCGCGTAAAGGGAGATTGCCATCGCACAAATCAGAAATCCCAGGGTGAGCGCCCCGGCTGAAAGGATCAGTATTTTAATATTTTTTGTTTTCATCTTCTTAGCCTATCGGGGCACCGACTTTCGGCGCCCCGTCTATATGTTTGGTTTGTTTAGTGTTTAGCTCATTCAGTATGATCAGTTGTGATCTCTTAGTTGTTCAAATTCTTCTTCCATCTCTCGTTGGGCATCTTCCAATCGCTCTTCGGCTCTGCGGAGTTCATTGTCCATGATCTCTTGAGCTCGCTCTAGTTCGCGTTCAGCTCTTTCCAACTCTTTCTGCGTGCGGTGGCTAAGCTCGTGTTCATACTCGCGTTCACGTTCTCGATTATACCTGTTCTCGAGTTCTATCTCGATCTCTTCTTCGGTACAGTTCACACATCGCAAGCCATCCTTGGTCATGATCCATGTTCGATCGAGCATGCGCGAGTCTAACGTGTTGCTCAAATTCGGAACATCGTATATGATGGCTCTCGAGTTGGGAGCAAAATGGATCGCTTTTCCTACCGGAATTTTCAGTACATATTTGATTCGCTGATCTCTGATTTTTGCCTCGTTTGGCAAAATTAAGTACGGTGAGATGAGTAAGCTGTCATTGCTTATCGTGTAATTCGACTTGGCAATTCGAGCGTTGTTTACTGCATCTTTTTTATTGGAACCACGTGCGCTTCGGGTTATGTAAAGCCCATATATGGAATCCGATTTTTGGATGTCGACTGTAAACTCAGTCTTACCACTTATCATAAAGTCTGTCGATTTTGGACCGCCAAATGTTACATCATCATCAAAGAATAATTCATTTCTGTCAAATTCGCTGTTGAATTCATAGACGGTAGCGCGCGATGTTGAGATATCAAGATAAAGGGTGTCGCTGGTTGGGAGCTCAATAGGCACGTGCTCTGTAAAGCTCGTTTCCATGTGAAAGTCTCTCCATAAATTTATTCCGCATGCGGCTAGTAGCGCCAATCCAGCAAGCCAAAGAATCAAAAAGACGATAGCAACTAATCCTGGTATACCTCTATAGTTGAAGAGTAGCCTGATTCCCAAAAGGAGTAGAGAAAGCGCTGGAATAAACAAGATCAACACCCATCCAACAAAGAAAGTGACGTATTGGAAACTACTCGAGAAGGTGCTCTGTAAGTAGGCGTCTACTTGTTCATCGAAAATCATGTGATGATCTGAAATGGCCGCTATAATGTTCTCGTGGCCAAAAAGGAGTGCGAATCCAAAGAATATTCCGAAGATTCCCGCAAGGAATAGGATTAATCCTAGCACACGTCCGAGAACTTTAGCCAGCACACGAAGGACTTTTCCCAGAGTATTGGCCACATCACTTAGCGCATCACCAATTCGGTTTCCAGCAGACTCGAATCGGTCCCGGTTCAAGTTGTTCTTTGCGCTGAAGTCTTTGATGTCTTCTTTCACCCCTTCAAAGGACTCGTTGACCTTTTTTGAAATGTTTCCCACGTTGACTTGCTCCCCTCGCATTCGCAATTTGTCGGCTGTCGTTACGGCTTTGGGAATAATAACCGTAAGAATTAGGTATACGATTACGCCAGAACCAAAGGATGCAATGGCCAAAATGACAAAGAGAGCCCTAAGTACAATTGGATCCCACCCGAGGTAGGCGCTTATACCACCACATACTCCAAAGACTACCTTATTATCGGGGTCTCTGAATACGCGCTTACCCTGCTTTGAATGCGATTTTGATGTCCTTTCGGGTTCGGGCTCGTCTTCGTCAATATAGTCTTCTGGTTTTCCCATGATGCGGATCACATCGTCTACATCACTGGTTGTAATCACTTGCTTTTGCTCAGAGATGGCTTCCATAAACAATTCGGCTATGCGTAGCTCGATGTCAGAAATAATCTCCTCGGTGCTTTCGTGACCTTCAAAGTAGCCTCTGATGGTGTTGAGGTATTTATTGAGTTTATCGAAGGCGTTTTCTTCGATATTGAAAACGCGACCTCCAATATTTACACTGATCGTCTTGTTCATGGCTAGTCCTTAATTGTTCGGTTTACGGCATTTACTAATTCATCCCAAGTTTGGCGCAGTTCGCTTAAAAATTGCTCTCCCAACTCGGTGAGCTTGTAGTACTTGCGCGGTGGTCCAGATTTTGATTCTTCCCAACGATAGTCGAGAATACCAGCGTTCTTGAGTCTTGTCAGGAGCGGGTATAGGGTTCCTTCTACTACGATGAGTTTTGATTCTTTAAGCGCTAGGATAATGTCCGAAGGGTACATCTCTTCTTGCTTGAGTAGCTGAAGAATGCAGAACTCCAGCACTCCTTTTCGCATTTGCGCTTTTGTATTTTCAATTTTCATGCGCGTTTCTTCGTTCGTTCATGTTTAGTGCGATGAGTTAAAAAGCCATTTTAACCTTATCGACGGGTCAAAGTAAAGTATAATTATAGTACTATGCAAAACAAAGTACCTAAATTTAACATAGTACTTTGATGAGTGGAAGTATTATAGGATGAGAGGAAGTTTCCTGAAACCTTTTGGAAAGAGATGGCGTAGTACGGATGTAACTAGCAAAACAAAAGCATGAAAAAAGCGATCCCCTACATCGTTGCGGCTATTTTAGGAATGATGATGTTTTCTTGCACGAACTCACATAAAAACTGTGCGGCTTACGCCAAACACGAGACTTCGAGTACCGTAACTTACGACGACGTTCAATAAAAAAGTCCGACGTATTATCGTCGGACCTTTCTATAATCTTTGAAACAGACTGCGAAGCCGCTTGGATTAAGCTCCAGGCGGCTTTGTCGGTCTTACTTCTATCTTAGAAGGTAGTGTTCTAGGGTTCATCCGCAGCAGATCTGCTACCATTTGCCCCAAGTCTTCTGGCTGAATTTTCCACCCATCGTTTTCATCTGGTGTATGGCCAGCAAAATGGCTCGTCACCGATCCAGGCATGATTGTGCTGACCTTAATGTCGTACGGACGTAGGTCGAGCATAATGGCCTGGCTGAATCCAACTACTCCAAACTTGCTCGCATTGTAAGCCGATCCTTTTGCAAAGAAATTCGTGCCGGCCAGACTCGCTATGGTTATGATATAGCCTTTAGATTGCTTCAAAGCCGGAATGCTCGCTTTTACCGTATTGAATACTCCGGTCAAATTGATGTCTATGGTTTGATTCCATTGGTCTAAACTCAGCTCTTCGATACTACCAAAATGACCTACTCCGGCATTGGCAACAACTACATCCAACCCACCAAAGGCCGACTTTACCTGATTAACCGCGTCGTTCATTTCGTCCATGTTTCGCACATCGGCTTGAATGCCTAAAACGTCTTCTCCACTGCCAGACAGCTGCTCTACTGCCGATTTAATTCTGTTTTCGTCGCGGCTTGTTATCGCTACTTTGGCTCCTAAGGCCACCAGATGCTCAGCCATACCCAGCCCGATTCCGAGCGATCCCCCAGTGATCAGTATGCTTTTTCCTTTTATATCCTGCATTTGATTCTTTATTTCTAATCGTGAAGCCCAAAGTTAGTCTTTCGAGATTTGTCCTCGGTCTAATAGACTTGTAAGATTCACGGCAAATCTTGAATATTGCAGCCTGAGCTGAGAATTTCATTTGCGTGACTTTCTCATCCATACAGATCATGGCCACAATCTTTTTTGGGATATACACTTTCTTTCGTCGACATAGGTGGGTTGGACTCTCCGCCTTATTGGCTTCCCTGATAATCATTGGTGTTGGAATCTCTCAATTGCGATTCACCGAAAATATTGTGGATGTGCTGCCCCAGGATGAGCAGATTTCCCAGTTGAGCGAGACTATTGAGAATCTCAAGGTCAATGATCAGATTGTGGTCTTGGTGAGTCAGGAAAATGGCGAGCCAGATGAGCTCATTTCTTTTGCCGACATCCTTTTAGATTCAATAAGGGCCGGGCAAGAAGACTTGGTATCCGGAATAACCTACGAAATTGGGAATGATCGATTAAACGATTTGTACGGCTTTTACGCTGAGAACATACCTTTTTACCTCACCGAAAATGACTACGATCGCATAGAAAGTCAGATGATTTCGGATTCGCTGGATGCTTTGGTGGGAAGAATGTACCGGGCTATGATTAGTCCTATGGGTATCTTTGGTTCGAAGTTTCTCATGTCTGATCCATTTGGCTTGGTTGGTGGTCAGCTAAAAAGAGCGCAGGAGCTTCGGATGGACGACAATATTACCCTGTTTCAGAATCGGTTTGTGAGTCAAGACCAGCGCAGTACCATGTTCTTTTTGCGCACGGCTAATCCCGCGAGTGAAACAGAGCACAATGGCCAGTTGGTAGACTTGCTAAACCGGATTCAGACGAACCTGAAATCGACGCATCCAGATAAAACCATTTCTTATTTCGGAAGCCCTGCCATGGCGGTGGCCAATGCACGACAGATAAAGCGAGATGTACAAGTTACGGTTAGTCTAGCGCTCGTGTTTCTCCTAGCCTTTATTGGCTTGTATTACCGCAACCTGATCGCGTTTTTCAAAGCGCTCCTGCCAGGGCTATTTGGGGCACTTTTGGCCTTGGGTGTACTGGGGTTTCTTCGAGATGGAATCTCCATTATTTCTCTCGCAATCGGGTCGGTTTTGTTGGGAATTACCATTGATTACGCCTTGCACTACCTGACTCATGCCAAGTACGCCAAAAGTCAAAAAGACCTGTTTAAGGAATTGGGTTTCCCGACTCTTATATGCGCCCTCACATCTGCTTCGGCGTTTGGAGCTCTGCTTTTTATCAGGGCATCGGCTATGCAAGACTTAGGATTATTTGCGGGGGTGAGCGTTCTTGGAGCGGCCCTGTTTACCGTGCTTGTATTTCCGCATATCGTTGCAGTAGGAGGGCATTCTGATGAAAAAACCACCAAAGAGAACGTCGTAGAGCGGCTGATTCACGCACTTTCGTCATTCCCAATCCATCGAAAAAAGTGGGCACTGCTAGGTGTGGTGGCGATATCTATTGCTTGTCTGGTAAAATGGAATGATGTGAGATTTCAGGAAGATATGCTCAAGCTCAACTACACATCGCCGCAGTTGGCAGAATCGGAGAGACGCATAAATGAAGTTTCTGATTTTGTTAGCGGAAATGTGTTTGGTACAGTCAGCGATACGGGTATTTCAGCTTTGCTGGATCAGAATCTACACTTTTCGCATACACTCGATAGCTTGGAGCGCGAAGGGGCAATTTTGGATTATGTAAACATAAACAGAATAATTCCTGACAGTCGGGTTCAAAGCGAAAGACTAGCTAGGTGGAATGCCTTCTGGACTTCACACGATCGGGATGAGCTAATCAAATCATTGAATATTCGCGCCGAAGAGATGGGCTTTGTCGAAGGCGTATTCTCGGAGTTTGAAACCTTGCTTGGCCGGGAGTACACATCAATATCGGAAGGTTCAATGGAGAAGGTCTGCGCCGTGTTTGGTGAAGATCTCCTTTCGCGGTATGGCGATAAGTACGCTGCGCTAACGGCTATAAAAGTCGATCAAGCTGAGAAGAAGCGGATTGCCGCCTTTTTTTCGGCTCAGCCAGGAGTTCAAATATTGGATCAAGCATCTATTGCGAGCAAACTGGTCAGTCTGCTTAACGAAGACTTCTCGCGACTTGTATCGTATTCGCTCTTGCTCGTTTTTGTCATTCTTCTCGTGGCTTATGGCCGGATAGAAATGGCACTCCTTTCGTTCATACCTATTGGCCTGAGTTGGCTCTGGGTACTTGGCATAATGGGCTGGCTGGATCTCCAGTTTAATGTGGTTAATGTCATCGTCTGCACGTTTATATTCGGAATAGGTATCGATTACAGCATATTCCTTCTGCACGGGCAAATCGAAAAGTACAAAACCGACCGTGGTAGCCTGTCTAGAAGTAAGCGTTCAATCTTACTGTCCACCATTACCACCATCGCCGGATTGGGCGTTTTGATATTTGCCAAGCATCCGGCCATCAAATCCATCGCGGCACTTACTTTGGTGGGAATATTTTCGGTGATCATTATCACATTTATCGTTCAACCCTTCCTTTTCAATCTCTTTATCGGGTCTCGTAAGAAGAAAGGGCAAATACCTTTTACATTTCAATCAGCGATCATCTCACTTATCGCCTTTTCCTATTTCTTTTGCGGGTGCATCCTTCTCTTTGTTCTCCGCTTTTTGTTTTACATGCCACTGGGATCCTTAAAGTTTCGCAAGCGGATTTTTCACCACGTCATACGCGCCTTCTGCTGGTCCTTGATGTACATTATGGTCAAGCTACCAAAGAATGTGATAGATCGAGAAAAAATGGATTTTTCGAGACCTTCGGTCATCATTTCCAACCACCACTCGTTTATTGATATTCTCTTTCTACTGAGCCTCGATCACCGCATTGTGATGGTGACAAATTCTTGGGTATTTAATTCGCCGTTTTTTGGGAAGTCTATTCAGTTTGCCGATTTCATTCACGCAGCAGATGGACTGGACGATCAAAAGGAACATATCCAAAGCGTGATTGATGATGGGTATAGCATCATGGTATTCCCTGAAGGCTCGAGATCGGCGAGTTCGAAACTTAGAAGATTTCACAAGGGTGCTTTCTACTTGGCGCAGGAGTTTAAGCTCGACATCCAGCCCATCATATTGCACGGTACATCATGGGCCTTACCAAAAGGTGATGATTTTCATTTGAAAAACAACGGTGTTTCGGTCAAGTTTCTGGATCGAATTTCGCTCAGCGACCCTTCCTATGGAGAGACCTATTCAGAGCGGACTAAAACTATATCGCGCCATTTTAAGAAAGCCTATCAGCAACACAAAGAATCTGTTGAAATACCTTCTTATTTCAATGAGTGGGTTCGCTATAATTTTACTTTCAAAGGCCCCATTTTGGAGTGGTACTACCGCATTAAAACAAGGCTTGAAGGCCGGTATGACTTCTTCCATGAGCTCGTGCCGCGCGAAGCTCGCATCATGGATTTGGGGTGTGGGTATGGGTTTATGTCCTACGCTCTGGCAATGAGCTCAGATCAGCGAAAAATCACTTCAATTGACTACGACATTGATAAAATAAACATCGCTTCATCTTGCCCGAATATGCCGTCAAACTTGACGTTCGCTCGTGGCGATGTTATGAAATATCCGTTTGAAGAAACAGACGTTTTTATCTTAAGTGATGTACTGCATTATTTGACAGCGGCGGAGCAGACAGACTTGATGAAAAGGATGCTGGATAATCTCAGTGTCAGTGGTCAAATTATTCTGAGAGACGGTGATGCGGAAAAGGAAAAAAGGCAGAAAGGAACAGCGTTGACTGAGTTTTTCTCCACGAATTTTGGCTTCAACAAGACCAGGAATGATCTAAATTTTATTACTCGTAATTTTGTCGAAGATTTTGCCCGTGAGCACAAATTAAACTTAACCGTGATAGACCGTTCCAAATACACTTCCAATCTGATATTTGTGTTGAAGAAAATGTGATATGGAGAATTACGATGTAATTATAATCGGGAGTGGGCTTGGTGGTCTAGAGTGCGGTGTAATTCTTGGAAGGGAAGGCTACAAGGTTCTCATTTTGGAGAAGAATAAGCAGGTCGGTGGAAATCTCCAGATTTTCTCACGAGACAAGCGCATTTTCGATACTGGTGTGCACTACGTGGGTGGCCTGAACCCGGGCCAAAACCTACATACCTACTTCTCGTATTTCGGCATTATGGATGATTTGAAGCTTCACCAAATGAGTAAAGAAGCTTTTGATATTGTCTCCTTCGAAAATGATCCAATCGAGTATCCATACGGTCAGGGTTACGACCAATACATTGAAGGATTGGTCAAGTTGTTTCCTGAAGAGCGGGCGGGCATTGAGAAATTCTGTGACAAAGTGCGGGAAGTCTGTCAGGCATTTCCGCTGTATCAGCTTCAAGTAGACGACAACCCCGTTGGGTACAAAGATGTATTGAATCTAAACGCTGCAGATTTCATAGACTCCTGTACCGAAAATGAAAAGTTGCGGAAGGTCCTTGGGGGAACTAACCCACTTTTTGCGGGAATTGGAAGTAAAACGCCATTTTACATTCTGGCGTTGGTCACCAATTCATACATCGAGAGTGCATGGAAATTTGTTGATGGTGGCGGGCAAATTGCAAAACTTCTGGTGAGAGAAATCAGAAAAGTAGGTGGAGAAATCAAGAAGCACGCCGATGTGGTGAAGATTGAGTTTGAAGATAAGCGAGCCAAATCTGTTGTGACCAAGTCTGGCGACCGCTACTACGGCGACATGATCATTTCTAACGTCCATCCCGCATATACCGTGAAAATGATAGAGCCGGGTATTTTAAAAAGGGCTTTCACAAAGCGGGTATCTCAGATGGAAAATACTTCTTCTGTTTTCATCTTGTACCTTGTTCTCAAAGAAGATTCTATGCCATTCATCAATTCCAACTACTATCACTACATCAACGATGATGTATGGGGTGGAGTAGATTACGATGAAGAAACTTGGCCACCTTCATATGCCGTTTTTTCCGGAGTTTCTTCCAAAACCAAGCAGTATTGCGATACCATGATCGTGATGGCTTACATGAAAATGGAAGAAGTGGAAGAATGGGATTCTACTTTCAATACAGTGTCGGAAGGTGATGACCGCGGGGAGCGCTACGAAGAATTTAAAAAGGTGAAGGCAGAAAAACTGCTCGATGCCATGGAAGGGAAGTTTCCCGGAATAAGAGACCGCATAGAAAGTTACTACACGTCGACTCCTTTGACATACCGCGACTACATCAACACGCCTGGCGGTTCGATGTACGGAATTATGAAAGACGCTAGCGATCCGCTTAGATCATTTGTCTCACCGCGCACCAAGGTTCCTAACCTTCTATTCACAGGGCAAAACCTGAATATGCACGGTGTACTCGGCGTGACAATTGGTGCCGTGCAAACTTGCTCTGAAATTGTCGGACACAAATACCTCATGGAGAAAATCCTATCAGCATCGAATGTCGAAGCTTAAAAAGATCCTTAAAATAGGTGGTATAGCCGTTTTGGCGCTCATCCTAATTCTAGTGGTGACCTTCGTGCTCAAGGTGCGTCTGCCCGAACCGGAAATTGGCGATTACGATCAGAATAGGGTGCAGGTAGAGTCTTTTGGTGATACGATGTATATCGCCAACAACGGTTCCTGGCTGGTAGAGAATGACTACGAGACCTGGGAAATGTACCTGACAGGTGGTGCCTATGAGCGGGGACTTGTTTTTGGGGAAATGGCTCGGACCTTAAACGCTGAAAAGGAATCAGCTTTTGTAAGAGAAATCAATAATCGGGTTCCTTCTGAATCGTATCTCAATTTCTTGAAGTACCTGGTGGGCTGGTTTAATCGCGATATGGACGAGTACATTTCTGATGAGTACAAGGAAGAGATTTTTGGAGCTTCGCGCTCGCTACCAGACTCCATGGACTATATCGCTCCTAAGTTTCACAGAGCGCTGAGTTATCACGGAGCCCACGATATCGGCCATGCTTTACAAAACATGAATCTGGTTGGTTGCACGGCCTTGGGCGTATGGGGCGAGCAATCCGAAGACAGCTTGCTGCTTATTGGACGCAACTTTGATTTTTATTTTGGGAACGAATTTGCTAAAGACCCTATCCTGGCATTCGTCAATCCAGATAAGGGCTACCGCTTCGCATCCATCACCTGGGCCTGTTTCAGTGGCGTGGTTTCGGGTATGAATGAAGAAGGTCTGACAGTGACGTTGAATTCGGCGAAATCTTCTATTCCATCAAAAGGTAAGACACCCGTATCGATCATTGCCAGAGAAATATTGCAGTACGCGTCTACGATTGATGAAGCTTTTGCCATTGCTGAGCGACACGAGTCTTTCGTTTCGGAATCTTTCTTGATCGGATCCAAAAATGATGGTCGCGCAGCAGTGATTGAAAAGACACCCGATGCTACTGTGCTCAAAGACGATTATGATCAAGAGCTCGTTTTGACCAATCACTATACCAGTGAAGCGCTAAAAGATTCTCCAGAAAACCTTTCGTATTTGGAAGAAGGGGTGTCACAGTATCGGTACAACCGGGTAGGGGAGCTAAACCGTGAGATAGAGCGAGTAGGAGCGCGAGAAATGGCTTATATCATGCGCGATAGATTTGGTGCAGGTGGGGTGAATATTGGCTTGGCGAATGAAAAAGCAATCAATCAGCTGCTTTGTCACCACTCGGTAATTTTTTCTCCATTCGAGCTCAAGATGTGGGTGTCGACGCCGCCTTACCAGCTCGGAGCATATTTGGCGTACGATCTAAACGAAGTTTTTGCTGATCCTGCACCCCGCGTGCATTACGTGGATAGCTTGAAGATCAGCCCAGATCCCTTTCTCTACACCAAAAGGTACCAGGCATTTGAAGAATACGCAGCGATCAAAGATCGGATAGAACGATCGGTGAACACGGGTGCCATGCTCGAATTGGATCAAAGCGAAATTGAAGATTATGTGAGTGGAAATCCCGATGGTTATCTCACTTACTACTACCTGGGCAAGTATTTCGAAAGTAAGGGAGAATACGAAGAGGCCATTGAAGCTTTTGAAATGGGCCTGACCAAGTCCATCGCCCGGAAATCTGAAGAGCAGTATATGTCTGGACGAATCACCGAACTCAAAAAGTCGCTCCGTGATTAAAGGCATAGGAAACGATATAGTGGAAGTAGCGCGATTGGAGAAATCCCTGACACGCGATGCTTTTAAAGAAAAAGTATTCTCGCAAGCCGAGATACAGTACTGCGAGCAAAGTAGTGCTGGAGTTCAAAGCTACGCTGGGAAATTTGCAGCGAAGGAAGCCTTTTTTAAGGCTTTGGGAACGGGGTGGCGTGGACAAATCGAGCTGTTCGAAGTAGAAGTCATAAACGATGAGCTCGGCAAGCCGCACATCCATTTGTCTTCGAGTTCAAAAGTGGCTTTGGGTGAATGGGGATTGTGTACATTTCACGTGGCTATTTCGCATGCGGCTGGCTTAGCCATTGCCCATGTAGTTGCTGAAAAAAACGAGAACGATGGAGATGCTGAATAAGGTGTTGGCTGAAACTGTAGTGCGAGTCGCTCGTCAATCGCCTTACTACAAGAACGTTTATGAGCGCGAAGGAATTCAGTTGGGTGAGTCGATGACTGTGGCAGATTTTGAACGCATACCCCTCACCACCAAAGACGATGTGCAGGCCCACGCCATGGATTTTTGGGCTGCCACCAAAACTGAGATTCTAGACTATTCGAGCACATCTGGTACTCAGGGAAAACCAGTGACCGTGCCCCTTACCGATGGAGACTTGACAAGGCTCGCCGCTGTGGAAGCGCACTCATTCAAGCTAGCTGGAATAGGACCTGATGATACCATTTTGCTCACGACCACCATCAACAGAAGGTTTATGGCGGGTCTCGCTTATCAGCTAGGAGCACGGGCAATCGGTGCGGGAATTGTCAGAACGGGTCCCGGACTGATTTCGCATCAAATTGAGACCATTTTTGATCTCACTCCAACCGTTATCATTGCCGTGCCATCGTTTATCGCCAAAATGCTGGAGTATGCAAAGGAAGCTGGAATAGACCTTGCGCAGTCATCCGTTCGGAAGATAATCTGTATCGGCGAGTCTATCCAGAATGCTGACTTCAGCCCCAATTCACTTGCTCGTCACATCACAGATCAGTGGGATGTGGAATTATTCTCCACTTACGCTTCATCCGAGATGCAGACGGCATTCACATCGTGTAGCCAGCATATGGGGGGGCACGTGAACGAGAGTAAGATTTTCATTGAAATCCTAGATGACAATGGAGCTAAAGTTCCCGATGGAACAGTTGGTGAGTTGGTAATTACCACACTTGGAGTCGAGGGTTTTCCGCTCATCCGGTTTCGGACGGGAGATGTATGCGCTTTGCACACCACGCCATGTCCTTGTGGAGACCCAAGTCCGCGGATTGGTCCGGTGCTTGGGCGTTTAAAGCAAATGATAAAATGTAAAGGGACTACCTGCTATCCTCAAGCTCTCTTTAATGTCCTGGACGAAGACCGAAGCGTAAAGGACTACCAAGTACAGGTGGAACACGATGATCTTGGCAATGACAAGGTGACCGTGTTTTACGTGGCAGGCCATGGATTTGACCCAGAAGACTTGAAACGAAAATTCAAGAGTCAGATCAGATTTACCCCGGAAATTAGATTGATTTCCGACGCCGATCTTCAAGCTCGAAAGCATCCTGAAGAAAATCGAAAAAGTCTCAGCTTTTTGGACTTGCGCTAAAATACCACTCTAATTTTCGCTCGATAATATGTGAGCGAGTGTAGGTATGGTGCGCTTGTACTTTCGAAGGATTGAGTTCGTATCGTCCCAAACATATCCCGCAAGAATTGAACAAATCTGATTTTTGATCATTTCATTCGGCTTTTCGGCAAAGAAAATTTTCTGAAGTGTCCCGTCATACCACCAATCCACAAAACTTTTGAAGACATCTAATCCAGTTTGAATGGGAGCTAGGTACTCTTTATTCCAGTCAACTTTTTCACCCTTTATTTGCTTTGCAACGAGTTCTCCGGCCATTTCGCCAGAGACCAATGCCATGGTAACACCAGACGAAAAAATAGGATCGATAAACCCGAAGGCATTTCCGGCAAGAACCCAGCCATCACCAAAGAACGATTTGGTTTTACTGCCGTAAGCTCTTATCCGCTGAGCTGGAAATGTCTGGTCGTATTTTGCGTATCGATCGTGGTGCTCGCCGATCTCTTCGATCCATTTCTTGAGTTCATCATCTGCCGATTCGGCGCTATCGCATTGGGGTGAAACCACCCCTATGGAAGTAGAGCCGTCAGCAAAGGCAATTTCCCAAGACCAGGTGTCGGGCTTGTGGCAAATCACGTTGATCTTGTTTTTCCAATTGCCATGCCCGGTTTTATCAACGACATGCCCAAAAACGGCTTGCCGCGCGATCCCATCAATTGGCTCTTCGAGACCAAAAAGTCTGGAAAGGACTTTGCCATAGCCGCTCGCATCAATTATCTGCTGGGCTTTTACTTGATGCTCGACTCCGGTTTTATCAGAAAATGACACTACTGAATTCCCACTTTTTTCTAAAACAACGTCGGTCACTGTGGCGCCGTAGATGATTTCAACGCCTTTTCGCTCCACTTCATCGGCAAGGATTTTATCGAATTCACTCCGCTTCACATGCCAAGCATGATCCCAGCCTGCAGTGTGTTGCACGCTAAAATCGAATTCGCAGAGCTTGTCTTCTGAATAAAATCGCGCTCCCGTTTTGATCAGAAAATTGGCCTTTTGGATTGCTGGCAAAAAGCCGCCTTTCTCCAAACTATCCAAGCACCTGGGCAAAAGGCTCTCACCAATCGAGAATCTCGGAAATTTACTCTTCTCGAGAATAATGGTGTCGATTCCCGCGTCTGCGAGAATGGAAGCTGCCATTGTTCCCGCTGGCCCCGCTCCTAAAATGACTGCCGTCCTATCTTTCATCTCTCTCATTCTACTTTTTCTGGCACTTGAGAATGGTGTGGTAACTATCGCCGATAAGCTCAAATGTTTCCACCACTTTAAGTCCACTCGCATCGATCAATTTCTTCATCACATCGATGCTGTACATCTTCGAGTTACCATTGGCCATCGTCGTAAAATAGAGCGATGTAGCGATTAGACAATACTCCGCAGCCGGGTATTTCTGGTTGTTGAAGAAAGGCTCCAAGATGTACACGTTGGTATTTTCATCTATCGCCTGATGCACATTCTTCAGGATTTGAAGTATTTCAGCTTTGGAGAAGCAATCTAGAAACTGACTCATCCATACGGTGTCGGCTCCTTGGGGAATTTTCTGGAAGGGGTCGAGTAGGTCTATGGGGTGATAGGTGACATGAGCACCAAGCCCTTTTTCTTCAATGTTTTGACGCGCTACCTTCAGCTGAATGGGTAAATCTAGCAAGGTCACAGCTAGATTTGGGTTCCGCTCTTTGCAAGCCATTGCCCACTTCCCAGTATTAGCACCAATGTCAAAAATGTGCCTTGGATTATCTTGAAAGATGATGTCCATGGCATAGGGGAAGGCATCATCAGAATAGTAGTGATCGAATTCGAACCACGACTTTTTAGCTGGCTCAGGTAAGTCTGACAGGCCTTCATATACAGTGGGCCAATCGCCCAGGACTTTTAATCCCGCTGGTCGCCCTTCACGAATGCTTTCTGTTGTGAATTTGGCACCGTCATAGCACACATCTTTCACGAAGTTCATATTGACTCTAGTCAACTCATCCATCAATATAAATACCCCGACTTTGGTGATTTGGAACGCGTCGCCTACTTCTTCAATCAGGTCTGATGCCAATGCGGCTTCGACTAAGATTTCTGCTCCATATTCGCTTATTTCACAGGTCTCTTGGATACTTCCTATCGTAGCACGCCCCCTTTTGGTTCGGATATGTTCCAATACGCCAAGTTCTTTCATAGCTACGATAGCTTGAAAAAATACAGGACCAAAAACCAGTTTCTGGGCTTTGTATTTGGCACTTAGTGCGGTTGGTGTTTTCATGTATCTTGAATGTCTTTTGCTTAAAACTAGTTTTCTAATCTACTGGGACCTTTCAGTCTCCTATACACTCCCAGACCGAGGTAAGTCACAGCAAAACCGATGACTCCGGCTATGGCTGCCAGCACAATGGCTCCCACGATGTACTGAACAAATCCATTGTGGATAGTAGCTAGTGATATCTCGTTTGAAAGATCAAGGTATTGTGGATCGTCGACAAAATTAGCTCCGACTCGATAGCTGGCATACAGAATGAAAGGTATCATGGGAGGGATGCTAATGTTTGCAGCTACAATAAATATGGCTTTGTTCAGTTTGAGAAAATGCGCGGTTGGAATTCCGACGATCAATTGATACCCCCAAATTGGGAAAATACCCATGAATAAGCCGAATCCGATAGATGACGATTTCCTAAATACAGATTCTTCGCGGTTGAAAAGTTGCTCTCGGATAAATTTTCGAATGTTTTCTCTAGTGAGTTTTTTCAGAAATCGAACGGGAATGTAATAGAGCAGTGCGAGCGTTACCAACACAGTGTTCAAAACGCTGATACGAGTAAAATCTCTAGAGGGCCTGAAATGAGAAATGCGTTCTTTCCCCTCGTCATAGTGCACTTTGATGGGTTCATTCACTACTGGAATTCCTTCCCAGGCTGCCTTCACGATCACTTCTATTTCAAATTCGAACTTGGTGGTCCAGTACGATCTCTCTTTCATGGCGTGGAGCGGGTAGAGCCTGAATCCCGACTGCGTGTCAGAAAGCTTAATTCCAGTTTCGAACCAGAACCAAAAATTGGAGAATTTGTTGCCGAAGCTGCTCTTGCCTGGGATGTGGTCTTCGTCGAGATTTCGCGACCCAATTATCAAAGAGCTAGGATCTTTGTCGGAAGCATCCACCAGGGCTTTGATGTCTTCCGGAAAGTGTTGACCGTCGCTATCGATCGAAATGAGCCGACCGTATTTCTGCGCTCTGGCCCACTTAAACGCCGAGCGCAGGGCTTGACCTTTCCCTTTGTTGGTCGGGTGAGTGATCACGGAAATTTGATTCCCAAAGCTCTCGAGAATTTCTGCGGTGCTGTCAGTGGCACCATCGTTTATTACAACTAGGGGATACCCAAACTGCAGCGAATCCCGAATCGTTCGAGCAAGGGTTTTTTCGTTGTTGTACGTGGGTATGGCGATGCAAATAGCCAATGATATGTCATTCGAGAATTCGCTCAAGCGTTTCCTGTTTCAGTGAAAACGCACTTCATCTTGAAGTGAACTTTTCCATTTTCCATTTCAGAACTCGCCGAAGCTTTGATCTCACCAGATTCCGCCTGATCCACGCTGATCTTGATTTCCAAAGCTGAACACTTCCTTGGATCCACCATTTCAATAAACTTAATCTGAGAAGCAGATTTCATCCGGATCTTCTTGCTCAGCGTGCGCTCAACGAGTGTTTTGATCAAATTGGTGATGACCACCCCAGGCAATATGGGCTGACCCGGAAAATGACCCATGAATACTTCGTGGCTTGGATCAATGCTCACTTGAGCCGTGATGAGTTCGTTTTCAAGCGAAACTTGGTTGATGGCGAAAATGCCTGAAGCTTTACTGGTCAATTTTATTGAGTTTGATTTCAAAATTCAAAAACTGGTGGTTTAAGTCAATTTTACTCGGAACCGCATCACCGTTTTCGTAGGTCAAATTTAAACTTCTCTTCATAGGTTTTAGCCAGCCGCGCTCGCGAATTTCAAGGATTCTTTCACCTGATTCATTCAACTTGTAGCGCGCTTTGATTCCTTTCGATTTGACAATAAAATCGGTATTCTTTTTCACCTTGACTTTCCGATTCCAAATCAAATTGGCTTGAGTGAGTAGTATGATGCTCTTTTCTAGTTCCGAAATGGCCCGTTTGCGTTTGCTCAGAGCGGCTATCGACTTTTTCCACCGCATACCTTCTTCCGAAATCTGTCCTTCTAGAAGTGTTGTTCCCATCTTTGCGATTAGATTTACCTGAACAGCCGAGTCGAGCCTGTTGATCACAAAGAGTCCACTTACGATCACGTCTTTTCGCTCGAGTGAAATGTCGTAGACAAGTCCATCATCGGCGAGCTCTGCAAGGGGTGTTGTAGGCTGAGCGCAGAGATGCTCCCCCACCATCATGGCTAAGCACAGGAGAAGGATTTTATTTGAGCTCGAAAACATCTTTGGGTAGTGGATCATTCACTCGCGTATCACTAAACTCGATCAGGGTTGAATTGCCCTGGCTCTCCAGAATCTTGATTGAGCCCACCTGCAAATCTGTTTTGGCGAAAGCAATATTCATCTGAGTGATGTAATCTTTCATGAAAGCATCAGATGGCACCAACTCAACAATGTAATAATTCGCAGATTCCAGATAGGTTTTAGAAAACTTAGGGTCGTCTAGAATAGTGCCTTCCACCGACGAAATAATAAGCTTATTGATGTCTTCGAATACTTTGTTGGCACTCATGTCGTACTGCGAAGACTTTCCTGCGTCGTCAATTGAAATTTGCCCGCCCTTCATGACAATGGTGTACGAGAATGGTTTTTGATAAGACCATCTCAGCGAGTTGGGTTTTTGAAAAGCGATGCTTCCCTCCGAGATAATCGGATTTTTCATAACGCGCAATACCTTTTTCTGAATGAAATTGGCCTGCAGCGTATTTGTCGTTTTAGAAATCTCAAACAAGGCCTTTTTGAACGCTGTGGTATCTGACATGGCCTTGATGTCTTGGCCTATGGCATCAGTGATGGCGAAAGCCAGGAATAAAATTAAGGCGTAGTTCTTCACGATTCGCTTATTTGTTTGAGTTTTCCGACTGGGAGAAAACTGAGATTTCTCGATTTGCAAATATTCAAAAACTGATCCAGAGTTTTGTCAGCACCATCGAGCCGATCGTGCAAGAGCACCACATCTCCTGCGCGCACTTGGTTTCCGAGCTTCTCGCCGAGAGCTTTCCCCGCTTTTTTTGCAGTGTCGTAAGATCTGACATTCCATCCGACAAGTTGCATTTCAGTTTTGTGTAAGGCCTTTGCTATTCGGGGATTCATGACACCAAATGGGGGTCTGAAAAGTTCACAAGTTAAGGACGTATGCTTTTGGATGATTTCATTCGTTTGCTCCATTTCCAAGACAATATCGCTGGGTGATTTTATCGGAAATGTATTGCTATGCGAAAACGAGTGGTTCCCGATTTCGTGGCCTTCATCTACTATTTGTTTGAAAATTTCGGGATACAGCTCGATGTTCTTCCCGATACAAAAAAAGGTAGCCTTTGCCTGGTGCTTGCGGAGCACTTCCAGCACGGGCAGTGTATTGGGGTGGGGGCCGTCATCGAAAGTAATGGCGATAGTCCCCGAATCACTACGACCTTTATGAAATCCCCGAGCGAAAAAATTGAGCCGAATAAAATAGACGCCACAAAAAATAATCAGCGCAAAGATTGACCCCATCCAAATTAGGATGGAATATGGAAGAATCTTCAAAGAACTGAGCGCCACTGCCGCCCCGCACGCAAGGATGAAGATGAATAGGGAAATTAAGAAGGGGCTTTTTTTCAAACCGAAAGAAGGTAGAGGCTATGATTGTGACCAAGGTAGTTATTGTAGATCAAAACTTTTTTAGGTCTCGTTTTTTCAGGTCTATTCACCCAAATGTCATGGTCAAACCCTTCACCTTGTAATAGCTTGTCTGCAAGAGCAAGGCCGACCGCACTTGCCGTGTGAAATTCTCCACTAACTTCCTTAAAAGTTCCTACACCAATGCTATCTGAAAGCAGCGATAGCAAAATCTGACTAAACGGATCGATTTTTCCTTTTACTGCTCCGAGCAAAACGAGGTCCAATCCGCTATGTAGATCGTGTTTCAGAATGAATTTCTCCAATTTGTTTTTGAAGTCATCTTTCCCATTCACTTCGAAGGTGAGCAGATCTTCAATCCTTGTTTTTCCCTTCTCAGCTACACCGCTCAAAAGAAAGAAACCAGCACCTTCACCCACCTTTTTGAGAAAAGCGGATGGTTTACTCAAACAGAGCTTTTGATGTAATTCTTTTACAATTGGGCTGAGTTCATCACTCCCGCCTACAAGTACATTGTCTCTTCCTTCCTTGATGTACATCATACCATCCATCAAGGCGTTTTCAAAAGAATGCCCCCTATTGGAGTAGGTCATGTTCTCGCAATGCTGAGTTTCCAAAAGAGCGATTTGGCCAGCCATTGTGTTGTGGGTCGACTGAATAAACGGGGTAGGAGAGAGCACCGAAGTTTCATCTTCGCTGACCTGGATCAGAAACTTTTCGCTATCGACTACGCACCCCAAACCAGTACCTACCAGGATGGCGCCGTAATCTGAAATTCCCGAGTCATTTTTGATTTTTGATGAACAGGCGATGCTCATTTTGACCACGCGGCTCATTCTTCTTATCAAATTCCGGGGAATGTAGTCGGAGTAGGGTGGCTCATTTGCCTGAATAAAAGAAGTGTCTGCAGATTCATTAAGTTCGACATCGCTTCCAAATGAATTGAAGGATGAGATCACTGCGCTCGATTTGATATAGACACTCATACAGCAGAAATGATTACTGAGCTACAATTTCCACCAAAACCGAAGGAGTTTGACAGCACATGCTTTATGGACAGCTTAGTAGCATCTTGCGCCGGCGGATTGATACTTTCTATTGGAGCTGTAAGATTCAGATTGGGACAGACCTTTTGCTCTCGGATGGCAATGATCGAGATCACGGCTTCGACAGAACCAGCGGCTGCCAGCGTGTGTCCTGTGTAAGCTTTTGTGGAGCTATAGGGTGGAATCTTCGTTCCGAAAATTCGTTTCAATGCATTTCCTTCCGAACTGTCGTTAATGGGTGTGGCTGTGCCATGAGCGTTTACATAATCTATCTGATCAAGCTGAAGTCCACTGTTTTCGATAGCCGAATTCATTGCCATGTAAGCTCCATTTCCTTCTTCGGATGAAGCCGTTTGGTGAAACGCGTCATTGGCGTTTCCGTAGCCAGATATCTCCGCCAATGCCTTCCCATTTCTTTCTTGAAGTGACTCTTCACTTTCCAGCACCAAATAGGCCGCCCCTTCGCCTAGGTTTAGCCCTTTTCTATTCATATCAAATGGTTTGCACCAATCTGGATCGAGAATCTGCAAGGATCTAAATCCATTAAAAGTGAATAAAGAAAGGGCGTCTACGCCACCAACAATCATTCGTTCAGATATCCCGAGCTTAATCATTCGGGCACCTTGCATGATCGAGTTGGTAGAAGATGAGCAGGCTGTACTAATTGTACTTCTGAATCCGTTTAGTCCAAAGTGATTGCCCAAGGCGTGACCACTATCACCGCAGTCGTGGTGGAGGTAAGTCGATAAGTCAACACTTTCCTGAGCGAGCAATTGGCCGTGGATCACTTCGGTCTTGTCCATTCCACCCACTGTGGTGGCATTGATAAAACCGGTTTCGTTGAGTTGATCGGTGTTTAGTTCTGCCGATTCAATCGCTTCAGACAGAGCATATGCCCCGAGTACAATATTTCGAGACTTGTCATTGAACTCAGCCCATCGGTGCGACTCTGCCAAGTCCTGAGTCGTTTTCTTGATCTCACCGACGTGGTATGCCCGGTGTTTAGTAGGCAAAATAGAGACAGGGGCAATTCCTGTTTCTTTCGAGAATAGTTTTCGTGCATGTTCAGCGACCCCAACTCCAAGGGCTGAGATGATTCCTACTCCACTGACATACACTTTCTTCATAGACTACTTGTTGGCTTCAATGAACTGAGCCATAGAATCTATGGATTTGAATACTTCTTTTCCTTGCTCTGCTGACTTGAGTTTAAGGCCGTAGTTCTTTTCGAGAAGTACGATTAACTCCAGGGCATCAATTGAATCTAACCCCAACTCTGGGCCAAAGAGCGTTTGGTCATTTCCGATATCCTCGGGGCTCATACCTTCGAGATTCAAGATTTCAATGATTTCCTCCTTCAGCTTTCCTTTCAATTCTTCCATTTTTGAAGCAGTTGTTTACTCAATTTCCTTTTCGTAAAGTGCGAGATGAGCTTCTTGACCATCTTTTGATGAGTCTACCCATCCGAGCACGCAATATCTGTATTTTTCTCTTGCAAACAGGTCATTTGCCAAAGATGTCATCATGGAAAGATCATAGTTTTCCATCATGTAGCAAGCCGACTCACCTGTGATTTTGTGCTTGATGCAAATTTCACCAACCATGATGTTTGGTAAGGTGTACACAAAGACGGCTGGACTTGGGAAAAACTGATCTGGATCACGGTATGATTCTACGTGTTTGATGTCCGATTCAATACACCCCGACTTTGTTGCCAATAGCACAGCCGTTTTATCGCCGGAAAAATCGATGTCTGGTGTGTTCTGATCCAAGCAAGTACTAGCTAAAGTAGCTAGTTTGCAGGGCGCATCCATCTTGAAAAACTTGATGTAATTCATTTCCAAAAAGGTGTAAGCTCCCTTCAGAAACGCAGTGTTGTCCGTGTGGGTGTACACCTGCTTACCGTCCACAAGCAAAGATGAATGTTCGATATGTACGGCTTTGATCAGTCTCATCTATTTTATTTCAAAAACAGCTACGCCATTAAAACCCCCGAATCCGGAAATTGTTTTCAAAAAGTACTTCGACCACTCCAGTTCTAGAGATCGGCTGAGTGCTTTGATTGGTTTTTCCGTTCCTATGTTTTCCAGTCCGTGGGTGGGCAGTATTTTCTTTGCCGACATTTGATTGTACCCCAAGATAGATTCAATGACACCTGCTGCTCCCAAAGTGTGGCCGAAATATCCTTTCAGGCTATTGAGCGGCGTATTGTAGAGTCCTGAAATGGTGAAAGCCTTCGATTCCATGTCGTCATTGTATCTTGTGGCGGTACCGTGGGCAGAAATATAGTCTATGTCGTCGCTCGTGAGTTCGGCACTTTCTAAAGCTTTGCTAACTGCCAAGGCAAGGCCGCTTCCATCACGCGATGGACCGGAAATGTGATTGGCATCGTTGGTACTCGATCCGCCTAAAACGCGTACTGATTTTTTGAGTGATACATGTTCGTGGCTCCCTTTGCGCAATAAAATGGCTCCACACCCTTCACCGAGTGAAATTCCATCACGGTCGGCATCATATGGCCTGCACGGCTTAGGGCTAATGGCTTTGAATGCATGAAATCCGCTAATGATGAAATCGGACAGGACATCGACCCCGCAAACAATCACAGACTCAAACTGACCCAGACGGATGAGTTTTCTGCCCATCACAATAGCCGAAACACCTGAAATGCAGGCGTTCGAGATAACTACTGGAGTAGAGCGAACTCCAATGGATTCAGCAATAGTTTTGGCGAAAGCGTGCAAATAGACACGACTCAGATCCAATCTCAATGGATTGTTTTCGAGCAAGTCTACATTGCCTTTGGTGGTAGAGATAACTAGCCCCGTTTTCTCTAAATCTAAATCTTCCTGACAGGCCAGCATCTTTCTAATGGCTTCAATAGCCAAGCGCTCTGCGCGGGTATGTGTGATGCTTAGGTTTGGGGAAATGTCTTCTTCGAAGCGGTTTTGGTCAAATGACGAAAGCGTTGTTTTTTGGTCGTAGCGTTCATCATCAAGAATCTTAATTCCGGATAATCCATCAAAGCAAGATCGAACTGTCTCCTGCGTATTCACCCCGATCGGCGAAATGATACAGTCAGCAACGATTGATGTTTGTAACTCACTCAACCCTTCAACCACTTTTGCTTCCACTTCTCAAAAAATGGGGGGATGGTAAGCTGTAGCTCGCCATCTTTGGTTAGAAATACTTGCACGGATCGCCCTGTGGCTGCCAATTGGCCGGTGGTATTGTTCGTGATGCGGTAGTCAAAAATCAACTTGGCTGCCGGTGAATCGACGTACCGTGTTTCAATTTCGATTTCGTCTTCGTATTTGATAATCGATTTGTAATTGCACTCCAAATTGACAATGGGCATTGAGAAGCCCTGACGGTAAACTTGTAAATAGCCTAGATCGTGAATCTTGCCAAATGCCTCGCGACCGTCTTCGAAGTACTTCACATAATTGCCGTGCCAGACTATTTGAAGGCTATCGACTTCACTAAACCTGACGGAAATACTCGTTTTGTGAATCAGTTCTTTCATTCTTGAATGAATATGCGCATTTCGCAACTAGCCACTACTTCATCGCTCACTTGCACTGTGGCTTGTGCTATTTGAATATTCATCACTTCATTGACTATCTCGATTTCAGTTTGAAGCGTTTGTCCGATTTCCGGCAAGGATTTTATTTCGAGTCCCTTGATGCCCGCTATGAAGCCCACAGGTGGATCTGAATCTGGCGCTGACTCTTGTGCTTTTTTTCCAGCGAAAAGGGCAACTGTCTGAGCCATGTTTTCTACAAGTCCGCCTTCTGTGAAACGGCCATCTTCACAGAGCACATTATCCGATCTGATTTCAAACTTGGAGCCAGCGCTAGTCGATGCAAACGCGGTGAGTTCATCGACCATAACAAAGGGCGGTTTTTGAGGAATAAGGCTGTGAATAGTATCCATTTTAATTCAGATCGACTGGGTTAAGAGCGATGAGTCCCACCCGGAGCTTTGGTTGACCAAAAGTCGTAATAGTTAAACCATTGCAAAGGGTTTTCAAGGACTTTTCTTTCGAGGTGACGGGCGTACTCTATTACTATTTCTTGCGGTTTTTTGTTTGCCGTGAAAATTTCAGTTGAGCACAAATTGTAGGTTTTCCCTTTCCCTCTGAAGGCAAAAGTAAAAACGTAATTGGATTTCAATGTGGAGGCCAGAGCAAAAGGCCCAACGGGAAAGTGTGCTTTGGCTCCGAGAAAGTCAACTTGCACTGTGCGACTTCCTTCCAAAAAGCGATCGCCGTGTAAGCAGATAAACTCTTTTTCTTCCAGGGCATTTTTAATGGCAAACAAGTGCGACATGTCTTCTTTCATCGGGATGATGTGGAGCTTTTGCTCGGACTTCACACCGTCTAAGAATGCTTTGATTTTTTCGTGTTCAACTGCGTGCATCAGTACATTGGTGCGGGAAATACGCTCGTCGAGCAGTTGTCCGGCTACTTCCCAGTTTCCAAGATGAGCGCTGTAGAGAAATCCGCCTTCATTGGCAAGTTTCAGCAGATTCTCTTCACCGTCGAATTTATATCGGAATTGGCCCTTTTTGCCACTGGCTATGGCCACTTTGTCGATCAGTGTTTTTCCAAAAACCACGAAATTCTGGTAGACAGAACTAAGCGACTTAAGACGAGAGTACCCAATTCGGGTTCTGAAAAAGGAGTAACTGGATTTTGTAGCCTTTGGGGCAAACACAAAAAAATAAAGTGCTACGAAACGAAGCACCGTGTAGGCTACACCTAGTCCGAATGTGTTGATGAGAAAAACGAAAATGCGATAACCAGCGAGGCCGCCACGAGTCTTTCCCTTCCAGGAAGACATTAGTTTTGCCCTACTTTGTTGGCGACGTAATCGTAAAAATCCTGAAAAGTGTGGATGTCAGAAAAGTCTTCGGGTTTTACTTTAAAACCGAAGTTGCTTTCTATTTCAACCACTAAATCGACGTAGTCTAAGCTGTCTAGCTCCAAAGACTCTTTCAGATTTGCACTAGGCTCGATCACTGACTCTTCCACCTCAAACTCTTCTACCAAAAAACCATTGATGGTTTTTACAATTTCTTCTGTACTCATATTTTGGTCTACGCTTTAAACTTTCTGATTACAAGGCTCGAGTTAGTACCTCCGAATCCGAAAGAATTCGACAAAAATATATCAAAATCTTGGTATCGTGTATCGGCAATGATATTTAATCGTTTTAGCTCGTCATCAGGCTCGACCAAATTGATGTTTGGCGCCATGAATCCGTTTTGCATCATAATGAGCGAATAGGCTACTTCACTTGCTCCAGCCATCCACATTTCGTGTCCAGTCATCGACTTTGTAGAACTCACAAAAGGCCCATCATTTCCGAAAGTTTCGAGAATAGCCTTTCCTTCACTCAGATCTCCAGCAGGAGTCGAAGTAGCGTGTGCATTGATGTATTGAATGTCTGATGCCCGTAATCCCGATTCTTTGAGTGCCATTTTCAAGGAGCGCACTGGTCCTTCTACGTTGGGGTGGGAGATGTGGTCGCCATTTGATGAGAAACCATAGCCCAATATTTCACCTAGAATTGGTGCACCTCTGCGCTGCGCCGATTCGAGCGTTTCAATGATCACCGTGCTGGCACCACCGCTGGGGATGAGTCCATCTCGGCTTTTGTCAAATGGTCTGGACGCTTTGGTGGGATCATCTTCTCTTATCGAGAAAGTGCTAAGTCCATCAAAACTCCCCATAGAATGATAAGAAACTTCTTGAGCTCCACCGCAAATGATGCGCTCCTGCATGCCGTGTTTTAGGAGAAAGTAGCCCATCCCTATGGAGTGAGATCCACTGGCGCAGGCAGCGCTAATGGTCATGTTGATTCCTTTCAGCTTCAAAATAGTGGCCAAATTCATGGTCACCGTCGAGTTCATTGACTGAAAGATAGAACCGCTACCGATCAGGGTTGTATCTTTTTTGGCTCTCAACGCGTCGGTGGCATCAATCACTGGCTTGGCCGATGAGTCGTTCCCATAGAGAATTCCAACTTCATTTTTTTCAAAGAAATCGAGATCCATTTTCGACATTTCCATCGCTTCCTTCGTGGCCATGTAGGCATACTCACCTTGGGGAGCCAGCCCTACGCGTTGTCGGCGATTTAAGAACG
Organism: Bacteroidia bacterium; assembly: GCA_030427905.1. Lineage (GTDB taxonomy): Bacteria > Bacteroidota > Bacteroidia > Flavobacteriales_D > Cryomorphaceae > CBDDKU01. The sequence goes on from JAUICL010000002.1 coordinate 245,486, forward strand.
GCTTAAGTTCTGGTGTTGGCACGATTCCGGTCAAAGCCGATCTGAAGCCATGTTCTTTGCGCTCAGGGTCAATACCTATTCCTGATATACCGTTTTTTAGCGAATGTTCAACTTCTGAAATGTTTGAGCCCAAACACGAATAAACTCCAATCCCAGTGATTACTACTCGATTCATTTTCTAGCCAGTTTAAGAGTATAGGCCTCCATTAATTGAAATTACTTCGCCAGTGATGTACGATGAGTCGGGTGAAACTAAAAATCCGACTGCGCCAGCAACTTCTTCAGCCGTACCAAAGCGACGCATTGGAATCAGTGAAGTGAAATCTTTTTCGTTGATGGCGTCCGTCATATCTGTTTTGATAAAACCAGGTGCCACGGCGTTCACTCTGATTTTTCTTCTGGCCACTTCTTGTGCCAGCGCTTTCGTAGCACCGATCACGCCAGCTTTGGCAGCAGAATAATTGGTTTGTCCTGGAAGTCCCTTCAATCCCGATAGCGATACCACGTTCACGATGTTTCCATCCTTTGCCTTCATCATTTCAGGCACTATGGCTTTTGTGACGTTGTAGAACCCAGTGAGACTGATGTCGAGCACCTGATCCCATTCGCTATCTTCCATCCACATCAAGAGATTGTCCTTTTTAATTCCCGCATTGTTGATCAAAACATTGATCTGAGAATCTGGGTTTACTTCGATCCAGCTCTCGATTGTTGTTCTGGTTTCCGATCTATTTGAAACGTCGAATTTCAACAGCCCTGCACTCACCCCTTCCGCTTCTACAAGCTTCTTGGTTTCAAGTGCGGCGTCTTCATTGGATGTATAATTGATCAGGATGTGATGCCCCATTTTGGCAAGCTTTAGGCATATAGCTCTGCCTATTCCTCTCGATCCTCCTGTTACTAATGCGTATTTCACCGTGATATTTTGTTTTGTTAAATGGTGATGGGACTCTCATTTTTCATGTAGTCCTTTATCTGTTTTAACTCTTTGTACATCGCTGAGTCAGATTCAAATCGACCGACTATCGAGCGCATGTTTTCATACGTTTGTTTCGATATGGGCGAAAGGCCATCTGCCTTCTTTAAATAGTCGATGGCTTGAACGATCGAGAGCATCTCAATCGCCAAAACTTCAAAAGCGTTGTCGATAACCTTGCTGGCCATCGTGGCTGCATTGGTGCCCATGCTCACAATGTCTTGATTGTCATTGTTGTTGGGGATGCTGTGAACGTACATGGGGTTGCTGAGCGTTTGATTCTCGGCCGTGGTGGATGTGGCTGTAAACTGCACACCCTGCATCCCAAAATTGAACCCGAGTTTACCCAAATTTACAAAAGGTGGGAGTATACCATTGAGTTTTGGGTTCATCAAAAAGTTTATCTGGCGCTCGGCCAACATGGTCAACTTTGTAATGGCAATTTTGAGCTTATCCATTTCGAAAGCGACGTAGTCTCCGTGAAAATTTCCACCGTGGTATACATTGCGGCTTTCCACATCGATAATCGGGTTGTCGTTAGCTGAATTTATTTCTTCAACCAGCGCTTTTTTACATTGCTCAATGGTTTCAAGAATGATTCCCGATATCTGCGGCACGCACCGAATTGAGTAGTACTCCTGAACTTTTTCGTCCAATACTTTCTGATCTGTCAAGCCTGCGTATAACTGCTTTTCACGCTTTTTGATATAGGTGCTCTTGCCCAGATTCTGATAGATCGAATCGGCGATGCGCTGTTGGCCTTTGTGCTTTTTGGCCCCATTGAGTTGAGGTGAGAAATAATCGTCGTAAGCGTCGATCATTTCAGCGATCATGATGGTGGCTAAAGTCGACCACTGGATGGCTCGCTCGGCATATACCGTATTGACAACACCGATACCAGTCATTACACTGGTTCCGTTCATCAAGGCCAGGCCTTCTCTCAATTTGATTTGCATTGGAGCGATGCCCAGCGACTTAAACACTTCGGCAGTAGGCCGCTTTTCGCCTTTGTAAAGCACTTCACCTTCACCGAGCATAACGAGTGCCAGATGGGCAAGCTGAACAAGATCTCCGCTGGCACCTACACCACCGTGAGCAAAGATTACTGGGGTTACATCCATATTGATCATGTCGACCAATACCTTGATGGCAGAAGGGTGTACACCTGACTTGCCAAGGCAAAGGGTATTCAATCGAGCTACCATCGATGCTTTAGCGGTGCGCTGATCAAGATGATCACCCATCCCAGAAGAGTGGCTCCGAATCAGGTTTTCTTGAAGCGCTTTCTCTTCTTCGGGCTCAATGCGGTACGGAGCCATAGGCCCAAAACCGGTATTGATTCCGTAAATGATTTTATCTCTGGAAAATTCCGTCAGGAAGTCAAAGCTCTCCTGTACGATCGCCTCCACCTTTGGATCAATTTTCACTCCTGACCTTTCAAATAGAATTGCCTTCAGCTCTGCAAAGCGCAAATCTGTTTCCCCAATCATAACCATATCGCCAATATTACGATCTGTGTTGGAATGATCATCGCGGGTTGGGTGATTAGTTTCCATAGCCTAGTATTGAAAAGGCTGTTTTTATGCCTTGTCTATTGATTCTGATTAGGTTTTGAACTTTTTGAGCCCTTCTTCCAACGGATTGTGAATGCTCTTGTGACCAAGATATCCGGCGCGGCCCTTTCTAAAAGTCATCACCCCGCGATCTATACCCGCTCGCTGCTTCTTTTGCTCATCTTCGGGAAGGTGGATCACTTCCTTGCATTCATTCGAACAGCAGCCTTCGTATGCTGCCTTGCACTCGTCGCATTGAATAAACAAGAGGTGACAACCGCGGTTTTCGCAATTGGTGTGGGTATCGCAGGGCTTGCCACATTGGTGGCATTTCGAAATCACATCGTCTGAGATACGCTCGGCCCACCTTTCATCAAAGACAAAGTTTTTACCGATGAATTTGTTTTCCAGGTTCTCATTTTCGGCTTGGCGTGCGTATTCGATTATTCCGCCTTCGAGCTGGTATACGTTTTTGAACCCATTGTGCTTCATCCACGCTGATGCTTTTTCGCAACGGATTCCACCGGTGCAATACATCACCAAGTTTTTATCTTCCAGACCTTTAATCTGGTCGATTATATAGGGTAGCGAATCGCGAAAAGTATCCACATCTGGCGTGATGGCACCTTTGAAGTGACCAATCTCATGCTCGTAGTGGTTACGCATATCAATCAAGATTGTATTGTCGTCCTCGATGATCTCATTGAAGTCTTTCGCGCGGAGATGGGTCCCTTTGTCGGTCACGTCAAAACTCTCATCCGTCAATCCGTCGGCGAGTATTTTGGTTCGCACCTTTATGGTGAGTTTATAGAAGCTCTTTCCATCGTCTTCAATGGCCAGATTTAATCTGATATTTTCCAGAAAACTGATGGTATACAAGTGATCTCGAAAAGCTTCGAAATTCTCGGCTGGTACGGAGATTTGAGCGTTGATACCTTCGTGTGCTACGTAGGTGCGCCCCAGTACGCCAAGCTCGCTCCAATGGATAAAAAGATAGTCGCGGAAAAGTTGAGGATTGCCAAGTTTGGCATACTGGTAGAAGGAAATGGTAACGCGCTGTCCCATTTTACCTTGAAACATTCGTTCCTTCAGTATGCGCCAATCCTCTTCGTTGTGTAGTTTGCTCATTTTACAATTTCAAGTTATACAATGATCTACTCTGAAGAGTACGGGCCGCAAAGATAAGCTTTCAGACGATTATTCTAAATAGAGCCGTACCTTTGCGCCAAACGGTTCCATCGCCCCGATCCCGATAGCTATCGGGCAGGTCGGGGAGGAAAGTCTGGACAATACAGAGCACCACGCTTCCTAACGGGAAGGATGCTGATGGTAAAACATCAGTAGACAGATAGTGCCACAGAGACAATACCGTCCGCCTTAGGCGTGATAAGGGTGAAAAGAGTGGGGTAAGAGCCCACAGCTTTGCGTGGTGACACGTAAGGGAGGTAAACCTCGTGGATTGAAAGACCATGTAGACCCGGGCTTGAGGGCTGCTCGCCCAATCCGGGAGGGTAGGTTGATTGAGCTATTCGGCGACGAATAGCCTAGATAAATGATGGAAGCCCCGATTTATCGGGATACAGAATCCGGCTTATACGTTTTACTTTTAAAGCACATCTTTTGATGTGCTTTTTTCTTTTGACTAACCTTGCAACACCCGAGCTTACTTCGGCGTATGAAAATTATGAAGTACTGGTTGATATGTTCGCTGATTACTTTTAGCCTGAATATCTATGGTCAGGAGTCACGCAGGGATTCGGCATCAATAGCCCAGTTCGTCAATCTCGATGCTTTTGAGATTAGTGCTGGTATGGGTGATTTTGATGTAGACGATTTTATCAATCAAGTACAGAAGGACACCACCTTTTATCAGGCTTTTTTGAACCTAAAGTATTTTCCGCATCGCTGTGAGAGCTGGATGGAAGTCCACGACAAAGATGAAGAAGTGGCGGCTCGCCTTGAGCGGGAATCAATCCAATACAGAGACGAGGAAAATAGACGATGGGTTGAAATCAAGGAGGAGAAGTCGAAAGGTAAAATCAAAAAGAAAAATGGAGAGTGGAAATACCTGACTGCCGAGATCTACGACGACGTATTCTTCCCCACCCAAAAGGAAAAAGTAAGCAGGGATTACAAGACGCGAAACCAGTCGCTGGAGCATTCTTCGAAGATGGAAAAGCACAAAGCACAGCTCAAGAAAATGCTTTTTAATCCAGGGCAGGAAATCGAAAACGTGCCTTTCATCGGTGATCGGATGGCGATCTTTTCGGAAGAAATGGTCGAGTACTATGAGTTTAGAATTTTCAATTTCGATTGGAAGGATAGCATTCCTTGCATTGGATTCAGCATATCGACCAAAGAAGGTGAAGAGGACAATACCGTGATCAAGTCGATGACTTCGTACTTTGATGAGTCAACTTACGCTGTGATGGGGCGAGATTACTACTTGGAGTACCGCACATTGTTATTTGATTTTGACATCCATATGAATGTCGAAAATATTGTGACAGACGGAGAGATTCTTCCCGTTTTGATCCAATACGACGGCTGGTGGGATATTCCGTTCAAAAAGCCTGAGAATATCGCTTTTGAGTTGAAGAATTCAGATTATCAAGTAGACTGATTTTCTACTCGAAAAAAGAGAATATCAGCAATGGAAGGCGATGGATTTTCTATCTTCGATCCATAGAAACTGCCAGAAATGTCCCAAAAAGAAGTCTACTACAAAGATTACCTTCAACTCGATAAAATTCTAAATGCCCAAGCTCTTGAAAGTGACGCCGCTGGGGTGGATGCTCACGATGAGATGCTCTTTATCGTCATTCACCAAGCCTACGAACTTTGGTTTAAGCAGGTGCTCTTCGAAGTGGATTCTATCCTCGATATTTTCAATTCTCCGAAATTAGAAGACAACGACCCCACACTCCAAACGGTGGTGCACAGATGCAATCGGATTAACACCATTCTCAAAGTATTGGTAGAGCAGATGAATATCATGGAAACGATGACATCGCTGGATTTCCTTGACTTCAGAGATTTGCTCAGGCCTGCCAGTGGGTTTCAGAGTGTACAGTGGAAAGAGTTGGAAGCCAAACTCGGGCTTGCTTTTGAAGCGCGCCACGGAAAGCACTACTACACATCTCAATTGAGACCGGAAGATGTAGATCAAGTGAAGCAGAATGAAAGAGCCACTTCTCTGCTCGAGTATCTCAATGTTTGGCTCGAGCGCATGCCTTTCATGCACGATGCCACCATTTGGGGCGAAGCGTTTGAATCGAATCCGACTGATCATCCTTTTTGGAAGTCGTACCGCGATGTATACACGGGAAGCCTGCTGGAAATAGAGTCAGCTAATATTGAGCAATTTGATTCGGTGATGTTTGGGATCGGGGAACAGAACAAGGGTAGACGACTTTCGCCAAAGGCTTGTCGTGCAGCACTATTTATCACGCTATATCAGGGATATCCCATGCTTCAGCAGCCCTACCAACTTTTGGATGCCTTGCTCGAGACAGATACGCTGATGGCTACCTGGCGTTCGCGCCATATGAATATGGTGGGTCGTATGATTGGAACGCGAGTAGGAACTGGAAATTCGAGTGGGCGCGGGTATCTGAAAGCTGCGATGGACAAACATTATGTGTTCCAAGAACTGGCCCAGCTCAACGGTTTGTTGGTGCGAAGGGGAGCACTTCCTGAGTTGCCAGACGCACTAAGAGCTCGCCTTGGGTTCGGGGGGTGAAATTTTCGTTTTTAGCGAGTAGGAAGCCGTATCCACTTCGCCAACAGAAAAGACGGAAATCACTAAATCACCAGATTCAGGCCAGGCACCATGCCAGGAATTGTATTCCATATTTACTTCGTCAATTCCATCAATGGTAAACCACGCCCTTTGCGATGGAGATGAAATGGAGATGTCAATTTGATCGCCCATTGCGGCATTGAGATGGTAAACATCCACTTGACCAGAAGAAATTCGACCTGATACTTCTGCGTTCAATTCTTTAATTCTCTGTCGGTATGGACGAGTTCGCTCAAGTTTTTGTAGCCGCTTCGCTTCTCGTGCACATTTTAGAATAAGGTTAGGATCTGCAGGTGAGTTTAATGGGTTTATAGGTTCCCAAACGCCTTCGCTCCACTCTGCCGATGCATACGGCGACTCATTGGCATAAGCCGTAATGACCGTGGTTTCGAGTTTGTCTGACGTCCATTCTGAGTAGACCAATCGTCCGCCTTCAAAAAATACATTGTACCACTCGTCGCCATTATGTGCTACGGTCTTGTAAAGCTCTTCATTGACGAAGTAATTCATCAGCTCGATGTAGTCGTTCTTGATGCTTCCATAGAGCATGTAGCTCGGTGCATTTTCTGCTTCATCTATCCAGTTTTGGGCTTGGTTTACCCATAATTCTGTTGGAATCAGCATTTCAGCTTCACTCACGAGTTGTTCGGAATCTGAATTGAGCTCCATATCGCAACCACCAAAAAGGGTTGTGAATGAGAGTATAAGCCAAAAGTTTACACGAGAATATTTAATAGATACACACATTGTTGACCCGCAGACAGGTAGAAAAGGTATCGCAAAAAAAGGAGAAATGAAAATTTAGGATTTCAATTGTTGCGCTTTTATTAACGTCTTGCACGTACTTTTTCCCATTACACTTTTCCAAGACTGCAGAAATAGCTGCGCTGGATTGGGGCAGTTTGCTAGGTAGAAGGCTGAATCTGACGCTAAACACACACCTGGGTAATCACCTTTTCGGTTGCCCATATCAATGATAACCTGGAAATGAAGGTGTGGTGGCCATCCAACATTTTCGTGTGGTCCGCCCAATTCGGCAATTTTTTCGCCCCGTCTCACGAGTTGACCTTTTTTAAGTCCTTTTATAGATTCTTTACTCAAATGCCCGTAAAGGCTGTGAAATTTCGCATTTCCGAGCAGGTGTTCAATAATGACTGTTGGCCCATAATCGCCGGGAGTAGCGTTTATCCCGATGCTGTGAATAGTGCCGGGAAGCACAGCCAGAACATCAGTTCCGGTGGCAGTCCAAAAATCTATTCCGAGGTGGATCTCTCGAGCTTCATCGCTCTCTTCAAAATGGTGGAATCTGGCGTATAGATTCCTTTGCTCGGCGTATCCGCCTACGGCTACTTTTTTTCGTCGCTTGGCCAAGCGCCTGTCTATAAAACGACCTAACTCTGAGTGGTCCACAGGGGCAGCCTTGAGCAGTTTGGGATTGTGTTTTGATAGGTCGATATGGTAAAAATCACGTGGCACGAACCCGCCACCAATTGGGAGGGACACGTGGGGGAGGTAAATTTTTCCGAAAGCTTTGGTCTCGATCATTATTCGACTACTTCAAAAGTCAAATGTAATTGTTTGAGCAAATCTCCATCACTATCCACCACATCGAGCGACAAAACCTGCTTTCCTTCAAAGATTCCGGCCATGATGAAGCCTCGAATTGTTTCGTCATCAATCTCCACATCCACCACACCTGTAGGGGATTCAACAGCTCCAATCTTTACGCTTCCTTCGGTGGTATAGTTAAAAACAAACTCCAATTTGGAATCAATACCCACCTGGCCTAGATCGATTATTTCCTTTTCAAACTGGATCAAAAAGGCTTGTTCGCTCTTGGCTTGCTGAACACTTGAGATCTCAATTTTTCTTTCGCGTGCTGCGTGAATACTGTACACAGCATTCGATTCGTTTGGGTTATCGCTTATGTAGTTTGAAGCGACATACTCCCCAAATGGTATTTCATTGAAGGCAATCTTTCCACCATTCGAAGCTGTCCCACGGATAAAAGGTACGAGGCTTCCGCGGTTGTAATCGCGCATATAGTTGATCAGGGAAGATATCCTTCGCGATGTCAACTTCACATTGTAATCAGTTTCAGCTAGCGGGCTGGCGAAGCCTTTAATCGTGATTTCAACTCGTGAGCCTTTCTCGAGCTCCGATTCTAAAAGTTGCATGAATAGGTCGAGGTCGCGCACACCCCCATCGATTTCATCCAAGAAGAAGGATTCCATTGCTTCTTCGGCTTTATCCTGCTCATCGGCAGTCAGCCCTACGCGGTATGCTTCCCGATACGCTGGCAACATGGCTGTGTAATCTCGATACGTTTCTACATAAGTCTTGGTGGTAGTAGACTTTCGAGTGCGTGGGTCGGGCTCGTCATTGTGAAAATACAGCACGACAGGCAGATAGGCATTGAGCGATTCCAAGTCTTGGATGTCGGGCAGCAGTTCTTCTTTGGATGGTTCAGAAAACATCCACAAGTCGTTGCAACAGGTACCAGATTCCGTTTCGCTCCGGTTACTCGTGATACAGCCCAGGTTCTGTGTTGACTCATAAGTATAATACAGGTCGTTGGATGGGGTATTGTATGGTGGCTTTAGATTTTCGGGAAAATCCACATCCCCATCATTCACAGCAGCTTTAAATATGTCAAACCCTCCTAGACCGTAATGCCAGTCAGAAGCGAAGTATACCGCATCTTCGCTAGCCTTGTAAAATGGGGTGATCTCATTTCCAATACTGTTGACACGCACCCCCAGGTTTTTGACCTTTTTGGAGTTCAAATCCATGTACCAAATATCACTTCCACCTACAGATCCTTTTCTATTTGATGAAAAAAGAAGCACTTCACTTTCGCCAATCATACCAAATTGTGGGTGCGAATACCAGGCATCTTCACCTTCCGTAGGCAATTGATGGAGTTTTTTATCTCCACGCCATATTTCTATCGTGTTCTTGAAGTCTGAATCAGATTTGAGAACGGCTTTGTATGTAGAGTCTTTTGAGAATGCAATTCCCGCCAATTCCATTTCGTCTGAGTCAAAAAGAACTGACTCGGTGTATGGTGGCTGAGCTTGATAAGCTCTCACCCGATACGATCCTTCAGGGTTGATCACTTCATTCTTCGCATTGTACTCACCATTCAAACGCGAAAAAAGTAGAAGGCTGTCGCGGTAAAACTGACCATCAAATTGACTTTCTGATTCGCTATCGGCCATCTCAATTTTTTGAAGTTTCATTAAGAGGGTATCTTCTTTCATCCAAAGAATGGCAAAATCACAAGCCCGCATTTCCTGTATCGCTTTCTTGTATTCGAAACTCTCCGGATTTCCTTCAAATTGGTCTCTCACGCGGCGCCAGGTAGATTTTGACGCCTGGTATTCTCCGGACTGTTTTTGCATCTGCGCCAGATAAAACCCACTCAGCGGATACACTTTTCCTTGTTCTCGACGGTAGGTCTTGTAGTAATAGTAGGCCGCTTTGCGATACTGGTGATTTTCCCGAAGAGCGTGAGCATACTTGTATACCAATTCGCCACGGGCACTATCAATATCCATGGCCTTCTGGTAGTAAAGCAAGGCCCCGTAAGGATCTCCATCATCAAGGGCTTCGTCGCCAAGTTTGGTCCAGTCGTCTTGTGTTTGAGCAAAAAGTAGCGTGGCCCAGAACAATGAAACTAAGAGAAAGATAGGCCGAATCATAAATACACGGGACAGTATTTGTGCATGAAACTACTCGATTCACTCTTTCGGCCAAAGATATATTGAAGCGAAAACTCGAGCCCACCTCGATTTCGACTTGCAACATCCAGTTCGCTCATGTTGATATCATAGCTCACCGCAAATCGCCAGGCGTCGAGCTCAAACCCACCCATAGCGATACCACTGTCGGCGAGCCTGCCGTAATAGCCTAAGAACACCGCCCGGTACATGTCTCTTTCTTCGAGTATCCGCACGCGAAGGGCTGCTCCGAGCATAATTTCTTGAAACGTTGATTGACTCATATATCGGAACGAAGGCATGGCATCTACACGCTCGGTTATTTTCCATTCGCTTGTGACGTAAGCCGAATACCGCAAAGGCAGGTTTACACCTGTATCATTGTAGAACGATTGGTCAGGGGCAAGGATGTTGTGAGCGGTGAGCCCCACGCGAATATGTTTCCTTCTCTCGTACCTAAATTCGTAAAGCGCACCGAGGTTTAAGTTGGCATACCACCTCGATAGCCGTGCTAAGTCTTCGCCTGAGCTGAGATTTGGATCGAAAACAACACCGTTGTATTGGTTATTGAATGTTAGATCTTCTTGGGATATTTTGATTTGGGTGGCTCCCACTTGGACGCCTAAATTAATACTGTGCTCGGTAGATAAGTTCAATGCATAACTCCCTGCGGTTTGGATCGAAAAGGTGTTGAATCTGGAATCTCCAGCTTGATCATTCAATATGATTAGGCCAAGTGAAATGTCTTCAGGCAGAAAGTCAAAATGGCCATCGCCCATCAGCGCAAAAGTGGAGTAGGGACGGGAAACTTCTCGCCACTGGGTTTTTTGATTGGCGTTGAGTCGATACTTCCCATTAAATACGCCTACTTCAGCTGGATTTGTGGTTTGAGGGGAAAAGAAAAACTGAGAAAAGTGAATGTCTTGGGCATTGGCTGCCAATGTCAGAAAAGTAAAACCAAGTATGTGAAACCAGATTTTCATTATCTCAGCAAAGTCACATTTCCTTTCTTGAAATACTCTTCTCCCTCGGCACATCTCGCGCGTAGGTAGTATACGTATACTGCCGGTTCGGCCAAATCGCCTTTATAGGTGCCATCCCACCCTTGATTTAAGTCATTGGTTGCAAACACTTCTTCGCCCCACCTATTGTAAATCACGAATTCCATGGAAGTAATCACCCCATATCCACGAACCCACAATTGATCATTTTCTCCATCGCCATTTGGAGTGAAGGTGTTTGGTACAAAGATGTTGGGCTCTCCGCAGAACGCTTCGTATACAAAAAGTGTCACCGAGTCGGTTCGGACACAAACTCCCAACGGATCTTGATCGATGATCGTGAGGGTGTAGGTGATGGTTTCGTCAGGCTGGCTGGTAGTGTTTCGCCCCACAGGCGTTGTAAGATAGGTGGGGGGATCCCAATGGTAGAGATAATCGCTGTAGTCGGGGGTGCCGCTGAGTTGGCTGATATCTCCTTCCAGTAAATGTATCGGGTCTGCGTGAGCATCGACTTCCTGCCCACCCAATGGAGACAAGTAGACGGTAGAGCTATTCTCAACGCTGCAGCCAAATTCAGTTTCACTGACTACGGTGAATGTGGTGGGTTCTTCAACAAAGACGCGAATGAAACTCGTGTTTTGCCCTGAGATGATGTACTCATCTGGCGACCACGTGTGTGCGAGTTGACTGCCTGGAAAATCGTTCGAAACGAAAATCAAAGCCGTATCGTTGAGACAGATGTACTGGTCGGCTGAGACGGTCGTTCCCGCCGAAAGCAAACTCACTGCAACGGTGTCGATTAGCACGCACCCATTGTTCTCAACACGTGCGAAGTAGTGCACTATTGATGTCGGGATGATGGTAATCGTACTGTCACCGCTTGGATTAAGGATATTGCTAAAATCAGGTGTGTCCGACCATACAAAGCTCTCTGCCCAACCATTGCTATTCGCCACGAGATCTATCGGGTTGTTCACACAAGCCAAGGTATCTTCGGTAACTTCCAATTCGATCGGGTAAACATCTACTTGTGCACTTGCTGAAAGATCGCAGCCAAACTCGGTGGTGATGTCCACAGAAAGTGAAATGGGCTCATCGGCATCGAGCAAGACATTGGTGGTGTTTTGACCTTCGATAATCTTGTTGTCGGGTTGCCAGATCACGGTAGTCAGATCGTAGCCACCCGTAACCAGAGCTTGTACTGGGTACTCTTGGATAGAGCATAGAAGCACATCTTCTGTATCCAATGTTAAGGATGGCGCGGGAGAGACGAGGACCGAATCAATTTTATCACAGTTCTCATTCGAGACTCGAATGTAAATCATGATCTGTTCATCGCCCGTATATGTAATTAGGCTATCAGTTGGCCCTTCTTCGATAATCGAATTGAAATTGATGTCTTCAGCCCACTCAAAATACGTTCCAGCTCCATTGTTGCTGATTTCTAAATCAAAAGTCGACTCGGTGCAGGATTGTACATCGTCAATGGAAAGAACGATTTCGGGAAACACTTCCACCTGGTGAGTAATGGTGTCGGAAATATTGCAGGCCAAAGGGTCGGTGATTATCAAGGTAACGTCGTAAACTCCTGGTGTATCAAAAAAGTAGGAGGGGTTTTCTTCCATTACGATGTCGTCGTTCGGAAAAATCCATTGATAATTTGGGTTTCCTTCTGTATTGACGGTACTCGTATTGTTAAACTCAACTGGATCGGGCAAGCAGGCCGGTGTGCTCTCATAATCGGCAAAGACCAAGGGTAGAATAAAGTCGATTTTGGCCACTCCCAGATTACAGTTTGGGCTCCCATTGGTCGGGCTCCAGGCATTTGGTGGCTCTATTGGAAAATCGTCATTGGAGCCACAACCGGCACATACAGCTTGGTATATTTTCCCCGTTCTATCAAATCGACTCGTTCCACCATCCACGTGTTCCTGGCTGGTGTTTCCACCAAAATAGGTGGCAAAGGTGAGGGCAGAAGCGTCAGATTCCATGACCATAAAGTAGAAGTCATTTCCATCCGTGGTGCTTTTTATGGCGTCATCTGTTACAGTAAGACCATTAGTGGTGGTCATAGGTCCGCCGTAGTTGGGATTGTTGTTTGGCCCGCCACCCCAACCTGACAGGTACACGTGATTGCAAATGTCAACTGAGAAGGCAGTAGGTGATAGATTTGGCGCATTTTCGTTGTCTCCAAAAACAGTGGACCAATTGACATTTGTCAAGCCCGGGGTAAAGCTTGTCACTAGCATCCCACTGTTCGAATTACTGAAATCTGCATTGATGATGAACGTGCTATCTGGAGCTTCCGTTTGACCAAAAATATGTGGGTTTCCTTCCCCGTCTACATCTACAAAGTAGATTTGATCGTAGCTCGACGAGCCCAGGTAAGTCACGCGAAATAAATCGGATGCATTGTTTTCAAACCTAGCGACAAATCCGTCTGCCCGTCCACCTTCGAAGTCTTCTTGGTATGACCCGCCATCGGTGGGTAAGTCAGAAGAACGCGTTCCACCCGCAACGGTGATTCGCGAATCACTCGTGCAGTGAATAGAATATATCGCATCATCTCCATTGCCTCCAAAATAGGTTGAAGTCACGATACTTGATAAGTCTGGCGTCAGTTCTACGATCACTCCATCTTGTCCACTTCCTTTTACACTCTGGTAGGGTGATCCTACTATCGGAAAATCATCGGAAAGGGTAGTGGATCCGATTACCACATTACCCGAAGGTTCTAACTCGATTTCGCCACGCATTTCATCGGCGTAGTTGTACTTCAGCTGTGAGTTGGAATTGATACCATCATTCCCCGTTCCGCCGAGATACGTTGATCCTTCCAATGCCGTTCCGCTAGGGCTTAGTCTCGAAACGATCATATCTGATCCTTCCGTATAGTTTACCCCAATGCCTTGAGGGGTAAAGGGAGTTCCTCCGTTAAACTGATCTTGAGCTGGATTGGCACCTAGGGGAAAGTCATCAGAACTAGTGGTCCCAAAAACGTAAAGGTTTCCCAAATCATCGACGATAATGCTGTGGGGTAAATCATCGCGTCCACCACCGAGATAGGTGCTGTATACAAGTGATGTGCCGTTTAGAGCAAATTTTGTGATCGCAATATCGGTACCAGCGCCGTTCGAGCTTCCACCGGCCCAATCGGTTTGGTAGGCTCCGGAGGTGGTGGGGTACTCGGTACCAAAAGCGGAGCTTCCTGAGTAGAGGTGTCCGTCGAGGTCGAAAGTAGCGGTGAAGCCAAAGTTGTCAGTCCCAGACCCACTGTATGTGCTGAAAATGAGTTCCGGATCGATAATGAGATCGATGGATGGGTCATAGCTTCCCAAGTCGAAGTGGAGTTTACGTCCGTTGAGTTGGTATGCGCACTCCACCACTTCTATTCGACCATTTCTCACCTGATAGGCAAAAGGTTTTGATTCAGTAATGGTGCCTACAGATGTCTCGATGACGAGCTGTCCTTTCTCATTTGTTTTCGGCTTCACGCCGTCGTACACGAGTTCAATTTCGGCAACATTCCCGCCAGGGTGCACGATAAAGTCGTATTTGGTGTTTCCCTTTTGGTAAATTTTCAGATCAATATGGTCATAGACTTTTTGGAAAGTGATTCCATCATAGCCCTTTAGATTGCTTCCCCACTTTGAAGGGTCATTTCCTTTGAAGTAATTGTAAGAGCCTGTGACTTCGGTACCTGCTTGCACTGAATAGTTCTCACGGGCATTTGCCAGGGAGATGGTGTAGGCATGGCAGGGTAGCTTTTTAGGAATGGGTATATCCATGCCGCCGCCGTGAGCAGCGTTCACGCTATTGACGGTTTCTTGGTCGTAAAGATCAAAGGTGAGGGTAGTACCTTCCAGATAGAGTTTTCCTCCGGGAAGATCTTTTGCAAAAAGCACGCGATCAGGCCATTGCCCCCCGTTTTCGACAAATCTATTCTGGGCCTGTGCCAGATTGGACAGGACGCTGAACAGAATGGCTATGACGATGGCAATTTTTCTCATGGCTAAAACACGGGAAAATACAAAAATCGGAGAAAGCACGTTTTTTTAACATCCGTTCATCCTCGGATTTTTATACATTGGTATATGCGCCCTTTTGATAAGTACTATAGAATCTTGGAATTACCGATCGGTGCATCGGATCTGGAAATCAAAAAGGCGTATCGCGTTTTGGCTAAAAGGTACCACCCAGATCGAAGCCGTACAACAGATACAAGAGAGCAGTTTGTCGCCATTAGCGAGGCTTACGAGATACTGATGCGTAAGGATCAATACGTTTTAGAAGCCATCCAGCGATACCAAAAAAAGTATGGTGGGGCTCAACGAAGTTCTCATCAACCCGAACCGCCAAATAGGGCCGATTATCAAGAGCGTGCAGCGACCTACGCCGATATGAAATTTAAGGAGTTCGAGAAGACGCCAATTTACAAGACGGCCATTGTGGTCAACTCAGTTTTTAACTATTTGATGATAATAGTGGGTTTGACGATGGTTTTCTCACCTGTAGTCCGTTATTTTGGGATGGGAGGAACGTTCGAGTCAAAACTGCCGAGTCTTCCACAATTTATTTTGCCATTTGTCCTTGGTGTTGGATTCTTGCTCGGGCTGTGGCACTTCGTTTTTAAGAATGAATAAATAATCTAAATATGTTTTCGAGATTCAAATCATTGGGAATCACCTTTCTATTAATTGTCACATTTCCACTCGCCAATATGGCGCACGAGGGAATGTGGATACCATCTACACTGGCTAAGCTTGTGATTGGAGATATGCAAGATGCTGGCTTGCGCTTGACTGCGGAAGAAATATACAGCATCAATCAATCGAGTTTGAAGGATGCGATCGTGCATTTTGGTGGAGGCTGTACGGCGAGCGTAATTTCAGAAGATGGCCTGATTTTGACAAACCACCACTGTGGGTATGGTCAAATTCAGTCGCATTCATCGGTAGAAGCCGACTACCTAAAAGATGGTTTTTGGGCCATGGATCGATCGCAGGAATTGCCGAATGAAGGGCTTGCGGCCACCTTTGTGGTGCGCATTGAAGATGTGACAAAGACCATGCTCAAAGCGGCTGGTGATCTCGAAGGCGACGAATTGAACCAAGCTCTTGCTGCTCAGGCTAAAAAGCTCCAAGACGAGGCTGTAGCTGGTACGCAATACGAGGCTGAAGTAAAGCCGTTTTTCTACGGAAATGAGTACTATATGATCGTGACCGAAACCTACCGAGATGTGAGATTGGTTGGTGCACCACCTTCTTCAGTTGGGAAATTTGGTGGGGATACCGATAACTGGATGTGGCCGCGTCATACGGGCGATTTTTCGCTGTTTCGAATTTATGCTTCTCCAAATAACGAACCGGCTTCTTATAGTGAAGAAAACGTTCCGTTTAAGGCCGATCGCCATCTCGCCATCAATATGGAAGGCCTTGAGCCAGGTGATTTCACCATGGTTTTTGGTTTTCCTGGAACTACGGAGCAATACTTGACGAGCTACGCGGTAGACTATGTAGTCAATATTGAAAACCCGGCAAAAATTGATATGCGTGAAGCCAGTCTCAATGTCATTGACGCTGCGATGGAAGCGAGCGACAAAACGCGAATCCAATATGCAGCTAAGCAATCGCGTATCAGCAACGCATACAAGAAGTGGATCGGCCAAAGCATGGGCCTAGAGCGCTACGATGCAATAGGCACCAAGAAAGCTCATGAAGAGAAATTTGTTCAAATGGCTCGAAGCACCAAAGGCTATGAAGGGATGCACAGTTTGATGTCGGATTTTGAAGTACTGTACACCAAGAGTAGAGACGTAAAGCTAGCCCGAAATTATTTGATTGAGATGTATTACTACGGACCAGAAGTCATTCGGTTTGCGCAGCGCTTTGGAAAGATCGCTGGAACTCATGAAGAGTTTACGGATGAAGAGCTTCAAGTTGAACTCAATAATTTGGTAGCTGGTGTGGACGGATTCTACAAGGATTACGATGCCCAGGTAGATCGGGATATATTCAAGGCACTTTGGCCACTTTTTGATGCTGGATGTCCTGAGATTTTAAGTTCTGCTACAGCTGATAAGTATCTGGCAGATCTAGAAAAGCTTGATGCGAATGTCAACAAACTGTACGAAGACTCCTTTTTTGATGATAAAGATGAGCTGGTAGATGCATTGGACAATAAGAATCCGAGAAAATCGGTAAAGGCCATCGTTGAAGACCCGCTATTCCAAATAGGGTGGCAGTTGCTCGAGGCCTACCGTGGGGGCGTGCAAGTGGGTTACGGAGAGTATCGCAATGAAGAAGATGCCATGATGAAGGTTTATCTCAAAAACTGGATGGCTTTGATGCCACTTGAGACGTACTCACCAGATGCAAATAGCACTTTGCGACTTACTTATGGTAAGATGGAAGGTTCGGAGCCAGTAGATGGGGTAGAGTACCAGCCCTATACCACTATGGATGGAATCGTGAGCAAGTACATTCCGGGTGATAAGGAGTTTGATGTACCACAAAAACTATTGGATTTGCACGCCAACCAAGACTATGGGAAGTACGCCACAGACGGCGAACTGCGCGTATGCTTCTTGGGTTCTAACCACACCACAGGTGGAAACTCAGGAAGCCCTGCTATTGATGCTAATGGAAATTTAGTCGGTTTGAACTTCGACCGCACTTGGGAGAGTACCATGAGCGATATCATGTTTAGCGAAGAGATTTGTCGAAACATCATGGTTGATGTGAAGTACGTTCTATTTATCGTAGATAAGTATGCTGGTGCAGGGCATCTAGTGGAAGAAATGGACTTGATCTGGTCGTCGAAAGCAGATAAATTGCAGATACCAGAAGAAGCCCAGCAAGAAGTGATGGACTAGACCTTGTGCAAGTCAGAAATATTGCGCCCTCTGGGTAGTGCACGAGAAAATTAAATCTCTGCCCTATTCAGGGGGCTTTTACATTTCCCGCATTAATGTGGATGAACTCGTGTTTTGCCATAATCCATTCGTAAAGTCGGGAATGGGGATTGACTGGCTATTATGGGCTACGGAGTATTCTGTTAATGGGCTAATGGCACTCCACAGGGCTCCTTCGTACACATTGATGTCTAGCGGTACACCAAGGTTTAGGCATTTGATGAGCCGGTACATCATGATGAAGTCCATGCCACCGTGAGCAAATTGCGTCTCTTTTATTTGTTTTTCTAGTTTTTTCCAGATAGGGTGGTCATACTGATCTCGGTATTCATTGTACGTGTCGGTGTTTGCCCAATTGTGTCCATCGAATTCTAATTCGTTGCTATCCAGATAGAGCTTTGACGGAAATCCGCTGTGGGTGGCCTTAGTTCCACTGAGTAGGTTTATGCGAGAATAAGGTCGCCCCGTATGTACATCAAACTGAAGCATGATGGACCTGCCTTTTTTTGTCCGGATCATAGTCGTATTCATATCACCGCAGGCTATCGGTTTGGCTGAGTTGAATCTGCTCAAATTTCTTTCCACAGAGCTCATTGACACGAGGTGGTCAAGATAGTCGCCATGACCAATCCCGAAGTACTTACTGATGGGGCTTAAACCATGTGTGGGGTATAAATTGCCACTTCTTTTTTCGTGTTCGGTCAGTCTCCAGTCATCTTGATAGTAGCCCTTAGTCAGGAGGTGTTTTCTCAGATCGTGAATATAGGCTCCTTCGGCATGAGTTAGTTCTCCAAATACACCTTCGTTGACCATGTTTAGCATCCAAAGCTCCTCTCTGTTGAAGCAGCAATTTTCGAGCAGCATACAATGCTTCTTTGTGCGCTCCGATGTTTCTATAATCTTCCAGCAGTCTTTTAAGGTATAGGCTAAAGGAACTTCGCAGGCTACATGCTTTCCCTTTTCCATGCAATAGGTCGACATTTCTGCATGGTACTCCCATGGAGTCGCGATAATGATGAGATCTATATCATCCCTATCTGCCAAGCTCTTCCAACTATCCTCCGTGCCATGATAAGTCTGAGGAATCGTGTTTTGTTGGATTTTAAGAAGAGCCAAACTCTCAGTTAGCTGCGCTTCATGAAGATCAGCTAAGGCAACTATGGTCGCCATATTTTGACTTATCATCCAATCGAAGAGTTTGATAAGACAAGATCCTCGATTACCAAGGCCAATTAGGCCGATACGAACATTGGAAATAGGGTTACTCGAAAGCCCGATGCAGCTCCCATCAGAAAACCCTCCTGCCAAAAGGTCTTCAAAGCTACTCGAATCTATATCCCTTCGGCATGCGCATAGAATGGAAGAGCCTCCAATAAGAAGACCCGCGGAAGCAGCTAACTTGAGAAAGGTGTTTCGTCTCATCTCATCTTAATTTCTGAGTTTAAGATAATCTGGAAACGTGACTTTTGGGTACAAAAAAACCCTTTGGCTTGGATGCCAAAGGGCTCTTTCTAAATTAAAATATGATTAAACCCCTTCTTGAACATCAGCAGTGATGGTCAAAACTGTTTTTGTTGGGTTCGTGTTTGCCGTAATCGTTACGTTCTTCGTTTGGTTGTTCTTCTGTTTACCCGGTTTGTATACCACTTCGATTTCGCCAGTAGCACCAGGTGCGATAGGCTCTTTCGGATATTTTGGAACAGTACATCCACAAGAACCCTTCGCATTCTCAATGATTAGAGGCTCGGATCCTGTATTGGTGAACGTAAACACTTTTTTGTTTTCAGAATCTTGTGGTACTTGACCAAAATCGTGTTTTACTTCAGCAAACTGCATGATTGTAGTTGGCGCTGCTGGCTTTTCAGCGGCATTTGACAATGGGTCAACAGCCGAAGTGAGTTTAGAATCTGTGGCTACAGGTGTAGATTTCTTCTCCGCAGTTCTCTCAAATTTAGGTTTCGACGTAGATGGTCCTGAAGAAGATCCATTCTTAAGTAGAAGTCCTGTATTCACAACCAAAAGGGCTGCAATCAAAACTAGTAGTCCATTTTTTACTTTTTCACTCATGGTGGTTCGTTTTTACTTTACTTGACAAATCTAATAAATCGCCTATGCGATGGGTTGGGTTTAACAAAAACTTTAAGGTTTAATCTCAGCCAGATTGTACGACTCGTAGCTGTCTTCTTCGAGAAGCTTAAGCGCCTTGGTATATGCTGGCCAGTATGGATTAAAAACTTCGTAGTACGCTGAATAGTCCCAAAGGTTTCGGGCGATCAATGCCTTCAGACGTCCTTTGATCATATTCTCAGAAACGGCATAGTCTTCCGCGTTCCAATCAATTTCTTCGTCCTCTTCTTCGGCGTATGACTTAAATTCAGGAATCACTTTTTCCATTTCGAAATTGGCGTTGAACAACTCTACTGTCGAGTAATCCTTTAGGAGCATATCTCGATTCTGGTTGGTATAGGTAATCGCAAAAGAGTTCATGACCCCCTTGCGGATAAGGTCGGTATTCAAATCAGACGACTGCGTGGTGTCAATCGGGACAAACACGTCGGGGGTAATTCCACCACCACCGTATACCACGCGGCCACGGTTGGTCTCATACACCAGTGAGTCCGGCACATCGATGCTGTCGGCCGACCACATTTCACCATTTTCATAGCGCTCGTATTTTTCCATAATGTAAGCTTCTCGGCCATCATCGTATGGTTTTTGAATGCATCTACCGGCTGGGGTGTAGTACTTTTGGATAGTCAATCTCACCGAACTTCCATCGGGCAATTGAATGGGCCGCTGTACCAGTCCTTTTCCAAAGCTACGGCGTCCTACCACCAGGCCACGGTCCCAGTCTTGGATAGCTCCCGAAACAATCTCTGACGCCGACGCTGAGCCTTCATCAATGAGTACCACAAGACGTCCATTTTGAAATGAGCCAGCTGCGGTGGCTACCGCCTCCCTTCTCGGATAGGCTCTCCCTTCGGTGTAAACAATGAGCTCATCGGCTTTTAGGAACTGATCGGCCAGCTGGATGCTCGTTTCCAGCATTCCACCACCATTTCCTTGCAAGTCGAGGATAAGATCTTCCATTCCTTCTGTTTTCAAATCGCCCATAGCTTTGTAAAACTCACCCATCGTGGTTTTGGCAAAGCGGTTGAGCTTGATATAGCCGATCTTGTCGGTGGCCATATAGGCTGCATCCAGACTGTAAATCGGAATTTTATCGCGGGTGATTTCGAAAACCAAGGCTTTTTTGACACCTTTTCTTCTGATCCCTACTGTCACTTTCGTACCCTTGTCACCACGCAACTTAGTGGTCACATCGTTATTGGTTACGCCATTACCAGCAACCAGTTCTCCGTCAATTGTTACGATTTTATCACCGGCTTGAATCCCGAGCTTTTCACTCGGCCCACCACTTATGGGCGATACTACGGTTATGGTGTCGTGAAGTATGTTGAATTGAATCCCGATTCCTTCAAAATTTCCCTCGAGGCCTTCGTTCGCCTTTTTCACATCCTTTGCGGGGATGTATACAGAGTGTGGATCCAAGTCTTCGAGCACTTTCCTGATGGCGTCATCCACCAGTTCCTCCGTATCTACCGTATCCACATAGCTATTCTCAATGTGGTAGAGCAATGCCGTGATTTTCTCCGCTTGTTGTGTAAACCCTTCCGATTCGGTTTGCGCCCAGATAGTTGTAGCGACAAATAGGGCGATTAGACCCAAACCTACTTTTTTCATAGAAATCTTTTAGAACAGATAAAGTTAACCAAAGATGTGGGTATTTAGTTTCAGAAAGGCCTGTTAAATATGGTTAACACCTCGTTTGAGTGCCAATATACACTGGGAATTGACGGAGCACCAGTGTCATCCGAAACCTTTTGATCACCAATTCCGTAGAATGGCAGTTAAGACCAGCAGTCAACCTTTTTTAAGGAGATTGCGACATAGCTGAAGGTCAATGAAAAACGAAAGACTGTATGTGATCGATGAGAAGAGTTGGTGCTTGATTTCAGATCAATACTCCAGCCTTTACAGGGATACATTCTTGTTCGTAACCGAGAACAAAGGAACGAACACAGAAGCGCTCGACGTATACATCGAATCCTTTTTGTACTACACCCAACTGCTCGAACTCCACGGTATGGATCTGATCGAGAAAGGGGCAGATATTATCTATTCATTCGCTCGCTGTATATGGGTGAGCAAGCTTCGGAAGCGAAATGTTGACGTGAATTTCGTTGTGCACAAGCGATCGTATTTTGAAATGGAAGACGCCTTCCACGAGATAGATTTAATCGCTAAACGCAGCGAAGCAACGGCAGAAAAGCTCGCATCAGTCGGAGAACCATCGAGAACGCTGATTCTCGAGCACATCGGACAGGGAACGCCACTCAATCAACTCTTGGAACGTCTTAGTTTTTCATCGGAAGAGCGAGCGTCCAACCAACTTATTTCAGGTCTTCACAAGCTAATCAAGCTAAGTGAAAACAAGGATATACATCTCAATGAAGAAAAATTTGCCGAAGCGCTGCGGGTGCTTGAGGGCGAAGAAGGAAGTAGTTTTAGCGACAAAGTTTCGCTGACCGTTATTTCAAGAACGGTTGCAATGGTTAAGAACCACGTGACGCGATCCAATAGAATTGCTCACTTCAAAGAATTGTCGATTCACACCGAAGCCCAAATGGCGAATGCCAGCTGGGGTAGTCAAGAGAAGACTGGTCGGTATGTCAAATTAGCCGCGGCGATTGCTCTGGCTTGCACGTCGGCTGTTATAGCTTCATTGCTCACTGCTTTTGGTGTCCTATCGTCAGACAATAGCCAAGCAAGTTCAAAGCCATCAACTGAAACGAAGATTGAATCCCACGTTGTAAAGCTGGAGGAGAAGGAAGAGCCGCTTGAAAAAGTAGAAGCCAATTTTACGGAAGAGCAGTTAAAAGTCGAGGTTCCAAATGACGAACTGGAAATAGAAGCTCCAACTAGTCAGCCTGAACTAGATAAACCTGAAGTGGATGAAAGGGAAGAAGTGGAGTCGAGTGAAACAGGAGATTACGACGGCGACTTTACGGCTTTTGCCATCTCATCTGATGGATATTTAATCACTACTGCCGATGCGGTAGCTGGAAAATCGTCGCTACGCCTGGCAGCAGAAGGCAGCGGAATGAACATCAAAGGAAGGGTAGTTTTCGCCGACAAGGAGAAGAATTTAGCTCTATTAAAGTGTCAGTTTCCCGATGGGACAAAAGTTCCATTTCGTCTCCGTCCAGAAGCGATGGCCGACTGTGCCAATTGCTTTCTTGCAGGCTTTGATCGAGAAGCTTTTTCAGTGCTCGCCATTGATAGCATGGATGTTGAAAATGCCTTTTCTGGATCACCAGTATTCGGCGACTATGGGCAGGTAGCCGGGATGATTGGACGAAACGGAGAATTTCTCGATGTGGAAATCATGTCAGCATTTGTATTGGAGTTCAATACTCGAAATACCGAAGAAATTGAGTTGGTCGAAATGAACGGACTTTTCTATTCCGATCAAGATGCTCAAATCAGGAAGGTTAGCCCTTTCATTTGGAAAATTCGTAAAGATTCGTCGATTTAATATAACCTTAGACAGGTACCGTCCGTACCACTAAGTAATTCAAGGGCCCAATGGCCAATTAATAGAAAACCGCCTCCGAGCTATGACGGAGGCGGTTTTTGTATGTAATTATAATCACTTACTTCTTAGTGCAGGCCCTTAGCCGAAAGGTAACGCTCGGCATCAAGTGCAGCCATACAGCCAGTTCCAGCGGCAGTTACAGCCTGACGGTACACTTTGTCAGCGGCATCTCCACAAGCGAAAACTCCTTCGATGTTCGTTTTAGACGAACCAGGTTTTACCTGAAGGTAGCCCGTGTTGTCCATGTCGAGCTGACCTTTGAAGATATCTGTGTTTGGCTTGTGCCCGATAGCTACGAAGAATCCAGTTACGGGGATGTCCGTTTCTTCACCAGTTTGGTTGTTCTTCACGCGCACACCTTCTACACCTTTTTCACCAAGAACTTCTACTGTTTCAGAATTCCAGAGGATTTCAATGTTCTCAGTGCTTTCAACGCGGTGTTGCATAACCTTCGAAGCACGCATTTCATCACGACGAACAATCATCGTAACTTTTTTACAAAGCTTTGCCAAGTATGTTGCCTCTTCAGCGGCTGTATCTCCAGCACCTACGATAGCCACTTCTTGACCTTTGTAGAAGAATCCATCACAAACGGCACAAGCGCTTACTCCAAAACCATTAAGGCGTTGCTCACTTTCGAGACCAAGCCATTTGGCTGAAGCACCAGTCGAAATAATCACAGAGTCTGCTGTTATTTCTGTTTTATTGTCGATGGTGACTTTGTGTTTTCCATTTTGGAAATCCACGGCTGTAGCTAATCCAAATCGCACATCGGTGCCGAATCGCTCAGCTTGCTTTTTAAAATCTTCCATCATCGCAGGCCCTTGAATTCCTTCCGGGTATCCTGGGTAGTTTTCTACATCATTGGTTATGGTAAGCTGTCCACCTGGTTGAAGTCCTGTGTAGAGTACAGGCGACATATCAGCTCTCGCTGCATAGATGGCAGCAGTGTATCCTGCAGGCCCTGATCCTATGATCAGACATTTTACGTGTTCTATTGTTTCGCTCATGGTTTTATACGTGTCGTAAATCGCTGCAAATCTACAAACAGATGTCTTTACCTAGACCGAAATGTTATAACCAAACTTTATGGGTTGAGAATCCAAATTTATATGGGGTGAAAATATGATGTATTGAATAAGTTGGATAAACCCAATCCTGAATTTTTATTCAATCATATATTGGCTTTTGGATGCACAAAAGAGTTAAGGTTACTAGGAGTTTTTAACTCACAATATGAACAGTCGTATATCATGGAACTTTTTACTTATAAAGTTCTTTCGATAGGAACATATTGGCGTGAGAACCGAAGCAATATTGCTTTAACATCATTCACCGAATAGGTCATTTATCAAACATCTCTGATTGCAGATAAACTTTCTAGTATGACTCTATAGTCGCTGTTTGCGATATGCAACCATCTTTGCAAAAAACTGCTTCTGTAGGCTTAAAATAGCATCAGAAGTACTCTCCCCTGATGTGTGTTCTGAAACAAATACAAATTTTTGTTTCGTTGAATTAATTCTATTGAGTTCAGTTAACTTTTGGTTTACTACAGTTGCATCTGAGAAAACACTCCTTAGTAACATTTCGGCCATTTCTTCACTCCAAATAATATCTTCAGGAATCCGACCAGGAAGGTAATATACATTACTTAAGTAATAGTCCAGAAATGATTTCAATAGTTCAAGCTGCTGTTCTCGATTACTGCCTCCTTGACCACTATCTACAGAAAACTTAATTTCTACTCCAGTTTGTACTCTGATTTTTGCACTGAGATTTTCTATGGTTAAGTCAGTTGTCGGAATACTTCGCCAATCGAAGTGTGGGTTTTCTGGATTCTGATCACCATCAAAGAATATGAAATCATGTGAGTCATTCTCTCGGCAAAACACGGGAATAAACTCCTTTTTGATAACAGATTCCCCACCCGGATTGTATTTCACATTAAACAAGTTTTTTGTTTCACTGCCCATTTTACTTAACACCTCAGATATAATCTCTTTTGCTAAAATGTCTTCTACAACTATATTTTTTCGATTATCTATCTGGAATTCAATATGAAAGAATGCTTCTTCAGGGGTGAGATTCTCTTTTATCAAAAATCTTCCGTTCCTAGGGTTTTGATAAAAAACTTTTATGGCTTCTTTCGGAAGCCCTTTTACAATTGAAGGTGAGTGACTGGTTAAAACAATTTGATGCTTTTTGCGCATTATCTGATCCAAAAGAAAAATAGTTAGCCTCCTTTGCGCTCCTGGGTGCAGTGAAACTTCCGGCTCATCGAGCAGTATCAATGAGTAATCTTCAGCAGTGAGAACTTCCTTAACTAACCTGACAACGGCTATTTCACCGCTGCCAGCAACTGCCTCCGAGTATTTAGCAAAATTCGTTTGAAACAACACAGAATACCCTTCGTTCCGGAAAAGTTCATGAAACACTGAAACCCCACGTGCATAATCTCTTCCCAGAATAAAAGAAATCCATCGTAACTCTTCCGAAGATAAAACATCAACAGGCTTATTTAAGGTTCTCGTACTCGAGTTGATTGTACGTTTCTCACCGGTAAAAATTTTATTAAGCGAAGAAGATTTTCTTCTTATGAATTCTTGCTTGTTTCTTGCCCGACTATACTTTAAATTCCCGAAATAGAAGTACTTATCAAATGCACTTAGTTCAGAGCGAAAATCTAGATAAACAACATTTTTCACAATTGGACTATCTCGCTCATTTCGCCTAGTCCTCATACCCGCCCAAGCCAGAGGTCTGCTCGTTTCCCAATAGTTTGGATCGTTTTGTCTTTTGATTCTAGCCTTTATTACTTCGCGAGTTTGATCATCTTCCTGAAATGAGTACCAGAATGAATGTCTCTTTCGCTGTTCATCATAATAACTAACAGGATCAACTTTTGTATCGAACCAAAATTTATACGGAGTGTAGCCCTCAGGTGCTCCATACAGGGCATGTAAACATGAGCTTTTACCACATCCGTTTTGACCAATGAACACTGTCAAAGGAAAATCGAAATTTATTCGTGTATCTATTTCTATGTTCCTGTAAAAGGGAAATTTAACGAAGTCAATATACCTCATAAATTGTCCAGAACTTCTTATTGTTTGAATTGTCTCTATCAATTCCATTGAACACTAATGTGGGAGATCAATACCGACACGATGGCCATAACCGAATGATTCGTTTGCAATTCTTTGAGCGTAGTTCTCTTTCAGAACAATCAAATGCAGTAACTGTATTTCATGACCACAATAATTTATTTTCAACTGGCTTATATCGTTGGTTGAAATGTAACTAGTAAAGGGTTTACACTGCCACTTAATGCTCTTCGGTTCATTTTCTTTTAGGATAAAAGAGTGGAAGCCCGTTTCAGCTGCTTGGATAGCTTGAAGGCCATTAAAGCTTGCTCCTTTTACAAAGTAAAAGTTATCGTTAATATTCTCCGAATGAAGACAATCGCAGGACGGGGTTATACAAAGAAAATATTCGTTTGGATTGGCCGAATTCAGAAACAGATCCCCAAAGCGCAAGCTCGGATCACTGCGATCAAACACTTTGGATGTGGACACATATGCACAATACTTAATCAATTCATTTACTAGGGTAGTATCTGAGTCTGTAAGCTGC
This sequence comes from Bacteroidia bacterium, assembly GCA_030427905.1. Classification (GTDB taxonomy): domain Bacteria; phylum Bacteroidota; class Bacteroidia; order Flavobacteriales_D; family Cryomorphaceae; genus CBDDKU01. The sequence goes on from JAUICL010000002.1 coordinate 272,748, forward strand.
TTTGGAGGTTGGGGTTCTAAAGAATCATAGCGGTGTCCTGCAAACTTCAATATGCTTGGCTGTTCGCTTATCTTTTGCTGGTGTAATTCACCTATCCAGCTTTTTAGAATGAAATCATAGATTGCGCGAAGGTCGTAATCTTGTCCATTGTTCAAAGTTCTATAATTCTCTAAATGGTAGAAGAATGCTTTCTCATCTGTCTTTGAAAACTGTGTACCTATTTTGGAAAACGACTCGCGAAGTCGATCTTTTAATTCTAGAGAAAGAATGTTGAGATAGTTATGCGGATTGCTCACAACCGCATTTGCGAAAACAGTGAACAAATTTTCCGGTTTGATACCGTCTTCTTTTTCCTGTTTATGATAGACAAGCACTATCGTTCCATTCAAGTTAAACGCATGTTCGGCTGTGGTGATACGTTCTATTCGAAATGGTAATTTGATTTCGGATTCCTGACACATGGCCATCATTGACAACTCCAATAGACCATCGACATGATTTTCATTAATTGTTTTTACTGCAGCAGATACTTTCGCTTTTATCGCGGCTTCTCCAATTTGCCCTTTTATCGCAAAACTTTTACGAAAGCTTGTCATGAGTTCGGCCTCGGTTTTTTCTCTGTTGTTCCAATTGAAGAAATATTCGTAAAATGTTTCAGTATTTTCTTCGAGAAAAATATCAGCTTCAATGGAATCCGGGTCATCTGATATAGCAGAGTAGTTTGCCTTGAGGGCAGAAGAAACTGTTTGAAACACATCTGCGTCATAAGGTGAGAACTCCCGTATCAGTGCCTTACTGACTGAATGAAGATCAGCTGTTGATGTATAAACTACTACAAAAGGAATTTTCTTTGAATTAACGACCTCTGTGAGTATTTTGATGGCGTTGTCAAAATTACCATCTGCGTCAAGCTCCCAATCTAATATGAGAAGATCCTTGTTGGATAACATAACATCACTGTTCCAAGTCTCTTCAAAGGTTGTAAATCGGTAGATATCCAAGTCGCATAAGCCATCTTCACGAAATGATTTGTGAAGCTTTCTCGGTTCATCCACAATCCACTCTGAGGGTTCTTCCTCATAAGCTGCAGCATAGCGATCATCTATGCAAATAGCGGAGCGTATTGAGTTCCGAATAACTTCAGTTGCTATATCCTCAAACGCGGGCTCGTTTTCTGTAGTTTCGTCCATATGTTGAAACTTATTTTGAATCTTTTTCTTTTTTAATGATAAAACAAGCTCCTTTAAATTTGTTGACATCTTCTTGATTAGACGCAAAAATCTCATAACCAATAGATTGTAGGTTCTTCTTTGCCAGATACAGACCTATTCCGCGACCGTCTCTCTTTCTGGTAAAAAACAATGTGAAAATGTCTTCTAAGTGCGAATCGTCTATTCGTTCTCCCGAATTCATAATCCGAATTTCATCACCCGCGAGTTCTATTCTTATTTCTCTGTTTTCAACCGGAATGAGCCAATAGTTCGCGTTGTTAACAATATTCAGAAATATTGGCTTGATGATGGAATCGTAAGTGAAGAACTCATACATACGAAAGGCGTCGTTTACCGAAAAATCAATTCGATATCTTTTAAAGTCATTTTTGAAAAATTCCTTTATATAGTTTTCTATTTGTCTGCCGGTGATCACTTCTCTCGTTCTGCGGCTGGTTCTGTATAGTGGTTTGAGCAGTTTATAGTTTCCTTCGAGGTGCTGAAAAGCTCCTTTCAACTGTTTGAATGCTGATTCAATTCCTTTGTTTTTTCTAGTGTACTGATCAATTTCATTTACAGCATCATTCATTTGGGAGTACATGACATTGAATTGGTGATCGATAATTTCTATTGACATGCCCAATTGGGCCAACTCTTCATAGTCGTTCAGTTTCTCTTCCAGGTTTTGGTTTTGCTTTTCGTACCAAGCCCTTAGAAAATCATCATCAACATCTATTTGCAGGTTCGAAACATGGTTGATGAATCCACCAATGGAGTGTTCAATTTGGCCTTTCTGATCCTCGGCTATCCGATCGAGCAGGCTTATTTTCGCAGATACAGACTCGGTATCGTCATCAGCCACAATTTTGGTGTTTTCACTCTGTTCGATGAAATGGTCTACCTGCGCAGTTTGCTCCTCTGATAAGAGGTTATTAACGCGGCCAAAGGCATCTTTGCAAATAGCTTGATAGCTGGAGAATAGTTTCTCGATGTATTTTATATGAGATCGAAATTTTTCGCTGTATTCGAGTTTTAAGTTTTCCGAGTTGATTCTGCTTCGTGTGTCTTCAACTAATCTTATGCAAGATTGAACCTTGTCATTAACTACCGCATATTCGTTTTGATATTCTAGATAAGCTTTTTCCTGAATTTTTGTGATTTTAACAGCTTGGGGTTTGAAGAGTCTCAACCCTCTGATTTGTGCTCTTTTGTCTTCAAGCCTTGAAACGAGTCTGTTGTAATTGTTGTAATTAATTTCTAACTGTTTTGCTTCTTCGGAAAGCTGGTCAGCTAAATCAGCTATTTCGTTTTCCAACTGATCGATGAGCGGCTTATTCAGTTTCAATTGCTCAAGAAATGCCTTTTTCGTTTTAGCATTCTTCTTTTTTGCAGCAGCCTGCTGGCGGTTGTATTTTTCTTGAATTTCCGACAATTGAGTTTGACGAAACGTAGCTTCTTCTCCTTCTGGAGTTTTTCGCATGTATCGTTTGGCGATATCTACAAACAAGTCGATTAGGTCTTCTCGGAATTCTCTGTAGGCTTTGTTCTGAATGAACCCCTCTCTTCCGGCTTTGTCCTTGAGATTGGGATTCTTATCTCTTTTCAAGTCTATATATCCGACAAACCTACGATGAGCAAAGAAGTAATACCCTGCACCTAAATTGCGTCTCTTTTCAAAATCTAAAAAATCGTATTCGGTACGACCATATGGTAACACACGAAAGCTGTCTCTATAAACATATAGTCCTCCGAAGGTCTCCAGCTTATTATTCAATGATCGGAATTGCTCAGGATTTAACAAGGAGCTTTTTTGTTCGCCCTCCAACGACCCCCACTCGAGACTAAAAGGGCCATAAGAAGTTTTGCCAGGAGGACGGTTTGGTTTAAAGGAGTATTTCTCACGATGATTAAACACTCTTATCTCTCCTGTAAAAAAGCCGTTCTCATCAAACTCTCCTTTCAGCCAGTGATCGGCATTACGCATTTCTTCTTGAGTAAAAAACTCATCTATTAAGTCATATTTCCCGGATGCATCGTGTAGATAAAAATGAGTCTCAAAATCTTTTTTGGTGTCCTTAAGATCATTGTGCATCCCACTTAGAGATGCTCTCAAATAGGTCAGTGCCGAGTCCTTTTTCAGATCAATCCGATCTTTGTTGGATAGTTCAACCAACTGATCATGTGGTGTGAAAATGAGAAAGGTCGTGCCGTGATGCTCTTTCTGCATAAACTTCTGGACAACGTCCTCATGCAAAAAGTCTGGTGTGCTGAAAGGCTTCCAATCTTCTAGCATCTGCTGCCTTAATTCCTTTTGCTCAGACCACTGATTTTCATCTAGATTCTTGAGAAACTCGGCAACGGCTTTCTTTTCATTCGTCTTGAATTCATCATTTGATGTGAATGTAAAGAGAGGAATGTTTAGGTCGTCCAGATAGAAGTCATAGTTATCAAGTACTCTCCAATCAATTAATAGAGCATTCGCTTTCTGCCCTTGCTTTTTGGATAGCATTAAGAGCTGATTTCCAAGGTAGGAGACGGAAAGTCGGCCAATGCCTTTTTCGCCCATGGGAGCTCTTCGTTCAAGCCCAAAATGTGGCTCTAACTTTTCTCCCCTGGCTTTAGAATCGGTTCCGAGGACAAACCACTTTTCAAGTATGTCAGTTTCAGACATGCCAAACCCATCGTCTGAAATGAGGAAAACCGGATTTTTATTGTCTTTATATGTTTCGAGGAATAATCGACATTCTAGATGCTTTGCATAAGCATCGTATCCGTTCTTCCAGAGTTCGGTAATAGCTGTTGGGAGGTCGGCAATTTGACCTTTACCCAGAAGTTCTACTGCTCTTGCCTTTGCTCTGAATTGTGCCATTTATTCCAATGTTCTTGTATAGAAAGTCCTATGGCTTTCGCCAGTTTAGGGGGTACAGCATTGCCAATCATGGTCGCAATGGCTCCTTTGTTCGTTGAGTGAAAGGTGTAGTTCAATGGGAAAGATTGAAGGGTAGCCCCTTCGCGAAGGGAAATTCCTCGATCTTGCTCAGGGTGAGAATATCTTCCAGTACTAGTATATAAAAATCGAGTCGTAATAGTTGGAGCCGGCTTACTCCATGCCATTCGCCCATAAACATCATAATGGCCATCATGATTTTTATAACACTCTAGTTGAAGTTCTGGATCGTCTGCCCAAGCACTTCTAGATCCTCCGTTCTTGGGTGTTCGCCTTATACGTTTTTGATTCAAATCAGATAAGCTTGCGGAAGAATGCAAAAATTCAGAATCATCCCTTGTACCGGCTATTATCTTTGGAAATTGAGAGTAATCACCAATGGCCTGCTCTACTGTAACTATCTTATCCTTATCTCGTTTTTGCTTAGGTAGCGAGACACTCTTATTAATTCTACTCGCTACAAGGACAAATCTTCTTCTGTTTTGTGGAACTCCAAAGTACTTTGCGTTCAAAACATTCTGATCAAAAACGTATCCCAGCTTTTTTAATGCAGTTTTAAAACGGTGCAATGGACTTCCTTTTTTTGTCTCCAGTCCTGGTACGTTTTCGATAAATATGAATCCTGGCTGATAGTAAACAATAAATTCTTTAAAGTCATCCAACAATAAGCGTCCCTTCTTGGATTTCTCTTTATCAGACTTGAGATTAGAAAAATACTGACAAGGACTGCAGCCTACGAAAATCAAACTATTGTCAAATCTCTTTATCGGCACCAGCTCACTTAGTTTTTCTGGAGTAAGTGATAGTTTGGAAACATCTTCGTTTATAAACTTAGATTTATTATTGGTCTCATATGTTTTTTTGAACTTCGGATCTATATCCAGTCCACACAGAACTTTTACACCAACTTGCTGGAAGCCGCATGTAACACCTCCTGCACCACAGAAGAAATCAACGGCTTTCAGTTCACTGAAATGAGATTCTTGTTTACTTTTCAAGTTTCTTATACTTTTTTTATTGGATTCTAATCAATCTCATTCCACAATCGCAATGAAAATAGGACTGACAAGAAGATAATCCCCAATCTAAAATCGAATTTGAACGCATCTCTACTCAGATCAAAACCTGATACTTAATCATTACTGAATTTAATAATTGCTCGCGCAATTTTGCTACAAAATACGCAATTAAAGAATCTCACATAAGGTTTTGGTTTGCTGCGATACACAATCTGATCTTAATATATCCAATGTACATAAGGTCATCTGCTTTGCTCATACAAATTAGCTGGTCAAACATTAAAAGTGGCGAAAACGATTACCCCGATGTTCCTTGCTTCGCTGCGGAAATCGGGATGATCGCGGAGGGGAATCGACAAAACAAAACCCGAGTGATTGCCTTCTGCAATCACTATTTTTTTGCGCTTCGAATCTGCTTAAGAGTGCAACTCTCGCAGATTCGAAGCACAAAAAAACCCAACTCTCAAGCTGGGTTTTGTTTTGTCGGGGTGAGAGGATTCGAACCTCCGATCTCACGCCCCCCAGACGTGCACTTTAACCGGACTAAGCTACACCCCGATTAATCCGAGCGGCAAAACTAATAAAGATTCTAATAGAATAACTAAGGATTTTCTAGCCAAGCTGCCCCGCAAAATACCCTGTGGTCCAGGCGGCTTGGAAGTTGTATCCACCTGTGATGCCGTCTATGTCGAGCACTTCGCCGCAGAAGTAGAGCCCAGATACAGCTTTGCTTTCCATGGTTTTCATGTCCACGGAATTTAAACTTACTCCCCCACAGGTCACAAACTCTTCTTTGAATGTGGTTTTGCCCTTGACTGGGTATATGTCGTTTGTGAGTATCTCGGCCAATTTCTGGAGTTGTTTCTTTTTTAGATCCATCCAGGTCGAATTCAAATCCAATCTGGCTTTTTCGAGGAGAAAGAACCATAGCCTTTCCGGAATGTCGAAGACTTTCGTGTTTCGAATTTGCTTCTTCGGATGCTCGCTTACCAAACGATTCAACTCACCCATCGTCCAGTCGCGATTGGTCACTCCAGACCAATTTACGGCCGCTTGAAAATTGTACTGGAGATTGGCCAACTCGCGAGCACCGATGGACGAGAGCTTGAGCACCGCCGGTCCGCTCATACCCCAATGGGTGACCAAAAGTGGCCCTTCTGAAACCAGCTTTGTTCCTTCTACCCTGACGATAACTTTTTTCACGGATAGTCCCATATAGTTTGTGACGGGATTTTTGGGCATGTTGAATGTAAATAAGGATGGAACGGGGCCTTCAATCTCATGGCCCATTGCTTCGAGCCAGGCCAGCCCCGATCGCTTTGGGCTTCCACCTGTCGCTACGATTACTTTGTCGTATATGACTTCCGATTTTTCGAATTGGATTCGGATACCATTTTCAACTTTTTCAATTCCCTTTACGGGAGAAGATAGATTGATTTGTACGCCCAATTTCTCGGCTTCGCCAATGAGACAGTCTATGATGGTTTGAGAATTGTCGGTCACAGGAAAAACGCGTCCATCTTCTTGGGTGTAGAGCTCCACCCCACGCGACTCAAACCAGGCTCTCGTTTCTTTTGTCCCAAACTTTGCGAATAGGTTTTTGAGCTTTTTGCCCCCACGTGGGTATCCGGCTGAAAGCTCCTTGATCGACTCAGTTCCGTTAGTCACATTGCATCGCCCACCGCCGCTCACCTTCACTTTCGAAAGGAGCTTGCTGGATTTCTCAAAGAGATAAACTCGCGAGTCGGGATGGCAGGTCTGCGCCGAAATAGCGGCAAAAAATCCCGCTGCACCACCACCTATTACTGCTACTTGCATGGCGTAAATGTCGGAGAATTGTACCATAGGAGCCGCTCAATTTCCACATTTTATCATTCGGATGTTTTATAAACTAGTTTCCTTATCATTGCCAGCATAAATTTTTTGGAATAGATGAATAGACGATATTGCATTGTTTTGATGCTCTTGATAGGGTTTAATTCTAGTCTTTTTGCACAAAGCAGTAATGGGAGCGGCAGTTTAGCGAACAGAAAAGTATCAATCAACAAGGGGGAGCTCGTGGAGTTTCGTGACTTGAGACATCAATTGATAACAGAGAATGAAAATGACTATTTCTCTATCATTTCAGCTGAAAATCGATATTATATAAACAAGTTCGATTCTACACTTAAGAAGGTCAATGAAGTGAGAATTAAATTGCCTGATTTTGATTTCTATACTGATCTTGCGTTCCTAGATGGACAGTTGTTTTTGATTTATGATGCTGGCACATTTACAGGGACCAAAAGAATTCGGGCGACTTTTGCACAACAATATGATATCAGTTCACTTGCACCGATTGGAGAGCCGGTTGAATTAATAAACGTCAGATGTAAGAAGTTACGAAGTTATTACAGGTCAGTTGATAGAATTAAGTATTCAGAAGATGGACGTATCATGATCCATTACTTCGCCTCTAACCCGGTAGATTTGGAGTCTGAAATTAGGTTTAACATCTACTCATCCAGCCTAGATTTAGAAAAGTCATTTGAGAAAAAAATAAACAACTTAAACTCAGCAAACAAAATAGACGATTTGGTTTTACTAAATGATGGTTCATTCTATTTGTTTTACACGGCTACCTTAGTTGGAGAAGAGAAAAAATCACCATACAGATATGAATTTCATATAGCTTATGTTAACAGCGAAGGAGACGTAGTTTTTGACAACAATTTACCCATAGAAGGAGTTTGGTTAGATAGAGTAGATCTTCATTTAAGTAATGGTTTTCTATATTTTACTCAAGCCTTCAAAACAGATGAAAGTGTAGATGATTTCCGTTCTGGTGTGATTTGGGGAAAGGTTAAAACAGATGGTCAGGTGGTTGATATTAAAGAGATTCCACTTGGACTGGACTTCATGAGTGATATGTGGACTGATGTCGAGAAGAGAAGAGCTTCGGAGAGGTTTGAAAAAGATGAAAGTGAGCTTGACTACACCGAGCTTGAGTTCGTTTATTCTGGAGTAAACCAAAGTGGAATGACACTTCTAGTTCGGAACATTCATTCGCGTCAAAAACCCTATGTATTTTCTGCAGAGATAATGCGTGAAGATGTTGACTATTCAGGGTCGATTTACTACTCAAAATATGTTTACTTCTGGCTATTTAATGAAGACGGTGAAATAATTATTGCTGATTCGTTTTACCGAGATATACTTCAAAAAGCCTACTCTTCAATATTCGTGATGGATCAGGATAATTCCTTTGAAATGTTCTTCAATGATCACCCTGAAAATAAAGGGCTCCCAATTGATTCGAGGGGTTCAAAGGTTGTTCGAATAGATGATGCAGTCTTGATGTCTGTTCGAATTGACTCTGATAGTAGTTTTTCAAGAGACGTAATAGAGAATTCTTCAGAACTAGTAAAGGCTAGTCCTGAGCAAGGTGTGAAAACTGGTAAAAACTCTTTCATTCTACCTTTTAGGCGTAAAAGTGAAGCCGAGCTGAGGGAAATTACTCTGGATTAAATAATGATCTTGAGTTGTTGTTTGTAAAAAACCCGCTGCACCACCACCTATTACTGCTACTTGCATGGCGTAAATGTCGGAGATTTATTGGATCTCTGAGATACTTGCTTGCTTTCCGCCGATAAGGACAGAGTCACCGAGCGTCTTTCTTAAAACCAATTGCGCCAAAGGCGAAGTAGGGGAGACGACCCAAACTTCAACACCGTCGAAATTGAATTTCCCAATACCTATGGCGATATAGATCCATTGCTCACCTGCTTTGAACAGGCTGCCCCGGTTTATGGTCGAGCTCTTTTCCAGTTTTCCAATTTGAATGAGCTCGGCGTGCTTTAGCTGGAGTTCTTTGAGCGTTTTGCTTTGGTTCTCTAGCTCAATTTGAGCCATGGCGCGACCTGTTTCATGCTTGTCGCCGGCCGTGCTTTTCCCGTTAGTGTCTCGTGAAGCTTCCAGATCCTTAATGCTAGCTGTAGCTTCTGAGATGCGCGATTCTAAAGAACGAATCAAGGCATCGTTAAGTGCCGCTTTTTTCATCAGCTAAGGCTTTGAAGGAAGGTATTTATCAGACTTACCAGTTTCGGTTCGGCTTCACCAGCTACCGCGATGATTTCTGAAATGTCAACAGGTTTCAAATTATCGGGGTCGCACTCGTCTGTCAAAACGGATATAGCCACACAGGGGAGTCCAATCTGGTTGGCTACAATAACTTCGGGAACGGTGCTCATCCCGACGGCATCGGCACCGATAAACCCGAGAAAACGGTATTCAGCACGGGTTTCCAAGTGGGGTCCATGCACACAGGCGTAAACTCCTTCGTGAAGGTTTGTTCCTTGTTGAATGGCAATTTCCTTCAGCTTTTCGTTCATATCCTTGTGATAAGGAGCGGCCAAGTCTACAAAACGCTGCCCAAAACGCGGGTCACTCATCGCTGTAAGCGGCGACCCACCCTGAAGGTGGATGTGATCGTCGAGCAACATCAAATCACCTTTCTTAAATTCTTTATTGATTGCTCCGGCAGCGTTACTGAGAATGAGATTTTGACAGCCAAGCGCCTTAAAAACGCGAATCGGAAAAGTGATTTCAGCTTGGCTATAGCCTTCATAAGCGTGAAACCGCCCCTGCATGGCTACCACCTTCTTCGCTCCAATTTTTCCATACACCAATCTTCCTTGGTGAAATTCTACCGTAGCTTCCGGAAAATGGGGAATCTCACTGTAGGGAACTTCCACTTCAATGTTTATTTCATCAATCAGCTTTCCCAAGCCAGTACCCAGCACGATTGCCGTTTCAGGGTTTTGGATCCCGCGCTCAAAAAGAAATGAACGGGTCACTTCGATGTCTTCAAATCTCATGCTGCAAAGCTAAAACCATCTATCAAACTACGGTGCCCTGACAGCTAGATCCAGCACCTGCCGTGCATCCATAGCAGTGCTGCGATATTTTAATGTCGCGAGTGGAAAGCGCTTTGATATCAAAGTCGGAAATATGCGTTTTCGAACCGTTGACTTTCATATCGAGCATTTGGTTAAAATCGCAGTCGTAGAGATACCCATCATAGCCCACCGAAATGGTGTTCCGACACATCACGCCGTCCACTGCAGCTGGATTAAAGGCATCGACCAGTGCATCCATATAGTCTTCGTAATTGTCTGAAGCGATCAGGTACTCGAGAAATCGGCTGATCGGGAGATTGGTAATGGTGAACAGGCTATTGAACTCGATACCAAAATCATCGAAAAGCCTTTTTTTGAACTCCATTTCCAGCCCTGCCTGATCTCCCGGAAGGAAGGCTCCTGCTGGATTGTATACGAGATCCAACTTTAATCCGGAGCCCGATTTTCCATAGCCCACCTTATTGAGTTCGATCAACGCTTCAATGGATTTATCGAAGACACCATCGCCTCGCTGTTTATCGGTTCGCGATTTGCTGTAGAATGGGAGGGATGATACAACATGTACATTGTGTTCCTTGAAAAAGGATGGCATGTCGTGGTATTTCTTGTTCGCTCTTAGAATGGTCAAGTTTGACCGAACGATATAGTCTTGCACTCCAATTTTTGAAGCTTCTTCAACAAACCACCGAAAATGCGGATTCATTTCGGGTGCTCCACCAGTGAGATCTAAGGTATGAACGGTGGTGTTTTTTAAAACATCGAGAATCGACTCCATCGTCTCTCGACTCATAATCTCTTTTCTATCCGGACCGGCATCAACGTGGCAGTGGGTGCAAACCTGGTTGCACATATACCCTACATTCACTTGCAATATTTCTAGTTCCGCCGGTTTTAGCGGAAGGTGACCGAGGGGTTCAATTTTCTCAGCAAACTTCGGTAGCTCTCCATTTTGAAAGACACCGTTGCTGAGGAATTTTAACTGTTCCTTCGGATCGGATAGTGAATTATTACGTGCGTGAAGAGATTTTACCGCCATGTATTACATCGAGAGTTTATTGACTTTGTTCATCATTTGAACGCCGTGAACCAGTGAAGCCCCACCGCGTATAGCACCTGCTACGTGAAGCGCTTCCATCATTTCTTCTTTCTCAATTCCCTTTTTGAGACCATCATCGGTGTAGGCATCGATGCAATATGGGCATTGGATGGTGTGGGCGACAGCAAGCGCGATCAAAGACTTTTCTCTTGCGGTAAGTTTTCCTTCCGCAAATACGCTGTTGTAGTACTCAAAAAACTTGGCTCCTAACTCAGGGTTCCAGTCTGAGATGTTTCCAAACTTCTTGAGATCTTTCGGGTTGTAATATGTTTTTTCCATAGTTGTATTGACAAATTTAATCGGAGATCTATCCGAATCTTGTCGGAAGTGCGACAAGGTCAACGAATCTAAACAACCTAATGGAAATAGTGTTCGCGGGACTTAGAGCTTTAGCAAAAAGTCAAGCGTATCCACTCCGTCGGCGTAGTCCCAAAGCTCTGGTTTTTGGCTTTGACCGAAAGGGATGTCTTTTTTTGAAACGATACATTGGATCTCATCCATACGCGATTTGAGCGTTTCGCGAACCACTTCTTCGTTGTCAAATCGCTCGTAGAAGAGTGTGGAAATTGGGCTGGCGATGGCTTCGGATGGGCGCAGAAGCAAGAACCCATTCTCCAGAAGGTCTTCACGGTTCATCATCCACAAGGCTCTGTAGTAGTCGAAGTTATTGGCGTACTTGTGGTGGTTTATCACGGGATGATATTTGTACAATGCGTTGAAAAGGCGATCGAGATCAAAATCGTTTTTGATGTAAACTTTCGACACGGAGCGACAACCCAAGCCGTAGAACGAAAAGATGTCCTGGCCTAGAGCTTCCAGCTCTTCTTTAGATTCCGAACCATCTACTATGGCTACTGAGCTTCTGTTTTTTCGAATGATGTTCGGGTACTTTTTGAAGTAATATTCAAAGTAGCGCGAAGTATTGTTGCTGCCTGTGGCAATAACCGCATCAACTTCAGGTAGTTTTCCCTCTACCCATTCCACCTGAAACGACGGGACTAGCGACTGCATCATTTCCACAAACACTGGCAGAAGATACTGGTCTTGCGAAGAGCGTTTTACGACGGGAATATGTCCAGCCATCAAGACAGAAAACACATCGTGAAACCCAACGAGCGGAATGTTTCCAGCTAGGATGAGCCCGACGCGTTTGGGCGCCACTATGTCAAATTGGTAGGAAGCTACCCACTTTTCCAAAGCTTCTTTGCGAAGCATATACCCCAAACCATTTAAGGCTTCGCGTATGGCATCTTCTGTAAACCATGCATTTGACACTACACTGTGGTCTACAGCTTGTCTAAATTTTTCTAACCAGTCTGGTTGAACATGGTCAACTTCCGCATTCAAATCCTTCGAAAGCGTTAAAAGTACTTCTGACAGACTCGATAGGGATTTGACTTTATCTTCTACGACTGGGGTATGCATCTTTTTCTCTTTAATTGCCAAAATCAATCTGAGGCACTTTATATTTGCAAAAGTATACATCAAAATCGATTTGACTTATGGCAATTATGATCACTGACGAATGCATCAACTGCGGAGCTTGCGAGCCGGAGTGTCCCAATAATGCGATCTACGAAGGTGGTGTAGAGTGGAGAATGAGCGATGGTACTGATCTTTCGGGAAGTATTACCACAACGCTTGGCCACGAATTGGATGCCGATGAAGAGCAAGAGCCGAAGGATATGGATGTGTACTACATTGTTACAGATAAGTGTACCGAGTGTGTTGGTTTCCACGATGAGCCACAATGCGCTGAAGTTTGTCCGGTAGATTGCTGTGTGGACGATCCTGAATACAGAGAATCAGAAGATGTATTGATGAAGCGAAAAGAGTTCCTTCACCTTTAAGCACAATCTCATCAAGTTTATTTCGTTTTCTTCTCCATGAGAATAGCGACACTATTCATAGCCTGTTTTATGTTCAGCAACTTGTTTGCACAGAATTTGGACAGTCTGGAAGCAAAGATGTCGAAGATTCACTTGGCCATCGGTCAGGGTGAAACTGATGACGAGCGAATCGCTGCATCTCAGAAACTTGAAGATTTTCTTCTCGAATGTTTTGAGTACGAACCTTGCTTCGAGCACGAGTTTGATGAGGTATACTCGATGGCAGCCATTACCAGCCCCGACGGAGCATTTCGACTTTTCAACTGGAATATTCCAAATTTGGATGGTACCTATAGTTATGTGGCCTACGTACTTTTCCCCAAAGGAGAATTTGTAAAACTTGAAGACAATGAGCCACTCGACGGCAAGGACTTAAAGGAAGTCTATACTTCGAGTAATTGGTACGGTGCTTTGTACTACGAGATTTTCCCAGTAAAGCAGAAGAAGCAAACCGTCTATACCCTGATGGGGTGGGATGGAAACAATGCGCTTACAACGCGTAAAGTGCTTGATGTGATGGTGATCGATAAGAAGAATCGAATCAGCTTTGGCTCGCCTATTTTTCAGACTGAAGATGAGCAGTGGGTGAACCGCCGAGTGTTTGAATATTCTTCAGAAGTGCAAATGACGTTGCGTTATTTAAAGCCTAAAGACGCCATAGTTTTCGATATTCTAGAACCGGTAAGCGCAGGACTAAAAGGGCAGTATGCCTACTATGGTCCAAGTATGGGGCATAGTGGCTACCAATTACAGAAAGATGGTAAGTGGTACTTCATAGCTGAAATGGACATGACCAGGCCAAAGGATGAAGAAGGAGCCCAGTTTCAATTTCCCCCTAAGGTAGACCCGACCAAGTCGCGTAGCAACGTGAACCCACTCACAGGGAAAGAGAATTAAGATTAGGGTCACATGAATCATCTTGTCCAATCTTGGAAGTTGATTAGCTTTGCGCAAGAAATCAGCGCTAACGCTAATAAATAAGCAAATGTCTAAGGTTCACAATTTTAGTGCAGGTCCCTGCATCCTTCCGCCCGAAGTACTTTCGAAGGCGTCTCAAAGTGTAATTGAATTGGGAAATCACGGTCTTTCATTGATCGAAATGTCGCATAGATCTGCGCCGTTTGTTGAGATCATGGAGAAGGCCCGAAACCATGTAAAAGAGCTGCTCAATGTACCCGATGGATACACGGTTCTTTTCCTTCAAGGTGGAGCGAGCTTAGGATTCTATATTTCTGCCATGAACTTCATGAAAGAAGGTGGAAAAGCTGCGTATGTCGATACTGGATCTTGGTCAAATAAGGCAATAAAAGAAGCCAAATTACTCGGTGATGTGGATGTTGTCGCTTCTAGCGAAGAGTCTAATTTTAACTACATCCCGAAGGGGTATACGGTGCCTTCAGACGTCGATTACCTACACCTGACTTCCAATAACACCATTTTTGGTACGCAAATCAAAGAATTCCCGCAAAGCTCAGTTCCGGTAATTTGCGATATGTCGAGCGATATCTTCAGCAAGCCGGTCAACGTGTCGGATTTTGCATTGATCTACGGTGGAGCGCAAAAGAATATGGGGCCAGCGGGTACCACATTCTATATCGTAAAAGACGAATTACTCGGCAAGACTGGAAGAAAAATTCCTTCTATGTTGAACTTGGAAGTACACAAGTCTAAGGACTCAATGTTCAATACCCCTCCAGTGTTTCCTGTATACGTTTCTATGTTGATGATGGAATGGATGATGGAGCAAGGTGGAGTGCCGGAGATGGAGCGAAGAAACAATGCCAAAGCTGAATTGCTTTATGGCGAGATAGACAGAAATCCACTGTTTAAAGGTACCACAGCTGTGGAAGACCGAAGCCCGATGAACGCCACTTTCGTTTTGACAAACGAGAGCTTGAAAGGCGAGTTTGACACTATGTGGAATGCCGCTGGTATCAGTGGAATCAAAGGACACAGAAGTGTTGGGGGATACCGAGCTTCTATGTACAACGCCTTGCCGCTCGAAAGCGTTCAGGTATTGGTGGATGTGATGCAAGAACTAGAAAGAAAAGCATAAAACATAAGAGATGATCATCTTAGCAAATGATGGGATTAGCCCATCGGGAAAGAACAAGCTTGAAGCTGCTGGTTTTAAAGTTGAAACCGATACAGTAGCTCAGGATGAATTGATTGATTATATCAATTCAAAAGACATTAAAGGACTATGTGTTCGCTCTGCGACTACTGTTCGACAGGATTTGATTGATGCCTGCCCAGGATTGAAATTCATCGGTCGCGGTGGAGTAGGAATGGATAATATTGACGTAGACTATGCCAGATCGAAGGGGATTACAGTTTCCAATACACCTGCTGCCAGCTCTCAATCGGTAGCTGAGCTCGTAATGGCTCACCTATTTGCATTGGCCAGAACTACATACGATTCCAACCGCCAGATGCCAACAAATGGCGCTTCTGAATTCAAAGCACTGAAGAAGAAGTATGCCAAGGGAATGGAGCTTCGCGGTAAGACACTCGGAATTATTGGGTTTGGCCGTATTGGTCAGTCGTTGGCTCAATACGCCTTGGGAACTGGAATGAAAGTGATCTGCTCTGATTTGTTCGACGTGAATACGGAGATCAAATTCACAGTAGAAGGATATGGTGAAGTAAGTGTGAATGTTGAGAAAATGCCAATGGAAGATCTTTTGGCTCAAAGTGATGCGATTTCCATTCACGTGCCCAAGCAAAGCGACGGATCGGCTGTGATCAAAGCAAAAGAGCTCGAAATGATGAAAGATGGAGTGATCATCGCAAACGCCGCTCGCGGTGGTGTGATCGAAGAGTCTGCCTTGATGGCCGCTCTTGATTCAGGAAAAGTGCGTGGTGCTGCGCTCGATGTTTTCGACAACGAGCCTACGCCAGACCCTAAAGTTTTAGCACACGAAAAGCTGGCTTTGAGTCCGCACATTGGTGCCGCGACTACCGAAGCTCAAGACAGAATTGGTACAGAATTAGCCGATCGTATTATCGAGACGCTGAAGTAAATCACAATCGTCTTATCGAAATTGAAAGCCCCTCTGATGAAATCATCAGGGGGGCTTTAGTTTAGGGGGCACTATCCTTCTAACTATTCCACTACCACCAGCGTTTTCGTAGCTGAAAAGTCATCAGTTTGAATAAAGATTTGATACAATCCTTGATTCAGATCAGTAATGTCAATGGTGTAGGGATTTAGGCCAGCATTGGCATGTTGAGAGCTCGATGCCAAACGTCCACTCATGTCGTATATTTTAACACTAAGAATAGAGTTGAAACTTGTTTGGATCGATATTTGAACCATTCCATTTGCCGGGTTGGGATAAACTTCCCAGTCTATATTTCTACTTAAATCGTCTATGCCCGAAACGCAAGCCGGATCGCTTTCTTCAAGGAAGTAGACCGTAGCTGGACTCCCTGCAATAGCACAAGTAGACCCAGCCAGATCATCTACGTCGGTGTAGACGAAGGCGGTCAACTCGTATTCCCCAACAAATGGATCGAAATCGTTGGCTGAAAGCAATCCATTCAAATCGTTGTCGAACGTGTAGGGTAGTTCGACGCCGGTTAAATTGATCGCGCTGTTGTCATCCACATTAAAAAACTCGATAGCGAGTCCACCGCCTGTTGGGATTTCGGCAGGGGTAGAGACTTCAACCGTTGTGGTTTCTTCTGGACAAATAGAGTCGGGACCATCAAGCGCAAGCGATTCAACAGAGCAAGGCTCCGGATCTGCACAAGCTGGATCGTTTTCATCAAGGAAAAACACGGTAACGGCAGAAGCAGCTACCGCACAAGTAGATCCAGCCAAATCATTTACGTCAGTGTAAACGAATGCGGTCAATTCGTATTCCCCAACAAATGGGTCGAAGTCGTTGGCTGAAAGCAATCCATTCAAGTCATTATCGAATGTGTATGGTAGTTCGACGCCGGTTAAATTGATCGCGCTGTTGTCATCCACATTAAAAAACTCGATCGCGAGTCCACCGCCTGTTGGAATCTCGGCAGAGGTAGAGACTTCAACCGTTGTGGTTTCTTCTGGGCAGATGCTATCAGGTCCATCTAAGGTGAGTGATTCTACAGAGCAAGGCTCCGGATCTGCACAAGCAGGATCGTTTTCATCGAGGAAAAACACGGTAACGGCAGAAGCAGCTACTGCACAAGTAGATCCAGCCAGATCATCCACGTCGGTGTAGACGAAGGCGGTCAATTCGTATTCCCCAACAAACGGATCGAAATCGTTGGCTGAAAGCAATCCATTCAAGTCATTATCGAACGTGTAGGGTAGTTCGACGCCGGTTAAATTGATCGCGCTGTTGTCATCCACATTAAAAAATTCGATAGCGAGTCCGCCACCCGTCGGGATTTCGGCAGGGGTAGAGACTTCAACCGTTGTGGTTTCTTCCGGGCAGATGGTGTCGGGACCATCTAAGCTGAGTGATTCTACAGAACAAGGCTCACTTGGTTCACATTCAGCCGTTCCATCTGTACATGTAAGCGCGGGGTATCCGTTTCCAATAGCGTTCGCCACTCCACAGTTGCTTGCTTCATTGATGACGATCAGATAAGTTCCATCTTCTGTTGCCGTCCAAGTGATAGAACACCCATCTCCATCGCCCGAGCCAGATGCGTCAATAGCTCCACTTGGGGCAATGATTGTGAATTCGGGTACCCATGAACCTGCTCCGGGGCCATTGCACATACTAAACGTGTATGTGCCACCGGCCAAAAAACCATCAACTGAATAAGCCTCGGAAGCGAACACTTCAAAGGCATCAATTTCATTAAAAGGGCAACCCGAACCATCGTCGCACGGCGCACCACCAAATACGTTATTAAAGTCCGTCCAACCAGTAGTTGGACTCGGGTCTACCCATGTTTCACAATCATCATCTGAGCCGCCATCTTCGCAGAGTGTCCAGCCCATGTCTTCGAATAGGCCAAGGGTGATGCTTCCCGGATTGTGGATGGCTTCACCATTTCCAATTTGTGGTGTCATCAAGCTTTGCGCGTTACCGGGAGGGAATGTAGCTTCATCCCAGTGCGAAAGCGTTGAACCACCGGCGTATTCAGCGGGGGCGTAGATCTTGGGAGAAACTCCCGAATTTGCCGCTATGGCTTCAGGTGAGTCACAGTACACATTACCGCCTGTGAATGCATCGCCCAAATCTGTTCCTTGGGGTATATCCACTAGACTGGTTCCGCCGATTCCTTCTGTAAGAAAGTCATCGTACTTAGCTGGAGTGAGTGGGAAACCAAACCCAAGGCTACCTTCTCCTGTGTCGTCATCGTAGTCTTTTGAAGAAACGAAACCAAGTCCATGGCCAATTTCGTGAAGCACAACTGAAACCAGGTCATATTGTTCAAAAGGGGTGTTTCCATCGGTGCCGAGATACCAATCGAAGTCGGAGTTGAAACTGGCGTTTATGTCAGGAAAACCTGGGTCGAGATCTTCTCCTGCTATGTGATCGGCCAAGGCTGACGCGTAGTAGCGCCCGTCTGGGGCATTCGTGAAGTTTCGAAATAGCGTTTCAGGGCCGGCTGAACCCAAAACACCTTCTCCCAAAACCGTCCAGTTGGCATTTATCTTTATGGTAACAGGGCTGCTCAGAGCATTTTCCCAGATGTCTATAGCTGCTTGAAAAGCGGCCTGAGCTTCAGGGGTAAAGCCAGTATACGTCACTTCAAAGGTGGCGCAAGTTTCACCGCCACCACCAAGCGATTCCGTGGTCATCAATTGCCGAATCCACTGAGCTGTTGGGGTATGGTGATGTTCATGTCCTTCTCCAGCCGGGCAAACGATGATTGGGCCCGGTATGGACTCCAACTCTTGTGCCTGGGTGGCGGAAAATGCAAAAAGGCCTACGAGTAGGAAGTAGAGTTTCTTCATGATCTGATGGTTTTGGTGAGTCATTAAAAATATGGAAATACTCTTTTGCTTTGGGATAACTTTTTAACGATGAGACATGTAAACTGCCTAGACAGCCGTTTTATGCAAAGAAAAAGCCCCTCTGAACGAATCAGAAGGGCTCTTGCAATGGTTGCTTTGATTGTGGTTTACTCCTTTACTAATTTTTGTGTTGCCGCTCTCTGACCGTCGTTTACTTGAATGAGATAAACGCCAGATTCGAGCTTGTTCAAATCAATTTCTTCGATCAGTTCCGTTCCGATTTGCTGTACACGTTTCTGAATAACCGCTTGACCGAGCCCATTGAAAACGGTGATAGTCACTTCGGTGTCAAAGCCTGAAAGTCGCACTGAAGCTAAGTCAGATGTAGGATTTGGAAAAACTTCAAATTGGTGTTCTGCAGACACATCGGCGTATGAAAGTGGTTGGTCAATTGAGAACTGATAAATGATCCCATCTCCATAATCAGATTCAAAAAACTCGATAGTAGGACCACCAACTTCTTTGAGACGAGCATAACCAGACCCATCGTTGTTTGCCCACCAGCTCAATCCATCATCGCCAGTGTCAAACACCTCAAATGTGTAACATCCTGCATCGAGTAAGAGCGTGTCGCGGTACAATGTGTTTGCACTCATTCCATCTCTTTCAAAAAGGATGTTTTCATTGGCGTCACGGAGTTCAAAACTGTTCTCAGAAGGCACATTGTTGGTGTTGAACATGATCAAGAAGTGGTTTGGTAGAACAGGTGGGATATTGAAATGCGAAGCATAAGAATTGTTCTGCTCGTACTCATCAGCCGATCCATTTGGGTCGGCGATTTCAACATAAAAAACATTGTCTGTTTCTGTCACTGCGTTCCAAAGGGACTCTGGAGTCGGGAGTACCACTAACTCGGTTTCCATCATTTCCAGACTTCCTTCCCAAGTGTACGACTCGGGCTCTGGAGCTCCATTCACCCAATAATTGATGGTGAGCGAAGTCAAGGTGTTTGATCCGCTGTTTTGGATCACTACTTCGGGAGAGTGACAGATTGTTCCAATCCGATCGTACTCAAAGCGATCAGATGGCTTGCGCACTTCTACTACACGTGCATCATTGGTGAAGTTCGCTTCTCCATACGTCACAATTTGGTGGTTGACAATGTATCTGGAATCTCCAGTTGCACCCGTCACACCATAGTCGAGATTAACTGTCTCTCCGGGTGTCACGTACTGAGTAATATCCCATTCTTGTACATCGGTCGCCATTCCAGGGCACCATCCAGCTCGGTCGTAAACCCAAGTCCCACCTTGTGGGAATAAAGGGTTGGCGGCACATTCTTTCCACACTTGCCAAGAAAATTCATTTGAACCGCCATTCACATCAACCCAGTGCGTACGTGGGATGAACTCACCTTCCTGCCCGTGGCCAGTGATCGCCGATTTTACTTTAAACGCGTCACCGTCTGCTCTTGTCGCGTAATCTCTCGGCTCAAAATATTGATCTTGACCAATAACAGAATAATTTCGGGATTCTACTCGCCAGATTTGGTCAAGCTCTAGAACATCGCGTGGCGGCGTACCGACAATAAAATGGAATTTGATGTCCATTTCTTCTTGCCATTGGCCAGCTCCTTCCACTGTAATTCTTTTGCTTCCGTTCAAGACAGGAGTAAAATCGGTCATATCAAATGTCCAAGTCCGACCGGTTGGAGTCATGTTGAGTCCTATCCCGTATGGGGTTACGAAAGACATCAGCTCAATTTTGCTAATGCTCTTTTGGTAATAGTCCAAATCAACTACTTCAATGGTGTTTTCTGCAGGAACATTCACAGATCCTACCTGGTTTCCATCTTCATCCCAGATGGGCATTTCGCCAGCAAGATAGTATAGGTTGGTAGAAACCTCGATCAGGTCTGTTCCATCCACGGCGTATTCTATTACGGTGTTGGCCCCATTCACTAACGAATCGAGTACTATAGACGTAAGAATTTCGCTATCGTATGTCCCTTGCACCACCTGGAAGTTTGGGCGCTCGCTCAGGTCTTCGAAGTTGGTCATGACTTCATTACCCTTTTTTTGTCGCCAAGTAGGATTTGTCGAAACCGCACTTGAGTAATTTCCGAGTTCATCAGCAACATTTTGGCCTGCTCCTTCATCAAACTTGTAGTAGGCTACGAGATGCTCGTAATTGGGGTGGTCGCTATCTACCGACCGGTACATGTACTCGCGAATACGACTACTCGATAGCTCTGCCTTCCAAATTCGAACTTCATCGAGATTCCCAACATATCCATTTCCTCCATTGATGTTCGCACCGATATTAATGGCATCCAGATCTATCAGGTTGTTCATTCCACTACCAGAGTGCCAAATCTCACCATTCAAGAAGATTTTCATGATTCCGAGGTTGGCATTTTTGGTAAATGCCCAGTGATTCCACTTTCCTCCGATTTCTTCTGCGGTAGCTGCTTTGTCGATTCGATCGTAGCCACCTTCATTCCCACAGTCCCAGTACACACGGCCATTTTCCCAGGGCAAGTGGATGTTTACTTGTCTTTCGTTGTTTGGTCCTACACCTTCTATGGCCGAAGTGTTGGCTGGAAGGATGTCCGGATTTCCGTAGGCCCAAAAAGAAATGGTAATTTGATTCGAGATATTCTCCATAGGCTCATCCACGGCGATATACTCCGAACCATTGAACTCGATGCTGTAATCTGTCGCAGCACTCGATATTCCCATTCCTGTAGCCGAAGTTGAGAACAGGTCTGAGCCACTTCCATCTGTGTTCAAGTAGGTGAATTCGACGATCAGATTGCTCGCTCCATCCCAGTTGAATGGTGAACTGAAGTTGAACTGGTGCATACCGGTGTTGTCAAAATCGGTAGTGAGATAATAAACCGTCTCAAAACCTTCAAGTTCAGGTGCAATGGCAACTAGCTCTGTTTGAGCGGTGTGCTTTACTCGGATTCTCAAGTTGTTTACAGTGTTTCCCGGCGATTCTACGTCGACAGCTATTCCGGTAATATCACCTGCCACTATTCCCCCCGACTGAAGTTCTGTAGCCGTGATCAAGTATTGGGTCTTAGCATGCGTACTCTCATTTTCGAAAGGATATTCAGTAGGTACATCACCATCGCCGATTACCGAAACCACTTCGGATATCACATCGGATATCACAACTTCTTCTTGGGTTGATTGGTAATAGGTGTAGGTGGGACTAGTGGTATATGGATAAGTGGTCTCTCCATAAGCACTGATGGTGTAGTTGGGGTGGCTCGCTTTGACAGAGTCCGTCTTCGACTCATCGTGCAAATAAGTGTTGCAGCTATAATCCCACTCACCGCAGGCATTAGGCCCGTTAGGCCCGTTGTTGTTTCCACCGCCACCATTCACAGCGGCACCGTGGCATCGCATATTATAGGTCATAAGCACCTTTTCGAATGTCAACCCCGTAAAGTCGGGGAAATCAATTACAGTATCTCGGGTGAGACTATTGTAGTCGAACGTGTTAACGACAATAGTGTCGCCCACTTCTTGTGCTTTTACGAATGAACTTGCGATCAATGCAAGTCCAAATACGAAGAGTCGAGTAGAGAGTTTAATCATGTATTCGGATTTCAATTTTGGGTAGGTTTTCGCTCGAAGAGCAATTTTTATGATGGGGATGAAAGTAAGAAACTTTGCTCGAAAGAAATTCTCTACAGCCTCTTCTGCAGATACCATTCCTGCTTTTTAAATGGGATTCTCAGGGCTCTTTTTCATGCCGAACTTTAAGAATTCCCTACTTGAATTCTCGGTAGTTCTACTATCTTTGGATTCCAAATTAGCGACCTGTGAAGCTCCTAAATACCGAGCAACTTTCCATTATTATTACCCGTCTCTGCCATCAGCTTATTGAGAATCATGGCGACTTTGAAAACACTGTGATCATTGGGCTTCAGCCGAGAGGTGTCTTTTTGGCGAAGCGCATAGTTTCACAATTGAAACAGCTTACTGGAGTGGATCAAATCAACCATGGCGCGCTCGACATTACATTCTATCGCGATGATTTTAGGCGGAAGGATGAAATGGCTGCAGCCAGTGAAACTGATATCGAGTTTGAGATTGAAGGCTTGAACGTTATCCTGATTGATGACGTGCTTTACACCGGAAGAACCATTAGAGCGGGGCTTGATGCCATGCTCACATTTGGAAGGCCAAAGAGAGTCGAACTACTGGTTTTGATCGATCGAAGATTTAGTAGAGATCTGCCAATCCAACCCAACTATACAGGAAGGGTGGTAGATAGTATTGCTAGTGAGCGGGTGGCTGTTGATTGGAAAGAAACCGAAGGCGAAGATTGCGTAACTTTATTTAAGAAAGTCAAAGACAATGAGTAGTTTGAGTGTAGATCACCTGATCGGGATTAAGCACCTTCAAAGAAGCGATATAGAGCTGATCTACAAGACAGCTGAGAACTTTAAGGATGTAATCAATAGGCCGATCAAAAAGGTTCCTTCACTCAGGGATATAACCATAGCCAATCTCTTCTTCGAAAACTCGACACGAACAAAGCTGAGTTTCGAATTGGCCGAAAAAAGGCTCTCTGCCGATGTCATCAACTTCTCATCTGGTTCTTCTTCGGTGAAAAAGGGAGAAACGCTGATCGATACGGTCAATAATATATTGGCCATGAAAGTGGATATGGTTGTCATGCGACACCCGAACCCCGGAGCACCTTACTTTCTGTCGCAACATGTAGATGCGAAGATTGTGAACGCTGGAGATGGAACGCACGAGCATCCAACACAAGCTCTCCTCGATACGTTTTCAATCCGCGAAAAACTTGGGGATTTAGAAGGCAAGAAAGTAGTGATAGTCGGAGATATTCTCCACTCACGTGTCGCATTGAGCAATATATACTGCCTGCAGAAAATGGGGGCTGAAGTAATGGTGTGTGGTCCGGCTACCCTAATTCCAAAATACATCAATGAACTGGGGGTTAAGGTCTCTCATAATTTGAGAGAAGCGCTTAACTGGTGTGATGTGGCCAATATGCTCCGCATTCAGCTCGAGCGTCAGGATATGGCCTACTTCCCATCTCTTCGCGAATATTCTATGATGTTTGGTCTTACCAAAGAAATCCTGGATAGTTTAGATAAGGAAATCATTGTGATGCACCCAGGCCCTATTAATAGAGGGGTGGAGATCACCAGCGATGTGGCTGATAGTGGCCAAAGTATCATTCTAGAGCAGGTAGAAAATGGTGTGGCGGTTCGTATGGCCGTGCTTTACCTTTTGGCAGGAAAAATTGAACGCGAATCCTAATTCTTCTATATTTGGATTATATCCCCCAAAAAGATTATGAAATTTACTGTAGAGAACGACGAGAAATACACTGTAGTTGCAGCGCAAGTCGAAAAACTTGACACCTTGAGTGCTCCTGATCTGAAAAGTGAGCTAGTTTATTTGAATAAAAGTGGTGTGCGAAATATTGTAATTGACTTGGAAAAATGTCGCTACTGCGATTCGAGCGGGTTGAGTGCTCTCTTGACAGGAAATAGAATGACAAAACAAATTCAAGGGTCGTTTGTAATTTCAAACTTGCAACCTGCAGTCGAAAAACTCGTCAAGATATCGATGCTCGATAAAGTATTCAGCATCACCCCAACGCGCAATGAGGCGATCGATATGGTGATGATGGAGGAGATCGAAAGAGAATTAGGCGACGCTGCCGAATAATAACGAAATATGAAGAAAGCTTTACTTGGAATTGCCCTTACTCTAGCTACTAGTTTATCCTTTGCTCAATGTGAGCCGATGTTTGATTTCGGAGATGAGCCCTTTGGTGTAGCTCCTGATACCATTACAAATCTGGCTTCGGGTGAAGTTGATGTGTTGTACATCCAACAAGTTGATGTGAAAGTACCAGCAGATGGAAGTTTTATTGACTTTCCTTTTGTAACGGTAGACTCCGCTGCGATACTAAATATTACTGGAATGCCGGCAGGTTTGAGTATTGAGTGTAACGAGAATGCTTTTTATGAGTGTACGTTTTTAGGAGGGACTACAGGTTGCGGTGTAATTTCAGGTATTCCAGAAGCTCCGGGACTTTACGAGCTTGATATTGAAATCGAGATTTATACCACTTTAGGTGCTTTTCCTCTTCTCTTCGAAGGTTATGAAATTTTGATTGAAGGAACGATTGGGGTTGATGACCGCGAAGTAGTCTCTGGCTTTACTTTGGCCCCTAATCCTGCTGATCAGAATGTCTCTATTTTTGCTAATTCGAGCGAGTCCATGACTGGTACCATTCGCATTTTTGATCTGGTTGGAAAGCAAGTGATGAGTGAAAACGTTCAGCTCTCTGCAGGAGAGAATAGAATGGACTTTGACACGACAACCCTTCCAGAAGGAGTGTACATTTGTCGTCTTGACGCCGAGCACGTTTCCCAAGCCAAGCGTCTGATTGTTGTCCACTAAAATTCAGATAGGATAAAGATGAAGTTTGAAGTCACGATCCTTGGTTGTGGATCTGCGACTCCTACCTTAAGGCATTTTCCCACTTCTCAAGTTCTCAATTACAACGAGCAACTTTATCTCTTCGATTGCGGTGAAGGTGCCCAGCTGCAAATGCGACGCTATAAAGTCCGTTTTCAGCGAATCAATCGGATTTTTATAACTCATCTTCATGGCGATCATTGGTTGGGACTGGCCGGACTGCTCTCTACCCTTCACCTTTTAGGGAGAACGCAAAAGCTCCATATCCATGCCCATTCGGCACTTCGTGGAATTATTGAGAGCCAGTTGGCTGTTTCTCATGCCAGGCTGCGGTTTCCAATAGAGTGGCATGCGTTAAATTTTAAAGACAAGGAAGTTGTCTGGGAAAGCGATCAAGTGCAAGTAGAGAGTTTTCCGCTTGCACATGGAGTGCTATGCTGTGGTTTCAAATTTTCAGAGAAGCCGAAGCCCAGAAATATCAGGCCTGAAGCGATCGCTCATTACAATATTCCAGTGGTGAGAATTAGGCAAATCAAGCAAGGTGCTGACTACAAAACGCCCCAAGGTGATTTAATTCCCAATAAGGACTTAACCGTTGACCCACCCGAGCCAAAGTCATTCGCATTTTGTACCGACACGGCATACCACCCCAGAACGGCTGAATATGTGAAGAATGTGGATCTGCTCTATCACGAGGCTACATTCTTGGAAAAAGATGCATTACGCGCAAAGGAAACCAAGCATAGCACAGCTCGTCAAGCTGCTCAAGTGGCTCTCGAAGCTGGTGCTCGCAAGCTCTTATTGGGCCATTATTCAGCTCGTTACAGAGATGAAGATGATTTTTTATCAGAAGCTGGTTTAGTTTTTGAAAATGCGGTTTGCGCCCAAGAAGGAATGACGGTTCCTGTGTAGGTTGAAAAAAGGTTGTAGGAATTTTGCCTACGGACCTTATCTTTGCTATTTAAACGAAATCTAAATAAGAATCCTGTGTCTGATGTAGTTGATGTAGTGGTGGCAGATAGCAATAGGCTCATAGGCTTAGGGCTTGATGCAGTATTTAAGGCACATGCCGACATCCAGCTTCACGCTCAGGCAACAGATTTGGAGTCCTTGATAGACCGTTTGGACAGTGAGCAAATCGATGTGGTTTTGATGGATTTCACCGCCAAAGGGTTTTCACTCGAATCCATTGCGACAGTTATCAACCGTTACCCAAATGTTCGGGTGGTGGCCATCACCCCCGATCAAGAAGGGACTACCATCGTAAATGCGTTGAAGGCCGGTGTGACGAGCTATGTGAAAAAGGATTGTGATTTTGACGAGATCATTTCATCGGTAAGAGAGACCGCTCAAGGGTCTAAGTTTTTTTGTGGTAAAATATTAGAGACGATCCGCCAAGTGGATATAAATCCCAACGATCAATCGATTGAGAAATTTTCTTGTGAACCCATCTATCTCTCTGCTCGTGAGCAGGAAATCATTACCCTTATTGCTGAAGGCCACACCAATACATCCATAGCTGAAAAGCTTTTCTTAAGCCCGCATACAGTTAATACCCACCGCAAAAACATCATGCAGAAATTGGGGGTGAAAAACACAGCCTCCATTGTGATGTACGCGGTAAAGTCCAATTTGGTCAACGTGAATAAATTCCTTTTCTCCTCAGGAGCGGCTCCCATTGAGTAATTTACATAGATTTGCTGCCATATGATTTTGGTAGCTGATAGCGGATCCACAAAGACGGATTGGCGACTTCTTACACCCGAAGGCCAGGAGCTTTCTTTCCATTCTGAAGGAATCAACCCCTTTTTTCATACACGACTTTCCGTTTCAGAAGTTCTGTTGAATATCACACTTCCAATTGGGCATTTCGATGATGTTTCAGCAGTTTATTTCTATGGAGCTGGTTGTAGCACAGAGAAGAATGTCAAGCTCATGAAGGATGGATTTTCAACGGTTTTTCGGCATGCTGAAATCAACATTCTCCACGATCTCCTTGGTGCTGCACGGGCACTCTACCACCGGAGCGATGGTATCGCAGGTATCCTAGGCACGGGCTCAAATGCCTGTTTGTTTGAAGGCGGTGAGATCACTGTTCAGCTGGGCGGCGCGGGATACATTCTCGGCGACGAAGGAAGTGGGCTACATATCGGTCGTAAGGTTATCCGCGATTATACCAATCACCTAATGCCTGAGAAGTTTGAGAAGCTTTTTGCCAAAGCATACCCCATAAGCAGGCAAGAGATTGTTGACGCTGTGTACAAGAAGCCAATGCCCAACCGGTTTTTAGCTTCGTTCAGTCGCTTTGCCAGTGAGCATATTTCTAGCCCTTATATGCAGTCGCTGGTGGATGATGCTTTCGAAAAGTACTTTGATCGATATATCGTGAAGTTCCCAAATTATAAGCAGCACAAGTTGCGGATTGTTGGCTCAGTTGGATTTGTCTTGAAAGATCGACTAGAAATGCAAGCTAAGCGTGTAGGAATCGAACTCGATCGGGTAATCAAAGCGCCAATAGATGGACTAGTAGACTACCACCGAAGCTAGAAGGTGTACTTGTATGTTTGCGACACTTCATTGTCGCAGCGATCTTTGATCACCACCTTAAGCTCATTTTCGCCTTTCTCCAAGTTTATCTCGGTTAAGTCTAGCCACAGGTGTTTTTTCTTAGGGTCGTATTGGAGCAAAACCCATTTTCCATTAAGGTAGCCGTTATATGAGTTTACACCCGATCGGTCGTCTTGAATCTTAAAGTGAACTTTACTTTTCCCGTTTACAGGGCCTGATCTCGAGTTTTTCCAAGCCCAAAGGGTAGGAGCCACCGTATCGACCGAAAGGTAGTATTTGCCCAGGTACTTCGACTTAAACTCAAACCATTCTCCATCCACTTCACCAGCTATAAAAGATTTGCCACCACTTGCGGATTCGCGGACGGCAATTATTTGACTCGGTTTTACAATGATCGGTGCGTTGACCTTGATGCGGTACGTGGCACTTCTCTGGAGCGGAGTGTACGCATTGTGCGCCACAAATACGGGCGAGAACATCTCTGGTTTTTGCATTTGCCTACTGAAGTTGAAAGGCAGATCGTCGTATAAAACGTGTTTGGGAAGCTCTATTTTGAACTCATCCTGATAGGCAAACTGGTTCTCTGTATTCCAATGAAAAAGTGCATCAAACTCACTGCTTCTGGGTACTCCCGGAATAGTTTCTTCCACTTCAAACTCAAAGTTTAAGACGGATGAATTGCCGTAGGCGTCAATGGAATTGTACACTCCCGTGTGCACACCGCTTGATGGGTTTACCACCCCTGCATTCTGTGGTGTCGTGCGGTAGATTTCCAGTTCATTTCCTGGCGATTTAAAAGATTTGTGGTAGTGCCATCGGTGCGCGTGGTAGGCTTCGTAGTCTTTGTAGGTATTGATC
Source organism: Bacteroidia bacterium (assembly GCA_030427905.1). Lineage (GTDB taxonomy): Bacteria > Bacteroidota > Bacteroidia > Flavobacteriales_D > Cryomorphaceae > CBDDKU01. The sequence goes on from JAUICL010000002.1 coordinate 301,621, forward strand.
TGCTTCGATGTCGCAAAATCTATTTCATCAAAACGCTGGGAGCAAACCGTATCACCATCCAACACCAAATCAAGGCTGTAAACTCCGCACTTATTGGGTTGATCGTTGAGGTAGTCAATGGTATGCACACTAAAAGCGATGGGACCGTAGGTACGGACTTCCGTGCCTGCTTTCAAATGGTAGTTCCCGCTATTTCCGTGTACCACAAAACTCTTGGGTTCTTGTGCGCCATTGACAAATGAAGAGTCACTCATGGGGTATACCCGCAAGCCGCGGATTCGCGGTGGGATATTGTCTTTGATATCAAAACCAAACAACAAGGGGTTTTGAGCTCTTTGGGTTTTCGAATCCCGAATTTCAAAATGAAGGTGCGGGCCTCCACTACCACCTGAGTTTCCACTTAGACCAATCACTTCACCCTTCTTTACTTCCACTCGCTCTTCTGGGCCAAAGTCTACAGCAAATGATTCTTTTGCGTACTGCTCCTTTCGCACTACGGCTGTTATTTTTTCGCTGAACGATTGCATGTGCCCGTACACCGTAGTGTACCCGTTGGGATGAGCGATGTAAAGCACATTTCCATAACCCCACGGCGATACACCAATTCTGCTCACCACGCCATCTTCCGCGGCTAAAACAGGGAAGCCTTCAACACCTTGCGTCTTAATATCAATCCCCGTATGGAAATGGTTGGTGCGCAACTCTGCAAAATTCCCAGATAGGTAAAGCGGTATGTCGAGCGGTGCGCCAAAACGGGGAAGACTATCTTGACCAAGCGCCTGGAAAAACGAAAAAAGAGTGATTAAAACGGTGAGTGATTTTCTCAAAATGACAATTTCTGTAAAAGTAAATTCTGCAAAGGGGAATACCCATTTCCTTCTTGCCTAAGATTTAAACATATACAGGTGTAAATTAATTGTGTGAAGGGCCATATTCAATTTTGTAATTCATCGAGACGAAGCTACATTTGTGTAACCTCTCGTAAGGTTTGAGAATATCGATCAATGAGCCAAGAAGTATCTTCGAGATTAACACGCATAGAATCTAAACTAGCAAAAGCCGCCAATGCGGTAGCTGAGCTAAAAAAAGATCGGGACATGTTGAAACTGGAGAACGAGAAGCTCAAGTCTGATTTGGCCGATGAGTCATTGAAACGCAAGTCGATAGAAGAGCAATACGAAAGGCTAAAGCTCGTTAAGTCATTAGTATCTCACACCGATGATAAGACGGCAATGAAGTTTCGAGTGAATGAATTAGTGAAGGAGATTGATAAGTGCTTAGCACTTTTAAATAGATAGTTGTAGCCAGATGGCTGATAAATCAATAAAGGTAACCATAGCAGGACGCATATATCCGATCACCGTAAAAGGCGATGAAGAAGAAAGTGTGCGCAATGCTGCGAAGGAAATAGACGACAACATCAAGTTCTTACAACAGAATTATGCGGTCAAAGACAAGCAAGATTTGCTTGCGATGACTGCGCTTGAATTGTCAACTAAGTCTCGGGATGCAGGTGGGGCTAAGGCTCCTGTTATCGATTCGTCAGTTCTAGACCGCATCGAAGCGGCTGTAGACAGCTTGATCTAGACAATCTCCATTTTGAATTAGTGTTTATAATGGCAGCTTGCTGCCGAAAGAAAGAAAAATGGATCTAACATCAATTTTGATAGGTGTGCTAGGAGGTCTGCTAGTCGGGGGAGGAATCGCCTGGGTAGCGCTCAATGCCGCCATCAACAAAAAGAAAACCGGAATCTTGGCAGAAGCCGAGAAGGAAGGTGAAGCCATCAAGAAAGAAAAGATGGTGCAAGCGAAGGAGAAATTCCTTCAGCTCAAGGAAGAGCACGAAAAGGTGATCAAGGATAGAAATCGAAAAATCCAGAGCACTGAAGATAAGCTCAAGCAGCGCGAGTCTGTGATGAGTAAGAAAATCGAAGAAAACAAGAAAGCTACACGGGAGGTAGAAGCCATCCGCAATAACCTGAATCGTCAGCTTGAAGTAGTGTCCAAAAAGCAGAAGGAGCTTGAAAAGTCGCACCACGAGCACGTAGAGCAGCTTGAAAAAGTAGCCAGTATCTCTGCTGAAGATGCCAAGTCTGAGCTTATGAAGGCGCTGAAAGACGAAGCAAAGACCGAGGCGATGAACCACATAAAAAACATCATGGATGAAGCCAAGCTTACTGCTGGAGCCGAAGCCAAAAAGATTGTGATTCAAAGCATTCAACGTCTGGCAACAGAACACGCTATCGAAAACTCTGTTTCTGTATTCAATATCGAAAGCGATGAGCTCAAAGGGCGAATCATCGGTCGCGAAGGAAGAAACATACGCGCCCTGGAAGCAGCTACTGGAGTAGAGATCATCGTAGATGATACGCCAGAAGCGATTATCCTTTCTTGCTTTGATCCGGTGCGTCGAGAAATCGCGCGTCTCTCCCTTCACCAATTGGTGTCTGACGGACGAATCCACCCAGCCCGTATCGAGGAAGTGGTTAGAAAAGTAACTAAGCAGATCGAAGAAGAAATTATCGAGACTGGTAAACGCACCTGTATCGATTTGGGTATTCACGGTTTGAACCCGAATTTGATCCGTATGGTTGGGCGTATGAAGTACAGATCTTCTTACGGTCAGAATTTGCTTCAACACAGCCGTGAAGTAGCCAACCTGAGTGCCACAATGGCTTCTGAGCTTGGGTTGAATACTAAGCTAGCCAAACGAGCAGGACTTCTTCACGATATCGGAAAAGTGCCTGAAGATGAGCCGGAGATGCCACACGCATTGCTCGGTATGAAGCTCGCCGAAAAGTATGGTGAGAAACCTGATGTCTGCAATGCCATTGGAGCTCACCACGACGAGATCGAAATGAATTGTATGCTGGCGCCAGTTATCCAAGTTTGTGATGCCATTTCTGGTGCAAGACCGGGAGCACGTCGAGAAGTAGTAGAATCGTACATCAAGCGACTTCAAGATCTCGAAAACCTTGCATTGAGCTACGACGGAGTTACTAAGTCTTACGCTATTCAAGCCGGACGTGAGCTGCGCGTAATGGTCGAGAGCGAAAAGGTGACCGACGAGCAAGCAGATGTGTTGAGTTTCGACATTTCTCAGAAAATACAGAATGAAATGACCTACCCAGGTCAAGTAAAAGTTACGGTCATTCGCGAAAAGCGAGCGATCAATTACGCTAAGTAATCCATGTACCAAAAGGTCAGCGGAAAACGCATATTAATCACGGGGGGAGCCGGTTTTATCGGCTCCAACCTTTGCGATTCGTTTGTCGAATCAGGCAATGGAGTCATTTGTTTTGACAACTTGTCAACTGGTTTTAAATCGAATATTGAGCACCTGGAATCTCTGGGTGCTTTTACTTTTATAGAAGGAGATATTCGAAACTACGATCAAGTAGCAGAAGCCATGAATGGAGTTGATCTCGTTCTTCATCAAGCTGCTCTTGGGAGTGTTCCTCGTAGCATCAACGACCCGATTACATCCAATAATGTAAACATTAGCGGGTTTTTGAATGTGATAGAAGCTGCCCGAAATTTGGGGGTAAATCGCGTGGTATATGCGGCCAGCTCCAGTACATATGGCGATAGTAAAAAATTGCCGAAAGTGGAAGATGAAATCGGTATGCCACTTTCTCCCTATGCCGTTACCAAGCTCGTAAACGAGCTCTACGCGCATGTGTATGGTGATCTTTTTCATCTAGAGCTTATTGGTCTTCGGTACTTTAATGTATTTGGAAAAAGACAAACTCCAGATGGGGCCTATGCCGCAGCTATCCCGAAATTTACTCAGGCATTCATTGACCACAAGTCGCCAACCGTACACGGTGATGGGCTACAAACACGCGATTTTACGTACATCGAAAATGTGGTTCAGATGAACCATTTGGCTGCAGGTACGCAGAACCCCGAAGCTGTCAATCAGGTGTATAATGTGGCTTACGGCGATCGAACTACGCTTGTCGACTTGATTGAGATAATTCGAACGGCACTTGTTGAACATGATGAGGAAATAGCCCATGTTGACCTGGAGTTTGGACCATCGCGACAAGGTGATGTGAGAGACTCACTTGCAGACGTTTCTAAGGCAAAAGACTTGCTCGGATATAACCCTACTCACTCATTGAAGCAAGGGATTGAAGAAGCCATGAACTGGTATTGGAATTCGCTCAGGGTCAACTAAACAGATTCATCACGCTACGTGGATAAGTTGAAGGGATTCATGCCGATGCTTCGATTTAAAACTTCATCTTAGCATTAGCCTTGCTGTATGAGGAAGAAGCTAAATGAAATATTCAAGTCAGAGTTTCTCAAAAACTTTGGATTTGTGTTCTCGGGAAATGGTCTTGCCCTCGTGATTCCATTTCTGATAGCTCCTTTTCTCACCCGACTTTACACACCAGAAGATTTTGCGGGGTATGAGCTTTTTGCGCGGGTGGTGGCGCTGTTAATAGCTATCGCTACACTCCGTTTCGATGTCGCCATTATACTTCCTAAGCATCGCGAGGAGTCCATCGAAATTGTACGTCTCGCTTTTCGCGTTTTGGTGATTAGCACGCTATTGATGACAGTACTCATTTTCCCATTTCGGGATTCGATTGCAAACTTTGTTGGCAATACTAGCTTGGCTGGGTATCTCTGGTGGGTCCCCGTTTCCGTGTTTTTTGGAAGCGCACTCTATGTGCTGAGCCAGTTTTTGGTCAGGGAGAAAGCCTTCAAGGCCGTGGCTGTCAACAAGCTCGTGACCACGGGGAGTGGTAACCTTGCCAAGTATGGGATGGGTTTCTTTTTTAGGTCCGGATTGGGACTCGTACTAGGACATCTTATCGGAGTAGTTGTTCCCGTTTTTATGCTTTTCAAGAGGATTGAAATTCGCTCTATGCTACGTGAGCTAATTCATACCAAAAGCGAAAGTTTGAAGGCCACAGCGATCAGATACAAGCAGTTTCCAATGTACAATATGCCACATGCCTTTTACGATGAAGGAATACGTACGCTGCTATTTGTGGCCATCTCAGCATATTACGGGGAGCTAATTGTCGGTTTGTTTGGCTTGACCTATAGGTACATCAGGGTTCCAGTACAGGTGTTTGGTGGAGCACTTACCCAAGTTTTTGTGCCTGAGATTGCTGGTGATTATGAAGATGGAGCGGATATTCGGCCTAAGGTGAAAAAGGTAATTTTAAGTCTATTCGCCATCGGGTTCTTGCCTTTTGCTATTCTGTTTTTTATTGGGCCCGATCTATTCGGTTTAGTCTTTGGAGATCAATGGATAGAGTCTGGTAAGTATGCCGTTTATATCGCGCCTTGGCTGTTTTTTAATTTTATAGTCTCACCTGTTTCCATGGTGCCAAGCATCGCACGTAAGCAAGGCAAGTTCTTTTTGGTCAATGTGTTATTTACGCTCATTGCGAGTGCATTTCTCGTGATCTTGCCTACTATGGGCTATGGCTTTGATGTAGTGCTCATCACATACTCTGCTATTAACGCCTTGCTCAATATCTTTTTGGCCTTCTGGTTTGTCCACATTTTGAATCCTTTAAAGCGTGTTTCAGGGCTATGAGAATTTTGATTTTGGCAAACGCAAATTCGACTCACGTTTTGAAGTGGGTAGCAGGCTTAAAGGCCAAAGGTGCGGTGCTCGCAGTCTATTCGCTTTCGCCTCTCGAATCGGAAAATCAGAGCTACTATCAAGGTGTGGAGCTTAGGCACGGTGACACATGTCTTGTGGATTCAAGTTCATTTGCTAAGCTCAATTACTTTAAGAGATTACCTGACCTTAAGCGGTTCATAGCAGATTTTAAACCAGATATTCTGCACGCCCACTACGCTTCAAGCTACGGTTTGCTTGCGGCATTTTCCGGGTTTAAGAACTACGTTGTTTCTGCTTGGGGCTCAGATGTATACGCTTTTCCCAAAAGCAACCCCGTCAATCGAGCCATTATTAAAAAGGCCTTTAAGAAGGCTGCTGCGGTCTATTCAACAAGTAAGGACATGGCGCGTGTGATTCAAAAATACACAACCAAAAAGCCAGAAATAATTCCTTTCGGGGTGGATGTGGAACGATTTAAACCCAGTGAGAAAGCCAAGGGACCAGTGACGAAATTTGTCACAACTAAATCTCATTTTCCAATTTACCGAATCCCTGAAGTTGTAGAAGCTTTTCGTCGCGTTGTGGAGTTAAACCAGGGGTTGAATATAGAGCTCTATGTGGCAGGCGATGGTCCTGAGTTTGATCGTGCGCGGGTGGCAGCCGGGGCTTGTATCGATCGGGCGATCCACTTCACGGGCAGAATCCATCCCGATGACATGCCTGCATTTCTTGCCAATAAGGATGTGTTGATCAACGTGCCTGTTTCGGAGAGTTTTGGCGTAGGGATTCTAGAAGCTTCTTCAGCCGAATTGGCCGTGATAGCCACACGGGCTGGTGGGATACCTGAAGTACTCGAAGATGGAAAAACAGGGGTGTTAATCCCATCGAGTTTTACAAATGAGCTTGAAAAGGCCATCGTCGATTTCGCCATGAATCCAGATAAAATTCTGGCGTATGGAAAGGATGGTCGAGAATTCATCAAGGCGCATTTTGATTGGAATATTTGTCTCGATATGCAGTGGAATTCTTACCAAAAACTCTTGGGAAAAGGATTTGAATAGAATGGAGCAAAGCATTTCCGAAATATGGACTGCCACCGGGCTGAAAGGGTTGGAACAACACCAGATTACAGAAGCTCATTCCAGTTTTGAGCTTACTTTGAATCGGTATCGAAAGTTAGGGGTTCAAATTTGCGGAACGCCACCGCTTCAAGGCTACGCCATCTGGCCTGGCTCTGGGGCGACCGCTGTAAATGATCTTCGTACTTGCTTGGATAGCTGCAAATATTTTGATCTCGACATACATCCCGATGTTGATGCTGAAAAATTTCATCTCCCAAAATCAGATTTAATCGAACGCCAAACGCATTTATTGAGTTTAAACCTAACGTCTGATGAGCTCTTTAAAGCCATGTCGACCAACCGTCGCCGGAATATCAAAAAGGCGGAAAAGATGCTTGAGATTTCATGGGACGATCACCGTGATGAAGTTTTTGCACTTTTTGAAGAAACTGCCAAAGAGAGAGATTTTCTCTTTTCGGCAAGCTATGTTGAGCATTTGCTAAGCCCTGCGTTTGACGGGTTCCGGCATTGGTCTGTTGTGAAGCAAGATGGGGTAGTGGTGGCGAGTAATCTCTTCACTTTAAAGCATGGTTGGGCCTATTACCTTTTAGGCGGTGTGCGGCGAGATATTGGGGTGACAGGTGCAGGACCCTATTCCCTTTGGAAATGTATATTGCACGCTAAAGAATTGGGATCGTCCACATTTGATTTTTGCGGCTCAGCCATCCCCTCGATTGCTGAGTATTTCAAATCTTTTGGAGCCTATCCCAAAGCGTATTATCAGTTGAAAACGAGCAATAAAGTGCTTTCTACCATGAAGGCCATTAAAGACAGAATAACATAGCTGTGAGAATCAATCGGGCACATATTCTTGAGTTTTTGAAATCGGGGAAAGCCTTTGCCTGGATGCTGGCTATTGTAGCACTTGCCATCCCAGTTGTGAAGTCAGGCATTCAGATTCCACTTTTCTTGCTGATTATATCGTGGTTTTTCGTTTCGAAAACTACGTTTAAAGCAAATGCCAAAGAAGTGCTCCTGTTTTCGGGAATCTACATTTTTCACATCATTGCCATGTTTTACACTGCTGATATTTCAGAAGGCTTTGTAGATCTGGAGTCAAAACTTTCGATTTTGCTCTTTCCAATATTATTGGGAGCAGTAAAACCCATTTCAACTTTATCGTACCAACGCGTATTGAAATTTTTCGTTTTCGGGACGGTTGTTGCCGTCAGCATAGGGTACATTTCGTCCATTATTGATTACCGTGAAACCGAAGACTTGAGAGCCTTTTACATGTCTAATTTCTCGCCTGTACATCACCCATCATATGTGGCAATGTATATCAATTTGGCCATATTCATTTTGGCAATCAAGGCCTGCAATAGGGCATTGGCGCGAAAGCCGGATGTGTGGCATTGGATTCTCATGTTGCTTCTCGCTCTCACGTTGGTCTTTCTGGCGAGTAAACTGGGCGTTCTTTCCTTTGTGTTTTCCATCCCATGTATTCTCATTGTTGCTTGGCGCAAGGGAATTTTGAAATCCGTGTTCACTTTAAAGCTGCTCGCCGTTTTGGGTGTTTTCGTCTTGTTTTTTCTCAATGATCCAATTTCAAGCAAGAGGCTGGCCAATAGTGTGAAAGTTGCTACGGAAGAGCAGGTTGATAAACAAGGGTCAGAAATGGAGAGCACCAGAGCCAGAAAGACTTCATGGACCATTGCAGTTGCTGAGATAGCCAAGCATCCTTTTGGAGTGGGAACGGGAGATATTCAAAACCATATGGATACCAAGTATCGCGAGAATGGTCACCAATTGATGGCTGAGCACAGCTTGAATGTACATAATGCATTTTTACAAATGGCCCTTGCGCAAGGGTGGTTGGCCTTGCTGTGGTTCCTGTTCTCCCTGGCGTATCCACTGCGGATGATATGGAAAAACAGTTGGTGGATTTACGGTTTTTTCCTCGTACTCATATCGGTCAACTTTCTGGTTGAGTCTATGCTAGAGAAGCAAAGTGGAGTCATATTTTTTGCGTTCTTCAACGCAGTCTTTTTCTTTACCATGAAAGGGCACTCCCCCCGTGCAAGGAGTGTGAACGCGAAGCTTGGATGAAAAAATTACTCATTCTCACACAATACTATCCACCCGAAACAGGTGCGCCGCAAAACAGGCTGCACGAGCTGGCTTTGCGAATCAAAGACGCTGGTATTGACGTGGAAGTGCTCACAGCCATGCCGAATTATCCTAAAATGGAGATTTTCGATTCTTACAAGGGAAAGCGCTACCTAGAAGAAGAAATCGACGGCATCAGGGTATACCGGTCGCGGATATACGTTAGCAAGTCTCGGGGAATGGTGGCTCGCTTACTCAACTATTTTTCATTTGTTTGGACTTCCTTTTTCACGGGAATGGGAAAGCTCGATCGTTACGACTACCTGATGTTTGAGTCTCCCCCCTTGTTCCTCGGAATGTCGGCCTACCCACTGGCCAAGTTCAAACGCGCGAAGCTAATAATGAATGTGAGTGACCTTTGGCCGGAAAGTGCTGAAAAGCTTGGGCTAGTCACCAATCGCTTCTTTCTTAGGCTGGCCACCTGGCTAGAAGAATTCTTATACCGAAAATCAGTTTTGATCACAGGCCAAACCCAGGGAATTGTTCGGGATATCTCATCTCGGTTTCCCGATAAGAAAACTTACTGGCTTCCAAATGGAGTAGACCTGACGTATTTCAAAAACGACTCTGTCGAGAGTAGCTGGCGGGTAGATCAAGGATTTGCCGAAGGTGATTTTCTGCTCTTGTATGCCGGAATTGTAGGGCATGCTCAGGGGCTCGAGATTCTTGTAAATGCCGCAGATCGGCTGAAAGACCAAGCAGGCATTTATATTTTGGTGCTGGGTGATGGTCCAGAAAAAGAAAAGCTTTTGAAAATGAAAGCGGATCGAAAACTGGATAATCTTCGATTCTTCGACCCCGTGCTCAAAACCGAAATGCCGGCTATCGTAAAAGCCATTGATGTAGCCGTGGTCCCGCTGAAGAAGTTACCTTTATTTGAAGGAGCTATTCCTTCCAAAATATTTGAAAACCTAGCTATGGAGAAGCCCATTCTCCTCGGTGTAAAAGGAGAAGCCAAAGAGCTTTTTATTGATGAAGGGCGGGCTGGTTTGTATTTTGAACCAGAAAATGATGAAGAATTGGCTAATCAAATTCTAGCATTGAAGGATGGTCAAGGTACAAGAGTGGCAGAGTTAGGAAAAAACGGAAGGGCCTATGTGGAGCGAAAGTTTGACCGAAATAAGATTGCAGAAGCATTTTACAATGAATTAAGAACTTTGGAAGAATGAAGATATTGACGGTAGTAGGAGCCAGGCCACAGTTTGTGAAGGCCGCGGTGATAAGCAGAGAAGTGGCCAACCATCCCGAAATTGAAGAAGTGATTGTACACACTGGACAGCATTTCGATTCGAATATGAGCGACGTGTTTTTTGAAGAGATGTCAATTCCAAAACCGAAGTACAATCTGGATATACATGGATTGAACCATGGAGCAATGACGGGAAAAATGCTCGAAGGGATTGAAGATTTAATCATCAAAGAGAGACCCGACGTTCTTTTGGTTTACGGAGACACAAACTCGACTCTGGCTGGAGCTTTAGCAGCTCGGAAGCTCCACGTACGCGTTGCACATGTGGAGGCCGGTTTGCGAAGCTTTAACATGGCTATGCCCGAAGAAGTAAACAGAATCTTGACCGATCGAATCTCCAATTTGCTTTTTTGTCCAACCGACTCAGCCGTGCGAAATCTGGAAGCTGAAGGCTACGATGCTTTTGATGTTTCGGTGATTAAGTCGGGCGATGTGATGCAAGATGCGGCCTTGTTTTACGCCAAGGAATCGGCCGAAAAGGCCAAGTTATCCAAAGATTTTCTAGATAGAGATTTTGTACTCTGCACGCTTCACCGCGCTGAAAATACCGACGATCCGAATAGGTTGAAAGAATTGGTGGAAGGATTAAACCGAATTCATTCATCAACCCCCGTGGTGCTCCCGCTTCACCCGCGCACAAAAGGGGTGCTCGAAAAACAGGGACTCAAGCTGAATGTGGAGCTTATTGATCCAGTTGGATACTTTGAGATGATCGAACTCTTAAAGCATTGCTCCTTGGTGATGACGGATAGCGGTGGACTCCAAAAAGAAGCCTTCTTTTTCAAAAAGAACTGTGTGACTATGCGCGATCAAACCGAGTGGATAGAGCTAGTGAATAATGGCTTTAATGTGCTCGCTTCGGCAAATGCGGATGAATTGATAGAGAAATTTGAGCTGATGCGCAGTCGATCGAATGATTTCGAAATTGATCTCTACGGTGGCGGACAAGCTGCGAAACGAATCATAGCTGATCTGGTCAAGACCGTGAAATCCACAACGCTTACCAACGCCTAGCAAAATTCAATAAACTCTCTTGATGAGCCGGAAAAAGCGAATCTTATTTGTTTCTGCACTCGACTTTAAAGAGAAGTCAATTCAGGTGATCCGTAAAACTCCCGAAGCATTTGTAAAAGCCGGATGGGAAGTTGATTATTTACTGGCGAGAGATCAAGCTCAAACTGGAAATTACTTTTACGAGAAAGAATTTGATCCAAATGGCGTGAATGTAACACGTATCTACTGGAAGTTTGATGGGGTTCGTAACAACACAAAAGGGACACTCCATACTGTAGCAACGAAGCTGGTGGCATATAACACGGCCTGGAGATTGTCGAAAAAGGCCGAAGAAATGGTTCGCACCAAGAAATACGATATTGTTTACGGTTACGAGTTGCACGGAGTCTTGGCGGTTAGTCGACTTCGAAGAAAGAAGCTCATTTCCGTTGATCAGGTAATTAGTCGTTTTCAAGGAACTTGGCTTGCACTTTATTATCTGCAAAACAATAAGAAAAAGCTTGCCTTGAACCGAGAGGCCATCATGGCCCTAAAACAGCCTTCGTCCTTGTGCATTATGACCAACGATGGTACCCAAGGCGATCTGGCCATGGAGAAACTTGGTGACTTATCTGCCCAGAAGAAATTTGTGTTTTGGACCAACGGTGTCGATGAACAAAAATTACCCCCTTCGGAATACCAGGATCTAGTGTTGAAGTACAAGCCGCAGGATGAATTCGTTTTTCTGACAGTGAGCAGACTCGAATCTTGGAAGCGACTAGATAGGGCTGTTGATTGCTTCGCTAAGGCTATTGAGCTGAAACCCGATTTGAACGCAAGACTTGTCATTGTGGGTGAAGGTGGAGAACGGAAGACTCTGGAGAAAAGAGCTTCTGACGCGGGCGTTGGAGATCGGGTGTTTTTTACTGGTGGTGTATCACACGCTGAAGTGAAGAAGTATTTGAATATGGCCGATGCCTTTGTTTCGATGTACGATTTGTCGAATGTTGGTAATCCCCTCCTGGAAGCCATTCGTGCCAATAAAGTCATTTTCACACTTAAAAATGGGGATACCGCTTCGTGGATAAAAGATGGTCAAAACGGTTTCATCTATCCCGTTGACGAGCATTTGGTGAATTCGGCAGCTACTGACTTTGCGCGGATAGTTGGTGACACCGATCTTCAGCAGAGACTTATAGAAGGTGTAAAGCAGACTGAATCGGAAAAGTTGTGGACGTGGGATGAGAGATTTAAAGCGGAAGTGAACGCAGTAAATCAGGTCTATGAAAGCCAATCCAATCATTGACAAGAATTACATTTGTAGAAACGAATTGATATGATTCCCTTTTCACCTCCACGCATCGACGAAGCCATCATTGAAGAAGTGAGTAACGCACTGCGCTCTGGCTGGATTACCACTGGTCCGCGAACGAAGCAATTCGAACTGGAAATATCTGAGTATGTGCATGCGCGAAAAACGCTTTGTGTAGCTTCTGCAACGGCTGGATTGGAGTTGATGATGCGCTGGATGGGAATCGCTGAAGGCGATGAGGTGATTATCCCAGCTTACACCTATTGCGCTACGGCCAATGTAGTAGTACATTGTGGTGCCACGCCAGTGATGGTGGATACCAAACCCGGTGAATTTAATATTGACTCTGAAGCCATCCGAAATGCTATCACGCCAAAGACCAAAGCCATTGTACCGGTAGATATTGCAGGGTGGCCATGTGATTATAACGCGATCCGCGAAATTGTCGAAGACCCTGAGATTGTGAAGCAGTTCAAAGCTGAATCATCTATTCAAAAAAAGCTAGGACGAATAGCGATTATAGCTGATTCGGCTCATGGTTTTGGAGCACAATACCAAAACCAGCCCTTGGGCTCTGTTGCCGATATTACAGTGTTTTCTTTTCACGCCGTAAAGAATCTGACCACGGCCGAAGGGGGCGCTATCTGTATGAATCTTCCAAATGGTTTTGACGTGGATGAGATTTACAAAGAATTAAACACACTGAGTTTGCATGGTCAGAGCAAAGACGCTTTGGCCAAGTCGAAAAAGGGCGGCTGGCGTTATGATGTACTAACTCCAGGCTATAAGTGCAATATGACTGATATCCAAGCGGCGATAGGTCTGATAGAGTTGCGTCGGTACAAGAGCGAAACGCTGCCGAGAAGGAAAGCGATTTGCCAACGGTACAACGCTGCCTTTGCAGGGAAAGATTGGGCGATCTTGCCGACGTTTACCGATCAATCGGGAAGCGAGAGTTCTTACCACCTATACCAATTGCGTATAAAAGGTGCAACTGAACCCGTTCGAGACGCCATGATACAGTGCATGGCCGACGTAGATATTGCTGTGAATGTGCACTTCCTTCCATTGCCCATGCTCACGGCCTACAAGGATTTGGGCTACGATATTTCCGACTACCCCAATACGTACAAGCAATACCAGAACGAGATAAGTTTACCTGTGTATTTCGACCTGACTGATGACCAGGTAGACCAAGTGGCGCATGCGATTATTTCGGCCTATGAAAAAACAGCGGTCAATGCTTGAAGCCCTTTTTAATCGTGGCTCGGCACTTTTGGGAATCATTTTTCTCTTTCCAATTCTGCTCATTTTCGGAATTGCGATTGCCCTCGATTCACGTGGTGGGGTGTTTTACATCCAACAGCGGGTAGGCTTGAAGGGAAGGCCTTTTGGACTCTACAAATTCAGGACGATGCGTCCACTTTCAGACCAAAAAGGCAAGCTGACCATCGGCGATCGGGATCCAAGGGTAACCCGAGTCGGTTATTTCCTGAGAAAGTACAAACTCGATGAATTACCCCAACTGATCAATGTGCTGAATGGAACCATGAATCTGGTGGGGCCACGTCCAGAAGTGCAAGAGTACGTTGATCATTATACACAAGCTCAGATGCGTGTATTGGATGTAAAGCCGGGTATCACGGATTACGCTTCGCTGGAGTATTTTAAAGAAAGTGAGATTCTCGCTCAGAGTTCAGATCCACAAAGGACCTACATCGAAGAAATCATGCCCGAAAAAATCCGGATAAACCTGGAATACGTGGAACGCAAGTCGATGGGTGAAGACCTACGAGTGATTGGCAAAACGATAGCGCGGATACTGTCCTAGTCCACCTTTTGATCGGTAAACTGAGCCACGGCTTTGTGAAGGATTTTAATTTCTTCCACTTTGTCTGGGTAGCCAAGGCGATCGTAAGAGAAAATGAGATTGTTGAGCAATCGCACGATCATAGTGCGGTTATCGCATGGTTCCATAAACGCTGGGTCGCTGCCCAAGTTGATCTTCTCCAGATAGGTTCTGATCTCGTCCTTGTGGACCATGGTTCCCTGGCTGAATGCGTTGAGGTAAAACAAGATTTTGGAGTCATCGGCTTCCGGATTGGTCACCTTATCGATGAAGCGCAAAATATTGTACTCGTCGACATATGCGAGTAGAAAGTGGTTGGGAAGATTGACACCGTAGATGGGGACACCAAGACTCTCGGCAATGGCGATGTAAATGATACTCAAGCTGAGCGGATTCCCTTTTTTGGTCTCCAACACCGTGTTGATGTACGAGTTTTGAGCAGCGTGGTAGTTCTTTTTGTTTCCTCGGAGCCCATGCACATCATATAGGATGTGATTGAAAATCTTCACCTTCTCAAAAGCCGTGAGCTCATCGTTAAGTTCGAGCCATACATCTTGCCTGATTTTCATCAGCTGGTCTTTCACCTCCAACTCATCCATGTCGGGGTATTGGTAACGAGCTACGAGCAGTGCACCTTCAAATAGGTCTTTTCCACCGTCGCGACTCCAACTGGTAAGGGCTTCGCAAACCGTATCAAACTGGATAATGTGGATGATATCTTCAATTCGCTGCTGAAAAGAATGGCCAAAAGAATTGAGCTCCCACATGTTTTCGAGATGAGGGATAATATCAACGCCGAGCGATATGATGCGATCGCGAACGTGTCCATAAACACCCTCGTCTGGATCGTCAATCAAGTTGATCAAGGCGTCAATCTGCTCCGTTTTTAAGCTGTCTTTTCTTTCCACAACGTTGCTAAAATAGTCTGAGGGCTATCTCTATTAACAACGTAAATGGCTATTTATCAGCAAAACTTTGTTAATCTGCGGCAAGTGCATCCAGGACGCGCACGATCAAACGGTCGATGTGGGGCTGGTAATCATCGAGAAATTCATTCCGCAACCTATTGGCGATAACCGTGCAAACAGTGGTACATTGATGGCCGAGTAGGGCACCGAGTCCGAGCAATCCAGAGCTTTCCATTTCGTAATTAGCCAGGGGTATTCCCTCAAAAGAAAAGGTGGACATCAGGTTGTTGATTTCTTCAAAGGCGGGGTTTAATCGTAGTTTTCGACCTTGTGGTCCGTAAAAGCCATTCGCAGTTACGGTTACTCCAGCTGTGGAGAATGATCGGAAGGCGGTGTCTAAAAAGGAGTGCCCTTTTACAGCGTAGGGTTTAATTCCGTCAATCGGCCAACGTGTATGGGCCATAAAATCATGTGCGAGTTTTTGCTCATCACTTTCCATCTCATAATCGTAGTAATGTAGCATTCCATCCAGACCTAGTGCGTAAGCCGTATGTACCGTATCGCCTACGGGAATGTGCTCTTGCAAGGCTCCCGATGTTCCAATACGTACAATTGACAAGTAGTGGGAGCGCTCCTTAATCTGCTTTGTTTTCAGATCGATGTTCACTAGCGCATCCAGCTCATTCATGACGATATCAATATTGTCAACGCCAATACCCGTACTCAAGGCTGTTATACGGGTTCCGCCGTAGAGACCCGTGTGGGTCACAAACTCTCTGCTTTCCACGCGATGTTCAACTACATTAAATTTATCAGAAATGCGTTTTACACGCGCTGGATCACCGACTACGATTACCTTTTCAGCGAGTTGGTCGGGATGAAGTCCAAGGTGATAGACGGCGCCATCACTATTTAATACGAGCTCTGATGGAAGTAGTGGTTCGCGAGATTGTCGGGTGGTTGTTTTCATGAAAACGAATATGCGAACTAGGAATTAAACCAACGCTATTCATCACCTTAAAAAAGTCCTTAAGCTACTTTGTAACTGTTGAGCCCTTCCACCAAAAATAGACTGCCGCGCTAAATAAGATGGCCAAAATGACCCACGGCAATTGTAGCGCGGTGAGTGAAAGGCCATGTATATCGGTGTTCGGTTGGAAAATGCCGGAAGGGATTGATTGGCTAGCTTGGCCTGGGCGTAAGTCAAATACGCTGATAGTCACAAAATTGGCTCCCGTATGTATTCCCAGAGCGGCTCCAAGTCTCCCTGTTTTGAAGTAGATAATGCTGAAAAACAAGGTGTGCAATGCTGGAATGAGCATGACGTACATTAAGAGTTCTCCTTCTGCGCCAGGCGAATAGGAAATCAGCCCTACAAAAAGAACCATGAAAACGATGGCCAGTTTGTGTCCAAATCCATTTTTGAGCGTGGTGAGTGGGTAGCCACGGTAATATAGTTCAGTACCCAAATCGGCGATAAAGATGAAAATCAAGCCGTAGACCACCCCAAACAGGCTAAAATCTGGCCTAATGATCCAGCTGAAGCCCGCAGTAAAGCCTTGCACAAGCGATAGTATTCCCCACAGCCCAATACCCCAGAGCATACCCCAACCGAAGTCTTTACGGTTTTCTGCGGCAAATGAGATTCCAAGATCCCTTAAACTCATGCCATCTTTCTGACCAAATTTGCGCGTGAGATAAAGTGCTATAAGTGCAAAGACCAGGTAGAAGAACAGGCCGCTGAATTGCTGAGGAAAGGGGAAGGGAAGAAAGTGGAGTAGCAGCCCTTTGCGAAGTGCGATATCTAGGATCAGCAGAATGAGCAGGAAGAAAATGGTTCTAAAGAGTGAGTGGAGTTTAGTTGAAGGCAATGATGTACGCGTTTAGGGATGTGGCTATTAGTAGCCAGATTAGGTAGGGGAGAATTAGAATTGACTTAAACTTGAGTGTGGTTCGGAATACAATGAAAAAGTAGCCTACAAGGAGTGTCAAACTGATGATCGCGACCAGGGCCACGCCAACTAAATGAAGCTTAAAAAAGAGTGGATTCCAGGAAATATTGAGAACGAGCTGGAGACCAAAGAGCCAGATTAATTTCGCTCTATGGCTGACTCGAGGCCAGAGATATGCCATGTAGACAGAAAAGCAAATCATGATGGTAGTCCAGGCAGCACCAAACATCCAGCCCGGCGGTGTCCAAGGTGCTTTGCTGAGCGACGCATACCAATCTGACGAAACACCACTAGTCGTGAATATGCTGCCAACGGCTAGGGCCGAAAAATTCAATACCAAGAATACGATGATCCGGATTATCAAGGTGGTGCGAAGGTTTCTTGTGTCTTGGCTATGAATTTAAGAGAAAAACTTCAGAGTCAATTTCTGACTGAGCAAATTGAGTCTAGGAATACGTTAGAACCGAATCCCTACTTGCAATCGTAAGTAATTATTTGAGAGCTTCTCGAATTTACTGAGTTCACTCGAACTAAAAGCGAGTTTGTAGTCGGGTCTGATCAGGATAGATCGCTCAGCGATAGGTATCTGGAGCCCTATGCCTATGTAAGCTCCAATAAAACTCGAAACCCCAGCGCGTTCTTCAAAAGTGGAAATTTCGGGATTGGAGCCACTTCCTGAATTGGTTTCACTAAGCGTCCCAGAGCGAATAGATTGAACCATCAGGTCTGCATAGAGACCAGTTTCCACAAAGTACCGTAGCTCATTTCCGCCTGCAAACCGAATTCCAGCGGGAACACTCAGGGCGTTCAAGTAGTAGTCTGTATTTGTCCGCGTCACAAAGTCACTTTCTTTGACTACCTCTTTGAACTGGTGGGTGTAGTTATATTCAAGACCAAGAACAAGGCTCAGACGCTCAGACCTTTCAAACTCGTGGTAAGCTCCAATGCCGAACCCTATGTGGTCCTTGGTGTTTGCATCTCCGACGTTTGTTTGATTTATTGATACGGCCATTTCAGAAATAAAAGGTTGAGAAGACCCTTGGGCAGACAACCAAGAATTGCTAGGAAGAACCAATACGAGTGTGGCTAATGGCTTAAGAATAGAACGAAATTTTGACACAGATGACTATTTAAACACTACAGTTGAATCCCCAAATTGATTCTAAAATAATTCAGTTTGATCGTCTCTTCCCATCCATCGTCACCAATAGGCTTTTGATTGAAATTGTAGCGGAAATCCGAGCGGAGAATCACGTTCACGTTTTGTACGGGGATTTTTATCCCGACTCCCACCCAACTCCCTAACAAAGGTCCATTCACAGACTTGTCCTCAAATGTCTTCTCTCGTCTTTCTGGGTTACCAGGTCCACTTGTGTCTAGATAGTTGAGCGTTCCCTTCTCCGTCGAGTTGACTATTAGGCCAAGGGTCCCTCCAAGGTCTGCTAAAAACTGTGTTTCACCACCGAATTGAAATCGCACACCAATTGGCGATGTGATTTCATGAAAACGATAGTCGATATTTGATTCATCACTGAGCCGCCCGGTAATCACCCTTTGCTTGAATTGATTGGTTTGGTTGTATTCAAGGCCAACTAAGAGTCGCGCGGCACTTTGAGTTCTGCTGATGTGGTATGCGCCAAAGCCGAAACCCATTCGGTCTTCAGTGTTATCATCTGCCACGTATGTCTGGTTGACGGAGATACTCAATTCAGAAACGAACGGCTGTGATGGTTCTTGAGCGATTGCCCAAAGCGCGCTGAACAATACCAGTACAGCTGTAACACTTGTGTTAAGTTGAGATTGGATGTTATTCATAGTTCGCGTTTTGAGTCATTAAACCTGCGTGTATTGAAGAAAATAAAAGTTGCTTCATGTCGCTGATGCTCTTCACTTGTCGATAAGCTTTATTTTCAAAGTTGAATCGGTGAATAGCGTCTCTTATTTCATCTTGTTCAGTTAATTGAATATACGAACTGCACGGGATAAAATGCCGTTAGGAAAGTTCAACTGGGATTAAAGATGAGCAATAATGGTAATTCTAGCCGAATGAGACTGTATTCAAAACGAAGTTTTGCGTATTTCAGAAAACCTTCGAAGCATTTCTGGATGCTTACTTGTACAAGTAGTGTGTAAAAACAAGTCCGAACTGGTTAGCCCTAATATTAGCGTCACTGAACTGCTCCGATTTAGACCCCCATACACTCAATGGGACTAATGATGCAGATAAGCGCAAAGAATTCGAACTTTTGAAATGCACTTCAAATCCAGCTTCCAGCATGTCGCTGTTAAGGTTGGCCAAATTCAAACGGTACCCGAGTAGGACCGCAAAGTCGAAACTTCCACCATACCTACGGTAATAGGCGTATTGAGGTAGCTCAATGTACATTCCTGCAAGGCCCTTTAAATCATCTTTGGCCATCTGTAGGCCTACTCCCGCATTGAGGTTGAGTCCAATACTCCAATTGAAACTTTTGTAAACAGGTATATTCATTCCTGCTCGAGCAGTTAGTGAGCTAACATTTCCTTTGGTGTTTGCTGGAATCAAAAATGATTCTGTGTATTCACCCAAAGCGTTTGCTCTTCCACTCACAAAAATAGAATCACTGGTCTCGACTAAACTTAGCCCACCAGTCAATCCTAAAGTAAACCCGAAAGTATCTTCTTTTTGGCCGAACAGATTGCTGGTGAATGCGAGGAGCAAAATTAGGATGAAGCTGTGTTTTGGCGAGTTAGGCATTAGGCACTACTTTTTCTTGAAATAGTAATTGGTGCTCATAAACCCATAGGCTGCATCTCGGAGATCCATTATTGATGGCCATTCATCAGGGGTAAATGAATCCTGACTGTAGGTGATTTCAAGGATAGTAGTGTATTCTTGTCCGCTTTGTTCATAGTTGCGGTATATCCTTCCTAAGTTGTTTTGGACTTCTTTCTTTAAAAGATTGTTCTCAAGCCAAACAAATTCATTCTCACTTACAAATGTGACTTTGTATCGCGAATTATAAATGTCGTGGAGATAGCCATTCTTCTTTCTAACCTTTCTTAAGTGAAATGGTGTGTAGAAAGAAGACTCAATGAAAAAATGTGGGCTGATAGATACAATCCCGGAAGCTACCTTGGGCCTTTGGATTTGGTATGAATAGCTTATTTCGAAACTCAGATCGTCTGTTTGGTACTCGATCGCATACACAGAATCGACTCTGTCATAGAGTACCATTTGATTAGAGATAAGGCTTTCCATACTCTCTTCAACTGTGCTTGAGTCGGCTAGTGCATTCGAGATGTAGGCTTTCATATCAAGCCAGCTATGCCCGGTTAAAGTCACTGTTTCGTTGATGGTATAGATCAAGGAGTCACCTTGTTCACGATCGTAGGTTATGCGAATATCTTTTGAATAAAATCCCGGGTCGAATGATGGAATTTGATCAAAGCGATAAGTACGCTTGCCACGTTCATCCTGAAATATGCTCAGGCAATTGGTCCCTTGGTATTCACACCGAATATCGTTGAAACTTGAATAGGGCTCAAGGAGTGGGAAGTAAACCTGCTCTCCCGACTGATCCTTGAATGAGCAAAGAATGTTGCTAAACTGGTACAGCGAAACGTATGACGTATCTAATCCACCGAAACTCTTGCTCTCCACGAAATGAAAGTTTATGGGCATATCCAAAACCTTGCAGGTCTCAGATATCACCTGGGCATAAGCCCACGCCACATCTATATCGTCCTTTACTTGATCGTAGTTATAAAAATTCTCTTCGATTGGTCTATTGATTTTATCGAGGATCATGTTATACCTTTCCCTGATATCTTCAATTTCGTCAAGTTGCCGCTGTGCCTGATAGATCGGTTCTTGGTCAAAAATGTAACTCCGGCTTGCAGCGCGGCGCTTTGGTTTAAAATCACGAGCAAAGTCTGACCAAGTAATTTCTTCTGCACCTTCATAATTGGATGTGGAATAGACTACACGTGGCTCATCGATGTAGTGACTTCCATAGAGTTCATTTGAAGATGGCTCGATATTCTTGAGCTCAATCTTGAGTCCTGATTCATAACTAAAGTCTGTTTTATGATCAATACCGTTATCGAAATTATAGGGCCAAAGTTCAATTTCAAAAAGTTCAGAACTGAGAAAAAATGACCTTTCGAGACAATAGTCAGAAGAGCTAAAGTCGATACTTCTCGTTTGGTAGAAAAAAACCGGATCAATATCGTAGACACGTTTTATTTTATAGATGTATTCTATCTCGTCTCCAATGTTTACATCTCGGAAGGCCAGCATTTTTACATCTCCTTCTTTCTTATAGTAAAAAGGCGTGTTGGCTGGTAAAGTGGAAGAAACAAAGTGATTTGTATCAGCCGGGACTGATGGCAAATTCTCCTTGTGCGTAATTGCCTTACAATCGATTAGTTCGAGTCTCTGATGAAGGTCGGTAAACGTTGGAATGTAAAGCTTGTTATACTTCTCAAGCCCGTAAAGCGAATTGATCTTCACCTTGCGATGTATAGTCGTGATTACTTCGACAGTAGAAAGAGCCTTTCGGCCTTCTGATCTGGTGTGAACGTATTGCCGATCAAAAATGACCGTAGCATCATCGTGTTCGCCCGAGGAAATTTTTTCGAAAGAAGAATTTGCGAAATTGTTCCAAGCATCCACATCTAATTGCGCTATTGCTTCAAACCACGACCCAAGGGCTAAAAAAACCAGTAATAAATACTTATTCATAAGTCAATGGATAAAAATTGAACGCCTTTACCTGAGCCATAAAATCAAACCAAGGTTCGGTTTCGTAAATAGGTGAATGGAGTACGTTCAGGCGTAGCTGCTGACGCACAACTTGTTTGTTGCCTACTACTTCAGTGTAAAATTTTGCCGAGTAGAAATCGTTACCTATTGTCGCCATAGGGTAATTAGTCGACGCTAATTTTCCACCGTTGTCCAACTCCAATGTAACATCAATCAATTGTGGGAAATCAATGTAAATAGGTGGGTTTTTTTCATTGGTCATTTCCAAAGCCAATATGTCGAGAAAAGGAAAAACTGCTGTGTGATCTGAGACAGCAATATTGTAGAACCTACCTTTTATATTAAATTTTACACCTTCTGGAGTGAGCGTTGGTTCTGAAACTTCATCTATTTTCACTCCGTCTAAATAGGGTTGAATGAAGTAAAACGGGACGTTTGGCTTTTTTTCAAGTGATGAATACGTCGAGTAGCTATTGAAGTCACGATAAAAATGACCTGTTAACTCTACATCTATGTCGATCATTGGATCATCAGAAGACAAATCTATTTTTCCATTCACCCGTAGCACATTGCTTTCTGGTGGAGATAATTGGACCATGTCCAGTTCGTAAGTATCCCCATTGGCAATCAATACTTCCTTTCCTTCGATATGGGCAGGCGCGTGATCCCAACTAGCTGATTTACTGGTACCATCTAGGTAATAGGTTTGGCCATTGAACTTTAGTCCACAGATCATGTGGTTGTCTACGATCAATGACGGCATTTTATAGCTGTAGTTATTGCCTCGTGTTCCGACCCAAACATGCCGGGCATCAAAGCCTTCAGCTCTCAATAAGTTGACAAGTAAGTTTGCCATTCCTTTACAGTCGCCATACTTCAGGTTGACTACATCTTGGGCTTCTGACGGTTTGAATCCTGCGATCCCATCTTCAAATGCTACGTACTGAATATTTGCCTGAACCCAGGTAAATATTGCTTGAATCTTTTCTTCATCAGTAGCAAGATTTGAAGTGATTTCTGCAGAGAGTTGCTTCAAAAACACGTCGTCTGGATGCAATTCTTTGATAAGGGTATTGTACCACTCATACATGGCTGTAGTTGAGTTTAGTACAGGCTGGGTTCTGTTGGGGGTTCTATACTCTTCTACAGAGATAACTACGTGCGGTAAGTAGTAGTTTCCCTTAACTGAGTATGATGTAGGTTTGTATTGTCTTAATTTTTTGCCGCTATAGGTTATCGTTGATTCTGTTTCTTCCTTTTCTATCTCCATCAAGTTGTATTGATAGATGTGGAAATCAACATCCTTATTCTTTTTGAATGAAATTTCGACATCTTCCATCCCCACATTATTCTGCTGAAAGAAAAAGCTAGTCAAAAACTTTAAGTCTGTATAGATCACGTCGTAAGAATAGCTTACTACATAGTCTTTCGGAAGGTATACAGAGCAATTGAATTGCTTTACTTTAAGGTCGTTGTAGAATATGTTTTCGATAAAGTAGTCCTTTTCATCGGCGTATTTCACTTTAACATTTTCTATTAGGGTTTTCTCTCCAGCAGAATCCAACTTAAAGTATCTGGCACGCTGTAACTGAACATCCTGCGAGGGGTTAAAAGCAACTTGCGTTAAGCCTTTTGATTGATTACTGTTAAGATAGAGCTTTTCGTATCTGTGGCTCACCTTGGCATGGTAGGCGTCGTGCGCTTCACTGTAAAAGAATGATACTTTGACTCTCTTTTTAAGCGTTACTTCACCTTGTTTATAGACTTTTCTATAATGGTCTATATCTATTTGCCCTATCAAAAAAGTATTTGATAGGACAAATAGAATTAGGAGTACTATTTGGAAGCGATTAGTTTGCAAGTTCTTGGCGGAATTTGTCTGCTTTAGAGAGAATTTTTCGCTGGGTTTGCTCTACAGCAGAAGATTTAAGTCTTCCCTTTCCCATAAACACCAAAAGTAGATCATCAGACTCGGTGGATATTAATAGGTTGTAGTGGTAGGTAATTAGCGGGCTTTGGGTGTATACCGGAATTGATCTCCAGAAGTAGTGATCAGGGTCGCCTTCCACTCTTTTGGCTTCAACTTCTTCATGATCTGTAAACTTTACATTGCTAATTTTCCAGTATTGGATCGCGTCTTGCAAATCTTCGTTTCTACGATCTCTTTTCTTTTCGTTTTGGTGCTCGCTAGCAGGAACTAAAAAAGTTTTATCAGCGATGTTGTCCGCCCACTCAACAAACTTCATTTTATAATCTTTTCTGGCAGCAGAACGACTCGTTTTTTGTCCATCAATAGCTGTTTCGGCTGCATCGTTTAACGACTCATTCAGCATGTTGATCATCAATCGAAGGTCTCCTTTATCAAAAAGGTTGAATCCTGTAATTGGAGCAATTGCTATCGTTCTCTTCTTAGGGCCAGTCACAAACATTGAAACTGTACGGTTTCCATAGTCATCTTGCCTATAGGTCAATATGATTGCTTCTTCGTTCTTGCTTTTGATGAGTTGTTTGAGATCGTAACCTTTAATCTCGTAGTCGGTGGCATCATAGGATGATTCTGCCATGGCTTCTTTCCAGAGCGTGTTGTAATACTCCACCTTTTGTTCATGGTCAGAAATCTCATCAAATTTTCCCTTTTTGCTCATTTTATCAATGTATCGTTCACTCGCTTCGAACGTTGGAATATAGAGCACTTTATTCTTGAGTATAGCAGGGTCAAAAGGCTTCACTCCAGCGAGCTGAGCACTTGCAAGGTTTGTGATTAAAAATGCTCCACAAATGATGAGTAGGTACGACAACTTTTTCATGGTCTTCTAGTTTTTCATTTCAATTAATTGGTAAAAGAATATCCGGATCAGTTCAGAATGATTGACCTGAGCACACAGAACTATTGAACGTGTAGAGTAGTATTCCGAACCTGAAATCGGATGACCTATTCGTTTGTAATAAGAGTCGATCTCACTAGCTCACTCACTTTCGTAATTCCTAAATCATAGCAGGGCGAAAATAGCTAAATAGTCAAGAGCAGCAAGGGTTTTAACTGGTTTTTCGAATCGGGGAGACCTACCAAACTGGCAATTAATACTTTAATTTTTGATTGTTACCCGTTTGATCGGCACGAAAAACTCACTACTATTTAGGCGTATTGATATCAGTCCATTCCGAGAAAGTGGTCCGCATAGAATGATAGTACTTTTTATTGTTGATACGACTACTTTTCTAAATCTGAATCCCTAGATTGATTCTAAAATACTGGAATCTAATATTCTCTGGGTATAGCCCATCACTTATGGACTTTTTGGTCACATTGCTTCGGATATCTGTTCGGAGAATAAAATCCATTTTTTCACCTGGGATTTTTACACCAATTCCACCCCAAAAACCGAATAAAAGGCCACCTACAGAATTGTCATCAAATTCATTCACATGATGTTCGAATGTGTTGTCTTCAGAAAGAGCGTTGGAGTGCGAAGTTCCTTGCTTCCTAGAAGACAAGATGATGTCGAATGAGCCACCGAAGTCGCATAAAAACTGTGCTTTGTTCCCAACTTGAATTCTCATACCCGCTGGGATCGTAACGCCATAGAAGGTGAAATCGATGTCTTCATCATGGCTCCATCTACCGTCGTATAGCCATTTCTTGTTTTGTCGGGTCTGGTTGAATTCAATTCCCGCCAGCAGTCTTGCTACACCTTCCTTTCTACTAATGTGATAGGCCCCAATCCCAAAACCCATTCGGTTTTCGGTATTATCGTCTGCCACAAAAGTTGAGTTCACGTTTACAAAAAACTCATTGAAAGGGAACTTTTCTTCCTTTTGCCCAAAACAAATAGTCCCAAAGAGAAGTGATAGCAGGAGGGTAGAATATTTAGCAATTGTCACCGTCATGTTTCAACTGTGTTTGAAGTAGGGAAGATAGTAAATTGAACGGGTATAAACTTTGGTTTCCAAATTGGGGGACTGATCTACTTATCTTTAATGTTGGGATGGAAAAAGGGTTTAAAAAGGACTGAAATTAGTCTCCATCCCGAGCCAATTTTCAATATTTTTGCCGGATGCTTGCAGAGATCATCACCATTGGCGACGAGATACTGATCGGACAGACCGTTGATACCAACTCTGCCTGGATGGGTGAGCAATTGCACTTAATAGGTGTTAAGCTCAATCGGGTGATCACGATCAGCGATACCCGCGAAGCCATTCTCGAAGCCATAGACGAATCTTTCTCCCGCGCCGACTTGATTCTGATGACGGGGGGTCTGGGGCCTACCAAAGACGATGTGACTAAGGAGACCCTTGCTGAGTATTTCGACACCAAGCTGAAGCGAAACCAAGAAGTGCTCGACCGAATTGAGTCCTATTTTGAGTCGCGTGGTTTTCCAATATTGGAAACCAACCGCCAACAAGCCGACCTACCCGCCGCGGCAGAAGTGATGCTCAACATGCGTGGTACGGCCATGGGGATGTGGTTTCAAAAGGGAAAAAAGGCCCTGCTTTCCATGCCTGGCGTTCCCTACGAAATGAAGGGAATCATGCGCGATCACGGACTCTACCGTATCAAAACGATGTTTGAGCCGAATACCATCATCCACAAAACCGTATTGACCCAAGGGGTGGGAGAGAGTTTTATCGCCGATAAAATGACCGATTGGGAAAATCGCCTTCGAGCTGAAGGTCTGGCTTTGGCCTACCTTCCTTCACCAGGAATGGTCAAACTAAGATTAACGGGGTATCCACTCAATGGGGAGTCGGATGTGGTGGCTCAGCGCATGGAAAACTACATCGATGAACTGAAGGAAGCCTTCCCGGCCAATGTTTATGGAAGAGAGCGCGACAAATTGGCGCAGGTGGTTGGCGAACTCATGATGCTGGAAGGAGAAACCGTAGCCACAGCAGAAAGCTGCACGGGCGGTACCATTGCTCAAATGTTTACCGAAAACCCGGGCTCTTCCAATTACTTTCTCGGTGGAGCGGTGACTTATAGCAACCAGGCCAAAGTGGAAATACTCGGCGTAAATCCCGAAATGATCGAGAAACACGGTGCTGTGAGCGAAGAAGTAGTGAAAGAGATGGCAGCCGGCGCACGTCAGAAATTTGGCGCGACATACGCCATTGCTACTTCGGGAGTGGCAGGGCCCGATGGTGGAACGGAGACTAAACCCGTCGGAACAGTGTGGATTGGACTGGCAACGCCAGATGGTGTTCAAGCCCAGAAATGGATCTTAGGAAGAAGCCGTTCCCGAAATATCACAGTATCAGCACAAACCGCGCTAAACTGGCTGAGAAACGAAATAATTAAAAGAAGGTTTGAATAATCGGAATATAATGCCGTAATTTGCACCCACTTTTTACGACCCTATACAAAGTAAAATAAGATGGCACGAGTTTGTCAATTGACAGGAAAAAAAGCAATGGTTGGAAACAACGTTTCATTCTCACAGAGAAAAACGAAGCGTCGCTTCAACCCGAATTTGGTAAAAAAGAAGTTTTACCTCGCTACAGAAGATAAGTGGATCCAGTTGACTATCTCAACTCAAGCGTTGAGAACAGTTAATAAAATTGGAATTGAGAAAGCTATCTCAAGAGCGAAAGAAAAAGGTTTTTACGCCGGATAATCCAGCATAATACAGAGTAGAAATGGCAAAGAAAGGAAACCGCGTACAAGTGATACTTGAGTGCACAGAGCACAAGACGTCAGGCATGCCTGGTACGTCGCGATACATCACGACTAAGAATAGAAAAAACACGCCGGATAGAATGGAGTTGAAGAAGTACAATCCTGTACTTAAGAAAATGACTGTTCACCGCGAGATAAAATAATTGAGTCATGGCTAAGAAAACGGTAGCAACACTACAGACAGGGTCTGGGAAGAACCACACCAAAGTGATTAAAATGGTGAAGTCGCCTAAGACTGGAGCGTACTCTTTCAAGGAAGAAATCGTTACGAACGACGAGGTAAAAGACTACTTCAAGGAGAGTAAGTAAGCCCTATGGGCATTTAAGATATTCGATCAGGCTTTTTCCCGTTTTGAGGAAAAGGCCTTTTTTCATTTAAAAGAATTGAGATGGGAATTTTCAATTTTTTCTCTCGGGACAAGAAAGAGAAACTAGACGAAGGTCTGGAAAAAACGAAGTCGAGTGTATTCTCCAAGCTGACGAAAGCCATTGCTGGTAAGTCGAAGGTCGATGAAGAAGTACTCGACAATCTTGAAGAAGTGCTCATCACCTCCGACGTTGGAGTCAATACCACGCTCAAGATCATTGAGCGTATCGAGGAGCGCGTAGCCAAAGACAAGTATCTCGGCACATCTGAGCTCGATGGAATTCTCAAAGATGAAATAGCCGCCTTGCTCGAAGAAAACAACTCGGGTAGCGAGACTGAATTTACTATCCCAGCCGACAAAAAACCTTACGTCGTAATGGTAGTCGGGGTGAATGGTGTGGGTAAGACGACGACCATTGGGAAGTTGGCTCACCAATTCAAAAAGGCTGGACTCAAAGTGGTACTTGGAGCAGCCGATACATTCCGTGCTGCAGCGGTCGATCAGCTTAAAATATGGGCTGAGCGCGTGGATGTGCCGATCGTAGAGCAAGGAATGAATGCCGATCCAGCATCGGTGGCTTACGACACACTCCAATCAGCCGTTTCGCAAGATGCCGATGTGGTTTTGATCGATACCGCTGGACGTTTGCACAACAAGGTGAACTTGATGAACGAGCTGAGCAAAATAAAGCGTGTGATGATGAAGATCATCCCGGATGCACCGCACGATGTGCTGCTCGTTTTGGATGGAAGCACCGGACAGAATGCCGTGGAGCAAGCACGCCAGTTTACAAAGGCCACCGAAGTGACATCTTTGGCATTGACCAAAATCGATGGAACGGCCAAAGGCGGTGTCGTGATCGGAATTTCAGATGAGTTTAAAATCCCCGTGAAATACATCGGTGTTGGCGAGGGAATGGAGCACCTTCAAGTGTTCAATAAGTACGAATTTGTCGATTCACTTTTTAGTAAAACCGAGTAGATGAAGACCAAGACGCTGAAGAAGAATAAGGTCAATGTAGTGACCTTGGGCTGTTCGAAGAATATCTTCGACAGTGAAGTGATGATGGCGCAGCTCAAAGCGAACGAGTACGACGTGGTACACGAGAGCGATGATGGAGATGCTTCAGTGGTAATCATCAATACCTGCGGTTTTATCGACAATGCCAAGCAGGAGAGTATCGATACGATTTTGCACTGGGCCGATGCAAAGGGTCAAGGCTTAGTCGATAAGGTGTATGTGACTGGATGTCTTTCAGAGCGGTACAAACCAGATCTAGAGAAGGAAATTCCCGATGTGGATTCTTACTTCGGAACGCGTGAATTGCCGCAGCTTCTCAAGACTTTGAAAGCTGATTACAAGGCCGAATTGGTCGGAGAGCGACTGCTCACCACACCTACGCACTACGCCTATTTCAAAATAGCAGAAGGCTGCGACAGACCCTGTTCGTTTTGTGCCATACCATTGATGCGTGGGAAGCACCGCTCGACGCCGATTGAAGAATTGGTAGAACGGGCCAAAGGTCTCGCTGCCAAGGGTGTGAAAGAATTGATTCTTATCGCCCAGGATTTGACCTATTACGGGCTGGATCTCTACAAGAAACGCGAGTTGGCCAAATTGCTCGACGCCCTGGCTGATGTGGAAGGAATTGAGTGGATTAGACTCCACTACGCGTTCCCTTCAGGTTTTCCGATGGATGTGCTCGATGTAATGCGCGAGCGAGAAAACGTTTGCCTCTATCTGGATATTCCCCTTCAACACGCTTCTACGCGTATGCTAAAGGCAATGCGTCGTGGAATCACGCGAGAGAAAACCACTGAGCTGATCAAGGATATAAGAGAGCGCGTGCCGGGTATTGCTATCCGTACTACATTGATTTCAGGATACCCAGGCGAATCGGAAGAAGATCACGCTGAGATGTTGGAGTGGGTGCAAGAAATCCGTTTCGATCGTCTTGGTGTTTTCCCGTATTCGCACGAAGAAAATACCCATGCTTACAATTTCGAAGACGACGTTCCCGATGATGTAAAGCAGGCTCGTGCGGAAGAGATTATGGAAGTTCAGTCTTCGATTTCGCACGAGATCAACCAGACCAAGATTGGCAAGACATTCAAAGTGCTCATCGATCGAATAGAGGGGACGGATTACTACGGAAGAACCGAGGCCGATTCTCCAGAAGTAGACAACGAAGTCATTATCCCAAAAACGTCAGGCTACGCCCGCGTCGGTGACTTCGCCGATGTCAAGATCGTGGATGCCGATCCATACGATTTGTATGGGGAGTTTGTTTGATTGTGCTAGAATAAGTTCCTGAGTTTGTTTCCTTCAAACCCTTAATCCTGCCGGGAGGCTTTGCTCTTTGGTGGGCTTTGAAGAAATGAATTAGAAATTGTTTTTAATACTTTACTACTTTTTGGAGTACCCTGTCATGTTTTGTCTCCACTTCCAGGAGATAAACACCTGAGCTTAATATCGAAATGTCGATGACAATGTTTTCAGAAGTCTTGTCTGATTGAAATAAGGTGTGACCTGTAATGTCGTATAGGGTGACTGATTTAATTTGCTGGCTTGACTGGAGCTGAACATTGTCATGTGAAGGGTTGGGAAATACTTCGATGCCAGAATCGAACTTTGCATTCGAAGTGGGTAAAAGCATGGATACTTCGTCTACCGCACCATGGGTTTGACCATTCTTGGTAAAACCGATCATATAGTAATGTAGATCAGCGAGTCCAGTCATCAAATGCCATGATGTAACACCGAGTCCTTCAATCCATTCGATGCCAAAGGTTGGGATTTCTCCGAAACAATCTACTTGGTTTTGCATTTTTCGAAGAGTATCTGTTTCAAAGTTGTACACACAACATCCACTTGAAGTGCCAACTAAGTTTAGTTCATCATTTGGATCTGGGGCAAAACTGCTGCAACAAAGATCGGGCTGAATAAGGGGGCTCTCATTGGTTCTTGAGCTAGAGTAGTTAATTCTAATTCCATCTCTCCCGAAATAGGTTGACTGATCAACATTCAGAATTGGTTGCTCTTCATTCAGATTTTGGAGATTCAAATTGAAAATGGGTCCAATCCCAACCATAGATTGGACAAATTGGTTCGGCAAAACGCCGACAATTTCATTGTTTATGAATGATATTGTTCTTTGAACGTCTAAATTCTGAAGGTCAAACGGTCCAGATCCATCTCCATAACTCCATCTACTTGTAATGTCCATCGTCACCTGTGTGGAGTCTTCAAATATTAAAACATCGGTAATATCTACTCGAACTCTCACCTGCTTGTTTGCATCCATCTCGATTTCTTCTTCACCGGCAAACATAAATACATCTCCGACTTCAAAATCGTAAAACTCGCGCATGCTTGGAAAGTAAGTTCCCACCTGGAGTTCTGGAATACCCTTGAGCTCGAATGCAAATTCACCTTCATCAGCAATTTCCATTACCCCAAATGACTTGCTGAGCACGAGCTCAGATCCATTCGAGAATGAATACGCTTTTACGCTGTCCATCACATCAAAAATCTCGATCTCTCCTATTGATGATATTTCACCGGTAATATCCCCGTCGCTCCCAGAGTAGGTCCAAGTATCATTCAGATCCGCATCAGTATAGATGATCAAATCTCTACCGTGAAATCTGACTTCCGATCCATACACGGAAACACTATCGCCAAGAAGTGGAAGGACTTTTACAAACAAAGTATCCTGCATGGTGCCGATACAGTTGTCAGGGTACGTATTACATTCGAGACACTTTTCAAAATGTGGTTGAAAAATGTAATGAGTAGAGTCGAAGCCTATTTCATCAATGTGTGCGTAACGAATTGAGTTGGTGATTTGATCTGAATTCGTATGGCCATAATGCGGCCCCCAATCTGGGTTTAATACTTCCCAGTTTTGAGAAAAGGCACAAGTGGTTAAGAACAGAAAAAAGAAGGTCGTGTAATTTTTCATCGTGCATGAAATATAGAATTATCGATTTGAATTCTCATATGCCAAAGTTGTGATTCTTGGAATCAAAAACCACCGCTGTACGAAGAAATGTGCGAAAACCTCGTCCGCAGTAGTTGGACAGCTGAAGTTCTAACCAGCTACCCCAACACCTTCGCTGCTTCGAATAAAACATCCCGACAACTCATCACAGGAATTTTCGCAAAGTGAAAATCGCCCAAGTCTTCTGTCACGAAATGAGTACAGTCTGCATAAGTAGCGACGTAGTATTCTAAACCATCTTCGAAGTCCAAAACGGCTGAATCTTCGAGAGTTTCCCTGACAGTCTTCGCATTTAAGTCTGCTATGGAAAGGTGATTGGTCAGAAGAGCCATTTTTTCCTTGGCCTTGGCCGCACCGCTTTTCTTTTCGGCAAAGTAAAATGCGATGGCCAAACAGATAGTGGATGTGCAGAGTTCGACTCCTTTTCGCTCTCCTAAGCTGAGAACCCGCGCAGCGGTGTCGAAGAGCGGATATTCTCGATTGAGAACGGTAACCAAAACATTGGCGTCGAGAAAGAGCTTCATTTCTTTGAGCTCATAAACTCGTCCTTCAATGATTTCCTACCACGCTTTCGGTATTCAACTTCCCCTTCTGCTACTTGCTTAACCCATTCTGAAACTGGAAAATCTTCGAAAGTTTGAAAATCTCCAGATGTGATTTTTTGGTATAGAAACTCCGTAAGCCGTGATAGGCTAATGTTGTGATCTTGGGCATATTGCTTCGCCTTTTCAATCACATCTTTATTGAATGAAAGGGTGATTTTTGTGTCCATGACACAAATGTACGGCAAAAACAAATAGTAGTACGTATAAAAAAATAGATGCAGACGAACTCATGGAGAGTTACCCATTAACAAGAGAGTTTCTTAAAGGGCCCCTTGCACCAGTGAGCACAAAGCCTGAATTCATAACCAGATGGTAAGTGAATTGGCTTATTTGTGCTTCACTGGGTTCCATTCTTCTCAGCAGTTCGTCGCGCGCTTTAGCCCCGAAGTCCCAAAACCATGTAATACACGTAGCGTATCGACTCCGGGTGAGACCTATTGGAACGACGATTAGGCTGTTAATTGAAGAATGGTGGGCATCATCGGATTAGAGAATTTGAACTGTTGTTACACCCATGTTTGAGCCACTCCGTATTCGAATAATGTACATACCCGACTCAAAGCCGCCAATAGGTGATTGATACTGGGTAGTTCGCTGCAAGGGCTTTTGAAGCAATATTCGACCTCTTAGATCCACGAGTTCAATTAAACCTTCAAAAGGACGTTGGAAGCCGATGTTGAAGTAGTTATCTCCAGGGTTGGGGTAAACGTTGAAGTCTAACTGGGCAAAGTCTTTGGTGCTTACCACAAAATCTTCACCATCGCAGTTTTGATCAATGCCATCTCCTTCAATTTCCTGTGCGTCTGGGTTTATCTCCGGATCATTGTCGTCACAGTCCAGACCATTAGAAGCATAGCCCACAGGCACCTGACAGGCTTGAATGGAATCTGTCTGAGACCCATATCCGTCCTCGTCGTTGTCTAGATAGAAATAGGGCGCTGTTTCCAGCTGGCTACAAATAATAACGTCTTCACAATGCTGGAAATCACCACAGGAATTAGTTGCTGTCATACAGACTTCGTAGCTGCCATCCTCTTCAAATTCATACATCAGCAAGGCCTCGGTGCCCACTTCGATGCCATCCACTTCCCATAAATAAGTGTGAGCTTCCAAATTGGAATCAAATACGCCTGAAGTGAATGAGATGCTGATCTCAAAATCTGGATCAAGTACGCTTTCCGAATCTATCTCCCATGAGTTTGAATGGAAGCATTGGTGATTCTCGGCTAGGTAAACGGACACTTGATATTCCCCACTTTCACTAATCTCAATACTTTCAGTGGATTCGTTGGTGTTCCAAGCCCAAGCATCATACCCAGCTGGAGCACTTATAGTCGTTCCAGTCTCGCTACAGAATACTTCAGGCCCTTCAAGTATAACGGTCTCAATTTCACATTCCAGAAACTCAAACTCAACCCATGAAACCAGCCCCCACATGCCATAGTTGGTCTGAGCTCTCATGCCCAGGTTGTACGTGCCCGTAGTAAGGCCGAGTGATGAAAGCCAATCGGTGATGACGACTTCTGTGTTTTCTTCTGTCGAAACAAATATGCCTTCACCAATGCCCGGATCGTTTCCGATAAAGTACTCATAGCCTGCAATTTGATGGTCTTGTGGTTCACTCGTCAATTCCATTTGATGGTAGAAAACTTGTGTGTAGGGCAGGCCCCATTCACCACTTTCATTTTTTGCACGTAAAGTGAAACTGTGAAGACCTGTAGGTAAATTGTTTAGTATAGACTCATCAATGGTGACTTCTTCCATCGCTGTAATATCGATCGAAGTTGCATTGCCGTATCCAGGGTCTTGGTTGATAAAGTACTCTGCTTCAGTAATGTTTGATTGACACAATGCATGCCCTATTGTCGTCAGTGCAATAAATAATGTAATAAGTGTTTTCATGGCTACAGATTATTGGTTGCTGCGCAAAGTGGCGTCCAATTGAATGTCTTGGTTTTCCAGAATGATCCCAGGTACAGCCATAGAATGCACGTAAGGTGCACCGCGTAAATGGTCGTAGTTGTTGAAAGGGTACTCACCTCCAAAAATGCCAATGTCGGTTCCGTCCGAACCAGCCCCCGGTAAGGGAGATGTATCGCTCACTTCTAAGTCGAAATCAAAATTCCACCACCCTCCAGGGCTTATGTTTGCTATACCCGGGTCAGAATCTGGAATGTTGCCACTTCCAACATTGGCGCTACCTGTAGATTCTGGTGGGAATGTACAACTGGTGGTGCAGGCAAAAGTGAGATTATTGGTGAATACGTTTCCGCTTGAGCTACCTGAAATATCAGGATTCCAATGAATAAAACTGGCAGGAGTTGCTCCATAAAACAAATTGTTGGAAACCAGGCAATCGAGCAAATTAAAAAAGCCGAAATGATTGCTAGGACCGTAAAACAGGTTGTTCTTGATTTGGGTTTGATTTCCTGCACTGAGACAGCTTTGCGCATTTGTTCCTAAAAAATACTTAGGTGTAATGATGTTATTGGCAATAATCACATCCTCAGACATGCCCAATTCTGTCCTTAAGGAAACTGCCGCCCGATATTCCTGGGTATTAGTATTAACTCCCCCAAAAATATTGTTGCGAATCAAGATGTTTTTAACGGGAGCGTTTGTCCCTTGAGCAAGTCCAGGAATTAAACAGTTCTTAATCTCGATGTTTCGAAGCGTGTCTACATCTGCACCAGAAATCCCGAATACCACAGGTATATAATCGTAAAGCGTGACAACAATACCATTCAGGGAAGCGCCATCGGCTGTGGCTGCATCAAATGTGATTGTTCTGATTTTGCTGGTCATTCCATCCGGCGAATCTGGAACCATCCCAGCACCCACTAAGTGAACACCTTTGTTAAGGGTGATGTCTCCGTAGCCAGTTTCTGAGGGAATAATGTGGATGATGTCGCCATCTTCGGCTGCGTCTATGCATGATTGTAAATCGGCATAAACATGATCTCCTTCAGGAGCATTGTCATTATTATTTGCAGTAAAATAATTCTGTGAAAATGACATTCCACAGGTTAGCACGAATAGTACAGTTAGAATTTTTTTAGGTCTCATGATATTTAGATTTAGTAATAACCCAAAAGTCATGTAATACCATAAAAAACGACCTAACCACTACGGCTAGTTTTGGTTAAGTGGTTGATGTATAGGTGTTAAAACGTGTGGTTAAGCGGCGGTCTCGGTCCGTGTGGTTAGTGCTTGAACAGCATCTTTCCGGTTGTTTACATCCAATTTCAGATAGATGTTTTGCAAGTGATACTTGATTGTGCTTACCGATACAAAGAGTTTTTCGCCAATCTCCTTATTTGTTAACCCTTCTATTAAAAGCATGAAAACGTCCAGCTCCCGATCCGACAAATCTTCTTTCAAAAGTTCATTTACGCTTTCACGACTCAGGGTGAATTGCTTTGATGAAAGGTACTCAGTAGTGCCTTTCTCAATTTGTTCTCGCAATACGTCCAATTCGCGAACGTGTTGCTTTAATTTGATTTTCAAAGCGGCCGCTTCACGCAATTTGACTTGCCGGTACACCAAGAACACAATGACGAGAATGGCAAGAATTCCTATGCTTAGATTCAAGATAACCCATTGGCGTTTTTCGGCTTCAATATTGGCGTTTTGGAGCTCCAATATTTCCTTTTCCTTCTTTTCAGACTCGTATTTTTCATTGAGTTCAGCAATCTCGATCCCTACTTCCAAATTGCGAATCGAATCCTTTAGTGCTTTATACTCAACATGGTTTGCATAAGCGAGTTCGTAATTTTTCAGACTAGCCAAGCTCGATGCTTTTTGCCCCAAGGCTATGGCCCATTCATTGACCATTCCCTTCGACTCAAAAACAGGAATAGCTTGGTCGAGCAGCGGGATGGCCTTATCTGGTTGGTTGCTTATGGTGTATACTTTTGCCAAGCTCACACGAAATGTGGCCAACTCAACATGATACGCGGCAGGAAGTCTGTCGAATACCGATAGGGCGTTGAGCAGCCTTTCTTCCGCATCTTCCACGTCACCTTTGTTTAATTGAATGAGCGCTAAGTTGTGTTCAAGTCTTGCCGCTGTCACCAAATCCCTGTTTTCATACAACAACTCGAGAGCTTTCTGCCCATAAAACATGGCACTATCTGTAGCCTCCGATTTCTGGAAGGCAAGAGACAAACTTTGATTCGCGTCGGCAATGCAATACGAGTCATTCGATTTCTCTGCCAGACTTTGAGCTCTTCGATAATAATCAAGTGCTTCGGCATATTGCTCCTGATACACGAGAACATTTCCCAGATTTATCATACTATAGGCTTGTCCTTTGAGATCACCTAGTTCTTCAAAGATTTTGAGACCTTTTAACTGTATGTCAAAAGCGTCATTGTACGCCCCAAGTTTGTTGTAAAGCACGCAAAGTGTGCGAGATGTTATACCAACACTCTTTGGCTCATTTGCTTTTTCGAAATTTCGGAGCGCCTTTTCAAACCAAGGAAGAGCTTCTTGAAAATTCTGCCCAAGGTAGTAGGTGTAGCCTATGTTTTGTTCGAGTTTGGCCTTTGGATAATAGGCCGTGTCAATTCCCGTTAAGCCGAGTCCTTGCTGCCCGTATTCACGAGATTTTTCTGGATCTGAGCGCTCATACTCCCTCTGCAATTCTATTAGGGCAAAGGCACGATCTCTCATGGCCATCTCCTGATCATTGCTGACAGCTATCAAACTGTCGACACGAGAGTTGGAAAAGCTGTTCAACTGAAATGTGAAAAGAAAAAGAAAGAAGGAAACAAAGCGAATCCTGTTTCGACTTAGCATGGCAATGGTTTGGCCTTCGAATATCTTGAAAAAGAAATTTTATTGAAAGAAAAATCGAAAGCTTAAGTCATTTGCGCTTGGTAGGACTTCTTCCACTGGATATACCCAACAATGGAAAACACAAAATACACCACTGTAAGAATGGTGTAGAAGTTTAGGTCGCGGCCCCAGTAGAGTGCGATCGTAGCAAAATTGATCACTATCCAAAAAAGCCATCCTTCCAGTTTTTTCTTGGCCTCGAGGTAGCTCGCTATAAAGCTGAATATCGTGGTAGTCGAGTCGAAGTATGGTGAAGCGGCATCGGTGTTTTGAGAAAAGAAATATCCCAATCCAAATGAACTGACGATTCCGATTCCTATCCAAATGGGGTAGGATAGGGCCTTCATCCGCGTTACGGGAAGCCCATTGCCTTTGGCACCTTTTCGCCAGAGATTATACCCGTAAAAACCGATAACGACGTAGTACACGTAGAGAATAGACTCGGAGTAAAGCTCCGTTCGGATAAAGAGAAAGATGCTGATAAAGGAAGATGCGATCCCGAAAAACCAACAGAGAATATTCTCCTTGATCATCAAGATTAAATAGATAAGGCCGAGTCCAACGGCCGACAATTCGAGAATGAGATCTGTGCTTAATTCCATTAAAACAGGGAAAGGTAATTATCGTAATACGTCTGTGGTTGGTGCTGAACACCCTTCCAGGCAAAAGGCGCTTCGGGCTTTACAAGCGAAAAGCTGGCAAAAGACCAGCGCTCACTGGCCGTATCAGTTTCCACACGATGGTTCAATCCTTTGAGCTCACCATCCGTCAGCCACTCCAGCAGATAGCCCGGGAAAATGACAAAGTTGTCAACCTGTCCGAGCGATTCAAACTCCCCATCTTCCCGCTCGAAAATGAGCCCTTCGGGATTTCCAAAGGCAAAAACGGTGAAGAGAGAAACATCGCTGTGGTTAGTCAGTCGGGGTGAGGAATTGTAAAGACTCGATGCATTTTTCTCAGCAGGATAAAAATTGCAAGAGATCATGTGGCCGATGTGATTTTCGTAAACATCTTTGAGTCCAGGTAGGGCTATGGACTCGATGGCTTTGAGTTCTAGTTCGCGGATTTCTTTCTTTATCGATTTCCAATCCTTCTTGAGAAAAGATTGAAACTCATTGGGGAACCGATCGGCAGGCTCCAGATCGGAGAGTACAAAGGAGTGGAGTTTGTCTTCGGGATATTGATTCAAGCTATCGCTTTGGCCTTGAAACGAATAGCCGTCGAAGGCGCAGTTCATCTGCTTCTGCAAATACTTCTCTTTGTAGGATTCGGGCTTTGACATAAAGCTGCGAAAGCTGTCGATCAAGCTATCTGGTTCAAAGGCTTTTTTACTCGTTTTATACGGAAACTCCATATCAATCAAACTTCAAGGCATTTTTCTGGCCGCTCATTTCCGCGTAGCGTTCCAGCACTTTTAGGCAGAGCAGGTCCTCGAGCAGCCGATCTTGAAACTGCGCTACGAATGCATGCGCCTGATCGATAATCGCCTTAGCCGCATCGGGGTGAGCCAGGTAGTACTCAATTTTTTCAGGAAGATCCGAAAAGTCCGGTTTGACTTCCACGTAGTGTTTTTCAGGCTCTAGCCGTCCTTCCATAAACCAGGTCTCACAAGTTGGCCGCGGCATGATGCAAAGCGAATTTGAACTCATGGCCCATTTCAAATTAGTGGCCACATCGTTTCCTTCCGGACAGGCGATAAATTTATAGTCCAATTGTTCCTTTATCGGCATCGGCTCTTTCTGCCAGGCCACATCTTCGGCTGGCTTATTGGTTTGGCCCACATCCGTCAGCGGGTGATCCCAATACATCTCCACAAACTCCCTGCGCAAAGGCCAGTAGGCACCACCGCGCCACACGAGCTTGTCCTTTTTGTTTTCGTAAGGTACCGTGTCTTTCACCCATTGGAAATGCCGTTTTTTATTGAGCTTAAAGAGAATGGAGTTGGCGTTGTCTTTGGTGAGTGGACGCGCCTTGAAGAGCGTGGGATAGGCATATACATCCAGATCGTCGCCAAACTTGTAGGCAAAACGGGTATCCTTTTTGAAATAGTGGAGAAACTCCTTCAAATCGAGAAAGTAGCCCGTGCCTTTGGTCTTTTTGAAATCTTTGACGGCCACAGCTTTTTCGGGAATGGGGAAGTGGTTATTGACCTTGAAATAGTAATCGAGTCGGTCTGTGATTACCTGCTGGTCAATTGATTTCTCGTATGCGCGAAGCTTTCGGTAGTAGCTTCGAAAATAGCTCACCGGCAAGGCATTTCTTCCATATCCCGAGATGTAGTAAAAAA
Source organism: Bacteroidia bacterium (assembly GCA_030427905.1). Lineage (GTDB taxonomy): Bacteria > Bacteroidota > Bacteroidia > Flavobacteriales_D > Cryomorphaceae > CBDDKU01. Next base: position 341,233 of record JAUICL010000002.1, read on the forward strand.
GCTTCATGGCAGGTTGACAAATTAACGCCTTTTTTCTTCGATTGGGCCTATTAACTTTGCCCTTCAAAATAAAGAACATGAGCCAAGAAGTACGATCACTCCAACCCGAATCTTTGTGGAACCATTTTGCCGATCTGAACGCCGTGCCGCGGCCGAGTAAGAAGGAAGAGCGCGTGAGAGCCTTTATGGTCGACTTCGGAGAGAAGCTCAATCTCCCAACTCGTGTAGATGAAATCGGTAATGTGATTATCACCAAGCCCGCTTCGGCTGGGATGGAAGATCGTGCCACTATCGTGATGCAGAGTCACATCGATATGGTTCACCAGAAAAACAACGATACCGACTTTGATTTTGACACCCAAGGAATCCAGATGTATGTGGATGAAGACTGGGTGAAGGCAAAAGGGACCACCTTGGGCGCCGACAATGGAATTGGCGTGGCCACGATCATGGCTATCCTTTCGAGCGATACCATCGCACACCCACCTATCGAAGCCCTGTTCACCATCGATGAAGAAACGGGAATGACGGGAGCGCTTGGCTTAAAAGGCGGCGAGTTGACGGGAAAATACCTGCTAAACCTGGATACCGAAGACGACGATGAATTGAGCATTGGATGTGCTGGTGGGGTGGATATTACCATTTCGGGTACTTACGAATTGAGCGATGTTCCAGCAGATTCAACTCGCTTGAAATTGACCGTGAAAGGCTTGAACGGTGGACACAGTGGGATGGATATAAACAAGGGGCTCGGAAATGCGAACAAGCTCTTGAACCGGATTCTCTGGGTGGCCAACAAGAAATTCGATATTGCTCTGATCTCATTTGATGGCGGTGGATTGCGAAATGCCATTCCACGCGAAGCCCAAGCGGAAATTGCCGTTTCTGACAAGGCTTCCTTCAGCGCCTGGCTTGCCGAATTGACCCAAACCATCAAAACCGAATACAGTACAACCGACCCCAATTTGACTATCGTTCTGGATGAGTCTGGAGCGGGTGGAAAGGCCGTTAACGGAAAGTTTGCCACGCAAATTTTGAACGCCATATACGCCTGTCATAATGGGATCTACCGAATGAGCCCTGATATTGCTGATTTGGTACAGACGAGCAATAACCTGGCTCGTGTTTTAATCAAAGAAGGAAATTGCGAGATCCTTTGCCTGACTCGTGGTTCAGTTGACTCAGAAAAGGACGATTTGGCTCAAGCCATCACAGCCAATTTTGAGAACATCGGTGGCGCGGTAAAGCTATCGGGATCTTATCCCGGCTGGACGCCACAGCCCGAGTCTGATCTTGTGAAAATCATGAGCGATCTATACCGTGAGATCAACAACGAAGAGCCAAACGTACTGGCTTGTCACGCCGGCTTGGAGTGTGGAATTCTCGGAACGAACTACCCAGAAATGGAGATGATTTCTTTCGGTCCGAACATCCGCGGCGCCCACTCACCCGACGAGAAAGTTCAGATTAGCTCGGTTCAGAAGTACTGGGATTTTACGCTCGAAGCTTTGAAGCGGATTCCTGTGAAGGAGTAAGGGCAATGCTGCCCAACCATGGGGATTAGATTATTCCACCACCACCTTCCCGCTACTCAACAACTGACCAGCCGCTGTAAGTTGATAGATATAGAGACCTGTCTCGAGATGGTCGCGTTGAATTTTTGTGGACTCTTGTCTGATGATCTCCGTTTTGATCAAACGGCCAGAACTATCATAAAGCGAAAACAACACGTTTTCTGAAGGGACTTCTTCCAAATAGAGCCAAGACTCATTTATCATGGGGTTGGGCGAGAAATGTGACTTGATCAAGTTCGGATTATCTACCGACAAAACCGGCGTATAGCAGAAGTTTGGCTCTTGTGTGGTATCGTAGGCCCAAAGTGCGTCGTATATATCGTTTTCGATATCGAGAAAATAGGCCTTCGCAATAATCAAGGTATCTCCGTAAAACGTTAATCCTTGGAACGGTTGATAAAACTCAATATCCTGAATAAAATCCTGAGTGTAAAGCTCACACCATTGCACACCATCCCACCGAGCTACTCCGTGAATGGGCTGATCGTTGATATAGTAGTAATCTCCCAGTGCATAGAGGTAATCTCCATGCTTTGCAATTGTTGTTCCTGTACCTGAAAATTGCCCCGTTTGCCCAGATTCTCCATAAAAGATGGTTCCATTCAGCCCAGAAAGTACTTCTCCATTATACTTGATGATATTAGATCCAGGGTTTCCTTGAGCAGCATCAATCCCTCCACTCAAATAGAGTTCTCCTAGAAATTCTTCCATCCATAAAACTCCCGCCGGCCCAATAATTGGTTGCCCCGCTTGGACTAACATACCATTTTCGACTTTTCCAAAATAGTCAGGTTCTGACACTGAAAAGAGACCGGAGATATAATAGTCTCCGTTATAAAACGCGATATCTTTGATTTTAGGGTACCATTCATCTAATTCAGTCGCATCAGGTATAACAGGCTCCCATACATCACCAGCAAGTTTGCTAACATAAGGGTTTTCGATACCGTCTATTTCAGAAAATGATCCTATCGCAAATAGCGTGTCATTAACTACCTTCAGCTTCCGGACAACATTATTAAACTCCCAAGGATAAGTCCAAGTATTACCATCGTAATAAGCAATACGCGGCATTGTTTGGTCACCAACATATGCTAAACTTCCTCCTACTAGAATACCGTCTTCCCAATCAACGAAGGTGAACATGCCATAGGTTATTGAATCTGACAAAATATGCCAGCCTTCCGAATTAAATCCGGCGAGTACAAAATTCCCATCTTCATGGTTCATTCCCCATAAATAAATAACCAAATCAAGATTTTCTGAATATCCGATTTGCTCAAAACCAGCCATTTCACCTGGTTCTGAAATGCCCTCCCATTGCGCAGGTTGAGCTATCGCTAGGATAGGAAGAAAAAGGCAAGCAAAGTAGAATGTCAGGGTTCTCATCTTCATCATACTAAGGTTCAATTTAAGAAGAATTCAAGTATCAATTAGCCTATGACCCCAGATTCTCGAGTCTTGAATCGAATCAATACTATCCATTCCCACTAAAAAAATAAATTTCAGGTGACATCTCTGTCAACTCTATTCATCATAGGTCAACTCAGTATCAATCGTAGCATTATAAAGACCCCGAAACATTATGTGGCCACCCAAGACTCATGAACCATAAATGACTAGGTCACTTTAGGACAATTGCCGTCCATCCCCGATGATCTGAGGTATCGGGACAGGCTCGATACAAATTTTCTTCCTTACGTTCAGAAAATTCACTCGATGTGACTTTGTTCTATCCGTAAATTAACCGACTCAAGACCCATTACCACTACTATTTTTCCGATATTCGCAGTCCAAAATTTTCCCCATGAGCGAAGACAAAAAAGTCATATTCTCCATGGTGAAGGTCAATAAGACCACACCAACTGGAAAGCACATTCTCAAGGACATTTACCTGTCCTTTTACTACGGCGCCAAAATCGGTATTCTCGGTCTCAACGGAGCTGGTAAGTCAACGGTGATGAAAATCATCGCTGGGCTCGATAAAGCCTATCAAGGCGAAGTGGTTTGGAGCCCCGGTTATTCGGTGGGATACCTCCCGCAGGAGCCTAAGCTCGACGAGACCAAAACGGTAAAGGAAGTGGTGATGGAAGGTGTAAAGGAAATCACCGATGTACTTGCCGAGTACGAAGACATCAACAACAAGTTCATGGACGAAGAGATCATGAACGACCCTGACAAAATGCAGAAGTTGATTGATCGTCAGGCCGAGGTGCAAGACAAGATCGAAGCGCTAGGAGCCTGGGATCTCGATACCAAGTTGGAGATTGCCATGGATGCCCTTCGCACCCCAGAAGGCGATACGCCGATCAAAAACCTATCGGGTGGTGAGCGCCGTCGTGTGGCTCTATGCCGTCTTCTGCTTCAGCAGCCCGATGTACTTCTGCTCGATGAGCCTACCAACCACCTCGACGCCGAGTCGGTGCAGTGGCTGGAGCAACACTTGCAGCAATATAAAGGAACGGTACTGGCTGTAACGCACGACCGTTACTTCCTCGACAATGTGGCCGGATGGATTCTCGAGCTCGATCGTGGAGAAGGTATTCCGTGGAAAGGAAACTATAGCTCTTGGTTGGATCAGAAATCTAAGCGATTGGCTCAGGAAGAGAAGCAAGAGAGCAAGCGAAGAAAGGAATTGGAGCGTGAGCTCGATTGGGTTCGGATGAATCCAAAAGGTCGTCACGCTAAGAACAAGGCGCGTTTGAACAACTACGAGCAAATGCTCGGTGAAGAAGCCAAGGAGAAAGAAGCGCGATTGGCGATTCCGATTCCAAACGGCCAGCGATTGGGTAATGAAGTAATCGATGCCATCGAAGTGTCAAAAGGATTTGGTGACCGACTCCTTTATGAGCACCTAAACTTCAAACTTCCACCGGCAGGTATCGTTGGAATCATCGGGCCTAACGGAGCTGGAAAATCGACGCTTTTCAAAATGATCATGGGGCAGGAAACGCCCGACAGTGGAGAGATTAAAATCGGTGATACGGTTCAGATCGGATACGTTGATCAAACCCACGCCGACCTCGACCCGGAGAAAACAGTCTGGGAAGTAGTTTCTGGTGGAACAGAAGTGATGGACATCGGTGGTGCCCGTGTTAACTCGCGAGCCTACGTGTCGAAGTTTAACTTCAATGGTTCTGACCAAAACAAGAAGGTGGGCGTGCTCTCAGGTGGAGAGCGAAACCGACTTCACTTGGCCATGACCTTGAAGACCGAAGCTAACGTGCTACTTCTCGATGAGCCAACGAACGATATTGACGTGAACACGCTCCGTGCGCTCGAAGAAGGAATTATGAATTTCGCGGGATGTGCCGTGGTCATCTCTCACGACCGTTGGTTCCTCGACCGAATTTGTACCCACATTCTCGCTTTCGAAGGCGACTCACAAGTCTATTACTTCGAAGGTACGTATAGCGAATACGAAGAAAATAAGAAGAAACGCCTTGGCGATGTTGGACCAAAGCGAATCAAATACCGCAAACTAGTACGCGGCTAAACCCCAATACTCCATTTATCCGCCTCAGGCGCAGATGGCGGAATACCCAATACTCAATACCCAATACCCAATACTCAATACCCAATACCCAATACTCAATACCCAATACTCACTACTCTATACCAACTACCACACCCACCCATGAAACCATCCACTCCCAAGGGAACCAGAGATTTTTTACCACCGGTCGTTCAGCGTCGAAACTACATTTTTGGCACCATCAAATCAGTGTTTGAAAAGTACGGGTACCAGCCTATTGAGACCCCGGCTATGGAAAACCTGGAGACCTTGACAGGTAAGTATGGTGAAGAAGGAGATCGGTTGATTTTTAAGATTTTGGCTCGGGGCGAGAAATTGACGAAAGCACTTTCTTCTGATAATGCTTCCGGATTGGCCGACGGAGCCCTCCGCTATGACCTAACCGTGCCATTTGCGCGATTTGTGGTCCAGCACCGTAACGATATTGAGTTTCCGTTTCGGAGGTATCAGATACAGCCGGTGTGGAGAGCCGATCGTCCGCAGAAAGGGCGGTACCGGGAGTTTTTTCAATGCGATGCCGATGTGGTTGGCACCGATTCACTGCGCTGTGAGATCGAGTTTGTGGAGATATTCGACGCGGTTTTTACCCAGCTCGATATTCCAGTAACGATTCGCATCAACAACCGGAAAATCCTGGCCGCACTTGCCGACTTGGTGGGTGAAGCCGACCGTATGATGGCGCTGACCATTGCCATCGACAAGCTCGACAAAATGCCGCTCGACAAAGTTCTGGAAGACTTGAAAAATCAGGGATTCTCAGATCAAGCCTGCGCCACACTCGAGAATGTGCTCACCACCGCCAAAGAAGATGTTCCATGGGCGGAGCGATCCAATGCTTTGAAAGATATTTTCGCCAACTCGGCTGAAGGACTGAAGGGGATTGAAGAGCTCGACTTTATTTTTGAGCGCGTGGAGAAGGCTGGCTTGGATACTGCAAAACTCCAATTCGACTTGAGCTTGGCGCGCGGATTGAATTACTACACGGGAGCCATTTTTGAAGTGGTACCCAATACGGAGCATCAGGTGGGCAGCATTTGCGGTGGTGGACGCTACGACGATCTCACCGGTATTTTCGGAATGCCCGGCGTATCGGGCGTTGGGATTTCGTTTGGTGCCGATCGAATTTACGATCTTCTCGAAGCCCTCGATGGATTCGATAAAACATCTGCCGCGAGCACGCAGGTCCTATTTGTGAATTTTGGTGATACAGAAGCCGATTACTGTCACGAATTGGTTTCTGCACTCAGAAAGAACGGTGTCAAGGCCGAGCTTTACCCTGACTCTGCCAAGATGAAGAAGCAGATGAAATACGCCGACGACAAGCGCATTCCCTTTGTGGCAATGGTGGGCGAAGATGAAATGGCCGAAGGTCTTGTCAAATTGAAAGATATGGCCACTGGCGAACAGGAGCAATTGTCGAAAGACGCGCTTCTCCAGAAATTTTAGACTATGACACACGAAATTGATCATCATCGACTGAGTATAGCTCAGGCCAATGAATTGGTAGAAACCGGAGCCACGCTTCAACTTTCGGAAGCGGCCCGCACCAAGATTCAAAAATGCCGCGAATTTCTCGATGATAAGATCGCTCGTTCGGAGCACCCGATATATGGGATCAATACGGGATTTGGATCGCTTTGCAATACGCCGATTGGCAAAGAGAGTTTGGAGCAGCTTCAGAAAAATCTGGTCATGTCGCACGCCTGTGGTACGGGAGCCGAAGTGCCTTCGCACTTGGTGAAGATGATGCTTCTCCTGAAAATCCAGGGACTTTCGTACGGCCATAGCGGTGTCACCGTTACTACTGTCGAAAGACTGATTTGGCACTTCAACAACGATATTCTCCCGGTGGTATATGAGCAGGGGAGCCTTGGCGCTTCTGGCGATTTATCACCATTGGCGCATATGTCGCTTCCACTTCTTGGTTTGGGAGAAGTTCGCGTGGATGGCGAGATACGTCAGACTAGCGAAGTTTTGGCAGAGCGAAATATGGAGCCGATTGCCTTGCGCTCGAAGGAGGGTCTAGCCCTTCTGAACGGTACACAGTTTATGAGTTCATACGGTACGTGGCTCTGTCAGAAAGCCGAGCAACTTCTCGATATGGCCGATTTGATTGGAGCTGTGTCGCTAGAAGCCTACGATGGCCGTCACGAGCCGTTTAAAGACGAAGTTCACGCCATTCGAAATCATGCTGGGCAGCGCCAAGTAGCAGCCAATATTAGGGCCATTTTGGGCGACAGCGAAAATTTCCATAAGCAAAAAGCCCATGTACAGGATCCATACAGCTTTCGGTGTATGCCACAAGTGCACGGTGCATCACGCGATGCTGTAGCGCATATTCGCTCAGTGCTCGAAAACGAGATTAACGCTGTGACGGATAATCCAACCGTTTTCCCCGATTCTGACGATGTGATTTCAGCGGGTAATTTCCACGGACAGCCACTGGCTATTTCCCTTGATTTCCTTTCCATCGCTATGGCTGAATTGGGAAGTATTTCGGAGCGAAGAATCTATAAACTGGTAGGTGGGGAACGCGGTTTACCTGCATTCCTGGTCGCTAATCCGGGACTGAACTCCGGCTTTATGATTCCGCAATACACGGCAGCATCGATTGTGAGCCGAAACAAGCAGCTTTGTACGCCAGCTTCTGTCGATACCATAGACTCGTCAAACGGGCAGGAAGATCACGTAAGCATGGGTGCCAACGCGGCGGTGAAAGCGCTTCAGGTGGTCAATCACGTTGAAACGATTTTGGGAATTGAGCTTTTCAATGCTATGCAAGGGCTTGACCTACGCGGCTTGGATGGTGTGGCTTCTAAAATCAAAGATCTTCATACCGCTTACCGAGCATCGGTTCCTTACTTGAAAGAAGACGCGGAAATGTCGCCACTGATGGAGAAATCGCGAGTTTTTGTTTCGAAATACAAGCCAGCGATACATGGCTAAACGAACCACGTTTTTACGCGTGCTATGCGGACTCAGTGGTTTTAGCGCCATGTACGGGATGCTTTCTGGTGCGAGCACAGCTTTGTCGCCGCCCGAAGTCGATGCCGAATACCTGGAGCAGCTCTACAGCCAGCTCGATCAGTTTACCGTTCCAATCGAAGGCTTCAAAGAAATGGTACACGATTACTACCGGAATCTCTCCTTGAACATGGGAAACTTTGGCGCTTCGAACTTTCTGTTCAGCGGAATTCAATTTGTAGGCGTTATGCTGATGTACCGACTCAATAGAATCGGATTTCCGCTCTATGTCCTCGCTCAGTTGGGCATGGCTTTTTCCTCCGCCTATTTCGGAATCTTCAACACTTTTGGCCAGATCGTTACGGCCTTTAACCTAATCTGGAGTCTCATCTGGATTGGAATGTACGCTACGCAGTTGAAGTACTTTTTTAAGTAGCTGACCTTTAGTTTGTTCAAGTGGAAGTTCTCTTCAAATGATTATCTTGTAGATTCTCAAACACGATGATCATGCAGAAAATCTACTTTTTACCTATCCTTTTTACTTTCCTAATCGCTCCATTTGCAGCGACAAGTCAAATAGAAGTGAATCAAGACTTCACTGCTGAAGAGACTATTCTCGACTTTTTTGATAGCGGAGTTTTGACTGAAGTTTCCAACATCACATTCAATGGCATGAGCGGCGATCAGATCAGCGCACAAATTGGTGTGTTTTGGGGAGGTTATTCAACTGACTTTAATATTGACGCAGGCTTGGTTATGGCTACGGCAAATGCAAGTGAATCTTTCGAAGGGCTGGAATACGAATTCCAGATTTTTGATAATTATCCAGACCAGGATATCATTGATTTAACAAATGGTGCCAATGTGAACGACTGCGCTGTGATAGAATTTGACGCTGTGATATCTGGCGATGCCGTTGTCTTTAACTACGTTTTTGGCTCAAATGAGTATGAATCATTTACTTGCTCTGTGTTTAATGATGCCTTCGGACTTTTTATTAGTGGGCCTGGGATAAATGGCCCTTTCGCGAATAATGCGAAAAACATCGCCATTGTTCCCGATACAGATAGCATTCCTGTGGCAATTAATTCCGTTAATGGAGGGGTTCCAACTGGTGTGGGTAGTGAAGCGACTTGCGCGGAGATGGATCCGAATTGGCAAGACAACGCAGTATACTTTGTTGAAAATCTAAATCCAGATACGGGAGACGTTGCATTTAATGGATATACAACAATGTTCGAAGCATACAGCGAAGTTGAATTTGGTGAAGTTTACCACTTCAAATTTGCCATTTGTGATGTCTTAGACGGTGCATTAGATTCAGGAGTATTCCTTGAAGCCGGCTCTTTCAAAGGGATTATGATATCTGACACAGAAGAACCAGATGCCTACGATCTAAATCTTTTCCCCAACCCATCAAGCAATGGACTGGTAACGATAAAAGATGAAAACCTTCTCGGTAGCCAGATTCAAGTGATAGATCTTCAAGGTAGGGTGGTTTTTCAAGAACAAGTGAACACAGAACTTCAATACGACCTCGATATCTCAGGTCTGAGTTCTGGGGTATACTTAACCAGTCTTACCAAAGATGGCCGTGCTATTGCTCGAACGAAGTTGGTGGTGGAATAAGGGATTGAAGTATTTATTTGAATTCCCGAATGTTATCATTCGGGATTTTTTGTTTTATAGTGGATGCAGTACGTCTTGATTTACAGTTAATACCCTGCACTTACCACTCATCTACTCAATGATTCCTTTCATCCTTTATCAGTGTTTGTTTTTTTCATTTTGAAGAAATTTGCGTCGCCAATGCAACCTTTAAAGATCGCGTGGTCATTAAACCAAAATCAATCAAAAACGAAACACGCTAAACCAATGCGCTTTATCACAGCACTTTTCTTGCTGATCGGAATTAGCTCCCAAGCCCAGAAGGTAACCCTGAGTGGTTACATTAAAGATGGCAGTACGGGTGAAGGTCTGATCGGAGCCACCGTTTACGTCGACGAAATAAAGTCGGGAACGGTGACCAATGTCTATGGGTTCTACTCAATCTCTCTTTCGCCGGGTACTTACAATGTGACCTACAACTTTTTGGGTTACCAGGCTATTCAAAAGACAGTGGAACTCACAGAGAGCACGACCCTTGAAATTGAAATGAGTTCGGATGAACAACTCCTCCAAACCGTTGAAATCACCGCCGAGAAAGAAAACCAAAACGTAACAAGTCTCGAAACGGGGGTAGAGCGCCTAGACGCAAAACAGGTGAAAGAAATCCCGCAGTTTATGGGCGAAGTTGACATTATTCGAAGCATTCAGCTCCTACCGGGTGTATCTACTGTTGGTGAAGGAGCCACAGGATTTAATGTGCGTGGTGGAAACATTGACCAAAACCTTATCCTTCTCGATGAAGCTTCAGTTTTTAACTCATCTCACCTTTTTGGTTTTTTCTCGGTATTTAATGCCGACGCCGTAAAAGATTTGACCTTATACAAAGGTGGAATTCCTTCCAAGTATGGTGGTCGTTTGTCGAGTGTACTTGACGTCCGTCAGAAAGAAGGAAACAGCAAGAAATTTGGTGGTACCGCAGGTCTTGGTCTCGTTTCAAGTCGTTTGATGTTCGAAGGGCCCATAGTCAAAGACAAGGCTTCGTTTATGGTCGCTGGTCGACGCTCTTATGGTGATATCTTTCTTCCTATCGTAAACAACGATTTGAAAGGAAATCAGCTCTTCTTTTACGATGTAAACGGAAAGGTCAATTACAAAATTGATGACAAAAACCGGGTTTTCCTTTCGGGGTATATTGGCAAAGACGTCTTTAATTTCGATGACGAGTTTAAGTTTGCATGGGGAAATACCACGGCCACAGCAAGGTGGAACCACTTGTTTGGCCCTCAGCTCTTTTCGAACTTTACCGCTGTATATAGCGACTACAATTACTCGCTCGGAATACCCAACGGAACCACAGCGTTTGAATGGGGCGCCGGTGTTCAAAACACCAACTTAAAGGCAGACTTCACTTACTTCCCGAACGTCAATAACACACTTGATTTTGGTGCGCAGGTTACATTCTACCAATTTTCGCCAGGAAAGGCTGAAGGTACGGGCTCTGAGTCTATTTTTGACGTGATCGAAGTCCAGAAGCAATATGCTACCGAAGTGGCTGCATATATTGGAAATGAACAGAAAATCGGGAAGAAGTTTTCCATTCAGTACGGATTGCGTTACAGCTACTTTATGAACAAGGGAGCTCGAGATGTATATGAGTATGATGGTGTCCGTACCGATGACAACTTAACCGATACCATCCACTATGGCAAAGGTGATAAGATTGCCGACTTTGACGCCTGGGAACCGCGATTGGCCGTGAACTATAGCTTCTCTGATGAAGTTTCTATTAAGGCTAGTTATAACCGCATGCAGCAGTACCTTCACCTGGTATCAAACACTACGGCAGCGACTCCAATAGATATTTGGATGCCTGCTGGAGAATACATTGAGCCTGCTATCGTAGATCAAGTTTCGCTTGGGTATTTCCGAAACTTCAAGGAAAATACCTACCAGCTTTCTGTAGAAGGTTATTACAAAGATTACAGAGACTTGCTCGACTACAAAGATGGAGCTGAGCTACTTCTAAACGATAATATCGAAACGGAGCTTACTCAAGGAATTGGACGAGCTTATGGATTGGAGTTTCAACTTGAAAAAGTGAAAGGTCGTTGGACTGGTTGGATCAGTTATACCTTGAGTCGGTCAGAGCTAAAAGTAGATGGGATAAACCGAAACGATTGGTATTCTTCGAATTACGATAAAACTCACGACCTTTCTGTGGTGGCCTTGTACAAACTCAATGAGAAGTGGAAATTCGGAGGAAACTTTGCGTTTATGACCGGTAGACCGGCTACATACCCTGATTCGCGTTATATGTATGAGGGAACAGTCGTTCCAAACTACACAAACAGAAATGGGGCCAGAGGGCCGGCGTATCACCGTATGGACCTGTCGGCTACCTTGACTCCGCAAAAGAAAAAGGAGAAGTTCCTATTCTTCATCGACCGACCTGATCACTGGGAAAGTTCGTGGACCTTTTCGCTGTACAACGTGTACGGCCGAAGAAACGCCTACAGCGTTTTCTTTAGACAAGACGAAGATAACCCAACACAGACAGCTGCTTACCAGCTGAGTATTTTCGGATCCATAATCCCCGGTGTAACCTTTAACCTTAACTTCTAATCGCGATGAAAATTTTAAAATCAATCAAAACGATATTCTTGCTGGCTGTTGGGGTAGTGGCCATGAGCTCTTGTCAAGACAAAATAGACTTGGATATTCCTGATGGAGAAACCTTTCTAGTAGTAGAAGGGTGGCTTACTAACTTTGACACAGTCCACACTGTAAATCTGACCTACACCACACCATACTTCGACGATACGCCCCCACCAGTAGCTTCCAATGCAGAAGTGATTTTGATGGATGATGAAGGCAATGAGTTTGAACTTCTTGAAACGGATCCTGGTGTTTACACTTACGAGGGTGCTGGAGTGGAAGGAAGACTCTACCAATTGTCTATCATACTCGATAATGGTGAGCGATACCTGAGCGATCCTGAGGAAATGTACGATGTGGTGCCCATTTTTGATATTTATTGGCAGCTATCAGAAGAAGAGCCTGACCCAGACAATGATCAAAATCCCGATGATATTTACGATGTGCTGATCGATACGCAGGAAAAGCCCGGAGTTGGCGATTACTACCGATGGCGTTCGTTCTTGAATGGGGAGGAGTATCTCGGTCCGGATGAGCTTTTCGTGGCTGCTGACGAGTTTGTGGATGGAAATGAGATACCGGAATTTAACGTTACGGAAGAGCTGTATTCAATTCCCGATACAGTGACCATTATCCAAGAACACATTTCACGCGAAGCGTACGAGTTTTTCCTATCAATCATCCGACAGACTTCGGATGTTGGGGGGCCATTTGATGCACCACCTGCACCAGTGCCAGGGAATGTGAAGAACCTTACTAACCCGAACAAGCCAGCGGTTGGATTCTTTGGAGTGGCAGCCCAAAGTGTAGCGACTGTGGTGGTTGGTGATGAATAATACTATCCTTGTTTAAACAAAATCGCCCGACTAGTTCATTCTAGTCGGGCGATTTTATATTGGATGAAATCCAAATTGAGTTTAGGGCTTAGGGTCAGGCTCACCGGTAAATGCGTATTGGACCAAATTGGCTCCCATCTGGAGTGCTTTCATTCGCACTTCGGTAGGGTCGCCGTGTACCGATTCGTCTTCCCATCCATCACCTAGGTCGCTCTCGTAGCTGTAGAATAGCACCATTCTTCCTTCGTGAAAAATCCCAAACCCTTGCGGCGAGTTATCGTCGTGGGCATGTACTTTCGGTAAGCCCTGATTGAAATCATATCGTTGGTGGTATATGGGATGGTCGAATGGTACTTCCACCAATTCATTTTCTGGAAAAACGCGTTGAAGCTGGGTGCGCACAAAAGCATCCATCCCGTAATTATCGTCGATGTGCAGGAACCCACCACCTAAGAGGTAAGCGCGCAAATTTTCGATGTCGCTAGAACTAAACACCACATTTCCGTGTCCCGTCATGTGCACAAAGGGATAGTCGAATAGGGTAGGGCTCCCCACTTCCACGTATTCAGTTTCACCGAGATTCATTCCCAAATTGTCGCGGCAAAATTGTGTGAGATTCGGGACCGCTGTAGGGTTTGCATACCAATCTCCACCACCTTTGTATTGCAGCACTGCCAAGGCGTAAGAGCTTTGATTCTGTGCAAAAGAGAAGCTACTGAAAAGTGCAAACAAGATGAATGTGAGTATGCGCATGTGCCAAGTTTCCAACGAAAATAGGCCTTTCGATTCACATGGCGAAGTCAATTGGTGAGATGAGCAGACCAAAGGGCCGAAGTGTAAATGCCGGCCGTTTCGGTGCGGAGTCTGTTCGGGCCTAGAGCCACTGGCTGAAATCCATTCGCAATGAGTTTTTGGATTTCGGTTTCTGAGAAGTCTCCTTCCGGGCCTATTAAAACCATGGCGTCGCCATTTCCTTTTTCTAAGGCGTGTTGAAGTTCGGTTTTGGATTCATCGTCCAGGCAGTGAGCCAGGAATTTATTGGGAATTTCAGACTTGATAATTTCGTCAAGTTCTGTAATCTCTTCAATTCTTGGAATAAACATCCGAAGGCTTTGCTTCGAAGCTCCGGTAGCAATTCGCTTGAGCCTGTCAGCCTTGATGCGTGGCCTTTCCGAGCGCTCGGTGTTGATAGGAATGATACTCCATATTCCCATTTCCGTAGATTTCTCTACAAACCATTCAAAACGGGAAGGGTTCTTAGTTGGAGCTATGGCGATAAACAGCTTTTGCTTTGGCTCATCACATGTGGAAGTATGGGTGACGTCGAGCCTGATGCCCCGCTTCAGTACCTCTGCCACGGTGCAGGTGTAGAGCTCTCCCTTCCCATTTGCAACTTCTATTTCATCACCTTCCTTCACCCGCAGAGATTTTACCGCGTGGCGGGCTTCGTCCGGATCAAGGAGTCCAGTGTTGGGGTCAAAGTCAGGGTCGAGGAATCGATGCATGGCGTAAAAGTAAAAAGCCCCGACGATTTACGTCGGGGCTTTGAATGAATTATTGCCTTCGCTTAAGCGTCTTGATTCACTGTTGGCGCGGCGGCTATGATCTCTTCAGAACATCCTTCTTCAAACTTCTTAAAGTTTGCCACGAACTTAGCAGCCAGATCATTGGCTTTGGTGTCGTAGGCATCTTTATCAGTCCAAGTGTTCTTAGGATTCAAAATTTCATCTGGTACATCTGGACATGTGGTAGGCATAGCCAATCCAAAAATCTCATGATTTTCAAAATCTACATTGTCTAGCTTTCCTTCCATGGCAGCGTGAATCATAGCACGCGTGTACTTCAGTTTTATTCGGCTACCTGTTCCGTAAGCTCCGCCAGACCACCCGGTGTTGATCAACCATACATTTGCATTGTTAGCCTTCATTTTATCGGCCAACATTTCAGCATAAACTCCTGGGTGAAGCGGCATAAATGGCGCTCCGAAACAAGCAGAGAATACCGTTTGTGGCTCTGTTACACCTGCTTCTGTACCGGCTACCTTGGCAGTATAACCCGAGATAAAGTGGTAAGACGCTTGCTCTGGAGTGAGTTTCGAAATTGGAGGCAATACACCTGATGCATCGGCAGTCAGGAAGAATACATTCTTAGGGTTTCCGCCACGCGATGGTGATACAGCATTGTCGATATGCTCGATCGGATAGCTAACACGAGTGTTCTCAGTTTTCTTTCCGTTGGTGTAATCTGGTACAGATGTGTGATCATCGAATACGATGTTTTCGAGCATCGAACCAAACTTGATTGCGTTAAAAATCTGTGGCTCTTGCTCTTCGGTTAGGTTAATGCACTTGGCATAGCAACCACCTTCGAAGTTAAAGACACCATCATCGGCCCAACCGTGCTCATCATCACCGATCAATCCTCTTTCAGGATCCGATGACAAGGTCGTTTTTCCAGTACCAGACAAACCAAAGAAAACAGCTGTGTCGCCATCCTTTCCGATGTTTGCTGAACAGTGCATCGATAGTACGTTTTTCTGGTGAGGAAGAACGAAATTGAGTACGCTGAAAATTCCTTTTTTGATTTCTCCAGTGTATCCTGTACCACCTACGATGGCCATTTTACGTGAGAAGTTCAAAATGGCAAAATTGTGTTGACGGGTTCCGTCAATCTCTGGATCAGCCATAAATCCAGGTGCGCAAACCACGGTCCATTCCGGATCGTTAGTCATGATTTCCTCCTGGGAAAGGCGCTGGAACATGTTGTTGGCAAACAAGTTACTCCAAGGATACTCAGTAATAACTCGCAAGTTCATTCGGTGGTCGTCGTGATCGCAAACAGCCGCATCACGCACGTAGATTTCTCGATTGGTCAGATACGCACACATGCGGTCGTAGAGCTTGTCAAATTTCTCAGCTGAGAATTTGATATTGATGTCGCCCCACCAAACAGCGTCTCGTGTGATATCGTCTTCTACAATAAATCGGTCTTTAGGAGAACGGCCTGTGAACTCACCCGTGTCAACAGCTAGCGCTCCTGTATGCGTCAGTGCACCTAAGCCTTGTGAAACTGTCTCTTCGATTAATTCTGCTGGGCTTAAATTCCAGTAGGCAACTGCCACATTCTTTAAGCCAATTTTTTCTAGATCGTTATTTTCTGGAACGATTCCGAAATGATTCATTATTTATGGTTTAGGATCATTGAATTACGGTTGCAAAGTTAAGGCTTTTTCCGCCAGATGGTAGGTCAAAATATCCCCAATTATCCGCGTCTCGATAAAGCCAAAATATTGACTAACAGTAATTAAACGCAGGGTTGTTGAATTTATTGAAAGTGTTTAATTGACACTTTTATGTCTTATGAACGAAAGGCCTAAGAGCAACCAGCCTGCGATAAGCAGTAATCCGCCCATAGGTGTAATCGGACCTAATACAGAGGCCATAGAATCGATCCCTAAAATAGACCGGCACGAGAGTAGGTAGATGGACCAAGAGAAGAAAATGATCCCGAGAACAAATAGAAGGGTGATGGATTTTTGGGCTCTTTCGCTTATGAACTGGCTGCCAGAACTGAGTACAAATAATAGCGCCAAACTGTGCCACACCTGGTAGCGCACTCCCGTTTTGAAGGAGTCGAGTTGATTGGGGTCTAGTGCGCCTTCGAGGGCGTGTGCGCCCAATGCGCCGAGAATTACAGCAATGGCCATGGAGAAAGCTGAAACTGCGAGGAAGGCTTTTTTGTTCATACCCCAAAATTAAAAAGGCCCGAAGGAATTTCCCTCGGGCCTTTCAAATATATTTAAGCTTGGATTAGTTTCCTTCGCGGAGCTTTTCCATTTCCTTTTCAAAAGTTTCCTTGAACTTCTCGTAGTCGTAGTCGATTTTTAGACGCTCGTCATCACCAAGACGTTCGTTCATTTTCGTCAACATATCTTGACCGCTCAATTCAATAGCTACATAGTATTTGAAGTTTCCAGTCTCAGTTACTTTTACAACTTTCTGGCAAATGGTTTTGGTGCCTTTAAGTTCTTGATCGATCACCTCTCTGGTCAATCCTTCAAAACGCTCTTCCACTTCTTCTACGTTGTTGAATTCACGTGAATTCACATAGTTGTCAATGGTTCCTTTGATTGTTGTGTTAACAGCCGAAGCTAGATCGGCACGCGCATTTGAAAATGCTTTTTTCTTGGCTGTGGCCTGGTCCATGCTTTCTCCAATACCGTTGCTTCTGAAGAATTTGTTGTCGCTGAAAAAATCCGGTCCCGAGCAATACTCTTCGATAAGTACTTCTCCAGCAGGTGGAGCTTGTAGGTCTTTCTTTTTACACGATACTGCTACCATAGCAATTCCCGCTACGATCAGTGCCATTCGGCCCATTCTTTTTGTTGAGGTTAGATCAAATTTCATATCCGTTGTTTTTACGTGATTGTGTTTTCAGAAATTGTGCCAAAAACGTATTGGCGATCAATATAAGTGGTTTTTTAGTTTGGAAACGATCTCAAAATCAATATTTTTTGACAAGTTGCTGTAGGCCTTCAATTCGGCTTTCTCAGCGTCAACATCTACACCTTTTACGCCGGTATTGGCAATAGTCATTTTTGAATCTCCAGTGAGTACATCCACTACTTCTATTTCGTAGTCGAGGTATACAACGACAAAATCGTAAGCAGAGTTACCAGGCCTGGTATCCGTTTCTACCAAGAGCTTGACATCGGCTTTGGACACTTGGTCAACAATGTGAACCCCTTTGCCTGAAAGTGATGATTTTAGGGCATTGGAAAGCTGGTTACTCGAAGCTTTTTTGCCTTGGCTCATTTCCGAACTTTCTATGTATGTGGCAGCGGGTATGTATCCGATATCTTCGGTGTATTTAGCCGGATTGAGATCATCGATAATGCGTTTGAGGAATAGATCAGAGTAAAAAGGTGCAAAGAGCTTGTCTTTGTCTATAGCCACGTTCAGTTTCATCTCTCCACGCGACTTGGCATCTGCCATTCTGATGTCGATAGTACCATTCGAAAGGGTTTCAACACGACCGCTTGATTTCCCGTCATCCGTATCATATTCGTAGCGAAGCGGAACATTGCTGTACTTGAGCTTCACGTTTTCACGCGGAGTGGCGAGAATTGATCTGGAAGGGATAAACCCATTGTGATACGTGCGCTGCCCACCACCATTGAAGCTCAATTGGGTGTTGGAAATTAGATCCACGAGATTGGAATAGAGCGCGTTGTCGAGCTGAATATCTTTCCCGTCAATCACCACCGTATTTTCTTCGCTCCAGAATTTTTCTAGGGCTTGAAGTCCCTTCATGTAGAAGTGTACCCCTTGCGAAAAGGAACCTGTTTCGATCGCTCCAATTCCTTTTTCGTAGTAATCTAAGGCTGCGGTCTGAGCTTCTTTTTTGCGCAATGCTACTTGGCGCGCATATTCTGCCTTGTCGAGTCGGTAGTAGGTGTAGTACGTTTTTCCGTCTTGATATGAGTCAACCAATTCGAAGCCTTCCAGATCGAGGTTCGATCGCGCTTGAATTGTCTCCTTGTATTCTTGCTCGAATTTGTTTGTACGCTCAAGGGTGTAGAGCAAGGAGTTTGAGTTGACGTTGACCTTAATTTCTGATGCCAAATCGCTCAATGCGTTTTCCTTGGCGGTTTTCATATACTGGGTGCCCGAAGTTATTGGCGCTGAGCCCACACCTACGTAGTAGCTGCTCGACATGGGCCGGTCTACTACCCACGAAGGAGCAGGTGCCACCACTACGGGTTCTTCTTTCGCAATTTGTTTTTGACTTGAACACCCAAACAAGGCAAGGATAAACAGAAGGTATACTAGTCTCATAGGTTGTCAAGGTGCGACTCGATGTCGTGAGCCAGTTGATTAGATATTGATTGAAACCCCTCGTTTGCAAGCTGATCAACGCTTCGTAAAGTCCGGTTTGAACGAATGAGACTTTGAAGCTCATTTCGGTCACTTCTTGAAGTGGAGACTCCTTCTGCGTTTGCAGGGAAAAGCTTCTTTACTTCGCCGTCGTAAGAGGCGTAATTCACCGATGATTTCAAATTCTTTTCAATGACTTCAGAGAACAACACTTCACCCGATTCGAGTGAAACGCATTTGTACTGAAACGAAATAGATACTTTGTTCTCGCCTTGGTGCGTTTTATAGGTGACGGGTTTATAACGCGTTTCGTAGTAAGTCCGATCATTTTCGCGATCGTATTTCTTGACCTGGTAGCTCTCGTACCCACGCTTTTCTTCTGTTCTAATCCTGCCTTTGGTTGGCGTGTAGGATAGAACCGTTCCCGTGATCATGATTTTGGCTCCGAGTAGATTTCCTGCTTCAGCTGCGGTCTCTTCATCTACCACACCACTCATCCCCAGTCTTTGTTCAGCTAATATCGCATCCATCTGGGCGCGGTCTACCACTTTCAAAAATGGGTTGTCGATATTGGCGAGTTCTGTGATGACATAAGCATTCACCCGTTTCTCCACATCTTTTTGCCCGCTCGCATTCTCAAATGGACTTATTGCCACGGGGTATTTTCCTTTTACTAAGCAGTTTGAGCGGTATATGTTGACTTCCTTATATGTGTCGTCTGTCTGGTACACCTTGTCAAACTCGTAGTAAGCCTTCCGGTACATTCCTTTTTCAAAAAGCGCTTTTCCTTCTAAGTAGTGCGGCTCGTTCACAGCTGTGTTTAGGAGGTCAGAGGCATCTTTGTATGACTTTTCTAGGGAGAGTAACTCCTTCAGAAATTTCTCTGCTTCGGGGAAGTTTTTTTCATCCAGAAAGCGCTTTCCTTCGCGGTATAAGTGATCGGCGTAGACTAGTTTGGCTTCTTCAAAATCATCGGCCATATAAGAAGGTGACTCGAGCTTAACACCCACACCTTCGAGTTTCACTTTATAGTCTAAAGCATCTTTGTAGGCGTATACGGCTTGTTTGTGTTCACCCATCGCCTTGGCCTTGGTAAACACATCCAGTTTCTCGTCGTAAACGCGTTGCCCGGTATTGGTCAAGCCGAGTTTGGCATCTATATTGTCTCGCTTTCTGAGCAGGGCATTGTAGTAATAAAGTGCCGCTTCAGAATACATACCGGCTTCGAGAAGCTGATCGCCTTTTTTTGTCATCTTTTTTGAACCAGAACAGCCCGATAAGATCAGTACGATGCCCAAAAAAAACGCCGCAAGGGCCCGAGAAGTATACAGTCGATATGGCTTGATCGAATTTTCGATAGTGAATAGTTTTGGTTACTAATTGGTTGATAAATGTAGTATATCACAGGAATCAATCCCGAACTCGCTAAAGTTTTTTCATACAAAATGCAATGCTTGGGCGAAGAGATTACAAGGCCTATGCCAAACTAGGAGATCAATATTCTGTGGAAAAGAAATTATCCATTCCCTTGCCTCTAGCTTTTTCAGAGTGATAACTTCGCTGGCAATTTTGATTGATATGAAGAACATTCTCGTTATCGGAGCTGGAAGATCAGCTGTTTCGCTGATTGACTATCTCTTGGACAATGCCGAAAAAGAAAATTGGAAAATCACAGTTGCAGAAGCCAACGTAGCAGGTGCAAAAGCCTTGGTGGGCGATGCTGCATGTGCTACCGTGGTAGCGCTCGATGCCCGAAACGCCGATGAGCGAGCTGCTCTGATCGAGTCACATGATTTGATTATTTCCATGCTTCCTGCATTTCTTCATATTGATGTAGCCAAAGATTGTCTCAGACTCAAGAAAAACTTGATCACGCCAAGTTATATCAGTCCAGAAATGAAGGCGCTTGCTCCTGAAGTGGAAGCTGCAGGGCTTACTTTTTTGAATGAGTTAGGTGTAGATCCAGGTATCGATCACATGTCGGCTATGCGCTTGCTCGATGAGCTTCGCAAGGACGGAGCAGAGATTACCAATTTTGAGAGTTTTACCGGTGGACTTGTGGCTCCTGAGAGCGATGACAATCCTTGGAACTACAAGTTTACCTGGAATCCGCGAAACGTGGTCTTGGCATGCCAGGGTGGAGCCGTTCAGTTTCGCCACAACGGCCGCTTTAAGTACATCCCTTACCAAAAGGTATTCAGAAGAACAGAGATTATTGATATCCCGGGCTATGGGAAGTTTGAAGGGTACGCCAACCGAGATTCCCTTAAGTACCGAGAGCTCTATGGCTTGATGGATGTGCCGACAATTTACCGCGGAACACTTCGCCGAGTTGGCTTCTGCCGCGCTTGGGACACCTTTGTTCAGCTAGGAATGACAGACGATTCGTACATCATGGAAGAGAGTATGAATATGACTCACCGCCAGTTTGTGAATTGCTTCTTGCCTTATAGCGTGCACGATACCGTAGAACTCAAACTCATGCACTACATGAAGTTTGATCAGGACGACACCATCATGGATAAGCTCGAATGGCTCGACTTATTTAAAGAAGAACCGATAGGACTTGATAAACCGTCTACGCCAGCACAAATCCTTCAGCGAATCTTGGAGAAGAAGTGGACGCTAAATCCTGGTGACAAGGATATGATTGTGATGTGGCACCGAATCTGTGCGAAATCTAAAGGAGAAGAGCACGAACGAGAGATTCATTCGAGTTTGGTTGTAATTGGTGATGACGAACCACGTACCGCCATGGCCAAAACCGTGGGGCTACCTGTAGCTATTTCGGCTAAGCTGTTGCTCTCTGGAAAAATAGATCGCAAGGGTATTCACGCGCCGATGTATCCAGATCTTTACAATCCAATACTGGATGAGCTGGAAGCATATGGAATCAAATTCGTGGAGCGAGAAATTCCGGTGGAAGAGCAGCGGCCAAGGTGATAGCTTTCGATGCGAATCGAAATAGGGTAGGTGTTTGAGATTACGGCTCTTAAAGTGAGAAGTGATAAACGAATGACGCAAAATACTTGTGTCACGTTTTAATCCAATGACCAATCGGAGCGCATCGAGAGTACCCTAATCAAGGCCGTACTATACTTTGTACTTAATACTTAGGAATCACGGCAGCGCGATAGACTGAATAGCTCCAACGCTAAGCGAAGTGTTTGGGAAAACTGGAAGCCCTGTACTGGGATCTGTATCGTTGTAGTCAAAATTGGCATCGCCGTAGAGGGCGCAACCAAGCACATCGCCTGATGTGACACCGAACTCATTGAACCATTCATCGGGAAACTCGATCACAAAGTCAGCATCAGTAGAAGCGTAGAAACGTTGGTCGATAAAGTTTGATTTTGAAACCATGTCGTCAGTGCCCATAAAGATGCGGTAGCCCTTGCTCTGACCAGTTGGTGGAGGTGGCGGATTCATGGTACCAGTTACGGTCAGATTGTAAACGGTATCGATCACCATCCCTGTTCCGTCAGTTACTTCCGTGATCTGAAGATCCATTTCTACATTTTCGAAAGAAGTAACAGGTAGTTTCGTTAGTGTAACAGTCGGCAGTCGTTGAGCTCCATTGTACACCGGAAATTCGGGGTTGGTATCGCTTACCTTCAAGTTCTTCGAATACACGGTTCCACATCCAGCTTTAGAATAAGTGCCCGTATACGTTCCAACAGGGGCACCGCTTAGCTGGTACTTACCTATAGCATCGGCGGCAAGCCCAAAATCTTGAAAGCCTACTTTCAGGTCAACAGAAACACCATCTCTTTCATCGTATAGCGGTTGCTGAAACTCGTTTTGAACCAGAACGCTTCCCTCTATCACTACTACATCGGAGAAATCGCCTTCATCGTCGTCATTACAACCCCAGATCAAAGCACAACTCAAACAAAGAAAAAGAGATAATTTCTTCATGGACTCTATGGATAGTGTTTACCGAATTTTCCGCAAGATAAAATAATTCTTATGATCCGTGTTAATCAGGTTTTAACGGATAATAAGAATGGTATCTTAATAATTTGAAATCAATGTTTTAAGTAGAAGTATTTTGTCAAATTAATGTACTCTGGACTGTATTGGTGTCTGCCATTGGATTCGATAATGAGCTCATTTTCTTTATGTTGGGATGGCTTTTCTCTTGTTAATTCGAAAAGTACGCGGTTTGCGGGTTTGGAAGGAGTTGGTTTAACGAAGGTGCACCGACTCACGTTCAGCTCACCAAGTTCTTTTTCTAGCTCTTCGAAAATGGACATGGGATAAATTCCGGCCAGAATGCCTTCGGGTTTTAGGAATTTACTCGCACCCAGAAAAGATCGGTAGTCGAAAGCGGCTGCATGACGAGCCATGTTTCTTCCTGCTTCCGGGG
Organism: Bacteroidia bacterium; assembly: GCA_030427905.1. Lineage (GTDB taxonomy): Bacteria > Bacteroidota > Bacteroidia > Flavobacteriales_D > Cryomorphaceae > CBDDKU01. Next base: position 364,650 of record JAUICL010000002.1, read on the forward strand.
CCGAAAGATCACCGTGAAAGAAGGGTGGATTACTGATGATGAGATCGTATTGAAGCGTTGGTTTCCACTCAGGCCAAGATCCTTCCACCAGACTGATACGTTCACTCCAGTCAGATGCATCAATATTGGCTTTCGCGTCGATTAGCGCAAGCTCGTTGGGCTCTAGGGCGTCCACATGCAATTGGGCATTGCGTTGTGCTAGCATCAAGGCGATTAGTCCAGTACCCGTGCCGATGTCGAGGGCAGAATTCGCACCCTGTACATTTGCCCAAGCTCCGAGCAAGACTCCATCGGTGCCCACTTTCATTGGCGCATTGGCCTGGCGAATGGAAAACTGCTTAAATCGGAAATCGCGACTCACGATTGGTTTACTTCAATCAGGCCTTCTGGAAGATCGACGTGGATGCGTTTGGCCGCCTTATCTACCTTCACTAAAAAGGGTTTTAGGATTGGTATAAGAATTTCATCTCCGCCTTTTACGACCTGAATTAATGGGTTTCTGGCGTAGTCTAGTACCCTGTCCACTTTTCCCAAATCGCCTGCTGTGGCATCTTCTACTGTCATTCCTACGAGGTCGTGTAGGTAGTATTCATCATCGGGAAGCTTAGGTAAATCGGTAAGTGGCAGATATAGCTCGTTACCAGCTATATTGACCGCTTCATCCCTTGAGTTAACCCCTTCAAGCTTCATGTGGGCAAAGCCTTTATCCTTTAGGTTGATGCTCTCAAGGAAGAAAGGGGTCAAGATGCCATTCATATCGATCAATACACGGCCGAGTTTTTTGTACTGGGCTGGGTTATCGACATCCAAAAAACTAATTACCCCGCCTTTAAAACCCTGTGTTTTTGAAACGTATCCCAGGTAGTAGCATTCGTCTTTTGATATGTTCATAGTTTGAACGGATTAAAAAACCCCTGACGAATCATCCGAAGATGGCGCCAGGGGTCAATAAAGGGGAATCTTTATTTAAGGAGATTATTCTCCTTCTTTTTTCTCTTCTTCTTTTGCAGGAGCTTCTTCCTTTGCTTCTTCAGCAGGAGCAGCTTCGGCTTTAGGCTCTTCTTTTGCTTCTTCTTCAGAAGCCGTAGCTTCAGCAGCTGGCGCTTCTTCTACTGGAGCAGCTTCGGCTTTAGGCTCTTCCTTAGCTTCTTCCGCTTTCGGCTCTTCTACAGGAGCTTCTTCGGTAGCAGCTTCAGCAGCTGGCGCTTCTTCTTCAGTTGCGGTAGCTTTTTCAGACGCCGTAGCTTCTGTAGCAGCTTCTTCAGCTGGAGCTTCTTCAACAAGCTCAGAGTTAGCAGCAGCAATTGCAGCAGCTCTTGTCTTGTTTACTTCAGCTTCAGCAGCAAGTCTGTCTGCGCTTTCTTTCTCTTTTGCCGAAGCAATGTTCGAGATTTTTCCTTCAATCTTAGCTTGCTTTTCTTCAAGCCATGCGTTGAATCGCTTTTCAGCTTCATCTTCGCTAAATGCTCCTTTCTGAACTCCTTTCAAAAGGTGGTTCTTGTAAAGAACTCCTTTGTAAGAAAGAATAGCTCGAGCAGTGTCAGTTGGCTGTGCTCCGTTGCCCAACCATTTTACGGCACCGTCTACATCGATTTCGATGGTAGCAGGATTCGTGTTTGGATTGTAAAATCCAAGACGCTCAATGTACTTTCCGTCACGCGGCGCGCGAGCGTCCGCCACTACAATGTGGAAGTAAGGTCTTCCTTTTTTACCGTGGCGCTGTAGTCTAATTTTTGCTGGCATATTGCTTTATTAAATTTGGAGTACGAAACTCCGGTCGTTAATTTAGGGCTGCAAATATCGCCTTTTTTTCGGTTTCTTAAAGGAAAACCTGCGATTTTATTTGATCGAGTGATATGTCGAATTCACTCGCTTCCAGTTAGTTGGAAAACGGCCATAAATTTATAATTTAGGTTCGAAACCATTTTAATACCTGCATTATGAAAATTATATCGTCTCTCAGCGCGATTGCAATCGCTTTCGTGCTACTCACATCCTTTTCAAAAAAGGACTCTAATCCAGAAAAACTGCCTAAGCTGATCGATAAATCCTTTGCCTTTGTTCCAAACGGTGCCGTAGAGCTTGAAGGTAATTCAGTTGATGTCAGCGCACTCTATATGAGTCGGTATGAAGTGACCAATCGGCAGTACGCTGAATTTATCCAGGACTTGAAGAATGAAGGGAAAGCGGATGCTCTCCAAGTAGCTATGCTTGATACGGCCGCATGGATTAGTGGGAGAGGCTTGAACGCACCATACGCCGAACACTATCACAAGCACCCGGCTTACGCCGAATATCCCGTGGTAAACGTGACCAAAGAAGGAGCTGAGCTCTACTGTGAATGGCTAGAACAAAAGTTGAATGCGGCTCAAGCCAATTCGGAGTTTCAATATGAAGTGCGACTACCGACACGTGCGGAGTGGGTGCGTTCTGCCAATGCCGATTTGAAAAACTCGCCTTACGCCTGGGGCGGACCTTATTTGCAGAATGCCAAAGGACAAGTGCTTTGCAACTACATGGCTATTGGCGATGCGAGTATCTCGTACAACGAAGAAAGTGGAGCTTATGAAGTAATTCCAGGCCAGCCATCGATGGGCGTAGCGGGGTATTTGAACGATGCCGCCGACGTAACTTGTCCAGTTACGGGGTATGCGCCAAGTAATTTCGGTCTTTATAATATGAATGGAAATGTGGCTGAGCTCACGTCGGAAGGCCTTGCTTGTGGTGGAAGCTGGAAGTCGCCTGGATACGATGTCCGAAATTTAAGTTACTTCGAAACCCAAGGTGCGGCTCCAAATGTGGGTTTCCGGCCTATGCTGACATTGGTGAAAAAATAAATGACTGAAATTTCTGAATTGACCGATCTCATTCGAAGAGTAGAAGACCGCGTCCGATCTCATTTTGATGGTGAAGGCACAGGCCACGATTGGCATCATATTGATCGGGTGCGGAATGTGGCGCTGACCCTTGCAAAGCAAGAAGGTGCCGACCTAGAAATTGTGGAGCTCGTGGCCTTGCTCCACGATATAGCCGATCACAAATTTCACAACAACGATTTGAGTGAAGGCCCGCGACAAGCCAGGGCTATTGTTCTGGAATTTGGTGGAAGTGAATCCATCGCTGAAAAGGTGGCTAAGCTCGTGGGGGAAATCAGCTTTAAAGGAGCGGGAGTCCCCACACCTGTGTCGTGCGTAGAAGCGGCATGCGTTCAAGACGCCGATCGAATGGATGCTATTGGGGCCATTGGGGTGGCTCGGGCATTCGCCTATGGCGGGAGCAAAAACCGCCCGATCTATACGCCCGGTACAAAGCCCACTATGCACACCGACTTTAAATCTTACGCCACCGACGAAGGGCACACGATCAATCACTTTTACGAGAAACTTCTCTTGCTTAAGGATCGGATGAATACAGAATCAGGTAGAAAAATGGCGGAAGATAGACACAGGTTTATGGAGGGGTTTTTGGCTCAATTCTACGCTGAATGGTCTGGCGATAAGTGATCTAAAAACTTCCAATTTTGACTTTTCAATTCTTATCAACATGGCTGGCTCAGTCCATCGAAATCGGTAGTTTTGTTAAGGCGTAAACAGCGCTTTTCACCTGCCTATGTTTTTGATTTTTGATACGGAGACCACTGGTCTTCCCCGCGATTGGAACGCTCCCATAACTGACTCGGAAAACTGGCCCCGCGTCGTACAGCTCGCCTGGCAGTTGCACGATGAAAGTGGGAACTTGATTTCTGCTAAGAACATGATTGTGAAACCCGATGGGTTTACCATTCCATTCAACGCGGCAAAAATCCATGGAATTTCTACCGAAAGAGCACTCGAAGAAGGGTTGCCGCTCGAAGAAGTACTGGCAGCGTTTGAGAAAGACCGAGCCAAAGCTCGTTACGCTGTAGGGCACAACATCGGTTTTGATATCAATGTGGTGGCAGCTGAAAACCACCGACTCGGGCAGGCCTATCCTGTGGCTGAGATGGATGAGCTCGACACCAAAGATCTCGGGACAGACTTCTGTGCCATTCCGGGTGGACGCGGTGGGAAATTCAAGTGGCCAACGCTTACGGAGCTCCACCAAAAGCTATTTGGCGAAGCCTTCGCTGACGCCCACGATGCCGCCTACGACGTAGATGCTACAGCTCGATGTTTCTTCGGGTTGCTGACGCGGTCGGTATTTCAAGTAGAAGAAGTTAAGGACCCATCGGCAGTGGTTTATGAAGCCCCCAAATTGGATGCAGCCAATTTTGCGAAGCCAATTGACTCGTTGAGTCCCGAAATAGACTTGGGAGAACCCGAAGGCGATATAGAAGCCGTTTCTGATCTCCCGTTTGCGCATCTCCACTGTCACACGCAGTTTTCTATCCTACAGGCTACTTCTACCGTAGGTGAGCTGGTGAGCAAAGCCAAAGAATTTGGAATGCCAGCCGTAGCCATGACCGATCACGGAAACATGATGGCGGCTTTCCACTTCGTTAGAGAAGCACTCGCGCAGGATGTGACACCGATTTTGGGATGCGAATTTAATCTCTGTCCCGATCTCACCGATAAGTCGCGCCAAGACAATGGGTTTCAGACACTCCTGCTAGCCAAAAACAAGAAGGGCTATCACAATCTGGCCAAACTTTCATCCATCAGTTTTACTGAAGGATTCTACTACGTGCCACGGATCGATAAGGAAGCGCTCGTCAAATACAAGGGCGACATCATCGCCACCACTGGTGGGCTTTGGGGGGAAGTTCCCTTTCTGATTTTGAACGTTGGAGAAACGCAAGCCGAAGAAGCTTTTCTCTGGTGGAAAGAGCAGTTTGGAGAGGACTTTTACGTGGAGCTCAACCGCCATGGAATCGAAGAAGAGCAGATCGTAAACGAGACGCTGATCAAGTTTGCCCAGAAGCACAACGTGAAATTCTTCGCGGGAAACAACACGTATTACACCGAGCAAAAGGACGCTCAGACCCACGATATTCTGCTATGTGTTCGAGACAGTGAGTCGGTGCACAAGCCAAAGAAATACATCGGAAAGCGCGGACGAGAATACCGATACGGCTTTCCAAACGACAATTTTTACTTCAAGTCGGCGGATGAGATGAAGCAACTCTTTGCTGACTACCCCGAAGCCATCGAAACGGTAGGGGAGATCATATCGAAGATTGAGCGCTACGAATTGGCCCGCGATGTTCTACTTCCCAAATTTGAAATTCCGGAGCAGTTCATCCACCCAGAAGATGACGAAGACGGGGGTAAGCGGGGTGAAAATGCCTACTTACGCCACCTGACCTACGAAGGAGCAAAGCAGCGATACGAGGAGATCACTCCTGATATCGAGGAGCGATTGGATTTTGAGCTTCAGACCATTGCCAATACCGGTTATCCCGGTTACTTCTTGATCGTTCAGGACTTTTGTAACGTAGCTCGGGAGCGGGGCGTTTCGGTAGGTCCAGGTCGGGGTTCGGCGGCTGGTTCGGCCGTAGCCTATTGCATCGGAATCACAAACGTAGATCCGATTAAGTACGATCTCCTTTTTGAGCGTTTCCTAAATCCAGATCGTGTATCCCTTCCCGATATCGATATCGACTTTGATGACGAAGGGCGCCAGAAGGTTATCGACTATGTAATCGATAAGTACGGAGCCAATCAGGTAGCGCAGATCATCACATACGGTACCATGGCGGCGAAGTCGTCGGTGCGCGATGCCGGACGTGTGATGGAGCTTCCGCTTTCAGATACGGACCGCATTGCTAAGCTCGTTCCGAATACCAAGCTCCAGAAGCTGTTCGGTATGGACGACAAGGAGATGAAGGCGAAGTTTCGCGACAACGAGTACGCCGGTGCCTTGGAGTTGATCAAAGTGTCGGGTGGAACGGGGCTCGAAGCCGAAGTGGTCAACCAGGCCAGAAACATCGAAGGCTCGGTTCGGAATACGGGAATTCACGCCTGTGGAGTTATCATTACCCCCGACGATATTACCAAGTATGTGCCTGTGGCCCTGGCCAAGGACAGCGACATGTGGTGTACGCAGTTTGATAACTCGGTGGTAGAAGATGCCGGGCTGCTCAAGATGGACTTCCTGGGTCTGAAAACGTTGACCCTGATCAAGGACGCCATAGCCATTGTGAAAGAGCGGTACGGGACTGATATCAACCCCGATGAGATTCCGCTCGACGATTTAAAGACATACGAGCTCTTCCAACGCGGTGAAACGGTTGGAGTATTCCAATACGAATCGCCCGGGATGCAGGCGCACATGAAGGATCTCAAGCCGACGACCTTCGACGACTTGATCGCCATGAACGCGCTCTACCGTCCGGGGCCGATGGAATACATCCCGAGTTTTATTCGCCGAAAGCACGGAGAAGAAGAGATTACCTACGACCTTGAAGCATCGGAAGAGTACCTGAAGGAAACCTACGGAATTACGGTGTACCAAGAGCAAGTTATGCTACTGTCTCAGAAGCTGGCCGGGTTTACCAAGGGTGAAGCCGACGTACTCCGAAAGGCGATGGGTAAGAAGAAGAAGGACGTACTCGATAAGATGAAGCCGAAATTCATCGAGCAGGCCAAGGAGAAAGGTCACGATGAAAAGATTCTAGAAAAGGTTTGGACCGACTGGGAAGCCTTTGCGAGTTACGCCTTCAACAAGTCGCACTCTACCTGCTACGCCTGGGTTGCCTTCCAAACGGCTTACCTGAAAGCCAACTACCCGCCAGCCTATATGGCTTCGGTGTTGAGCAACAACATGAACGACATCAAGCAGGTGACCTTCTTTATGGAAGAGTGCCGCCGGATGGGAACCGAAGTGTTGGGGCCGAGCGTGAACGAATCCAATTTGAAGTTTACTGTCAACGAGCAAGATCAGATTCGATTTGGTTTGGGGGCGATTAAAGGAGTAGGTGAAAACGCCGTAAAGTCGATCGTTCTGGAGCGCGAGACCAACGGTGAGTTTAAGGATGTGTACGATTTTGTAGAGCGCACGGATAAGCGTCATGTCAACCGTCGCTGTCTCGAAAACCTGGCGCTCGCAGGGGCGCTCGATTGCTTTCCGGAGCTTCACCGCTCGCAGTATTTCGCCGATGGCGGTGGGGGAGTACCTTTCTCAGAAACCCTTGTAAAGTTTGGGGGAGCCTTGCAGACATCAGCCGACGCACCACCAGATTTATTTGGCGGTGATGTAGCCATAGAAGTCCAAAAGCCGGTACCCCCTGTGGTGGAGCGATGGACCAATATGGAGCGCTTGAGTAAGGAAAAAGAAGTCGTGGGGATTTACATCTCTGCGCACCCGCTCGACGACTTCCGATTGGAGATGGAGCACTTCTCGAGAGGTGACCTTCGCCTGCTGAAGGATATGAACGCCATAGCCCACCACGAGCTCTCCTTGCCGGGGATGGTGACCAGTGCCGAGCACCGAATGACCAAAACGGGAAAACCCTTCGGCTCCTTCGAGTTAGAAGACTTTTACGACGTCAATAAGTTCTTCCTTTTCGGGGAAGACTATTTGAAGATGAAGCACTTTTTGGTGCCGGGTTCATTTCTGTTTGTGAGAGGGAAGGTGGCACCGCGGAAGTGGTCGAAGACCAATGAAATGGAGTTTAAGATCACCACGATGGAGTTGCTCGCCGATGTTCGCGAAAAACTGACTAAGAAAGTGATCTTTGAATTGCGACTTAAGAACGTCACTGACAACTTGGTAGCCCAAGTCGAGGAGATCTTGTCGAAAAAGACCAAGGGAGCTACATGTCCAGTGGAATTCAGGATCTTAGACCCCGACCGAAAGTTGGCGATTCGGATGCCTTCCAGATCGCGAAAAATAGATTTATCAAATGAAACGATAGAGCAATTAGATAGCCTTCATGGGGTGAAATACGCCTTTAAGAGCTAATTTTGCATTGCAATTTTAAGTGGAAAACTTCTGAAATAGGACAGCGGTAACGAAGCTTGAAACCTTACTTTAGTCAAATAATACAATAGAAATAAAATGGCAGTAGAATTCACAGAAGCAAACTTCGACGAATTGGCATTGAAATCAGATAAGCCAGTATTGGTAGATTTTTGGGCTGAGTGGTGTGGACCATGTCGCATGGTTGGACCAGTAGTAGAAGAGATTGCAAGCGAGTACGATGGGAAAGCGATCATCGGAAAAGTAAACGTAGATGAGAACCCAAACATCTCAATGAAATACGGAATCCGTAATATCCCAACAATCCTTTTCCTTAAGAACGGAGAGGTAGTTGACAAATCGGTAGGAGCAGTTCCAAAGAACGTGCTTACTGAAAAACTCGACGGGCAGATGTAATTCTGAGGAGAGAGAAGATTTTAAATAGAAAACGCCCCGAAGAAATTCGGGGCGTTTTTTTGTGCGATTTATTCTCGCCGAGTTTACTCCCCTTTCTTCCCAAAGAGCAAGAACTGGTCTACCCGCACTTCGGTAGCGTATCGCTTGTTGCCGTCTTTGTCTTCGTAAGAGCGGCTGGTCAGCTTCCCTTCGATGGCTACTTCTTTTCCTTTGGCGAGGAGTTTCTGCGCCAGTTCGGCTGTCTTGTTCCAAGCCACGAGGGTGTGCCATTGGGTGTCTTGCACTTTTTGTCCGTCGGCACCTTTGTAGGAGTTGTCTGTGGCGAGCGAGAATCGCGTCATCACGGTTCCGTTGTCAAAATTGCGCGTTTCAGGATCCATTCCTAGTCTTCCGATGAGTTGTACTCTGTTTACTAAATTTTGCATGTCTTCAACAATTTAAGCGCGGGCTTTACTCAGTGATTGATTGGCATCACCCGCAGATGATTAATGGTTTTGATTTTTGATTTTGTTTTGTCTTTCGGTCAGGCCTGTTTTCGATCGACATGACAAAGGTGGGGTGAGTGGGAAGGGCTATCCGTTTATTAGGCGTTTACTTGCGTTTATTAAACGTTTGTAAACGTTTAGAAACGCTTATTTGGTTGGTTTTGCTGGGGAAGTACTCGTTAATGGGTTGTGGATGATTTGATAGCCATCTATTAATAACTAGGCACATCGAAGCTTGTCCTGATGGGAGTAGCGGAATGGCTGAAAGTGTGAAAGGTGTATGAAGTGTGAAAACGATCTGGTGCAACCGCGAATTGCGGGATTTCATATTCCGATCACCAGTATTCATAGGTTTGAAGTTTTCATTTCCCTTTTGTCTTGATACAAAAGGGACAAAAGATCATGGCTGTAATTTTATTTCTTGAAACTCTGAAAAACGCTTCAGCGCCTTACCCAAACTCGGAAACGGCATTCGCGAAAGCATAGCTTCCGATGCCTGACCTCTACATGGGTGCGGCGGACTTTCGCTTTTTTTCGTGTTTCTCAGAAATAAAATAAAGGCCGGCGTTTGGCTCAGTACTTACGACATTTTCTAGACGTCATAAATCCAAGCTCTGAGCCAATAGACCCATGCTGAATAGAATGGAGAACTTGATCTCAAATGTTGCCTTTTCTCCATTATACCTTTTCAATGACTACAGTATTCCAAAGGGGACAACGGCTCCCCGTTTTCGAACCATGAAGTCCAAGAAATAGTCAAGTCACATCGAAGCTTGTCCCGATCAAAGCATCGGGATGTCACTCAATGACCTGCGGGAGGTCAGTGATGTATCGAGTCTTGATCCCGACCGTCATTAACCCAGCCCCATATTTCCTCCAGCGTATCCACGACGTATCCCCTAAGTTAGTACGGAGATGGTTCGCCTTAGGACCGCCATGTTACCGCCATAGAACCGCCTTAAGACCGCCTTAGAGTTGGATTTGGTTCAAAGTCAGGGGAGTGGATTTTTTTTTTTCGCATATTTGGGAAGGACTGGTGGAGTGAAGCGCCAAATATCGTGGAACATTCATTATCCGTTTATAAACGTTTACAAACGTTTAATAACGGCTAATTGCAGAGCCAGTCTGGGAAAATGGTAAAAGTATAAATATCAACCCATATGTCGGATAACACACATTAGGCCTAGGCTTGAGCTTCGGCCTACACGGTATGTGTGTTATCCAATTGTTGTGCTTCATGCTGAAAAAACTAACCAATGAAACTAAAATCATTAACAGTAAAGAACTTCAGAGCTTACCAAGATGAAACTAAAATTGGATTTGACCAACTGACGACTATCATTGGAAAAAACGATATTGGTAAATCAACAATTCTTGAAGCTCTTGAAATATTTTTTAATAATCAGACTGTAAAAATTGACTCATCGGATGCCAACATACGCTCAACATTAAAAACTGTTGAGATTACATGTGAGTTTACAGAATACCCTTCAGAAATATCCATTGATACATCTTCGCCAACAAATCTGAAAGATGAATATCTATTGTCAACAGACGACACCCTTGTGATTAAGAAGAGTTTTGATTGCAGCAAGAAAACACCAAGTGTTGAGATTTTTATTATCGCCAATCACCCAACTGATAAGGAAGTATCAAACCTTTTAGAGTTGAAGGAAAAGGAACTTCAAGCAATAATAAAATCAAAATCACTTGATTCTAAGCTTAAAGGAAACCCGACTATGAGAAAAGCAATTTGGGAATCTATAAGCGACTTAAAACTTCAAACCATTGAAATTCCAGTTTCCAAGCCCAAAGAAGATGCTAAAAGGATTTGGGAACAAATTGACGGATATCTTCCAATCTTCGCATTATTTCAAAGTGACAGGAGTAGTAGCGACTCAGACAATGAAGTGCAAGACCCAATGAAAGCGGCAATTGCGACTGCCATTTCAGAAGTTCAAAAGGAGATTAATGATATTCAGCAAAAAGTAAAAGAGAAAGCAGAAGAAATTGCTGCAAATACTCACAAAGCACTTAAAGAGATTGATGAAAATTTAGCTAATAAATTAGACCCAAAGTTTAATCCACCTACGCCTGCAAAATGGAATGGACTTTTCTCTATACAATTAGACACTGATGATGGAATACCTTTGAATAAAAGGGGAAGCGGTGTTAGGAGAATGATTCTTGTAAGTTTTTTCAAAGCCGAAGCCGAAAGACGTTTGAAATCCTCTTCAAAACAAAATATCATTTATGCAATTGAAGAACCTGAGACTGCTCAACACCCAAACAACCAAAAAGTATTAATAGAGTCCTTTAAATCTTTGGCAAATGAAAGTGACTGCCAAATAATTCTAACTACACATAGTCCAGGATTAGCATCCGAACTTCCTATCGAAAGTTTGAGATTCATTTTCCATGATGATTCTGGTAATTTAAAAATAGAACTTGGTGAAGGTGTTTTTCCTAGAATCGCCAAAACTTTAGGCGTTACACCGGATAGTCGTGTTAAAGTTTTATTTTGTGTTGAAGGTCCAACTGATGTTTCCGCAATATGCGCTTTGAGCAAAGCAATGAATATTAAATACCCAGAATTACCCGACTTAACAAATGATGAAAGAGTGGCTTTTGTCTTAATGGGTGGTTCGACATTAAAACATTGGGTTAATCATAACTATTTGAAGGAGTTGGGTAAACCTGAATTTCATTTATATGATAATGACGTCAATACATATCAACTTTCAATTGACCAAGTAAATAACCGAGAAGATAATTCTTGTGGACAATTGACCCAAAAGCTTGAAATTGAAAGTTACTTGCATAAGGATGCAATAATTGCAGGTTTCGATATTGATATCGAAATACCTGACCATTTGAATGGTGATGGTAAGGCTACACCGAAAATCTTCGCAGAAGCATACTCGCAGAAAGTTGGCTTCCAAAACCCAATAAAAGACACTAATGCTAAAAAATTCTTAGCTGAAAGAGCATTTCCAAACATGACAGCTGAAATGATAGAAGAACGTGACCCAAATGGTGAAGTTAAAGGTTGGTTTGAAAAAATTAAAGAACTACTAAATTGAAAAGCACGAAAGCACAACAATGGGTATAAAACATAGGGCGGGCAGTGGTTTCCGCAAGTATTCGGCATTTAGCAAGCTTTGTCTCGGTGGACAAGTATGCAGCTTTGAAATGCCCTACGTTTCATACCCGAAACCGATAGCTGCTATTTAAAATGACGACTCAGAAATTAAAGAATATAATAAACCACTACCGAAAATGGAAAGGGGGAAATCCAGATACTTGGGTTGAACATTGTGTAGCGCAAAAAGACTTGAAAAACACCATTATTTATGCGGCACTTTCTGAGAATCATTTAGGTAAACGTAATGGACATCAAAGACGACTTAAGAAACTCAACCTCGAGAAGTTTGCCGCTAAACTTGTTGACAATATCAAAAAAATTGAAGACGCACGAACATTTGAAGAATTGTTGAAAATCGTTGAAAGTTGCAGAATAAAAGGAGTTGGTGAACTTGCTTGTTACGATGCTGCGAACAGAATTGGAGCCAAACTCGGATTATCCCCAGACTTAATCTACCTACACGCAGGAACGAGAAGGGGAGCAGAAAAGCTGTTGGGGAAAAGATTGAAAGGCAAGTCTATAAGAAAGACAGATTTACCGAATACATTCCAAGGTGACGACATAACACCAGCTGAAATTGAAGATATACTTTGTATTTATAAAAACAGATTTTAAAACTGAAAATATGAGCAAACTTTATCCAACAGCAAGTAACTCAATAGATAGCTATGGATTGCCTGCATTAGAAATAAGAGATAAAAAGGTTTATCCAACCGTAAATAACGAGTTACACGATTATGGATTACCAGTCTACGAAATAAGAGATGACAAATTGTACCCAACCGTACACAATTCAATTGATAGCTATGGTTTGCCTGTATTTGAAATTAGGGGAATTAATATTTATCCGACTATTCACAACGAAAAGTATGATTACGGATTAAGTGCGTTCGAGATAAGATAAAAGAAAAACAGTCAAGAATATGTTTAACAAATCAAAAAAAGCGATAGAAACTCTGAACAGACACCTATCTGAATTGGATTCAATATCAAATGTTAGACAAGGAAATAATTGGAAGGCGTCTCTTAAAGACACTTTGGATTTATATATCGGACCTGACTCATCTCTTTCAACAAGATTAGATGGACTTTATTTCACTCGGAAAGAATCTTATGTTCCAGAAGGTGTAATTGGATTATTCACCAATCACGTATATGACGAGTCCTTAAAAGAAAACTTTAAAGACCTAATAAATAATGCGATAAAACACATCCAATCGAATGGAATTTTCAAGGATTCTGCTCGCAAGAACTTCCTTGGACAATTTGGAAACACAGAAATTATAAGTGGTTTGGTTGTAGCTGCGGGGTTAATTTATGGAATTGGTAACTACTTCGGAAAACTTGAAAAGGACAGGGAAGTTTTTCAGTCTGAAAAGCTAAAAGAGAAAATGGAAAGTCAAATTCAAAATTTACAGTCCGAAAAAAATCTGACGATTAAGGAGTACGATGACTTTAGATTGAAATCAACCAAAACTATTGATTCACTTCAAAACGAAATAAATAAGCTTAAAGAATCCAATAAGAAAAAATAAAAACAGCAGCTAACAAAGCATATAGCTTATGGCGGGTGAACCGCTGCCAGCAAGGTTTTCACTCCGTAGTCAGCTATAATTTCGGTGGACAAGACAGTGCCTCGAAACCGCCACAAGCCATATGCAAACCGTTGTGCACCAGCATAGAAAAGATATTACCAACAAATGAAATCAATGTGGATTTATTATTGAGATGCATGAATCACTAATCCAAAATATTAAGGCACATGTTCCTCTAACAGAAAATGAGGTAGAACTTATTCAGGAGGCTTTTAAAGAAAGAAAACTTAAAAAGAAAGAGCACCTCTTGCAAAAAGGCGATAATTCCAATCACATGCGCTTTGTTTCCGAAGGATGCTTGAAAGTCTATTCTATTGATGAGGATGGTCAAGAGCATGTTCTGCAGTTTGGCATTTCCGGCTGGTGGATCAATGACCTTTATGCTTTTCTTACCCAGACTCCGGCCACTTTTTTCATACAGTCCATTACCGAAAGTACTGTGCTTCAGATTCATCGTGACCGACTCAATCAATTGTATGATGAGGTGCCAATGATAGACCGTTTCTTTCGAATCAAAACACAAAATGGTTATGTCGCCCTTCAGGAGCGAACGATTCGATCCATGAGTGAAACTGCTGAACAGAGATACAGTCAATTCATCAGTCGCTACCGGGACATAGAGCAGCAAATTCCTCAGTATTTGATTGCCTCTTATTTGGGTGTAACCCCTGAACATCTCAGTGCCATCCGTAAAAAAATGAGCACCAACAACCTTTCTTAAGATACCTTAATTTTTTTGTTGTCCATGAGTTGGAGCTTTGTATTGAAAAAATTAAAACAATACAAGATGAAAATTTTAAACAACAAAATTATGCTTACTAACAGAAGGTCCATTGGCTTATTATTAGCATTTTCTATGGTTGTAACATTGGGTTGGTCACAAACCCAAACTCAAGAAAACATCAGCCTATCATTTAGTGATGGTAGAGCAGATGTTGTTGGGGTGGAAAGTATTAATTCGATACTAAGTGAAGTTGGTGTAAGGGTGAGCACCGTTAATTTGACTCGTGATGCAATACCCATTCTTAACCTTTCAAAAGATAGGGCTCTAAATAAGGACGAGGCAGACAAGCTGATTGATATGTTCTATCTGGACAGGAAGGAATTATTATCTCAAATAGAAAGAGCAGGAAGAAAACCTGAAGCACACAGAGGTGGTTTTTTATCGACAAAAGAAGACGAAATGGCTCCGTATCCAAAAGTATATGATATGAACGCTTTATCCCCTGAAATCACAGTGTTTCTGCAGGAAAAGTTCGGCAAACTACATGTGAATAGCTCGAATAACGGTGTTGGTATAGATGAGGTAATGACGATAGTGTCTGGAGGTCCGTGGACATGGTTTTTTGCTTTACCAAACGATGTTGTGGCAAAACTTACTTTAGGACGTGTGGGTCTTGATGATTTAGGATGGCGGATAAGTTACCCTGGTCTTGTTCCTCATGGCGGGTACTTTGATGCAGAATATGGATTAGTAGTTGCTTTTGCTCATGGGCCAGAAAGATTCGTAATGCGCTATGAAGAACCTACAATAGAAAATGACAAATGGATGGGGGATAATCCGTGGATTGATTTCTCCGGTAAAGCTCCTAAACTCTTGGAAAAAAGCAGATGAACAACACAATATTACTTCTGCTCTCCTTTGCAGTTGGGGTTATGGTAGTGATCCAGGGCGGAATAAACTCCCGTTTAGGTATTCTACTAAACAATTCACTACTGGCGACTTCCACGGCACTTACCATGGGTGCAAGTTTCACGATGATCGCGGTGTTGATCACCGTTCGACAGTTTCCAAGCATGCCTGAAATTAAGGAAGTACCAGTGTACATGTGGATTTCAGGAGGATTATTGAGCTTTATGGCGGTAACGCTGTTTTACTACCTGATTCCTCGATTAGGAATTTCTACAGCCGTGACATTTGGTCTTGCCGGGCAAATCATTTTTGCTGCTGTTGCAGGACATTTCGGTTGGTTTAACATGCCTTTAGAACCCATAACAGTGAAGAAAATTATAGGACTGTTCGTGATGATCACGGGTGTCATACTCATCAAATCATAAACAAATGGATTTAAAAAAAGCTAACATACACAACCTAACTAACCTCTGGAAGACCGGAGGCTTGTTGGCTGGTCAATACGTGGAAGAACCTTGCTACCGCTTAAGCATCGGGGAAAGTGGTGCATGGCCCAACAAACTTTGGTTTACGCATCAACCAAACATGCAAGCTATGCAACACATTCAGTTAAAATGGAACCTGAACGAGATATCAATTCCCATTTGGGGAGAAGATATGAGCAAACATGAATTGATGTTGAAAGCCAGAGGGTTTGAAGAAAAGCTGACCCAAGTTGCTATGTCACTAACTCTGGAAGAAGTACATGATCATGCTAATAAGTTGGTAATCGAGAAGGTTAAGAATGGAAAATTGGCCAAAACTTGGTCAAGACTGTTTCAGGAAGCATTTGGTTATGAGATAAGTGCAATGACAGTAACTGATACAATGGAATCTATTGAATATTTCATTGGCAAGTACGATGGCGTTCCAATAGGCACAGCAGTTCTGTTCATCGATCAGTACGGCACAACAGGTATTCACTCCATGGGAATCATTCCTTCACAGCGTAGAAAGGGATATGCTGAAGAGCTACTCATCCGCATGCTAAATCGGGCACAATTGAACGGGGCCAAACATGTAACGCTTCAAGCTTCTGAAATGGGGAAAGGACTTTATCTAAAGACAGGCTTTCAGGAGGATTTTATCATTAAAACATTTACCAATCACAAAAAATAAAGAGTAATGAATTTCTTAGACAAACTCAATTGGCGCTATGCCACAAAAATCTTTGACAATACAAGAAAGGTAACAAATGAAGATCTCGATTTTATAAAAGAAGCTATTCGCTTATCAGTCTCCTCGTATGGACTGCAAATGTATAAAGTGTTAATCATAGAAAATCTGGAAATCAGAAATGAACTACGTAAAGCTTCGTGGGATCAAGCTCAAATTACTGATGCTTCGCACCTATCTATTTTGCAACTATACTGTAAATCACGATCAACATGTAGATGATTACATTCAGCTCATTATTGAAACCCAAAATCTTCATGATATAAAGGGCCTAAAGCAGTATGGAGAATCTATTAAAGGTAACATTGCAAACAAAACTTTAGCAGAGCGTAATAGTTGGGCAGAAAAACAGACATATTTAGCTCTTAATAACTTGCTGATTGCATGTGCAGATCGGCAAATAGACGCTTGTCCGATGGAGGGGTTTGACAAAAATGAGTATAACCGTATTCTCGGCTTGGATGAAATGGGACTCAATGCTTCGGTGATTGCTCCGGTAGGATATAGATCGCAAAGAGATCAGGCCCAGAATAGAAAAAAGGTTCGAAAACCAAAAAAGGAATTATTTCAAACCGTTTAAAAACGAAGAAAGGGACACCACTTTTAAAAGCAAAGTAAGGCTTACGGGAATTCTATATCTTCTCGTAATAGTATTTGCTGGATTTAGTCAAGGTTATGTGCGTGGAACGATTATTATTCCTGATGATCCCCACGCAACACTGGCGAATCTCGCATCATTCGAGAGACTTTTTCGTCTTGGCCTGGTGAGCGACTTATTGGCTTTCATGCTAGATGCCATCATATCAATATTACTCTATCAACTATTTAAGTCCGTAGATAAAACCCTTGCAGTAATAGCTGTTGTATTTCGTCTCTTGGCTCACCCGGCCATAGCAAGTTTAAACCTATTAAATCATTACATGGCCTTGCAAACAGCTAATGGAACCGGGTTTATGGCGAATTTGGGAATAGAGCAACAAGAAACATGGACAATGCTTTATATGAATGTACACAATGCGGGATATCTTCTTGCAGGAGCATTCTTTGGCATTCATTGTTTGCTGCTAGGAATTTTACTTTATCGTTCTGTACTCTTTCCGAAAGTGTTTGGCATTTTAATGTTAGTAGCTGGTTTAGGCTATCTTCTTGAAACTTTTGGGAATTTTTTGTTTCCAGGCAATCAAATTGTCTTAGCCAATATTGTCGGGTTTTCAGCAGCTATTGGTGAAGTATCTTTAACTTTATATTTTTTAGTAAAAGGAACAAGAAAGACAATTTAGCCGCTATAAAGAAAATATGGAGCCGTTGCACAACAATGGTAGCTGATCACGCCTAAGGCGGAGACCTGCACAACCCTTTTCTGCACCCAAAAATGTACCCGATTATAGCCCGTTTTAGCGGGCTTTTGTTTTGGGAAAATACTATGCGACCCCTACAGGGTCGTAATGGTTTATATCCCTCTCGGGCTATAAACATGTTACCCCTTCGGGGTAAAGGGTAGGTCATTTTTTCGCATATTTGAGAAAGACTGGTGGAGTGAAGCGTTGAATCTCGTGGAACATTCATTATCCGTTTATAAACGTCTATAAACGTTTAATAACGGTAATTGTAGAGCCAGTCTGGGGAAAAGGTAAAAGTATAAATATCAACCCATATGTCGGATAACACACATTAATGTGTGTTATCCAATTGTTGTAGCACATTAAAAAAATGACAGAAAGCGAATTCATAGACTATTGGAATAAGGAATATCCTGAATCGTTGCCAATCAATCACGAATTGAAATTGGTATATCCTGACAGGTGGTTCAGAATTCATAGTCTTCCTGAATCAAAAAGATACGCTGAAACTGAAGACGAATATAAAATCATACTTGAACGACAAAACCAATTGATTAACGACCTGATTGGAGAAGAATCAGAAGTTGCTATTTCATTCGGACTTTATAGATGGGACTCAACCAATGACAATTATAAAGAACTAACTGACTTCGGAGAATTTCAAAAGGTCTTGAGAATTGATTTACAAAAAGAAAGACCAGAAGAATATGAAGAAGAAATGTACTTTGACATTTACGTAAAGACTGAGAAATGGGAAAACGGAAAAAGGGATGAAATTCTCAAGGCAATTGCTGATGACGAAATAAGAGCTATGTTTATTAGTCCTTCAAAGAAATGTGTCATTGCACCTTATGACGGTGGAGTTGATGTGATTGTTGACTCGACTGAAAAAAGAGACAGTCTAAAGAATAAATACAGAGATTGGCTTTCTGACCGAGAAGATGGATTGTAAAAGAAAAAATAAAAACGTGCTACAACAACGCATATAGCTTATGGCGGGCGAACGACTACCAGTAAGGCTTTCGCTTTGTAGCCAACTTTGGTTTCGTGGGAAAAGAAATTGCTTCGAAACCGCCACAAGCCATATGCAAACCGTTAGCTGCAAGTACTAGAAATGACGAAAAAAGAAATTAACGAAAGAATCAAAGTCATAAAAGGACTCATTAAAGAAGATAATGAACATGAAGCTTCTGAAGAGTTCAACTCTCTTGCAGGTGATTTACATGAAGACAAGAAATATGATATACTTCTTGAAGAGTTTAAGAAAATAAAGAAGCTCATAGATGATAAAACAGACTTTTATTCTTTTGAGCTTGCTTACGCTTTTGACAATTTAAATGATGCCGATTCTTCAGAAGTAGTGTATGAGCATTTATTGAATTTATCTCCAAACAACACTGCCATTCTTAATAACCTATCCAACATAAAGAAACGAAAGAGAAAATATAGAGAAGCCTTTGATTTAATTGCAAGAGCATACGAATTAGAATCAGACGATGATATTATATCTATTAATTACGATTCTCTTAATCAAATAGTTACAGAGCAAAATGAACGAGAAATTAGATTCAAGCATTCTCTATCACATTTAGAAAAAGAAAATAAATTCGTCACAGACAAATTACTGTCATTTATTCAAGGAGTTAAAAAAGATGAGAATTTTGACAATGGAGTCTTACCGTTAGCGAAATGGAAGTTCAAAGCGTACATGAAAACGGACGAACAAAAAGCAGAATCATTAAGAGAACAATGGCTTGATAAAGATTACATAATAAATACTGGACAGAGAGGTGATTATCATGAGATTGTTTATGAGCTTAATCCACTTTTAGAAAAAGCACTTGGTGAACTTAAATTTAAAACAATAAATCCTGAATGGATTAAAGGAATAGAAAAATTAAACATTGAATTTCTAGAAGAAATCAACTACTACAGAAATTTAAAGAAGCTCAATAAAGTAAATAAGAAATTTAGGGAAATATTAATTAGAGATTTTGATGAATTGACCTTCAATTATTTAGTTAAGAGTAATAAAGCTACAATCATTTTAGCAGGTTCACTTATTGAAACCCTTCTCATATATTATCTTGAAAAGAAAAAAGTGAAATCTATTGAATATGAATTAAATAATAGAAAATTAAACAAATCGCTTTATGATGCCACTTTAAACGATTTACTGCTTTTTTTAGAACATAAAAAATTACTTAAAAAGCACTTCGTTCATTTAGGCAATGTTTCAAGGATATTTAGAAATTTCGTTCATCCAGGAAAAGAGCTCAAAGAAGCTGATGAACTTGATAATTCCAAATCTCATTTATGTTACATAAGTGCATCTGAACTGATAAACAACATAATATGAAAATACCTGAGTTTACAAATGAAGGGAAGCTTCCATCAGGCATACATATATGTACTGGTGTTGAGTTTTTGGATAGATTCTGCAATGACGAAATAAGAAAACATTTCGAAAAGCCAATTGGCGACATTCTAGATTATGCAAAAGAAAGAGGTGCTGTAGAAGTCTTTATAGGAGGCTCTTTTGTTTCGGCAAATCAAAGCCCTAAAGATTTAGATTGTGTAATAGTATTTAATGAAGATAAATATATACCAAATAATACCGATGAGGTTTCTATCAAAGGATTGAGGTTTGATATATTATTTGCTTCTCTTGAAAGTCATAAACTTGTTGATTCATACTTAAAACTTTTCTCTACTTGTCGTTATGGTGGAAAAGATGTTGGAGTTGTTCAAATTGACCTGTATAGCAATAATAAAACTTGGGAAATAAGACACTATCCAAATGATGAGGATTTTGAAATAATAAAGAGAGTTTATAACGATAGGAGTCTAATAGATTTAAAAGAAAAAAAGGGAATCCTTGTGAGTATTCATGGTCTTTTAAGTCATGCAGAATGGAATAAAGAAATTGCTCCAATTGCAAGTAGTCAAAATTGGATTTTTGCTCCGTATATCTATGATACAAACAAGCCTGATTTACTTTTTAGGTCTGGAAAAAGATCGAAAGTATTAGAAGATTTCCGTGAATGGATTTATGATTTACAACAAAGATTTGAAGAAGGAATTTCAATTATTGCTCATTCTTTTGGAACTTATATTATTGGGTCCTACTTACAAGGTTTTATCAATGAGGAATTTTCACCTGTAGCATTCAATAGTATAATATTAACCGGATCAATTTTAAATAAGGACTTTGATTGGGAAAAGTACAGAGGTTATAGTGTAGGAAGCGTATACAATACGATTGCTCCAAATGATGAGTATGTTAAATATATGCCTGCAACGCAGCTGAAAAAGTATATAGGCATGAGTAATTTATTCGGACAAGCAGGAATTGAAGGTTTTGAAAGTAAATCACCTATGTTAACTCAAAATAGCTTCGAAATACTGACTCATACTAACTCAATAAAACGAGATATAATAGAGAGTAAATGGATGCCTTTCCTAAATGCGAATAGAGATTCTTATCGAACAGAAATGATGGATTATATGAAAAGAAAATACGAAAATAAAACCAGCAGCTAACAAGGTGTATAGTACATACCCTTTGGGATACGCACCATACACGGAACGTTGTGCTTCATTATAACCAACCGCTAACCAATGATAAAATTCTTTAGAAAAATTAGACAAAAATTACTCTCTGATAATAAATTCAGTAAGTATCTGATTTATGCAATGGGAGAAATTGTACTTGTTGTTATTGGAATTCTCATTGCACTTTATATTAATAATTGGAATGAAGCTAGAAAAAGGTCTGATGAAGAGGTTGGTATTTTAAAAGACTTGAAAATAGGTCTTGAATCAGATTTGGCCGACTTGCAATATAATGTAAAAAGCATTTCATCTAGTATAGCAGCTGCAGATAGAGTTATTAAGAGCATCGAGAATGATTCGCCTTATTACGATTCAATTCCAGACTTAATTGGACGTGCCATGTTTCCCGTAAAGTTTGTGTATTCCACAAGTGCCTTTGAAACATTGAAGTCAAAAGGAATTGATTTAATATCGAATCCGAAATTGAGAGATGCTATTGTGGATGTCTATGATTCAGGATATACTTTTTTTATTGAGACCGAAAGAGCCATAACCTTAGACGCTGGAGAGCGTGCCCTTACAGAATTATATCCAACACGCTTTGAAGAATCTTATGTATTCGATTTTGATCAACCGGATTTCCAGCCCAGATTGGTTCCTTTAGACTATGAAAAGCTTAAAAAAGACCAAGAGTTTATATACTTTATAAAATCGTTCAGAAATCGGCTTGACATATTTATGAAGTTTCACTACCAAAAAATAACAATGCCAAATGTTGAAAATCTTATTGGCCAAATTGAAAATGAACTAAATAATTAAATTTATTAGAACCAAATGACCTATATGATTCGAACTATAGCGTTTTTGATTTACAAAATAATTTAAGCAAATAACGAAAGCACAACAATGGCTATAATTCATTGTGGTTTTGTGCCACAACAAAATATAAGTATAAATCTATGGCTGATTTCTAAGCGGAATAATCCTGCGGATGATTCCACAACGAAATCATAGCCGAGACTGTTGGTAGGCATTAAAAAAGAAAGACAAAGAAATCCCTCAAGCTGTTTGGGACGAGCTAAAACCAACGTCTACTCTTCGGCAGATTTTGATTGATTCGGTGAACAAAATTTAATTGTGTTACCCAAACCATCATTTAACTCGACCGTTTTTCCTTCATTTAAGTCTTTTATCTTAGACTGTAGCTGCTCGTGGACGAACCTATCACTTGCCAATCTCTTATGAAGAAATTTGTCTGAATCTGATAGCGAAAAAAAAGAAATACGCCTACCAACAACTAAGCCTTCGTTTGGTCTGAAAGGCCAAAATCCCGAAAGGGTTCGGGATAAATTCCGGCGTGGTTGCACAAGACCGTCCCGATAAATCGGGATGATCAGTCCTTGTTTGAAGCCGGGATTCCAACTGATTGGCAGTAGTAAAGACGGATGATTCGGGAGTGTAGGTTACGCTTTTATGCGCTATGGGGAAAGCGCCTTAGCGGAGCATGGTGATGTGGTAGCAAAGCTCCTAAGGCAGACGCTTTAAGTGGAGAGATTAATGAGTTTGGCGCTTTTTTGGAGCGCTTTTTTTGTTGGATACTCAGCACGAAATGAGCTTAGGGTCAACCAACCTAATCAGCAAAAAAGAGCCTGCTCAATTTGATTCATTTTTTCATAATCTAAACGTTTTGTAATATGTACAGACTAAATTAGCCAGATACCGACGGATAAACTACCGGAGGTTTAGTGCAACAAAACCTATAAGCAATAGCCCCCTGCGGTACGCTACTGCTCATAGCCAAAACGTCATCATCAATAAATGCAAATAATGAACTATAAAAATGTGACTATCATTTATGTGCTATTTATTCTTTTGATATCATGTAAAAATCAGGATAAGAATATTCCATTTCCTGTAGCGTCTTGGGAAACGTCGACTTTTGAAGCTGAAGGCTTGAATAGAGCGCCTTTTGATGAGTTAGAAAGTGGAATTGAAAAAGGAGTCTACGGTAATGTTGACCAACTGCTTCTAATAAAAAATGGGAAACTGGTATTTGACCAATCATTTTCCAATGACTACGAAGAAATAAGTAAAGGAAAGTCTGGTATTCTTGGATGCGGATTTATGACTTGTAAAGATTCAACTGTTTTCGGAGACTATAATTACTACCATCCCAATTGGCATCCCTATTATCAAAACCAACAAGTTCATACCCTACAATCTGTTACTAAATCAATCTCTTCGATTATGATTGGTGTAGCAATTAACAGAGGTGATATAAAAGGAACAGACGTCAAAGTGCTTGATTTTTTTGATGACTATGACTTATCTAATGTTGAAGAATCACTCAAAAGCGCAACCTTAGAAAATTTGTTGACTATGCAATTAGGCATGGAATGGCATGAAACGGACAGACCATTAGATTCAACAAATACTACCGGACAACTTGAAGCAAGCCAGAATTGGATTCAGTTTACGTTGAACCAACCTATGGATACCATTCCAGGAACTAAATGGGTTTATAATAGTGGGGCGAGTCAACTAATGTCAGGGATTATAAAAAAAGCAACAGGATTCTACATTGATGAATACGCAGAGAAACATCTATTTACCCCTTTGGGAATTAAGGACTATCATTGGAAAAAAACACCGGCTGGGTATACAGATACTGAAGGTGGTTTGTTCTTGAAAGCAGAAGATCTGGCCAAAATAGGCTTATTAATGTTAAATAATGGTCAATGGAATGGACAACAGATAATTACCTCAGAATGGGTTAAGAGAAGTACGATGAAACATGTTGAATTCGATAATAAGAAGGGCTATGGCTATCAATGGTGGAGAGAAGACCGAGACCAGGTCGAAATCTGGGCGTGTAAAGGTTTTGGTAATCAATACCTTCTGGTATTTCCAAAATTCGAAACTATCGCAGTGGTTAATAGTTGGAATATTTTCGATGAAAAAACGGAGAACATTTTGGAAGCAACTAACACAGCTGTGATTCAGTCAAATATTCAATAAAGTTGATAGCATTCTCTATGAGATCATAGCTCCTATGCGGTCGCTACCCTTCATATACGAGACCTTTGTTCCACAACACCCAACCATCCCTAATGAATCGCCTTAAACTGTTACTATGCTATCTGTTCTTCGCTTCTATAGCCCTTGGCCAATCCATCCCTGAGAAGCTTAGCGAATCGGATTTTGTGATTGGAAAAACGGTGTTTTTCGAGTCGGAGATACTGGGCGAAACACGGGAGCTTAATATTTACCTTCCGCAGAGCTATTCGCCGGCAGATGCCAAGGTCTATCCCGTGATTTACCTACTCGATGGGTCGGCAGATGAAGACTTTATACACGTTGCGGGTATTGTGCAGTTTGGCTCATTTCCCTGGATTCAGTTTATTCCCGAGTCTATCGTGGTGGGAATCGGCAATATCGATCGAAAACGAGATTTTACGTACCCATCCGGTAACGAACTCGATCAATCGGAGTTCCCCACATCCGGTGGCTCGGCCAATTTCATGGCTTTTATTGAGAAGGAGCTCCAGCCATTTGTCGACACCAATTATAAATCCGCAAGTCCACGCACGCTGATCGGGCAGTCGCTCGGCGGATTGCTGGCCACGGAGATTCTCCTGGAAAAACCCGATCTCTTCGACAACTACATCATCGTAAGCCCCAGCCTGTGGTGGGACGACGAAAAAATCCTGAAGCAGGAACCCGTGAAATCCGAATCGAAAAAGGTGATTTACATAGCCGGCGGAAAGGAAGGCGAAGTGATGGAGCGAACCGCCAGAGCACTTTTTGAAAAGCTTCAGTCAGAAGCCAATCCAGAATCGCGCGTTTACTTTGAGTTTATGGAAGACAAAACCCATGGCGATGCCTTGCACATAGCCGTTTACCACGCGTTTGAGATGATGTTTGGGGAAGGGGAGTAGTACAGACAAGAATCTCACTTTACCTTTCCAACTCCCCAACAAACTCCCGCTGTTTTTTAAGCTCGATTTCTAATACCTTAGCAGCCCTTAATTCCGTCCATGAAGGCGAAGCTCATCGGCATATCACTTTTGTTTTCCCTGTTTGCTCCGGTGGCGGCTACCTTCGTCTATCTCCAATACCAGAAAAAGCAGATCAAGCGCGAAGTAAAGTGGAATATGATCGCCGGGATCGATCGCGATGAACTGGTTTTGCTCACTTTTTCAAAAGAAGAAACCGAGACGGAATTGCGGTGGAAGCATTCCCGCGAGTTTGAGTACAAAGGAGAGATGTACGATATCGTAGAGAAAACAGTGGGGCGCGACTCGGTGTCGTACTGGTGTTGGTGGGACCACGAAGAAACTGCGCTCAACCGTCAGCTCGACGGACTCCTAGCTCGGGTGATGGGCCAAAACCCCGAACGACAGAAAAATCAAGCTCAGCTCTCTCAGTTTTTCAAGAATCTCTACTTCCAAGAAGTGCAAGAAGAGTCTGTAGAAATGGAATCGTTAGATAAGACGACCTTTTTCTACGCCAATCGATTCCAGTCAATTGGCTTGAGTCCGCCCATTCCGCCGCCCCGGCAAGGTTAATCACGTATGTAATAAAACATTTGGTCTGCCTGAAATTGCAGGACAGACTGACCTTATTTGATTAACAGAATAAAATCACAATGAAATACATGTATTTTCTGTGGTTCTTGCTGGGCTGTACGGCTATGTCGTATGCGCAAACGGCAACAATCACAAGCCAGAATAGCAACAAGCCTATCGAGGCCGCTGTGCTGCTCTGCGAGCACCCCAAGCTTTCGGCTATTACCAATGCCCGGGGGCAAGCCGATGTATCGGCCTTCAAGGATGCAACCAAAATTCAAATCCGGTCGCTCGGGTTTAAAACGAAGAATCTGTCCTACGCCGAATTGGAATCGGCCAATTTTCAAATTGCTTTGGAGCAATCTACGCTCGATCTCGATGAAGTGGTGATTTCGGGAACGCGTTGGCGGCAATCCACATCGGAAGTGCCTTCGCGGGTCGTTTCGATCTCCACCAAGGATGTGGAGCTTCAAAACCCGCAAACGGCCGCCGATCTACTCGGTGTTTCGGGCGAAGTTTTCATCCAGAAGAGCCAGCAGGGTGGGGGAAGCCCCATGATTCGCGGGTTTGCTACCAATCGATTGCTTTACACCATCGACGGTGTGCGGATGAATACCGCCATCTTTCGCGGTGGAAACGTCCAGAATGTGATTAGTCTCGACCCTTTCGCCACCGAGAGTACCGAAGTCCTTTTTGGTCCAGGATCGGTGATTTACGGTAGCGATGCCATTGGTGGGGTCATGAGTTTTCAGACCCTAACGCCACAGCTCTCGCTTACCGACGAAGTGCTGGTGACGGGAAAGGCCTTGACACGTTATTCTTCGGCTAACAAAGAAAAAACGGGCCACGTAGATGTGAATATCGGGTGGAAGAAATGGTCTTTGGTGACCAGCTTCAGCTCCTGGGATTTCGATCACCTGCGCCAGGGGAGTCACGGTCCCGACGATTACATCAAGGGTATTTACCCTCAGCGCCAGGACAGCACCGATGTGATCATCACTCAAGACGATCCACTCTTGCAAGTGCCTTCGGCATATTCGCAGATTAACATGATGCAAAAGGTGCGCTTCAAGCCGAATGAAAACTGGGACATCCAGTACGGTTTGCACTATTCGGAAACATCGCCTTATGGCAGGTACGACCGACACAACCGCTACCGAAATGGAACCCTGCGCTATGCCGTGTGGGATTATGGTCCGCAGCGTTGGATGATGAACAATCTGAATGTCTCACACCAAGCCAAGCAGGGTATCTACGATCAGGTGTCTCTGCGTTTGGCGCAACAATCGTTTGAAGAAAGCCGGATAGACCGAGCACTCAATGACAACGAGCTAAACGACAACGCCGAAGACGTACAGGCCTATTCGGTCAATCTCGACTTTACGAAGGAGTTGGCTTCAAAGCACGTCCTGTTTTATGGTGCAGAATATGTCGTGAACGACGTGACATCAACCGGTTCGATCACCGATATCAATTCGGGCCAATCGCAAGTTGGTCCGGCGCGGTATCCAAACTCTACCTGGAGTTCTATAGCTGTGTATGTGAATGACGAATACGATGTGTCTGACAAGCTTACCCTCCAAGGGGGCTTGAGGTACAACCAATACATTCTCGACGCTGATTTTAGCAACAACACTGATTTCTACCCCTTTCCATTTTCAAAGGCCGAGATCAACGATGGAGCGCTGACGGGTAGCCTTGGTGGGGTGTATCGTCCTAGTGAAAAGTGGGCAATTCGGGCCAATTTGGGTACGGCGTTCCGAGCGCCAAACGTCGATGACATCGGAAAGGTCTTCGACTCGGAGCCCGGAGCTGTTACCGTTCCCAATCCCGACTTGCAAGCCGAGTACGCTTACAACGCTGATATCGGAGTCGCCAAGTTTTTCGGCGACTACGTGAAGGTCGATTTCGCGGCCTATTACACCATTTTGGAGAACGCCATGGTGCGTCGCGACTACACCATCAATGGGCAGGACAGCATCATGTACCAAGGAGAGTTGAGCCAAGTGCAAGCCATCCAGAACGCCGCTCGCGCCCACGTGTACGGTGTGCAGTTTGGTGTGGAAGTGAAATTGCCAAAAGGCTTTGTTTTCACTTCTGACTTGAACTACCAGGTGGGAGAAGAAGAGCTAGACGATGGATCGACGAGTTCATCGCGCCACGCGGCTCCTATGTTTGGAGTGAGCCGATTGCGGTATCAGGCCAATGATCTCACCTTGGAGCTCAACGCCATTTATCAGGCTGAGCGCAGCTACGCCGATCTGGCTGAAGACGAGCGTAGCAAAGATGAAATATACGCCAAAGACGCGAATGGAAACAACTATTCGCCAGCTTGGTACACGGCCAATATCAAAGCCATGTACCAGTTAAACAAAACCTTCAGCGTGAGTGGCGGGGTCGAAAACATCACCGACCAACGCTACCGACCGTATAGCTCCGGTATTTCTGGAGCAGGAAGGAATTTCTTCATGGCCTTGCGAGCCGATTTTTAATTGAATTCCCACCCCGAATATGGTTTCGGGGTGGGAATTTTTAACGTATTGAAGTCCTTGGAGGAGTTTTGATTTCGGTATATTAGGGTTCGTCGATTTTTTATAAAAACGAATAAAGCCCAAACCTATGCACCCCAAAAACTTCGATACCCTTTCTCAAGCTGTAGACGCACTCACCAAAGACGGATACAAAGAGCAGTTTGAAAGTGATGCTGATAAAATCTTAGCAGCCTTTTCGAAAGTGAAATACACACCTGAAGAGCTGCAAATTGTAGAGACTTTCCGGTTTGAAGGAGAGACCAATCCCGCCGATTCTACGATGGTACTGGCTATAGTGGCAAACGATGGTACTAAAGGCACGATGGTGATGACATACGGCGCTGATCAAAATCACAACGACGAGCTTATCAAACGTATTCCCTTTTCGAAATAGAAGTAAATTAGCCCGGTGTTCAATGGGCTAAGACATAGTGCAGGAGCAAAATTTCTCTGGGTAGTGTTCGCATTGTATTTGCTGAACATCAGTGTTGACGTGGCCGACCGAAACCCAGACCACTTGCCCGAAGACCTTTCTTTTAATGATCAAGAGAGTATTGTTGAGATCATTGTAGAGAAGGTTATGGGCTTCGAAAATGCCTTTGCAGAGTATGATGACCACGATTCTGAAGGCGATAGTAAGCTAAAGAATGTTAAAGTTGATTTCCTAGGTTTTCCTTCAAGGTTGAGTCATAACTCTAGTCAGTTTGAAGGATTGTTTTCTGGAGCTTTCTCTGGAAATTCCGGATTAGTGGCCGATGGCTATCACAAGCTCGAGTCGCCTCCACCCAAATCTTGATTTGTTTCAACAGTGAATTGACCTGTTTCCCAAGTGAATACAGGTGTTTTGACATGCCTTAAACAAATCAGAAAAATGAAAATCAATATAACTTGGATGTCCGTCCTTGCGCTGACATTCAGCAATTACCTATCTGCTCAAATCAGTGATGCAGAAAAAGACAGTATTTACATTCATCAATTCGAAGAATTAAAAGAACCCGTTAAAGTACTACATGCCGAGCCTCTGTACATCGACTTAATCCGCGACTTAGGCGCTCGGAAAGGAGAGAAAGAGTGGAATTTGGGAATGGGTCTCACAGATAAGCTCGACTTCGACTCTTACGAAGCACTTGTGGAGTACGAGTGGGCTCCTGTCAATAGATTGGGCCTTGAAGTTGAATTGCCATTTACATTCTATGCACCCGTGCGGAACGCAGAGCGCGATTCTTTGCCATCTAACAGACTCAATAGTATCAAGCTGGCAGCCCAATGGACTTTTTTAGTTAGTGAACCAGCAGCAACTTCCATGGCCATCGGGTATATCAATGAATTTGAAATGACCGATTTTGAGTCTTTTGGAAGTCCATTTATTTCGGGAAATGTGTACAACCCTTTTCTCGTCGTAGCCAAGCGTTGGGGAAATAATTTTCACTCCTTGATCTATACAGGCCCTGTGATTGCGCAGCACTATGCCAACAATCACTGGCATACGCGCTACGATGTAAATACCAGTTTACACTATATGATATCGGGAACTCGAAATTTTATCGGATTTGAGTTCAATAAGTCTTTCGAAAGCGCTGATTTTGACATGACGATCAGACCCCAAATGCGTCTCGAAATCTCGCAGAGTCTAATGATTGGTATAGTAGCTGGAATTCCTGTGAGCAAAGAGAATGAGCGGATGAGTTCATTCGTACGTCTTATCTGGGAGCCGGGACATGTGCATTGAAGCAATTTCAATGATGTATCTCGTTTAATTCAGAAAGAATGTCGTTAAATTTAGAAGCTAATCCCTACGAGTTGAATCACATTTCTGCTCGTAGGGATAGATTTTTTCTCACAAACCGAGATATACTGAAGCTATGCTTAACGTCATCAAAAAAGGTACGCACCATCTTGAAATCGTCATGAGCGGAAAGCTCGATTCTGAACAAATGAAGGTGGCATTGAATGATTTATTTGAAAAGTCGGAAGGAATCGAAGAAGGAACGATCCTTTGCGATCTGATTGACTTTCACATGCCATCACTCGGCGCTATTGGGGTTGAGCTGTCCATGCTTCCCGAGATTTTTTCGTGGGTTAAGAAATTTGATCAAGTAGCGGTTCTCTCTGATACGGAGTGGCTCAAGCAGGCGGGTGAGATTAAAGGGAAATTGATCCCTGGGCTCGAAATCAAAGCTTTTGATCGGAGTGAGCGTATAGAAGCCGAGCGGTGGCTAGGTGGGCCGTTTTAAGACCCGGTTTACATTGGTCTGCTTTGGGTGAAATCTTAATTACCTATATTTAAGCAGGTTGATTCAAGAGATGTGGGGTTGATTTCACCTTTGTTTTATGAGGTGAAAGTCGGGTAAAGTGCATGGTTTTTCTCTTGGGTTCGGCTAAACTGATTAACCCAAAACCTCCCACATCATGAAAAAGCTAGGTAAAATACTACTCGTATTGGTCGTTGTATTAATCGTTGTTGTCGCATCAGGGCTAACATATTTAAGCGTTGGCTTGCCAAACGTTCCCGAAGCAGAAGATCTCAAAATTGAATACTCAGCCGAACTGGTCGAGCGTGGGGAATATCTCGCCAATGCCGTCATGGTCTGCATGGACTGTCACTCTGAGCGAGATTGGTCTAAGTTCTCTGGCCCCATTGTAGAAGGAACCCTTGGAAAAGGGGGAGAAGTCTTCGATCAGAATATGTCCTTCCCAGGGCGATATGTTTCGAAAAATATTACTCCCCATCACTTGAGCTCCTGGACCGACGGAGAGATTTTTAGAGCCATCACCGCTGGTGTTTCGAAAGATGGCAAAGCCTTGTTTCCGATCATGCCATACCATCATTATGGAACCCTAGACAGAAGAGACATCGAAGCAGTGATTGCCTATATCCGTACACTGCCAGCCATAGAGTCTGAGCCCGAGAAGTCGGAGTCGGATTTTCCGATGAATTTTATCATCAATACCTTGCCGCATGAGCCCCAATTTGTGACCCGACCATCCGAAGCTGATCTCGTGGCCTACGGCAAATACATGACCAATGCTGCGGGATGCTACGATTGCCATACCAGGCAAGAAAAAGGGAGCTTTGTGGGGCAGGAGTATGCTGGTGGCATGGAGTTTAAAATGCCTGACGGAGCCGTGATGCGATCGGCGAATATTACTCCCCAAGAAGGCTCTGGTATCGGTTCGTGGACCGCTGAGCAGTTTGTAAACAGATTTAAGCAATACTCAGATAGCGGATATGTGTTTCCTTCCACACCTTCAGGCACATTTCAATCGATTATGCCGTGGTCGATGTACACGCATATGGCTGAGCACGACTTGGAGTCCATCTACGCCTACTTAATGACCATTGAGCCCGTGGAGAATCAGGTGCAGTGGTATAGCCCGCCACCGGCTGAGTAGTTCTTTTGAAGGATTACGCCGTCATATTCTCCTTGATCCGTCTTAAGAAATCGCTAAATAGCTGAAGCTCATTTTCAGAAAACCCTTCTATGCTGCGCTTGCGGTGACTGATCACCATGGGAAGGTGTTCTTCAACAAAATGCTTGCCCTTTTCGGTCAGGTCTATTTTGTATGTTTTTTTATTCTCTTTTGTGAATTGGCGAGCTACAAAACCTTTGTTTGTCAAGATATTGATAGACCGTGTGATGGATGCCGGATCTCTATACGTCATTTCAGCCAAAACCTTCTGACTCAGATTTGGACTTTCAGAAATGATCCGCAATAGAATCCACTGCTCAATGGTGATCCCAAGCTGAAGGTTATCAAATTCGCGTTGCGTATACACTTTTGATGCTTTACTGGCTTGCTCAATTTGAAAGAGCAATACGTCTTCAATCTTTTTACTTACGGGCATAATCCATAAATCTAACCGATATAATTGATATATCAACTATATTTGCAGCCTAATTTGGATTGACCCTTTTAAATACGACTATGGACTTTAAGATTTGGCGAAAACTTTCGCAGAACGAGATTCAGCAACGCGTCTTCGGTGCCATCGACCAAAACGTGAACTACGAGAACGAAAATGTGCTCGGAATTCCAGCTTCTTATCTCGACGACAAAGTTTTTAACCAAGACGTTTCCTTTTTGAAGGAAGCCCCATTTATCTCTACTTTGGTGAAGAACCCAAACCATATTGGGTGCCATACTCAAGGAAAGTCGGAGTCGTTTTTTAGAGGTACGCAGGAGATTGAAAAGGAGCTGATGGAGCTTATTGCGGTAGACATTCTCAAAGCCGAGCCAAAGTCTACCGATGGTTACGTAGCTTCTGGGGGAACGGAAGCCAATATTCAGGCTATCTGGATTTACCGGAATTACTTCATGCGAGAGAAGGGTGCTTCGCCATCAGAAATTGCGATACTATGTAGCGAAGACAGTCACTACTCGATGGATAAAGCAGGCGATCTTCTAGGGATTTCAACCATTAAGGTTGCTGTGGATGAAAAGGACAGAAGTATTTCGAAAGCTGCTGTATCGGCTGCAATCACCGCTGACCGTGAATCGGGAATGAAATACTTCATTGTCGTAGCCAATATGATGACCACCATGTACGGGTCAGTTGATGAGATTTCAGCCTACACCGATTCCCTGAT
Source organism: Bacteroidia bacterium (assembly GCA_030427905.1). Classification (GTDB taxonomy): domain Bacteria; phylum Bacteroidota; class Bacteroidia; order Flavobacteriales_D; family Cryomorphaceae; genus CBDDKU01. Next base: position 397,601 of record JAUICL010000002.1, read on the forward strand.
CGAGAATGAAGTTGAGTTCAAACTCCATGTCGATGGGGCTTACGGTGGTTTTTACTATCCATTTTCCAATCGTGACACCGATTTGAACTTGAGCAATAAGCACGTATCATCTGTTACGCTCGATGCTCACAAGATGGCCCAAGCGCCTTATGGAACGGGAATATTCGTGGCCCGCAAGGGGCTGCTCCAATACGCCACTACCGACTCGGCTAGCTATGTAGAAGGGGCGGACTGTACATTGATTGGGAGTAGATCAGGTGCCAATGCCATTGCCGTTTGGATGATTCTTCAGAAGAACGGTCCATTTGGGTGGATGGAAAAAGTCTTTATTCTTCAAAAGCGTACGCAATGGCTCTGTGATGAATTGAATAGACTCGGAGCACGGTTTTTTAGAGATCCAAATTCGAACATTGTGACCATCGAAGCGGAGTATGTTTCTAATAAAACTGTAGAAAAATTCGGACTTGTTCCCGACAACCACCACGCGCCAAACTGCTATAAAGTTGTGGTGATGGATCACGTCACTATCGAGAAGCTACAGCTACTTTTAGCCGATTTAAGCCGGTAGGCTAGGATTCCTACCGATCGGTATATTTAAGTTATTAACAATGCATCATTTCGATTAGCCACCGAATTTGATCGCTCAATACAATTTTTTGTCGTTGAATTGAAGCGCTTCCAATGGTGTGGTTTGCACTGTTCATAAGTGCATTAGGTCAATTTGATTCCTTTTTTCATTTTTAAAAGGTCTCAAAGTGTAAGTGCCATGCAATTTCTCCCATTAAACCTTCAGCAATGGTTGTTGATAACGTTTCTCGTATTCACAGCTAGTAGTCTGAAAGCGCAATTATTCATTAAAGGTGATCTATTTTCCGAAGGACCTGTCAGGGCTTCGTTCAAAATGAATAAAGATACCACCACCTATTTCATGTATCTCGAAGCCAAGAAAAAGACACAGCGCAACGGAATGGAAGTCCACCAGACCAAGTACGAGCTCCCTTGGGATATTCAAAGAGGGGATGATTACACGATTAGCTTTACCGATGGAACGGTCGAGAAAGTGATCTTTGTACAAGGTGCTGTACCTGAGAATGTAATCCCTAAGCAAAAGTTTATCATCGATATCGATTTGACTAATAGTCGCAATGCCGATGTCATGCTAGTTGTTTTCTATTCAATGGATTTGCGTGAATACACTGCCCTTCCGTACACAGAGCTCGAAGAAATCAAGCGACAAAGCGCCGATCCGACGATTTGGTAGAGTTTTAGGGGCTGCTACAGATTTGCTTCCTTATGAGTCTGGATTAAGAACTCTGGGAATGACAAAGAACTTTTTGTCCTTATACAAAAGGAAAGCGGTCCAGATTCAATTATTGAGTCGAAAAAGAATGGAAACATCTTTCAATGGATAATGACTGAGAACGACTTTAATTCGAGCAAAACATATCGCAGCCTTTCCATCACTTTGTCGTAATTCTTACACACTAATTTCTCAGGGAAAGTGATATTTGATCTTCAATTTGAAGCATGGAATACCGATACAAGGACATTCACTCAGATGCAGTATTTAGTATAAGTACCAATCTTTTTGAAGATCTACCTGCGCTTGAATCAAGTCGAGGGCTCATAGCTTTTCTTTGGAATAGGGAAACCTGTCCTGTCGAAATAGAGATTGACGGTGTTCGAAAAACCTTGCTCGAAAATGAAATTTCGACCATAACCTACTTTCATAAAATTGCCTTCCCCAGTACGAATACACCATTGACCGCCCTTCTCTTCAACCGAGCGTTTTATTGCATCGCCGATCACGATGAAGAAGTGGGGTGCAACGGTCTTTTGTTTTTTGGTGCGCACGACATTCCTATCATCAGGGTGGAAGGAGAAAACGCCCGTAGGCTGAATGTGCTGTGGGGTATTTTTTTAGATGAATTTGGAACCCGAGATTCTATCCAAGGCGATATGCTTCAAATGTTGTTGAAGCGGTTTATTCTTCTCGTAACCCGCATGGCCAAGGACCAATCACAGGTGCAAACCATGACCGAGAAACAGCTCAACTTATACCGCGAGTACAACCTTCTTGTCGATCGCCATTTTAAGGAGAAGAAGCGTGTGAAGGAATACGCTGATTTGCTCTTTAAATCCCCGAAGTCACTCACCAATCTGTTTGCCAAGCACGGCTTGGAGTCACCGAGCGAAATCATCCAAAAGCGCGTCGTGCTAGAAGCAAACCGATTGATCAAGTACAGTGAAATGCAAAATCAAGAAATAGCTTTTGAGCTGGGGTTTGAAGATCCATCTCACTTCAGTCGCTACTACAAGAAGGTGCAAGGGTACAGTCCAAATGAGTTCAGATCTAAGTTGAAAACTGCGGTTTAGGGAAATTTGTACCAGCGCTCGGGAAAATCGTGCTAGCCTCTGGGGGCCATCTCACCCCACCTTTGTGTTGAAATTAATTCTCACACTAAAAACACAAAATAATGAGCACATTTAATGTCCCAACAAAAGCAGAAGTAAGCCCAAACAACCAGGCCATTTTCGAGAACCTTGAATCGAAACTCGGTTTTGTTCCAAACCTTTACGCCTACTTCGCAAAAAGCGAAACGGCGCTAGCCGATTACTTAGCCCTTCAAAACCGCAAGTCGACATTGAAGGCCAAAGAACGCGAAGTGATCAATCTCGTGGTGAGCGAAGTGAACGGGTGTCAATATTGTCTTTCGGCCCACACCGCTATTGGTAAGATGAACGGATTCACCGACGAACAAATCTTGGAAATTCGTTCTGGGAGCGCTGGTTTTGATACAAAACTTGATGCCCTAGCTAAGTTTGCAAAAGCTGTAACGCTAAATCGTGGTAAAGCTTCAGAAGCTCAGCGAGATGCGTTGATCGAAGCAGGGTATGACGAAGCAGCCTTAATCGACGCAGTGATCGTGATTGGCGATAAAATTGTATCCAACTACATCCACAATCTCACTCAATTCGAAATCGATTTTCCGCTGGCTCAGTCTCTTGAGTTGGCCAATGCCTAAGAAGTTTGAATTAGATTGGTTGAATGCCCCGAAATCGCCCGATGCATATTGCACTGGGTGATTCGGGGCTTTTTGATTGTGGTCTCTATGGCAGAAGGGGGATTTACTTTTTGAAATGAGTACATCTCCTTTTGCTTTTTTAGCTTTGAGACTTTTTCGATAAACCAGTTTGGGAAAGATCAAAGACAAACTCGCCGAGTACTACCGATTGCTCAAAACATACGGATTCAAACCAGAATATGGGGCGAAGGTGTTTTGCATTGGCTACAATAAAACGGGAACCACCTCGGTGGGAAAGTCTTTTGAAATGCTCGGCTTGCGAAATACTTCCTTCAATGAAATAGTTTGGCGGAAGTGGTATAAAAAGGGGAAAATAGAGCGTGTGCTCGATTACACGGCCAGGTTTGACTCCACTGATGATTTGCCTTGGCTCAAAGCCGACTTTATCCCAACACTCGATCAGCGCTTTCCCAATAGCAAGTTCGTTTATCTCTACCGCGACGAAGAAGCCTGGAAGAAGTCGATGGCCACCTGGGCTGAAAAAGCTGGAAAGGGAATTGTAGATGCCGAGAAAGAGTGGGAGGGCTACCTTGCACATCAGCGATTTGTCGAGTCTTATTTTCGTGATTTTCCGACCAATAGGTTCTTAAAAATCAGTGTCAAGGATCCCAAAGGATTGAAAAAATTAGGTGCATTTCTAGGCATAGAAGCCCCACAAGATCATTTTCCGGTGTATAATAAAATGAGCTAAGTGTTTGTTAGACAGTGTGGTGGATTGAGTCTTCCAGTGAGCGCTTTACAAGTTGCTCAATTTCTTCTGATTAATCTGGATTAGCCACTTGAATAGCAGGGTATAAAATCCTAACTTGGTTGCAGCGAACCGATCATTATTAACCAAAGTGTATAAGTCATTTAAAGGCCGTTCTTGGCTCTTTAGTATTTCATTTGCTCTAATCTCTGGATCCCTTTCGGCTCAGTCTGCCATAACAGCAGCTGGTGGAGATGCCATAGGCGAAGGTGGCACGTTGAGCTACTCGGTAGGCCAAGTAGTCTATACCACCATCTTATCGGAGTATGGAAATGTCTGCCAGGGTGTTCAACAGAGCTATGAGATCATTCCCTTAAGCACTTCTACCAATGACGAAAGTGAACTTTTCGCTGTGCTATATCCTAATCCTTCTTCTGGAGATGTTTCCCTCTCATGGAATCGCCAACCGGAAGAAATCCACGACCTGAGAGTTGTTTCGGCTCAGGGTCGCGAAATGTATCAATCAAAGCTATCGAATCAATTATCGCAGCTACCGCTGGGTGACTTGGCTTCAGGGGTGTACTTCGTGTACATCTATAGTGAAGACAAGCTCATGCAGTCTTTTAAATTTATCAAACAGCGATAATTGTGACTAAAATTTTACGCCTATTACTAATTAGTATTCTCTGTATTCCTTTTAATCTCAGCGCCCAGACTCCACAAAAGATGAGTTATCAATTCGTGGCCCGAGATAGTAACGGTCAGTTGATTGTAGAATCTGCTTTGGGGGTGCGCGTGTCTATCTTGCAGGGTAGTATTACTGGAGAAGCCGTTTACGTCGAGACCCATACTGTGGAGACCAATATCAACGGTGCAGGCAGCATCGGTATTGGCCTAGGTGCAGCTAGTACGGGAGTCTTTTCTGGAATAAACTGGTCGCAAGGGCCTTTCTTTATTCAGACTGAAATCGATCCCGAAGGTGGCACGGACTATTCGATCTCCGGAGTTAGCGAAATGATGAGCGTACCTTACGCGCTTTACGCTCGCAATGGTTTCTTCCATAAAATCGGTGATATCGCCGAAGGTGGAATCATCTTCTCGCTTTGGAAAGATGCCGATGGGGTAGAACACGGTCTCGTAGCTTCGCTCGATAATCTGAGCAATGGCGAAACTTGGGGGCCCTTGTATGAAGACACCCAAGCATTCGATGCAGCTTATGGTGCTCAAAACGATGGGTCGGTAGCCGCAGGGAGTATTTGTGAATCCTATACCTATACCGACGACATGGGAGTCACCTACGACGATTATTACCTTCCGGCTGTTTGGGAACTCTCGGCTCTCGCTCGTCAGGCTTACATTATAAATGCTGTACTCGACACAGATTCGGATCCAAATACAAATGGATTTCCAGGGGGGATCAACTCCTACTACTGGAGCTCCACCGAGGTGAGCGGTTCATTTGCTTGGTTCGTGCAGTTTGGATCGAATATCGCCAACTCCAACTTCAAAGACTTGAGTTATAAAGTAAGGGCAGTCCGCCGATTTTAGACTTACTCTACCGATGTTTTTTCGATCATCTTGTGGTAGTCGAGATACATGGGTAATGCCGCCGATCCATACCAGGGTGTCATTTCCACTTCGAAAACGCCGTGTTTGATTGTAGGATCTTCCGACATCCACTCCATAGCTTCTTCGGTACTACCGACGTCTAAAATGAACAAGCCGCGGTACATTCTGTCGTTTTCGCCATAGGGGCCTGCTACCACCAGTTTACCGGCGTCTACCATTTTTCCAATATTTTCGAAATGGCCACGAAACATCCAGTCGAGGGAGTCTTTGTCGGTTATTTGATTTGGACCTGTTTTGAGGATCACGAAAGTGTAATTCTTCATCCCGTAATCATCCGCTCCTAAAGAATCAGCTAGAGCCTTGTCATAATCAGGGTTTTGCCCAAGACAGGTACTCGATGCCATAATCAGAATGCTGAGTATTCTTAATGTCATAGTTTGTTTATTTCTCCCAAGATACAATCATTTGGTAGATGGATTTTCGTCGTATAAATAGCAAAAAGAATTGACTACCTTTGCGGCCACAAATACTTTATGGAACTTGGCATGGCGCTCGGTTCTAACTTCATGCCTAGGTCCAGACTTTTTTGGTGAAAGCGGCCTAATATAATCCCAACAGTATGACAACATTTTCAGATGTAGGACTAAGTGCCGAATTAGTGCGCGCTGTCACCGATCTTGGTTACGAATCGCCAACACCAATTCAGGAAGAGACCCTGACATTCCTTGACGAATTACCAGAGTCTCTGATTGCCCTTTCTCAAACAGGTACAGGAAAGACGGCAGCCTTTGCGCTACCATTGCTACATCACCTCGACGTTTCAGAAAATCATGTGCAAGCGTTGGTTCTCTGTCCAACGCGCGAGCTTTGCCTTCAGATTACAGACGACTTTAAGAACCTAGCCAAATACATGGACGGTACCCAAGTGACCGCTGTGTACGGTGGAGCGCCGCTTCACATTCAAGCCAAATCGCTAAAGCGTGGTAGCCACATTGTAGTGGGTACTCCAGGGCGTGTGGTTGATATGATCAAGCGAAAAGCGCTGATCCTTGATGAGCTTCAGTGCTTTGTACTTGACGAAGCTGATGAGATGCTCAATATGGGTTTCAAAGATGACTTAGAATTCATCTTTCAGGCTACGAGAAAAGAAAAATCGACTTGGTTGTTTTCAGCAACAATGCCTTCTAAGGTAGAGTCGATTGCGAAGAAGTACATGAAGAATGCGCACCGAATTGCTACAGCTCGTCGCAATGAAGGGGCTTCTTCGGTTGAGCACGAATATTACTTGGTGAAGCCAAACGATCGATTGGAAGCCTTGAAGCGCGTTCTTGATTCGATTCCAGATATCTACGGCGTGATTTTTTGCCGTACCAGAGACGAGACGAATGTGCTCGCTTCTCAGCTTATGGGTATGGGCTATCCGGCTGAAGCGATCAATGGTTCACTGACACAGCAACAGCGCGATCGGGTTATGGCGCGATTCCGCAAAAAACAAGTCACCCTGCTGGTTGCAACCGATGTTGCAGCTCGTGGAATCGATGTGGATGATCTAACACACGTCGTAAACTACGCCGTACCAGATGATCCAGAAGTGTACGTACACCGTAGCGGACGTACTGGAAGAGCCGGTAAGAGCGGTATTTCTATCGCCATCATTACACGTGGTGAGCTTTCTCGTTTGAAAGCCATCGAGAAGATGACCACGAAGAAATTTACGTACAAAAAGGTACCAAGCATCGTTGACATCGGACGTCTCGCGGTAATGAGCCAAGTGGAGAACTTCCTTGGAGCTGAGCTCAAAGGCGTTTCAATCAGCGGTTTGTTGACCGATGTGCACATGGCCCTGGAAGACATGACCCGAGAAGAGCTTGTAGAGCAACTCACCAAGTGGCTTTACCAGAAAGCCGTACGCGATCGCTCAGATGATCGAGATCTAAATCTGGACCCTAAATCTACCCGAGATAAATCAAAATCAGGTGCTAAATCAGAGCGCCCAGGCAGAAGAATAGATCGAGAAAGAGATGAGCCAGGAAAGTTTGTCCGTTTAGATTTCAACCTTGGACGCAAACACCATATGAATCCAGCGCGTTTGATGGGTATCATCAATGAAGTAATGAGCAATTCTTCCATCAATTTTGGTCGCATTGACATCATGACCCACGCTTCTTCTATCGATGTAGAAGCAAAACATGCCGCCGATGTAGTTGGTGCCATGAATGGAACCCAGTTTGGACACCAGCGCATCAAAGTTCAGAAAGGATCTGAAGCCCTTGGCACATTGTCGCGACCACCAAAACAAGGTCGCAAGCCGAAGCCTGGTGGACGTGGGAAAAAAGGTCCAGGGCGTCAGGGTAGAAGGCGTTAAGCTTCTAACTTAGATTTGTTAATATTCGCTAAAATCAGTTCCGCTTTGGCTCATTCCAGTTTTTAGCTTTGGGCCAAATAAATACGATTATGAAAACGACTTACGCGATTATTACAGCTCTTGCTCTAGGACTAGCAAGCTGCGGTGGTGGAGAAGCCCCTGCAACCGATTCTACAGAAACTCATGAAGGACATGATCACGATTCACATGAAGGACACGATCATGGTTCTGAAGAAGTGGAAGTAGAAGAAGTATCAATGGAAGAAGCTGAAGAGATGATGACTGATACAGTGGAAGCTGCCATTGAAGAAATGGAAGAAGCTGTAAAATCTCACTAATCGACATGCATATTAAAACTAAAAGGCCTTCAACGAATTGAAGGCCTTTTTTATTCTACTTTTATTTACCAATCAATTAGGAAGAACATGAAAATGAAATTTTTTATTGGAGCAATTGCCCTAGCGGTTTTGGCTTCTTGTGGAACAGAGTCTGGAACGGAGTCAACAGCTACGGAAGGTGCGGAGACTGAAGAAGTACAAGAAGGTCATGAAGGACACGATCACGGGGCTACCGATGATGCTGCTCAGGATCAGGACAAAAAGAATGCAAAAGACGATATGAATGCATTGGATCGCCTTATGGGGACCTACGAATCGAAGAATAAGTGCAAAGACTGTGAAGAGGCTACGCGTCAGATTACCCTTTCGAGTGATATGACATACAATCAAGTTACAAAGTATGCGAATGCGAAGAAAGCTGATGCGGTGATGTCTGGAAACTTTAAGTGGATTGATAAAAACGAAGGAACCATTATCATCGATCCTGATTCAAAGACACCTCAGAGATTCAAAGTGGATGGGAAGGTGATGAAGAATTTTGACACGGCAAATGAGTTCCCGGTCTTGACGAAAGTTTCGGATACAATGGATTTGGGGCATAACAAGTGGTTGCTAAAAACCTTGAACGGGACAGCGATCGACCCGAGCAAAGAAGGGAGTCATGCCGTTCTCTTCTTTGGCGATGACCAAACCGCGAGAGGAAACGCAGGATGTAACTCTTTCAACGGAGCCTATAAGAATTCAGAAGCCGATGGATCTATAAAAATTGGAACCCTGGCCATGACGAAGAAAATGTGTGGAAATATGGGAGTAGAAGATGAATTTGTAGCAACCTTGTCCAAAGTGAACAATTACAAGATAGAAGGAGGGAAGCTCCACCTGTATCACAACAAAGAAGCTTCGGCTATGGTGTTTGAACCGTTGAAGTAACTTGATATTGAATATTGAAGGCGCCCTTTGGTTCATTCCGAAGGGCGTTTTTTTATACCACAAAGCGCCAAATGAGCTTGGCCAACACGGTGGTAGATTCGGTGGTAAACGAAGCTCCACGGGTATCCACTGTTTGATTGACGATCAGGAAGAAGTCTGTTCCGATCTTGGGAATGAGCTGAAACCTGAAGTTGAAATTAAACAGTTCCTGAGCGGTATTCCACTGCGCCAGGGCAGAGCCAAACATCCGTGGATTGATGGCATAGCGGAGCCTCGAAGAAATTAAGTCAGTTTCGAAATTGCCGTAGGGTAGGTCTACGATGTTTTTCTCGTATCGTAGGTTAAGGGTCAGGTACTTGTTGGTTCTCCAGAGAATGGTCGATGCGCTTTGAAAGGACGTTCCATCGTAAAACTCACCCCCTGTAAAAGTGGTGTTCAAGGAAAGGGCTCTCCCACTAAAGGTCGAGAAAGTGGCTCTCCATCTATCCCACCAGTACTCACCTTGGGGGATGACCACATTCGGATAGATTTCAAAATCGGATGTTAAACCCTCCGCAATGACTTGATACTCGAGCGATACAGTTTCGCCCTTTCGGGTGTTGAAGCCAAGGTATCGCAGGCTGTATTCGAAAGACTGCAGATTTCCAGTGGGATTGTCTTGCACATAGGTAACCGAAGCAGGTGAGAAGTCAAATTGCCTAATCCACTTCAGCATTTTCTGTGGTCTGGGGTGGAAGCTCACCGTTCCAAAGTATTCGCGGAAATCTCTTCTTCGCATCAGCCCAACTTCGGGCTCGAAAGGTTCTGGGCTTCGCTGCATCGATGAGTATACACGCAGCTTATCGTTGGGGTAGTTTAAGAAAACCCGATACGCCCAGGCATCTGGGTCGTAGCCATCATCGGTATTGTATGTCTGGATGAAAGCCCCTCCTAATTCGAGATTCCGATTGCCCAAAAAGCTCGATGTGCTGTAGCGTCCATTCACCCCAGTGGTGGTGTGCCATCGCCCATCAGTAATTTTGTTGGTGGTCATAGCGCCTACCACACTTTGTTTTCCCACGTCTTGCCGCCAACTCAAGGTGCTGTAGTTGGTCGTTTCATTTACGCCATCATCTCCGGTTTGAATAGACATGGCGCCAATGGTCGAATTGTTTTCTTTTCCCAATACTCGGGCACCGGCATAGATTGGCACTGTTTCAAAATCGTCGTTGAGACCGATTCGCCTGGAGTAGAAGGGAATAATTCGGTTTCCGCCAAAGCCAAAGTCAAAAAAGTCATCGCCTTCCAGAAAAAATTCCCTGAGCTCAGGAAAGAACAAGGGAAAACGGCTCAGATTTATCTGCTGGCCGTCGGCTTCTACCTGAGCGAAGTCGGTGTTAAAAGTGAGATTGAGTTTGTAGGTAGGGGAGATCAAGTAGTTAATATCGCCCCCAACTTCTCCAACTCCGCTTACTTCTCCATTTCGCTTTTCGGCTCCTGCCAAGCCATAGGGTTTGATTTCCACGAAGCCCTTTTGGTTGAGATTCTTGATGCCTACCAAGTCTCCAGCTTGGTTCACATCGTCTATGTCGTAATTCCTGTTCCACCCTTGCCAGCGCACCTGCTCTCGGTTTCGACGAATGTTTCGCTCAAAGTTGATTCCCCAAACCTGATCATTCATGTCGGCGCGGTATTTCAGAGTCGAAAATGGAATCTCTATTTCGGCAAACCACCCATCCGATGTGATTGTGGTCCGCACATCCCACACGCCATTCCAGTAAGCGTTCCGGCTTCCACCATTGTTGAAGAGTTGAAGGTCGGCACGGGCGCCGTTGGGATTTGTCACAAACATAAACCCATTTCGGTCATCATTGTACGTGTCGAGAACAAGGATGAAATTGTCGTCCAGCCCGAATTCAAAATCCCGACGCATTTCTTTGGCCACTATTTTATCGGGTTGGCTATCGTAGCACCATACCCCTATGTACAATGCCCGATTGGTGTAGGCTACAGCTACTTTGGTAGGCTGGGTAGATGGTTCGCCCAGATTGAGCTCGCGCTGGGTGAAATGGGTGATGGCTTGAGCATTTTGCCAAACAGTCTCATTCAACTCGCCATCTAATGTCACTTCCTTGTCTGTTCTAAATGCTTGGATCTGATTGCTTTGCCCGAGCATTGCAGTCGACAAAAATGCCAGAAAGAGCGTGACGAAAACTTTTCCCATGGCCGACAAATATATTGGATTCCGAATAGGGCTGAAGCCCAAAAGACTGATATGTTATTACAATTTGAAGTGGAAATTTGAGAGCTACGTCTAAGTGAGAATGTTGTACTTTCATCGGTGATGAAAATAATAAGAAAGTCGATCCTATCAAGACTTGCCTTGGCCACTGTATTCTGCTTCTTGACTCCGTATTTAAACGGGCAAAATGATAAGTTTGATGCCTTCAGAGACAGCACAGATGGGGCGGTAGACATGAGTGATTTTCTACTATCTGTTTCAGGATTTCTTCCCATACCTACCATCATTACCGAGCCTGCAGTAGGCTATGGCGGTGGAATGTTTGGAGCCTATTTTCATAAGAAAAGCAATGTGAATCAGACCATCTCACAGCCCGATATTAGTTTTGCCGGCGGTGGGGGTACTGAAAATGAATCGTGGTTTGCTGGTGGAGGGCACATGGGCTTCTGGAAAGGTGGAAAGATTAGATATCGTGGCATTCTCTTTTATGCCCAACCCAGATTGACATTCTACCTCTTTGAAAATTTTGGTGTAGAAGTACCAGTGCGAACTACTATGAACGCACTATTTTTCTTTCAGAGCATTGAATTTCGCTTAGGTAAGTCAAACTGGTATGCTGGTGGGGAATACATTTTTATGCAAAATGGGGTAAAGGTCAACAATCAGGAAAGCTACCCGATACTCGACCCCGTGCTCGATCGGTTTGAAATAGATGTGACTAGTAGTGGACTCGGAGCACAGTTTTCTTACGATGGACGAGATAATATTTACTCGACCAACAAAGGAATCCAGTGGAGCAACGAACTTAGATATTTTCCCGAAGCCTTGGGGTCTACTCGGGAGTATGGAACTTTTACCACCGATTTTATCGCTTACAAACCCATTGTTGAGAATGACTTTTACCTTGGGTTTCGAAACAAAGTAGATATGGTCTTTGATAGCCCGCCGTTTTACGTCATTCCCAGTGTTAATATGCGAGGTGTAAAGCGCTTGCGCTATCAGGGTGAGTTTATCAATACCACTGAGCTGGAAGCCCGGTTTCGGGTGTATAAGCGATGGAGCGTTTTGGGCTTTGGTGGCGTTGGACTTTATAGTCCTAGGCTAGTCGATTTTGAATTTGAAGATGGCGTTTGGGCCGGGGGGACAGGGTTTAGGTATCTTTTGGCTCGCCTGTTCAATCTTCAAGCAGGGCTCGATTTTGCCTGGTCGGAGAAGGACCCAATTGATGATAAAAACCAGTTCGCATTTTACATTACCGTCGGCACCGCATGGAATCGCTAGGAGTCTATAAAAGGCTAGTCTTGGTAGGGCTTTTGGCCATGGTGTTGCCCACTGTCAAAGCGCAAGAATCCATTGATTTGGCTACCTTTTCAGGGCGTTTTGGATTTCCAACTTCTTATACAGAATTGGAGAATGCCAAAGCCGAAGAAGCCATTGGATTGGTCAACTTAAAAGCTCCCGTCGTTTTTAATGATAAGCTGATCTGGTTTTCGAGCCTGACCTACACCCAATCGCGGGTTTTGGGCGATAAGGTGGGAACGGAGCTCAATCCTGATCCAATCGACCTTTATGCATTTATTCTTCAAACGGGTTTGATATACCGAACAAGCGAAACCAACGCCTTCCACTTGCTTTTTGTGCCTCGGCTCATGACCGATTTTGGAAGCGTTACAGCGGAGTCGTGGCAGTGGGGCGCCATCGGAATGTACGAACATACATACGGTGAGCGCTTAACCATGCGTTATGGAGTCATGTACAACGGTGAGTGGTCGGGTGCGCTCTTTGTACCCTTGATCGATGTGAATTGGAAAATCTCAAACAAATGGTCGCTGACTGGACTACTACCCATTTACGGTAAGCTCAATTATCAAATCAATCCCAATGCCACAGCAGGCCTGAGTCTTTTTGGTCTCATCACTTCGTACGATTTGTCGAAAGGTGATTATGCCGACACCTATATGGAGCGCCGCAGTATTGACTTGGCTCTCTTCGGCAGGCAACGACTCTTTGGCAATTTTCACGCTGAGCTACGATTCGGGTATGCTATTGGGCGCGCTTATGAGCAATACGACAAGAGTGAGAAAATAGATGCGCGCATTAGTTTGATTCGAATAGGCGATGATCGCGGCGAGCCCCTAAATCCGCAGTTTGATCCAGGCATGTTTACCAGTTTGCGATTGGTCTATAATCTGCCACTAGATTAGGTTTGATTTACCAGAAAGTTCACTCGTCCTATTTTCATATATTGATCCTTAAACCTCGCCAACTCTTAAATGAAACATCGCAGTTTCCTTTCCATATTCTTTGTTTTTGTTCTGATCGGAATCGCTTCACAGGGCTATGCTCAGAACGCAACAGACACCATTCAAACCGACCACGTTCAAATCGTTACTTCAAAAAATGGCTACCCCGTGGTGGTGCAATCCGACACTCTACTGCGGATCTACACCAGCAGTGGTGACATTAGTGTGCGGCAACGGGCGCGCATATTGTCTGAATCGCTCGAAGAAGCACGAGATGAGTTTGTTCCTGGAGAAGACACCATTAAGTCTGCCTGGGTGGATGGAAAACATGGGGAAATCCGTTTTCGGGATGAGATCCTACTCAGTTTGTCGCAAGCCGAAGCCGATGCTCATGACAAGAGTTTGGACGAGCTGACGCTGCAGACCAAAGAAGCGGTTGAATCCAATTTTAAAAAGAACATTTCATCAAAGGAGACCTTCATCCAATACGCCTTGTCAATCGGGATTCTATTCCTTTTCATCTTTATTCTCAATTACTTGTTGAAGTTGGTTTTCAGGAGAGTGGACAAATTCATCGACAAGCGAAAGGATAAGTACATCAAGGGAATTAAAATCAAGGAGTTTGAATTTCTCGATGCCAAAGATGAACTCGATCTCGTTTTTAAGGTCACTTACATCCTGCGCATATTGCTGCTTCTATTGCTCGCCTATGTCACTTTCCCGGTGATTTTTAGCCTGTTTCCCGCTACGGAGCCTATTGCCTACAAGCTGTTCGGGTACGTTTACAATCCGCTAATCAGCATGGGGCGTTCGTTCTTGGCCTACATTCCCAAGCTTTTTACCATCATTGTCATCGTCTTCGTTTTCAGGACTATTCTAAAGTACATGCGAATATTTGCGCGAAGGGTGGAGCTAGGAAGAATTAAGATCCACGGCTTTTACCCCGATTGGGCAAACACCACTTTCTCCCTAGTGCGCATACTGATTATCGCATTGGGTATTGTTATGGTTTTTCCATACTTGCCCGGAGCGCAATCTGAAGTGTTTAAAGGGGTGTCAGTCTTTATTGGTATCATTTTTTCCATAGGGTCTACATCCGTTGTGGGTAACTTGGTGGCGGGCCTGGTACTAACTTACATGCGGCCGTTTAAGATTGGCGACCGGATCAAGATTGGCGATGTAGAAGGCGAAATCGTCGAGAAGACCTTCTTCGTCATTCGTATAAAAACGCCGAAAAACGAGTACATCACCCTTCCAAATGCCAACGTACTGAATGCCCATATTGTCAACTACAACCGCTCTCTCGACGATGGTGGAGTCATTCTCTTTACCGAAGTAACCATCGGGTACGACGTGCCTTGGAGAAAAGTACACGACCTACTTTCGGAAGCCGCGGCACAAACAGAATATATCGAAGAGAAGCCCGAGCCGTTTGTTTTGCAAAAGCGATTAGATGATTTCTCAGTGGCTTACCAAATAAACGGCTACAGCAAAAGGCCGCTTTACAAGGATTTGGTCGTTTCACTGTTGCATCAGAAAATTCAAGACATCTTTGCCGAAGCCGGCGTGGAGATTCTATCGCCTACATACATGGCCACCAGAGATGGGAATGATTCGACCATCCCAAAGGATGATACACCAGACAAACCGAAGTCAACGCCTGATCAGCCTGAGAAACCCGCCAAGCCAGATAAGCCGAACAAGGAGTAGGTGGAGTAGATCTAATCAATTGCTCAGGCCAATTGGCATTGCTTGACTTTGAACTAAGTTTGAAACTCACAAAAAATCACAACAGAGTATATGAAGAAAGTACTGACTTTCGGAGCCAGTTCCAGCCGAAAATCGATTAATAAACAACTAGCTTATTGGGCCGGTGAGCAAGTTGGCGAAGAGCATATTCACATTGATCTCAACGACTTTGAAATGCCCATTTTTTCAGTAGATCGCGAACGGGAAAATGGAATTCCAGATCATGCAAAGCGGTTCAAGAAACTTCTGGAAGACGCTGATGGCGTGATAATCTCATTTGCGGAGCACAACGGAGCCTACACGGCTGCATTCAAAAATGTCTTTGATTGGATGTCTCGATTGGGTAGCCCGCGATGGTCTGACAAGCCCATGTTTTTGATGTCTACATCGCCTGGTGGAAGGGGCGGTAAAAACGTTCTCGGCATTGCCCTAAATTCCTTTCCCCACCAAGGTGGAAATGTCGTGGCGAGCTTTTCTCTGCCCAAGTTTGGCGAGAATTTTGATAATGGTATTACTGATACAGAATTGAAGAAAGCGTTCGACGTGCAGGTCGACACTTTTAAATCAGCTCTGTAGTTTCATTTATTGGTTGGTTAGGAAATGCGCCCTGCATGCTAAGTCGTAAGTGCGATAAAGTAATTGGGGCGCATTTTTCTTTTCTTTGACGCATGATTCGAACCGCTTACATCATTATATTTCTAGCTCTAGTTGGCTGCAATTCTGCAAAACAAGCACAGGAGATGCCCCAGTCTGGCTTGACCGAATTGGTCAAAGCCATTGCTGAAGACAATTTTGTTGGGACGGAAACTGTTGGAAAAGGTGGCGGAGAATCTCCGGCCTTTGAGCGGCGACAAAAGCTTATGGCCACAGCCACCACTTCTCAATTGGATAGCTTGGTCAATAATGAGAATATCGTTGTGTCTTTGGTGGCCTTCGAAGGACTCGCGTCGCGTGGAGATGAATCGGTTACTGAAAAAATCAAAATCTATCTCAACAATCAGCGAGTCGAAATCATCCAAGGTGATATTGCGCATCAAGTATCGGCATTGGAGTATGCCTATGTAGAGGTGCTAGGCTATTCTATGAAGAACGTGACGCTTGTTCCCAATCACGAACCGCTTTTTCAGCTTTCAGAAGATACAAGACACGTGGTGGAGAGACACATTCGCGGGTTTTACCCCGCACAGCGAATGGAGTAAGACGCTAGTTCCTATCCAATATTGTCATTCAAATGACAAACCAATAGCATTCAAAGGTGTTATCTTGGGGTCAAAATCTGAAACCAATGAAAATAACATCTACCCTGAAATGGGCAGTGCTTTGCTGTTGCTGCTTGGCAATCAATTCTTTAATGGCTCAAGGCTATGCCGTAGTTCAGACCAATTGGTCGGAGATCAATGAAGTGACGGCAATCAGTCTATCGGCAGACGAACCCCAAATTCAAGCCAAAAAGGCCGGGTACTACGAGCTCGACTTCAATTCAGTTTATGCCAATTTGCTGACGGCCGAAGACGACGATTTGATTAGAATTCCAACGGTGAATGGTGGGTTTATGGATCTCGTTCTGACCGAAAATACCACCATGTCGCAAGGACTGAAGGAAGCCTATCCTTCTATTCGTTCATTTAACGTAGTGACACCGATGGGCCGCAATACTTGGGGGAAACTGGATGTTTCGCCAAAAGGGCTCCGCGTGATGCTTATGCGACCAGGTAAATCGACGGTTTACCTCGATCCAGTGTATCAGCACCAAACCAACGTGTATATGGTGTATGAACGCAGCGAATTTTTCACCGACAAATCAATGGATTGCCACGTGAATGGGCGAAATACGGTAGAGCATGATCACGCCAAGGCCGGAGACCCATACAACGACTGTGAGCTCAAAACGTACCGATTGGCCGTAGCCGCCACAGGTGAGTACACGTCCTTTCACGGTGGAACGGTCGAAGATGCGTTAGCTGCTATGATTACTACGATGAACCGTGTTATCGGCGTTTACGAACGCGATTTCGGGGTGAGCTTCACACTTATCGAAAATGTCACCGACATCATCTACACCAACGCTGCTTCAGATCCATATACCAATGGAAACCCCGGCGCAATGATTGGTGAAAACCAAACCAACATCGATAATGTCATTGGTTCTGCTAACTACGATGTAGGACACGTATTTGGAACCAATAGCGGTGGACTTGCTGGGCTGGGCGTGACCTGCTCCAACGGACAGAAAGCGCGTGGTGTAACCGGTAGCGCGGCTCCGGTTGGTGACCCATTTGATATAGACTACGTAGCACACGAACTTGGACACCAATTTGGTGGAAACCACAGTTTCAACAATGCCTGTGGCGGAAACCGAAACAACGGAACGGCTGTAGAGCCGGGGAGTGGTTCATCGATTATGGCTTATGCCGGGATTTGTGCTCCCAATGTTCAGAACAATAGCGACGACCACTTTCACGGAGTGAATATGCGCGAGATCGGAATCGAAATTTCAAACGATAACTGCCCGGTGGTGAGTCCGGTTGACAATGTAGCACCCGAAATTGGTGATCTCGCAGAAGTGCAGTACATCCCGATTGGAACGCCATTTCTCCTGGCCGCTCCAGCTACCGATGCTGATGGCGACTCGTTGACTTACTGTTGGGAACAAATGGATATCGAGATTTCAGATCAACCACCAGTAGGAACTTCCACAGGTGGTCCAAATTTTCGATCAAACTCGCCAACACCCGATTCTATTCGGTACTTCCCAACGTTGGAGACCCTTGCCAGCAATGGCCCGTTTACCTGGGAAGTGGTGCCTACTGTGGCGCGCGAAATGAACTTCAGAGTTTCGGTTCGAGATAATTTTGTCGGTGGTGGTTGTACCCAGTACGATGACATTGCTGTACAGTCGGTAGCTGAAGCTGGGCCTTTCGTTGTGACTTATCCTTCGGCTTTCGGAATTTCATGGGATGCTTACGCTTTTGAAACCATTACTTGGAATGTGGCGAATACAACCGCAGCGCCGCTCAACGCCGATTTGGTAGATGTTTTTCTTTCCATCGACGGGGGAGAGACCTACGATATTTTGCTCGCTGACGATACAGAAAACGATGGTGAACTAACGATTCAAGTTCCCAACATCGATACAGAAGATGCCCGTGTGATGGTCATCAACTCGGCGGGGACATTCTTTGACGTTTCAAACAACGATTTTGAAATCAATGTGATCGACAACGGGTTTTACTTCAACACGACTTTTGTAGGCGAAGAGCTTTGCCAGGGAAATGAAGTGAACTTCACAGTGGATGTTGTGGAGATAGGTGTTTTTGGAGATGAGATTGATATCACAGTAACAGAAGAACCCACCAATGGGGAGCATATATTGAGTCAGGATGTGGCCGTGGTAGGCGACGCCATCGAAGTGACTATCAATGGACTGGACGATACACCAGCTGGGGTGTACAATTTTACCTTGACAGGAACGAGTGGTGATTTCTCAAATAGCATTTCATTCCCAATAGCTGTTGAGGATGCCAACCCGCAGCCTGCTTCGCTTTCTGCACCCGAAGATGAAGCCACAGCCTTGCCGCTCGATGTGATTCTTTCTTGGGAAGACAACTTGACGGTGGGGATGACCTACACCATGGAGCTGGCTACTGATCAGGATTTCACTAATATTATCGATACGCAAACTGGACTCACTGAGTCGAATGCGATAGCCGAAGGACTGGATTCAGAAACGACCTACTTCTGGCGCGTAAGCAATGTGACATCTTGCGCTACATCAGCGCCTTCAGATGCTTTTAGCTTCACCACCTTTATTTGCGAAACTGATATCAACGATACCGAAACGGTGATTCCTAGTGATAAACCGGCTGAGATTCTCTCGCAGATTAGTATCGAGACAGAAGCTGTGGTAGCCGATGTGAATGTGCTAAATGTAGAAGGAAGTCACCCGGTGATGTCTGAGCTGGCGTTCAGCCTGATCAGCCCTACGGGTACTGAAGTGTCCTTGGCCAATGGTCTTTGCGGATTGAATTTGACCATTCAGACCAATGGTGATGTGGATGTATCAACACCAGGCACCATTGCTGGATCTTACGAGTCTTCTGGAGCTGCCGACTTTGGGGGCAATATTCCCGCTGGTGGCTTGAGTGGTACTGTTGTGCAAGCCTTCGATGGATCTGCCAATCCCGAAGAGCTTTGTAATGCAGCCGTTAACGGTGATGATATCGATGGTAATATTGCCATTATCATGCGTGGAAATTGTCCGTTTGTCGACAAGGTGCTCAACGCCCAAGACGCAGGAGCCATTGGGGTGATTATTGTCAATAATATTCCCGGAGATGGATTCTTTGATATGGGCGGAACTTCTACCCAAATATCCATTCCTGCCGTGATGATGAACTACGAAGATGGAACCCTTTTGATCGACAACCTCGGTGGCGATTCGGAAGGCTTCGCCTTTAGTTTTGACGACGATGCATTGGAATTCGATATTCCTTGCCCTGCTACAGATGGTGGTACCTACGTTCCAGCTGAAGCACTTTCGGTTTTCAACGGCGAAAATGCCATGGGGCAGTGGACCTTAAAGGTGGTAGACTCCAAGACTGGAAATGGTGGTTCTTTGGACAATTGGCAGCTCGATATCTGCTTCTCTGACGAGGATGTAGACGGACTTGAAGAACTCGCTTCATTCCAGTCGTCGGTTTATCCAAACCCGACATCGTCTACGCTTACCATCGCCCTTGAGAATCTAATAGCAGACCGTATTCGAGTTTGGGATATAGCTGGAAGGCAACTAGCTTCGGCGAATCCTTCCACTAGCATGACGGAAATAGATATGTCTCGCTTCGAGTCGGGCGTTTACTTCGTTGAGATCGAAGTAGAAGGGTACAAGGCCGCGGTGCACCGCATCGTCCGCCAATAGATTATTCGTTACATGCGTTATTTAAGCATGGAAGGTCGGCCCAAGGGTCGACCTTTTTTTGTTTGAATAGAAAACGTTTCTAGTTTGCCACTTGCTGCTTAAGAGAAACTTGCACATCAACATTTCCACGAATTGCACGTGAGTAGGGGCAAATTTCATGCGCTTTTTGAAGGAGTTCGTTCGCCTTGGCTTCATCTACGCCATTTATGGCTACTTCGATCTTAGCTGTGATACCATTTGTAAACGCCTCTGTCATTTTCTCGCAACTAGCAGATGTCCTTCCTGTGATTCACTAACAGCGGTGAACTTGAATTGTTGAGTCGGAAAATGTATTGGGGGAGAATTGGTTGAAGGTAATTTGTTGCCTTAGCTAAATACACGTGGAAGGTCAGCTAAAGGGGGCGTCTTTTATTTCTTAAATTTCAATAAAGGGAAAATCACTAATCGAGACTAGGACTCTGAATATAATAGATGAATACGTTTTGAATCTGCAATGAATTTTTGAACCTGTTTAGATCAGGCCTACATTATTACACACATTACAGATATACTGGTTATTTAGTTTTCTGATAGGGATTTAGGGTTGAGCCCCCACAAGCACAAACTAGCAATCTGCTTATGAAGATATAGTAGAAATGGAGTATTAACAATCATATTCTTGATTATTTCAAAAAACTATGATATTGTTTTGTGTAAATTTGATTTGATTTCGATAACAATACCAGAAGAATTTAACTAATAAAATAGCATTGAACCATTTTTTTAATAGTCTTGATTGTGACCGTACCCTAATTGAGTCTGAAAATTTTAAGGTAATCCCTTCACTAGGCTCAATAATACCGGGTTGGTTGTTGGTAGTTCCAAAGGAGTTTAAGCTAAATTTTAGTGAACTATCTGTGGAAGAAGTGATTGAACTTGAGAGTCTTGTTAGTAATGTCAAGGAGCACTTCTATCATTTATTTGATACGAGGGGTGTGGTTTTCGAGCACGGTCCAAGGGTTCTTAACACGAAAGTAGGCTGCAGTGTAGACTATGCACACCTTCATGTTGTTCCAATAGAATTGAGTTTAGAATTGATTTTTGAGTATGGTGATCACCGATTAGATTGGGTTCAAATTAGTGGACTGAGTCAGCTAAATGAAATGAGTATTAAGGATTCAGGTTATTTGTATTTCAGAGATACAGAGAATTTTCATTATGTCTCTAGTGATGGTGATATTCCAAGCCAGTTTTTTCGTCGAATAATAGCCAATCAAATGGCTGTACCAGAAAAGTTTAATTGGAAAGAATTTCCTTTTCTGGAAAATGTATCCAAAACATTGAGCAGTTTTGACTCTATCAAAGTATAGGTATGGAGTCTGAGATTGGTCAAGAAAAGGAAGTTTCCGGATTCGCTCCAGATGATCCAACTGATGGACGAGAAAAAGGGCAGTGGGCAACTAGATATGATTCAATCGCAACTAAACATATTTTTGGGGAAGCTTATTATTTGGGAGGAATATTTCTCTTAGATATAGTTTTGATTTTTTATTTAGCTACGGACTGTCTTACGAGTATTTGCGATAATGAATCATTAAAGATTTACGGTTTAGCATGGCTAGGTGGAACACTTGGCGGAACTCTATTTTCTATTAAGTGGCTTTATCATTCAGTAGCACGGAACTTATGGAATTTTGATAGGAGGTTATGGAGAATTTTCACTCCACACATTTCTGGTGCTTTGGCGTTTATGATGGTTATTTTGGTTTCTTCAGGTATAGTATCAGTTTTTGATGAAGATTCTATCTACAATGCCAGAACAACTTTGGGATTTGGCTTTTTGGTTGGGTATTTTTCAGACACAGCAATTGGAAAACTCTCCGAAGTTGCTGCGACATTTTTTGGTTCGACAGAAAAGCATGGTCTGAAGCACAAAAAGTAATACGCGGATTAAGTGATGACTAAAAGTTCCCTCTATGAATTCTAAAAAGTTTTTCTTAAATCCTAATGAGAGCGACGACTTAGATAGAATTGGAACCAAGGCATTTAATCTGCTGGGCTACACTGATTTTACTCCTAATTATTTCGTGGTAAGTAGCGAGCTTTATCAGAACTGGCAAATCGATGAAGTGTTGGTGTCACGATCTTTGTCAAGCCAGTTAACTAGCCTAGTTGCCCAAATTCAACGTAGGGGTGCGAGAGCAGTAATTGTCAGATCAAGCTGCACGGATGAAACTATTAAAGATCGAGGCAAGTTTCTGAGTCTAAAGTGTGATGCAAATGTAGATAGCATAAAGGATACGATTATAAGTATCTACGAGGATTTTGTTGCTAAAACCGAACAGTCTGGCTCAGTACTCGCTTTGATCATACAAGATTATAAGCCCCCCAAACTTCAAGGACATTTATCGAATGAACGACGAGTAGGGAAGGAGAAAGATACCTGGAAGATTGAGAAAGAGAATGTGTCATCTGAAAATATTGAAGTTGCAACTATCAAGGCCGAGAACAAAAAGACAGAGTTAGATTTATCGCTCAGGAGTTGTCTTAATGCGCATACTTTGACCAAGCACCTAGAACTAACTGCTTCAATTTTTACCCAGTTAAAAGATCGGTTTCACCTTGAATGGTTGTGGGATGGTGTGAACTTTTGGTTGCTACAGATTGATATTGAAAAGGCTCAAGGCGATAATTCAAAACCAGGGTCTGAGTGGTTTAAGTCATTAAAAAGTAAAAAGTTAAGGTTAGGAAAGGGAAATGATGGTTGGACCCCCGAAGTTTTCGAATCTTTAGGTACTTCAAGCACCGAATGGCATAAAATAGAGTGTCTTAGAACTTTTTCTAAATGTGATTTGGATTTTTGGGATATTTTTATTCTCGAGAATGAATTTATCATAGAGAAGTTGATATCGGGTGAAATTGATATTCAGTTGAGTTCTGACTTACGGAGGTTAATTCAAAGCCCAATAACCATCAGGACTGACAAAAAGTCCGAACAAGAAGTCTTGCTTCCTAGATCTGATACAATTTTCAACTTTGATGAGGCTGTGGAATTTTTGATTAAGACTTCAAAGGAGTTAGCATCAAAAGGTTTAAAATCTGGCCAGTTTTGTTTTCTAATTCATCATTTTGTTATTTCTCGTGCGGGTGCTTTGGCTTTCTCTAAACCCAATATTGATAAGGTTCGCATTGATTCTACTTGGGGAATTGTAGAGGGCTTGTATTACCATCCTCATGACTCTTTCGAATTAGATGTTCGAAAGAATAAGTTGCACAAGAAGATTAGATGTAAATACAAGTATATTGACGTCAACGAAAAGGGGGGGTGGTACTCAAAAAAATCAGGTGAAGTAATAGATTGGCGTCAATCGTTGACAAAGAGGCAGATAGAGAAGATTGCTGAGCAAACTAGGCGAATTGTTGAATTCTTGAATAAGCCAGCTACAGTAATGTTCTTCGTTAACGATTCAAGAAGCTCACTGCCAGAAGTGCTCCCTTGGTATTATTCTATTGATGAGATTCCTGAGAAAAAAACGAATTCCACTGAAATTTTCTTTTCTGATAAAAGTGAGTTGATTGAAACGAAATCTGATTTTGACGGCTTCAAGAGTTTTGTTGAAGGTAAACAACAGGAATCTAAGAAGTTTAAGATAAGACTTAATCTTGGAACTGAGATTATTCGCGACATTCAATTGATTGAGGATATTTCTTCATTTTGCGTAGACCATAATATTGTTGTTGATATAGAGGGCTCCATTCTTTCACACCCTTATTACGTTTTGAGTTCTAATGGTGTGCAGGTTAATTGTATTGACCCGTTGGAATTGAATTATAATCAACGTGAGTTTTATAAATTAGTGCGAGATGAAATTCCAGTAATAATTCAAAGTAACGACGAATCTGTGCGAGCGGTAAATGTCTCACCTGAAATTCTTATTCAAATGTTGAGAGAAAAAGTGGTCGAAGAGGCTCTTGAGATGTATTGGAGTGAAAGGAATGATGAATTAATTGAAGAAGCGGCAGATGTTTTGGAAGTTCTTTTAGGGATTTGTAGGTCCTTTGGAATCGAATTCTCTGAAATCATGGATATCGCCAAGAAGAAAAAAGAAAGACGAGGCGGATTCGATAAAGGTGTTTTTCTTATTGCGTCTAAGGAAAATTCTTTGTTTGAAGTTGTTAAAGATGGGAGCAAGAACAAACTTTTTAGTCACTCGGATTCACATCAAATTGATGCTAAGCAAAGTCGTATCATTAAATTTTTTAAGTCAGATGGAATAGAGAATTTTAAGTCTCTTACTGAGGTGTCATCATTCAAATTACCTTATGTGAATAATTATGCTAGTAAATCGCATAGTTTTAGGTATTTGCTGAAGGATGATGATTACAAGACCGTTCTTGTAGAATATGGTGAAAAAGATATATCTATTAAGTTTGAAAATGAAAACGACTGGAAAAACGATAGTGATCAGCTAAATGTTTTTGATTCTTAATGCAATTTTCTTGCATTTTCTTTAGTAACCATATTAGCACGTTTTTTGAGTCATGTTGTATCGATAGTACTTGTTGTGAATCATTAAGTTTACTAGCCTATTGACACTAATAAAAACATCAAGCTAAAAATATTGTCATTTTGATTTTAGGAGCGTAATTTTGTAGGGTCGCAATTAAGTCCGATCCATGTTTCCTGTGCACTCCTATTACTCGTTTAAGTACGGTACGTCTTCGCCCGAAGAAGTAGTGGAGCTGGCTGCGGCTAACGATTACGACATGGTTTTGCTGTCGGATATCAACTCCACGGCGGGCACCATCAATTTTGTGCGCATTGCCCAGAAGCGGGGTCTCAAGCCCATTGTGGGTATCGACTTTCGAAATGGGGTGGCGCCCTGTTTTTTGGCTCTAGCCAAGAGTCCCGAAGGCTATGCGGAGATCAATGGCTACCTGTCGGAGTTTTTGCACTCGGGAAAATCCATCCCCGAGCGGGCACCTGAGTTTAGGGATGTCTACGTGATCTATCCCTTTGCGCAGGTGAGCGATAGGCCTGATCTGGTGCTGCGGCCGTATGAGTACGTGGGCGTGCACCACCGCGATCTGGTGCGGCTCTCGCGCTCGGGTTGGGCCAAGCGCCGCGATAAACTCGTGATGTACCGACCCTTTAGCTTTCAAAACAAGCGCCAGTTTAACGCCCACCGCCTGCTCCGCGCCATCGACAAGAATACCCTGCTCTCCATGCTTCCCAAGTCGGAAGAAGGGAGCCCCGAAGATGTTTGGATCCACCGCAATGAGCTGATGGCCGTCTATGGCGAGTTTCCGCAATTGATCGCCAACACCATTCAGATTCTCCAGGAGTGCCGCATTTCATTTGAGTTTGGCGATGCCTATCCCCACAAAAACCAGCGCACCTACACCGGGTCTTTGGAAGAAGACAATGCCCTGATCAGGAAGCTCTGCGATGAGAATCTCTCGTACCGCTATCCCAACGCGGACGAAGACGTGTACAGACGGCTGGAGATGGAGCTGGAAGTGATCTCTCAAAAGCAGTTTGTGTCCTATTTTCTCATCAACTGGGACATCACCAAATACGCTCGCGAGCAAGGCTATTTCTACGTGGGGCGGGGGAGCGGCGCCAATAGTATGGTGGCCTACGTGCTTCGCATCACCGATGTAGATCCCATCGAACTCGATCTCTACTTCGAGCGGTTTATCAATCTCTACCGGAAGAATCCACCCGACTTCGATCTCGACTTTTCATGGCGCGACAGGCCCGATGTGACGCGGTATATTTTCGAGCGGTTTCCACACGTTTCGCTGCTGGCCACCTACAATACCTTCCAGTACCGAGCCGTGGTCAGGGAACTGGGAAAGGTGTTTGGACTTCCCAAAGCCGAGATCGATGTGCTCACCACAGGCAAGTTTGACGCATCGAAGCTCGATGAGCTCTCGGTTCTCGTCTTGCGGTACAGCCAGCTTATTCACGGTTTCCCTTCGCACTTGAGCATTCACGCCGGTGGAATTCTGATTTCCGACCAGCCCATTGCCAATTATTCGCCCACGTGGATGCCGCCCAAGGGTTTTCCTACGGTGCAGTTTGATATGGTGGTAGCCGAAGATATCGGGCTATACAAGTTTGATATTCTCGGGCAGCGCGGGCTGGGAAAGATCAAAGATGGGCTAGCCATTGTGGCGGAGAACAACCCAGACGATCCGGCTATTGATATCCACGACATCAAGCGGTTTAAGGAAGACAAAGCCGTAGCCGAGTTGGTTCGGAATGGCGATGCCATTGGGTGTTTTTACGTGGAAAGTCCCGCCATGCGCATGCTCATGCGAAAGCTACAGGTGAAGGATTACTTGGGGCTGGTGGCGGCGAGTTCGGTGATACGTCCTGGTGTGGCGCGATCGGGTATGATGCGGGAGTTTATTTTGCGGTACCGCTTTCCGGAAAAGCGCGAAGACGCCCACCCCATTATGCAAAAGATCATGCCCGATACTTACGGGGTGATGGTGTATCAGGAAGATGTGATCAAGGTGGCTCACTACTTTGCCGGGCTTACCCTGGGCGAAGCCGATGTCCTGCGGCGGGGAATGAGCGGTAAGTTTCGCTCCCGGGATGAGTTTGCGAAGGCCCGCGATAAGTTTTTTAGCAATTGCATAGCAAAAGGCTATACCCAGGAGCTTACGGCTGAAGTGTGGCGACAGATCGAGAGTTTTGCCGGCTATGCCTTTGCCAAAGGGCATTCGGCGTCTTATGCGGTGGAGAGCTACCAGAGCCTTTTTCTCAAGGCGCACTATCCGCTCGAGTACATGGTGGCTACCATCAACAACGGCGGGGGATTTTACAGCCGCGAGTTTTACCTCCACGAAACGCGGATGAAGGGAGGGGAGATTCTCGCTCCGTGCATCAATACCAGCCTTCGCGAAGCGGTTATTCGCGGAAAGCAAGTGTTCCTGGGCTTCGGGATGATTCACGCCCTGGAAGACGAGACAATCTACCGCATACTCAAATCGCGTAGAGACGGCGATTTTGAGAGCTTGGAAGACTTTTTGGACCGCGTACCCATCGGTGTTGAGCAAATCGATTTACTCATCCGGATCGACGCTTTTCGGTTTACGGGAAAACACAAACGCGCCCTGCTTTGGGAAGCGCGTTTCAAGATAGACCCCACGGCGCGCAAAGACTGGGAGCAGCCCGACTTATTTAAGGAACCGCGCAAAACATACGAGCTACCATCTCTGGCCCGCACGGCCTTTGAAGACGCTTTTGACCAGATCGAGCTGCTGGGCTTCCCACTTATCGATCCCTTTGAGCTGACTGAAGGCGCTCCGGTAAACTGTGTTTTGGCTGAAAGCCTGCCCTCGCTCATTGGGCAGGATGTAGAAGTGTTGGGCTACCTCGTGACCCGCAAGACCACCACCACGGTAAAAGGCGACCGGATGGCTTTTGGAAATTTTACCGATGTGCGGGGTGCCTTTATCGATACCGTTCACTTTCCCGATATCATACGGCGCTACCCCTTTCGCGGACGGGGCGTCTACCACATTCGGGGGCGGGTTATCGAAGAGTTTGATTGTATCAGCATCGAAGTGAGCTATATGGAGCGGGTTAAGCTTATCGAAGATCCGCGCTACGCCGATTTGCGTACAGCGGAAGCGAAGGGGTAGGGTGCTAACTCGGACAATTGACCTGTTTAGGCCCTGCCGTACTCATGCACTTCAATAAAATTCTCCAGGTCGTCAAGGATCTTTATGCACTCTGACCTTGAGAGCCAGGTGTCGCTTTTTGAGACCAGCTCTCCATACGAGCTAAACTCCCAGCCATCCATACTCGCAGCGAGATTTGCTTCCATCGCGTTTCGGTGGATGTAGAGTAGGGTGTTTTTGAGTTGGTGCTGGCTGGAAATTGGGATGCGATTGTATGCGTGAATAAACAAACTGCCCATTCTATTATACTGCTTGTTGTACGCCTTCGCATAAGAATTGAAGAAATTGCTGAATTGTTGGGTGGCAAAACCTTGGAGATTTGAAAAATCTCCAAGGTTTGCGCGCGGAGTCCGCAATTTCTTCTCATAAGCTTCTAGCAACTCCATTTCGTTTTTAACCCTCACCAACATGTGAAAGTGATTCGGCAGCAAGCAATAGGCATAGGTGTGCACGATTGGCGTGATATACTTCTTATACCTTCTTAAGAAGAACTTATAATTCTCCGTATTGCGAAACAAGAGCTCACTACCGTTCGCTCGGTTGTAGATGTGGTAAAATCTATCTGGTTCTAATTTCGATTTGTAGTCTCTCATTCTCAACGGATTATTCCATCGTTCAGCTGTACAATTTACTAATCCCTTAAAAACCCGAAAAGGTTTAGGAACGCATTATGTCACTTCAGTCATCAAATACGTCGATTGGGTAAGATGAATTATTGAAAACCTTGTCAGTGCCGCAATTTTGGGTCACCAATAAGCAAAATGAAAACACAAACAACACTAATCGCACTCATTCTTTCGCTAAACAGCCTGGCTCAGGTGGTCGTTTCAGGGCAAATTCAAGATAAGCACCAAAACCCGCTACCCGGGGTGAATATTTGGATCAAAGAAACCTTCGATGGAACGACATCTGATGCCAACGGCGCATTTTCATTCGAAACAGAAGAAGCCGACAGCCTAATACTCATGTGCACCTTCATCGGCTACCACGATGTAGAGCAGTTACTTGGCGCTCGCACTGGTTTGCAGATCACCCTCAAGGAAAAGGTAAACCAGCTAAACGCAGTAAACATCACGGCAGGATCGATTGAAGTAACCGATAAGGCTTCGTCAGTTGTGATGAAACCCATGGACATTCTCACCACTGCGGGTGCGCTCGGCGATGTGACTGGCGCTCTAAACACCTTGCCAGGAACGCAAACTGTTGCCAATGATGGTCGGCTGTTCGTGCGGGGTGGAGATGCATCAGAAACGGCTATTTTCTTTGATGGGTTGAGAGTGGGGAATGCATACGGAACCACTGCGGCAGGCGTACCTACCAGAAACCGATTTAGCCCGACGCTTTTCAAAGGGACCTTTTTTAGCACGGGAGGATACTCAGCCGAATATGGTGATGCGCTCTCATCTGTACTCTCGCTCGAGACGATCGATAAGCCCGTTCGCAATCAAACCGACCTGTCTTTCATGACAGTCGGGGTAAGCGCTTCGAGCAGTTTTGTAGGAGAGAAGCAGTCGGTGACAGCAGAGATCGGCGTGATAAACCTGGAGCCCTACCAAGATATTGTGAAGCAGAATTTCGACTGGGAGAAATCTCCAGCATCATATGATGGGCAAGTGGTCTATCGCCATAAACTCGGTAAGGACGGGATGATCAAGGGCTTTCTCCAGGGATCTAGTTCCAAAATGGCTATCTGGCAAGCGGTGCCAGGAGATGACTCACGAGGCCGACGCATCGCAATCAACAATCAATTTGCATTCGCCAATGTCTCTTACAAAAAGCCAATATCAGATGCTTGGCTCGCCGAAGGTGGTGTGTCGATGAGTTTGAATGATGATGAAGTAGAATATGATTCAATAGGCTATGAAACAGATCAAAACCTATTTCACATAAAGCAAAAGTTTACGAATTATCTGAGTGAGTCTTTCAAGGTGAAGCTAGGTGCGGAAGGGTTTTTTCGATCCTTTGATCAAGCCGATGTTAGCGAGAATTTAGAAGCAGGGTACGATGCATGGTCGGGAGCTGCCTTTGCCGAAGCGGAGTGGTTTGTATCGACTCGATTCACACTACGCGGTGGGCTGCGCGGTACATACGATGAGCTCAACGATCACAAATCTTTAGAACCCCGTTTTGCTGCCGCCTACCAGCCTTACCCAAAAGGTACTATCTCTTTTGCCTACGGGCAATTCACCCAAGGGCAAACTCCAGAAGTGCGTATTTGGAACAATCAATTGAAGCACAGTCAGGCTGAGCATCTTCAGTTGAGCTACCAGCATAGCGACGATCGCCGCACCTTTCGAGCTGAGGTTTACCAAAAGAACTACGATCAGCTCTATCGTCTGGAGAACGAAAGGTCGTACGCCAATGGTACGGGCGTGGCACAGGGTGCCGACTTCTTCTACCGAGAGCGGAAGCTTATTAAGAACGCTGATTTCTGGATTACCTATAGCTATGTGCACAGCCGTCGCCAACTTGGTAACTTTGAATCGGAAGTACAGCCGTCATACGCACCAAGTCACAACTTGAGTGTAGTCGCTAAGTATTGGATCGAAGGCTTGAAGTCGCAAGTAGGTGGTTCGTGGACCTTGAACAGTGGATACACCTACCAAAACCCCAACATGCCCGGAGAGATGAATTCACTCTCTCCAAACTACGGCTCACTATCATTGAACTGGAGTTACCTATACAAGCAAAATCTCATTCTTCACGTGGCTGTAAACAATGTCACTGGCCGCGAAAATGTGTTTGGAGAAACCTATTCGCTAGAACCCGACTCGAATGGAAATTTCCAGTCACTTCCCAAAGTTCAGCCTGCCAACAGATTCATTTTTGTTGGGGTGTTTTGGACCATTTCAAAAGATAAACAAGCAAATCAATTAAATAACCTATAACTCAATAAACCAAGTAGATATGAAAACTTTAATTTTAACAATCGCAACAGCTTTAATCTCAATCGCAACCATGGCCCAAAGCCCTGCTTACCAAAAGGCCATGGGCAAAGCACTCACTGAAATGGGAGCAGCAAAGTCGGCAGAAGATCTTCAAAAGGTGGCTAATTCATTCGATAGAATAAGTGTGAAAGCCGATGGTGACTACCTTCCAAAGTACTACGCCGCACTCAATTTAATTCACCAAAGCTTCTACACGAGTGGGGCTGCGGAAAAAGATGCCATCATTGAAGGTGCCTTGAGCCGAATCAAAGAAGCACAAGAACTGAGCCCTGGAAACGATGAGCTCGAAGTGCTGAATGGATATGCTCTGATGGCCAAGATGGTAGCTGATCCACAAACGCGCGGAGCGCAATACAGCCCAATGATCATGCAAAGCTATGGCAAGGCTATGGCCATGGATCCTTCCAACCCAAGAGCTGCAGCCTTAATGGCCAGAATGCAATTGGGACAAGCGCAGTTTTTTGGCAGCGAACCGACCGAAGCATGTGCCTTAGCTCAGAAAAGCATCCCACTGTTTGATGCGGAAAAGGCCGAAGGGTTCAACCCAACATGGGGAAGAAATCAAGCCGAAGAAGTGCTTCAAAATTGTGGCAAGTAATCAGAATCAAGTACTTTTCAGAACTGAATAAAGAAAGAGCGCGGGATTTCCGCGCTCGCTTCCTATCATGAAGGCAAATAGACCAGAAACAGTTTACTTTTTAAATCGCGTCCTCGACGATGCATTTGAGCTTAAGAATCTTTGGAAGTTCTTTTTGGTGAACTTGGTGATCGCTACGGCAGTGGTGCTCTCTTTTTGCCCTAATTGCTTCTTCTCCTGGGAACTTTTTACTGGCGTGTGGGACGACTGGCTTTATTCATTCTTGATCTCGTCTCTTCTAAGTGGTGGAATTACACTCATCATTCGATTTTCGGAAAAGATGTTTCCCTGGCTCGAAAAGCCAGTTCAAAGGCTCTTATTTGACCTGACAGCGGTCGTCATCTATTCGTTTGTTGTATCCTTTATTCTGGGAACTATTTTTGCCCTTTGGATTTGGGACTACTTTACATTCGATCAGATCGGGTGGGCAGACATAGCCGAAAGCACCAAATTGCCAACTTATATCGCCCTTGGACTGACCGTGTTCTTTACCAGTCGGGCTTTCCTAATAGAGTGGAAGCAGGCCGTAATAGAAGCGGAAAGAATCAAGCGTGAACATCTAGCTGGACAATATCAGAGTCTCAAGAACCAACTAAACCCACATTTTTTGTTCAATTCGCTCAATGTGTTGAGCAACTTGGTCTACGAAGACGCCGACCAATCCAACGCATTTATTGAGAAGCTTTCGGCCATCTATCGCTACGTACTCGATGTGCAAAACGAAGAGCTCATTGACTTAGAAGAAGAGATTGCTTTTGCGCAAAAGTACATGGAGCTCCAAGCTATTCGGTTTGGAAAAAAGTTTCACTTTGCCTTTGAATTCAGCGACCCGAAGGCGTTTTGTATTCCACCACTTACGCTGCAATTGCTTATTGAAAATGCATTTAAGCACAACATAGCCACGAAGGATTCGCCACTTGACGTTTTTGTCATTCAAAACGACGACAGGCTCATCGTCAAGAACACCCTACAGCGCCGCAAGGTAGAAAGTGCCGAATCGGGTATCGGTCTTGAGAATATCAGAAAGCGCTGTGCTTTCTTCACCGATCGGGAAGTGATCGTCAAAGAAGAAGGCGGTTTTTTTGTGGTGGATGTGCCGCTGATTATAAAATCTAATAACCAATGAACATTCTCGTAATTGAAGATGAAGAACAAGCGGGCAAAAGATTAATCAGGCAGGTTCAGACTGTACTGGGCGATGTGTTCTTTCACGGGCCCATTGAGTCCGTATCGGAAGCTAAAAATTGGATCAGGTCCAACCCAAGTCCCGATCTGGTTTTTCTAGACATTCACCTAGCCGATGGGTTGAGTTTCGAGATCTTTGAAGAAGTGGAACTAGACGCACCCATTATTTTCACAACGGCCTATGATCAATATGCCATCAGAGCCTTCAAACTAAACAGTGTAGACTATCTTCTGAAACCCATCGAAAAGCACCAGCTCGAGATGGCTATCGCCAAATTTGAGAAGAGTCAAAGTGCTGGACCGGCAGCATCGATGGGAGCGAAGTGGCATGGTATTCTACAAAGCGATTATCAAAATCGGTTTAAGCAACGCTTCGTTTCACGGATCGGAGATAAAATAAGTGTGGTAGAAACTTCGCTAGTCGAGTTTGTGTATAGTGAAAACAAGGGAACGTATTTGCGAAC
The DNA here is from genome assembly GCA_030427905.1 of Bacteroidia bacterium. Lineage (GTDB taxonomy): Bacteria > Bacteroidota > Bacteroidia > Flavobacteriales_D > Cryomorphaceae > CBDDKU01. The sequence goes on from JAUICL010000002.1 coordinate 430,619, forward strand.
AACCAGCGGTAAGAGCTACTTGGTAGATTTTTCCCTCGAAGAAGTAGAGAATCTTCTGGACCCCGATGAATTTTTCCGCGTTAGCCGGAAGTATATCATTCGCTACGAAGCCATCGATCAAATTACGGCTTACAGCAATAGCCGAATAAAGTTGACCCTAAAAGATTGGGAAGATCAAGATATCGTTCTCAGCCGGGATAAGACCAGAGCCTTTAAGGATTGGTTGGATAAATAAAAAAAGCCCTCATAGCAGAGGGCTTTCGCTTTACATATGGCCAGTTCTACTTAGTCATGTGTGTGCAGCCTTGTTACAGATTTCTTTTCGAATACGTAGAGGTGTTCACCGTCAGTGGTCAACACATTTCCGCTCCCTTTTTTGGCATTGTAGGCCCAGTATTTACAGTTGTTTGCCACATCGAAGGCCGCCACATCGTTCTTAGCTGTTTCCAAGATCAAAATGTTGTCTGTGTAATCTACTACTGATGCGCGTTTGTACTTGTTCGCAGCAACGAGTGAACCGTCTTCAGCTTTAAAAGTTGAAACACCTTTTTCACCAACTACGACCACCATATCTTCGTAAAAAAGGATTTGAACCACATTTCCGACACCACCATTCTTAGCGTCCACCTCGTAATTTACTTCTCCACCGTGAATTTTTATGCTGTAGAGTGCTTTTCCTGAAGAAACAATTAGGTTTTCGTCTTTGTAAACATACATGTTAGTGATTCCTTTTTTGAACTTTTCAGAATCCCAGATTAGTCGTCCGTCTTCTTCAGAAAAAGCTTGTACTCCACATGGTTTTACATTTTCTTCATAAACACGGCTAACGTACTGAATCACTTTGTTTCCGGCGGCGTCTGTGGTTGTTTCTTTAAAGGTACCTTGTATTTCAACTAGTCCACCGATTTGAAGAATTACCTTTCCGTCTACAACGTAAAGGTTGGGCACAACTCTAGCTCCACCAGAGATTTCTTGCGAAGTCCAAACGAGTTTACCCGTCCCGCGCTGATACTTGTGTATGAATTGCGACTTCTTACCTGAGATGTCTACGATGTAGATGTAGTCATCGGTAAACACAGGTGGAGCCACCGCGCCATAAACTCCAAATTTGGTGGCGTTTCCTGGTTTTTTAACGGGAATCTCGTAGTCGAAAGCTGCGCTCCAAAGTTGAGCCCCGGTATGGTAATCATACACCTGTAAACCATTCATGTGCAGGATGAGTTGATCATCTCTGCGCTCTAGGTGGTACATAAATTCACGGGTGATTATCTTCCGGTCTGCGCGGCCGATGTAAGTGTTTTCCCAAAGGATTTCACCCGTTTTCATATCGATCTGAGCTATCTGGTTTTTGAACCCAGAAAAAAGGGCCATGAATTCAGAAGGAACGAAGTTTACAGTAGTCAACTTTCCATCTTCGTAGTAATATTTCCCTACTGTACCTCTAAACTTTTGGGTGCTCCAAAGCTCAGCTCCTGTATTTGCATCTACGAAAACGTTGACATCTTTGAACGTGAATAGGAACCCGTTTTCTTCCTTGATATAGGAGATCATTTCGCGCACTTTGAGCTTGTACTCCGAAGATTCCCAAAGCAGCTCACCTGTGAGCATATCAATAACAGCAATCTGTTCTTTCCCCATTTTAAGATCGAGCAAGAAGATCTTTTGTGCGCTCCAGATTGTAATGATGTCGTCGATTTTTCGAAGCCTTGGTGCGATGTCTTTAAACGCTTTGGTCCAAATTACCTTTCCCGTTTCATTCGAGAGTACTGAGATTTCTTTATCGGAAGCGGCGTAGCTGTATTCGTCGCTATCCACGTTATCGCAGCCGTAGAAATCGATACCGTGCCCTAATTTGGTTTCCCACATGGCGGGCATATCTTCCTGAGCTGAAACTTGCAAGCCGAGGAGGGCAAATACAAGTATGAGAATTGAGTTTTTCATAGTAGTTAGTGTTTGATGTTGGTTATTCTGAGATTTTGAACGTGTAATTGAATTTGTAGAAATTGCCTTTCGGAACCTTGAAGCCGAACTTGTGCTTTTTGACTAGGTTGTTAAGGAAATTCTGGCCTTTGATATCAGCGTCATCCGATTTTTCGAGAAAGCGCATACTGGCTATTTGCCCTTTTTCTTTCACGGTAATCTGATAGCTGTATTCTCCTTTTACTTCTTGCTTTTCTAGTATTTCCAAGAATTTTGGATCGCTCATAAGCTCATCGAGTTCTTGCACTGCTGCTGCTTCTACAGCTTCGGCAGTTTGGTGCATTTCCTTTTGAGAGAATCCTGTTAAAGTGAGTAGCATAAGAATGGTAAAGAGTGTTAGTCGTGTGATCATGTTAGTAGGGTATTTTCCATTTGTAAATCAAGGAGCCATTGGTGATATACATATGCTCGTCGTCGGGACTGAATGCGATACCCACACGGCCCGCATCAGCGGGAAACTCGCCTTTTTTCATTCCTTCAAAAAGGCGCTGGGCTAGCTCGAACCGAGCTACAATTTTTCCATTGTTAAAATTGCACACCCACACTTCTGGAAATCGAGTGTTGATGGTGACAAGGCCGATATAATCTTTGTTGTGACTGAATTCGATATCGGGTTCGTAAATGCTGTTAGAAACAAAACCGACATTGGGCAAGGAATGCCCGTTTGAAGCATCAATTTTTGAGATGTAATTGGTACCCTGCATCCCCGTTTTGGCCACAACTTTGGTGTGGGGCACTGAGTAACAAATCAGATACTCACCTCTGGGGCCGTATTGGAGCACGTATGGAATGTCAAACATATCGTCTACCGTGTACAGCTTCTCGAAGTTGTCGGTGCTGTACACTGAGACACATTGGCGGTACTTTTTGTAGAGCTTGAAGTTTTTCTTCTGCTTCTTTTTCGTGACAAAGTCATTTAGAAAATCGTCTTCAGGATAGTGAGAAATAGCAATTTGTTTTCCATCGGGCGAAATAGCCAAGCAGTTGGTGGCTGCCGGTACGGGAAAGAGTCGCTTTTTGCCAGCACCAGAGAGCGGGTAGGAGTAGACGTCATCACCTTCTAGAACGATTAGCTCTTTTTCGTTGGGGTGAAATTCGGCATCGTGTGCGGCCGATATTTTTAGAACGGAACTGCCTGTTTCTAGGTCTAGAACCTGAAATTGTACTTCGCGATCTTTGTTGGGCAAAAAGTCAATGTAATAGAGTTGTTGCAAGAGTACGTACTTGCCTTGACTTGAAACGGAAAGCCTTGAACCAGCATACCAATTTCCTACATCGTGAACGCCTACTAACTCGTGGTTTTTTCCGTCCACTTCGTAAAACGGGAAACTTTGCTGGGCACTGACTACGTACCTATCTTGGCCGGGAATGATGTCAATGTCGGCGTGAAGGAAGGCGTAGGCGCCGGGAGAGATGTCGAATTTTTCAAATTCCATATTCGTCCCTTGCGACTTAGCGTGTAGAGCACTCAGCAAGCAGGCTATAGCGATGATTCGTTTCATGATACCAGGTTAAATTTGATGGCGTACCGAACCATTCCGGCAGCGTTGCTCACTCTTAGTTTGTTTCTGATGCTCGCTCTGTGACTGCCCACCGTCTTAGGGCTAACATTGAGTAGCGTTGCGATTTTGTTGCTCGTCATCCCTTCCCCGATAAGTTTGAGCACTTCTTGCTCTCTCGGGGTCAGATGATCTACTGTAGGGGTGAAATCTGTTGTCATATCTTTTCGGTTCTCGATATGACAAAGAAATGGCTAAGCCTTCCTTATTGGAATAGGGCATTAGTCGTATTTTACTACGGTAATCTACGTAGACTATCGGGCTAGGAAAGAATGCCGGCCTTGATGGCGAGTTTCACCAGGCCGGCTGTATTGTGAATGTCTAGCTTTTTCATCATGTTGGTACGATGGGTATCAACTGTGCGGTGCGAGATGAATAGTTGGTCACCAATTTCTTTATTTGAAAGGCCTTCGGCAACGAGTTTAAGGATCTCAATTTCTCGATCAGATAAGGTGGAAATCAAGACATTGTCCTGGTTTACTGTGAATTTTGATTCGGCTGCATTCTCACCCGAGATGATGGCTTGGGCTGCATCGCTGCTGAAGAAGGTTTTGCCTTCGCTAACGCGCAGTAGAGCTTTGTGAAGGTCTTCTTTGTCGGTGTTCTTGAGCAAGTATCCATCTGCTCCAATCTCCATCATCCGCTTGATCAAGGTAGGTTCGCCATGCATCGTTAGAATAATCACCTTTGTGTCCATTTGGGCACTTTTTATCTTGCGTGTTGCTTCGAGTCCATTGAGCACGGGCATGTCCACATCCATCAGGGTAATATGGGGCTTCAAAAGTTCGATAAACTCAAGGGCCTGAGCTCCATTCTCGGCCCTGCCCACTACTCGAAATCCTTCGAGCTCATCTACGAGTTGAGCGATTCCTTCAGATACTATTTGGTGATCATCAACGATCAAGACTTTTACATCGCTCATGCTACAGGGATTTTTACGGTGGTGATAAATTCCTGCGGAGAATTTGATTTTTCAAAACTCAATTGACCGTTCATTCTACGGGCTCTTGTTTCCATATTCGTGATTCCGTGCCCTGTTCTTTTGCTCGGGTCAAAACCTTCGCCATTTTCACTTAGCATAAAGATTAGCTGAGACTTCACAGCATATAGCTGAATTTCAGCTTGGGAAGCGCTTGAATATTTTAGCAGATTGTTTGTCCACTCTTGGGCTATTCGGTACAGGTCTAGTTTGCTTTTCTCATCGAGTTTTGACTCGTCAAAATTCCATGTGAAGTCGTGCTGTATATCTTTTACGCCAAAGCTCTTATTAAACATGTCAACAAGTGCCGCTTGCAGCCCAACTTCTTTCAAGGCCTTTGGCATCATCTGGTGGGAGAGTGATCTGGCCGAATCGGCTGCTTCATCGGCAATCGAAGATATGGTGTTGATGTTTTCCTGAGAGCCGGCGTTTTCTTTGACCAGTCCCAGTTTGATGCTCGTCAATTGCTGACCTATTCCATCGTGTAGCTCTTTTGATATCCGCGTACGTTCAGATTCGGTAGCGTCAATTACGGCGTCTAGTCTTTTCTCTTCTTCTAGTCGCAACGTGCGCTCCATCTTAAGCTCATTTTTCGACTTGTATGACCGATAGCCAAAATACGCTCCTAAGACGAGCAAAATGGTCAATACTATCAACCCGATTACCATTTGGTTTCGCGCCCTTATTTCTTCTTCCTGTTCTTTAAGTTCCAGATCTTTAATAACGAGTTCTTGTTCCTTCTCTTTAGTTTGATACTTGGTTTCCATTTCGGCTATGACATCCATTTGTTGCTGGCCCAATACCGTGTCGTGTACGGCGGCATACTTGATATAATTGTCCAAAGCCTTTTCAAAATCTCCTAAAATCTGGTAACTCTGTGTTAAATTTAGATAGGCTGTTTCTACATCGGTTTTTGAGTCTATCTCACGAGCTTTTTGAAGGTTCTCTTCAAGAATGGAAATGGCTGCCTTTGCGTTTCCAGATTCATTGTGAAGTTCAGCGATATTCGTCATGCAGGTGATCATTCCGCGTACATCACCCATCGTGCTATCTATAGCGTATGACTTGTAAAAGGCATCGATGGCCGCATTGAAATCGCCGAGGTAGTAATACACAGCTCCAATGTTATTGATCGACTCCGACATTCCCTTCAGATTGTCGAGTTCTTTCTCAATTTCATAGGAACGTTCAAAATAAGTGAGCGAAGAGTCAAGAAGACCTTGATTGGCATACACTATTGCGAAATTGTTGTAGATGTTTGCCTGTTCTTTCTTGTTGTTTTCTTCGAGCTGAATCTCAAGTGCTTGGTCGTAGTATGAAATTGCCTTTTCATAATCTTCTAAGTACATAAACATGACTCCGATGTTGTTGAGCACTGTACCCACCTGTTCCGGTTCATCGAGCTCACGGTGCAACTCAATTGATTTTTGATAGGATTCTAGGGCCTGGTCGTATTCTCCCTTATATCGATGGCTTACTCCTTGGTTGGAATAGATTGCGGCTTGAATGGAAATCAGGTCAGCTGGAATTGCAATTTGAAGAGCACTGTCACCATATGTGAGCGCTTTATCGTAATACCCTTGGAGTCGAAAAGTGACAGCCATCTTGTGAAGGGCAGATGCTTTTCCTTCCGGAAATTCAATCTGGTCGGCTTTATCATAGGCATACTGCGCCAAGAGGAGTGCGTAGGAGGGATTATTGAAAGCTTCATCAAAACTCATATCGGTGAGCTTTTGAATTTTCGCTTTCTCTGTTGTTTCGTTTATGGTTTGATAAAGGCTATCTAAGTTTTGTGCTTGGGATTGGGTCAGAATTAATCCAAGGAGAATCGCAACGTAGTACTTCATATATATTTTGGTTAAACCAAATATATAAACCTCTAGCGCTTAAGGCTAGATTGTTGAAAATTTGAGCTCAGCTTTACTTGAGAATGGTGACACTCCCAGATTCTTGAGCACCTTCTTGAAAGCGTACCGAATAGAAATACTGACCGGCATCTACTTGGGTGGCATCCCAATTGTTGAGATAGCGCTCCGACTCGAAAATTACTTTCCCAAAGCGATTAAGTACTACGAGTGATGGTGCCGTTTCCAGTGTGAATTCTCCTACATAAAACGTGTCGTTCTTCCCGTCGTTGTTCGGGGTGATCACATTCGGTAAATTCAAGTTTTCATTGCCCGAAGGCTGCGCTTGAGCTAGTGCGCAAAGTAGAATAAATAGGATAGGGGCGATTAAACGTTTCATTATAAAGGTTTAATAGGTTCAATTTACCTAATGAAACGAAGGTTTAAGGCCAAAGGTTTCAGAGCTTTTCCTCAACTAGTTGTTAATTAGTGAGCTCCATTATTGAATTTATTTCTACTTAAGCGTAATTGGGGTCAGAGCGCTTTTAAACATGAATTTCGTTGCTACTCTCGCTCTGCGTTGGCTCTGAACAAATAGCCTAGCCTGATGGAGGTTAAAACATTCGCTCCGAAGTCAAACGAGCTTCCACCAGGAATCTCTTCTGTGTCAATTTCTCCACCCTTGTCTACATAGTCCACTTTTTCAGTGCCCCAGTGCTGCGAGACCAATCCTACACCAAGTTCACCACCTACGTAAAAGTCTTTTGCAAAGTAGAAGTCAAACCCACCTACTAGGCCTAGTCCCCAGCGGAAGACCGCTTGGCATGACTCCAGTTCTTCGGTGTCATCACCGAGTAAAATTTCCTCTTTCGATCCTGAAGTACCATAGCCTAGCAGTACATCGCCACCGATGTAAGGAGAAAGGCGATTGGTTCCTTCAAAATGCCTTTCTCGTCCGGCACTTACATTGATATTAAAATCGTACGAGCAGATTCTCAACTCTTCGTCTCCAATCAGGTTATAATCAGAATCTGATGAATAGTCTAGAAAAAGAGTAGATCTCCACGCGTTTCTGGAGTCTATAAATTTTCTGCCGCGAATACCAACTTGTGAAAATGGTGTTGAAGAGAATGGAGTGAATTGAAGCTCTAAGTTCCACTCGTTGCCAGATTGTTTGTAGAGGTCATTGTAGAGTTCACCTTGGCTGTATGACTCAGTGGAAAAGGCGATTAAAATCGCCGCGATAAATAATGTGCGCAACATGATTTTTAGGTTTTGGTTGAACTTAAAAATACCTAAATATCTGAATACCACCATGGAGCATGGTGAACTTATTTTGTGCAGTACTGATCTATGGCGAGCTGAGCATCAGAATCTCCCTTGGTTTTGCCAAGATGAAAATCTCTGCAAGCTTCACTCGTTTCGGGTAGGGTTGGGGCGAGCGAACCGTTACGTTTGATTAAGTTTATTCGAACATAGCCGCGTTGGGTATACGTACTACCATTGTCTGGATTTATATTGATCGCTATTGTGAAATCTTCAATTGCACCTGCGTGGTCACCATTTAGTCCTTTGCAATAGCCCCTTTCGTAATAATACGACCAATTATTTGGCGCAAGTAATACAAGCTGGTTAAGGTCAATCAACGCAGCATTGTAGTCTTCCATTTCCATTAAAAGCATGGCTCGGTTTGTCAATCCGTTTTCGTTGAGTGGGTCGAGCTCCAATGCGTCGTTGTAATCTTCAAAAGCAAGTCCTTTCTGGTCTGATCTCAAATAGTAAAAAGCCCTTAAGATGTAGGCGTCAGAGTTTTTGGAATTGGAAGCAATATATTCATTAATGGTTCGCAACGCTTCGGCTTCATTGCCATTGTTGTATTGAGAAAGACTCAGTTCATATCCCGAATTCTGACCAAAAATATTCTGAGAATAAAGTAGCGCGATCAACGCCAAGAAGCGGTAGACATTCATGATCGCGAATTTATGCAAAGTCTGGTCTAGGTGCGGCCATTTCTTAAACTTCGGGAGTAATCGATTGATTTAGATTGAATTTAGGGTGGTTTCACGTTGACTTTAATAGTGGAATTTGCATATTTTTACGGCAATACCAATCAACTAATTCTACCATGAAAAAGATGTTTTCCTTGATGGGGGCAGCTCTGCTTTCCATCTCATCCCTGTTTGCACAGGATTGCGAGAACTACTCTTTTTATTTGGTCGACAATCACGTCGGACCAAATGATTCGAGAAGTTCTGAAATTTATCAAGTCACGCTCGACGACGGAGCGCAGACCGCTACCCTAACTGAAATCTACAGTCTTAACAAGACGGTTCACTTAGGTTTTAACGAAGAAGATCAATTGCTTTACACTGTATGTAGTACGACTGGTACTATTTCGGCTATCGACGTGACCACTCTGGGTCCAGAAACCCCAATCGGAAGTCTTTCTTCAGGCTTTGGTTTTGTCGAAATGGTTTACGATGGAAACGGAACCCTGATTGTTGCAAACGAAGTTACAGACGAAATCGTTGCTTTCGATGTGAATACGGCTACCGAGTCTGTAATAAACTCTGCCGCTGTTCATGGAGGTGACCTCGTGATAACCGATGATGGCGACACACACATGTACACGCGAAACAATGGCGGCCAAATCGTAGACCTATCAAACGGAAATGCCGTGATCGGAACCATTGCAAACTGGACCACAGGTGCAGCTCTTATGGACAATGGGCAGATTTTGGTTAGTGTACGCTACGAAACTCAGTTTGAAGTGTACAATGATGATGGTACGCATGCTGGATCATACGACATCTTGAAAGATGGACTTCCCTTTGAACTTGACAATGGTGACTTGGCAGGCGGGTGCAATGATGCCCCAAATGTTGAAGAGCCTTGCCAAAATTTCAAAGCTTTCTATGCTAGCCATGTAAATTCATCTTCTGGTTCTACCATTTACCACATGAATATAGGTGGGGGAATAGCCGATTTGTCTGAACTCACTACGAGAGACTATGAGCTTCACATTTCTTACGATCAGGTAAACAACATCATCTATGCCGTTAACGCGAATGGATCGTTCATCGAAAGAATTGACCCAGTTACTGGTGGTTCTTTAGGAACGATTTCCTTGGATGCTGGATTGAATAGTCTGTACTGTAACGTCTACGCCAACGGAGTTGTTTATTTGGCATCTGCCAATCAAGATCGAGTTGTGGAAGTAGATCTTTCTGATGGATCATGGACCGTGATCGCTACCAATGTTCCCGTACAAGGTGGTGACCTCGTTGTTCGCAATGGCAATCTGTACTTGGCTACGCGCGACGGAGATAAGATCTACGAAATAACCGGTGGAATGGCCGTGGAAGTTGGAGATATTCCAGCTGAAGTAAATGGAATCGCCATTTCTGCTTCGAGCGATTATCTGCTAGCCAATTTTGGCTCAGACTCATTCTATCTTATTGATGAAGATGGTGATGTGGTGGAAGCCTACCCAGCCATGGTCGATGGAAATCCATTTGGACTTTTGAACGGAGATTTAGCATCAGGGTGCTATAGTGGATCTCCTGAAGTTTTGATCGAATGTGTCGGTTCACCAGTACAGGCTTACAATGGCGGAGAAGAAGTGATCAATATTTCAGATCAAGCTTGTAATGGTTTCGAATTCGCCCTTTGGACCAATAACTTAGCATTAGACATCAGTCCTTCTATGCATTGGACTATTGAGAATGGAAGTTTTGTTGAAAACGCTGATGGATCGGCTGTCTTTACTGGAACATTCACCAATAATGCCAACAGCAATTTGATATTCGAAATGACGACCATTCTTTCCGGCAGGACGTTTGACCCACCCGCTGGCTCACCTAAAGAAGAAGCCTGTGTGGGAGATGTACCGAATGATGACTGGTACTATTATACTGAAACAGTCGGTGTACTTATTGGTGCTGGAGACCTAGAAGGTGCTGTAGTTGAATACACCCGCATGGGAGAAGCATTCCAAGTTGGAACAGGTGCCAACGGCAAAGACCCGAATCAATACGGAGCTTCTGGGTGGCTCAATTTCGATGTAGTTTCTCAGCCAAACAGCGGGCCAGGCTTTAATGTAAACTCAGATCATGGAGACTTTAACTTTGGCTTGGCAGGGCAGCCTCAGCTGTTCGATACGCCAATTGAATGTATCACCATCTGTGAAGGCGAGTCTACTTCGCTTTCAGCTCAAGGACTTCTAGGACTTCCACCGTATAGCTTTGAGTGGAGCACTGGCGATATGGAGCAATCTATCACAGTGAGCCCAACAGAGTCTACCGCATATTCTGTTACAGTGACCGATGCGAATGGAGTTCAATCAACTACGTCGATCTTTGTAACAGTAAACTCACTACCTACAGTAGAATTAGTTGAAGTTGATGGTTCTTGCGAAAGTGGAAGCGATGGTAGCATGGCGGCAATTCCTTCTGGGAATGGCCCATTTACCTTCCTTTGGAGCAACGATGATACTTCTTCATCAATTGAGAATCTCGAAGTTGGGACATACGCTGTCACTGTTACTGATGTAAATGGATGTACTGTTCAAGGAGAAGGTGAAATTAGCTTCAGTGATGAAGAAGATCCAGAAGTGATTTGTGCGATTGAAGATGGCGTAATTTCAATAACGAGCACCGACAATTGCCAGGTGGCTTCAGTAGATGCGTATATCGAACTACCATGTGGTGATCAAATTCCAGTGGAAGACGGACAGTATGTTGAGGTAAACTGCCCTGAAGAAGTGGCAGTAGAAGCTGAGTATAGCGAAGATGGAAACTACCTTTATGCTTTCAGAGGCCGCGGTAAAGATCATTTCTGGAGATACAACGTGACTACTGACGATTGGGAAGACATGGCTGATGCTCCCGACAAAGTGGAAGAAGGTGGAGCGCTGACTTATGCAGGTGGCGATTACATCTACGCTCTCCAAGGAGATAAAGAAAAAGGCTTTTGGAGATATAGTCTCCTCAATAATTCTTGGACCGTCATGGCCAATACTCCAGACAAAGTACGATACGGTGGTGCTTTGGTTTACGGTGGTGGCGACTACATCTATGCGTTCCGTGGAGATGATCGTGAAGATTTCTGGCGATACAGCATCTCAGGAGACTCTTGGGAATCGATGGCCGATGCGCCTAATGATGTGAAGGATGGTGGTGCACTAGTTTACACAGGTGGGGACCATATTTTTGCCCTTCGTGGTGATGATCGCAAGGATTTCTGGCGTTACAGCATATCTGATGACTCGTGGTCAGAAATGGATGACACGCCGTACGATGTGCGAAATGGTGGAGCCCTGACCCACGATGGCGACAATTACATCTACGCATTCAGAGGTGATAATAGAACGCACTTCTGGCGATACGATATTGCTGCAGACGATTGGAGCTGGAAAGCAAATGCACCTAACTGTGTGAAAGATGGTGGATCGCTCGTTTATGGAGACGATGGGCTTATATACGCATTCCGCGGAGCTGATAAGGATGATTTCTGGAAGTACAATCCTGCGACTGATGATTGGTCTTCTAGTTTAGATGATGCCCCAGACAAAGTGAAATATGGTGGATCATTGACTAAAGTTGGAGCTTACTCGATCGAGACAGAGCCTGTGTGTGAATGGGAGATTGGAGAAGATGGTGGATTGTACATCACCAGCGAAACAGGAGAGCTCGTAGTAGTTGCCGAAGATGCTAGCGGAAACCAAGCTGAATGTTCGACAGATATCGAATGCGAAGAGCCAGAGATTCCATGTGGAGAGTGCGAAGGTCAAATTACATCACTTGACTTAGAATACATCGGCGATGAATACAATGCGACCGTTCGAATCTATTCGGGTCACTTGAGTAGCAATAACTTGATAGCGATCTTCTACGGTGTGAATCCAGGTGATGTTATGTCTTTCGAAGGACAGAATAACCACAATAAAATGGGGTCGAAAATTTTTCTAACGGTTAACAGCTATGGATACTGTTGGGGTGTTGACGAAGTAGAAATTCACACGAGCTGTTCGGAAGAAATCTACGTGGGAATGGAATACGACGACCAATACAGAATTGTTGCTGGAATGAGCCACGGTGGTGGTCCACTTTGCGAAATGCCAGAGCCGAGCGACGATGACTGTATTTCGTTCACGACCAATAACTATGAACACTACGTATCTGGACGAGCGATATACTGGTGTGGGTATTACTTCGCGGCGGGTAGCTTCTCATACATCGGGTGCTGGTATAATGTTTCTACCTTGAGTTCGTATGATGGAAACTGCTGGTACGAAGGAGAGTGTGGAAGTGCAGCTTCTGCAGTGGTTATCGAAGGAAGTGGAGTGGCTGAAATGGATGGAGCCCTTGCTCAGGCTGATGAACTCAATAGTGAGCTCGACTACTTCCCGAATCCATCTAATGGAGACTTGACCATTAATTTTAAGCCTGTAAAAACTGAAAACGCAAGTATCGAGATTTACAACACATCTGGAAAACTTGTGAAAGCTGTCTTTAACGGAGTCGTGCAAGAAGGAGTGGTACACACTGATCGGATTGATCTACGCCACCTCGAAAATGGCGTGTATATCATTCGCGTAACGGGTGCTGATTACGTTGAAATGAAGAAATTCATTTTGGCCTTGTAGGCACATTCTAACAATTTAGTTGTAAACCCCAGCAGATTTTCTGCTGGGGTTTTTATTTGTTCGGGACGTAATTAATATCTTATCGGTTCTAAAATAGAAGCATGAATTTTAAGATAGATAGCTTTCAATCATACAAGGAGAAGTACAAACAAAGCGTTGATGAGCCCGAAGCGTTTTGGGACGAAGTGGCGGGTGAATATCAATGGTTTAAGCCCTGGTCTAAAACCGTTGAATGGGATTTCGAAAAACCTGAAGTGAAATGGTTTCTGGAAGGACAAACCAATATTACGGTAAACTGTCTCGATAGACATTTGGAGACCAGAGGAAATAAAACGGCCCTGATTTGGGAGCCCAATGACCCAAAAGAGCCTTTTCAAGAGTATACATTTCGGGAATTGCACGACCGAGTTTGTCAAATAGCCAATGTCTTAAAGGCCAAGGGAATTAAGAAAGGTGACCGGGTGGCGCTCTATATGCCTATGATTCCCGAGTTGACCATGGCCGTTTTGGCTTGTGCGAGAATTGGTGCCGTTCATTCAGTTGTATTTGCAGGATTTTCAGCACAAGCCTTAGCTGACAGAGTCAATGATTCTTCTTGCAAAATGGTCATCACAGCCGATGGGCAATACCGTGGTGAGAAAGAGATTCCGCTTAAAGCTGTTGTGAATGAAGCTTTAAGGACATGTCCTTCGGTGGAAACGGTATTGGTTGCTGAGCGCACCAAGTGGAAAGTGAAGATGGAAGCTGGAAGAGACTTTTACTTACAGGCCGAGATGGAAAAAGTACCCCTGTATTGTCCCGCCGAGCGAATGGATAGCGAAGATTTGCTCTTCATTCTCTACACTTCGGGATCTACTGGCAAACCAAAAGGTGTGGTGCATACATGCGGTGGGTACATGGTGTATGCCGGGTATAGCTTTCTCAATGTGTTTCAACCCGAAGAAAATGACGTGTACTGGTGTACGGCCGATGTAGGTTGGATAACCGGTCATACGTACATCATTTACGGGCCACTTTTAAATGGAGTGACAACCGTAATGTTTGAAGGAGTCCCGACATTCCCGAGCCCAGGAAGGTTTTGGCAAGTATGTGATAAGCACAATGTCAACCAGTTTTACACGGCTCCAACTGCAATCCGCGCGCTGATGGCCTGTGGCGAAGATCATGTATTGAGTTATGGTCTTTACAGCCTGAGAGTATTAGGGTCTGTTGGTGAGCCGATCAATGAAGAAGCTTGGGAGTGGTACCACATTCACGTAGGAAAAGAAAAATGCCCCATTGTAGATACTTGGTGGCAAACGGAAACGGGTGGAATCATGATATCGGGCCTTGGAAATCACAGCCCGATGAAAGCATCTTATGCTGGATACCCATTGCCAGGTATTCAGCCTGTGCTACTTGATGAAAACGGCAATGTGATAGAAGAGAATGGGGTAGAAGGGTACCTTGCAGTCCGCTTCCCATGGCCTGGTATGATTCGCACGACTTATGGTGATCATGAACGCTGCAAGAATACGTACTTCTCACATTTCAAAGGGTACTATTTCTCAGGAGATGGGGCTCGTAGAGATGAAAATGGAATGTATCGCATTATCGGGCGTGTAGACGATGTGATCAATGTATCTGGCCACCGTTTTGGAACGGCTGAAATTGAAAATGCCATCAACGCAAACGATCACGTGGTAGCAGAAAGTGCCGTGGTGGGTTATCCGCACCATGTGAAAGGCCAGGGGATATACGCCTATGTGATCTGCAAAGACGGCGTGACCAACGAAGATCGAACCCGTGCAGAAATTGTAGAAACCGTGGTGGAACAGATTGGTAAAATTGCCAAGCCCGACAAAATCCAGTTCGTACCGGGATTGCCAAAGACTCGTAGCGGTAAGATTATGCGAAGAATTCTCCGAAAGATTGCGGAAGGAGATACATCAAACTTGGGTGACACATCTACACTTTTGGATCCGAAGGTGGTCGATATCATTAAAGACGGAGCGCTTTAAGCCATTAAAAAAGGGGACTTAAGAGTCCCCTTTTTTTATTGGATAATGACTTTGCCCGTGTGATAGTACTGATCATCCATTACCCTGACCACGTAAATTCCTGGGGCGACATGCCCTAAGTCAATTTCTTCAACTTCCGCTTTGATCAAGCCTGATTTTATCAGCTTTCCATGTGTATTGAATACATCAAAGCGATTTCCAGAAAGTCCTTCAATTCTAAACAAGCCCGTGCTCGGATTTGGATATAGGTCGATCGACTTTCGGCTGAGTTCCGCGATTCCATCGGGATTCTCTTCTACAGTATCAAACTTTTTACAACTCATATTTCCAGCATAACTCCCATCTTGATATGCCACAAAGGGAACACCTTCATTGTTAAACTTGATTATTTGATCAGTCGCTGGATTGGTGAAACCGGCAAGGCCGACGTAGGTCCAATTCGATCCGTTGAAGCGTTTTACAGTAGTTCTTCCGCCCTGGTTCTCATCTCTATACGCCACGTAAATTTGTCCATCGTCATCAATTTCGATCGAACATGAAGCCGTAGGTCCTTGGCCTAAATCGGCTGTGTGTAGAGACCAACCTTCTCCATCGAATTCATAGATGTTTAGTTGCTGCGCTTCAGCGCCAATGGTCAAAGCGGCGTAGCATGTACCATCAAATTTAAACGCGAAGTCGTGATCGAAATAAGTAGGGAAATTTGGTTCAATGTATGTGCCGCCTAACACTTCCCATTCACCGCTGTTTCTAATCGCTACTTCCGAATAAGCACTTGAAGTTTCATCGGTCCCGTATATCACTGCGGGTTGACCAAAGTCGTCTCGCTTGAGATTATTCCAAATGGCTACATCATCCGTAAAAGGACCGTTTATTAACCACTCAGAGCCATCCCATTCTACCGACTTAGACTCGTCATTTGGCGAATCAAAATACACGGCGTGAATATGGTCGTCTTCGCTCACGATGATAGATGTATACAGATAGCTCGAAAGCGGCAAGTCTTCGCCCACTTGAACCCAGTCTCCATCAGTCATTTGCCATACTTTACCAGCACCATCAAACGCCACCGGATTGTCAGAGTTGTCAAGACAAAATGAAGCTTGGAATGGATCCACATTCAAAGGGCTGCCAAACTGGGTCCATTCATCGAGTTCTTCATCATAGCTGAATATCAAGAGTTGGTCGAGACCATTCATCGTCATTATCATTGGTTCGCCAGCCGAAGTCATTGCTAAATCACTATTGTAAATATCCATATCGGTGAACCCTTCTTCACCAACCAGAATCCAATCAGAAGATGGTTCTGTGATAGAAAGTTCATACTCCTGGTCCACGCTCCACGTTCCATCTTCCACCGTTACAACGATTTCAAATGTTCCCGTCTCAAGGGCTGTACCCGAAATCAAGGCTTCACCGTCTCCTAAGTCTTCAAAACTCAGTCCCGCTGGAAGAGTTGATTCTGTTGAGATCGTCAAGTTGTCGTAATCTGGGTCGTGGGCTACAATAGCGTATTCGTATTGCGCATCGAGGTAGGCGGCTTCTACAGGAATTGATTGAACAAAAGGTGGGGCATTTGAATATCCCGGAAGGTAATTTCCTTCGCCAGCATTCAAAATTTCGCCTGTGGAAACGTCAATCATATAGGCTACAATTTTCACGTACTGCGCAAAATACTCTTGTGGCAAGGTGTAGGAGTAGGAGTACGAGTAGGTTTCGCCTTGAAGCAATTCTTCCGGCAAGCTGTTTTCATCTCCCATGTAGCCCCCTGGCAAGTGTCTCGCCACGTGGTGATAGGCCACCTTGTTGGCAGGCACAGGGTTTGGATCATCTTCGTATCCACCCATGGGGCCGTTGGCTCCATCCGCGTATGAATTGGCCTGATCGTAATCTTGAGAAACGCCAGTAATTCCATCTTCTACCACGACGGCAGCAAGACGATAGTCGCCACTCAAATCTTCGTTCATTTCTGCATTGATCACCATAATGATCTGTCGAGAAATATCATCCCAAATTGTTTGAATGCTAATGTTAGCAGGAGCTGGCACGGCGAGACGCGCGGTCATATCATCGTCTAGGTTTTCAAACGGATTGAGATCAGTCGTGATCGTTCGATCGATCATGCCTGCCGGTAAATCGCTTTGGCCAGTTGCTTCGGCGTACTCGGCATACTGCATAGGATCATCAGAGTGAACCGAAATAAAGACAAATTGTCCTGGATAATTTTCCTCCAAAGTCGAAGCATAAACTTTTCCACTTGGGCATCCACCACACGTTGTACTTGTCCGTTCTTCGATCAGTACTTTCCTTTCTTGCCCGTGCATATTAGCACTAAGGGCAGCCATAAAAGCGAAGGCAAAAATCTTTTTCATAGGGGTCTATTCTTCTATAGGTTTGTTTTCTCGAACGTGTTTAGCAATGACAGTGGGCATCAAATGTCGGTTCATTTCAATACTGTTTAACCCTTGCTCTGATGAATATCCGTAGAGTGTGTTGTTTTCAGGTTTAGACGGACCTTTCACCTTGTATTTCTCGTCGGCAGTTTTTACAAGGGTTTTCATGATTCCTTCTGATTCGCTGTAAAGCGTTCGTTGTCCAATCGGTTCGTTGAAGTAAATCTGGGCGGTTGAAAATTTGATTTGCTCATAGAGTCGAGTTGTATGTCCACTATCGTTTATTTCGTAGTGATCGTCTTTCCACTCGGTGGTCACCGAATTTTGGAGGTGACCATTAATGTAAACGCTTGCCGAAGATGAGATGAGCATACTCTGCTTGTACACCGATTGTACGCGATAGGTTACATTCACTCGAAATACATAATTGACATTGATTTCACTCTCTACAGAATAGGTTTCTACTTCTCCTGAAACCACTTTTTGAGCCTTAATGTGGCCAACCAACTTATCGTTGGCTTTAGCATCGAAAAAACGTGTGTAAGTTTGAGTGTAGGCTGATATGGCCATAAATGTGCCGAGCAGGGAAAGAATGTATTTCATGTTTCGTTTGTGTGGTGACTAAATTATCAATTATACCCGACCCGATGCAGATTTCATATTGTCGAAAGTGTATTTTGCAGCGTCAAACCCAAATAAGTGATTACAGATGAGATTAGCACTGCTCTTCATTTTATCATTTTACTCCATTTCATCTATGGCTCAGTTTCACGAATGGCTGGAGTCTGACAGACCTGGGAGAAGTACGAGCCCTACAACTGTTGGTAGTGGGGTCTTCCAAATGCAAGTGGGCTATACCTATGAAGATTTAGAGCGCGTATATATGCGCACCACTACACTTTACGATCAGAATAACCTGGTAAATGCCAGGTTGAGATACGGTTTGTCACAAAAGCTGGAAGTGTCGGTCAGTACGCGGTACACTCATTTTGACGAGACAAGTGATGATGCGTTTACAAAGGATCCCTACGGTCGGTTCGACTATTTCGGTTTTGCCGGAAGATATTGCTTCACTGACCCCACTAAAGATGCCTTGCAAGTAGGTGCTGAGTTTGAGTTTTTGATGAGTCAGGTTGACGAAGACGATTTTAAACCCCAGACACGTTGGGTTGTTTCGGCTGCTCTACCACTGGGCGAGAAATTTACGATCACTGGAAATTTGATCTACTCGTATTGGAGTATTCTTAGGCTTACTGCCAATGTGCGGTATGCCTTTTCTGAGAATCTATCGGCTTTTGTAGAGTACTACCCGGAGTTTAATTTTGAAAATGGTTCACGCGACAATGGCCGAGAGTATTGGGCCTATATGGGTGAAAGCTACATCAATGGTGGGATCGGGTTGCGACTTTCTTCTAGGCTTATGGCCGACGTTTCTGGAGGGTGGATTGCACAAAGTGGCTCACTAGACGCCGATTATCAAATCAACGGGTTTAATGCGCAAATAGGGCTCACCGCTCGATTTGGCGATAATTAAGCCCCCTTAACTTTTGCTGACTAACCAATTTGTGAAATGAAAAAATTAATAGTCTCCATATTTTTAATCCTTCCGTTCTGTTGTTTCGGACAGTTTTCTGAAAGTATTGTTTCTGATAGACCAGGTCAAAGCATGAGCCCCATGACCGTTGGAAAGAAGGCTGTTCAGTTTCAGGTGGGATACTCTCATGAATCGCTAAACTTGGCTGATCCAATTTTAGGATTGAGTGAATACACGGATAACAATGCAAATGCTAAAATTCGGTGGGGACTGCTGGAGCGCACAGAGATTTCTGGTCAAATTACTGGTGGCGAAAGTGCAGAGAGCAATATGCGAGGCGATTATGTCCAAAGTGGAGTCCAACTAATAGGTGTTGGGGTTAGACAGAACATTATAGCACCGGGTAAAGGCGGAGTTCGACTCGGGGCTGAGCTCGAAAGTAGATGGCAAAGATCGGGAGATGAATTAATGTATTCAGACTTGCTACTAACCATCTCAGGGGGGCTAGAACTTGGCGATAGGTTTTCTGCGACTGCAAATTCAGGTTTTGGAATTGAAACGAAAGAGCTGTTTTTTACCGCCAATCTTGGATTTTCGGTAAGCGAGAAGATTGGTGTGTTTGCAGAGTATTACCCAGTTTTAGGAAATTACCAAGATGACTCAGGGAAGTCATTTGGACTTAAGCGCTCATACGTTCAAGGTGGTGGGTATTTTGTGGCAGACCCAAGTTTTATTTTAGACTTTATGGCGGGCTATATGGTTCCAGGGGATCAGTTTAATTTCTGGAATTCTGCTGATGGTTTTGTAGTGCAAGTCGGATTCACAGCTAGATTAGATTGGAGAGAATAATGAAAAACACAGTTAGATTAACCAGTATTTTGCTCTGCTTGCTTTCATTGAGTGCTAGCAGCCAAAATTCCCTACTCTGGAAGATTGAAGGCAAAAATATCGAGACTTCATACCTTTTTGGAACAATTCACGTCATGCCTGCAGCTCAATTCGAAATTAAAGAGAAGGTAGTAACTGCCTTTGAGAATTCGGATCAGCTTGTCATGGAGTTGGACATGAGTAAGCCCGGCATGCAGCTCGAACTCATGCAGTATGCCATGATGAATGATGGGTCTAAGCTCAGCGAAATGTTGAGTCCTTCAGCATTTCATGTCATTGACTCCATGATGGTCGCTAGCTCTGGGATGGGCTTAATGGTGATGAACAATATGAAGCCTTTTATCATTTCTTCATTTTTGCTAAACGCAGTGATTGGTAACGATGTAGGGAGCTACGAGATGAGCTTGACTGAGATGGCTTTGAAAGATTCCATTCCAATTTTTGGACTTGAATCGGTTGCCGAGCAAATGGCCGCTTTTGATAGTATTCCGATTGCGCAACAGATCGAAGGTTTGGAGACTTTCGTAGACGATATGGATGAACAGTCTCAAATGTACGCAGATATGGTAGCTATGTACGTGGCTGAAGATGTCAATGGTTTGTACGAGCTGATTTCGGAAGAAATGGATTCTGACACCGAAGGTGAGTTTCTGCTCCAGCGTCGAAACGAAAATTGGGTCCCGATTCTGGTCGACGAAATGTCTAAGTCTTCAGCATTTATTGCTGTAGGAGCTGGGCACTTGGGTGGTGAAAACGGACTGATCGAATTGTTCCGTGAGCGAGGCTACACACTGAGTCCGGTACTTACTCCTTAACGGCCTTTAGCGCATAGACCAATGGGATTTTATCTCCCATTTTCTCGATACGATGTTTTCCCTTTTCCACTTCTACCGTGTCTTTAAAGCACGGGTAGGGGCTGTAGTCGTATTCGTTGAAGAAGTTGACACTTAAGCCGGCCTTTTGAAGCGCGCGGAATACTTCGCCTAGACTGTGGTTCCAGCTGACATACTTGGTCTTGATTGGGGCTGATGTATCCGCATATGTACCTTCTTCAGTTTCTTCAATAGGCTCAGACTTGAAGTATCTGTATTTTACTTCATTAAAATCATCATCAAACATCCATGCCACAGGGTGAAACTCCGCCATGACAAATTCACCACCAGGTTTGAGAGAGTCAACAATCACCTTGGCCCATTTATCCAGATCTGGTAGCCAGCCGATGGTTCCGTACGATGTGAATACGACATCAAATTGATCGTTCAAAACGCTCCGCGTGGAGTATACGTCCGTAGCGAAAAACCGAACGTCGAGTTTCAGTCTTTCCGCTAGCGATTTCCCAACTTCTATCGCTTCATCAGAAAGGTCTATTCCCGTTACCTGCGCACCCATTCTGGCGAGTGAAAGGCTATCTTGACCAAAGTGACATTGCAGATGAAGCAGTGTTTTGTTCCGGACATCGCCCAATAGCGGAGCTTCGATATCGTTGATGGAATTCCAGCCAGCCAGAAAATCATCCATCCGGTAGAAATCTGATTCTAAGTGGGACTCAACACGTTGGTTCCACGATTCTTTGTTAATGCTAAGGTATTGATCGACCATTGTCAAGCTTGATTCAAAAGCTTGAAGTTCGAGAATTTAAATGGGATTTCAGGTTTTTACTTGGGTGAAACACGCGCTCCCTTAGCTAAAGGGAAGTTTAGTCCGAAGACAATATTGTATTGACTGAAGAAGAAGTGCTGGCTAGCATGATCGGCTTTGTCGTGCGTGATGCGGACCTGGGGCATATGAATAAATCCACCTTTAATTTCTCCTTGAACAAAAAAGTAGTTCCAAAATGTCACGCCCAAGCCTACCACACCGTCAAATCCATATCCAGCAATGTTGAAATCATCATATCTTTCTTGGCCTAGAAAAGTCGCATTGGTTTTGGGTAAGAGTACAGCAGCTCCTAGCCCTGTGGTGAGATCCACAGCCAGAAAACGCCATCTGAGCACATTATCTAGCCTTCGCAGTTCCAGGTTGGTATAATTGAGCCCATCGGTATGCTCAAATTGGAGTAGGTCAGGAGAGACCACAATCAGCTGGTCGTTATATGCACCGTCGTAAATAGTCCCTGAGCCAGAAATTTCGCCATCTATTGTAGCCACCTGATCGGCTACCATTACATATTTCATATGATCTAAGCCGAATGAGATACTCATCTTCTCAGAGAAAAAATACCCTACACGAAAGTTGAATTGAGGAATTGTGATGGTACTAAACCGGAAGTAGTCTTTCGAAAAATGGCTTTGACGATCGGTGGCTTTCACACGTTTTAAAACAAAGTCGTAGTTCTCGCCTTGGAAGTGAATATTTGATTTGGTGTAATCACTGTAATTCCAGCCCCAGTACAAAAATCCCTGACCTTTGCGGTTGGTTTGGCCAAACCAAGACAATTCTTGGCCAGAAGCAAAATGTCCAAATAAAATAGCAAAAGTGAATACCAGTAGCTTTCGTAGGAAACTGGTATTATGCGATGAAGTCATTTCCCTTTAAAAGCTGCCAAAGATAACTGAAATCAGATTAGTTTTTCTTGCCAATTATCCAGGTAATAAACACGCTTTTCTCAATACTGATTTCACTGGGGTTCAGCGAAATTGCCCCACCAGCATCATCGGCCATCTTGGCAAACTCTGCGCGCATCAGTGGGCCAGTAGAAATTTGATTGTCTGAATATCGGAGTTCCTGAATATGAGATAGACCAACTTCTGCCGCGTTCGCCAGCACTTCAGCTTTGCTTTGTGCATCTCTTACAGCCGTTTCCATCGCCTGAGTTTCAAGACTCTCTTTCTGCTCTTCTGAAAGGGCAAAGCTCAAAGAGTATCCAAAACTATATTCGGGTTGGCTCAACACTTTGATCAGATCGCCGAGCTCATCCGCGGAGGTGCCCATCTCGAGACTGACCGACATGTTTCCTACATAACCCACGCGCACGCGCTGATTGTTTTGATACTGGTAATCGTCGTCAATACGAACTGAGTTTGACTTGATTTCTTTTTCATCAAACCCAACTTTTACGAGCGCTTTCTTAAGACTTCGGTATGTCGATATTAGTTTGTCATTACAGCTTTGGTATTCTGCATCTCGTGCGTCTACAGGGATTCGAACGATCGTTTTCTCAGGCGTAGCCTTGATCGATGCTTTTCCTTCTACCACAATTGTAGCAGGAGATACTTGAGCTATAGCTGGTTGAAGCACTATGAACAGCAGAAAAAGTGAAATATAGAATCGCATGGTATTTTATTGATAAATAGACGTAGCAAATCTACGGATTACAAAATGATATCTGGAATAAGGACATTCCTTATGAATTCGGTCTAAATTCGTTTTTAATAATAATTAGCGGATGAATTTTAGAATGCGAAAATGGGTAAAGCCCGAAGATTTGAATCCAAACGGAACGCTTTTTGGCGGGCGCTTGTTGGAATGGATTGATGAAGAAGCAGCACTTTACACGATTGTTCAACTGGAAAACAGGAAGATCGTTACCAAGTTTATGTCGGAAATCAATTTTATTCAAGCACCTGTGCAAGGCGACATTATTGAGATGGGAATTGATGTTGTGAAGTTTGGCCGAACATCTCTCACGCTGCGCTGTGTGGTCAGAAACAAAATGAATCAGGAAGAAGTGTTGAGAATCGAGAATATTACAATGGTAAATCTCGGTGATGATGGAAAGCCGGCTCCACACGGAAAAACCAAAAAGGAATTTGTTTCCGAGCGCTTGAGAAATAGCCAGCTCTAGAAAGGAAGTTTTTCCCGTAGTAAATGCCAGGTCTTTTCGTCGATGGGGGTTTGGTAGAGATAGTAAACGAAACCGTCGTAGATCTTTACATTTCGGGCAAATGGCTTGTCTAGTTTGTAGGGTGCTCCCGTACTTCCATTGATTTTATTGAGTTGGCGAACGAAGGTATGCCCCCCCGTTTTGTGGACAGTGTACAGCTCTTCAGTCACTTGGTCTTGACAGTTCTTTACGAATTCTTCCTTGGTCAATTCATCGTGGTAAACACCAGTTGAATCAAATGGATCAGCAAATTGATTGTGCTTGTACAACATTTGACTAAAATGATCAAAAACAAGAATCGTATCTCCATGGGTAAAAGCTGGAGAATAGGGTTTGTCCAAATTTCTTCTCTGGTAATAGCTTCGCACAAGTGGCGCAAAATATTTTGCGGATATGCCTTGCTCATCTTCCCACTTGTCTACTAATGCCATCTCCGATTCACTCAGCATCGAAAAATCGTCGTCGATGTAATTGAAGTAGTCGTAATTCTTCACATTTCTATATACGCGCTTTCTACCCGAATTGTCCAATACTACGTGCTGAACGATGGGAATGGCATCGTGCGAGATTGTTGCCAAATAGTTGTCATTAAACTTGGTATTCGGTCGTTTGTTTGGATCTAAGTAGTCATGGCTCACCACCCGGTAGGCATATTGATTTTCGTCATTGGTGTAGATCTCGGTGGCAATATCGCGTCCTAGTAAAAAAATGTCGTTTTCGGGACTCACCCATATTTGTCGAATATCGTTGGGCATGACAAGTCTCTGAACCAGTTCCCCATAGCGGTAAACACTGAGGACACAATTCTTGAGATCACGGTTCTTCATGTGTTCCTGCTTCATATAGGTCGCTACAAAGAGCATTTCTCCCTGAAAAGCATAATCTCGCACATGTTCGAAATGATTGTCAACAATCGATTCGGAATTGTTCTTCTCAATGACGTTGGCTTTGTACTGTGAAGTAGGCGTTAAGTAAAACTTCTGACCAGCGCCTTGTGGAACCTTTTTCGAACTAATGATTTGATTGTCGAATCGGGGGTGGTATATCTCGAGGGGTTCGTCTGATTTTATAGCAAGGTTAAACTTTCCATTTCGATCGGTTTTCACCGACTTTATTCCAGATCGAACTACCGCTTTGTATAGAGGTTTTTGGCTCG
Organism: Bacteroidia bacterium; assembly: GCA_030427905.1. Taxonomy (GTDB): domain Bacteria; phylum Bacteroidota; class Bacteroidia; order Flavobacteriales_D; family Cryomorphaceae; genus CBDDKU01. The sequence continues at coordinate 455,418 of JAUICL010000002.1, forward strand.
AGCCTGAATACACCGTCCCGCTGAGCTGTCCTTGTGCAAAACACATATGCCCTAAGCACAGTGCTCCAATAACCGATGTGAAAATGACGCCTCTCATACTCAAATTTAAGGATTACTCTTGAATTCGATTCTACTGGTAAACAAGGCACAAAAATTAATCCAAACTAAAAAGACCCCGATGGGGTCTCTTTAGTTTCTGTTTCGGTGAGTGTAACTCGGAAAACTCGCCTCACCCAATGTGGTAGCATTAGATGTGGCACGGATTTGGGCTCAATTTGTCTCAAGCCGCGGTGATTGGTCGTCAATCCGCGCCATTTTGTTCTCCGAGATGATTGGCTAGCCAACTCAAAAATTTGACTTCATTATGTGATCCAATTTTTTGAATTTTCTTTTTTGCATTTTTTCGGTGATTCTTCACCGTTGTTTCACTGATTCTCAGAATGCCTGAAATGTCCTTCGATGTACGTCTTTCGCTTACCAGCACCATCACTTGCCTCTCTCTAAGAGTTAGGTTCTCATATACATTTTTGAAGGCCAGGGCTCGAGAAAGGGTGTTGTCCTTCGAACTTGAGACGTCAAAATTGACGTCGTTCAAATCGAGAAACATATTGATTTCTTTATCAGAGTTTTCAACCGGTACTCTAAATCGGAGTGCGTTTTTAGGAAGATTGTCTCGTTTCAATTTCAAGTTGACAAACTCTAAATTCACCTTCTTTTCTTGACGCTCCAATACACGATTGGATTCCGGATCAATCAAAATGCCCTCCACCGGGTCTGTAGCGAAGTGTATGTGTCGAAAGTTTTGATCGGCAATTGCAATTACTGCCGAAAAGGCGGTAGAGAGCATTTTCATTGATCCGTATAATTCTGATTCCGTTTGGTTCTGCATGGCAGTTTTTACTTTCGACAAGCCAAATGTACACCGCCACTTGATTGAAACAGGTGATGAAATCACGGGAATGAACAGGGTGTTTTCACCCTTTTTTAAATTAATGGCAAAGCCATATCATTGCATGAATTCCCAATTCGCTAAAACATACTTTATAAATTAATACAGATTAAACTTCATTCTTGCATGTCGCAGAAGATCTCCCCAAAAACAGCTTGTTCATATTTTAGAACGTATCACAACAATCCATCTCAACCCAAATTAAGGAATGCGACAAATGTTATTGACCTTATGATTCTTGAAGGGACTGATATAGAGTACCTGAAAAAGAAGGCTGGAGCTAACTATTACGGCATTGCCGCTGTACCAGCGCATAACACAGTTACCAAAAGTGATACGATAATCCTTGTAGCGCTAACTCGTGACCCCAAAACGGGTGAAATAGATTTGGTTCTTCCGGCAAGTGATCCGAATTCTAATGATTATATAGTTGATGATACATTGGTCGGTCCACCATACAATATGGGTAATAACTTCAATAGATTACATCTTATTGATTGGGGATGTTAGCCTTGATTCTCAATAATTAACTTCGAATTTGATGATCTGGCAAAACAGCCGACCATCGGAAGCTAGATTAAATTGTCGAATCTTTCAGATTTGTATTGGATGTCCCTGCAAATAATCAATGTATATTTAATTTATGGTCTCTGTTTAGCTTTGTTTGCAGTGCTTGTAGCTAAATGGAAACGGCTACCAAACTCGCTCCGGGCATTTGCATTTTATTGCTTTTTTATGGCAGGATTTCAAATTTTTGCACCATATTTCCTGAGGGCTTATGGCGAAAATGTTTCCTACTACGGCTTGGTGAATAATGTCTATTTAACTTTTGTTTATTTGACAATACGCAACCTCCTGAAAACCCAATCTCTAAGGCGGATTGTCGATATGCTTGGCGTGATTTCGGTTCTCGGTTGCACGGTTATGTCCATTCTGGTATATGGAGATCCGGTAGTAGGATACCAACTAAGATTGGTTTACTCAATTATTCTTGTGCTATTTGGATTGATTTATTTTTATGACTTACTCAAGCACGTAAGTCAGAAGAGTTTGTTTAAACGATGGGACTTTATTCTTGTTGGAGCATTTTTCTTTTATAACCTTTCCAGTCTTGCTAATCGCTTTATCGTCTGGATATCCTTGAAATTAGAAGTAAATGTTGGGCAAGCCAATTATATCAACCTTGTTCTCTACGATATCGAGCTCGTACTCTTTACATATGCCATTTGGCTCTATTTTCGAGAAATGCATGAAAATGGAGAAGGTAAACTCCGGACTGCGGTAGATTAATATTTAATAAAATTGCACTAGAAGATTTTCTAGTTTAGCGGCGATGGAGGCTAACGACTTTGTATTCGCGATAATCGTATCAACAATCATTTTAATCATGATTGTCGGATTCTTCGTGGTCTTTTTCGTGCTTTATCAAAAGCGTCAGAAAGAGAGCTTGCTCAAACAAGCCAAGTTAAAGGAGGCGTTTAGTGTCGAGTTGATGAACACGCAAATTGAGCTCAAGGAAGAAGTGTTTAAGCAGATTTCTCAAGAGATTCACGACAATGTAGGTCAGAGCCTGACTTTTGCTAAAATGCAGCTAAACTATATTCAATCTGACGGAGATAAGGAAAAAGCCGTGTCTGCGAAGGAGTTGATTACCCGATCGCTTTCAGACTTGAGAGATCTCAGTAAATCCTTAAATGGGACATACATCTTAAACGAAGGCTTGGAAAATGCTATCCAGCGAGAGCTGAACTACATAAAGCGCACGGGTGAAATGAAATGCGAACTTCGAAATGGTCATTTCACTTTTCAGTTGGATGAAGGCGTTGAGATCATTTTGTTTCGCTGTGTACAGGAGTGTTTGAGCAATGCCGTGAAATACTCACAAGCATCGGAGATCATTGTCACAATAGAACAAATTGATGATCGACTTCTGTTCACCATAGCAGATAATGGGGTAGGGCTTCCAGAAGATTGGCGCGAAAACACGGGCGTAGGTATGGTTAGCTTAAAGAAGCGGGTTGAATTGCTGCAAGGTGAATTGAATATTGATTCTAAACCCCAAAAGGGCACTAAAATTTCTATAAATTTACCAGCAATTAACCTGGAACCCACATTGTGAAAATAGCCATAGCAGACGATCACAACTTAGTAAGAAACGGTATAGCCGACCTTTTGAGACATGAAGGATTGGAAGTGGATTTCTTAGCATCGAATGGAAAGGAGATGTTGGATTATGCCATCGACAACAATCCAGACGTTGTTTTGATGGACATCAATATGCCACTCATGGATGGATGGGAAGCTACGGAAGCATTAAAAAAGGAATGTCCCAATGTGAAGGTGATTGCTTTGAGTGTCCTCGATGATGATTTATCAGTAATCAGAATGCTTCGGGCTGGGGCAAGGGGGTATTTACTCAAAGACTCCGAGCCCAAAGAACTGGTCAAGGCGATAAATACGGTTTACGATTCCGGTTATTACCACACCGATTTTGTTTCAAGCCGTCTTATGAAGGTGGTTACAGGTGGCGAAGCCAATGGTGAAATCCACGCAATGGATGCACTCACTGATCGCGAAATGGAGTTTCTTAAATTCACCTGTAGTGAATTGACGTATAAAGAAATAGCCGACAAAATGTTCCTAAGTCCGCGCACAATCGATGGCTACCGCGATTCACTCTTCAATAAATTAAATATCAAGAGTAGAGTAGGGCTGGTGCTTTACGCTATCAAGCACCGCATTGTAGAAGTATAAAGCATAAAAAAGGCTGCCCATGGCAGCCTTTCGTATTTTTAGAGCACTAGACTCTTATCTCCAATCTACAATTTCATTGGCTTCGTACTCACCAGCTTCCAGTTTCACTTTCATGGCTTTAAAAGACTCGATGGTGTATTCCACATCTTCCATTTTGTGAATGGCCGTAGGAATCAATCGAAGCATGATGACATCTTTTGGTACAACCGGGTAAACTACGATCGAACAGAATATGTTGTAGTTCTCTCTTAGGTCCATGGTGATGTTTGTCGCTTCACCAAGAGTTCCCTTCAAGAATACCGGTGTAACGGCAGAGTTTGTAACTCCGATATCAAAACCAGCTTCAGTAAGTCCGCTTTGAAGTGCTTTTGCAATTCTCCAAAGGTTGTCCTTGTGCTCGCTTGAGTTTTGGATCATTTCCAAACGCTTGATAGCACCAGCTACGATAGGCATTGGCAAAGACTTGGCAAAAGTTTGAGAACGCATATTGTATCTCAAATACTCGATGATGCTCTCATCACCTGCAACGAATGCACCGATAGTAGCCATCGCTTTAGCGAATGTTCCGAAATACACGTCGATTTGATCTTGAACGCCTTGAGCATCTCCAGCTCCGCGTCCATTTTCACCAATCGTACCAAAGCCGTGAGCGTCATCCACGAAAAGACGGAATTTGTACTGCTCTTTAAACGATACAATCTCCTTCAACCTTCCTTGGTCTCCAGCCATTCCAAAAACACCTTCGGTTACAACGAGAATCCCGCCGCCTGTGTTTTCAGTCCAGTTCTTTGCTCGCACCAATTGCTTCTCAAAGCTTTCCATGTCGTTGTGTTTAAACACAAAGCGCTTTCCCTGGTGAAGACGAACACCGTCTACCATACAGGCGTGCGATTCTGAGTCGTACACAATTACATCGTTTCGATCTACCAAGGCTTCAATAGCCGACTGGCATCCCTGATAACCGTAGTTGAGCAAAAATGCATCTTCTTTTTGCATGAACTCTGCAAGGTTTTCCTCGAGCTGTTCGTGCAGCGAAGTCTGTCCTGACATCATTCTGGCACCCATCGGGTAAGCCATTCCCCAGCGCGCAGACGCTTCAGCATCTACTTGTCGTACTTCAGGATGATTCGCTAAACCAAGATAATTGTTGATACTCCATACCAACACTTCTTTACCACGGAAAGTCATTTTGCGATCGATGTCACCTTCGAGTTTAGGGAAAGTGAAATAACCGTGAGATTCTTTCGCGTGTTTTCCTAATGGACCTCTATTGTCCTTGATTTTATCAAATATATCTTGCATAAAAACGTGATATTCACATTTGTCAAAGCGCGAAAGTACTTCTTATCCACAACCTGACCAAAACTGGCTAAGTGAACATACCAACAATAAGCAGTTGTTAAGCCGCGTTAAACAATTTTTGAATCGTTTAAAAGGTGTTATCTTTGCGCCTTATTTTCAGTGTTGAGAGTATTCCTATATATAATCACCCTATTCGTTTTCGCTTCCTGTTCTGAGTACAACAAGGTACTGAAGAGCACAGATGTCGAGTACAAGTACCGCAAAGCGGTGGAGTACTTTGAGGAAGAAGACTACAACAAAGCTTTGTCTTTATTTGACGAGTTGGGTGCCGTTTATATTGGAACGAATAAAAGTGAAGATGTACATTATTACGTCGCCGATTGCCATTTCAAACTAAAGGACTACTATTTCGCAAATTACTACTATAAGAATTTTGCGAAAACGTATCCGGCAAGTCCTAGAGCCGAGAATGCGATGTTTGCAAGTGCCTACTGCAGTTACCTAAACTCTCCTAAGAGTAGCTTAGATCAAACCGACACAGAGCAAGCTTTAGACGAGTTTCAGCTATTCTTGAACCGGTACCCACGAACGGAACTAAAAGATAGTACAAACAAGATGATCGATGAGCTTAGACTTAAGCTCGAGCGCAAAGCTTTTGATAACGCCAAATTGTATTATCTCACAGAAAATTACAAAAGTGCCACTGTAGCACTCGAAAATATGTTGCGAGATTTTCCGGATAGCCCACATCTCGAAGAGATTCGTTTTTTGGTTGTGAAAAGCTCGTACATCCTAGCAGTAAACAGTATTGAGTCAAAAAAGGAAGAGCGATTAAACGACACGATCGAGAATTATCACAAGTTTATTGACCTCTATCCAGAGAGCGATTTCTCTAAGGACGCAGAAAAGTATTACGCGGATGCGATTAGAGAACTGGAAAAAATGAAATTCTAAACTATATTTGGAGCATGAACTTCAAGAACACAAATGCCGCACGCACTACCGAAACGCGTAACGTGCAAGAGCTTGAAAAGCAGACAGGAAACATTTACGAGTCGATTTCAGTGATGGGCAAGCGCGCCAATCAGATCTCGGCCGAAATGAAAGAGGAGTTGACAGCGAAGCTTCAAGAGTTTGCTACTACTCAAGACAACCTAGAAGAGATTTTTGAGAATCGCGAGCAAATCGAGATCTCAAAATTCTACGAACGTCTTCCTAAGCCACACGCTATTGCGGTACAGGAGATGCTAGAAGATAAGATTTATATCCGTCGTCCCGAAGAGGGGAACGAAGAGAACTAATGTCGCGGAATTTGCTCGCTGGCAAACGTGTTCTCCTCGGGGTTACGGGGAGCATTGCCGCGTACAAATCTGCGTTTCTCATTAGAGAATTTGTAAAATCTGGAGCCGAGGTACAAGTCGTTTGTACCCCGGCTGCTTTGGATTTTGTCACTCCCTTAACGCTTTCTACGCTCAGTAAGCGTCCAGTCTTGGTGGAGCTCATCAAAGATTCTGAGCATGGCGTGTGGAACAATCACGTCGAGTTAGGGCTTTGGGCCGACTTTGTGGTCATAGCCCCAGCATCGGCCAACACCTTGGCCAAAATGCGGTCAGGTGAAGCGAACAATCTACTTCTCACTACCTTCTTGAGCGCACGCTGTCCTGTCTATTTTGCTCCGGCAATGGACTTGGATATGCATGCACATCCTGCTAATCAAGACAATATAGCCGAGCTCATATCGCGAGGCCAGATCGAGATTCCATCCGAATCGGGTGAATTGGCATCGGGGTTGGTGGGCACTGGCCGCATGGCTGAGCCAGAAACAATTGTTGATTTTATTGCTGACGATCTCAAGGCAAAGTCGCCACTACACGGGCGTAAAGTCTTGATTACCGCTGGCCCAACTCGTGAGCCGATAGACCCGGTGCGCTATATCGGAAATCGGAGTTCGGGAAAGATGGGGTACGCTATTGCCGAAGCGGCTGTAATTGCAGGCGCTGATGTAGTGCTGGTTTCAGGTCCAGTATCGATCGATCCACCTGCCGGAGTGAAACTGAAGCAGGTAGAAACAGCTGAAGAAATGTATCAGGCTGCTTTTCCCGAATTTGAAGATGCAGACATCGCCATTCTAGCGGCTGCAGTTGCCGATTTCACCCCATCGAAAGTTTACGACGAAAAAGTAAAGAAATCTGATGCTGGGATGGATGTAGAGCTCCAGAAGACAAAGGATATCCTGATGTCTTTAGGAGAAGTGAAGAAGGATCAAATCCTTGTGGGCTTTGCGCTAGAGTCTGAAAATGAACTCGAAAATGCCAAAGGAAAGCTAGCCAGAAAGAATTGTGATTTAATCGTTTTAAATTCGATTCGAAATGAAGGAGCGGGATTTGGTTTTGATACCAATCAGGTTACCTTCGTAGAACACAATAATACCACACCATTGGAGTTGATGTCTAAGCGCGAAGTAGCTTCCGCTTTGATCGACTACATTTTGAAGAATTTCCTATGAAGCGAATTGGAATACTGGTTATAGCTGTATTCGGATTTCTGAGTGTAAAAGCTCAGGAGCTCAATTGTCAGGTAGATGTTATTTATCCCCAGATACAAGGGGTGAACACCCAGATTTTTGATCAAATGAAACAGGACATTTTCGAGTTTATGAATAACCGAAAATGGACCAATGATGTGTTTACCATCGAAGAGCGCATTGAGTGCAGCTTGATATTGAACATTACTGAAGCTCGCGCCAGCTCAAATAACTACAGAGCTGAGATCCAGATTATTTCTTCAAGACCGGTTTTTAACACCGATTACGAAAGTCCTGTGCTGAATGTGCGCGACACCGAAGTGAACTTTGAATATTTCCAAAACACGCAGTACAATTTTAATCCAGATCAGTTTAGAAATAACCTCGTGTCCGTTTTGGCATACTACGCCTACATGGTGATTGGTTTTGACTACGATACGTACAGCCCCAAAGGCGGCACGCCTTACTTTCAACAGGCACAGCGTATCGTTCAGGCCGCTCAAGTGTCTAACGCAGCCGGTTGGAAAGCTTTTGAAGGCGACAAAAATCGCTACTGGCTCGTGGAAGATATCTTGCACAAGACCTTTGAGCCTTTGAGAGAATGTCTCTACTCATACCACCGACTGGGCTTGGATGTAATGAGCGATAAAGCTCAACAAGGGCGTCAGCAAATACTCACGTCGATCCAGAAATTCAACCAGATTCACCGCATCAAGCCATTGGCATATAATACCCAACAATTTTTCCTGGCAAAGAGCGATGAGATCGTGAACGTATTTAAAACAGCACCTGTACAAGAGCGAAATATGGCCTATGAGACTCTATCAAAGGTAGATCCGGGAAATATCGCAAAGTACGATCGGATGCAGAAGGGGAAGTAGTAATAGAATAATCACCATTTTCGGAATTGCTGGTTTATGCTGAAATCTCTCACCATTAAGCATTACGCATTGATTGATGAACTCAGTGTAGAGTTTGATCAAGGCTTCAATATTATTACTGGTGAAACGGGTTCGGGAAAATCGATCATGCTCGATGCACTGGGTCTGATCATTGGCGACCGTGCCGATACTTCTATCGTCAGAACTGGGGCAAAGAAATGCATCGTAGAAGGCTGTTTTGTCTTGAATCACGCTGGAGTCAAGAAGCGATTTGAAGCTTTAGATCTAGACTTTGAAGAAGAAACCATTGTTCGTCGAGAAGTTTCGTCAAATGGTAAGTCAAGGGCTTTTGTGAATGATACACCTGTGACTTTGGCTGCGCTGAAGACCTTAGCGGGAGAGTGGGTCGATATTCATTCACAGCACCAGACGCTCGAAGTTCAAAAGAGTAAGTTTCAAATGGGTGCACTCGATCGGTTTGGTGGTCATGAAAAGTTGATTGGATCTTATCGAGAAGTATTCAACCAATTTAAAAAGCACGAAACTGATCTTGAAGAACTGCGATCTGAACTAAGTAAAGGACTCAAACAACAGGATTACTTCCAATTTCAGTGGGAGGAATTAGAAAAGGCCAATCTTGAAAAGTGGGCCGAACAAGATGTTGACCAGGAATATATTGAGCTTGAGAACGCTGGTGAAATCAAATCCAAGTTAGCTCAAGCCCTGAATGCGATAAAAGAAGACGATCAGAGTTCATTAGATCAAATTAAGAACGTCGCTCGTATTGTCGAATCTTTGAGCGAGTTTGGCGATGCGTATTCTGAAATGGCGAATCGACTAAACTCCATTGCAATAGAGCTAGATGATTTGGGTTCGGAATTCTACAACCGAATGGATGGCATCGAGGAGAATCCTGAGCGGATGGCCGAATTGGATGCAGTTCGTTCTTCAATTTTCAATTTGGAGCGCAAGCACCAGGTAGAGGGAATCTCAGAACTGATCAGGGTGAAGGAAGAATTGAATTCAAATCTTCAATCCTTAGATCATCTGGAAACGGCCATTGAAGAAAAAGCGAGCATACTCGATTCCACCAGAAAAGAACTCTTATCAGTAGGGAAGAAGCTCAGTGAAGCGAGAAAAAAATCGAGTGTAACGTTTTCGAAAAAACTCATTCAACTTGTTGAGACTCTCAACATGAACCATGTTCAATTTGTATTTGAATTTCGTCCATCTGAAGTGCCTACGCGGGATGGCTTGGAGTCGGTACAAGTGCTTTTTTCGGCAAACAAGGGTCAAAAACCAGCGCCAATTCATGAAGTGGCTTCAGGCGGGGAATTATCTCGTATCATGCTGGCAATCAAAGCGCTTTCAAGTCATGGAGATGATCGGACCACAATGATTTTTGACGAGATTGATACCGGTGTGAGTGGAGAAGTAGCCAATGCTATGGGGAGGCTTATGCTCGACCTGTCAGCGTCGCAACAGCTGATCAGTATTACACACTTACCGCAAATCGCATCTAAAGGTAGAAGGCACTTTAGGGTATTGAAGGAAGTATCGGATGAGACGCGAACAAACATGCTCAAACTCAGCGATGATGAGCGAATTGTGGAAATAGCCCAAATGTTGAGTGGTGCCAAAACCACCCAGGCTTCCCTAGACAACGCCAGAGAATTACTCGCGCAATAGCCCTAGCGCGAAACGCATTTTTCTATATTTGTCCCCTTACTTTAAAGAACCACCATTATGGCCAATAACCTGCTAAAAGGGAAGAAGGGTATCATTTTCGGAGCCCTAAATGATATGTCGATTGCCTGGAAAGTAGCTCAAAGAGCGCACGAAGAAGGAGCAGAAATAGTTTTGACAAATGCCCCAATCGCTATGCGAATGGGAGAAATCAATAAACTCGCTGAAGAATGTGGAAATGCTCCAGTCATCCCAGCTGATGCAACCAATATGGACGACCTGAGCAACTTGTTTGACCAGGCCATGGAGCACCTAGGTGGAAAAGTTGATTTCGTATTGCACTCTATCGGGATGTCGCCAAACGTGCGAAAGGGAAAGCACTACACCGATACCAATTACGATTTCTATCACAAGACCATGGACATTTCGGCGATGAGCCTTCACCGCGTTTTGAAAGTAGCCTATGAGAAAGATGCGATCAACGATTGGGGATCGGTTATTGCCCTGACTTATATCGCTGCGCAGCGCGTATTCCCAGACTACAACGATATGGCAGATGCCAAGTCATTGCTCGAGTCAATCTCTCGTAGCTTCGGTTACCACTACGGTGTAAAGAAGAAGGTGCGAATCAATACCATCAGCCAGTCGCCAACGGTTACTACGGCCGGTAGCGGGGTGAAAGGGTTTGACGAATTTGTGGCCTATGCCGATGCAATGAGCCCACTAGGAAATGCTGGAGCTATGGACTGTGCCAATTACGTCATTTCTATGTTTAGCGATTTGACTAAATACGTGACCATGCAGAACCTATTCCACGATGGAGGGTTCAGCTATACAGGAGTGTCAAACGAGGTGATTGATAAATTCGCCAAATAAAACGTGAAAATGGACTAGTTGTCCATTAGACCATATTTACCCAATTCAAGGCGCCATTGAATAGAATTAGTTTCTTCAATGAGCGCCTTGTTTATTCTCTGAAAATCGGGATGATTACTCGGCATTGCAAAGCCGTAGAATTTGCTCGAATACTTTGCCGGCGCGATAACAATATCGCCATCTAATTTCGCCTTACTGATCTCATAGCGCATCACAGGTTCCTCGTGTACCAGCGCGTCTATTTCTCCATCAATTAGCATGCGCAGTGCTTCATCGGCCGAATTTACTTTGATGTAAGGGACTTTTGAAAGTGTAAGGAAACGTTCTGCAGAGTAGCTCTCGACCACAGCTATTTTAGACTTTTTCAAATCTTCGATTGAGTGGATGTCAAGCGAAAGTTCATCGACAGTGAGAAGTGAAGCAACAGACCCAGTGAATGTGCTGATCACCACAACCGCAGTAAACATCCACATCATAGCTACTATTCGGCCACCAACTGTTTTAGGTGTTCTATCGCCATAGCCTACTGTTGTCATGGTGACGGCACTCCACCAAAAAGCTTCCCAAACACCTTTTCGATCATTTGAGAAATGGTTTTTGTTACGCTTTCGCTCGAAGAACCAGGTCAGTGTTCCAAAGATTAGTATGAGAATGGCCAATGCCGAAATTCCAGCCAAAAAGCTGAAAGTAAACATCATTCTAAACAGCCGTTTTAAGATGTTGCTTTCAGAAGCCTTAAATCCAATAGCCAAATTAGAAACCATGAACGGGTGGGTATAGTCTACATCATCCATAAACTGTGCAGCTGGTGTGGCTGGATTTCCGACTAAATCTACTTCTCTTTCTCGCACAGCTGAGACCAAAGAATCCACGTCGTTGTACGTTTTATAATCAAAATGCAAGTCTAAGTCAGACTCCATATTATTCAACAGATACATGCAAAGTCCGAAGCGTTCTCCTTCTTCTGTTATCACAAATGGATATTGATCCATAATAGCAACAGTAAGGCTATCTTTTGATTGCAAACTTGTAGTGAGCCATAGGCCCACAAAGAGTCCAAATACCTTTTTAAGGCTAAACTTATTAATCATGCTGTCTCGTTAGATTCAGAGTTATCTCATTGGTTTTTATGATGTCGGCCAACTCGCTGAGCATCATGGCTGTGGCGCCCCAAACCACTTCGCCTGCGATATCGAAGTACTTGACCTTTGATCGCAATCCATTTTGCCCTAATTCAAGGTATTTTTCCTTCTGCTTCGATGTGTCCAAAAAGGCTTCGAGCGGGGTTTCGATAATTCGATTTACCTCCGTAGGGTCGGGTATGAAGTCTGGCCTACTGGTGCTAACTGCCAAAAAAGGCGTGACAAAAAAATTGCTAGGCGGAATGTAGACTTGGGTTAAAGGCAGAATCTTTCTGACCTGTTGCGGATCGATTCCCAGCTCCTCGTTGGCTTCCCGGAGGGCTGTAGCCCAAAGGTCGCTGTCGATTTCTTCCATCTTTCCACCCGGAAAACTGACCTGCCCGCTATGCACACCGTGGTATGTATTGCGGAGCATGAGCACGGTGTGTACTTTGTTGTGCTTTGGGTAAAGGAGAGCCATGACAGCACTTTGTCTCGCATGCGGAAAATTGAGCTCAGCTTCTTCGGGTTTCGGTCTTTTAAAATTGATCATTTTTTGCTGGGCTTCCCATCCTGGAAGCGAAGCTGGCGAGAGCTGACTTAAATTGGCAATGATTTCATCCACAATTCAAATATAGTAAGGAATAGGTTTCGATATTTGCGGAATGCCTTTATACGAACTCGATCCTTATCACATGGAGTTTCCACACCCCGAGCTAGCAAGTGATGATGGCCTTTTGGCTATCGGTGGGGAGTTGAGAGCCGACTGGCTTCTGACAGCCTATGAGTCAGGTATTTTTCCCTGGTTTAATGAAGGTGACCCATACTTGTGGTGGAGTCCAGATCCGAGGTTTGTCCTTTTCCCCCATCTGGTTAAGATCCAAAAGAGTATGCGGACATATCTTAATAATTCGAGCTATGAATTTAGGCTAGATACTGCATTTGATCAAGTCATTGAAGCTTGTTCGAGTGTGCCGAGAAGAGGACAGGATGGCACTTGGCTTACAAACGAAATGAAGGTAGCTTATCAGAGCTTGCATCGAATTGGAATGGCTCACAGTGCTGAGATATGGAAGGAAGGCCATCTTATTGGTGGGCTCTACGGAGTGAGCATTGGTAAAATATTCTTCGGTGAAAGCATGTTTTCGCATGAGTCAAATGCTTCAAAGCTGGCGTTGATCAGACTTTGTCAATGGCTGGATGAAAGAAGTTTCCTGATTCTCGATTGTCAGGTGCATACAGATCACCTCGAACACATGGGTGCAGAGCACATTCCGCGTGCTGATTTTCTCGAAATTTTGGAGAATGCGCTAGATGGCGATACCTTGAAGGGCAAATGGACAGACTTATGAGCATTTTCTTCAATCGAATCAGCCTAATGGCCCTTGTGGTTTTATCATCCTTTTCGTTCTATACGCAAGCTCAGGGGGGCTGGGAGTGGGAAGAACTGACGGACATGCCCGAGCCCGTTTCAAACAATGCGGTAAGTCAAGGTTTGAGTGGCGATACCTTGTGTGTTTACAGTTTTACTGGAATCGCTTCAGGGCTTCAACCTGGTGATATACACTTAAAGTCATGGCGGTATAATACCATTCTGCAAGAGTGGACACAGCTTCCAGATGTAAATGATTTTAGAGGAAAAATTGCCGCCGGGGCTTCTACGGTCAATAATCAGATCATTTTAATAGGTGGCTATCACGTTTTTGATAATCTGGATGAGCAGTCTTCGGCCAAGGTGCATCGATTCGACTGCGAAACCAATACATGGCTACCCGATGGGGCTGAACTTCCCGTAGCAACTGATGATCATGTTCAGGCTGTGTGGCGCGATAGTCTGGTTTTTGTCATTAGCGGTTGGAGCCAAAACACCAACATCGATGAAGTTCAGATTTACAATCCGTACACCGATTCGTGGAACTTAGGCACTCCCGTACCGAACAATAATAATTTTAAAGCTTTTGGCGCAAGCGGCACCATTATAGGCGATACGATCTACTATTTTGGTGGCGTCCAGATCAATACATTTTCTTTCACAGCCAACAGCAAACTCCGAAAAGGAGTAATAAACCCTGAAAACCCGACCGAGATAGTGTGGACACAGCTTCCAGACGCAGAAGGAGACAAGGGATATAGGATGGCGAGCACTTCCTATGAAAATGAAGCCATTTGGATTGGTGGGGCAGGAGTAGCCTACAATTTTGATGGATTGGCTTATTCAAATGGAGCGGGCGTGGAGCCGCTTGCGCAGATTAGAACCTATCATGCTCAAAATTCTGAATGGGCAGTATATACCCCAACACCTTTTGATGTGATGGATCTACGCGGTATAGCCCGTGTATCGGAAAACTCGTGGATCATAGCCGGGGGAATGAGTACCGGCCAAATGGTGAGCGACAAGACGTACCGAATCACGAGAGGAGAGTCTGTTTCTACATCTGATTTTAAAGGTATAGATCTCCTTATTAGTCAGGATCAAAATCGGTTTAAAGTAGAGCTGCCCACTTATTCTGAAAATCGATTTTCAAATATGGAGATAAGAGATGTTACGGGGAGATTGGTACTCCGAATTGGGGCCGATTCGCATTTTTTGAAATTTGACCTGAGCGGATACCAAACTGGATTATATTTGCTGACTTTTTATTTTGCGGATGGCCAAATGGCGAGCCGTAAAATTTGGAATCCGTAGTGAATTATGTATCCAAAAGATCTGACTGGAACCGAGTTTAACGGGGTCTATATCCACGAACCTGGCAGCGTATTATCCAATTTATTGATCGTATTAGTTTGTCTTTTGCTATTGTTTCGGCTGAAGTCAAATGTTTCGGTCTTTGCTAAGGACTGGAAGGCATTCATTGCTTTACTGGGTTTAGCAGCTTTTGGTGGAATGTTTAGCCATGGAATTCCGACCTATTTGGGACCAACTGGATTTTACATTGTTTGGGCACTGAAGGGGATTCTCGTTCCACTTGCAAACGTGTATGCTATTAAGGGAACACTGTCAGCTGAGCAGTACCGCAAGTACAAGCGGCTAATATGGATCAAGGCAGTCTTGGCTTCAATCGCCCTGTGTGTTGTTTATAATTTTGTTCCGGCAATTGTTGATTTACTTCTCTCGTATATCATTGTCATGGTGGTGTCATTTAAGAAGAAAGAAGCGAAGAAATACGCTTGGATTTACTATTCATTTCTATTCGCCTTTTTGACGGGGCTACTGTTTCCGTTCAAAATAGATATCGATCCGGTTTGGTTTAACCACAAAGATTTGGCCCACTTATTTGCCGCAGGCAGCCTTTGGTTGATTTATATAGCGGTAAAGCATGATGATAGTGGAGATTCACTATCTTGACGCTCAAACAACTAAATCATATGAGAGTAATTCTATTCTTAGCTGCTGCCTTGGTAGCTCATTTTTCTTTTGCCCAAGACAGCATGAATATGGTGTCGCTTTACAACTGGACCACTGACGGAATGCCTTCTAGCTCGGCATGGGGCAATCTGTATAACGAAGTATGGGGATATGAACAAGATGGGCGTGAGTATGCGATAATAGGTACCACGGGGGGGACGCATTTTATAGACGTTACCGATCCGGCCAATGCTGTGGAAGTCGATTTTGTGGAAGGGACTCAAACGGGCCCAATTGTCGTACACAGAGACTACCACAATATGGACAATTACCTCTATATGGTTTGTCAGGAAGGGCAGAGCTCATTGCAAATAGCCGACTTGTCTTATCTCCCAGATTCGGTGCATGTAGTGTACGATGATAATGCCATTTTGCGTGGATCGCACAACGTTTTTATCGATACAGCCCAAGCCAAGCTTTATGCCTGTTATGTGTTCAAGCCTGGATTTCAAGGGGTAATTGGCTTGCAGGTTATCGATATTTCAAATCCTGAAGTGCCCACTATTCTTGATGAATTATACTTACAGGAAGACGTTCACGATATGTATGTCAAGGACAATATTGCCTACCTCCACAGAGGGTATAACGGTGGTTTGCAAATTGTAGATTTCAATGAATCTCCTCCGGCAATGCTCGGTTCTATAACCGAATATGAAGGTCAAGGCTATAACCACAGTGGGTACTTAAGTGAAGACGAAAACATCTATGTACTTGCCGATGAAACACATGGCTCACCATTAAAAATTTTGAATGTATCAGACCCAACCGATATCGAAGTTTTGACTACAGTGACATCAGGGATAAACCCGTTGAGCATAGCCCATAATCAAATCATTCACGACGATAAGATCTATTCCGCATTCTATTACGATGGTATATACGTTTGGAGTATTGAGAACCCCGAGTCGCCAGTTTTGATTGGGTATTATGATACGTCTACGCTCGCGCATCAGCAGAGCTATGAAGGTGCTTGGGGAGTTTATCCATTTTTATCATCAGGGCATATCCTGGTATCTGATATGCAAACGGGCTTGTGGGTCTTAGAACTTGATGAATCACTAAGTGCAGATTTAGAGCAAAAGACCAGGTTTGATATCTTCCCAAATCCCACCTCGTCTTTCATTACATTGATGGGGGAAAATCTTGAAAACCAACCTTATCAGATCTTGGATCAAACCGGTAGGCTGGTTCGCTCAGGATATGTGGAGCTTTCAGGTAAAATCGAGCTCAGTAGCATGCCAAACGGTATCTACATTTTGCAGATCGGCAACGCTTATAAAAGAGTAATAAAGAATTAGGTTAAAGCAGCAAATACGCTCTTTAGCTTGGATGGTAGCATGGGCTTCTCTATAAATGCATCAACACGTTTGTGAGAGTCTATTCGCAAGATATCGTCTACATGTCGTGATGAGCTCGTAATGATGATTCTTGGCCATTTGGACTGAGGTATTTCGTTCATACTTTGAAGGTCCTCGAGTTGATCCAATATTTCTAGTCCGTGGCCATCACTTAGCCGAAAAGCGAGCATAATGAAGTCGCATTCAAAATCTGGATCTCGCATAAGGTCAATCAAACCTTTGCCAGACCGGATAAACGTGGTTTTGTTTGAAATGTTCATTAAGCCGAGCATACGCTGTGCTATGAAAAGATCAACCTCTTCACTATCTACTATTGCAATTCGGTATGATGCGGCTGACCTCATCTAAAGCGTAAATTGGTCTGGGATAGTGACCGTAAATTCGGTCCAGGTATCTACCTGAGAATCAACTTCTATCTTGCCTTTTACTTTCGACACGGCATCGTGAACTAAATAAAGCCCCAAGCCGGTGCTCTTGCTGGTTTGGTTGGTGCTGCTTCTATAGAACATGTCAAAAATTTTGGTGAGTTCATCTTTGGGGATTCCAACACCATAATCCTTAACCTTTACAATCAATTCCCCATCTGTTTTAGTGGCAGATAATTCGATGATCACATCACCAACATGATCGGGCTTTCTACCATACTTTACAGCATTGCTAAGTATATTGCCAATGATGATCTTAAGTCGCATCTTATCCGTTACTGAATCAATCGATTCGTCCACTTCTGTTACGAACTCGACATGATCATTGTATGACTTCAAACTCTCTGTGAGTTCATTGACCAACGTCTTTACATCAATCGTTTCTACAGTAATTTCAGACTTGAAATTTCGATAGTACTCTAGGGTCGTTTGAATGTAATTGTCCATTTTGTGGACACTCTTTTCCATCAGATCGAAAAACTGACCTTGCTCTTGCGGTTTTTCTTCAATCCGAACGAGATGAATAAGCCCAAGTAATGACATAAGCGGGGCTCTCAAATCGTGGGAAACGCTATAGACGAATCTATTTAGTTCTTCATTGGTTCGTTTAAGTTCTTCATTCTTATCTTGAAGCTCAACTCTTGTCAGGAACATCTGATAGCAAGAATTGATGGTGGACTCAATCAATATTGGGTCCCAAGGCTTCATAAGATACCGGTCGATATGGCCTTTGTTAACGGCGTCAATCACCGTTTGTGAGCTCGTGTATGCCGTCAAGAGTATCCGCGTAGGATTTGGGAAATCTTCTTTAACCTTCTCGAAGAATTCCACTCCAGTCATTTTTGGCATCCGGTGGTCAGCGATGATGATTTCAGGAGAATTTTCTTCGAGAATGTCAAAAGCATCTTCCGCGTTGTTGGCTAGTAAAATGTCATATTTTCTTCTGAAGCTCGCCTTAAATGCCGATAAATTTTGTTGCTCGTCATCGAGATATAGTATTGATATCTTCTTGTCCGGTTCTTTCATTCTGTTAATCCTTCAATTCTGACTTAATCGGAAGAACAATAGTGAAGGTGGATCCAACTCCTTCTTCTGACTCGACCGTTATTTGTCCTTTATGCGTTTCGATAATGTTAAATGATATGCTCAGCCCCAGACCAGTACCTTCACCAACTTCTTTCGTGGTAAAGAAAGGCTCAAATATATGGCTGCGAACTTCTTGCGACATACCGGTACCAGTATCACTAATTCTAAGGTAAACATTACCATTAGATTCTTGAGTGTCAATTGATAGAATCTTTTCACGAACTGCATCAACACTTTTCAATGCATACAGCGCGTTGGAAATCAAGTTCATAATCACTTGATTGACTTTTCCCCCCATGCACTCTACAGGTGTAAGTTCGCCGTAATTTTCCTCCACCTTTATGTCACTTGGAATTTCATTCTTCAAAAGTAGGAGAGTAGATTTGATCCCCTCGTTGATATCTATAGGTTTAATTGACCCTTCGTCTATCCGACTGAAATTCTTTAATCCTTTCACGATCTCTGCAGTCCTACTGGCTCCCTCTTGGATGCCTTCAAGAAGCTGACTAATCTCTTCTTTCGTAAAGTCTAAGTCTATTTCTTGCTTGTAAGCTTCAATTTCTTCCTTCTTAATATCAAATTGATCACTCGATGAAATCTCATCATACATGTCTACCAATTTGAAGAGATCTTCTACGTCGTACCGAAGTGGAGTGACATTGGCACTAACAAAATTTATAGGGTTATTTATCTCATGGGCTATTCCAGCAGTGAGCTGTCCGAGTGATGCCATCTTTTCTGCATCTACCAACTGCGATTGAGTGTCCTTAAGTTCATTTAAGGTAATATTCAATTGTGAATTAGATTCTTGAAGGTCAGTTGTTCGTTCTTTTACTTTTTCTTCCAAAACGATGTTCTGCTCTTTTACAATCCGTTCATTTTCTTTTGAAACTTTCAGCGCTTCTGCTTGCGATTGAGCTTTTTCACGTTTTAGAATATTGATGCGGTCAGCAAGAGCAAAAGAGAGTAGGATAACTTCTATTGCGCTTCCAAACTGCATCGTGTAATGGGTAAATGGCGTGGCTGCTACAATACCCGCATCTTTCAGGGAGAAAATAATAATGCCCACCAGCAACACTAACCAAGCAAAGAGAAAGAATTTTGCTGGTGAGTAGCCCTTTCTGTATACCTTAACGGCGGTTAGAAAAATAAAAACTGAAACGATGGCAATACTGACTTGAGTACTTGTGTGTACAGCCTTTTCGACTGAAAATAGAGCGCTGATAATAATAATCACAAAAAGGCCAATAACACCGTAAGACACTTTGTGCAGGGTAGGGGTAAAAACCCGGGTCTTGAGAAAGTCATTCAAGAAAATTACACTTGAAATGCTTACTAAGCTAGTTAAGATATACACGCTCCTGCTCGCCAGCCACGGGCTATTCGGCCAGAAATACATGAAAGTATATCCTTCTAATGCAGCCTGGGTAAGGCCTACGAAAAATATGTAAATCACGTAATAGAGATAGCTCGCATCGCGTACCGAAAAATAGATGAATAAATTGTAGAAGGCCATTACCAGAATAAGCCCAAAATATGCGCTTAACAATAAGTCGGCTTGCTGGGTTAGTGTACGTGATCCATTAGGAGTCGCTAGATAAATAGGTACTTCAATGGGCTCCTTGCTTCTAATCCGAACGAGAAGCTCAGTATCAACAGACGTTTCAACTTTAATGGGAAGTACAAAATACCGATCGGTGACATCTCTTTCATAGAACGGATGTGCTTCTCCGAGGGTCGACCTACATGTAATTTCACCTTCTTCATCGAAACAATACACTTCGATAGAGTCCAGTACAGGCTGATTAATATGGAGGTAGAACTCGTTTTTCGGGGTTTGGTTGTGTATTCGGGTTTTGAGCCATATAGCACCATCTACAAATCCAAAATTAGGTCTAGGCGATTCTACTTGGTTGAATTTTGATCCCATTAAACGGATCGAATCGACCGATAAACCTGCCGATGGATCAATGTAGTACTCAAGCTCCTTTCCTAGAGCTTCACGGTAGAATCCGTCGTTGATATCAAGGTTTTGAGAAAAAGCAAATTGTACTATTCCAAGAAAGAATATAGTGAGATAATACGCGTGTCTCATCAGGTATAAGGTTCTATTTCGCCAACATTTGGTAAATGTAGCTCGTGCTCATAAATGAGCTCTTTACCATCATCGAGAATTTCTTTACGTACAAACATGGGGTTACTTCGCAAGTCTAAAATTTTCGTTTTAAAAGTGCCGTACGTCCTTTCTAAAGGTCTGGGATCCATTGATAAAACTCGTGCAATATAGTTCGAATTTGGATAAACAAACTCCCCGTTTTTACCGACATTTTTCTCAATTGCGAATCCCATTCGCAAGGCAATTTTTAGCGTATACGAAGCTACGATGGTAAAGATACTTGTAATTGGAAGTTGTGAGCAAAGCGCCATTCCCGCTATCACCAAATTGATTGTTACACCTACATTGGGTGCTTTTGTTCGGCTATTCCAAAGCCCACAAAGCTCAGATGTACCACCATTTCTATGATAGGCCTTGACGAGTTCAATGACGTTTGGATCGAAATGGGCTACGGCTTCTTCTACAGGAAGTTTAATCCCACCACCAGCTATTTGCACTCTTATCCCTCCTAAAAGTTCATTGGTCAAGCTATCATAAGCCATGATGACATAGACATGCGGATTGTACGCCCATGCTACGTTATTGGTGCTGATGTTTCCAAGATCAAATCCATCCAAGACACGACGGTGCCCTTCGGCATACGCCAAACAGCTTCCTTCATCATCAATAGCTCTGAAGGCCTTTAGTCGAATCATGCTAGCGCTTGATAGTGTTGGTCGATGTTTCTCCTGAGCGATTTCTTTACGGGCTTTACTGCTTTAAACAATCTAAATATGAAAATAGGAGTTCCACCATGCTTACTCCTAAAGATGTCTGATAGTTTTTCAGATGCTATTTTTAATTCGTTGACCTGGGCTTCATTAAGGTCTGCAGAATTTTCTAGCCTTTCGAGAATTAGGCTCAACGGCGATTGCGGCTGGAAGCCAATTCCTTTCTTGTTGGCTCCGATCCACACGCGCTCCAAATCTCTACCGGCATTTATGAAGTCCGTTTTACTCTTCTCTGGCCTTGTGATAATCCCAAGGCAAGAGGCCGACTCGGTGCTTTTCTTTGAGAGCTTTTCGAAGGCTGTCCCGCCACCCCATTCCTGGAGTTTGTCAATAACTTGTCGGTTGGTAGCGAGCTTGAAACCGGCCAATTCACCTTCGGTCAGATCACAGGTTTCTATATCGATACCATCCTTTGAAACTTCGACATCTTCTTGGTTCCAGCGCATTTCTTCTGTGAAATTTTGGTGGCCCATGGGGTGCATTATTCTGAAGCGCTCAGCAAAAGCAATAAGTTTAGCTAGCTCGTCCTTCTCTTCGCCTTCCAGAATGACAAGCGATGATCCGTTGGCAGAAGCCAATGATTGAAGATGATCTAAGTTCTCACTTTCTATTGGCTCGCCTTTTTCAATATTTCGATTGGTATGCCTTTGGAAAATGGCCTCACCAAGCTCCAAGTCAACTACACTTGGCTCATTTCCTTTAGCGAAGCTCAAGTTGGCTATACATCCATTTATTTGTTCCTGGCAGAAATGTACATCAACGCTATACCCTAAGGCTGAAGCCTTAAGCACAGCATTTTCGAGAGAAGCTCCCAGTGCAATCATGGAAGCGATATCGTTGTAATCAAGGAACGAACTAGTCAAGGTTTTATCGTGCCGCAATTGAAGAGCGCCATTGTGATAAACCCATTGCCATGGCTGCAAATTTCCACCGCTCGGGGCGTGACAGGCCGCTTCTACAACTAAATCGGCATCTGGCTTAGTCAGTGCGCTTGCTATCTCTGGGAGAGAAACGGATACATCGGCCAATTGGGGTTCTTGAAACATTTGCTTCGAACTGGCTCGCTCACCTTTTTTATTGCCAATTATCTCTTCCACATCCATGTAGTACCTACCAGATTCGTGAAACTGGTTGAGAAAAATCCGGCGTACAACGTCGGCAGTAATTCCACCACCTAAAGTAACTGCAGAAGCGAGCTGGGGCCAGGTGGTGATTGTTTCGCCAATTTCCAACATACTCGCTTTAGCGCGCGTCGAAATGGTCTCAAGACCCACAATGTCGAGCATGTATGGGATTTTTTCTTCGTTGGTTTCGAGGGTCTTCAAAAGCTCAGTATTCAAATCGCCAACTAAACCATGGAGTAGGGGGCGCTCTGGCTCAAGGTCGAAACGCTCCACATCTACCATCCCGCGATCGCTTGCTTCCATCACAACTGGAATGCCCATGGACTTCGCTTTTTCTCTAGCCAAAATTTTAATTTCTAGACCGTCGCATTCATCTATTAATAAGTCAAGATCGCCACCTTCGGTAAAAAACGAGTCCATATTCTCTTCGGTGATACCGTCTGTGAAGCACTTGAGACTTAAGAATGGATCTATTTCCATGATTTCTCTCGCCACTGAAATCACCTTAGAAACACCTAGGTTTTTGATCCCTGTTCTGATTCGATTCAAATTGGTCAATTCGAGCGTATCAAAATCGGCCAGTCTGAGCTCTCCAAATCCGCGCTCCATGGCCATGGTAACCGCTACCGATTGCCCTACAGAAAGGCCGATCAAGCCAACCTTTTTCTTAACTAAAGTCTGCTGTTCTTCAGGACTTATTTTGTAGTGATTTCGGTTTGATCTTACCTGAATGAACTCATTTTCAGGCAGGATATGTACGAGCCTGTTAGACCAGGAATAGAAGACCCAAAGGCCATACAAATCTGGGTCTGTACCTTTTAAATGGTCTAGAGCAGCTTGTTTTAAGCGTTCTCCGCTCAATCGTTGACGAGGGTGTAGGCATTTCACCAACTCCTCGAGTTGCACCATGATGTCATTGGTAACGATGAGAAATTCATTTCTTGCAATCGCGGCTAGTCTCTGTTGGTCATTCTCATCATTTGGATTTAAAATCTCGGGAGTCCAGGATTCTAAATCTCTCTTTGAACTTTTTTCAGACAGTAAGTCAAAAGTGTCTCTTGTATTCATCCTTGCTGGTTGGCTGTTGGTTTATTGAGTAAAAATGGTACATTCGAAACTATTAAAGAATCGAGTTTTATCAATTTATTTTCGACGAACAGCGATATTTAGAGTACGATAGTTGAAAATCAAGAAGAAGTCATGTCAGAAAAAGATGAGAGCGTAAAATCAGGCGTGTTATACGTGGATGATGAAGAGAATAATCTGATAGCTTTTAAAGCAGCTTTTAGGAGAGATTTTAATGTGTATACCGCTTTGAGCCCTCGGGAAGCGAAGATGTTCTTGGACAAGGATGAGCTTAAAGTCATCATTTCTGACCAAAGAATGCCGGATAAGACGGGGGTCGAGTTTTTATCGGAAGTGAAGACTTCCCACCCTGAGCCAATCCGAATTTTGCTCACCGGATACTCGGACATGGAAGCTGTGATTGACTCAATAAACGAGGGCGAAGTCTACCGTTACCTAACAAAGCCTTGGGATCCGAAAGTGCTTAAGTCTATCATCAATCAGGCCATTGAGATATTTGATTTGAGAAAGGAGAACAAACAACTCCTAGCCGATCTGAAGCGAGCCAATGGTCAACTCGAGTTTTACTTAAGACAAAAATTGTTGTAGTAGTCTCCGACGCTTATTGCTTCAAGAGTTTGCTCGTGTATTCATTGCCGTTGTTGGCATATCCGGTTACTACATACACTCCAGAAGGTAATTGGGATACTTCAACCTGGATCTTAAACAGTTCTGAATCTTCTGTTTGAGCATCAATCAAAGTCACTCCTAAAGAGTTTACAATTTCAATTTTGCGGATCCCACAATTTTCGCAGAGAATATTAACGATGTTTTCCGTAGGGTTGGGGTAGAGAAGAAGTCTGTGTTCATCAAGCGTTGAAGGCCAGTTTAAACTCGGATCGTAGGTCACCCAAGGTCGTACTTGTTTTATAGCGAGTTGGTTATCTTGATCTATCTTGTACTCAATATCGACCGCAAAGCTGTGATTTCTTTCTGCCTTGTACAATTTTGAGAACTCATGATGAATGCGAGATAGGTATGTTCTCATCTCAGCTAGGTGAATGGGACTCATAAGAAGCGAGTCAGGCGGAACTAAATTTGATCGCTGTATGACGTAGTACTCGTCTTCATCTCCTACAAATTCATCCAGTAGAATCTCTTCGGGTTTTGTGTTGGCAGGTGGGTTAGTAATCAGATCTTCGCCCTTTTGAGAATTCAGATAATAGGTGTGTTCAGTACCGTACACCGGATCAGCGCTCACGCCTACGCCGTTCACTTTTTCGTTTGAGTAATTGGGATGGCAAAGTACGGCCATGCTAGAGCTGAAGTGATTTACTTTGTAAAAGTCCCTTTCTTCGAAAGCCCTTAAGTTCCATATGCTGGCATACACTTGCTTTATTGATTTTTCGATATGCCCTTCCCACGGATGTTGGGTTTTTGATTCGTAGAGACCTGCACCATTAAAGCCGGGAAGGTCTTCATTGTTCGTACTCGACCTGCACCTAATCGATGTGCCATCGGGAAACATTCCTTGTAGTTCAGCCAATTCATCGTACATCCAACTTGGTAGTGGCGCGGCTTTGATGCTGGCTCGGAGACTAGCTAGCAACTCATCCCTTACATCTCTATTCTCTTGAAAATCTGTTCGGTTAAGTAACTCTTCCACCACATTGAAAAAGCCGTTGTACTTCATGAATTCCTGATAGAAAAAGAAGGGTACTCCAAATCCGTCAGGAATGGTGCCGTCAGGAAATCCGAAGGTATGCATCGTAGCAAGGTTAGCGCATTTTGCACCGTAGCCGTTCTGCATATCAAAGGTGATTTCTGAGAGGGGAAGTATGGATTGGTACGATAGATTTAAAGGCGGTTCTTGGTTGTGCTCTGGCCGGATATGATCAAACCACCTATTCACATCTTCGATTGATGCTTCTTTCAGAACGAATCCATCCTGATCTGCCCGGAAGTATACGTAATGTCCAAGTAATGCACTCACTGCTTCATTTGCGAGAGCATCTCTAATAAAGGCGTTTGGAATACCGTCTTGAATGGCTCGCAAATTGACGTGTGAAAGTGGTGTTTGAATCTCTGATGTAATTATTCCTGAAACGCGGGGAAGGAGATTGGGAGCTGACTCGTAGATCACGATGTCGGTAACACTAGGAATTTCATCTGGACTCATGTACCTGAGCTTTCCATAGCCTTCAGTCAAGTTCAAGCCGAGGTAATCAATCTGAGAATAGACGTCAGACTCAAGGATGACAGACACTCTCGAATTTTCGTAAAGCTCCTGTTCCCAATAATATCCGTCTTCGTTATTGAGTGTAACAAAGTAAGCCAAGTTGTTTCGAAGTACGGGCATATTGGCAGCCAGGATCTCATTAGTTCTTTGCACATCGGTAAATGGGCGTTGACCATTATTACTGTAATTAAAAGCAAATGTGCCCAAAGTGCCGTTACTCGAAGGAATGGTAGGGTGAAAGACCACATTCCCGCGTCGCACATCTTCAGCCAGGTAATCTACACCTAGCCAATCGGCAAATTCGGAGTGAAGCCAATGTGTTTCACTATTCATGAAATATACCGAAGGCGTATCCGAATCAAAATCCAATATGATGAACTTCAGAAATTCCTTCCCATTTAAAAACTCAAAAAATTGAACCACAGGGAGCTGAGTTGAAAGCGCATTGAAGGTGTTCATCGACTCAATAGCCACAGCCGCATCTATGAGTTCCATGGGCTCTGTATTGCTAAACGGACTTTGCGCAGGGCGATTTTCTATCTCTTCAATATCGTTGTACCCATCGCCATCAATATCCCCTGGATTATTGATAGGAAACTCTAAAACCTGGTAATTTTCAATAGGGTAGGCACCAAGCGATTCTTTTAGGATAGTGGTACCTTCTGCACCGTAGGTCAATGACAAGTTTAAGGTAAAAGGATCTTGATCGTTGTGACGTCCTTTCAGAATATAGTACTTGTCCGAACTCGATTCTATCTCGATGTTTACTTGCCCAAAGGCATCAACATGATGCGATAGAATTTCAACTTCCTGGCAAAAAACTGAAGTAGCACTGATGGTACATAGGATGATGAACCAAAAAACTACTGGAGAATTGTAAAAGGAGCTTTTCATTTGAGCTCCAAGATAGTTTTATTCAACCTTGAAAGACAAAGCCAATCCATCAAGAAATTATCGATTGTATAATTCTCAGATGTTGAAATTCTTCTGATAAGTGAAGAATGAACACAACCTAGTTTAATCTACAACCAAGTAGCTTCGAGAATTTCGCTAGGGAACTATAGGATTACCAAGTCGGGCTAGAGCTATACGAAGTGTGCGGTTTTGAATTGGTTTCTCCCAATTTCACAACCACACCTCCAGAAAAGTCTCCCTGAATGATAGTAGTCGATGCACCTGCTCCGACGCTACATCCAGAACCAGTACCACAGTAAAGTCCACCAGAACCATATTGAAGAGGCATTAACATGGCAGCTTTCAATTTGATTCCTAATCGCTCAGTGAAAAAGATCTTCAAACCACCTTGTAAAGCAGCGGCAAAATGCACGGAAGTATCGTATCTCGGGTCGTCAAAGCTAGCTGTGGCAATCCCCAGTCCGATCCCGCCAAATGGAACGATTTGGTTAATTTCTTTTTCGTAGACACCATTTACAAGGAAATAATTGTTCCAGGCACCACCTAAATGTTCAAGATCAAAACTATTGAAACCATGAAAGTCCATACGGGTATCTTGTGCAAACCACTGCAGGCTTACCGAAAACCCATCTCTCAATTGGTAATCCAGATCAACAGAAAATGATTCACTATCGGCAATTTTAATATAACCTAAATCACCACCGTAGTATACATCTACTTCACCTCCAACACGATATCCATAAGAACCACTAATCTGAAGTTGAGCTGCGAGGTCTAAGCTCAATAGTACCAAGCCAAATAGAAGAAACTTTTTCATAATAATGTATGCTGATTTCGGGCGAAAGGTAAGCAAAAAGGCCATAATCGTCTCGGGTTATTGTATATATTTGCCTCGGTGTTCAACAACACTTATAGCAAATATTCTTATGAAAAAAATCTTTCTAGGGTCGCTGGTAGCACTGTTTTTAGCAGGATGTTACCCCAAAGGGCCAGAGTACGTTTCTGACTTAGACTTGGCCGTTACGAACTACGATGATGAGTTTGATTTTGAAGCTCAGGTTAATTACTTCATGATTGACTCGATTATTCACATTGCTGATGACGGAGAAAACATAAGTAGAACATATGATGAGCGCATCCTTGATCGGGTTGAAGCAAATCTGAATGAACGGGGTTATGTGCGTGTAAACACGTTACAAGAATCTGATATCGCTATTGGTGTTTCGGCATGGTCGTCTACCACAGTCAATTTTGTGTATGATTGGTGGTATTACTGGGGTGGCTGGTACCCTGGCTACGGACCAGGATGGGGCTGGGGCTACCCTGGCTACGGTTGGACGTATGCGTACTCTTACACCACAGGTACTATTTCTATTGAAATGAGCTACCCTGAAGGAGCAAACCCAGAAGAAATGACAATTCCAATTGTATGGCACGGATATGTAAATGGATTGATTCAAGGATCTAGTGCATCAGTTGGACAGCGAATAGATGAAAACATTGATCAGACTTTCGAGCAGAGTCCATACCTAATTTCAAACCCTGAATAAATGAAAAAGTTAATTTGGACAATCGGATTTGTAGCTGTAGCAGTTGCACTTTTTGGTCAGGGCCGATCGCAGACTACCCTCTATTACTCAGTTGGGCTCCCTTTGGGAAACACGAGTGATTTTATCGAAGAAACAAGCTTTCGAGGATTCTCTCTTTACAGCGATTATTTTATTGAAGACGAGTGGTCTCTCGGTTTTGGTACAGGGGTGCAAACCTATTATGAAGACCTTGGGAAAGTAACTGAAACCAGAGGAAATATTACTGCTACTGGTAAAGAGTATAGATACATCAATCAGTTTCCATTCTTGTTTACAGCTAAGTACCACGTAAACCGTTTTGCCGCGGTTACGCCACATATCGGGCTCGGTATTGGGACCTACTACAATATTCAGACGGTTGAATTTGCAGGGATAGTAGTTGACGATAACGAGTGGCAATTTGGTTTTCAACCTGAAGCCGCGTTGGGAATTGAACTATCACCGAATACCGACTTTATCATTGGTGCGACTTATAATTTTGCTTTTGATAGCAAGGATATCGACGGCCTTTCATCTCTTGGCTTTCACGCTGGACTTAGATTTATTCCTTAACCATAGAGACATTATCGCATGAAATTGACATTTAAAACATTCTTATCGATTGCCATTTTTGCTTTCATAGCTGTAGCATGTGGAAGTACGAAAATCGTAGGTAGCTGGAAAAATAGTGACTTCGCTGAAAAGAAGTATGGGTCGATATTGGTTGTTGGTCTCTCTACAAACGTAGTGGCTAAGGCTAGTGTAGAACAGCAAATGGCTACTGTATTGAGTGCAAAACGCGTAAATGCCAAAGGCGCAGGTGGAATATTTAACCCAGAGGTGAAGCACACAGAAGAAGAGCAGAAGCAGATTTTTGAGAAAATCAAATCGGAAGGATTTGATGGTGTTCTAACCATGGCACTGGTGGCTCATGAAGAGAAAACCGACTACGTACCTGGCACTTATTCGTATTCGCCTTATTCTACTGGGTACTACGGAAGTTACTGGGGTTATTATGGTTACTATGCACCACAAGTTTATTCACCAGGCTATTACACCAATTACCAGGTATATACTGTTGAAGCTCTTTTGTATGATGTAAACACTGAAAAACTGGTTTGGGCGGCGCGCTCTGAAACCACAGATCCGAGTGATTTGGACCGTTTTTCTCAGGAATATGCGGAGACAGTAGTTTATCAACTTCAGAAAGATCAAATGCTCAAAACGGGCAATTAATCAATATGAACTTTATTTACAGCCCCGGCATCGTCTTAGTTGCCGGGCTTTTTTTGTTTGGATGTTTGGGGTCTGAAAAGATTGAGACTTCAAGTCCAAAAGATCTCAATAGTACTATCGCCTGGTACGAATTGCAATCTAATCTAGATACCATGGTGTCGCCGGAAATAGACTTTGTTGCAATCGGAAATGATGGCACTTGGGGTATTCAAATGGCATTCGATAGCATCCTAATTCTCCAAACGAAGTTTGACACAACCAAGTTCGAAGACTTTCTTGAAGTTCAGGAACAGTCTGGTTATGAGCGTAGCTATTCGGCTACAAATCAAAACCAAAGAATTGATGTTTTCTTGTCGTTTGATTCTTGCCGGAACCAATGGCCATACAAAGTTTATTTAAAGGCAGGTACGCATCCAAATATTATCGATTCAATGGGCTGCGGTATCTATAACAATGGGATTTGGATGCACAATATTTGGGGACTCGTAGGAAGTCGCTCAATCAAAGTACCGAAGTCATTAATTTTCGAGTTGAATCTTAGGCAGAATAGAGCGTACATCACAGCATCTAACTGGGTAACAGAAGTGCGAATTGAGCCAATGGGATCTAAG
This sequence comes from Bacteroidia bacterium, assembly GCA_030427905.1. Lineage (GTDB taxonomy): Bacteria > Bacteroidota > Bacteroidia > Flavobacteriales_D > Cryomorphaceae > CBDDKU01. The sequence continues at coordinate 485,430 of JAUICL010000002.1, forward strand.
ATTCAATTTGGGCACATTCCCGAACCGGAGAGCATGGAAGCAAAACACTTAGTTCACTTTCTGTCTAATAAAATGGTTGCGATCCGAAGGGTTCAAAATAGAATGGTGCTAAGCTCTGAAGACGGTGACTTGGAATTTAGGGCAATAGACTAATAAAAAAAGGAGCCATTAGGACTCCTTCGATTGGTTATCTGCGATACGTAACTTAAGCGTTACTCAGGTTTTTCGCTACCTGATCCCAATTAATTACGTTGAAAAAGTTGTCGATGTAGTCACCGCGCTTATTTTGATAATTCAAGTAGTAGGCGTGTTCCCACACATCAATACCCATGAGTGGAGTGGCTACTTCTTCTGCAATATGCGACATGAGCGGATTGTCTTGATTTGGAGTTGATGTGATGATTAAATCGCCACTTGAATTCTTGCACAGCCAAGCCCAGCCCGACCCGAACACTGAGCTCGCTTCCTTTGCAAACTCTGACTTGAACGCCTCGTATGAACCAAATGAAGCCGCGATGGCATCACCAATCATGCCCGTAGGAGCTCCGCCAGCGCTAGGCGCCATGATTTCCCAAAACATGCAGTGGTTGTAATATCCACCAGCGTTGTTGCGCAGTTTGTCTTGCGCGTCACTTCCGTCGAGTGCACTCAAAATGTCTTCTATGGATTTACCCTGAAAACTCATTTGGCTCTCCAGTGCCGCATTCAGCTTCTTGGTATAACCCGCATGGTGCTTATCGTGGTGTATTTCCATTGTTCGCGCATCGATATTTGGCTCCAATGCATCAAAGGCATAGGGGAGAGCGGGTAGCTCAAAAACAATTGCCTTTTGTCCTTCTCCTTCTGAATTTTCTTCCTTTTTAGGTGCTTGTCCACAGAATGTGAGTGCTGGTGCTACAACTGCTCCAGCCGCAACAACTCCCGAAAGTTTTAAGAATTCTCTTTTATCCATAAGTGTTTCTTCGCTTTTTTGGCTTTTTCGAAAAATACACTTTATATCTCAATCGCTCCAGAATTTTTTGATTCAAAAACACCGAGTGCCTTTCGCGCTTGGATGATATGTCTGACTTCGTGGAAGATCACAAAACGAAGTGTATCACCCAGTTTGAATTTGATTAACGGCAAGGTCGTTTTGGTCTTGGTTCGGTCTAGGCTTACCTTATCGGCTTTTCGTATAATCTGGAGAAACTCGAGTTGCTGATTGATAAACTTCCGAATAACCACCTTATCGAACTGTTCGCCTTCCGGATTTTTGGATTTAAACGTTTTCATCGGCTTCTTGACTTCGCCTTTCATAGGTAGCATGTCCTCCGCACTCTTGTTTCCCAACCAAGTCGGCATGTACGTTTCTTGGCTTGCGAAGCGAGATGAATTTATCGCTCGGTTCAATTCGGGTATATAGAAATCACTGTATCTATTCAAATGTTCGATGCACTCGATAGATGACCAACCGCCATTCTCGGGCTTTTGTGATAAAAGTTCAATGGGCATTTTATTGAATTCTTCGGCTTGGGATATCATGCCTTCTATCCGGCTTTCAATGTCAGCCAATACTTCTTTGCAATTCATGATTTTTGTTTTGAACAAAGCTCTATATCCCTTGATTTACAAACATTGATCGAGATTAAGAATTCCGAATCCGGCTCAAATGCTCTGGAGTCATTCTCAAATAGTTTGCAATATAAACAGCTGGAATCTCTTGAAATAGTTTGGGGCTACGCTCTAATACCCTAGCATACCTGTCCTGGGGCAATGGTGTGAGCAAATCTATTTCTCGTTCTATCTGTTGTCTCACCAAGTCCTGAAGCATGTGTATGTAGGCATCCTGAAGCTCAGCACTTGAATTCACATATTTTAAAAGCGTCTCCTTGTAAAAACATTTTACTTCAGATTTTCTGATAGCAATAATGTCGAATAGAGATACCGACTGATCGAAAAAGGCGGGGAGTGAAGTGATAATCGAATTCTGGTAGCCCAGTCGGATAACCTGATCGGAGCCATCCTTAGTAAAGACGATACGGACAGCCCCAGATTCAATAAAATAAACGAAATGTTCACGCTGTCCGGTCAGAATAATATGCTCGTTTCTAGCGTAGGTTCGTTGTACGACTGCTTCAGGGTGTAGGCTCTCAAAATTTCTGAATAATTGATCGAAAGGGTTCATGCCGATTTAAGGATTCTTAACATTTTTTTGGAGCGATATCACTTTCAAGCTTCATCGAAGGTTCTACTTTAGCCCGCAGAGAGTTACTCTCTAAACTAAACAAGGCCTTCTGAACTAAGCAATCAGAAGGCATATAGGCTAAAAGACATGTCGGATTTTTCCGGCATGTCGTAGCGCCAGTTCGATCAGTTTATCACCTTTTCATACAAGTTTATACATTCTTTTGCCTCGCGCACATCGTGCACACGTAGGATGTTTGATCCATTAACTAGTGCCATAGTATTGAGTACGGTGGTTCCGTTTAAAGCACCGCTTGGATCGGTGTTTAAAGTTTTCCACACCAACGATTTCCTTGAGAGACCTGCTAGTATGGGGCAGTCTAATATTTTCAACATTTCCATTCCACGAAGCAAAGCGAAATTTTGTTCCACCGTTTTTGAAAATCCGAAGCCGGGATCAATGATCACATCACTCACTCCCAAAGATCTTAACACCTGAAGCTTCGCTGACAATTCTTGAATCACATCGCCTACTACGTGTTTATAAGTGGTGTGATCGTTCATTTCTTTCGGGTTGGCTCTGTTGTGCATTAGAATGTAGGGCACCTTGAGTTCGGCGACAGTTTCAAACATGGCAGAATCCAAAACACCACAGCCCACATCGTTGATCAGGTCAGCTCCGGCGGCTACTGCTTCACGCGCTATTTCAGAGCGAAATGTGTCGACCGAAATAGGTGTTTCAATCCCTTCAGTTCTTATGGCTTTGATGGCATCGCAAACCACCCGACTTTCCGTGTCTACAGGAATTACATCAGCCCCTGGTCTGGTCGAGTACCCACCAATATCTAAAATGTCTGCCCCGTCAATAACCATTTGCCTGGCCTTCTGAACTATGCTCGATGCATCTTGAAATCGGCTGCCTTCATAAAAGGAATCTGGAGTGATATTCAAGATTCCCATGGTTAAAGGCTTGTTAAAATTTATCAACTTACCTCCAATGAGCATACTTTGGTCAATGATAAAAGAAGTATCTTTCACGGCTGTTGAAATTACATATTTAGATCCCTATAAATGGCGCAAAATACATCGGAGCAGTATCAAAACGTAATAAAGCAGTGTAAAGATATTTTCTTCAAGAAAATGACAGATTACGGGACGGCATGGCGCATCCTGAGAACCAGTTCTCTAACCGACCAAATCTTTATAAAAGCCAACAGAATCAGGACTATCCAAGAAGTGGAGAAAAGCTTGGTAGGTGAAGGGATCGACGGGGAGTTTGTAGGAATTATCAACTACTGTATCATGGCTCTTATCCAACTGGAACTCGGTGATTCTGGAAAAATAGAGTTAGAGAAAGACGAAACCATTGCCTTGTATGATAAATACGCGAATGAAGCATTTGAGCTCATGCTTCGGAAAAATCACGATTACGGCGAAGCTTGGCGCGATATGCGTGTTTCATCGCTTACTGACTTGATTTTGATGAAATTACTCCGGACCAAACAGATTGAAGACAATGATGGGAAGACCATTATTTCCGAAGGTTTGGATGCCAATTATTTCGATATGCTCAACTATGCCGTTTTCGCATTGATTCAACTCGACGAACAGAAATAAATCCATATAACTATGCCTAAATCAAAAGTACTCGGACTCGGACTTTCACTCATAGCGATCATCATGCTTATCCTTGGTTTCATAAGTGAAACTGCAGTAGATGAATTCAATATTTTTTGGATGGCCATGGGCATGGCACTCGTTTCAGGTGTGCTTTTAGTCATGGGAAAAGTCAAAGCGGCTGTCCTGTTTTCGCGCATTATAGTCGGTGGTGTTTTTGTGGTGTCTGGCTTGATAAAAGCTAATGATACGATGGGTTTTGGATTCAAGCTCGAAGAGTATTTTGATGAAAATGCGCTTGGTAGTTTCTGGGCCCATTTCCACGACTACTCCTTAGGGCTGGCTATTTTTATTGCGGGTATCGAAGTTCTCCTGGGGCTTGCAGTACTCTATGGAGCAAAGGCGAGATTGGTATCTATCACCTTGCTTGGGATGACTGTTTTCTTTGGGTGGCTGACTCTTTTTACTGCTCAGTGCAATGACGCTCAAATGGCGGCTATGGCTGCTGGTGAAGCTTTCGATAAAGTCTGTGTTACAGACTGTGGTTGTTTTGGCGATGCCTTGCGTGGATCGGTTGGTCGGTCGCTCACTCCTTGGGAAAGCTTCTACAAAGATTTGGGCCTGTTTTTTTTAACACTCGTCATTCTCTTTCAGAGCAAAACGATTACCATCAATACCAAATCAGATGACATGGTGATTCTGCCTGGTGCATTGGTGGTTTTGCTGGGATTTGGCGGATGGCTTTTCGGATGGATGTTTCCAACGTGGTTTTTCATCGTTTCAACATTGATTTATTTTGGACTCAAGCAGGTTTCTTCGATTCAGAAGTTCTATGAATGGGTCCTGGCGGGAGCGCTAGCCATATTGACTTACACGTTTGCATTTTACACCTATACTCATCTTCCTATCAAGGATTACAGGCCATACGCTACTGGAAAGGATATAAATGATCAGATGAAGTCGGCTGAAGAGCTTGGACTGGAGCCTACCGTTTATGCCAATGTCTACAAAATGAAGAATGCTAAGACAGGGGAGATGATGACCATGAATTCCCAAGATTATTTGGCGCAGAAGTTCTGGGAGAACAAAGATTGGGCAATTGAATCGACCTTACCTGACCCAATCGTGATCACCCGTGGGTACGAGCCACCAATTGCCACATTTACTGTGACAGACGAAAACGGGAGCGACATCGGATATGATATTCTTCACGAAACGGAGTATACTTTTATGGTTGTGATGTACGATATCGAGAAAGCTGCTCATGGAAATATCCCTACGGAGCTATCAGCTCTTACGAAACAGGCAGAATCTGCAGGAATCTCGAGCTTCGGGGTGTCATCTTCGCCTTATGAAACTGTGGAAGAGTATAAGCACGAGTACCAATTGGCCTTTCCGATCTATACAGCCGATGAGATATTCCTGAAAACCATTGTTCGTTCTAATCCAGGCTTGGTATTACTCAAAGAAGGTAAAGTGATGGGCAAGTGGCACGGGAATGATTTGCCGAGTTTCGATGAGATTTCGGCGACATATTTAAACTAGGACTTTGGGAAGATTCATTTTCCGCAAATCGCTTTATGGATTGCTCGTTTTATGGGGAGTTGTGACCTTGGTGTTTGCCATTTTTAGCATCAATCCAGGCGATCCGGCTCGGATGTTACTTGGGCAGCGAGTAGATGAAGAAGCGCTCCAGGCAGTGAATAGAGAGCTTGGATTGGACCTTCCCATTGTTCATCAATACATCTTGTATTTAAACGATATTTCGCCCGTTTCCATCCACAATACGGCCGATAAAAATTCACGTATTTACCTGGACTCTCAAAAATATAAGACTCTGGTAAGTGTACCACTGGGCTCTACGTCTATTGCTGTCAAGCAGCCCTATCTCAGGCGTAGCTACCAATCGCGAAAGCCCGTTTCAGAAATTATATCTGAAGCGCTACCAGGCACAGCGCTTTTAGCCATTGTCGCAATCTGTTTCGCTCTGGTGGTTGGGGTTTCCATTGGTGTAGTCACGGCACTTTACAAGGATAGCTTTATTGACAAATTTGCCTTGTTTACGGCAGTTTTAGGAATGTCCACTCCATCATTCTTTTCAGCCATCATTGTTTCTTGGCTGGGAGGATACCTATGGGCCGAGACAATGTCATTACCCATGTTGCCCATTGTCGGTTTGCTGATTTTCGCCCTGATCACATGGTTTGGGAAGGGCCGAAAATCTCTGATGGAAGCTTTTTCAGCTGGATTAAAAGGAATGCTCCTCGGACTCGGTGTCCACACCCTTATCTGGCTGTTTTTCGGCATTTCATCTGGTGGATTGGGTAGTTTCCTATTTGTCTCATTTCCAGGCACCGGTCTCGATATGACTGGTTCCATGTACGGAGTAGATGTGTTTGAAGGGAAATTCCTCGCTCTTGGTAATTTGATTTTACCAGTAATCACTCTGGGTATAAGGCCACTGGCCGTGGTGGTTCAGCTTACGCGAAATTCGATGCTCGATGTGCTGTCGCAAGATTACATTCGTACGGCGCGAGCCAAGGGCTTGAGTCAATCGCGAATTGTGATCAAACACGCGCTGCGCAATGCGATGAACCCTGTAATTACAGCCGTTTCTGGATGGTTTGCATCCATGCTTGCCGGAGCCGTGTTTATCGAATTTGTTTTCAATTGGAAAGGCTTAGGATTGCAGGTGTTTCAATCCCTTCAGACTGATGATTATCCCGTGGTGATGGGGAGCGTTCTCGTAATTGCTGCCATCTTTGTCATCATTAATATTTTTGTAGATATCCTTTATGGATGGCTCGATCCTCGAATAAGAATTAAGTAAAATGAGAAAACCACTAGTAGCTGGAAACTGGAAAATGAATATGGATCAAAACGATGTGAATGCATTCGTATCTGAGATTCTTGATAAAATATCCGCAAACGATGTAGACGTGATGATAGCTCCCCCCGCACTTTTTGCAGCGGGAATGCAGAAATCGTTTGGCGATAAGATAAGAGTAGGGTTGCAAGATATCAGCGCCCACGACTCAGGAGCATACACGGGTGAAATCTCTGCCGAAATGGCCGCTTCAGCTTCTATTCAATACGCGATCATTGGTCACAGTGAGCGTAGAACCTACCACAGTGAAAACGATCACTTGATCAACACCAAAATCCAGTCGGCTATAAAGCACGGCCTTGTTCCGGTGTATTGTTGCGGCGAGAAATTGGAAGAGCGCGAAAGTGGAAACCACAAAGAAGTGGTTATTTCGCAAATCAGTGAAGCGCTTCAAGGCTTTAGCGAGGATCAGTTAAAAGACCTTGTCGTTGCCTATGAACCCGTTTGGGCGATCGGAACGGGTAAAACGGCCACGTCTGATCAAGCTCAGGAAATGCACGAAGCTATCAGGAACTGCCTGAGTGAACTGTTTAGCCAAGCTTTTGCCGAGAAAACCCGAATTCTCTACGGTGGAAGTTGTAAGCCATCTAATGCTTCTGAAATCTTTAGCCAGCCAGATGTAGATGGTGGGCTTATCGGTGGAGCTTCTCTCAAAGTCGATGATTTTCTCGCCATAGTAGAAGCGGCCAAATGAATTACATCAAAGTAGATCTCAATCTCAAGCCAGTAGAGCCACTCCGCGACATTCTGATCAGTGAATTCGCCGAGCTTGATTTTGAAAGTTTCGAGAATACGGAATCGGGTTTTGAAGGATACATCCAAAAGGATCGTTTCGACAAGAACGAATTAAAATCTCTGCTCGAATCTTATGCTGCTTTGGGCGATATCGTTCACGAAGTCAGTGAAATTGAAGATCAAAACTGGAATGCCGTTTGGGAGTCAGAGTATGAGATAGTTGACGTAGAAGGTAAGTGTTTGGTGCGTGCTCCATTCCATCAGATCGAGAAACCTTACGACTACGACATCATCATTCAGCCGAAAATGTCATTCGGAACGGGACATCACGAGACGACATTTATGATGGTTTCTCACTCCCTTGAAACTGAGCTGGTCGACAAAGACGTCTTGGATATGGGCTCAGGTACAGGTGTTTTGGCAATTCTGGCTGCAAAGATGGGAGCTAGGACCGTAGATGCCATTGATATCGAAGATTGGGCTTTTGAAAATACCATTGAAAACAAAACGCTCAACGACGTTGAAATCAATGTTGAAAAAGGAGATGCATCCATCCTAAAGGGCCGCTCTTATGATGTTATCTTGGCCAATATCAATAAGAATGTTCTGCTACAGGATTTGCCGACTTATGTGCAATGTTTGAAATCAGATGGCGTTCTCATTTTGAGTGGCTTTTTTGAAACGGATGTTACCGATTTGGAAAGGGCCGCCAATGAGCTGCACCTGAAACTGCAAGGCACTAAATCGCGCAACGGCTGGGCGGCTTTGAAATTTAAAAAATAAACTTGCATGGCTAAGCGGGTAGCTTTAATGCTTATCACTTTTGTGATAGGTAGTTCCATTTACGCTCAATCGCTCAGAGAATTCACCAGAGAAAGACAGGCCTTTTACGAGCAGCTAGAAGATATGATGTCGGCTGTGGACAAAAAGGAAACCAAAGCGCTTCTCGAAGAACGCTTTGGGCCCTTCTGGCTTAATGGGACGATCTACAACGAAGCACAAACTGAGCAGATATACGACGTGGCGGATGTCATGCTGAAAAAGCGCCTTCGTCCTTTTCCCTTTTTTAAGGCATACATTGAGTGCTTGATGTACTTCCCCGGCTCTCCGCAAGAAGGTGAAGGGTGGAATACCTGGATAGAGACCATGATGTCTATGTCTTCGGGTAGTAAAAAAAACCTCGAAGAGTATTTAGTCATGAGCGAAACACTCTTTACCGAAAACGTGTTTTACTCGTCGTCTTCCACGCGCTGGAGAACAAGTACGTATAATTGGTCTTTCGCCTTTGATGGTAAGTCGCCGAGCATAGTTTTCCCAGATATGGACTTGACTTGCTTATCCAAGGGCGATAGCTCCATGATCTACGGAACATCTGGAGTTTATTACCCAAGCACAGAACGATTTGTGGGGAAGGATGGGAAGCTGACTTGGGAGCGAGCAGCATTGGGTCCTGATGAAACTTTTGCCTTAGTGCAATATCCCTACCAGCTCAAAATGCGCTCTGCAGCTATTCTCATAGATTCAGTGCAGTTTTTTACGAGTTTCTTTTCATATCCGTTGGAAGGTACATACGAAGACAAAATTCTAGCTAACGTAACGCCAGAAAAGGCCACGTATCCCCAGTTCTCCTCCTTCGAAAAGCGCTTGTCGATTGAGAATATTGTAGATAAAGTTGATTATAACGGCGGGTTTAGAATGGAAGGAGCCAATCTGAAAGGTTTTGGTACGAAGCAAGAGCCAGCTAAACTTACCTTCAAGCGAGACGGCCTTCCACAGCTCATTTCTTACGCACAATTCTACACCATCAAGCCTGATAGAATTGCCACAAACGATGCCAAGATTGTCATTGTTTTGAACAATGACAGCATCGTTCACCCGAGCCTTCAACTTCGTTTCAAAAATGAGAATAGACAATTGGCTTTGATCCGGACTGATGAAGGGCTTTCAGCTTCGCCATACTACAATTCCTATCACAAGGTAGATATGTACTTTGAAGCGTTCTACTGGAATATTGATGATCCGGTGATGCGTATGGGAAATCTCTTTGGAAGCACCGAAACCCGTGCAGCTTTTGAATCGGCCAATTTCTTTAAAAAGAAGCGATACACAAGTCTGCAAGGAATGGATCGGATCAACCCCTTGTATGGTATAAGACAGTACGCAAGGCAGGTAAATTCGGATGTTTTTAATGCCGAAGGATTGGCAGCGCATATGGGCTACAGGCTTGAAGTGTACGTGCCACGATTGGTTGATCTAACAAACAAAGGGTTTATTAATTACGACCTGCAATCGCAAACGGTAGAAGTGCGTCAAAAGCTATATGACTATATTTCGGCGGCTGCAGGAAATCTCGATTACGATGTAATCATTTTCAACTCGAATGTAAAGAATGGCGACAATGCCCAACTGAACTTGGTCAATTTTGATCTTGTGCTACAAGGTGTCGATCAAATTTTGCTTTCCGACTCCCAAAACGTGGCCATTTTCCCTAAAAATGGAGAAGTCAATCTTCGAAAGAATCGAGACTTCAATTTTGGAGGTGTTATTCGCTCTGGAAAGTTTGAATTTTACGGAGAAGAGTATGACTTCGACTACGACAAATTCCTAGTCGATTTGATTCAAGTAGACTCCTGTCGCCTTTACGTAGAAGACTTTAGGCCGGAGCGCAGTAATCTGCGAAGAGTTAAAAACGTAATAGAAGGAATTGGTGGAACTCTGCAGATTGACAACCCATTCAATAAGTCTGGTTTGCAAGAAGAGTTTACCGAATACCCCATTCTGCTCTCCGATAAGGAGTCCTTTGTTTATTACGACAATACTTCCATTCAAGGTGGGGTTTATGAGCGAGATAAAGTTTTCTTCGAACTAGAGCCATTTACCCTTGACTCGCTCGACAACTTCGCTACGGAGCAAGTAGCCTTTGTCGGAAAATTCGTTTCTGGTGGAATTTTCCCAGAGATGAGCGAGCAACTCAAAGTGCAGGAAGATTATTCTCTTGGGTTTGAGCGATCTACACCTCCAGATGGATTGGCCTTGTACGGCAACAAAGCCACATTTAAGAACGACATTATCCTGAACTACAACGGTTTGCAAGGTGATGGAGCTCTCGAGTATTTGACATCTACAAGCGAATCAGAGCTTTTCACGTTCTTCCCGGATAGTACGCGGGGTATGACCAATTCTTTTGTGAATATTGAGCAAAATACCGGACTTGAAATTCCAGAAGCGAATGCTTCTGTAGTCGATCTTTCTTTCTTTCCAATCCAAGACAACTTGACGCTAACTGTTGTCGACTCTACCATTTCCATGTTTAATGGTCAAGCCGATGTAATAGCCGGAGATCTTTACGTAGAACCTGAAGGTGTTTCTGGAAGTGGAATTGTGGAATTTTCGGGTGCGGAGCTCGAAGCCGATGTGATCAATTATGACTTCAATAGCTTCAAGTCTGATACGGCGGCGTTTCGCTTGCTCGCTTTACAGGAAGCGAATCTCGCGTTTAGTACGGATAATGTGAATGCCCACATCGATTTTGACCAGCGTATTGGAAACTTTAAATCGAATGGAGAAGAGACGCTCGTTGAATTCCCGGTAAATCAGTACGTGTGTTTCATGGATGAATTCAAGTGGTTTATGGATGCCAACGACATAGCACTCGAAACGTCCCGACAAATGGCTACCGACTTCGTGATCGATACGGAGCTCGATATGCAGCGATCCAACTTCTTTAGCGTCCATAAAGACCAGGACTCTTTGAACTTCATGTCGCCTAAGGCGGTTTACGATCTCGATACGTATACCATTACTGGAGACCAGATCCCCTGGATACGGGTAGCCGATGCCAAGATTACTCCAGACAGTGGACGTGTGGTGATACGCAAACGCGCTAAAATGGACCCGCTCACCAATGCGACTATTCTCACCAACTATGTAACCCAGTATCACACCATTGAGTCGGCTTTTGTGACTATACTTTCGAGAAAGGAATACGTCGGTTCTGGTGAATACGCGTATATCGATGAAAACCAGCAACCCAATATTCTGACCCTTGAAACCATAGGCGTAGATAGCAGCCAGCAGACCATTGGTACGGGTAAGATTTTGGAGAATGATCAGTTCTTCCTAAATCCACACTTCGAGTATCAGGGTAGGGTGGAGCTTCGATCAAACGACAAGTTCTTGACCTTCGATGGTAGTACACGCATCATTCATACGTGTGAGCGATTGGAAAGAAACTGGATGAATTTCTCTGCGAGTATTGATCCAAACGAAGTGAAGATACCTGTGGATACCGTACTCACCGACGATCGTGGAAACCCAGTGGATGTTGGGCTTAAACTTATGTTGGATCCTTATCAGATATACGGAACCTTCTTGTCGGAAGCTCAAAACGAAACAGACCAGTCGGTTGTAACTTCGCGTGGAATCTTACGCTTCAATAAGAACAGTCAGCAATATGAAGTGGCTGCCGAAGACAAGTTGAACCAAAACACCTTGCCGGGCAATTATGTTGCACTCGACAAGGGAAGTTGCGATTTGAAAGGTCTCGGTAAACTAGAACTTGGTGCCGATTTGAGTCAATTCGAAATGAATATTCTCGGTCAGTTAGACTACAAAACAGCTGATGAACAAGTGGAAATTGGCTCATCCATGAGTCTGAATTTCCCATTTAGCGATCAAGCACTCGATAAAATGAGAGTTTATCTAGCTTCCGTCCCAGACTTGAAGCCTGTGGATTTTTCAAAGTCGAACTACGAATACGCCATTCGAGAGCTCATGGGGCTGGAAGGCTCTGATAAGGTCATTTCAGAATTAAACTTGAGTGGAAATATCAAGAAGCTTCCAGACGCTTTGAACAAAACGATCTTTATATCTGATGTCAAAATGACTTGGGACCCAATCTTGGAATCATTTATTTCGGAAGGTGATATTGGAATAGCTAGTTTCGGTAAGGATCAGTTCTTTAGAAAGGTGCCAGGAAAATTGGTGGTAGAGAAAAAAGCGAGTGGAGATATCGTGCACCTGTACCTTGAGATTGATGATGCCAACTGGTACTATTTCACGTATAAAAGGGGATTACTTCAGACCTATTCTTCAGACAAATCCTTCAATGGTATTGTTATGGAAGAGAAAGAAGAGAAGCGAAAATCACCCGGTAAAAAGAAAGAAGATGATTACATGTATATGTTAGGTTCGAAATCAAAGCGTAATATTTTCCTTGATCAGTTCATGTTTTAATAACTACGTTTTTATTGGTTTCTTAGCTCAACATTTCATGAATCTGATTTATGAACTGTGCCCTTAAACTACAACTTGATCAGACCCCTTAAATACAGTTGGTATTTACTGGCCTTATTCGTCGTGGCATCTACATCGGTGCTAGCGCAGTTTAGCGAAGCTGACCTGAAAGCCGAAGCTGACGCCTTATTTGAGCAAGGACAGTACGCCGATGCCATGCCCAAGTATGCCCAGCTGCTTAGCCTAAACCCTACTAGTCCAGAGTTTAACTACAAGTACGGTGCAACAGCCCTGTACGGCGATGCTGACAAAAAGGAAGAGGCCATTAAGTTTCTTCGATACGCATCCACCAAAACGGGGATTGATAGCCGGTGCTGGTATTTTTTAGGAAGAGCCTACCATCTAAACTATCAGTTTGCCGATGCTATCGTGGCATACCAGAAGTTTCAAGACGTAGGAAATAAAAAGGATGCCGAAGGATTGGCAATTGATCAAGAGATAGAATCTTGCCGAAATGGTCAAAGTTTACTCTCGAATATCAAGGAAGTAGTCGTAATCGAGAAAAAACAGACCCAGTCCGATGCCTTTTTTCGAGTTTATGATTTGACTGATATAGGGGGGAAGATTCTCGTCACACCCGAAGAATTGCTTTCACCCCTAGATATAAAGAACAATCACAAATCTTTGATTCACTTTCGTGGAACAGGTACTGTTGTCTACTTCTCAAGCTACGGAAAAGATGGAAAAACAGGACTGGATATTTACCGTGCTTCAGTTTTGCCAAATGGTGCTTTTTCGGAGCCAGAAAAACTCGGTGGCCATGTCAATTCTCCATACGATGAAGACTACCCCTTCATGCATCCAGATGAGCAGACATTCTTTTTCTCATCCAAGGGACACAGCACGATGGGGGGCTATGATATTTTTAGATCCCAATACGATAAAAATCTAGACGTTTTTGGCCCGCCTGAAAACCTTGATTTTGCGGTTAATACACCAGATAATGAACTATTCTACATAGCTGATACGGCCATGCATCTGGCTAATTTTGCTTCAGCTCGAAGCAGTGAGCAAGGAGAGCTTCACGTTTATCGAGTAAAGGTGAATAGCGCTCCAGTGGATCTCACTCTGATAAAGGGAACTTTTGATAATCAGGTAGATCCGAGAGATAAACTCGCCAAAATTACGGTGATCGATGTTTCGAATAATCGGGAGATTGATGTACAATACACCGACCCTACTTCTGGAGATTACCTTTTAAGCTTCCCTAGAAGTGGGAAGTTTAAGTTTTTGGTGGAAGCAAACAACAGTGAGCAAATCCATGCAGGTTTGGTTGAAATTCCCGCCAGCACGGGCGTGAATGCGTATTTGCAAGAAATGGATTTAGTGTTGTCGGGCGCTACCGAAAAGCTTCTGATAAACAATCTGTTTGATCAGAAGTACGATGGCGATATAGCTGAGCTCGCTCAAAAACTCCTGAAGCAAAAAGCGAAGCTCGATGTGAACTTCGATCCCGAATTTGATGACCAACCCGAAGAAGAGCCACTTGTCCAAGACTTGGCCAACGCACCTGTAGCGGCTGGTTTCTCAGCTGGAATGACCGCTGAAACCATTTTGGAGAAGGCTGAAATAAGATCGGTGGAACTCACTGAGAAAGCTGACAATGTAAACTATTTGCGTCTGGGAGCAGTGCAGACCTATCACAATAAACTGGCCCAAGCCGATGAGTCTTCGCGCAAAGCAGAAGAGCTTACGAAGGAAGCTCAAGGGAAAACGGGAGATGATGCCGATAAACTCATGTTTGAAGCGAGCTTGGCTAAGATGCAGGCTGAGTCATACTTGCGTGAAGCGAGTAATGCCCAAGTGCTGAGCGAAGACCTTGATAAGTTTGAAAAAGAAACCAGAAAAAGAGCCGATGAAGCTCGTACCAATTACCAGAGTCTGAAGGCTGCTGTGGATGAAGGTGACTACGATTCTGTAGTCCAGGCGCTAAAAGAAGAGTATACCATGGATCATAGTGAAGTCTACGATTCGAAGGCGTACAATGCACTTGTCGTAACAGAGAAGGCGAGTATTGATAGCAAGAATGAAGCTCAAACATTCCTAGATCGAGCCGCTTCAATTCGATCGGAAAGTGAGAGTATTCAGACTCAATTGACCACAAAGCGCACGCAGCTCAGCAAGGCCAAAGGAAAGTCGGCAAAAGAACTTGAAGCTGCAATCGCACAGCTAGAGCAGGAGTACACCGATTTAGATGCATCCGCAACTAAATCGTATGAAAGGGCTGAAAAGTTTGAGCAGAATGCGCTGAACAGACGCCAACAGCACGAAATTGTCAAACAGCTTTCTGATGAGCTTGTCAATGGCGAATTAGATCCTTCAACACTTAATCCGAGCTTGACGACCAGCGGGGAAGGGATTCAACCAATCGATGAGCGAATTAGTGATTTGACAATTGATCAGGAAGCAGTCGCATCTTACGTTGCAGCAAATCCTGGAGCACTAGATGGTATTGGTTCGGAAGCTCAAGTAATGGCTTACAAAAGAGCCTATTTGGGTGATAAAGAAAGCGATGATCTGGCATCAGTCTCGGATCAAGAAATCGGTACGGCTACTGGTGATACTACTGAATCAGATGAGTCCGAAGCCAAGGAAGAAGTCAGTTCTCCCGATCCTATAGAGACAGAAGCTACAAATTCGGATGTTGCATTGGCTGGTGCGGATGATGTGGAAGATGTAACAGCTGATGATGATGAGAGTGATGTGGTGGAATCTGATTCGCAAGTGATATCAGAAAGCGAGACGGATAATTCTGTTTCAGAAAAGAACGAACCCATTGAGCTAGAAGAATACGAAGGATACACAACCGATGAGAAGATTAAGGCGGATTATGTAGCTATCCAATCAGCTCGAGATTGGATTGAAATAATTGATGGATCGATCGAAGATATTGAGTCGGAAGCTAATCCGTCTGAATCTGATCGTGAGCAGCTTGAACAATACACAGCCCTAAAATCGCAGAAGCTCGATGAAATTGCCAGGAGAGAAGCTCGCATTAAGGATTGGGAAGGAGAGACTTTGGCCTTAGATTCAGCATCTGATGATTCGATCGGACTTGAATCAGATGCCACACTTACCGATGAAGAAAGTGGTCTAGGTCCTGAGATTTCAAGTGGTTCAAACCAAGCTGAAAATGTTTCTGATCACCTATCGATAGCAGAATCCGATGTCGATGGATTAGATGTGGCCTATATTACGAGATTAGAATCAAAAGTAGATCGAACCTATTCAGACCTGCGTTATATGGGCCGAATTAAGAAGGTAGATTCTAGCTATCTCGACGATATGGCGGCCATTGAAACGTCAGGTAAGAGCCACGCCGAGATTGCCGCAGAAAAGCAGGACAGGACGAGCCAGCTCATTGCAGAAATAGACAGGGCAATGGCCAATCCATCTCTATCTACTGATCAAAGAGAAATGCTTCTCGAAGTGCGCCGTATCAAGGTGCTTGAGTTGCGAGCTGATCGAGAAGTGGAAGCTGGTAAAATGGCTTATGAGCCGTATACTACTGAAGGCAAAGAAGCGCGCGCAGAGCAATTGGCATACGAAGCCGAGAATCCAACTTTTAACCCGGAAGAGTTTCCTGATTTGAGCCCTAAAATGCAAGCCGATCTAAGCAAAAGTTTTACTAGATCGGTGGTGTTGGAAGGCTACGATGACAGGCTTGAGAATATAGAATCGGCCAGTTCAGAAAAGCGAATGAAGGAAGCTCGACTTGAACTGAATGAAGAATATGTTCAGGAGCTACAAGCAGAGATTCAACTATACTCAGAAGCTGTAAAGAGCATCGATTCCCAGGGCGCTTCACCAGTATCGGTTCGATATGAGAAGTTGTTGAGTGAAAGATCTCGTGTTATCGACGAGATCAATTCCGACAAGACTTACTTAGCCTTCGAAGAAGCGGCGGCAATTGCTGAAGGAAGGGTAGAAGCTGATGTGCTCGACCGAAATATTGAAGCAGAACTCGACTCGATTCACAATGCGGAAGTAGCTGAAGTGAAGGGCAGAAATCTCCCGGAATCCGAAGAATTAGAAGCGCTATCAGCTGCTAGTTTGAAGCAAGCAGAGTTGATTGATAGCGAAGTTTCTGGATTGATGACTGAGTTGGACGAAACCGTTTCTGAATCGAGAAGAGACGCCCTGCAGATCGAAATTCAGAAATTGGATGCCATTGCCGCCGATCATCGTCAAGAAGCCGATCGTCTGTTGAGCGAGTCACAGGCCTTAGAAGCGAGTTTGTTGGCAGATACTTCTGAAGTAGAGGTAAAAGCCGAAGAGTCAGATGATGTGAGCAGTGTGAGCACGACTCCATCTGATGCGTCGATCGAACTGGATGAAGAAGAAGTTAAAGCGATTTCTAGGCAGGTGGAAAGCAATCCGATTCGAGTTGAATCTTTGGGCTTTAAAAGCTTAAATGCTAACATCGTGTTGGATGGCATGAAAGGCGATTTGAATGCATATCAAGAAAAACGGGAAGAAGCGGCGGCAAAAGTAGATGCATATAATGCCAGTAATGATCCAGAAGAAAAAGCACAGCTTTCAAATGAAATACGAGCCTTGAGCCAAGATTTAGAGCAAAGAGAAGTGGCTTTGATCGAGGAGATTGAAAAGGCACATGCCCCTGAAATTTCCTACTTCAAAGAGTCTAACCAAGAGCTCCAAAACCGAACCAATGAGCTAGTTGAAAGTGGAAGTGTAGATGTTGAAGCTCTTAACACGATTCAAGCAGAAAACCACGAATTAATAGAGAAACTCAATCGAATTGAATTGAACTTTAAGGCGGGTGAGATTGACGAAGTAGAGCGAATCCAACAAGAGCGAGAAGTCTTAAACGAATTAGGGGCAGCCAATGCAGCATATGCTGATATTGTCGAAGAGACGGAAAGAGAGATTTTGGCTGAAGCTACTCAGGCTGATGAGTCTGAAAAGGTACAGCCAGAAAGTGCTTTGGAAGGGGCAGAGCCTATTTCTTTAGTGTCTTACTCTGAAGTGATTCCAGCAGGTGTTCAGGCTGTTGTTTCAAATCCTGAGTTGAGAAACCCAAAGAATGGTCAGGAGTATATTTCGCCTGTGCTTGAAGAAGTGGAAGGTGGAATGACCGAAGCGACGAAAAAGGAATATGTTGAGCAGGATGCGAAACTTCAAGTAAACACAACATTCGCCGAAGTAAACGATAGCGAACCGGTATTGGAAATGCTTGAATCGAGCACACAAATAGATGCTCGTGGACTTGAGCTACTCTCTTCCACACCTGATCAGCTCAACTACGTGCTTGCCTCGGTACGAGCCGATAGCTTGAAGAAAATTGAATTAGCCCAATCCAACTACTCTGATGTCTTGATGGAGACATCACTCGCAGAGATGGAAGAACTTAAAACCTTGCGAGAAACGGGCTCTACCGACCGAAAGGACGTGAAGCGCATGGAAGAGTTGGAAGCGAGCGCCATAGACCATTACGAACGTGCGGCAATTGCGGCCAGAGCTGCCGAAGATGCCCGAGTGTTGCGAAAAGGACAAGAGAATAGGGTGGCTGAAGCTTTGAATTCAATAAGCTCAGAGCAAAAAGTCGAACTCGATGCGATACTTAGGAATGAAGCTTATCACATTATTCCTTCTGATTTGGCTTCTACTCAGCCTAGCCCTGCGCCAGCTTCAACTTCTATAGATGAGAACAGTGAATCTGAAACTCCGGATTTATCAGTTGAGAATGACACCGAGGCTAACGAAGAGCGACAAGGTGCTAACTGGCTTATGACAGTGGATGTGATTGCTGAAAAAGACAATTTTGCCGATGTTTCAGACCAGTTGTTCATTGAAGTAGAATCAGCTGCGTATAGTGCTTCGCGTCCTATTCCGATTGACCCTGTAATGCCTGATGGATTGATCTTTCAAGTACAGATCGGAGCTTTTAGAAATCCGATTCCACAAGACCACTTCGCACAGTTTGCTCCAGTAATGGGGCAGAAGCTCGACAACGGCATCACGCGATACCGAGCTGGTATCTTTAGAATGTATAAGGAAGCCTTGGATGCGCGCGATTTGATACGCGGAAAAGGCTATACCGATGCCTTTGTGGTAGTATACCTCGATGGTGAAAAGCTTACAGGGCCACAAGCAAGAGATATCCTTGCTCAGGTACGCTCTGCGCAGGCCACTGAAGAATCAGCCAGCTCAAGCGCTGTAGTGGAGAATGGTTCAACGAATACTGGAAGCGAAACAAGTAGCGGATCGGTGAGCGAAACTCCAGAACAAACGGCTGATGGAAGCTATTACAACGATCCCGAAGCGGCTGTTGCAGAGCAGGTAGAGCTGACTCCAGGACTGTTCTTTACCGTTCAAGTAGGTGTATACTCTAAGCCAGTAAAGCTCGATGCGCTTTTCAATCTTGACAATTTGAATAGTGAGCTCACCCCATCTGGATACATTCGCTATACCACAGGGCGATTTGCCAATGTAGCTGATGCGGTAAACCAGAAGGCGAAGGCTAGAGAAAAAGGTGTTTCAGATGCGTTTGTGACAGCTTATTTTAATGGAAAGCGAATTTCACTAACCGAAGCTCAAAGCATTCTTGATGAACAGGGAGATTCGGCAGTGTCACCTGTGGTATCAGGTTTTGAAAACAATGCTTCTTCAGGGCAAGAAGAGCAAGAAGAACCAGTAGAATCGGTTGATCCAAGCGTGAAATACGTTGTGATTGTTGGAATGTTCGCAGGAGATATCCCGCAAGATCTAGCGAATATCTTCTTGGAAAGAGATGATCTAAGAATTCGTCGTGTGGATGGTCCAAACGGTGGTTCTATTTACGTGTCGCCAGAGTATGATACGGAGCAGGAAGCCCAAGATTTCCTTGACATTCTTTATACATTGGGTATCAACACGGCTATGATGGGCCAAATGAAGGATGGGTCTATTATCGGACTTTAAATCAATGAAGTTGCCAAACAATTTTATGGATTAATGTTGAGTTATTAATTTTGTACTCAGCATATACGCCATGATGACACTTTCTCACACCGAACTAGAAGAAGAAGTTGATATTAAAGAGCTTCTGGAAAATGATCGTCAAATCATTTTGTTTAATGATGATGTCAATA
Organism: Bacteroidia bacterium; assembly: GCA_030427905.1. Classification (GTDB taxonomy): domain Bacteria; phylum Bacteroidota; class Bacteroidia; order Flavobacteriales_D; family Cryomorphaceae; genus CBDDKU01. The sequence continues at coordinate 505,221 of JAUICL010000002.1, forward strand.
CCTTCGATTTTGTCATTGACACATTGATGAAAGTATGCGACCATTCAGCTTTGCAGGCTGAACAATGCAGTTACATCGTTCACTACAATGGTAAGTGCGAAGTAAAAAAGGGATCGTATACCGAGCTCAAACCCATGTGTTCTACACTTCTTGAGAAGGGTCTAACAGCAGAAATTCAATAGCATTCATGTTTAATAAATCTTTGATCATTGCAGGGAGTTTCTTACTCCTGTTTACAGCTTGTTCCAAAGTTCCGATTACGGGTAGACGACAGCTAAATCTATATTCAGAATCAAAGATGGTAGCAATGAGTGCTACTTCTTATGATGAGTTTTTGAGCGAAAACCAACCGCTTGATCCAGGTCACAAAGACGCACAGCTAGTCAGTAGAGTCGGCGTGAAGATTTCAGAAGCTGTAGAGCGATATTTAAAGGAGAATGGTCACGCTGAGATGGTTGACAATTTTGACTGGACATTCAATACAGTAGACGATCCCACGATCAATGCTTGGTGCATGCCTGGTGGGAGAGTGGTGTTCTATACAGGAATTCTTCCACTATGTCAGGATGAGACTGGAGTAGCCGTAGTTATGGGTCATGAAGTAGCTCATGCGGTAGCCCGCCACGGAAATGAACGCATGAGTCAGGCGATGGGGATTCAGGCCGCTGGAATGACTCTAGACGCTTATTTGGAAACAAATCCTACTGGTTTCAACGATTTATTGATGCAGTCTTACGGAATAGGAGCAGGAGTTGGAAGTTTGGCTTTTTCACGTTCTCACGAAACAGAAGCAGATAAACTCGGACTCGTTTTTATGGCGATGGCCGGATACGATCCACGTGAAGCTCCTAAATTTTGGAAGCGCATGTCAGAACTAGGTGGCGAGAAACCGCCAGAATTGCTCAGTACACACCCTAGTGATGAAACCCGCTCAGCCGATTTGGAATTGTTTATGCCAGAAGCTTTAAAATACTACAAGCCCAACTAGCTATAGCTTACTTTTTCTTAAGAACCTTCGGAAGGTTGCTTTTCAATAGGATGAAGATTGCAGCCGCAAAGAGCACTAGCGAAATCCAAGGACCGCCGTAGTAAATTATCAAGGCCATAATACCAGCTGCTGTAAAGGCGCCGATGGCTGTCATAAACCATCCCCCAATTACATTGAGTACTCCTGCTACCCGGTATGGTGCACTACCTGCTCCCCAAGCTCTATCGGCAAGCGATGCTCCCATGGCTACCATAAAAGACACGTAGGTAGTAGAGAGTGGGAGCTTCAATGAAGTTGCAAACGCGATAAGAATTGCGGCTACCATCAAGTTTACACTCGCACGTACTAAATCGAATGCAGGCTTTTTATCATCGGTTATCACGGCCATTCGGTAGCGAGAATTCAATATGACATTGAATTTCCTGCCCATTCTTTGCGTGAAAAAGTTTGCAAACGAACTCGCAGCATTAACTATTCCATGTGATAGTACATTCGACTTGAATCGTTCTTCAACTGCACCCTGAGCCGACAAATTCACTTGTGTATCCGTCACCTTTCTCGCTTTAGCCGAAAACCAAAGTGTAAGCATCATAATGATACCGGCTGAGTACAATAGAATTCCTGGTGTCTTGACCGGAGCCGAAAGAAAGGTCATCATAAATTCATCTGCCCCCACACCTGATGCGAGCCACTGCTGGTAACTCATCAAACCAGTAATCGGCACGCCGATAAAGTTTACCAAGTCGTTTCCTGCAAAAGCCATAGCTAGGGCCAGGGTACCTAAAAGCACAACTACCTTGAGCGGATCTATTTTAAACACTCTTTGAAGTACAAAAGCAATTAGCGTTGCAGCAAAAAGTGAAATAAGAATAATCGAAAAACTGTTTTCAGTAATAGCCGTTTTAAAACCATCAGTAGCGAAACTCGCGCCTTTCACCCCCTTGATTAGTAGAAAGTAAATAATGGTAGTAATGGCGAGCCCAGCAAAGATTGGCCCTACCTTGTCTTTGGTATTTTCGAGTCTGAAAGTAAAAATCAATCGAGAAACCCATTGCACAACGGCTCCAACTGTGAATGCGACAAGAATAGATAGGAAGATTCCGGCTATAATCTGGAGCGCCTTCTGATGGTTTATCAAGTCTATAAGACCCGTTACGCCTTCGATTGTGCCGCGAGAAAGCATGAGTAGTCCAACAACAACCGATGCCCCCAATAACTCAAATACAATAGAGACGGTGGTACTCGTGGGAAGGCCGAAACTATTGAACAAGTCGAGTAGGAGTATATCCGTAACCATGACCGCTACGAAAATGACCATCACATCACTAAAAGTGAAAAACTCTGGGACGAAAATACCCTTCCTGGCAACTTCCATCATCCCGCTTGAAAAGGATGCGCCAATAAAAACGCCAATAGCGGCTGTGATGAGAATGGTTTTGCGCGATGCTACCTTCGAGCCAATGGCGGAATTCAAAAAGTTTACTGCATCATTACTTACACCTACCACTAAGTCACCAATGGCGAGAATTAGCAAAGCGATGACCATGAACAAATAAGGATCCATTTCAGGGCTTTATGATGTACGTGATATAAGGGAATTGGGGCTGTGAATATGCCCCGCAAATGATGAAAAAGTCTGTGTTTCTAGCACCTGATGACCATTCTTTGTTGTTACTGCAATTGTACACATAATTATCAGGCTGCAATCTTAGCTCAAGGTTAATTAATTATTAATAAGATTAACTAAGACATCATCTTGAAAGTAGAAGATCGCCCATATTTCCTTGGATTGACGCTATTTTATACCGAACGTTAAATTCGTCGTCAAATTATTGACTTATGTCGAAATAAAATATATGTTTGTAGAAACACTTTGCTATGACAATCAGTGAGTACCAAGGCTTAAATTTTGACAGCAAGGCTTCCCTGCTGACAAAGTACGGCAAGTATATCGATCAGCGATGTACTCGTGATGGTGCTCGCATTATGATATATGACCTTTTTGGTTTCTATGTGGAAGTGTGCTACCGATTCGATCGGAAGGTTCAGTACATCCGTTCGGTGAACAATATCTTTGAAAGTGAGAACTACATGGAGAGTATGAACTTACTCCATTTGAATTAAGGTCTTTCTAAATTGGGGATTTTTACCCGGTCTCCTATTACTACAACTGTTCTTTTTGAGTAAATCCAGTGCACGACATGAATGTCGCTCTCTGTTTCAACTTGATATACCGTTGAGATGGTATCCTTTCTTGAAGGTAGTCCAATAGCTTCGATCAGTTCTCCAGTTTTCATGCCCTCATAAACCAGAGGTTTTACCTTCTCACTGTCGCTTGATACCGAACATGATGAGAACAAGGCTAGTGCTAAGACACTTAGAAGAATTGATTGGATGGTTGAATTCAAGGATATCGCTTACATTTTTCTTAAAACCGACATTTTATCTCTCAATTCGGAGATTTCAGCTCTGGCTTTCTCAATTTTGCGTTCGATTTCTTCTTTAAACTTATCAGCTCCTGCTGATGAAGCAAAGAAGCCCATGTTGGTTTCGAGTTGAATGATCTCAGCTTCCAACTTTGAAATCTGATTGCGCAAATAGTCATGCTCTTTTCTAATTAGCATATCGCTGCGGTCAGAGCCTTTAATGTCTTCGAGCTTCTGCTCAAATCGGATTTGATCCTTTTGCTTTTTATCAATTTTCAAAGCGCTGTACTTGTCGTCAAGCGCCTTTTTGTAGGCTTTGTTTATGGCGTCTTTGTCTTTGAATGGCACGTGGCCAATATTGCGCCACTTTTCACTAAAGTCTTTAAGCGTATCGAGGTTAGACTTTCTATCGTCGCCAGGGGTGAAGGACTCTAGTTCCTGAATTAAGTTCTTCTTCAATTCAAGGTTTTCAACTTCACTAGCCGATTCAGATTGCTGATGACTCTTTCGTGCTTGAAAAAAGTGATCGCAAGCTCCTCTAAACTTTCTCCAAAGTTTGTTTTCATCTCTTTGGTGAGCTGGACCAATTTTCTTCCACTCTTTTTGGAGTCCCACCAAGATATTCGCAGTCGCGTTCCAGTCTTCACTATCTTTAACTGACTCAGCTTTGTCAACGAGTAATTGCTTCGCTTCTTTGTTGGCGTCTTGTATTTTGTGCACTTCTTCGTAATGCGCACGTTTGTTTTCGAAAAACCGGTCACAAGTTTCGCGAAACTCTTTCCAAATGGCACTTGCTTCTTCTTTTGGAACAAGACCTATCATCTTCCATTCTTTTTGAATATCAATGATTTCCTTGGTTTTTTCCTGCCATTTTTTGTGCGCTTTCAACTCTAAAGACTCGATGTATTTCACTTTGTTGAGCAATTCTTTCTTCAACTCCAAATTCTTCTCTTGCTCGCCTCGGCGCAGGTTGTAAAACTCTTGAACTCGCTTATATATCTCACGAGTGACAGTCCAAAATTCGTCTTTGATCTTATCCCATTCTTCTTTGTATGTGGGGCCAATCTCGTTCCACCGATCTTGGTTCATTCGAACTTCAACTTCGAGCATCCGAATGTCATTCAGTTCCAGGAGTTTCTTCTGATCTTCCAGAACGGCCTTTTTCTCTTCGAGGTTGTGCTTGAGATCGAGATCTTTTAACTCCTTATAAATGTTGATATTATAGAAGAACTTTTCGACCACTTTATTGTACTCGGCATTCAAATCCCGGTACATATCGTTGCTCACCTTCGGGAGTTCTTGCCACTTATCTTTGATCGCATTAAATCCAGAAAAGGCTTTGCCAATATTCTCTTCATTTTCAACTACTTCTCTAAGCTCGGCCAAGAGTTCTTTAGCTTGCTTGATTGTTTCAGCTTCCAGCTTTTTCCCCTCTTCAATAGCGGCTTTGATCTTTTCCTTGAACGTGCTTGAAATTTGAGCGAATTTCTCGCTGTACTCGTCTACAGCTACTTCAACAGGCTTCTCTGCTTCTTCCGTTTTTTCATCTACCTTCTCTTCGGGTGTAACTTCATCTGTTGACTCGGCCACAACTTCGTCTGTTGGCAGCTCATCAGGAGAAGCATCAGTAGGGATATCCGTTTTTGGCTCTTCGGCTTCGGGTACCTTTTCGTCGGTACTAGCTGCACTCTCAGGCTTTTGAGTCAGACTTTTAAACTGATTGCTCAGTTGATTAAATTCTTTTTGAACGGTGAGGATGTTCTCGGCTCCTAAGAGCTCTTCGAGTTTGATTAGGATATCTGCCTTCATGTGATAGCGATTTCTGGCTTCGGGTTTAGTCAATAAATCGGTTGTATTCAAAAGTACATTAAAAACTACAGGATTGCAGGGATTTTTGCCATTTCTCCGGTAAACATAACCTTATTAAAAACGAATCCCGATAACGGATACGTCATCAACTTGTTCATTCTGACCTTTCCACTTTTTAAAAATAGACTGGTAAATAAATGACTGCGCCTGCATGCTGTATTTATGATTCTGTCGAATTATGTCTTCCAAGTTACTGGATCTGAATTTTTTGTTGCTCGGACCACCAAATTGATCCGCGAAACCATCGCTTGTAAAGTAAAGTGCATCTCCCTTTGAAACTTTAAAAACGTGGTTGGTGAAGGTTCTGTTTTTGTCGTGCTGCACACCACCAATTGGTTGCCGGTCGCCTTTGAACGCATTGAGCTTACCATTCATCCAGTATATAGTCTGGAAAGCCCCAGAGTAGGTTATTTCCATCGTCTCCATATTGATGTGAGCCAGACTGATGTCCATTCCATCACTTGTTGTACCCTTGGTTTTTTGTCTCAACGATTTGATTACTTCCTTATTGAGCCGTCTCAGGATTTCGGCTGGATCTTTCAAGCCTTCATTTTCGACTATTTCATTTAAAATTCCATGACCTACAATACTCATCATGGCACCAGGCACCCCATGGCCAGTGCAGTCTGCCAAAGCCACTAAGAACTCCTTGTTCGGCACTATTTCTTGCACCCAAAAAAAGTCACCGCTCACAATATCCTTCGGTTGATTCCAGAAGAACGAATCCTTAAACACCTTCCGCATTTGATCCTCGTTGGGGAGTATTGCTTCCTGAATGCGTTTGGCATAGTTTATACTATCCGTCATACTGAGCTGATGTTGTTCCAGCTCTTCGAATCTCAATTTAGCCGTTTCCTTTTCGATCTGTTGTTCTGTAATATCTTCTCCTGCTACGTTCACATAATCGCCCTGTTCTGAAGGAGTGAAGCGCATGCTCAGTATCCTATTGTCGAGTTCGATATTGATGCGCTGTTCAGATGCTGTTTCGAGCGATCGCTCTATTGAAGCACGTATAGATCGCTTTTCAATTTTCTCATTTACGTGAATATTCCAGTGTTCAAGCAGCTTTTGGCCAGGTTGATTTGCAAAAAGGATCAACCCATCTTTGCGAATGCGAATAAGCGGTCTCGTCGTCTCCGTTGCAAAACTTGCCAATTTAGCCACCTTGCTCTCTGCTTGCTTGAGCCTTGTGATGTCGGCGTCCACAAAGATTAGGCGATCAACGTTATCGTCTTTATCGAAAATAGGGGTGACCGTAGTGCTAGCCCAAAATTCTTCCTTATTTGCATCATAGCTCTTCGACTCGTACTCCCATTTTTCACCCGATTCTACCACGCGATCTATGACTTCCTGAATTCTGGGATAGTGACTTACCTCCTGAAGCTCGCGGCCTACAAAGCTTTCAATCTCCGTTTCGGTAAAATTGTTTTTCTGCGAGTAGCTTTCATTAACCCATTCAATTTTTCCTGCGCTATCGGTCAGGACAATCAGGTTATCGCATTTGCTCAATACGTGCGAAAGGGTTTCTAATTCGGTGCTTCGGTCTTCGGCCAGTTGAGCTACATCGCGAAGTCGTTGCTTGGATAGGATCTCGTGACGGAGCATTTTCTTGAGTGAACCGACTCCTATGATTATAATTGCGACAAGAAAAAGAATACCCAAACCAATGCGTTGCAAAAAGGCAAGGCGCGCTTCATGGAGCTGGTTTTCAATGCTCTCCAAAGCGAATATATAGCATCTTGTACTTGAGCCTGATAATAAGGAAACCGGAATAGCATAAAACACTTCTTCTCGCTCACCTTCACTCGTTCCAAATCTGGTTTTGGTAGTAGGCGCTTTCTCAATCAAATAATTTAGCGCATCCCGATGGGCTTTTTCTGCCGTTTTATCACCTCCTAAGAATTCTACTTCACCACTGTGATCATCAATCAAGACCATTCTTAAACCGTATTGCAAATCGTTGTGACGATTTGCTAATATGATCTTTTGAGTGAATTCGTCCTTAGCGTCTTCTATACTTTGGATACCTGTAGAGCCAGTCAAAGCCTGATCTACTTGAAGACTAAAAGTTTGGATGATACCGTCAAGGTGCTGAAGCGCATTTTCTTCTGCATTTCTTACCGTTTCGATATACGAAACAGTAGAAAAGTAAGCAGTAAGAGCGATCAATGCTAGGACAAAGATCGCGAATACCTTTCTAGATAATTTCGATATTAAATGTGACACAGTAAGGGGTATTGTCTCCCCATACTACGTCTGATCGCTCCAAAAGGTTATTGGCTATTTCTTCACCACTTTGAATGAGTTGATGGCGTTCTTTGTGAAATCGCTCAAGACCAGTTCACCGCTCATGCTCGCTCGCTCAGCAAGTAAAGCATCCCAATCTTCGCAACCTTCCCAAAATACTTTCTTGAGCATAGCCATCGCTTCGGGGTTGGACTGAGTAAGGCGGGTCGCCAAGACATTAATAGCTTCATCCATATCAGCGATCGATTCATGCACTGATGCGTACAACCCGTTTTGCGCAGCCCACTCTGCTGATCTGAAAGATGCGGCATCAATAGCCAATTGCGACATGCCAGTAGTACCCAATTTGCGTTCTACTGCCGGCCCCACTACGAAAGGACCAATTCCAACCGCTAGTTCACTCAGCTTGATGGACGCGTACTTCGTTGCAAAGCAATAGTCAACTGCTGATGCTACTCCTACACCGCCACCCACGGCCTTTCCGTGAATCCGACCAATGATGAATTTCGGGGCCTTTCTCATCGCGTTAATCACATTGGCGAAGCCCATAAAAAATTTGTGACCAGTTTCTCGATCTTCGATTGAAGATAACTCATCAAAACTTGCTCCGGCACAAAACGCTCTTTCACCCGCCGATTTCAAAATGATGACTTTGATGTCATCATTATTTCCCGCTTCGGTAATGGTAGCTGCTAGCTTTGCCAACACCTTGCCTGGGAGAGAATTGCTCGCTGGATGGAAAAATTCGATGGTTCCAATTCCGTTTTTTATTTCCAGAGAAACGCTTCCCTGATCCATGATAGATTCGCTCATGTCAATATCCTTTTCGCCACAAGACGTGGCATTTTAAACTCGATTTAGTTAGATTGATCTTTCTTTTTAACCATCGTCAGAATGGTCGCAATGGCAACAGTTTCGCCTGTTTCATCATAAACATCTACCAAGAATTTTACGATTCCTTTCGCGATGTCGTCATCTGATCTCTTTTCTTGTTCTATTTTCTCTTTTACGGTTAGTCTTACCCCAATAGTCATTCCGGGGTAAACTGGCTTCGTAAAGCGACAATCTTCAAGGCCGTAGTTCAAAAGTACAGGGCCTTTTTTCGGATCGACGAAGAGTCCTGCAGCTTTGGACAAAACGAAGTAACCATGAGCGACGCGCTCTTCAAAGATTGTACCTTCGAGAGAAGTAGCATCCATGTGTGCGTAGAAATTATCTCCACTCACATTGGCAAAGTTTGTAATATCCGTTTCGGTCACCGTGTGTTTGTGGGTTACTACCGTATCTCCAATTTCGAGCTCTTCGAAGTGCTTTCGAAATGAGTGGATTTCGGTCTCGTTTTGCTTTCCACCAGCCTGGTAAACACTCGTGATTTTTGAAAGGGTAGTCGGTGAACCTTGGACAGATGTGCGCTGCATGTAGTGAAATACGCCGCGTTTTCCACCCATTTCTTCTCCGCCACCAGCTCTACCAGGACCACCGTGTACAAGCAGTGGCATAGGCGATCCGTGTCCAGTACTTTCTTTTGCACAATCTCTGTTGAGAATCAAAATTCGTCCGTGGTGGGATGCAGCCCCGAGTGTGAATTCTCGAGCCATTTGATCATCGTAGGTAGCCATAGAGCATACCAGGGAACCTTTCCCCATTTTTGAAATTTCGATGGCTTCGTCCAAAGTCTTGTAAGGGACCAACGTACTGACTGGCCCGAATGCTTCTACTTCGTGCGTTGCTCTATTTGTGAATGGATTATCATTGCGCAATAGGATAGGAGAGATGAAGGCTCCTTCTTCGGTACCACCTTCTCGATTCACCGATTCCAAATCTCCGTAAACCAGCTCAGATGCTTCTAAGAGCTCACCAACTTTAGATCTTACTTCATCTAGTTGCTCTTTACCAGCCAAGGCACCCATCCGAACTCCTTCTATTCTAGGATCTCCGATTGTAGTCTTTTCCAATCGTTTGGCAAGGGCTATCTGCACTTCTTCAATCCGATCTTCAGGAACCAAAACGCGACGAATGGCCGTACATTTCTGACCACATTTTACGGTCATTTCTTTCTGTACTTCTTTGATGAACAGGTCAAATTCTGGCGAGTCTACTTGGACATCTGGTCCTAGTATACTAGAGTTTAGGGAGTCTGCTTCCATATTAAACGGAACTGACTCTTCGAGAATTTTCGGGTTAGACTTGAGCATTCTTCCTGTGCTAGCCGACCCTGTAAATGTCACAATATCTTGAGATGTAACATGGTCTAGAATGCCATGTGCAGAGCCGCAAATAAGCTGGAGTGCGCCATCTGGAAGAATTCCACTTGCGTGAATTTCTTTCACCATAGCTTCAGTGAGATACGAAGTAAGGGTTGCTGGTTTTACAACAGCTGGAACTCCTGCTAATAGGTTCACGGCTATTTTCTCTAGCATTCCCCATATCGGGAAGTTAAACGCGTTGATGTGAACGGCTACTCCTTCTTTGGGAACCATGATGTGGTGCCCGATAAATGACCCGCCCTTCGACAGTGGTGCGATCTCACCATCAACGTAAAAAGGTTCGTTTGGGAATTGTCTTCTCAAACTGGAGTAAGCAAACAAGTTTCCAATTCCACCTTCAATATCTATCCAGCTATCAACTTTGGTAGCACCTGTGGCGTAACTCAACTCGTAGAACTTGTTTTTTCTTTCAAGTAGATACAAAGCTAGTGCCTTGAGCATTCTTCCTCTTTCGTGGAAGGTCATTTTTCTCAAAGCAGGGTTCCCAACTGATCTTCCGTATTGAAGGATCTCTTCGAAATTAAGACCTGTACTAGAAGCGTGTGCAACCACATCACCATTTATTGCATTGTATAGGGCTTTGCCTTCTCCGTCGCCGGTTATCCAGCTACCCATGACATAATTCTCGAGTTTCATTCCTTTTACTTTAGGTTTTGAGCCGTGAAATTAATCAATTTGAATCGTCAACAAATTACCTGTTCACCGATTCTACTAATCTCCTGTACTGTTCTGGTGCAGGTTTTCTTATTCGCCAGTTGGTGGGGTAGTTGCTAATCAATCTGTTCTGCTGAACACGCCCTATACCGAGCGAAAAACCTTCAAAAAACACCTGTACTCCTCCTTTGGGCGCCTTGATATCTTGAATGTCTTGTTTTTCCAAAAACTTCAAAGCACCAAGTAGGTCTAATTCAATTCTCGGGAAATTTAAAGATAGATTGGTGAGCATGGCAGCCCCATGACCCCATTTTATGTCGCGGTCTTTGATCATTCTCCCTAATGGAAACCCCAACATGGTGGTTTTAACTGTTGAGCTGATGTGCTCGATAGTCGCCAACTGATCAATGTTGACTTGAAAACCATTTCCCTGCCAATCAGCTACCACACCATATCCGTCTGAAATGTTTTTGAATTGACGCATGTCCAAACGCGACTTTGCTTTCTTATTTTTTGAAGGCTTTATTGATCCATCTTTTCGAACAGCCGCAATAAAGAAACCTTCACCCTTTGCAATGTGCGGCATAAAACGAAAGGCATTAACTCCCATTCTCTGCACGCGTTTTGCACCTAGTTCAGGTACATTTGAAAGGTCTACAGGGATTGCCGATTGCTCATTGGTGAGCCACTCAAGGTTTTCTTCGTTTTCAAATTGGTTGTAGGTGCACGTGCTGTATATCAATATTCCGCCTGGTTTCAGAGAAGGCCACACATCACTCAGTATTCGCTTCTGTCTTGATGCGCAGAGTTTTACAGAGTCCAAAGACCATTGATCGATCGAGTCGGGTTGTTTGCGAAACATGCCTTCGCCAGAGCAAGGAGCATCTACCACCACCAAATCGAAAGCTGGTCCAAGGCTGGCGAATTGCTTAGGGTCAGCATTCGTCACCATGATACCGGGCTGCCCCCATTTGGTTAAGTTCTCTTCTAAAAGTTTAACTCTGGATTGGATCACTTCATTGGCTACTAAGAGACTATTTTTGCCGAGTACTTGTCTCAGCAAAGTAGACTTTCCACCAGGAGCAGCGCAAAGGTCAAGTGCCGTAATCGCAGTTTGATCCAACTCAAGGGCTTTGACCACATTCTCCAGAAACATGGAAGATGCTTCTTGTGGGTAGTAGGCACCGGCGTGAAATGCTGGATCAGAAGTATAGCGGGGTCTTTCGTTCAAATAATAGCCATGCTCACACCAGGCCACGCGTCCGTCAGCATTCAGAATATGAGCTTTTAATGGGTTAACTCTCAGAGAGATTGGTGGGCTATCGTTCAGAGCATCAATGAAATCACTCTGCTCAGACTGATCAAGTGACAAGAGCTCTTTGAATGCATCGGGAAGATTCAACATGCGACAAATTTAAATCTTCGAACCCAACAGATGCTCTATTCTGTGGAAAACTGAAAATATCAAACAACGGAAGATAAAAGAGTCTTCTTAATATTGTGGAGTACATGAATGTGCGCCTATGAAAAATTTCCTGAAGTACGGTTTAATCCTGCTTGTCCTGTTCATTTTTGGAACTTGGATTTATATTGAAAGTCATCAGCCACAACTGCGTGGTAATCTGAAGCTAAAGAGTGTCGAACAATCAGTTGATGTCTACTTTGATAGTTTCGGCGTTCCCCATATCTACGCTCAAAATTCGAGAGATGCGTATAGAGCTCTTGGCTACGTTCACGCCCAAGACAGGCTATTTCAGATGGAATTGATGCGACGGGTAGGTGCAGGTCGCCTTTCCGAGATTTTCGGCGCGGAGCTTCTCGAGGCCGATATGTTTTTTAGAACTCTTGGAGTAAATCGAAAAGCTAAATCTGATGCCGAGGCCTTTGCAAGTGCATCGATGCAAGTGAAGGACGCTGCCAATGCCTACCTGGAAGGCGTCAATGAGTACATCGAAAATGGAAAACTGCCCATTGAGTTTAAGATTCTAAGATTAAAAGAAGAAACCTATACCATCGAAGATATGTATCTCATTTCAGGGTATATGGCATACAGTTTTGCCTATGCTCTCCGCACAGACCCTGTGATGGAGAAGATTAACAACAAGTGGGGACATGAATACCTCCGACAAATTGGTGTAGAAATGTATCGAGATACGACCCAACGCGTCGATACGTCTTCGGCTGATCAAATGGCCTTCAGCATTTCTGAGCTCTTGGACGAAAAGCTGCCTGTGCCAGTTTTTCAAGGAAGCAATAGCTGGGTGGTAGGGCCAGAGCGTAGCCTTTCGGGAAAGGTGTTGCTAGCAAACGATCCGCACATCAAGTATGCTAGTCCTTCAGTTTGGTACGAAGCGCACATGGAGTATCCGGGTTTTAGCTTCTATGGTAATCACTTAGCTGGAATCCCTGTTCCGCTTACCGGACATAGTCGAAACCACGCATGGGGGTTGACCATGTTTGAAGATGATGATAGCGATTTCTATTATGAAACATGGGCTAGCTCTGACAGTTCATCTACTGTGTACAAAGATAGCCTAACTGCTCCTGTGCGACAGCGACCAGAGACTATTAGTTTTGATGGACGAGATACCACATTCATCGTGTATGAGACGGTACACGGTCCGCTTATTAATCAGTTTTTGCCGGTACCTTCAGATAAGCCGGTGAGTATGGAATGGAATTACCTCAAACATCCAAATGAGCTCTTAACTGCTTTTTACCAGATGAGCCACGCATCAAACCTGACTGACTTTCAAAAGGGAGTCATGCGAATTGCTTCTCCTGGACTGAATATTACGTACGGTGATGCGGCAGGTAATATAGCTGGATGGTCTGCGAGTAAATTGGTAAAACGACCCAAGCATATCAATGGAAAAACATATCGAGATGGTTCGGAGGCCAAGGACGAAAATCTGGGCTACTATCCATTTGCCAGAAATCCACATGAGCTCAACCCTGAACGTGGGTACATTGTCTCAGCCAACCAAAAACACGATTCACTCGAAGGGGTGATTTATCCCGGTTACTATGCGCCAGATAATCGTTTCGATCGAATTTCTAATTTGCTCGAAGCTATGAACCCAGCTACGCCTGATAGCATGGCTTCCTTACTCAACGACAATACTTCGGATGTAGAAAGAGATGTGGCCAGAACAATCGTGATGGCTATGCTGGAAGGAAACATGGTTCCAAGCGATTTTGAGCAGAAGGGGATCGATATTTTGCTGGAGTGGAGTGGTTCTCATGATGTTGACCAAATAGCTCCTACAATTTATTACAAGGTGCTTCACTACTGCTTGCGCGAAGCGATGGAAGACGAAATGGGATTTGATGCATTTGATGAGTTTTTGAAATCGCATGCCATGAAAAAGGCTTACCCCATCTTATTCAAAAACGATTCTTCGTTTTGGTGGAACAATGTGCTGACAACTGATCAGTTGGAAACTCGATCGCTCATTTTTCGCAAAGCGTTTCAAAAAGGAATGAGCGAGCTTCAAGCCGAACTGGGAACGGATATTGAGTCATGGACATGGGGTAGAGTACACACCCTTAAACATGGTCACCCGCTTGGTAAAGTAGATCTTTTGTCGCAGTGGTTTGACGTAGGTCCATTTCCAGCTCCAGGTGGAAATGAAACCATCAACAACGCCGGATTTATTTACAATGGCGATGGAGAATACCCAATTACCTATGGGCCTTCTATGCGCACAGTTATCGACTTTGCCGATGTCTCACATTCGGTTACCATTTTGCCGACGGGTAATAGTGGTAACGTGATGAGTCCGCATTACAAAGATCAGGCTGAAAAGTATGTGCATGGTAAGTTTAGGGAAATGAAGATGGACGAAACGGAGATCAAGAAGTCGACGAATATACTCCACATCATTCCAGCAAAGTGAAACTATTTGAGGTAAAAGGGAGTATGAAAGGCAAACTCCACAACCTTGAACTATCTTCTTACTATATGTGCATGTTTGACCGTTTTGGCTACAAATGCTCAAATGGTAATCCAAAACACCCAGGGCCCCGAAGAGCTTGTTGATCACGTATTGCTCGGTGAAGGCATTACGGCTGAATCTATCTCCATGAACGGAGTGCAAGGCAATGACGTGTCTATGCAGCTCGGTTATTTCAATGCAACCAACTCGAACATTGGGCTAAGCCATGGTATTATCTTGGCTACGGGTGGGGTCAGTGTAGCCGAGAGCCCCAATGATATACCAACTGCATTTGTCAATATTCCGGATGAACTAGAGCTCAATGAAGAGCCAGATCTAGAGCAAATCATGAGCCCAGCTGAGCTCAATGATGCGGCGGTTCTTGAATTTGACTTTACTGCCAAGGGCGATACACTTCGCTTCCGCTATGTGTTTGCAAGTGAAGAGTACAATGAACACACCTGCACACCTTACAACGATGCTTTTGGATTCTTTATCTCAGGCCCGGGAATTGTTGGAGATGGTAGCTATGAGAATAACGCAAAGAATGTGGCCCTGGTTCCAGGAACTAACGTGCCAGTAGCCATCAACACCGTAAACCAAGGATTTGCTGGTGAATACGGCTCAAACAATGTTTGTAATGCCATCAGCCCAAACTGGCAAGAGAACAGCGTTTATTTTGTCAATAATGAAGACAATACAGCCTTAACTGCCACGCAGTTCGATGGATTTACTGTTCCTTTTCTAGTCGAAATCCCTGTAGTTTGTGGGGGCACCTATCATATCAAAATTGCTATAGCTGATGCCGTAGATGGCAAAAACGATTCTGCTGTCTTTATCGAAGCGGAAAGTTTTGAAAGTGAAGCACCGTTGGAAGCCAGTCTCGAGCTAGTGAATCCTCAAGCCGATGGATATGCGATGGAAGGATGTAGCTCCCTGGCAATAGAATTAAATAGGCCAGATAGCTCACACTACAAAACTGTTTACCTCCGAGCTGGAGGTGCGGATAATCTTGAATCAATTATTCCAGATCTTCCCGACTCAGTGGTGTTTAACCCCATGCAGGGTAGTGTTTTGCTCGATATTCCTGTCTTACACAATACCGAATTTGAGTCTCTTCGAACAGTAGATATTGAGCTGCTTCAGCTTGATGTTTGCGCCCAAGATACCACCATTATTGATTTGACGTTTGATCTAATCGATGCCGAGAATTTACTTATTGAGTATCAAAATTCATTTGGTTTAGATTGTGAAGAGTCCGCCCAGATCTCACTTTCAATAGAAGGAGGGCATCCGCCGTATCAAGTAAACTGGGAAGGTCCCCAAACGGGTACATCTTTCGAATTTGAATTGGAAGGCGACTCCGAAACATTGGCGGCAGAAGTGCGAGATGCATGCGGCGTTCACATAGAGACAGTAGAAATTGAAGTCTACCGAGAAGATTTTGATCCGTTGAATGTAGCGGTAGTCGATGAAGTTTTCTTTAACTGTGTAGATCTAATAGAATTAGAGCCCGTGGTGAATGGTGGGGAAGGTACATACACGTTTACCTGGCTTCTGGATGACGAGATTGTGTCTACTGAACCCGCTATCGCTATTTCAATGACTGAAGAAAACGTGATACAGCTGGAAGTGGCCGATAAATGCGTGCCCGCAGTTTCGAAGAGTATCCAAGTTACGAGTAATATAGAGCCGCTTGTTGTAAGTCTCGGGCCTGATACCGTTGGTTCCTGTGCGGAGATAATGACCTTGGTTCCCAGCATTTCTGGTGGATTTGGCGCTATGACCTACGAATGGCGAAAAAACCAAAACGCCGTGAGTTCAAATTCGACGTTCGGATTCGTTCCAGGTGAAACGTCCATGATAAGCGTTAAGGTTGAAGACCAGTGTGATCAGGAAGGTAGTGATGATATGATTGTTTACATGGGAGACCCACCCTTGAACACATCCCTAACTACCGATACTGTTATTTGTCGTGGAGAACCTTTTATAATCGAGCCAGAGATTCAAGGTGGCTATGGACAGCTTAGCTATTACTGGAACGGAAGGCTGACAGATCAAGGGCTTTTAACCGATTTTCCTGACGATGATCGAACTTATACCCTAGAAGTTCGAGATGAATGCAATAGAGCTATTAGTCATGAGATCAATTTGGAAGTCAGAGAAGTGACGGCACTTTTTGAATTTCTCTACGAAGACCCGAATGAAAGATGGATTAGAAATTTATCCACTTTAGACTGCAATTACCTATGGCGTTTTCCAGACCTGAGCGAAAGTGATCAGTTTCAACCTGTAGTTGATGTGAAATCCATAAATAATGGATATACATGGCTATACGTAGTTGATGATGTGGGGTGTGAATCGGAATATAGACTTAAATTTGAGCCAAGTATGCATTTGTATTTACCTAATGCATTTACTCCGGATGGCGATGGATTGAATGACGTTTTCAAAGCAGAAGGAATGTTCATTTCCGAATTTGAAATCGCCATTTTCAATCAATGGGGCGACCTAGTTTTTGAGTCGAATGATATTGAGCAGGGATGGAATGGCGAAGATCGAAAAGGCTCATCGCACGCTGGCCAAGACAACGTGTACAACTATCGGTACAAGGCCGTTTCGTGGACCGGGGCAATAGAAGAAGGGGTAGGGCGCATAAACCTTCTCCGCTAGAAGCGATCAGCCACTTCTTGACCGATTCGAGTCCCCAGGGCAACACCCATTCCCCCCAATCGCACAGCGGTAGTAACTCTCGCAGAAATACTTTTAAGAATCACATCCTTAGACTTGCCAACTCCCATAATTCCACTCCATCTTTGTTCTATTTCGAATTTCTGGTTTGGAAGGATTACATTTCTGAGCAGTTCTTCCAGGTAGGATTGAATTTTTTGAGTGGTGACCATCTCCGTCGTTTCTTCCTCGCCGAAAGCGATATGACGTCCACCCCCTAAGAGAATCCGCCCATTTATATTTCGGAAGTAATCAAAGCCTTTGTGGTGGTGAAATGTCCCCTTCACCTTTAATCCATCAATTGGTGTAGTCACCAGAACTTGTGCTCTGGCTGGACTCACATCTAGATTTGGAATAATTCTCTTGGTTAATCCGTTGGTGGCAATGATCAGCTGATCTGTGGCCAAATCTCCTTGATCTGTCTGTACAATCACCTTTGATTCGTCTTCTTGCCAAGTTTGAACCGCGATATTGGTGCGGATTTCAACCCCAGATTTCAACACTTTCCGAATCAAGTTTTTCATCATCAAGCCAGTGTTTATCATGCCTTCGAATCGGTTGAAGAGCAAGTGTTCAACTCCTTGGAAACCGAATTGAGACATGTTTTGAGAAGGTTCGAAACAACGTGCTCCAACAATATGTTCAAGCATATCATTGATAGAGACAAGTCGCTCCATACAGGTTTGATAAAATTCGCGTTCCGAACACATAAATAGCTCATATCCACCTGAGTTTTCAAAGCCAATTTCTTTATCGCCAAATAGTTTTCTTAGGTCATGAAGACCGTCAACCCGTTGTTTGATCAATTCTAGCGTGCGATTGTCACCCACTTGATCCATATCGTCAAGAATTTCAGAAAGACTTCCAAAACAGGCAAAACCAGCGTTTTTGGTGCTGGCACCAGAAGGAAGGATTCCGCGCTCAAGGATGGTGATGTCCGCTTTTGGAAACTTCTGCTTTAAAAAGTAAGCACTTGTTAAACCGGTAATTCCAGAGCCAATAATTGTGAAATTTTGACGTTTCCAAAAATACATGCGCTCCCAGTAACTTAAATTGTGCATTTCGCGTTTAATATCTTGAATGTGGATACCCTCGAAGAAAGGGAATTTCTTCGATATTTGTGGCCGATGTTTGATCGAGGAGAATCAGTAATATCACTGAGCTTAAAGCTAAGGTGGAGCACCCTTATTGGGATGCTCTTTTTCTGTTTGTGCCTACCGCTCACCACATTAGCGCAGGATGATCTCAACATCCATGGAGTTATAGCCGACGCCATGACTTCTTCAAAAATAGAAGGTGTTACGGTTACGGTTAAGAAGGACGGTGCCAAACTCGATAGTTATACTACCCGAGCCAATGGTAAATACGAGTTCTACTTGGATTGTGGAGCGCGTTATGAATTTGTCTTTGCCAAAGAAGGATATGTCGAACGATCGATCATTATCGATTCAAGGAATGTTCCGGACGAAGTGATTGGAGCGGGGCTCATCATGCCGACAGATATGAGCATGTACGAGATAACTCCAGCCATGGAAGAAATGGACATGTCGGTCTTTGAGCAGCCTATTGGTAAGGCACAGTACGATGCCACAGAGCAAGACTTGGTTTGGGATTTTGGGCATACTCAGGCTGTAAAAGCCGAAATTTTCGCGTTTATACGCGAAGCCGAGAAAAGAGAAAAAGAGCTGGAAAAAGAAGCTGCTGCCGCTGACAAGGCTGCGGAAGAAGTCGAAGAGAAGTTCGCCAAGTTCGTGGCTGATGGAAACACCGACATGAGCAAGCAAAACTACAAGGACGCTGTGCTCAACTACACCGCCGCACTGGATATCAAACCAGATAATGCCGAAGTTAAAGAGAAACTCGAAGATGCTCAGGCCAAATTTGATGAAGCAGAAAAGGCACGAAAGCTCGATGATGATTTTAATGCGGCTCTCGACGCTGGAGATGGTTTTATGCGTACCGAGGAATACGAAAAAGCTATCGAGCAATACAACGCGGCACTTGCTTTAAAACCGGGGGAGTCATACCCTACGGAGCAGATCGCTGAAGCCAATCGAATACTTGAAGAGCAAGCGGCCAACATGGCCAATCAGGAAAAATTTAATGAACTCATAGCCGAAGGAGACGGGTTGGTTGAAGAGGAAAAGTTTGAAGATGCATTGGTGCCTTACAAGGCTGCGAAGGATATTTTTCCTGAGAATAGGGAAGTGCAGCGCAAAATTGAAGAAGCAGAAGCAGCCATTGCTGCCATAGCCGAAAAGGCTGCCAAGCAGGGCGAGTACGACAACTTAATCGCAACTGCTGACGCGGCTTTCCAGGAAGAAAATTACGAAGCGGCGAAAGAGTCCTATAAATTGGCATCTCAAGTTTTTGCGGATGAAGCTTATCCCCAAGAACAGATGGCCATTTGCGACGAAAAGATCGCGGAATTAGCGAGTTTGGCTGATCGCCAGCAAAAGTACGACGAAGCCATGGCTGAAGCAGAAACGGCCATGAATGCGACAGAATACACCGAAGCGATCAGCGCCTACGAAGAAGCCCTTACGCATATTCCGGATGATGAAAAGGCTACTACCCAGCTCGCTGAAGCAAATCGATTGCTTGAAGAACAAAAAGCTTCAATGGCGTTGGATGAGAATTACGACCTGTTGATCAAGGAAGGTGACGACTTGTTTCAAGACGAAAACTACCTCGAATCAAAGGCAAAGTTTGAAGAAGCCTTGACCTTAAAGGCAGACGAAGCTTACCCAAAAGAACAGATTGAGAAGATTGATGCTTTGCTCGTAGAGCTAGAAGCCGAGATGGCTGCTCAAAAAGCCTACGACGATGCTATGGCAGCAGGAAATACAGCATTGGAGACGCAAGACTTTACCGAAGCAATTGCTCAATTCGAAGCGGCTCTTGCAGTTAAGGAAGGCGATGGTGAAGCCACTGCTAAGCTCGAAGAAGCCATAGGATTGAAAGAGAAGCAAGACAACGATAAGGCTGCCAATGAAGCTTACCAGGCGTTAATCGATAGCGGAGATGAGTTGTTTGCGAACGGACAATACGAAAAAGCCCGCGCCGATTACGAACAGGCTCTCGAAGTCAAAAACGAATCTTATCCACGAGATCAAATTGCACTGATAGAAGCTACTTTGGCGCAATTGGCAGATGAAGCTGCCGAAGCTGAAAGACTTGAGCGTGTGAAAGCGCAGTATGACGCGTACATGGAAGCCGGTGCGGTTGCAATGGAAAGCCAGAAATATGATGATGCAGTCGCAGCCTACATTTCGGCACTCGAAGCAATACCCGATGACGCTGAGGCTTCGACTAAACTGAATGAAGCCGAAAGTCTGAAGCAAGCAATGATGGACGAAGCGGCTAAGGATGAGCTCTATGCAGAGCAAATCTTGAAAGCCGATGATCTTTTCGAGCAAAAGCTTTGGAACGAAGCTATGACTGCCTATTCAGATGCGATCCGCATCAAGCCAGAAGAAGTATATCCGCAAGACCAAATTGCCTTGATCGAAGAAGAAATTGAGAAGGAGCGTTTGGCGAAAGCTGCGGCTGATGAAGCGGCCCGTGAAGAAATGATCGCCGGCTTAGTTGCTGAAGGAGATGCGCTTCTCGCTGAGAGTCAATATCAGGCAGCACTTGACAAGTACGAAGAAGCCTTCGCATTAGACAATTCTAAGTCCGAGATACAGGCGAAGATTGATGAAGTGAATACGCTATTGTTGGCTCATTTGGAAGCGGAAGCCAACAAAGAAGCTTACGCACAAGCAATTGCGGATGGTGATGCACAGTTTGCCGACCAGAATTATGAACGCGCCAAATCTTCATTCGAATCTGCTTCGAGCATTTTTCCCGAAGAGACTTATCCAAAGGAGAAAATTGCCGAAATCGATCAAATCCTTTTGGCACAGGCCGAAGCTGAAGAAGCAGAGCGACTTCGTAAGCTCAATGCAGAAGTCATGGAGCTTATCGAAGCGGGTGATAAGCGCATGAGCAAGAAAAAGTACGAGAAGGCACGAGATGAATATGAATCTGCATTGTCATTGGTACCTGAACATCCACTTGCTACACAAAAGCTAAATGAAGTAAACGGAATTCTGAATGAAATCGCCGAGTCGGAAGCTAGCCTGAGAGCATACGAAGCTACAATTGAAGAAGCTGACGGCTACTTTAAGGAGAAGAGCTACGAGATGGCTAAGTTGAAGTACCAGGATGCTCAAGAATTAATGCCTGCAGAATCTTACCCAACGAACAAAATAGCGGAAATCGAACTGATTCTCGAGCGCGAAAGGTTGGCTGAATTGCAAGCTGAGCAAGACGCACTTGACGCCGCTTACCGAGAGTCAATTCGAGAAGCTGATGGATTCTTGAATGAAAAGAATTACATCCAGGCAATTGCTGGGTATGAAGATGCGCAAGAGTTGAAGCCAGAAGAGCAGTACCCACAAAGTCAGCTGGAGCGCATTGAACTTCTAATTCAGGAAGAAGAAGCCGCAGAGTTAGAGCGTCAACGATTAGAAGCTTTGCGAGCGGAAAACAAAGCTAAGCGTAAGAAAGTTGGCACCAAGAGCAGTGTCAATACCAATTCCGAAGATCAAGCAGAGCAGTTTATGCGAGAAGCACTAGCGGCTCAAGAAAGAGAAAAATACGAGCGAATTAAGGAAGAAAAGCGGCGCAATGAAGAGAATCTTGAAAATTATCAAGAGCAGTCTCGAACACAGCGTATGGCGGCGCAAATGAGCTTAGAGTACTACGCATCAGCAGAGAGTCAATATTCAGAAGCAAGAGAATCAAAGGAGCAGCAAGCTCAGAATTCTCAAAAGTACAAAGAAGCTATGCTTGAGTCTCAGTCTGTTCAGAGTGAGATGGGGGATGTACGTCGAAAATATGCTCAGGAGCAAATTCAAAATCAGGCTTCGGATCGGGAATCTTGGATGGCAGATTTGCGTGCAATCGAGGAAGCAAAAATTGCCAGAGCCCGCGATACGAATAGAGAACAGTTGAGCCAACTGGAAGAGAGTTCGGCTATGTCTTCGGCGCGAAAAATTGAAACCAGCGAAAGAGACTACATCAGCGGTCTGGAAGTGTATGGTGGAAACCCAGTGGCTGAATCGTTGAGAAATAAACGAACTGAAGAAGTTCTGGAGCAACATGCCGATCGCGAAGAATATCAAAGACAATTGGCGGAACAGAAACATCAGGAAATTCTGCAAAAAACGAAGGAAAACGACCAAAGTCTAGCAGCATATGAGTCGGATTCTTTTAAGCGTGGTGAAGAAAAGCGTCAGGAGAATATTGAAGAAATAGAGAGTCAAAAAAGCGCATACAATGATCCGCTGGCAGATAGCAAGCGAATAGCAGATCAAAGAAGAGCACAGAATGCAGAGTCACTTGGGAGTCTGCAAAAAGGTGAGCCGAAGAGCTACGATGAGTATTTTAGAACAGAGCTCGCCGAAAACTACCCACAAGGTGTAACTGAAGAGAGCTCAACCCAAGGTAACAAAGTGATCATAACACGTATAGTGGTGAAGGGAAATAGGGGAGACGAATACAAGAAAGTAGTAGATAAAGCTGGAAGCTATTACTTTAAAAATGGCCAATCGATAAGTAAGGCGACTTGGAATAGAGAGACAATAGAAGCCTTCAGAGGTAAAGACTAAATAGAGATGGATCAAGGATCAGGCCCAGTAAGAACTGGGGTAGTGAAATTTTATATCGACGAGAAACTCTTTGGATTTCTGATTGACGATGAAACCAATGAAGAAGTATATGTCCCTGTGGCTGGTCTTATCGATGAGATCAAGAAAAATAGTAAAGTAACCTATCGCGTAATAGAAGGAAAAAATGGCCCGGAGGCCATTGATGTAAGAGTCGTAAAAAAGTAGAGCTTGAGCTCCTTTTTAGTTTTCTTCTGAAGTGTCAGGAGTATCAGTAGATTCTTTACTTTCTATACCTTCCAATCTGTCAATAATCTCCTTCACTTGCTCTACGCCAATATCTTTGGCTTTGATAATTCGATCTTCATCGAGGATGAACACCTTGGGGGTAGAGTAGACGTCGAAAGACTCTGTAAACTTTAGGCTATGGTAAGTTGACTTTCCTGTGCGAATCAAATTTGTGGCATAATCCCGATCTGAATAAGCTTCTTGTGGAATCGATACGTTGTAAAACTCCAAGCCATATTCTTGAATGAATTCATTCCACTTTTCGCTGTTGTCTGAGCTCACAGCGTATATTGAAACCAAGTCTTTATCGCTCTCATTGTAAAATTCCACAAGCTTTGGCGTTTCCTTTTTACAGTGCCCACAATCGGGATTGTAGAAATACAGCACCACGTATTTCGTCTTGATATCAGTATAGGTGCTAATCCAATTGCCAAGCGTATCGCAAAGCTTCAGTTCAGGAGCCTTCATCCCGATCAATACATTGCGCTTCGTGTCGGCCTTTTCTCGGATTTTCTCAAGGTTCTCTTCACTCATCCAATACGCCTGATCGACCGAGTAGTATGTGTCTACCATGTGGACAAAAACCTTGTCCATTCCCATGATTTTAGACGTTTCGAAGTTGTAAGTCGTGTAGTGAACAACGTACTTGAATAGTTCGGAGCCCGGTTCCAATTGCCCAACAAGCTTATCGATTTCAACCACCAAGGTATCCGGGTTTTGAATCAGAGTTGTGTTGATATACTTGGTCAAGCGTCCTTGAAATATGGGCGTTCTCACAATTCGATCATCGGTTAGGTCAATATTGTCGAAGTAGTGGTTCTTGAAATAGTAGTACGAAGCAAGCTTATCTTCTTGCATTTCGGTGGGTGGTTGATTCTCCACCGACATCAAGATTTCTTTTGCGGCAAATTTACCCGGATTCACTTCCGCTACCTTCCGTTGATATGCTTCTACTTTATCATTCAAGTTATTGTACTCCGTTTTCAAGGCGGCCGTTCTTTCTGGCTTTCCTTCATTTGCTTCTAACTGCTCTACCAGAACTTGTCTTTCTCCGCGTCTTTCGATCAAGAAGGCCATATAATCATACATGATCTTGTTGTTTTCAGATTCGAGAACTTTTACATTCTGAGTAATTCCAGCGGTATCTGAATGCATTTTTATTGATTCTCCGTCAGCAATGATTACTTCAAAATACTTTGGCCCAGGAACTACAACTGCGTATTTCCCCTGATTTTCGTCAGGTATAGCCTTGAAAGAAAACTCTCCCTTTGTATTTACCTGGGCAGTATCGGCATAGTAAAGCTTTTCGCCATAATAGTTGGCTAAATATGCCACGGTATCCGCAACACCATTTACTTTGAATTGGTACGGGTGATTAGGGTTAACCTGTCCCAGGGTCAGTTGGGAAGTCATTAGAATTGATAGAAATGCGATAGACTTTAAAAATCTCATAAATGCTATTTTTTGCATGATTATCATTGGGCAACTGCGTCTCGTTTAAATTCGCTAGTAAAGTGGAAGTTTAGCTCCGGAAAATTTTGTTGTTCAAGATCGAGAATCCATTTGCTAGGAGCAAGGAATACCCAGTTTCCATCCTTGTCCTTCACCATATCAGTTGATTTGATTCGGACAAATTCATCGAGTTTGCTCTGGTTGTCGGTGGTAATCCAACACGCTTTAAAGTACTTAACGGGACGGAAGTCACATTTGGCGCCATACTCGTGCTCAAGGCGGTATTGAATTACATCAAATTGGAGTTCTCCCACAGTTCCAATAATCTTTTTGTTTCCTAACTCTTGAATAAATAATTGTGCCACACCTTCATCGGTGAGCTGTCTTATACCCTTTTCAAGCTGCTTGGTCTTCATTGGGTCCCGGTTTTCTACTTCTTTGAATATTTCTGGAGAGAAGCTCGGGATACCCTTGAAATTGATGACTTCACCTTCCGATAACGTATCGCCAATTTTAAAGTTGCCCGTGTCGTAGAGTCCAATGACGTCGCCTGGATAAGCTTCCTCAATTGTACTCTTTTCACTGGCCATAAAACTAGATGGGTTTGCAAATTTGATGTTCTTATCGAGGCGAACATGATGAAAGAAATGATTTCGCTTAAAAGTACCTGAACACACGCGCAAGAATGCTATTCTATCGCGGTGCTTCGGGTCTAAGTTGGCGTGGATCTTAAAGACGAATCCCGTAAACTTCGGTTCTGTGGGTTCAATTTCTCGCACATCTGTTTTTCGCGATAGCGGCACAGGAGCAATCGAGACAAAAGTCTCTAGCAATTCTTTCACCCCAAAGTTGTTCAATGCACTTCCGAAAAAAACAGGGGCCAGGTCGCCTTCTTGGTATGGCTCTTCGTTGAATTCGTCGTAAACCCCTTCTACCATTTCTACTTCTTCGCGCAAAGTGTCGGCTGCTTCGTCTCCAATTACTTCTTGAAGTTTGGAGTCGTCAAGAGATTTGATCGCAACGATGTTTTGTGCCACTTTGGTCTTGTTTGCTGAGAATAGGTTGATATTCTTTTCATACAGATTGAATACCCCTTGAAACGAATCTCCAATCCCAATTGGCCAACTGAGCGGTCTGGTTTTGATATTGAGCTTTCCCTCGAGCTCATCCAATAGCTCAAACGGATCTTTTCCTTCGCGGTCCATTTTGTTTACGAAGATGATAACTGGGGTATTGCGCATCCGGCACACTTCCATTAGGCGTTCGGTTTGTTCCTCTACACCTTTTACACAGTCCACTACCAGAATAACGCTATCCACCGCGGTTAAGGTACGGTAAGTGTCCTCGGCAAAGTCCTTGTGACCAGGGGTGTCCAGGATATTCACCTGCATGCCCTTGTAGTTGAATCCCATAACCGAAGTGGCTACCGAGATTCCCCTTTGCCTTTCAATCTCCATAAAATCGGAAGTAGCCGTTTTCTTAATCTTGTTTGATTTAACAGCTCCTGCGGTTTGTATCGCTCCACCAAAGAGAAGGAACTTCTCCGTTAATGTGGTTTTACCAGCATCAGGGTGACTGATAATTGCAAATGTCTTTCTCGATTCTATTGCTTCTTGCAGCTTCACATTCCAAGTTTTAAACCAAAACGCAAAAGTACACAACTTAAATCTTGGTTATATTTGTTTCACGTTTTTTCACGATCTAAATTTTTTCAATGAAACATTTATACACCTTACTTTTATTAATTCCAGCGCTTTGTCAGGCTCAAGTTGATCTTAACCTAGTAGAGATTGCCAGCGGGTATGCCAACCCTTCTGAAATAGTTCATGCTGGTGATGAGCGACTCTTTGTAATCGAACAAGCAGGAAGGATCAAAATCCTATACACTGATGGAACCCAAGTTGAAGAGTCATTCTTAGATATTGCTAGCCAAGTTTCAAGTGGTGGAGAGAAAGGCCTTCTTGGACTTGCCTTTGCTCCTGATTATTGCGAGTCTGGATACTTTTTCGTGAATTATACATTTCAAGATGGAAGCCAGTTGAAAACACGAGTTTCTCGCTTTAGTGTAGATCCTGACAACGAAAACCTAGCGCTTTCTAACTCAGAAGAAGTGGTGATTGAGATTGACCAGGACTTTGGAAATCACAACGGAGGTCATATTGAATTTGGCCCTGACGGGTATTTATATATAGGTATGGGAGATGGTGGATCTGGATATGATCCAAACAACAGAGCCCAAGACATGATGAGTATGCTGGGCAAAATGCTAAGAATAGACGTTAGCTCACTTCCTTATACCATTCCAGCCGACAATCCCTATGCCGATGATGATTTTGCCGTAGACGAGATGTGGGCTTTGGGTTTGAGAAACCCATGGCGATTCGCATTCGACCGTGAAACAGGTGACCTGTATATTGGCGATGTGGGGCAAGGATCACGCGAGGAAGTAAGCTACCAAGCCGCAGGAACTGAAGGCGGCTTAAATTACGGATGGAGATGTAGAGAAGGAAATATCCAAACTGACAACTTTCCGAATTGTACGCCAGTTACGACGGCTACCGACCCGATTTTCGATTATGTATATGGAAATGGAGCTAACGGATTTCGCTGTGCAATAACAGGCGGTCGCGTATATCGCGGAAAGTCGTTTTCAGCCATCGAAGGGATGTATGTTTTCGCTGATTACTGTTCAGGAGAATGGTGGGCACTCGGTCAAGACGGAGGTGATTGGGAAGCCACGACTGGACCTGGCTTTCCAAGTAGTATTGTGACTTTTGGTGAAGATGTATGGGGCGAAGTATACGCAGCTCGGGGTGGTTCTCAAGGGCGTATTTATAGAGTCGAAGAAGAATCTGGAACTCTCAGAACCCATATTGAGTTTGATGGAGTCAACACCATTTCATCTTTGTTAGATGGAGTGAGCTTCGAATGGTATCTGGATGGTGAATTGCTGCAAACTACGGATTCACCAGAATTGGATATAGATCAAGTTGGTACCTATGGATTGATCATTACTTCTGAGAGTGGTTGCGAGATAGAAGCAAATGAGATTGAGATTATGGTAATCGGAACTACGGATACCTCGGTTGTGACTGAGTTTAGCCTTTTCCCAAACCCGTCTAGAGGCAACTTGACAATTGATCTGACTCTCACAACTGCTCAGGAGATCACGGTATCCTTGATGACTCTCGATGGCAAGGTCGTTGAGCAGAGAATACTCGCTGGGCAGCAATTTCAGCAAGCTATGAACGCAAGTCATTTGGATGCAGGTATCTATTTTGTAGAGCTTTCTACCGCGGATGGATCTCGTGTAGCATCCAAAAAGTGGGTTTTAGTCAAATAGAATAAGGCAATAGGATTCGGAGATGCCAATACCTTTTTAATGTAGGGTATTGGCATCTTTCATTTTTATTTAACGTCAACATCATGTCGGCTTAGCTTTTTAAGGTTTGTGATGTATTTTTTAATCATCGATCTGTGCAAAAGTCAATCTCTATTGTGCTGATTTCTTGGTTGAGGATATGCAAATTTGGATTGCAAAGTCGAAACTAGCCTTAGGTCCGATTTACATTTTATGTCACCATTATGTCGAAAACTGCCATAAATCCTTATTTTCACGGCTTTGATGCATCTGCTAATCAACGAATGTGTATGGTTGAAACATTGACTCAGAAGACGTTTCATAGTATTAGTATGAAGTTACTCGCAGGAGTAGCTTTCTTTTTCATATTGCCTTTACAAACCGAAGCTCAGATATTTACTGAAGATTTTGGTTTTGGAACTTGTGCTGATCAAGGTACGTTAGCTACTGATGCTGGGCTTGGTTGGTCAGAGACTGAGCTCATCGTTCATACGCCTGCTGCCAATGAGTGGTATGTGTCTCCAACAGAAGGGGGAGGCTACGATCCTGATATCGACCCTTGTGGAGAGCGGTGTTCTGCCAACCCAGGGTTGATAAATAATTCACTTCATATTGGAGATCCAACTCCTTTTGATGGTGGTGTCCCACCAGATTTAGGTGCTATCTATGAAGGTGGACCTGCAACAAACCAATACAATACGAACAGGAGAATTGAATCGCCTGTTATCGACGTGTCAGGTGTATGGAACATGGAGCTAAATTTTCGATATGCAGCTGGGCAAAATGTAAGTGATCGCGCCACAATAGTCTATTATAATGGAACGATATGGCAGGACATTGAAGCACTTCCTCAAACACCGACATGTTCAGCAACCAGTATTGAATGGGTCAACTATACCGTTCTTATTCCAAACGATGCATCTAATATTTTGGACTTCCAGTTTGGTTTTAGATGGGAGAACAACTCTGATGGTAATGATACCCCCTTTAATGTTTCTGTTGCCATTGATGATATCGAACTCTATGCAGGAACTCCACCCACTGCACCTGTAGCCGATTTTAGTGTAGAAGGTGGTAATGATCCTTTCTGTGAAAACAATTGCATCACTTTCAATGATGAAACCGATTTTGATCCCAACTTTTCGACTGCACCAACTGGCGTGACCTATGCATGGGTATTTGAAGGAGGTAACCCAGCGACTAGCTCAGATCAAAACCCTGTAGTATGCTACGACGATCCAGGGACTTATGATGTGACACTTACCGTTACAGATAATATTGGGCCTAGTGCACCAGTTACGATGGTCGATTTCATTGAAGTACTTGACTGTGGTCCAGTCGTCGACTTTAGTGTTTCGAATACCACCCCATGTGCTAATGAGCAGTGTGTTGACTTTACGGATCTCAGCGTTCCGCAAATGGGCGATATGCAGTCATGGCTATGGACGTTTACAAGCGCCAGTGGAGCCGATGTGCAAACATCTACTGATCAAAACCCAGCGGGAATTTGCTTGAATGAAGTTGGGTTCTACGACGTTTCGCTCGAAGCTAGCGATGAAGGTGGAGTAGAGATACTCACAATGACCAACATGATCGAAGTACTCGATTGCTCAGGACCAGATATTGATTTTACAATAGATAGAAGTGTGATCTGTCCAGGGCAATGTGTCGAACTCACCGATATGTCGACTTCGAATGGCACAATCACAGCTTGGAACTGGGATTTGCCTGGTGGTCAGGCGGAAGGAGAAACGATGCCGGGAATGAGCACGCAACAAAATCCTGTTGTTTGTTACGATACGCCAGGAACTTACAATATTACACTTTCAGCTACAGACGAAGAAGGCCCATCGGCCATTACCAAGACCATCCAAATTACAGTTGATCCTTGTACGGGGCCTCCCGATGCAGGAATCGGTGCAAGTGAAACTGATATCTGTGCAGGCGACTGTGTTGACTTCCAGAGTCAATCTCTTGGTCTCGTTGAAGAGTATCTATGGGTATTTCAAGGAATTGAAGACGTAAACGATATTACTTCAACTGAGCAAAACCCTTCCGTAGTTTGCTACCCCAACCCTGGAGTGTACGATGTAACACTGACGGTGAGCAATTCGAATGGAGAAGTAGATTCTCAAGTGTTTACAGATTTCATTACAGTAAACTCTTGCATTAACCCACCTGTACCCAGAATTGAAGTAGGCTCTGATACGATTTGTGCAGGAAAATGTGTAGACTACTTCTCTGTTAGCACAGGGATTGGAATTTCAGCTTGGGAGTGGAATTTTCAGGGAGCTGATATTGGTTCGCAAACTTCCACACTGGAAAACCCTACCAACATCTGTTATAGCCAAGGTGGAACTTTTGATGTTTCCTTAAAGGTAACTGGTGCTGCGGGTGATAGCACTATTATTTTTCAAGATGCCATCGTAGTTGAAACAACCAGCGATTGTAGACCGACTATTGAGCCAATGATTCCAGACACGATCTGTGCAGGCGATTGTGCGACATTCGAAGCGATTTTCGCAGATGCTGATTCTGTAAGGTGGACATTTCAGGGTGGTAACCCAGCAACATCTACGGCGTTTAGCCCAGGTTTGGTTTGTTTCAACGAAGTAGGAAATTACATGATTATGATCGAAGCGTGGAACCCATCTGGTGCTGCGTTCCCTGTTATTGAAGAGATTTTTGTTGGTGAGCGCCCACCGCTTAATGCTGGCCCAGACTTGACTATTAATTCGGGTGCAGTTATTCAATTGACCGCTTCTTTAGGAGGCCTTACACCAATCGGTGACTTTCTGTGGCAGCCTTTTGAGCTAGTAGATGACTTTACTGCTCAAACGGTAACTACATCTCCATTAGAATCCACAACCTTTATTGTGTACTACCAAGAGCCACTTGGATGTCAAGCAAACGATACGATTAAAGTGAATGTCAACTACGTAGAAGCTGTAGGCGTGCCATCGGCATTTACTCCCAATGGGGATGGAGTAAATGATCAACTTCGGGTTCTAGGACAGGGAATTGCCCGCATGAACTTTAAAGTCTTCAATCGTTATGGTCAGTTGGTTTTTGAAACCGATGATCAATCAGAAGGTTGGGATGGACGTAAGAATGGAAAAGAATTGAACCCTGGAACATTTGCTTATACGCTTGAAGTGAATTTTGCTGAAGGCGCATCACAAGTCTTTAAAGGAAATGTAACGTTGGTAAGATAGACATCTATGAAGAAAACTCTACTTTCTATAGCAGCTATAGCATTGATTTCACTGGGTGTGGAAGCCCAACAGGACTACCACTTCTCACAGTTCTTTGCGTCACCAATCACATACAATCCCGCAAACTCAGGGGCTTTTGAAAGTGATGTGCGTGCGGCAATTAACTATCGCTCGCAGTACGGTTCCATTTCTGAGCCGTTCAAAACATTTGCATTTGCAGCGGATGCCCCAATAAAACTTACCAAGAAAGCTTATGACCGCAACTTCTTAGGGGTAGGGCTCTTTGCAACGAATGATAATACCGGTGATATCGAGTTCAACAATTTCCACATTGCTGGAAACGTTGCATACGCGATAGATCTCGGTGGTACAAACGAAAACCCACACTTCGTATCACTTGGATTACAATTTGGGTATATGCAGCGTTCGCAAAACTTTGCAAGTGCTACATGGGAGCGACAGTGGGATGGAACGGGTTTTGATACCGGAGTTGCCAATGGCGAACAGCACGCCGGTAAAGTCACAGAGTCGAATTTTGACTTTGGTGGTGGAATGTCATGGTTCTACAGCATAAATGATCGGTCAAGAGTTTTGGTTGGAGCTGCCGTGCTTCACGCCAATAGACCTCAGGTTAATTTGCTCGGAAACGATGAAGCGCTAATGACTAAAGCTACCGGTCATATTAGTGCTGCTATCCGTCCAGCCGATTCAGAAGTGACTTATTTGCCGAACATCTTTGTGATGTTTCAAGGTCCGAACCGCATCATCGACGTAGGATCTGAGATAGAATTTAGTCTTTGGGATCGTACTCAATCCACACGGTTTAAGAACAATCTTTCGACCAATCTAGGAGCATACTACCGTGTTCAGGATGCTATTTACTTCATTGGAAGAGTAAACTATCACGACTTTTCGTTCGGGTTAAGTTATGACTTTACCATCTCGAAACTAGCCGCAAACAACAATGGCCGCGGTGGGGTAGAAATCGTTCTGACATATCAAAAAGCATTTAGCGGTCCAGGAAACAACCGCCAGAAACTTTACAAGAGCAAGGGACTCTAACCGAAGTTAGATCCGCTTCATTTGCGCTTGAATCATTTTCACCTGCTCGTCAAGAAGTTTATTCTTGTCGAGCTTTTTTACTTCTGATAGCAAGTTAATCGCCTCACGCTTTTTGCGCTTCATTACGGCAATACCGGCTAGATTAAGTTTTGCCATAGCCTCGTCAGTCTTCATTCTCAGACCTATCGAAATAGCCCTTCTGAAGAATTTTTCTGCCTTAGTTGCACTTTGGGTTTGCGCATAGATCAATCCGGTGAGATAGTAGTAATAAGCTTCCTGCCCCTTAGGTAGCTGATCTGGGCTTTTGATTTTAGCTAGTGTCTTTTCGGCTTTATCAAATTTTCCGCGGCGCATTTGCACAAAGGCTATCATGATCAATTCATGTCTGAATAAACCGAGCACAAAAAGTCCAGCCAAGAGAATAAATAAAATTCCATTGCCAATATTGCCCATTGTGAATTGGTAAACAGACCATCCAATAGAAGCAACGGCCAATACTATCTTGATTATTCGGTTTATCATCTTCGATCAATTTAGGCCGACAAATTTAATCACATGCCTTAAACATTCAGATTAAAATAGATCATTCTACAAAAAAATGATCAGGGGTGTAACATTAATTGAAGTGAGTCGTCTTCGCTCAAAACCATTAAACGAAACATCATGAATAAAATCTTACAGGGAATCATTGGCTTAATGATAGCTGTTTCTCCAGCCTTAGCCCAAAACGATGCCATCACACAATACTTTGGTGATTACGATCAAAAAGAAGACTTAACCACTATTTCTATTTCAGGAAAAGCTTTTGAAATGCTTGAAGATGTGGATACGGATGATCCTGATGCTCAAAAAATGCTAGATATGGCGTCGAGCATCGAGAGTATGCGAATGGTCATAGACGAAGATGAGCCATCAGCTCGAAGGTTGGCCAAAGAAGCCCATCAAAAAGTTTTGAAAAGATTCGAAGATTTGGTGACCATTTCGGAGAAAGACGCGTTGGTATATGTCATGGTCGATGAATCTAATGGTACCGTTTACGAAGTGCTCGTGATTGTTGGAAGCGACAAAGAGTTTATCCTAGCTTCGCTAAAAGGCGAGATGAAACTTAAAGATGTTGGAGCCTTGACCAGTCAGCTCTCAAACATGGGCAAAGAAGTCTTTGATCAGTCTCCATTCGCCCCTAACGATGTGAAAGTATATCCCAACCCTGCTAGAACGGGCGAACCAGTTTCGGTAGAATTGCCCGAAGAAATGAAAGGTGCTAAGGTGCGGATATACAATAGCACTGGAAAAGAAGTGACCAGTTTTATAGCTGGAACAGATCGCCATCAAATAGATACCAATAGACTTGGTAAGGGTATCTTTGTCTTGAAAGCGAAAAAAGGAGATATTGAAACGACGCGAAAATTCGTTCTGAACTAAATGAGTTTACGCGCCGAAGCCTATGGATAAAACGACATTTCAAGAAAAGGTTTTGGTGCTCCAGCACAAGATGTTCAGGTTTGCTGTGTCTTATATGAAAAGCGAAACAGAAGCAATGGATGTGGTACAAGATGTGCTTATGAAACTCTGGGAAGACAGGAACTCCCTTTCTCGCAAAGAGAACTTGGAAGCCTGGTCTATGACCTTGGTGCGAAATATGTCGCTGGATAAATTGAAGCGAGCGGAGCGAAAATTGAAATCGGATTGGGAATCGGCTATGGTCGTTGCTCCACCAACTGGACAGAATCCCAGTAAGCAATACGATCACGTGGAAGGGAAGCGGGAAGTTGAGAAGTTACTCGAAAATTTGCCCGAAGCCTTGGCAAAGACTTTTCACCTGAGAGAAATTCAGGGATATGCCTATGCAGAAATCGCAGACATTCTCGATTTGAATATGAGTCAAGTAAAAGTGAACCTTTTTAGAGCGCGGAAAGCTGTGCGTGAACAACTTGAAAAAATGTACGCTTATGGAGTTTGAGAAATTCAAATATCTGGAAAATAAATATTGGAAAGGCGAGACTACTATTGATGAAGAAGCAATGCTCCAAGAAGCAGTGACAATGAACCCTGAGTATGCATCTCCTTCATTAAAAGCGGTCTTCGGATATTCTTCTAATCTTAAAGAAGTGAAGCTCCCGGAACAATTCGAAGCTGACTTTTGGAATAGAGTGGATGAAGAATCTGGCACTGCGAAAGTTATTCCTTTCAGGGTTGATGCTTTTATCCGATATGCTGCCGTGGGTATTATTCTCTTAGCACTCTCATTCAGTATTGGGCATTTTCTTATGAATAATGATGATCATACACACACCATGTCTAGCAGCTTGGCCACCACAGAAGATACCTACCAAAACCCAAAAGAAGCATTTGAAGAAGCTAAAAAAGCTTTGCTTTACGCATCCGTTCAAATGAAAAAAGGCACGAGTAAAGTCAATGAGCTAAAAAGATTAGATCAGACCATGAGTGCCATTGAATCGCGACATTAAACAAGAAAGAATTAATGCATATGAAACTCAGAAATATAGGAATTACAACCGCGCTCATACTCGTTTCAGGGCTAAGCGCCTTGTATGCGCAAGACGCTATAGACCGGTATTTTTCGAAATACGCTGACGATAGCCGCTTCACCACGATTGTTATCTCGTCCAAAATGTTTGAGTTGTTCGCTGATCTCGATATCGATGACCCCGATAGCAAAGACGTTCAGGAAACGCTCAAAGGGTTGAAAGGTATTCGAATCTTAGCCTATGATCAGTCGGAAGATGAGAAAGCCCTGACCACTAATTTTAAATCAGAAGTAGGTAAGCTCGGAAAGGAGTATGAACTTTTGATGAGCGTGGATGAAAGCGACGAAAAGGTGAGATTTTTTGTCAGGGAAGACAATGGTACCATTGCAGAACTGTTTATGATAGTTGGTGGGCAGGGAAATCTCTTTCTTATGTCATTAGTTGGAGAAATTGACTTGTCGAAAGTCTCAAAGCTCTCAAAGAACTTGAATATCGGTGGAATGGATTACCTTGACAATCTGGACGAAACTCCCAAAAGTGAGTAAACAAACGCTTTTTCTGATCATATTTTTGCTTAGCCTGGGAAGCTGCGGAGTTCGCAACGAAGAGAGTTTATACTTAAGCGAATTTTTAGTGGAGCATAGAAGGGCAGCTAAACTGTACTTCTATCCAAGCACTATCCGTATGCTCGGAAAAATTATGAGCAATGAATCCGTAAACGCGACCAATGAAATAAAGAATGGAAAGCTCGTGTTTTCATGGAGTGAAGAGCATTTCGACCTTTCTTCATTCTTCAGCGAAATAGGTGATGGATTGCAAAAAGAAGGCTACGACCAGATTATCCAGGTGAAAAGTAGCGAAAGTGCTTATCGCGTTTTTTTCAAGGAAGGAAATGATGCCATGTATGTCGTTTTAGTTGAAAACGACTATGGCGATTTCGTGATCGAAATGGTAGGTTCATTATCATACGGTGGTCTCATGGAGCTTTCTAAAATGGACTTTAGGGAGATGGCAGACACCTTTGGCGTAGCTCGGCAGCAATCAGAAGAAAGTGATACAACCAGGGTTGATTCAACTACAGCACAATGATGGAGAGTGTTCTGAAAATAAATGGCTTGACTAAGCGGTATGGAAGACTTACCGCAGTTGACAGCTTAAATTTGGAGATCCCTAAGGGAACGGTTTTCGGATTGCTTGGCCCAAATGGAAGTGGTAAATCCACTACCCTGGGAATGGTTTTAGGTGTAGTCAATCCATCTGGAGGTAGTTTTGAATGGTTGAGCCAGGGGAGTGGCCACAAGGTGCGCAGGCGGATAGGAGCTATCATTGAAAATCCAAGCTTTTATCATTACCTCACGGCATACGAGAATCTCCGTGTAGTTTGCCGGATCAAAAAAGTAGACATTTCACGAATCGAAACAGTTTTGAAACGCGTTAGCCTATTCGAAAGAAAGAATGATGCTTTTTCGACTTTTTCATTGGGGATGAAACAAAGGCTGGCCATAGCTTCAGCTCTATTGCCTGATCCAGAAGTTATGATTCTCGATGAACCAACCAATGGGCTTGATCCCGAAGGGATAGCCGAAATTAGAGAATTGATCCAGAGTCTGGCTGAAGATGGCCGCACCATCGTGCTGGCGAGTCACTTGCTCGACGAAGTTCAGAAAATCTGCTCACATTTTTGTGTGCTGAATCGTGGTAAGAAGGTCTACCAAGGCTCAGTAGAAGAGCTTCTAAACTCGAGTGCTAGTTTGAAGCTTTCCGCACAAAACAGTAATGAGCTTGGTAGATTGCTGCGCGAATCTGCGCAGGTGGAGCAAGTGTTACAGGTTGATAGCTATTTCAAGGTAAAACTCAACCAAGGTGCTACCAGTGGGACATTGAACAAGGAGTTGATCGAAAGCGGAATTGTGCTGTCAGAACTTGCCATTGATTCGAACTCGCTGGAAAAGAAGTTTTTAGAAATTCTCAATACTCAAGCGAGATGATTTGGAGATTGGTACAATTAGAATTTTTGAAGCTTCGTGGACTTCGATCTCTATGGGTACTACTTGGTCTCTATGTTGTGGCTGTGGTTTTGATTTCGCTCAGCGGTGGTGTGATTCTTCGTTCTCTCTCAGATATGGGGGTAAGCTACAACGGGCTCGATTTAACAATTCTGCCGATATATGACTTTGACGATATCTGGCAAAACCTGACTTGGCTTGGTTATTTTTTCAAGATATTTCCGGCATTCCTTCTGGTGATTTCTATTTCCAATGAATTCAGTTATAGGACCCATCGACAAAACATAATTGATGGACTTTCTAGAACTGAGTTCTTTCTCTCCAAAACCAGTTTCGCGCTTTTTTTAGCCCTTTTGTCCGGTGGGTTAATCTTGATTCTTGGCTTAGTATTGGGTGGGCTTTATTCTGATGTAAGTGGAGTAGATGTGATCTTCTCGCACTTTATGTTCGTGCCAGGGCATATTCTTCAGGTATTCCTTTACTTTCTTTGGGCTATTTTCTTGGCATTGCTGATTCGAAAATCGGGAATCACCATCGTGGTTATTCTACTCTACACCATATTTGAATTTATTGGTTATCTCATATTGAATGAGTTTTACCCATTAATTGCCGACTGGCTTCCCTTTCAATCCATCTATGCGATTATTCAGTTTCCGTATTTCCGCTATGTCTTCTTAGAAACTCAGACTTACATGGCCTTTACCGATGTGTACAAAGCCTTGGTGTGGGGAGGGATTGCGCTATATGGAATTTACTATCAATTGATCAAAAGAGACTTTTAGTCTCTCTTAACTACATCCCACGTACGGTCTGAGAGCAGGATTACGCTTGAAACGTAGTGAGTGAAAGGTGTAGATCGACCCCATTCATCAGGGGCTACCATGGACAGAATAAAATTCCCTTCGCCCTTTGCATACAAATGGTACGTATTTCCGATAATGGGCTCAAAACTCATTTTTGCCGAGTAAACTGCCTTTGAAATTTCACGACGCTGCTCTATTTTCTCAGCCTGTTTTGCCAAAAGTTCGATTTGCTCTCGAATTTGGTTCAGCTGCATATTGCATTGCTCATCCATAGCCGAAAGAGAATTCTTTTTGACCACACCCATTTTAGTTGGAGCAAAAGCGGGACTACCAATTGCGTGAGGGTAGGGCAGTAGTCCAGGTGTCTCCGTGGTCTTGTCCTTATCTATAGGGTTTACAAATTCCTTTTTCTCTGGCATAGATTATAATCTGAAGTCAAAGGTACATAGATAGAACGCAGGAATTTAGAAAGTGTTTACTAATGAACGGGGTGATACATATGTAAACAACTCGTGTTACAGGTGTAGCCGTATTGCAACAGTAAAGTTTACATGTTGCAACGGTGTGCGTAGACCAAATGTTACAAATCGAAACTTTGAGCTAGTAAATTGAATAATGTTCATATCTTACATTATAAGAGTCGGTTATGGTTGTTTGTTGAATGATTAGTTTTATTTAACACGTCGTTTTGTTGAGCGTATTCACTAGGGTTTGTCATTGCGAAGATGATAAAGTGTTACATTTGTTTCGTGGAATTAAGCGAGCGTATACAGACCATAATTAAGGTCAATAATCACACGGCATCATCTTTTGCCGAGGTGATTGGGGTGCAGCGATCGAGCCTGTCGCACATATTGAATGGACGGAACAAACCTTCCATGGATTTTATCCAAAAAGTGATAGAGCATTTTCCGAGAGTTGATGCTCAGTGGTTAATTACTGGGAAGCAATCTGGTGGGGTGGCGGCAACGCTTCAAGATCTCGCTCCAGAGTCTAATGATCCGAAACCTGACAATAAAAGTGATTTAGGGAATGCTTTGAATGGGAATAAAAAGGTGGTAGAACGAATCATTGTATTCTACACAGATCGTACATTTGACACCTATGAGCAATCTTGAACCTAAAAAAGCAATTTTACTAGATCGCGATGGAGTGATTAATCACGATCCAGGAGATTATACAACGCATATTTCTGAGTTCACCATATTGCCAGGGGTGATTCCAACTCTTAAGAAATGGACTGACGATGGTTATGTAATAGTGGTTATTACAAATCAAGGTGGTGTGGCAAAAGGACGCTATACGTTAGATGATTTCTATGAGATCGATGCGTATATGAGAAAGGAATTTCTCAGTGCAGGAATAGCTTATTTGGATACTTATTTCTGCCCGCATCACGATGCCATTTCACATTGTCTTTGCCGTAAGCCAGGCTCGGGAATGGTGGAGAAGGCAATAGCGAGACATCGGATCAACCCTGAAACGGCAGTGATGATAGGTGATAAGTGGCGAGATTTGGAAGCTGCCGAAAAAGCCGGAGTCCGAGGTATTAAAATTGACGTAAACCAGGATTTGCGCACAATCGAAGTGTAGGCAGATCTACTCTTCTTTAAACTCCAGGCTTACAGAATTGATGCAGTAGCGAAGACCAGTTGGCTCAGGGCCATCTTCAAAAACATGTCCTAAATGACCGCCGCATCTTCCGCAGAGCACTTCAGTTCGATTCCATCCGTGGCTGAGATCTGCCTCTTCCACAACGTTGGTGTCGCCAATAAAAGCGTAGAAACTTGGCCAGCCTGTACCAGAGTCAAACTTTGTGTCAGCGTCGAAAAGCGGATTTCCGCATCCTGCACAGAGATAAACCCCGTCTTTTTTGTTTTCATTGTATTCACCGGTCCAGGCGCGTTCAGTGCCTTTTTCTCGCAGCACCTTGTAAGCCATAGGGCTCAGTATTTCGCGCCATTCAGCATCAGACTTGACGTATTCAAATGTGTGCGCAGGTGATTCTTGCTCTTTGGTGTTCTGGCCCGATTCTTGGGAGCAAGCCTGCCATGCGACTGCTAGAAATAATACGATTAGGTAGTGTTTTATATAGTTCATATGTTCTTTTAATTAAAACGTTTAAAGTGTTCTAGTGTTGTGATTTTAGGGAATTTTGACACTTTAAAAGGTCGGCTTGCCGATAAATCGCACCCCAAGTCGGTATTTGGTAAGAGTATGAGTAGGGCAGATATTCAGTTGGATATATTGATAACTGTGTGTCCGAGTAATTTGATTAATGGATTATTAGTCTGTAATTTGTCGAAACAAAAGAAGGTTTGATCGAGTATAATTAAGGATCAAACAAGCAACTTGAAAGAAGAGATATGAAAAGAATTGGACTGTTTATAGCTGCTTTTGTAGCTTTTTGTGCGCAAGGTCAAACAGATCTGTTTTCTCCCAACTCACAATATGCAATGGGGTCTTCCCTTGTCGATTTAGGGCATGCCATCGCCTATAATACCGAAGGTGATATGTATGTCCTTGGCCAATACGATGATGAAATGGATATTGATATTTCGGAGGAAGAATACCTTTTGGATCCACTTGGCTTACCAGATTTGTTTCTAGCGAAGTTCAACACCAATGGTGAAGTGATTTGGGGGGTTACCCTAGGCCGCATTGCTTTGGATGATGGGATGGTAATCGGAGATTTACAAATGGATTCCGATGGAAATATTTACATATCTGGTGGGTTTTCGAGCTTTGTAGATTTCGATCCGAGTGAAGGAGATGGAACGCTAACGAGCCAAGGTGGAAAGGATGCATTCCTCGTAAAGTACAACGCTGATGGTGAGTATCAATGGGGGCAATCTATTGGGACGAGTGGTTCTGAAATTGGAACTGATTTGAGCGTCGATAACGATGGCAATATCTTGTACTCACTTCGTTTCACACAAGAATTTGATCTTGATGTAAATGGTGAAACGACCACCTTTACACCAGTTGAGCTTCAAGATGCGCTTATACTGAAGGTGAATGCCGACGGTGATGCTATCTGGAGCCATCAAATTGGGACTACCGGAATAGACATTGTAACAGCAATGACTGTAGGGCCAAATGGTGAGTTAGCCATAGGCGCTGGGGTTGATGGTGTGAGTAGCGGAATTGTTGATTACAATATGTTGATTTCCGTTCTCGATAATACAGGAGATCTGATGTGGGAGCACAACTTCGGAAACCTAGAACAGAATGAGATTCGAGTGATTCGCTTTTCTGCTTCGGGAGAGCATATTTATATTGGTGGAAGAGTTGGTGGTGAAACTGATTTAGACCCTTCAGAGAATGAGCAAATTGTAAGCCCGACTTTTGTCGACCCATTTTATGGAAAATACGCCCTTTCTGACGGTTCATTTGTCTTCGGAAACTATATCCAAAGTGATGGAATTGAAGATTACTTGATTGATATTGCTGAAGTTGGACCAGCTATGTTGGTGTTTGGATCTTTTGATCAATTTGCTCGATTTGATCCGGAAGATTTTCTATCCCAGTTGTTGAGCAATGGTGATGGGGATGCTTATGTGGCTTCTTACGATAAAGAAACCGGTGATTGGTTAGATGCTGTGAACCTCGGCGGCGAAGGGAATGAGCAGGTTATTGATGGATATTTTGATGGAAATGGGACCATCTATGCAACTGGATCTTATACGGTTTCTGTACAGTTTGATCCAAACGCTGAGGCAATGACTTCAAATGGGTTCTCCGATGTGTTTATCGCTAAATTCAACTACGATTCAACACTCGATGTGAAAGGTGTAGACTATGCAGATGAATTGAGTTTGTATCCCGTGCCAGCTTCAAGTGTTTTGAATATTGTGCGTTCAAACCGAATTGAAGGAAATATTCAAGTGCGTATGCTTAATGTCGTTGGGCAGGAAGTGAATAGATTTCAGTGGAGCTCAGGTGTGCAAAGCGTGAAGCGCGACATCTCTTCACTACAGTCTGGAGTGTATATTCTCGAGTTTGCTGCGGGCGACCAAGTGTTTTCAAAGCGATTTGTAAAGAAATAAATTGACTCCTAATCAAGCCCGAATAATTCTTGGCATCAATTCTACTGAGTCGCACGATGAAGAAGACTTGAAAGATGCCTACGATGAACAGATATTTGAAAATGCCCGATTCTTTTTGAATCGGGCTTTTCTGCCTAAACTGGCTAAAGCTCGCATAAAAAAGGTGGAGCAAATAGAACAAGCCTATGAAACTCTAGGTGGCATTCCGCAAAATTCGATACAGGATGTCTTCCACTACGACTTCGATGGTGAAGCGGATATTAGTGAGCTAGTTTCGTCTATGCTGAAGGTTGAATCATTGGTTAAATTAAAGCTCTCCCAAGCCCAATCAGGCCAAGGGATAATTCATGCGCTTACTCAATGGGTTGAGATAATTGAATCATACGCAAAGGCCTACTTTAGGCTTTTCCAGCCAAGTTCCGAAAATAATCAGGACGCGGGTGTTTCTGTTTCAAAAGGATTAGACTACGCCGAGTTATTGAACGCTCTGAAAAAAGGGGATAGGGATATCGCTGAGCAAGAATTTTGGCGCCTGAAAAAGATCCTTTAGTGCTTCATGGCTCTATCCATGGCACGCTTGTCGTCTTTTTCTTTTAAGTCATGTCTTTTGTCATGCATTTTTTTACCACGAGCCAGGGCGATCTCTACTTTGGCGTAGCCAGTCTCTGAGATAAAAACCGACAAAGGGATGATTGTTAGCCCTTTGTTCTTCATTTCCTTTTCCAGTTTGTCAATTTCAGATCTATTCAGCAGGAGCTTGCGCTCTCGGGTAGGTGGCAGGTTATTGTAGCTGGCGGGTTCGTAAGGAGAGATGTGCATTCCTCTGATCCAGAGTTCACTTTTCTTCAAGAAACAATAGGCTTCATTAATGCTGGCCTTTGAAGCCCGCACAGATTTTATCTCCGCTCCGGTGAGCATGATGCCAGCGGTTAGCTTGTCAATAAATTCGTATTCAAACGAAGCTTTCTTATTTCGGATATTCACTCCAGACATAGGCGCAAATCTAGTTCAAAAAAAGAAGGTCACCAATCGGCGACCTTCTCATATCTTTAAGCGGGTAGCTTATTTTGCGTTAGCGTAGTTCTCAGCTACTTTGTCCCAGTTTACAACGTTCCAAAAAGCACTGATGTAGTCTGGACGTCTGTTCTGGTACTTCAAGTAGTATGCGTGCTCCCATACGTCAAGCCCCATGATTGGTGTACCGTGTACATCGCCAAATGGCATCATCGGATTGTCTTGATTTGGTGAACTCGTTACTTCAAGTTTTCCATTTGAGTTTACGATAAGCCAAGCCCATCCTGATCCAAACCGTGTAGCAGCAGCATTGTTGAATGACTCTTTAAGTGCATCCAAACCGCCAAGGTCGCTGTTGATAGCATCGGCAAGCGCACCTGAAGGGGCTCCGCCACCATTAGGACTCAAGACTTCCCAAAACAATTTGTGGTTGTAAAATCCACCACCGTTGTTTCTTACTCCTGCTCCGAGTTTATCTGCGTTCTTAAGGATATCTTCGATCGACATATTAGCCGCGTCTGTTCCTTCTATGGCAGCATTCAATTTAGATG
Organism: Bacteroidia bacterium; assembly: GCA_030427905.1. GTDB lineage: Bacteria > Bacteroidota > Bacteroidia > Flavobacteriales_D > Cryomorphaceae > CBDDKU01. The sequence continues at coordinate 548,284 of JAUICL010000002.1, forward strand.
TGTAGCCAGCGTGGTGCTTGCTATGGTGTATTTCCATGGTTTGAGCGTCAAAGTGTGGCTCAAGTGCATCGTATGCGTATGGTAAGTCTGGTAATTGAAATGACATAATAATTCGATTTTTGTTCTGTTGTCAAATCTAATTAACCTGATTCGATTCGACGTTACTTTTGAATAAACAATCCCTATGATTCCATAAATTCTACAAAACCGCTCGACGTTTCATAACCCCATGTTGGCGAAAGACCTATTTTTGCAGAAAATTTCTCCATGTATAAGTCGCTTATCCGCCCACTACTTTTCAAAATGAAGGCAGAACAGGCCCACAAGTTCACCTTTGGGCTCATCAAATTTCTCTTTCTGTTGCCCTTTGTACGTACTATTTTCTACAGTTTGTACAGTGTGAGAAGTCAAAAATTGGAGCGGGAAGTATTTGGATTAAAATTTAAAAACCCCGTGGGGTTGGCAGCCGGTTTCGATAAGGATGCCAAGCTTTTTAATGAGCTTTCGTTTCTAGGATTCGGTTTTTTGGAATTGGGAACAGTCACCCCGAAACCACAACCGGGAAATCTTAAGCCGCGACTCTTCAGAGTGCTGGATGATGAAGGGATAATAAACCGCATGGGCTTTAACAATGGGGGAGTGGAGCAGATGGTGAAACGACTCAAGCGAAACTACAGCACGGTGATCATCGGAGGAAACATTGGAAAAAATAAGGTGACGCCAAACGAGAATGCCGTTGATGATTACTTGATCTGCTTTGATGCGCTCTACGATTATGTTCACTATTTCGCTATCAACGTTTCATCGCCCAACACGCCTAATTTGAGAGAGCTTCAAGAAAAGGAACCACTCAAGGCGCTTATAATGAGCTTGGTTGAGCGAAATAGAACGAAGCCGAAAGAGAAGCCAATCTTGCTTAAGATCGCACCCGATCTTACGGATTCTCAACTCGATGATATCATCGAAATAGTAGCTGAAACGGGCATTTCAGGTGTTATCGCTACCAATACCACGATAGATCGATCCATGCTAAAAACAGATGCAGCTACCGTTGAAGCAATTGGTGCAGGTGGATTGAGCGGAAAACCGGTGAGAAAGCGATCGACTGAAGTGATTAAATATCTTCACGAAAAGTCGAATGGAGCTTTCCCAATTGTTGGTGTTGGTGGGATTCACTCGGCCGATGATGCCATCGAAAAGCTCGATGCTGGAGCTTCACTCGTTCAGGTCTATTCTGGCTACATTTACGAAGGACCAGGTTTGGTCAAAGAAATAAATCAGAAAATACTAGCTCGTGGTTAAGATTATTGAATGTCCCAGGGACGCTATGCAGGGGATCTCAGAGTTTATCCCAACAGAAATCAAAACGGAGTACATCAACCGGATTTTGGCCTGTGGTTTCGATACCGTTGACTTTGGCTCTTTTGTTAGTCCAAAAGCCATTCCCCAACTTCGCGATACTGCGGAAGTACTAAAGGGGCTCGATCTTTCTTTTACCAAGTCCAGCTTACTTGCTATCGTTGCGAACCAACGTGGTGCCGAAGATGCGTGCAATTTTGATGAGATCGAATACTTAGGATATCCGTTCTCCATTTCAGAGACGTTTCAGAAACGCAATACCAACTCAACTATTGACGAATCGCTCTCACGCGTTGAAGCGATTCAAGAGCTTTGTTTATCGCATGGTAAGAAGCTCGTAGTATACATCTCCATGGGCTTTGGAAATCCATATGGAGACCCTTGGCATCCCGATATTGCTGCCAAGTGGTCCAGAAGGCTACACGACGATCTTGGGATCAATATTTTGGCGCTTTCTGATACCATCGGGAGTTCGACTCCTGAAGTAATCACAAATCTATTCAGCACGCTTATACCCGAAATGCCCAAGGTGGAGTTTGGAGCGCACTTGCACACCACTCCTGATGCTTGGCGGGGTAAGGTGGCTTCTGCTTATGAAGCTGGCTGTAGAAGATTTGATGGAGCGATAAAAGGCTATGGCGGGTGCCCAATGGCGGCTGATGATCTCACGGGTAACATGCCAACCGAAATGATGGTGTCTTTTTTTGACGAGCAAGAAATTGCTACAGGCCTCGACATGAAAGCTTTTGCCGAAGCACAAGTCTTTTCATCAAAAGTGTTCCCGCTGGGGCACTAAGCTCTTTTCAGGTCGAGCACAGTGATTTCTGGTGCCATTCCTACGCGCCCAGGGAATCCGATGTATCCAAATCCACGGTTCACGTAAATGTGCTGATTCTTTTCGGTGTAAAGTCCACCCCAGCGTGGGTAGCGGTATTTTACTGGGCTCCATTTAATCATTCCTGGTATTTCAATTCCGAACTGCATACCATGCGTATGCCCAGCTAGTGTGAGATCAATTTTGGTGTGATCGAGTACTTCAGCATCCCAGTGTGAAGGGTCGTGGGAGAGTAGGAGTTGAAATTTTTCTTCATCGCTTCCAGCCATGGCTTTTTTGAGATCGCCGTACTTACTGAAGCCACCTGCACCCCAGTTTTCAATACCGATGATTTCAATGGAATCTCCTGAAGGTGAATTGAAATCTACCTTTTCATTCAACAATAGCTTGAAGCCCATTTCGCCGTGGAGTGCTTTGAGCGTTTCCAAATTTTGCGCTTTCTCAGCATCGGTGGGCCACCCGATGTAGTCACCGTAATCGTGGTTTCCAAGGACTGAAAACTTTCCGTGCTTGGCCTTGAGTTTCGATAAAACGGGAACCCACCCATCGAGCTCAGAAGCAATATTGTTCACCATATCGCCCGTGAAGCAAATGATGTCGGCATTTAAGCTATTGATCTTGTCAATGGCAGCGACTACTGGTTCATGATTGTCAAAGAAACTACCAATGTGAATGTCGGAAATGTGGACGACTCTCATACCCGAAAAAGAGTCGGGAAGGTGATCAAATGCCAATTCATTCTTTTCTATCCTGAATGCGAATCGTCCTTTTGAAATTCCGTAAAGGATGGAAATAAACGGAATGGCAGCAACAGCCCATCCTATTTTAGTGATAAAATCCCAGCGGGATATGACGTTTCCTGTGGAGTCACCGGTTGTAAAGCTACCGATGAGTTTTCGAAGGAGAAGGGTTAGGTCGTCGATACCATGGAAAATAACGACAATAATTTTTGGCATTATAATAAGCAAGGCCAAGCCAAAAGACATAAAAAAGGGGTAGTAATTGATATGACTCGGAGCCGTGCGCCCGAACGCCGACATCATGTATCCCAAAAACAAATAGCCCAAGATGGTCGTGATCCAGAAGCCATAAATCGCTGTATTGCGCCAAAGGGGTTTTTCCCATCCACCGATGCCAACTTTCAAGGCTTTAAAAACGTAAAGATCAAGCAGGATTAATATCCCGAATGTGACAAGGAGTGGTATCAAATTTCTCATGCTGCGGTCCTAGGAAGCTTTCCATTGGTGGTTTCGAATGTCAAATTTAAGTCACATTCGATCAGATCAGTATGCGCGGTAGTGATTTTTGGGAAGTTTAACAGTCAAATCGATGGATTGTTGTCTGACGGACTTCTCGTCCAGACCTTCTGCAGACATCAAGTTGACGTCATTTATCGTTTTAGCTTGAGCGGTTGTGGCTCTTGCGTTTGCAGCCCTTTCTGAAACAACGATTCCTTCAACACTACTGGCAGCTTCGGTTTCTGCTCTTTCTGGTGCCAGAACGTGAGCCGAAGCTGGCTCAGCTTGATAATCTGTTTCTTGGTCTACTTCGGCCAAATCTTCATCAGCGAATGCTTGATCTGCCAGCGATTTTGAGTTAGCGGCATCATCCACTGACTCTGCAATATCGAAATTCGCTGTGTTCAGTTCTTTCGGCTCACTCATGTCCATTTCCACTTCGGCTTCATCTTCAACGACTTCTTGGATTTGCGGTGATTCAATTTCCTGCTGAATGGTTTGCTGTTCTTTCTCTTTTAGTTCAGCTAGTTGGGGTAGAGAGTCTTTTTCTTGAGAATCTTCCGCTTTTGATGTTTCCTCTGTCTCATCAGCTGCTGATTCATTTAGTTCAGCTATCGCCTTTTCATCTTGAGAATTATCCAAAACGTAAACTAAAAACCATCCACCGACCACTAGGAAAGCGATTGCGGCTGCTACACGCATCCACGGAAAAGCAGCTTTCTTCGATTTTGCATGAAACGCATCGTATTCGCGAAGTACATTCACTTCGAGCTCTGGGGCGGGCTCTTCCGATAGTTCGTCTGGCCCCATCAATTCAACCATCGACTCGAAAGCTTCTTGGGAACCAAATTCTTTTAGAACCAAGGCCTTGTCTTCTGGAGTCATTTCTTCAAAAGGAATGCTCATCAAGAGCTGAATTCGATCAAAATTTTCTTCAGACATGTTGAGACATTTTAGGGTTAAACGCCTTCAGCGTTTTCGATAATTCTTTGAGCGTATAGAAAAGGCGAGATTTTACTGTCCCTTCCGATACGCCTTCAATTTCGGCAATCTCCTTGATCGAAAGCTCAAACTTAAAGCGAAGGATGAAGCAATGGCGCTTGGGCTCGTCGAGCGCGGCTAAGGCTTTGTCAATTTCATCTTTTATTCCCGATCGATCGATCTCCTTGTCGGGCTGGGCGGGCGATTTGACCACGCGCATTTGAAGCTCATGTGCCGCACGCGACTTTACTTCTTCATGGCGGTAGTTGTTTTTGCACATATTGTGAGCAATGCTGAAAAACCACGTTTTAAATACCCTTGATTGATCGAACTTTTCGGTGTTCTTAATCACCTTGATGAACAATTCTTGGGTATAATCTTCAGCGAGTTCTTTATCTCTACGAAGCATTCTCAAGAAGTAGTGAAACGCCTGACGAGAATAGCGCTGGTAGAGCACTTTGAAGGCATCGCGCCTTCCTTCTTGCGCCATGCGCATCAAAGCTTCGTCGCTATGGATTTCTCCTTTGCTCACTTCAGTATTTCTTAGCGTATTTGATCAATTGACTAGCCTTCTTTTCTAAAGGCTTGTCGTTTCTTATTTCAGCGACTTGCTCCAGTGTCTCAGCAAAATCCCTGTACGAACGTATCAATCCCTTATCAGCTTCTGTTTGCGGTGTAAGGTCAAGTCCTTCAAAATCCTTTCCAGTGCGAGCGATCTGCTCTATCGATTGCGTGTTGTCAAGGCTCCCGCTTTCCACTAAGCCCATACCAGCTCGAGAAAGATTGAATTGCTTGTAGAGATCTGCTGCAACCACGGGTGATACCCAAACTCGATATTCCGGTGAATTCAAATAGGACATGTGATTATCAAGACGGTAAGCGCCGCACTTTTCCATGAAACGATTGGCAACAGGAACTGGGTTTTCAGCATTGCGTTGTGCCCAGGAGATGGCTATCAAATCTTGAAGCCCTTGTGTTAGGATGAGATTTTCATGGCTCAATGACAACTGCATATTGCTACCAAAAGCCTTGAGAACAGGAGAGATCATTCCATTCCCATCCATCTGTTTTAAGTACTGATTCATTTTGACTTTGTCTTGAAGCAAATAGGCTGCCATAAACTGGTATGGGAGCATTTCGGGAATCAGGGTAGGCGTATCAGACAGGCCTTGTGAAGATTCTAAATCGCCTTGGCTTTCGAGAAATGTGATTAATTCGATGTTCTTTCCCTTCAGGAAGTCACTTGCCCGATTTCTTGCCGAGTTCGGAGTGGGGAAGTAGTTGTCTGGATTTTCTATCCGCTGAGCTTTAAAAGCTTCGATGTAGTAGTGCAAAGCGTCTTTGTCAGAGTTGAAATCACTTTTCGTTCCATCAAAAGCGATTTCAGTTGATCGATCAAACTCGAAGGGCAGTAGAATATCCTGCGAATAGCTGGCAAATGATAAAAGGGCAAAGAGCCAAAACAGGCTAAATTTCATTTGATCTTTTTGTTTCGGTACACCCAAATGTACAATTGGTTCATTATCGATTGACATTTCTTTTCTAAACCAGAAAAGAGACTTAATCACTACCTTTGCAGCCCTATGCAAGACTCCGATTTAGAAAGAATCAAAAACAATCTCGATGCCGTTCACTCCTGGCCTGGATTGTACATGTTTAAGTTTATTGTTCCTTCCGATAATGAGCGAATTGCCCAGGTTGAAGCCCTTTTTGACGGAAATACGACGAATTTGCGGTCAGTCGAATCGAAGAATGGAAAATATACCAGCATTACGATTCGAGAAGTCATGATGAGCGCTGATGCGGTGCTGGAAGTATACAAGAACGCTTCGAAAATAGAAGGATTAATCGCCCTGTAAATGGAGACTCTTGAACGCTTTTTGCTCGTTTCAGCAATTGTCATTTTTATCTATGTATTCTATCGCTGGCTATTGAAATACATGCAGCGAAAGGAGATTCAGGGAAGTTTTCCCTACGTCTTTCCCTTTGAAGGTGATCACACTAAACTCAAGTTTGAGCTAAAGTCAAAGGGGCATGTGAAAATTGAGCTCTATTCTGGAGATGGGAGTGCATTGGTAAAACCCTTGTACGATCAGGATCTATCTGAAGGCACGTATGAGATTCCACTTGAACTGAAAAATATTCCTTCGGCCACCTACGAGCTGCGAATTACCTTTCCAAATCAGGTGACGAAACGGGTGGTGGAGCTCTAATATTTGTTCATCAAATAAAAAAGCCATCTAATTTCTCGGATGGCTTTTCTATTTCGTATCAGGAATCTTATTCCTTTTCTTCCTTAGGCTTTTTGCCTTTGGTGATTTTAACCGTTACATCATCCGCATTCTTCTTGTAGCCAACGCTGATGGTATCTCCTTCTTCGAGATTCGAGTTGATGATCTCTTCAGCTAGCGGATCTTCGATATACTTCTGGATAGCCCGCTTAAGAGGACGCGCTCCGTACTTCTCGTCAAACCCTTTGTCTGCAATAAAATCCTTCGCAGCTTCAGAAAGCTTGATCTCGTAACCAAGGTCGTTGATTCTCGAGTAGAGTTTCTCCAATTCGATGTCGATAATCTTGTGGATGTCTTCTCGTTTCAACGAGTTGAACATAACCACATCGTCAATTCTATTCAAGAATTCAGGAGCAAATGCCTTTTTCAAAGCGTTTTGAATCACCGAATTCTGAGCCGCCGTTTCGTTCTCAAGTCGTGCTTGTGTACCGAATCCAACTCCAGTACCGAAGTCTGAGAGCTGACGCGCTCCGATATTCGACGTCATGATCAGAATCGTATTTCTAAAATCGATCTTGCGTCCAAGGCTATCTGTCAATTGACCATCATCAAGTGCTTGAAGAAGCAAGTTGAATACATCTGGGTGAGCCTTTTCTACCTCGTCGAGCAAAATGATCGAGTAGGGGCGTCTGCGCACTTTTTCAGTAAGCTGTCCACCTTCTTCGTAACCAATGTAGCCCGGAGGCGCTCCGATCAATCGGCTTACGGCAAACTTCTCCATGTACTCACTCATATCAATACGAATAAGTGCATCTTCAGTCTGGAACATAAACTTCGCGAGCTCCTTCGCCAACTGCGTTTTACCAACTCCAGTCGGTCCAAGGAAAATAAACGAACCAATCGGTTTGTTTGGATCTTTCAATCCAGCTCGGTTACGCTGAATAGCTTTAACCACTTTGGCGATAGCTTCATCCTGACCAATCACACGACCTTGCATATCTGTACCCATTCGGGCGAGACGGCCGCTTTCCTTCTCAGCAATGCGCTGTACCGGAATTCCAGTCATCATAGCTACTACTTCTTCAACGTGATCAACCGTTACCGTTACACGGTGGTTCTTCGACTCTTCTTCCCACTTCGCCTTAGCGCGATCTAGTTCTTCAATGAGTCCACGTTCTTTATCTCTCAGTTTCGCCGCTTCTTCGTACTTCTGGCTGCGAACCACTTGATTCTTTTCTTCTTTGATCTCTTCGATCTTGCGCTCCGCTTCAATGATTTCCGTTGGAACATTGATATTGGTGATGTGCACACGCGATCCCACTTCATCTAAAGCATCGATAGCTTTGTCTGGAAGGTGGCGATCGGAGATATAGCGAGATGTCAAAGAAACACATGCTTGAATAGCTTCGTCGGTGTAGTTTACACTGTGGTGCTCTTCGTACTTCTCTTTGATGTTGTGCAGGATCTGAACCGTTTCTTCTGGAGAAGTTGGTTCTACCATGACCTTCTGGAATCGACGCTCTAGCGCTCCATCCTTCTCAATGTACTGTCGGTACTCATCAAGCGTAGTGGCTCCAATACATTGAATCTCGCCACGCGCAAGCGCCGGTTTAAACATGTTTGACGCATCGAGTGAACCACTCGCGCCCCCAGCACCTACAATGGTGTGTATCTCATCAATGAAAAGGATCACATCTGGAGATTTCTCCAATTCGTTCATCACGGCCTTCATGCGCTCTTCAAACTGACCGCGGTACTTAGTGCCTGCAACCAAAGAAGCAACATCGAGAGAGATAATTCGCTTATCGAAAAGCACACGCGACACTTTGCGCTGTACAATTCGGATGGCCAACCCTTCTGCGATTGCCGATTTACCAACACCTGGCTCACCGATCAATACGGGGTTGTTTTTCTTTCTTCTCGACAAGATCTGCGAAACCCGTTCTATTTCACTTTCACGACCTACGATAGGGTCGAGCTTGTCTTCTTCGGCCATTTTGGTCAAATCGCGACCAAAGTTGTCAAGTACAGGAGTTTTAGACTTTGAGTCTGACACTTTTCTTCCTTGAGCTCCACCGCCGCCAGAAAAACCAGCTCCCATATCTTCGTCGTCATCTTCCGGTGTGTTGGGCATTTCTGCTCTTGGAGATGTCAATGGAGATATTCCATCCGTAGGGCGAATGGTTTCGAGCTCAGACCGCACCGACTCGTAGTCGATACCGAACCTTTGAAGCCCGCGGGTCGCAACATTATCGTCGTCTTTTAGAATGCTCAACAAAAGGTGTTCAGTACCAATCGTCGGGCTTTTAAAAAGTTTCGCTTCTAGATAAGTGATTTTGAGAACTTTCTCAGCTTGTTTTACTAGTGGGATGTTACCTTGAACGCTCGATTTTGCACTAGCGGAACTGGTTGAAGATTCAACTGATCTTCTCAATTCTTTCAAGTCAACATCAAGGCTCTTAAGTATTTGGATAGCAGTACCTTCACCTTCTCGAATAATACCGAGAAGAAGGTGTTCTACGCCGATGAAGTCATGCCCTAAACGCAAGGCTTCTTCACGGCTGTAGCTAATTACATCTTTCACACGTGGGGAGAATTTCGCTTCCATAATTGCCTTCTTCTTTGTTTCTAATATACTTATGTAACGGCAGAAAACCCTACCTTGTTTCAAGTATATGTGTATTTACCAAAAATATGTCAAGCACGCCTGACAGCTTGTCATAAAACACCATTTTATTTCACAGATTTTTGTTGAAAATTACCACTTGTGAACAGGGGTTTCCGGGGTGTCAATTGCGTACTTTCGACGTTCGGGTTATGCTATGCAAAAACCGTTCAATTTTAATCAATAAGCGAATATGGCAGAAGGAGAAAAGATAATTCCAATCAATATAGAAGATGAGATGCGATCGGCTTACATCGATTATTCGATGTCGGTTATTGTATCACGTGCATTGCCAGATGTAAGAGATGGTTTGAAACCGGTACACCGACGCGTGCTCTACGGTATGCTTGATTTGGGGGTGCGTGCGAGTAGTCCTTATAAGAAGTCGGCTCGTATCGTTGGGGAAGTACTCGGAAAGTATCACCCACACGGTGATTCGTCAGTTTACGATACCATGGTGCGTATGGCTCAGGATTGGTCCTTGCGCTACCCGCTCGTAGATGGGCAGGGTAACTTTGGGTCGATCGATGGTGATAGCCCGGCGGCTATGCGTTATACGGAAGCACGTCTCAGAAAGATTGCTGAAGAGCTTCTCTCAGATCTGGATAAAGAAACGGTTGATTTCGCCAATAACTTTGACGACTCACTCCAAGAGCCAACAGTCCTTCCTACTCGGGTTCCACACCTTTTGGTGAATGGAGCAAGTGGTATTGCTGTAGGTATGGCGACTAATATGCCGCCACACAACCTTTCGGAGGTAGTAGATGCTACCGTGGCTTATATCGACAATAGAGATATTGATGTAGCTGGGCTGATGGAGCATATTAAAGCGCCAGATTTCCCAACCGGCGCTACCATTTACGGTTACGAAGGTGTAAAAGCGGCCTTCGAAACAGGTAAGGGTCGCGTTGTATTGCGGGGTAAAGCTACAATTGAAGAAATTCGCGAAGGTCGTGAAGCGATCATCGTTACCGAAATACCATATCAGGTCAATAAGGCTGATATGATCAAGAAAACGGCTGATCTCATCAATGATAAAAAGATTGATGGGGTGAGCGATATTCGAGATGAGTCTGACCGTAAGGGAATGCGAATCGTTTACGAATTGAAGCGTGATGCGATCCCTAATGTTGTGCTCAATAAGTTGTATAAGTACACGCAGCTACAGAGTTCATTCTCAGTGAATAATATTGCTTTGGTGAAGGGGCGTCCGATGCTTCTAAACCTTCGTGATATGATCGAACTCTTCGTGGAGCACCGCCACGATGTTGTAGTGCGTAGAACGCAGTACGAACTTCGAAAAGCAGAAGAAAGAGCGCACATCCTTGAAGGATTGCTAATTGCCCTCGACAACCTCGACGAAGTAATCGCGCTGATCCGTGCGAGCAATACGCCAGAAGATGCACGCAATGGCTTGATGGAGAACTTCAAGCTTTCTGAGATTCAGGCACGAGCTATCCTAGATATGCGTCTGCAAAAGCTTACTGGTCTTGAGCGAGATAAAATCCGCGAAGAGCACGCCGACTTGATGAAGCTTATCGAGCACTTGAGAGCTATTCTCGACAATGAAGATATGCGAATGGACATCATCAAGACTGAGCTTATTGAAGTGAAGGAGAAATACGGTGATGAGCGTCGCTCGGTAATTGAGTACTCAGCTAGTGAAATGAGCATCGAAGATCTCATTCCAGATGAGAATGTAGTTGTTACGATTTCTCACCTAGGGTACATTAAGCGTACGCCACTGATCGAGTACAAGACTCAAAGCCGCGGTGGAGTGGGATCGAGAGGTTCTACGACTCGTGACGAAGACTTCCTTGAGCACCTGTTTGGAGCAACGAATCACAACTATCTCTTGATTTTCACCGAGAAAGGTAAGTGTTTCTGGATGCGCGTATTCGAGATTCCTGAAGGAACGAAAACGTCGAAAGGAAGAGCCATTCAAAACCTGATCAACATAGAGCAAGATGATAAGATCATGGCTTACATCAATGTGCTTGATCTGAAGGATGAAGAATACATCAATGGTCACAATGTAATCATGGCGACCAAGAATGGTGTGGTGAAGAAAACGTCGCTAGAAGCTTATTCAAGACCTCGTCAGAATGGAATCAACGCGATTACCATCAAAGATGGCGATCAGTTGTTGGAGGCCAGATTGACCGATGGTAATTCAGAGATCATTCTAGCCAAGCGTTCTGGAAAAGCGATCCGCTTCAACGAAGAGAATGTACGTGCTGTTGGACGTACTTCGCAAGGGGTGAAGGGTGTGACGCTCGAAGGAGACAACGACGAAGTAATCGGTATGATTTGTATCAATGATCCTGAAGCCAATGTGCTGGTAGTATCTGAAAAAGGATACGGAAAGCGAAGCTCGGTGGATGATTACCGAATAACGAATCGTGGTGGAAAAGGTGTTAAAACCATGAACATCACCGATAAGACAGGAGCTTTGATCGCGATCAAGTTTGTTACAGACCAAGACGATTTGATGATCATCAACAAACGTGGAATCACCATTCGAATGAATGTTTCTGAGCTTCGCGTAATGGGTCGTGCAACTCAGGGTGTTCGATTGATCAACTTGAAGGGCAACGATGAGATTGCGGCAGTAGCCAAGGTTGAAGTTTCTCCAGAAATGGAAGAAGAAATATCAAATGAAGATTTGCCGGAAGGCGAAACTCCACAGGCAAGTGATGCGCCAGAAGTTGACGGCACTGACGAGCCAACGGAAGAATAAATAATAGTTGATCTAAATGTGAAAGAGCTTCTCAGAAATGGGAAGCTTTTTTTATGTTCGGTTTTTAGCTCCGGTTAACTCGCAAACTGAAGCCAAATTTTTGTCCCTTCGCCGAGCTTAGAATGAATATGAAGACTGCCCTTGTGCATCCGCATGATCTGTCGGCTCAGCGCTAAACCTATTCCAGAACCATCTTGACGGGTGGTGAAAAAGGGAATAAGTACTTGATCGAGCGTGTCTTCGTCCATGCCACTTCCATAGTCTGTGAAACTCACTCTGATTCCTTGTTGATTCGCCTGTATCTCAATTTCGATCTTCGGACTCGTCGTTTCTTTTAGAGCGTGGACACTATTGAGCAATAGATTTTCGAAAACTTGTCGAATAAGGTTTTGGTCAAATTTCAATTTGAAACCACGTCCTTTAACTAGGTTGAATTCGATATTCGGATAGGTCGGAGCCCAAGCGTCAAATAACTGCGAAATCCACTCGTTTAAGTTGGTTTCTTCCATTTTGGGAGCTGGGATCTGGGTCAATGAACGATAATCATCCACAAACTGCATGAGTCCATTACTCCGCTTTGCGATTGCCCCTGATGCAGCCTTCAAATCGTCTAGATTTGGAGCTTCGCTTTTAAGTTGGTCCACCATCGTGCTCGAAAGCGATGTTATAATCGTGACCCCATTCATCAATTCGTGGGTAAGGATTTTAATCAGTTTTTCCCAGGCACCCATCTCGGCTTGTTCTAATTCGCTTCCTATGTTCTGGATGAGAGCCATTTTATAGGATCGGTTCTTTTCCGAAACCATCATGATTCGGGCAGAAAGCTTATAGACTTCATCGTCTATAGTGTACTGGATTACACCTGTGGTTCCCGTTGGAATTTTCTCTAATTCCGTCCAAAATAGGGGCCTAAGCTTCCTAAAACGCGCCGTGGTTTCGACTGGGTTGATTCCAATAGTATTCTGCAGGGCTTGATTGAATAGCTGAATCACGCCACTTTCATCCCATGCTAGCAAGCCAATAGGAGCGGACTGGATTGCAGCTCTTAGGAAATTGAGTTCTTCTTCTTTTCCAATCTTCGCCAAGCGAAATCCATCTCTAATTTCTCTGATGCGATCGTAAATGAGTTTGAACTTCTTCTCTCGTACAGCTCGCTTTGGCAGCAAGCTGAAATCGTCGTAATACAAAGCGTCGAGAAAATAGGTCACGTCTCTTAATGTACGGTTGACATAGCGGAGCAATTCGAAAAAAAGGAATAGGGAAACGACGGAAGCGAGCCAGGGAGTGAAGATATAATCGGTTTTGATCCACACCCAAATGCTGCATCCGATCGACGCAGAGAGCAAGAGTACTCGAAAAATTAAGCCCAGATAAAAGCTTCGAAACATGCCCTAAATCTACATCAAGTTAAATTTATCGAGCCTACGGTAGAGTGCCGTTCTGGTAATCCCCAGCTCACGGGCGGCTTTGGAGATATTGCCGTGGCATTTTTCCAAAGCTTCGATGATGAGCTTTTTCTCCATTTGATCGAGATTCAGACTATTGACCCGTTTGGTTGACTGCTGGGCATTTTTGGGTAAAATGTCAGCGCATTTAATCTCGCTCGAATCACTCATGATTACCGCTCGCTCTATGGCGTGCTGGAGCTCGCGCACATTTCCAGGCCATGGATATTGAAGCAATTTCTGGATACTTCCAGATTCAAGCCACATGGTGGGTTTTCGGTATTTCTTGACGTATTTGTCTACGAAGTGATCCACGAGAATGGAAATGTCTTCTGGCCGGTTTCTCAAGGATGGAAGATTGATTTCGACTGTGTTGATACGGTATAGTAAGTCTTGTCGAAAAGTACCTTCATCGATCATTTGATTCAAATTCATATTCGTGGCGGCTATCAATCTAATGTCGATGTCGATCTCCTTCGTGCCACCAACTGGCATGATTTTCCTGTTTTGAAGTGCCGTCAAGAGCTTTGACTGCATGGAAAGATTGAGATTTCCGATTTCATCGAGAAAGAGCGTTCCCCCTGAAGCCAGCTCAAACCTTCCTTTCTTGTCGTGATTCAAATCGGTGTAGGCACCTTTAACAGCCCCAAACATTTCGCTTTCAAACAGCGTTTCGGTAATGGCACCGCAGTCAACAGTCACCATCAGGTTTTTGGATCGGGATGAATTCTCGTGGAGCATTCGAGCTACTATTTCCTTACCTGTTCCATTTTCTCCAAGAATAAGCACATTGGCATCGGTATTCGAAATCTTATCCACCATTTTTCGCACAGCGACAATCTCCTTGCTTCTACCGTGCAGTTCAGTCTTTTCTTGTCGCTGCGTGCGCTGCAGATAGGCTTGGTTTTCTCTGAGTTTTGATATTTCGAGCTTACTCATTTTAAGCTGCATCGCTGACAACACAGTGGCCAAGAGCTTTTCATTTTGCCAGGGCTTCGTGATGAAGTCTGCTGCTCCGTATTGAATTCCACGAACAGCTAGCTCAACATCCGCATAAGCGGTCATCAAAACCACTTCGGCTTGCGGTGCTTCACTTTTTAATGACCGGAGCCAGGAGAGCCCTTCGTCTCCGTCATTCTTTCCCTTCGAGTAGTTCATATCCAATAACACCACATCTACATCATTCTCCAAAATGATGGGAATGATATTGGTCGGTTTCGGTGCGGTAATGATCTTCTCAATTCGTTGTTTGAGATAGAGTTCTGCAGATAAAATGACTTCTGGATCGTCATCTACAATCAATAAGGTGCCTTGTACTTTGCTCATGTTACAAATTTAAAGGGTTGCACTGTTCGAAAACGAACAAACAACTGTATCAAAAACGAACAATATTAACAAGTTATTAAGGCGGTAAAGTTTTGACGAAGGCTGTATATCAGGTAGATACGATTTCTGGCACAGCTCTTTCTAATGGTACTGTCAAAATTCAGGATTTCTAGATTTGGACAAACAAATAGAAAAGAAGAAATACCCACTAAAAAAATTGCTCTGGGTAGCTGGTGTAGCCATCGTTATCACGATGGGGTCCGTTCTAATTGGATCTTCCAGTGAAAACAGGTATTCTATAGATGAATCGCGCGTCACGATTGAAGAAGTGCGGTATGGTGAGTTTCAGGATGTGATCGCTTTGAACGGTGTTCTCGAGCCAGTTCGCACAGTACAGATTGCAGCAAATGAAGGCGGGCGGGTAGAAGAGATTTTCGTTGAAGATGGGGTGTTCGTGGAAGCTGGAGAGCCATTGATGCGTTTGAGTAACCAGACCGTTACACTGGATTTTATGAATCGAGAAACGCAAATAATCGAACAGATCAATAATCTCCGATCGACTCGAATTACACTAGATCAAAATAAAAGACAGATTCAAGAGCAAGTATTAGATATAGGCTATCAATACAAAGAGCGAAAGCGCCAATTCAGCATAGATTCAGCACTCTATGCTGATGGCGCTATTGCCCAATCGCAGTACGACGAATCTAGAAACGAACTTATTTATTTGAAGAGTAGAATGGACATGCTTCAAGAGCGAATGATCACTGATGAGATTTATCGAACAAGCCAGCTGGGCCGTATCGATCAATCGATTGAATTGATGGAGCGAAATCTAGATGCTATTCGAGCCAATCTCGAAAACTTGATTATCAAAGCACCAATCAGTGGGCAACTGAGTCAGTTTGATCACGAGATGGGTGAAACCAAAGCGCGTGGTGAGAATCTTGGTCGAGTGGATGTTTTAGATCAATTCCTAATATCTGCGCCAGTTGATCAGTACTACTTGAATCGAGTCTCTACAGAACTCAAAGGTGTAGCAGAGCTGAACGGTGGAAGATATGAAGCCAAGGTGGCTAAGGTGTTCCCAGCTGTTGAAGCCGGACAATTTGAAGTTCATTTTGAGTTTTTAGCTGATCAGGTGCCCGATCAAATGCGTCGTGGACAAAATGCTCGCGTAAAGCTGGAATTGAGTGCAAGTGAGACTTCGAATATGATTGAACGCGGAGGCTTCTTCCAAAGCACAGGTGGAAAATATGTTTTTGTAGTAGATTCGGATGGAAGAGCCGTGAAGAGAGAAATTGAACTCGGAACACAGAATCCGGAGTACATTAAGATAATTTCAGGCCTAGAGCCTGGAGAACGAGTAATAACTAGTAGTTACGACGATTTTGGCGATGCCGAAGTCATATACATTAAATAAGCATGGCAGAGAATATGATAAAGTTGACGGACCTTACAAAGGCCTACAGAACTGACGAAATCGAAACAACAGCGCTCAACAAAGTAAGCGTAGAAGTCAAAAAAGGTGAATTTGTCTCTATCATGGGACCTTCGGGATGTGGTAAATCCACGCTCCTGAACATCATCGGTTTGCTCGATTCACCAGAATCCGGTTCTTATGAGTTTGACGGGAAAGAGCTCGCAAACCTGAAGGAAAAGGAGCGTGCTAGCATCCGTAAACAAAACATTGGATTCATTTTCCAGAGCTTCAATCTGATCGATGAGCTCACCGTTTTTGAGAACGTGGAGCTTCCCTTGGTTTATCTGAAGGTGCCAAAGTCTGAGCGGCAAACTAAAGTGCTCAAGATTTTGGAGAAAATGGGTATAGCACATCGCGCAAAACACTACCCACAACAACTCTCGGGTGGACAGCAGCAGCGTGTAGCCGTGGCCAGAGCTGTGGTAACAGAGCCTAAGCTCATCCTAGCCGATGAGCCAACGGGAAACCTGGACTCAGCGCATGGAAATGAAGTTATGGATATTTTGACCAAGCTTCACGAGTCTGGTAGCACCATAATCATGGTTACTCACTCATCGCACGATGCCAACTACTCTGAGCGTATTATCAAACTTCTCGATGGTGAAGTGGTGTCGCAGCTTTCCGGTGAGCGTGTGTCTGTAATCTAATCGAGCTCCTATGTTATTCAATTATATCAAAATAGCGCTCCGTCACCTTTCCAAAAACAAGACTTATGCGCTGGTAAGCATTATCGGACTTGCACTAGGAATCACGAGCTGTGTGCTTATTGCTCTCTATGTTGTGGATGAGTTGGGCTATGACAAACAGCATGAAGACAGAGACCGAATTTACCGGGTACAGGCTTTACTCAATATGGGGAATGAAGTGAATGCGGCACTGAGCAATAGGGCGGTGGGTCCGACATTGGTAGCTGACTACCCCGAAGTAGAGCAGTACACCCGTTTTCTGAGCGCTGGTGGGCAAACCGAAATAACCTATGACGATGTGTTGTTCCAAGAATCCAACTTATGGATGGCTGACAGTACCGTTTTCGATCTGTTTACTTATCCCATTGTAGCTGGAAAGCGAGAAGACCTTCTGAAAGCTCCGCGATCTATCGTATTGACTCAAAGTCTCGCCCAAAAGATTTTTGGAACTGCGGAGAAAGCCGTTGGTGAACTGATAAAGGTGAACAACCAAATGCTGGAAGTAGAAGCGGTGATGGCGGATATTCCCGAGAATAGTGAGATTCAAGCTACAGCCTTTATTTCATCGACTACCTTGCCCGAAGGGTTCAGAGCTGTGATGGATCAAGACTGGTTCCGTATTTCGTGCTATACCTATGTGAAATTTACAGAGCCAATCGAGCCTGAATCATTTCAATCAAAGCTTGATACAATTTCAGAGCGGTATGTGAAGCCATGGGCAGAAGCCAATGGGGTAGTGGCTTCCATGAAGTATTCGCTCACGCCCTTATCAGATCTACACTTCACCAACACATTCGAGTACGACCTTCCCAAAGGAAATAGCTCCTACATCACCATTTTTAGTCTTTTAGCCATCTTTATTCTGGTAGTAGCTGCGATCAACTTCGTAAATCTCTCTCTGGCGCAAAGTTCCAAACGAGCCAAGGAAGTCGGGATCCGTAAAACGCTGGGAGCCGACCGAAGTCAGATTGCGCTCCAGTTTATCGGAGAATCGATCATCATCACTATCCTGGCTGTGATTATTGGTCTGGGTGTGGTCGAGATTCTTTTGGGTAGCTTCAATCAGATTACGGGTAAGGAGTTTACTATTTCGGCGGTGTTCACACCTGAAATACTCGGAGTGCTCGGTATTCTCATCATTCTCGTAGGAGTTTTAGCTGGAAGTTACCCCGCCTTTGCGATGTCTTCTTTTAAACCAATTTCCGTGTTGCGTGGAAACATTCCAAAGATGGGAGGGATTGGGGCGCTTCGAAAAGGACTTATACTGATTCAATTTGTTTTCTCGATGTTCATGATTACAGGAACGCTATTGATCGGGAGCCAAATGAATTATATAAGAAGCATGAATCTCGGTTTTGATAGGGAGAATCTGCTGTCAATAAGCCTTCCAGCCGATACCACCGCAACTCAAATGCTGGCACCGATGCTCGATGAGTATCGCTCTGACTCTCGTGTGGTAGCTATGAGTCGCACCCGATTACCATCTGGAAATACAGGTGAATTGATGTTTCGGATAGAGAGTGAAGATGGACAGATGATTGAGCGAGCCATCCGCGTTTTATTTATCGATGAGCATTTCATCGATGTGCTTGGCTTGGAGTTGATTGAAGGGCGAAACTTTTCTCAAGAGTTTCCGACCGATGCTCAGCAGGCCTTTATCATTAATGACTTCGCAGCCAAGAAGTTTGGCTGGCAAGGTGAAGCGATCGATAAAAGAATGCAGTGGGGGCTAGAAGCCAATGGCCAAGCGACCAATGATGGAAAAGTAGTGGGAATCGTTAACGACTTCAATTTTCTCTCGCTACACAATCCGCTAGAGCCACTGGTATTATGCTATAATCCACAGGGCAATAATCAAGTGTCTATGAAACTGGCTAGCGGAGATTTCACACAGACCATCGACGAAATACAATCAAAGTGGGAGAGACTCGCACCAAAGCACCCTTTTGTTTTCACGTTCTTGGATCAAACGCTCGAATCGAACTACGTTTCGGAGCAAAACATGTATGCGATATTCAAGTATTTTGCCTACATCTCGATTCTGATTGCCTTGCTTGGACTCTTTGCATTGTTAAGTTTTTCTGTGCAAGCTAAGACCAAAGAAATCGGAATTCGCAAGATCATGGGGGCAAGTGCACCACGAATTGCTTGGACTCTTGTCAGTGATTTTGTGTTAATTCTTGTTATGGCATTTGTGATTGCCACACCGCTAAACATATATTTGATGAATAGGTGGTTAGAACAATTCGCCTACAAAGTATCTATCAGTCCGGTGAATCCTGGGATTAGTCTTTTGGTCGCTGGATTGCTTTCCGCCATTGTGGTGATGTACCACACTTATCGAATAAGCCGTACCGATCCTGCATTGGCCCTGAGATACGAGTAAAGTATTGTGATATTTACAATGATAAGGTCCCAAACGAGGGATATCAAAGGAAGGGGGGAGTTAGTCAACTGAGTCTTTTCATATGGTTAATCAGGTTCTTCTCCCTTCTTTTTCTTTTTTCAATCTTTCTCTTTTTTTCTGACTTTTGCGTATGGATTTAAAGATTGATGATCTCGATTCGCAAATAATTCTCGCGCTGAACGAAAATGCGCGAAAACCTTTAACTGAAATAGGGAAGGAGCTCCTGGTTTCTACAGCCACGGTACATCAGCGCGTCAAGAAACTAGAACGAGCTGGAATCATCAGCGGATACTCGCTTTCAATAGACTATAAAAAATTCGGATACCTTCTTACTGTTTACGTGGGAATACACGTGGCAGCAGGGCATTCTGCTCTTGAAGTACTCGATCAACTCGACGGCATTCCCGAAGTCACGGTTGCCGATCTGGCGGCAGGTACATACAGCATTTTCTGCAAGCTTAGGTGTCGTGATACCATTCACGCCAAGGACACCATTTTTGCCATTGAAGATCTAAGCGGTGTCAACGCCACTGAAACCATGATTATGCTCGAAGAGCATCTCAACGACAACAGGCGATTGCTCAGGAAAATTATAGAAACAAAGAAGGAGCAGTTTCGCTAGATCTAGCCAAGCTTTTCCTTGAGTTCTTCTACCAAGTTTATTTCGGTCTGAAGATCGCGCTTGAGCTTAGTCTCGTTTTCTCTTGCTTTCTGTTTGTGCGCTTCAAACTCTTCAGATAGTGCTTGAAACTCACTTTTCGTTTCAGATGTCACCTTATTGGCATTCTTAAATCGGAAGAATAAAACGAGGGCGATGGCAATCAGAACGAAAATGATGCTCCATGAAAGTACGATGTAAGAAGACTTGGTGATATCCATTCCAAGAAATGACATGTGCTCTACCTGATACGCCTGATCGGACATGCTTTGGTCTTTTTCAGCAACTTGTCCTTGAAGCGATTTAACTTGAGCATTAAGGTCACCTACCGTTTTGTTCAATCCTTGAATTTCACGCGAATTCATCAAAAGTGTATCGGCAACGCTGTTCCAGAATTGGTCCATCGAAGCTTCTTTCACCACCTTGTATATCTGGTAGTTGTTCGACTTGGCTTTTAGTTCAATGTACTGTGCTTCGAGATCCATCACATCAGACGAGTCTGACTGAGCCACAGCCGATCCAAAAACAAAAAGTGCTACAAATGCGATTAATACTGACTTACGTTTCATATTCAAGGGGTAGACATATTCTAAAGGCAAAAGTAGTCTACTTTTCTTAGGGAAAACCTAGGTTTCTTGTTTAACTTGTTCACATAAAAGCAGTGGAAATCTGAGATAAATTTCCAAAGTGTAAACGGTAAAGATTATTTTATCGTTTTATATTTCACATTCTGCCAGAGAATCACATGAAGTATACAAGAGCAATTGAATACGCCATATCAGAATTGAAGGAGAAGCTACCGATGGAGCTCACTTATCATTCGCTACAGCACACCTTGAGTGTGATGGAGTTGGCGCGGGAGATAGGCAAGGAAGAAGGCCTGAGTGAAGAAGAGATGCATTTGGTAAGCATTGCAGCAGCTTTTCACGACATTGGGTTTACGCGTAGCCTAGAAAAACACGAAGAAGAAAGTTGTAAGGTAGCTGAAGAGATATTGCCTGAACTCGGTTTTGATACAGGTGAAGTGGAGCGGATCAAAGAAATGATCATGTCAACCAAACTCCCGCAATCTCCTTCTGACAAATTGAGTGAAGTGCTCTGCGACGCCGACTTGGGTTATATCGGCAAGAACAAATACTTCGAAATTGCACATGGGCTTTACGAAGAGCTAGCCGCTACGGGGAACGAACTCTCGAATCAAGATTGGATCGATCTTCAAATTCGATTTTTGGAGAATCAGTCCTTTTTCACACCATATGCCCAAAAGACCTTCGACGAGAACAAGAAAAATGTCATTGTACAGCTTCGAGCGAATCAAAACTAGCCTTACATACTCATGAACGTGAAGTTGGTATTCACGTTTGAGATATTGCGACCGTTCACAATCAATACGGGTACTTCAAGGTGGTTTGTGATAATCTCCTGACTGAATTTATCAAACTGTGGTAGGATACTATCCGAAAAGTGGGTCACAGCGATTAGATCACCGCGGAATTTGGCGCAGTAGTCAATAACTTCTTTGTGAAAGGCTTCTTTTCCATCGAGCTGATGTACTTCATGCTTAATGCCTTCCTTTTTGAGCTCCGCCTTCACCATATTCACATTGTTACGCACCTTGTTAGCAAGCCACTCATCGCTCTCGGTGTCATGTATTAGGTGCACTTCTGAGTCAAATCGTTTGGCTACATCCTTGGCAAACCGCGTGATCTGAATACTCTCTTTTGTCAAATCTACCGGCAAGACGATACGGTTGATGTCTGGACCTGGCTTTTTGGATTGCGTAACGATAAAAGGCGTATTGGAACTGGTAATGACTTTGATCGCATGAGAACCAAAAATCTTCTGAAGACCTTTGGCTCCGTGAGTACCCATTACTAGTAATTGAGCATCTCCTTCTTCGGCTTCTCGACCAATGTCGGTGAAAATATCCCCAACTCTCACTTTGGCTTTAACTATGCCTTGCGCAGATGCTGGAAGCGCAGCCTTTACTTCTGACAAACGCTGCTCAGCTTTTCCGATTTCACCTTCTTTTCCTACAATATGCAATACTTCTATTTCTTCTACCGGAACGTGGGTAGTCAATTGAATTGCATAGTCGAGCGCAGTTTCTGTTATCGGGCTAAAGTCGTAAGGCACTAAAAATTTCATGCGAATCTCAGATAAATTTTGAGCCGAAAGATAGGATTTTGATCGATAGTTTGCTGGGAAACTTCAAGCTATACCCATCATTCCTTAAAGAAAGAAGGAATAGTCCTAAATTGGTCAACTCAATTCAAATGATTCAGAACACGATGGCAAAGAGTATTTCAATTCTTAAGTATTCCATTCTCATTTACTTATGCTCCATGGCCTATTTGGCTTTTGGGCAAAATGGACAGGCGTACACGCTTAATTCTGAACACCTGGGTGAACAACGCTCGTACCGAGTTTACCTTCCGATGAACCACGGCACAAATCCGAGTGAGACCTATCCGGTGCTTTACGTCGTTGATGGAGATTACAATTGGGCACATGTCACTGGTGTGGTTGAAAACCTGTCTGAAGTTTCGAAGCGCATTCCACCGATGATTGTTGTAGGTATATCAGATCGGGGACATGAGCGATACGTCGAAAATTGCACGCCAAAGGATTCCGTTTTAAACCCGACTGGTAATGCGGCGAATCACTTGAAGTTTATTACCGAAGAACTTCGGCCTAAGATAGAATCCGACTACCAATGCAGTGCGTTTCAAATTCTTATGGGGCACTCACTCGGCGGTTTGTTTGTCATGAATACCTTGATCACCAAGCCCGAATCGTTTTATGGCTACCTGGCCATCAGTCCGAGTATGTGGTGGAATGACTACGGTTACGAGAGAGCAGTAAAGAGCTTCATCACCAGAAACCGCCTAATAAACCGAAAGCTCTTTCTCACGCTCGGTGATGAAACCGGTATGGGTGTTTTGGGCATTGTCGATGAATTAGATAAGGATGTTTTTGCTTCAGCCTATCTGCAAAAGGAGCCACTGGGATTGGATTATGAGTTTAGGCACTACACTTCGGAGTCGCACAATAGCGTGGGGCTGATTTCATTAATCGATGGTTTGAAATGGTTTTTTGAAGGATACGAGATATCAGTGGAAGAGTGGATGAAGATTGACTCGTTCGAGAAGTATGTAAAACATATTACTCCGTTTAAAACTATGCTGGGCGATGGTTTTGTTATTCCTGAAGCTCAGCTGAATGTGTTTGTCAAAAAAGCGATAGGAGATGAAGCTGTTTTAAAAGAGATGGAGACTTTTCTGATGGAATCTTTCTCCGCAAGTTTACCTGTTTATAATAAACTGAAAGGCGATAATTACGTGGCAATTGAGAAGTGGAATGAAGCCATAATGGCTTATCGCAAGGCGAGTGAAATCGCTCCAGAGAGCCCCGAGCTGCAATTGGCTCAGGCCAAGCTTTTCGAAACAAAAGGCGACAACCCGAAGGCCAAGGTTTACTACCAAAAGGCCCTGGAAATGGCGCACGCCGGTGAGTCTAGGCAATGGTATATCAATCAGATTAAGGCTTCGCTGGAAGGGCTTTCAGACTAGCAAATGAAAGATACGATTGAGAAATTGTGTTCACGAAGCCCTCAATTCATTGTAATTCTAAAAGCGATTAATTAACTACTCTACTTTGCAGCAATGAATTACACTCAAATTATGCGAATAGGATTAATAGTGATTGCGATTAGCTTCGCTTCATGTAGTGTTAGCCTTGATATACAAATGCACTCAGACGGAACCGCCAGTGTTGAACAATATTATGCCAAGACGACTGATAAAAGGAGTTTTGAATATTATAAAGAATCGCCAAATGTCATTGAGCTCAAGACGTCGGAGGCATCTATGCCCCCTAACTTTGCTGAGATGACTTTAAAAGTTGATCCTATAGACTCTCTTGGGGCTTATCTAACGGATTTTAAGCCTGGTTTTTTGACATTTACCAAAGAACAAAATCAGGTTATTATTGCACTATCAGGGACGGAACCATTTTATTGGAATACCAATCAAAGGGTATTCATGCGTATCGAATTTGAACAAGATATCAGAAGTGTCGTCTCGGAGGATATAAAGGTCAAAAGGGATGGAGAAAATGCGGTTGAAATTTATCGAACTGGCCGTCAGCTGAAGAACAAAGGAGAGCCAACCGAGATAAAGGTTACCTTGGAAGATCTGTAAATGACTAAATGAGCTCTGAAAAGTTCCTTGCTAGAATTCAATAGTTGGAATATAACTCTGGATAAACTCCCGCATTCTCGCAGAGTAGTTAACAGAGTTCAAGCTCTAGTCTCATTTTGTTGTTGATACTCCGTATCCGAGCTTTTACCCCAGCAGAGCCAAGCGGATAGAGATCGGATAGAATCAGTCCAAACTCCGACTTGAGCTCTGGATACCGATCTAAATGGTTGGCGATAACGCTCATCGAAAAGACTTTTCCGGCGATAGGCGTTTTGGGGTCCATCAGGTGATTGAAGGCACTATCGATAATGGGGCCTTGATAGTCGTCGGGAATTTCAAGCTTTTCCAATGCTCGGTACACCACGCGAAGTCCACTACTGTGAGATGGGGCTTCAAGCACCTTGATCATTTCATCAAAAAGCGATTCAAAAAGCGTGGGGTTTGCATCGGAGCAATGTTGCACGATGGCCGCTGAGCGCTGCGCTGCCACAGGGTCTGGTCCGTACATGGTGGTTAGAATCTGTCGAATGCCTTCCACGTCATTCCTGAGCCCCAGATCTTTGCCAATCTTACCGTAATCACGGTAGCCTTTTTCACTACCAAATGCCGTCTCTTTACCCACGTTTATTCAATTTTCCATCCGCCGCCTAGCGCTTTGTACAGCCTGGCATGTGAAGAGAGAAGTTGCTGTTTGGTACCAACATAGTTCTGTTGCGCCTGAAAGGCCTGACGCTGCGATTCCAGATATTCCAAGTAGCTTGTTACTCCCTGATTATACCGTTCCTGCGAAAGGGTCTGTGCGTTCAAGGCAGCCACTACGTGCTCCTTCCGAGCAATCATCTCTTCCTTTAGAGAAGCAATCTCTGCCAGTACATCTTCCACTTCCTGAAATGCGGTAAGGACAGTCCGCTCATAGACGAATAGCGCTTGATTGGTCTTGCTCTTTTCAATGTCGGCCAATCGTTTGTATCGGTTCCAATTAAATACAGGCCCGAGCAGGGAACCACCAATACTCCATACCACATTGTCGGAAGTAATTGAACTCAAGTCATTGCTAGCAACTCCAAATAGTCCAGTAAGGCTGATGTTCGGCAATCGATTGGCTTGGGCAGCTCCAGCCAATGCATTCTGAGAAATCAGATTTTGCTCTGCCACCAAAATATCTGGCCTTCTTTTCAATAGGTCGCTAGGCAAGCCCATGGGGATGGCAATAGTCGAATCCATTTTCGAAAGGGGTGTACCAGTCTCAATATTCTGTGGCAATACACCTGTTAATACGGAAATTTGATGCTCGGTATAGGCAATGGATCGTTCCCAAATCGGGATAGAACCAGCGGCGATTGCCCTTTGCACTTGCGCTTGATTCAAGTCAATTTCGGGAATATAACCCTTCTCAAAACGCGCACCAATGATGTAGACCATACTGTCTCGAAGTGCCAAGGTACTTTTAGAAATATCCAATAGGGCTTCGTACTCCAATAATTGAAAGTAGAGTGTTGCTACAGTTGCGATCAGCTCAATTTGCGAAGCGCGATATCCTTCTGTGCTCGCCAAATAATCTGCCTTGGCAGCTTCTGTCAATCGACGGTATTTTCCCCAGAAGTCGAGCTCCCAGCTTACTTGACCAAAACCAGAGAAAACCGTTTGCGGCTCTGGCAACTGCAATACTTGAAAATTCCCACGACTCACTCCAGCTTGCACACCTACACCCGGTAGCATTTGCGATCGCTGAACGCCAATATTGTACTGTGCTTGAATCACATTTTCGGTTGCCGCTAAAAGATCGTAGTTGTAACGAAGGGCATTCGAAACAAGGGTGTCTAAAGTGGGATCGTTAAACAAAGCGTACCAATCCAGATCGTATAGCGAGTCAACGGCAAGTGTATCGACGTTTACCGTATCAATGATCATGGCTGCGGTTGTATCTTCAAAGCGAAACTTCTCAGGGTATTCCACTTCGACACCACGATAGTTCTTACCCATTTTACAACTGTAGGCTAGAGCTAAAACCGAAAGTATTAAAAGTCCTTTTCTCATGCCTGAACCTGTTGAGTTTCCAATTCGCGTTTCTGCTCAAATCGAGCAATTTTTCCCACCAAAACGAAGAGCATAGGGTAGAGGAGTATTCCCAATGCGGTAGCTACTCCCATTCCACCTAACAAGGCCATCCCCATTACTTTTCGGGCCTGAGCTCCTGATCCCGAAGCGGTGATGAGCGGGAGTATTCCAAGAATAAATGAGAAGGCCGTCATTAATATAGGTCTAAAGCGAAGCTTCGCCGCTTCCACAGCTGCGGGAATCAGATCAAGTCCTTCGTCGAACTTGAGCTTGGCAAACTCCACAATAAGAATGGCGTTTTTGGCCGCCATGGCGATGAGCATGACCAGTGAAATTTGAGCGAAAATATTGTTCAAGTATGTTTCGTCAACAAATCGAGCCAAATAGAGAAAAAGGAATGCTCCAAATAGCGCGAATGGCGTCCCTAGCAGAATAGCAAATGGGAGCGACCAACTCTCGTACTGAGCGGCAAGGATCAAGAATACAAAGAGCAGTGAGAATGCAAAGACGATTCCGGCTTGCCCCGAAGCCTTTCGTTCTTGATAACTCATGGCATTCCAACTAAAGGTCATATCGCCGGGTAGAACTTCACTGGCTACTTTTTCTAAGGCATCAAGCGCTTGGGCGGAACTGTAGCCCGGTGCAGGGGAGCCTGTAATTTCTGCTGAGCGATAGAGATTGAATCTGTTGGTATAATCGGGCCCATAGATTTCTTCGACCGTCACAAAACTGGCGACAGGCACCGATTCTCCAGCCGAATTTTTCACAAAGAAAAGGTCTAACCCTTTTTCATCGTGCCGGTATTCGGGCTCGGCTTGCACATAAGCTTTGTAAAGTCGACCGAAGCGATTGAAATCATTGACATAAGCTCCCCCAAGAAAGGAAGCGAATGTATTGTAAACATCATTCAAATTGACACCAGCTTTCAAGATTTTATCGGTATTGATGTCTAGATAGCGCTGTGGAACAGTGGCTTGATAAGTGGTGAACGCACTCGCGATCTCCGGTCTTTGATTTGCTGCAGCTACAAACTTATATGTGTTTTGCGCTAAATATTGGGGGTCGGAGCCACCTTTGTCCTGGATCATAATACTAAACCCAGATCCATTCCCAAGGCCTGGAATGGCAGGCGGAGCAAAGGCGAAAACTTGGGCTTCATTAATCCCCATAGCAAACGCTCCATTTAGTTTGCGGACAATCTCATCAGCATCTACATCACGCTCGTCCCAATGCTTGAGCTTGACAAAGAGAAATCCACTGTTTGGAATAAATGCGCCAGCCAGCATACTGAAACCGGCAGCTGTAGTGACGTATTCTACTTCTTCGATGTCTAGGAGAATGCTCTCCACCTTTTTTGCTACCTGATCCGTTCTTTGCATAGAAGCTGCATTGGGCAGCTGCATGTTGACAAAGAAGTACCCTTGGTCTTCTTCGGGCATAAATCCACCCGGAACCATGTATCCAAAAACGCCTGCGGCTATCAAAGCCACGGTGACATATACAATTCCACGCTTAAACTTCCCAGTCAAAACACGGGCTGTGGAAGTGTAGCCTTCAGTGCTTCGATCAAACCATCGGTTAAACCCGTCAAAAAACTTGCCGAGTGCACCGCCCGTTTTTGTCCCTGGCTTTAGCAGTAGTGAACAGAGTGCAGGGCTCAAACTCAGTGCATTGATAGATGAGAATATGACCGAAACAGCAATTGTAATGGCAAACTGTTGGTAGAGCCTACCGGTAATTCCCGCCATAGCGGCTACCGGAATAAATACGGCAATCATAACGAGCGTTGTGGCAATAACTGGAGCAGTTACTTCGCGCATGGCTGTTGTTGTAGCCACCTTGGCCGACATCCCATTTTCCATGTTCACTTGCACGGCTTCTACCACCACAATCGCATCGTCAACAACAATTCCGATCGCGAGAACAAGACCCAAAAGTGAAAGCGTGTTGATCGTAAACCCGAGAAGTGGGAATAGCATAAAGGCAGCTACTAACGATACGGGTATAGCCAGAGTAGGGATGAGGGTGGCGCGCCAATCCTGAATAAACAAGAATACGACCAAAACCACGAGAATAAGCGCAACGATTAGAGTAACGACAATCTCATTGATGCCGGCTACAATGGGCTCTGTGGCATCTAGTGAAACACTGTAGTTGATACCCGATGGAAAACGTTCTGAGAGTTCTTCCATTTTAGAAATGACATCCTCAGCAAGTTCAACAGCATTCGATCCTGGAGCTTGGTACAGCGAGAGAATGGCACATTCCTTACCGTTTAAGCGGGTAAATGCATTGTATGATTCTACACCTAGCTCTACCCGAGCCACATCTTTAATGCGGACTTGCGAACCGTCTGACCTGGATCGAACTACCACATTGCCAAACTCTTTCTCGCTGATTAGTCGATCTGGAAGGCGCACGGTATATGTAAATTCCGTTCCCGATGGTGCAGGTTCAGCCCCGAATTTTCCACCAGGCGCTATTACGTTTTGCGACTTAATGGCGTTGATGATTTCGGGAATTGTAATTCCCAACTTGGCCAAGACATCAGGCTTGACCCAAATTCGCATCGAATAATCGCTAGCTCCCAGTACTTGTACCCGACCGATTCCCTTTATTCGAGCCAACTCATCCTTTACGTTGATTATTCCAAAATTCCCAAGAAAGTTCTGATCATATTGACCGTTTTCACTGGTTAGGGAAATGAGCATGAGAATATTGGGCATCGACTTTTCAGTCTTCACCCCAAGTCGCTTCACTTCTTCAGGAAGCTTGGGGGTAGCGGCAGAAGTACGGGTTTGGGTAAAAACCGTGTTCATGTCTGGATCTGTTCCCAAGTCAAAAGTCACATCCAAACTCATGGTACCGTCATTCGCATTTGTCGACTTCATGTAGAGCATATTCTCTACACCATTTATCTCTTGCTCCAAAGGCGAAGCAACAGATTGCTCCACACTTACGGCATTGGCACCGGTAAATGAAGTACTCACGCGAACAACAGGGGGTGTGATGTTGGGGTATTGCTCAATCGGAAGGCCCAGAATCGAAATCCCACCAACGATTACCATAAAAAGCGCAATAACGATGGCCACAATGGGGCGGCGAACGAAAAAGATGTTCTTAAATTCTTCTTTCCCCATCTTAGTCTGCTTTGTAATTGGACTCAAACTGGATCAACTCTGGCGTGACAACAGTTCCATCCGAAATCTTCTGCAAGCCTTCAAAAACGATGACATCACCTTCTTTCAATCCATCGAGAACTAGGAAATAATCCTTGTAAATGCTTCCAATTTGGATCTGCTTTTGAACCACTTTATTTGAGTCAGAAAGCAGCATGACATTGTGGATTCCTTGGAACTCGGTGACGCAGCGCTGAGGAATGACCAAACCACCTTCCATGTTTTGAACTGTCGCTCTTACACGTCCAAATTGACCAGGTCTTATCAATTGTTCAGGATTCGGGAATGTAGCCTGAATCAAAATAGATCCGGTCGTTTGGTCTACTTCACGGTTTATGAAGTCCACTTTTCCGTTGTGTGGAAATATGCTACCATCGGCCAGAATTAAGCTCAAGCTAAACGGAGACGGCTCGGACTCTGAAGAGACTCTCGAATTCTTGGCCATCTGATTCTTGCTTTTTTGCACTTCGCGCACTAGAGCCAAATAATCCTTTTCGGTAATGAAGAACTCAACTCGAATAGAATCGATCAGCGACACAGTATTTAAAATTACTGGGTTGGGATTGCGCCCAACAAACTCACCAACCTTTGCATTCGTTTTACCGATCAGCCCGTTGATCGGAGAAAGGATCTTGGTATAACTTCGATTTATTTCTTCGGCTCGCAGTCTCGCGCGAGAAGCTTCAACCATGGCTTCAGCAGCCCCACGTTCCGCTACCGCAGCGTCTAAATCTCTACCACTCACGGCATTCATCTCAGCCAAGGGCTCCACACGCTCAAGATCGTTTTCGGCCTTTACTAGTGACACTTGAGCTTCTGCCAATTCACTCTGAGCTGCTGACACCGCTGCATCAAAAGGCTGTGAATCTATGGTATAAAGAAGTTGGCCCTTTCTTACGCGCCCACCTTCTTCGAAGTGAATTCCTTCCAGAAAACCTTCAACGCGAGCACGTATTGGGATGTCTAGCTTTCCAAAAATTTGGGCTACAAAGTCTTTTTTGAGTTCCACACGCTCTGAAGTGACTGCTACGGTGGTTACTTTCGGCGGTGGAGCTTGGACGCTCTTTTGATCTGACTTACAGGCACTGATCAGCACGATAGCCAGCAAAACGATGATATTCTTCATCCAGAAGTGATTGGTTACATGGCTAAATTAAGAGTTAGCTGGTTTTTATCAAGTCTTGGAGATCAGATTTTGATGAATTGATAGGAAGTAGCCTAAAAAAGAAAACCTGGCATTGGTTAGAGCCAGGTTTTACTATTCTGTTTGTAAGCATTTTATTCCACTCGCTTTGTATCGCGAGAAGCGTGTATAAGACGGGGCTAAAAACGAGGGTTGCCTGAGAGATTAAAAAAAATCATAAAAGTTTAAAAAGATGTGGCTATGTGGCTGATAAACAAAGGTCAATGTGATTCAACTTTATTTTTTATTTCAATCATTTTTCAAAATCGTACTTTCATCGAAAATTAATACAACATGATTCGCATAGCGCTACTTTTTATGTCTACTGCCATATTTGGGGCAGTTTATGGTCAAGTTACTCCAGAAGATTTATGGTCATTGGGAAGAGTTTCCGGAATTGGCATTTCTGACGACCAGTCTACCTTTTACTATCAAGTTTCCATACCCGATATTGAGAATAATTCCTTCAATAAGAAGCAATATCAAATGAACTTGAAAACAGGTGAAGTTTCTGAAATAGAGAAGAGCGAGATAAACGTGATAGATACGGATGTTTCTGGTGATTATAAACTCTTTTCGGAAGAAGTAAAGGTCAAAAAGATGCTTTCGACTGATCTTTACCCAGATCTTCAAAAGAGTGATGCAATGGTTTATGACAATCTGCACTACCGCCACTGGGATCACTACGAAGATGGGGCTTATGGCCATGTGTTTATTGAAAACACAAAGACGGGAGAGAAAACCGACTTGATGGAAGGTGAGCCTTACGATTGTCCAACAAAACCATTTGGCGGAGCCGAAGACTACACGTGGAATCATGATGGTACGGAAGTGGTTTACGTTACGAAGAAGCTCTTTGGAACAGAGTACGTGAACAGTACTAATACCGATCTTTACGCGTACAATCTCGAATCTAAGCAAACGCGAAATCTCACTGAGTCGAATAAAGGCTACGATACGCATCCGGTCTTTTCAAAATCGGGTAAACTCGCTTATCTATCGATGGAACGCGATGGATACGAAGCTGACAAAAATGATATCAAGATTTGGGACAGTGCTGGAAGCATCAATCTCACAGCCAATTGGGATGGAACGGTTCGATCGTTTATTTGGAGTGAAGATGAGAAGACCATTTACTTTACCGCGGCCACGGCTGGTACTGTGCAGCTTTTCAAAGTAAATGTTCCTAAAAAGGCAGGAGCTCAAACCGAAGTTGAACAAATCACCGAAGGTGTTTTTGATCTTGGTGGAATGGTAGGCTGGGCCAATGGTAAACTTATCTGCGGTAGAACCGATATGAATCATGCTCGCGAGTATTATTCAATTGATGTGAAAAAAGGGGAGATGGAGCAAATCACCCATGTGAATGATGATTTCTACGCCAGCAAGAAGCTTTGTCATATCGAGCCGCGGATGATTGAGACTACGGATGGAAAAGAAATGTTGACTTGGGTAATTTATCCACCCGATTTCGATGAGAACAAAACTTATCCAACCCTGCTTTACACGCAAGGTGGACCCCAATCGGCCCTCAGTCAATTCTATTCGTTTAGATGGAATTTTCAGATTATGGCTTCGCAAGGATACATTGTCGTTGCACCAAACAGACGCGGTATGCCTGGGCATGGAGTAGCTTGGAATGAAGAAATCTCCAAAGATTGGGGTGGTCAATGCATGCAGGATTACTTGTCGGCTATTGATGCAGTTTCGAAGGAAGCGTATGTCGATAATGGAAGACTTGGATGCGTCGGAGCTAGTTTTGGTGGCTATTCTGCATTTTATTTGGCGGGAATTCACGAAAACCGATTCAAGTCATTTATCTCTCACGATGGGGTGTTTAACTTGCAATCGATGTACGGAACTACCGAGGAACTATTCTTTGTAAACTGGGATGTAGGCGGACCGTACTGGGACACCGAGAATGCCGATGCACAGAAAGCTTACGCAGAGTTTAACCCAGTAAACTTTGTGTCAAACTGGACAGCACCAATGCTAATTATACAAGGTGGAAAAGATTACCGCGTTCCAATCGGTCAAGCGCTAGAGGCCTTTACCGCTGCACAACAACAAGGTATTAAAAGCCGTTTGCTCTACCTTCCAGACGAAAACCACTGGGTGCTGAACCCACAGAATGGATTGGTTTGGCAGAATGAGTTCTTCAAGTGGCTCGGAGAAACCCTATAAGGATGCAAAAAACAGCCATCGTAACAGGGGCAAATAAGGGAATAGGGCTTGAGATCGCCCAGCAGCTAGCACGCAAGAAATACCGCGTGTACATGGTTGGGCGATCGCAATCCCGCATCGAAAGCGCGGCTCAAGAGCTGTTGGAGCAAGGGCTTGACGTTATAGCCGTG
This sequence comes from Bacteroidia bacterium, assembly GCA_030427905.1. Taxonomy (GTDB): domain Bacteria; phylum Bacteroidota; class Bacteroidia; order Flavobacteriales_D; family Cryomorphaceae; genus CBDDKU01. The sequence continues at coordinate 581,314 of JAUICL010000002.1, forward strand.
GCAGTAGATGTAAATGACGCTCAACAGCGTCAAAATTGGGTTGCAGCTTTAAAGAACGAAGGTGTGACAGTGGATATACTGATCAATAATGCTGGCGTGCTCTACGATTGGGATCTCAATATTTTTGAACTTAGTGAAGATCAAATTCGCGACACCATCGAGACCAACGCATTGGCACCGCTCTTTCTTACCAGAGACATGATTCCTTTGATGAAAAGCGGCAGCAAAGTCATCATGATTTCGAGTGGGGCAGGAGCAACGGAGAATGGAGTCAGACAATGGGCGCCAATCTACTCGAGCTCCAAATCAGCATTGAATGTTTTCACTCGACACTTGGCCTATAGTCTCGAGCCGAAAGGTATTGCCGTGGCTGCCGTGTCTCCAGGCTGGGTACGCACTGATATGGGTGGTGCCCAAGCCGATAGGTCAGTGGCAGAAGGAGCCGAAACACCCGTTTGGCTTGCCGAAGAGTTGACATTGGAAAATACGGGCTATTTTTGGCGAGATAAAACACAAACTCACTGGTAGACGTGATTAAGCTCTCGGCGGTAATCATCACATTCAACGAAGAAAAGAACATCGAACGGTGCATTCAGTCCTTGCTGCCTGTGGCCGATGAAGTGCTCGTGGTTGACAGCTTTTCATCAGATACTACCCGAGAGAAAGCCGCTAACATCGGGGCACGCGTATTAGAGCACGCTTTTGATGGCCATATCCAACAGAAAAATTGGGCAGCCAGCCAGGCCAAATTCGATTTCGTTCTTTCTCTCGATGCCGACGAAGCACTAACCGATGAATTGAGAGATTCGATTCTAAAAGTCAAAGCCAATTGGGTAGGAGAAGGATACCGGGTAAAAAGGCTGACCAGCTATTGCGGCCAGTGGATTAAGCACTGTGGCTGGTATCCAGATATGAAGCTTCGCTTATTCGACAGAAGACTGGGCGCATGGGGGGGAACGAATCCGCATGATAAGTACGAACTCAAGAGTGGAAATGCCGGCGCTATTCTCAAAGGCGATTTACTTCACTATTCATTCTACTCCATACGCCAGCACATAGATACGGTCAACAGCTTTTCATCCATCAAAGCTCAAGTAGATTTTGAGCGAAACAAGAAGCCTTCTTATCTAAAAATGATTTTCGGTCCGGTGATCCGTTTTCTGAGAGATTACGTCATAAAACTTGGGTTTCTAGATGGATTCTACGGATTTGTGATCTGTATCAACAACGCCCACTCTGTCTTTCTCAAACAAGTGAAACTCGCTCAGCTCCACAAAGACCGAAAGGCACAGTAGGCTATCTGATTGATTTCACGTAAATTAAACCCGTGAAAGCTGGAGACGTCATTTTTTACAATCTCAAAGATTTTAAAGTAGCTCAGTCGGGAATTGAACGAGCGACACGCTATGCCATTCTCTCATTGCCTTATACGGTTAATCGGATGGCGATCGGAAAATCAAACTCCCGATTGAGAAACATCATAAAAGGTAAGTTCGCTGAATTTCTCTTGGAGCAGTATGCAAAAGAGCAAGGGTTGGGAATGGATTTTACGGCAGGTGAAACACCCTTTTGGGAGCGCGATAGATTCGATTTTGCATGGAATGGAATGGTTTGGGATTTGAAGAACAATTTCACCCGAAAGCCAGGTTTGCTCGATGCAGAAGACTATATCAAACTACCAGCTTTGATCCCGAACCGCTTCGATGGCGATCAGTGGTCATGCCGGGATGATTTTCCAGATGAATACAATGGAAAGGGTTATGTTTTCACTTTTATGTCGATGAACGAACAGGACTCAGGTAAGTCGTTTTTTGACCTGGTATTGAAAAGGGGGCATCTAGATTTCATCGAAAGCTTGATCGAATCTAAATCTGATGAAGATGAGCAAAAGGCGCTAATGGTAGAAAGGGAGTTTTGGAAGGAATTTGATCAGCTGGGGCCTTGGAGTGTTACTTTAAACTACGTCCCTTCCTTGATCATTTGCGGGGTGGCTACTAACGACACATATTCTTTTTTCGCCGATATAGATGGGTACGACCATCTAGGCTATGCACTTTATACTGGTCGTTGGTACTTGAGAGATGGAAACCGATTGAATTTTAGAAATGGGCAGCTATTTACGCGTATCAAGAATGCCGCCTGTCCGATGGAAGCTCTCCCTTCTTTTAATTCGGTTTTTGGAAAATAAGGCAGTACTGGTGAAAGGTATTGCTCACAAAAGTGTTTCCATAGCCATAAGGAGCTATTGAGATATCGTCTTGTAGCCAGAATACTTCAGGGAGCAGATGCATCTTTTCTTGAAGAATGGCCCCCAAATCCCAAGCAAAGGGGTAGTTTTTTCCTTTCTTCTTGATGTTTTTTACAACAACCACCATAATTCCACCAGGCACGAGCATATCGATAAGCTCGAAATAGAGCTTGGTCAGCTTACGGATAAAATCGTGGTAGTCGGCCACGTTGCCCAAGTCCTTATCATCATCGGAGTAGTTGGTGAGTAGTCCTTTCTTGATGCGTTTAGCTTGGTTTTCGGCCCCCTTCATATTTAGCATATCCCAATAAGGTGGCGAAGTGATCAGTAGATGTTGCTTCGGAAAACCCAATTCTTTGGCTCTAAAGGCATCGGCGTGAATAATATCGGCTTCTACATCTTGGTCGCGCCCGGCATTCACTTCTTGAAAAATATACGACAACACTCGGTCTCGGGCAATGTCGGCAAAGAACGAGCTCAACTCGGTTCCGTAGCCATTGCGACCAAACTTGACAGCAGAAATCTGGGTCGACCCTGTTCCGCTCATCGGGTCGAATACATTTTCTCCTTTTTGGCTAAAAGTCTGAACAAACATCTCGGCCAGGTCTTCTGGATATTTGGCTGGATGCTGAACTTCTTTCTTATTTCTTCGCTGGGGCTTGAGAATAAACCAAGAGGGAATCTCTGAATCCGCATGCACTCTCAGTTTGGGCTGGCTATTTCGTTGGAAAAAATCTCGGTGAACCATTCGGTGTTCTCCGCTACGCTCATCTTTTCGAAAGTAAAGACAGTAGAAATGGCCTTTAGCTGGATGAAAATGATCCGATTCGACCGGGACATCATCGCCTTCCAAACAAGCTATCTTTTCATCCTTTAACGTGTACTGCATGCCAATGGTATTGGCCAAGTCCCAAGCTACGGGGAAGTACGAACCGTCTATATAAAGATTGGGCATTGCTACCATCAAAAACCGACGGTGTACCATTAAAGAAAATAGTTCAGAGACCGTGTTTAAGGTTTTTGTTTTCAGCTCATTCCATTCTTCAAAACTCAAAGACTCGACAGCACTTCGGAGATCGATCAGAGCAAATTGAATCTGTTCAGTCGCATCGCTGAGATCATTAATAACTTCAAATCCCAGCTCCTTCGCTTCACGTGTAGCAATATCCAGGTCAGGACCTTGGTAAAAAACCTGATAAGACGTGGCTTCAAGCGTCGTAAAAAAGCGAAAGTTTGATCGAATCCAGTCTGTAGGGTCAGTGTACTTAAACCATGACTTTTGAAAAGGAAGCCATTCCTTTGACGTTATGCGATTGAATCGATTTTTACCTCCGCTCATAGGTGTCAAAAATAAAGAAGGCTGCAAGGCGAATGAGCTCCTTGAATTTTAATTTTCCACCATTTGTTAAGAGCGTGGTTGAGAACTGTATTTTCGCACCGCATGAAATCAATGAAGGCATCACTAGGCTTTATTTTTGTCACGATTCTGATCGATGTGATCGGGATTGGTATCATTATTCCCGTATTGCCAAAGCTGATTGAAAATCTCTCTGGAGAAGGGCTTAGTGAAGCGAGCAGGATAGGTGGTTGGTTGATGTTTTCGTACGCCATTGTTCAATTTGCTTGTGCGCCGCTATTGGGAGCTCTAAGTGACCGTTTCGGACGTAGACCCGTTATATTGATAGCCTTGTTCGGGCTCGGTGTCGACTACCTTTTTCACGCCTATGCACCTACCTTGGGCTGGCTTTTCGTTGGGCGAGTATTGGCAGGAATGAGTGGTGCGAGTTTCACCGTAGCTACAGCATATATTGCCGATATAAGTACACCCGAAAAGAAAGCCCAAAACTTTGGTTTGGTTGGTGCTGCATTCGGGTTAGGGTTTATCATAGGCCCTGTGATTGGCGGTGTAGCTGCAAAGTGGGGCGTTCAGGTCCCTTTCTTGATCGCAGCCGGACTTAGTTTCATGAACTTGCTTTATGGATTTTTTGTCCTTCCTGAATCCCTTACGCCCGAAAATCGAATCAAAAAAATAGAGTGGAAGAAGGCGAATCCTATAGGTTCCATCATTAAGTTTAAAGACTTTCCCGTAGTTATCGGCTTTCTCGTCCCTTTCTTCTTGATTTACATCGCCAGTTATTCCGTTCAATCTACCTGGACATTCTATACGATGTACCGCTTTGATTGGGACGAAGCCATGGTGGGCTATTCGTTGGCTGCTGTGGGGATTGTCGTTGCCATCGTGCAGGGTGGATTGGTGAAGTTGGTTGTGAAAAAGATTGGAGAAAAGGCAACGATCATTGTCGGAATGAGCTTGTGGATTATCGGTTTGTTTTTGTTTTCTATTGCCAGCAATACCATCATGATGTTCGCATTTATTCTTCCGTATTGTCTCGGTGGGGTGGCCGGCCCAACCCTTCAGGGAATTATTTCGAATGTAGTTCCAGATAATATGCAAGGTCAATTGCAGGGTATGCTCACCAGTGTGATAAGCTTGACTTCAATCGTAGGTCCACCGATAATGACTTATATTTTCTACGCTTTCACGGGTGATGATCCCATTCTTCACTTCCCGGGAGCACCGTTTGCGGTAGGAGGGGTCGTGATGATTATCTCTTTGGTGATCACAATGAATCGATTGGGCCGACAAGGCTCCTAAAGAAAGGGATAGGTCAGTATGACTTCAGAATCCCAATCATCTTCTCAAGGTTAATTTGAACACTTCCTTAAATATGTGTTAATTGTAGGTTGAAATCATTATTAACCTATGAAAATTCGAAACCTACTAGTCGGGATGGTTCTCATCTTGGCTACAATGCCCGTGGTGGCTCAAAACCTTGATATGATCAAAAAAGATTTGATCGAAAATCACGAGTTCAAATCAAGTGATCTTGAAAGTCTAATCGTAACAAAATCTTACCCTACTAAGCACAACGGAGCCATGCATGTGTATGCTTCGCAAAGTATAGATGGGATTAAGATCATCAATTCTAGTTTAACGGCTGTTTTTGACGCTGAAGGAAATCTGCTCAATGTAGCTCCAAGGCTCTTCAGAAATGTTGGAGCACAACATCCTTCTTCACAGCCAAGTGTCTCAGCCGTTGAAGCAGCTTCAATTGTAGCTGGAAACATGATAAATGGAGTGCAGACTGAAGCGCTATCTGGAACTGATAAAGTTCTTTTTATAACCGCGTCTGGTTACACATTTGAAACGCCAGTAGAGCTCGTTTTTCTTGCAGATAAGGAAGAGAATTTTCACTTGGTGTGGAAGTTTTACCTAGACATGCCTGATCAATCGCATTACTGGGCGGTGTTTGCTAGTGCAATGGATGGAAGCATTGTCAGAAAACACGATTTGCAGATTTCTTGCGATCATGGACACACACATTTCATAGGAGATAAGTGTGAACCCATCCACTTCGGGTCATTTGAAACGACAGAAGATGGATCTGGATACCGCGTTTTTGAATTGCCCATTGAAAGTCCCAATCACGGTGAAAGAACCCTTATTTCGGAGCCAGCCTTAGACGCTGCTTCGCCTTTTGGATGGCATGACACTGATGGTGTTGATGGAGCCGAGTATACCATAACACGTGGAAACAATGTATATGCCTACGAAGATGTTGACGATCAGGATAACCCCGGATTTTCTCCAGATGGAGGTGAGAACTTGCTTTTTGACTTCAACTATGTTCCCGAAAATGGACCAAATAGCTACCAGTCAGCTTCATTGACCAATCTCTTCTACATGAATAATCGGATTCACGACTTGCTGTACATATATGGTTTTGATGAAGCTTCAGGAAATTTTCAGCAAACCAATTACACGGGCGAGGGATTTGGAAACGATGCCGTTCAAGCTGAAGGTCAGGATGGCGGTGGTACAAACAACGCCAATTTTGCCACCCCAGGCGATGGAATGTCTGGCCGGATGCAAATGTATCTGTGGTCAAGTGATGATGTGGTAGATGGATTGCTGACAATAAATTCACCTGAGTCAATTGCCGGTGGTTACTCAAGTAGTGCTGTTTCTTCTTTTGGAGCTGATGTGCCGCTCGAAGGAATTACAGCCGATTTAGTTTATGCCGAAGATGGAGCGGGAGCCGATATGCACGATCTATGCGAGCCTGCCATCAATTCAAGCGAGATCGAAGGAAAAATCGCCTTGGTTCAAAGGGGAAATTGCAATTTCACAAATAAGGTTTTAGCCGTTCAAGAAGCCGGTGCAGTGGCATGTATCGTTATAAACTACGAGAACACCGCATTTGAAATGGGTGGAACGACCCCAGATGAAATCAATATTCCTTCCATCATGATCACAGTAAATGACGGGAATACACTTCTCGATGAGCTAGAAAATGGCCCCGTTAACGCCACTCTAGGAAATATAGGTAGTGGAAGCAGTGTGCGAGATGGAAGCTTTGACAACGGCGTAGTTGTGCATGAATACGTTCATGGATTGAGCAATAGATTAACAGGAGGCGACAACGTATTTTGTTTGACAAATGAAGAGCAAATGGGTGAAGGATGGAGTGATTGGTATGCCACCATGATCACCATGGATATGAGTGTAGAAAATCCAGTGTATCGCCCTATGGGTACTTTTGCAGCTGGTCAGGCAACCGATGGAAACGGAATCCGACCAGCTCCTTACGACACGAGCTTTGCTATAAACGATTATACTTACGGAAACCTGCCCGATGGAAACATCACAGTACCGCATGGTGTTGGATTCGTGTGGGGGACTATGCTTTGGGATCTCACCTGGGCGTTTATTGATGAGTACGGTTTTGATAATCTAGAAACAGGGATTGAAGGTGGAAATAACATCGTGATGCAACTCGTTACAGATGGTTTGAAGCTCCAGCCTTGTAGTCCCGGCTTTGTCGACGGAAGAGACGCCATTTTGCTAGCTGATGAAATAAACAATGACGGAGCAAACCAGTGCTTGATTTGGAGAGTTTTTGCGAAACGTGGACTTGGTTACTCCGCTAGCCAAGGTTCTTCTGATAATAGAAATGACGGGGTTGAAGCATTTGATTTACCACCTGTATGTCAGCTTGCAACTGCCGCGCCCGTTGCGGCCTTTTCAGCGACCCCGACATCTACTTGTCTGGGATTTGTGGAGTTTACAGATTTAACTCAAAATATAGCACAGACTTGGCTTTGGGATTTCGGAGATGGGAACACTTCCACCGAGCAAAATCCAACGCACCAATACGAGAATGAAGGTACGTATACGGTTTCGCTTACAGTTTCTAATAACATCGGAGAAGACAGTGTAGAAGAGATTGATTTCATCGTGTACCAAACCCCTGAAATGCCCACAGAAGCCCTTGGTGGAGAAGGATGTGAAGGAGATTTGGTTACATTGACTGCCACAAGCGAAAGTGAGATTCTATGGACTGATGAAGATGGGGTTTCAATTGGAATAGGGAGTGAAATTGAAGTAGAAGTTGGTTCTGAGTCAGCTACCTATTTTGCGCAGTCTGTCGTAGATTTTATCGCTCCAGAATTTGTAGGCCCTGAAAATGGAAGCATAGGTGGTGGTGGCCTCCACAACTCAGCATTTGTAGGAACCGTAGATTTTACCACCGAAGGCCCGGTCACTATTGTATCGGCTTGGGTAAATAGTGGAGCTCCTGGTCAAAGGATTATAAATCTTTGGGATGATGCTGGCGGTATCGGCAATTTACTAGGCCAATACCCTGTCGACATTGATTTCACTGGAGGAGACCGAGTGCAGCTGAATATAGAAATACCTAGTGCTGGTACCTACAGTATTGGTCTGAATGAAGCCAATTTGTTCCGAAACGAAGAAGGCGTGACATACCCATATTCAGAATCGGGCTTGTTTACTATTATTGGTAGCTCGGCTGGAGAAGATTATTACTACTATTTCTATGATTTGGAAGTAGCTGTTACAAATTGTGTTAGCGAAGCTGTAGAAGTATCGCTAACGGCGCTCGGAAATGCTGACTTTTCTGCTGATGTAGTAGGAACCACGGTCAACTTTACTGACCTTTCAGACAATGCATCTTCGTGGGAGTGGAATTTTGGTGATGGAAACACCTCAAATGAGCAAAACCCCATTCATACGTACACTCAAGATGGTGTGTATTACGTTACCTTGACCACCGATGGAGGATGTAGCTATGGAACGGAAGTTCTAATTATCACAACAGGCCTAGAAGCTTTTAAAGATGTGGGAGCATCCATATACCCGAACCCGGCGACTACCCATATTCGAATCGAAACGGGCGCTTTAAAGGATGTCGTATTTGTATCTTTTTATAGTGCTCAAGGAAAGCTCGCAAAGCGCGAAAGGCTAAGCAACAATGAAACTTTTGAACTGTCAGTAGGCAACTTATCCAATGGCTTCTACGTGGTAGTATTGGAAAACCAAAATGGAAGTCCTATTGCGCAAGAAAAAATAAGTATTGTACATTGACGACAAATTAACCCAAGTTGATGAGAAAGATTTTACTAATTCTGATGGCTGCTATGGCCATCGGATCAACCAGAGCCGCCCATATCATTGGTGGCGACATGACAGTTCAGCACGTTTCAGGAAACACATTTGAAGTTACGGTACAGTTGTTTCGCGATTGCTCCAGCGTTGGAGCACCCTTCGACGCTTCAATTGGTTTAACTCTTCGAGATGCTCTTACTGATGAGCAGATTGATATTCTGACAATTACTGGTTTTGACGCAGAAGAAATAGCGCTCGGTAATTCTTGTTTTGTTCCGAACATCTGTCTTGAAATTGGAACTTATGTGCAAGAATTTGAAATTGCCGACAACCCAAATGGGCTTTACCTTACATGGGATCGTTGCTGCAGAAACGATTTGAGCATCAATATGGATGGTACGGATATTGGTTTATCAGATGACGAATTGGGCTTCGTCTTTAACGCTGATATTCCCGATCCAGCCATTGAAAATTCGAATCCCGTTTTTAATCCGTTTCCAGCAGAAGGTTTTCTCTGTGTAAATTATGCTCAGGAAATTGACTTTGGAGCTACAGATGCTGATGGTGACGAATTAGTGTACTCCTTCGCAGACCCACTACATGGAGCTAGTTTTGGGGCTCCCAATCCAGGTGTTGCTCAGCCGAAACCATTTACCGTCATCCCATGGGCTGATGGGTACGCTATTGACAATCAAGTAGGGGGTACCATGTCAATTGATCCCGCTACAGGGGTTGTAACAGCACAGCCTACTATGCTGGGATTTTTCACAATTGCCGTCAAAATAGAAGAGTTTAGAAACGGTGTGAAAATAGGGGAGATACGACGCGAACTTCAAATGGAAAGCTCAGTTTGTGACGTGGACGCACCATCTGTTATAGAGTTTGATCCCGATATTGAAGTGTACAATGTCTTGGCCAACACCGAATTGTGTTTCGATGTTTCCGCAACGGATCCCAACGAAGGCGATATTCTCTTCTTGCTTGCAGAGGGAGAAGTTTTTGATGAATCCTTTATTCCAATGGCCGATTTTGAAGATGTAGAAGGCACTTCAAATGTTTCGTCGACATTCTGCTGGGCTCCGCTTTGTAATAATGTTCGCGATGAGCCTTACATCATTACGTTCCGAGCATTTAGTGAAGGATGTTCACCAGAAGTTCTTGAGACAGTGCGCCAAGTAGAAATCTATGTGTACTTGGATAATGACGTTCCAACAGAATTGATTTCACCCCAACCTAATGCGACTATTGATCTTTACGATCCGACGACCCATTCCTTCAATATCAATTTTGAAGATCCGAATGAAGCAGACACCATTACAGTTTTTGCTACTGGAGACTTCCTGACCGATCAGAATATCACCTTCACACCTTTTCAAGTTGGGCAGGGGAGTGTGTCAATGCCCTTTCTTTGGGATGTGACTTGCGATGATGTACAAGACGAGCCCTATACGATCTCGTTTGAAGTGCAAACAACAAACTGTAATGTCAATGAAACTACGAATTTCGAACTTGATGTGTATGTGATTGTTCCGGAAAATGAACCCACCACCTTTGTGGCTCCCCCAACAAAGCTCTATTGGGAATTGTACTCTGAGTTCATCTTTTGTCACGAAGTAATTGTCACGGATGAAAACTTTTTTGATGATTTAAGGCTAGAAGCTGTTTCGGAAATCTTTGAACTGGAAGACAATCCAGCGACATTCTTCCCTCCGCAGGGCAATAGCCAGATAGAATCGGAGCTCTGCTGGGTACCTGAGTGCAAGGATGTAAGAGATGAGCCTTATGTAGTTGATTTTATCGCTACGGCTAATAGCTGTAAGACAAACGATACGGTGGTATATCCAGTGGAGATCTATTTGACCCTTCCGCCTGAAAATCCAGCGGAAATAGATATGCCTGTTGATGGTACCGTTTTCAATTTTGAAGTAGGTTCTGACGGCGCTATTTTAATCACAGCCCTTGGATCTGATCCCGATTTATATGATACCCTTCAGTTTACTCTTGAGCGCACTGGTTTTGACGGTGTGGGTTCTGAGCCACTGTTCTCTTCGTCCGAAGGGGTTGGAAATGCAATTGGAGATTTCTCATGGGCTCCTACTTGTTCCGATATCTCACCAGAACCTTATGCTATCGATTTCATCTTAAACTCGAAATCCTGTCAAAAGCATAATCAGGTGAGATCTACGGTGATTTTTAATATTACCACACCATCACTAGGAGATATTGAGCCTATCCCCAACATTATCACGCCCAATGGCGATGGTAAAAACGATGTCTGGGATATTCGCGATTTAGATGACCCTTGCTTGACTAATTTTAAAGCCGTGATCGTAGATCGATGGGGTAAAGAAGTATTTGTTACTGAAAACCCAGCCTTTCTGTGGGACGCCAAATACAGCAATGGAAATACTGCGGAATCTGGAACCTATTACAGAACCATCGGGTATGAGTATTTCGGTAAACTGGTTCAAAGCGAAGGGACAATCCAGATCATTCGGTAATAAATTCCCGAAGGGTTTTTAATAACCGATTGTTTTTAATTAGTCGATAAAAAAGCGTGATTAATCGAAACTATTTTTTAGCTTGCAGCGTAATTCAGATAGACAGTTTTTAGGAAATTGATCTAAATCCCCTTAGACATTCTACGATTCTTCTGTCGAACTATGCTTACAATCAAACAGAATAAAAAAACGGAGTCTTTAACCAACTCCGTTTTTTTTATTTGCTCGTGTTTCTGATCCATGTTTCTGTTCTTCCGAGCCAGCCCATCGGATCTAAACTTCCTCTTACTTTTATCTTGTTCTGGTTCTCGAGACTGATGGTACAGTAGTACGTTTTTCCAGATTCAGGGTCGTAAATGGTGCCGTCCACCCACTCATCGTCTTCGAAAATGAAATCGTTTAAAATTTGAAGCCCCATCACTTTGTTTCCATTTTCATCCAAACGAGGCTTTCCATCAACTAAAGGCTCTTTCAGCCATATGATTTTCCCGGAAAACATCTCGCTCTGGGAATTATACGAAATCTCGATGTGCGATTTGTTCTCATCAGTGATCCACACCCCAACAAGATCATTGGCTGATTGCCCCAAGAGACATAGTGGAAGCGAAAAGAATAAAAAGAGTAAGCGATTTTTCATGCTACAAAAATGAAAAGAAACGCGGACTTGTGAAACGAAACAAAAATGACGTGATGCTAGTCTCAAAAATATTCGCTATCTTCTTACACATCATTAAGTTATACGGATATGGTCAAAAGCTACACAGGAGTGCGCAAAGCGCCAGAGAAAGAAACGCAGCAAATACTGGTCAAAGACTTTATGACGACGCGTCTAATCCTTTTCAAACCAGAACAAACTGTTGGAGAAGTCGTGAAGGTATTGATTGAAAAAAACATATCTGGTGGGCCAGTCGTTGATTCTATTGGCAATCTTATCGGCATTATTTCGGAAGGAGATTGTTTGAAAGAACTCGTGAAAGGTAAATACTTGAATTCGCCCCGCGATCACGGTCTTGTCGCGGACCATATGGTGAAAGAAGTGAAGACGATAAGCCCAAACGTGAATATACTCGACGCTGCCAATATGTTTTTAACCGAAAAGGTTCGCCGGTTTCCCGTGATGGAAGGGGGCAAGTTATTGGGGCAAATCAGCCAACGCGATGTGCTGAGAGCGGTTGATGGACTTAAAGTAGAGACCTGGTAAGTAAGCTCAAGCCTCTCTTTACATCAAAATGCCATTCTTTGCCTCGATACTAGGTGGAAGGTTGGTTTCTCCAAGCATTTCGCGAAGATCAATCTCAATGGTTCTGCAGAGCGACATCATCGGTATGTCATTGCCAAGGCCTTCAAAAGGGTTTTCAGAGTAATCGCCTACTAATTCCATTACCAAATACAGCCAGGCTACGCAAGATGTAACCGGTATGGATATCCAAAGCCTTTCTATACCTAATGTTCCAAAAATACTCGTGGTAGCAAACGGCAAAAGAAAGATGAATATTCCGACAAAGATGGCGCTCATGTTAGCATACTGTCTCGGAAGTGGGAACTTCTTTATCCGTTCGCACTTTCCTTGGTGTATGTAGAAGTCATCTAGAATCTTCTGAAGCTGCACGTGGCGGTAATCATCAATCAACTTTCTTGAGTTCAAGTCTTTCAATCGCTGAGATTGATGATCGATTAATTGAGTGGCGATATTCTTAACATCGGTAATGTTGTCGATCTCGCCTTCTGAGAGTAAATCAAGAACAATATCGCGTGTTTCTTCATCGATCAGTCCCACGCCAGCTACTTTTGCCCGTCTCTTGGCATAATTGCCTATCAACCTGCCTTGGTTTACGTGTTCCCAAGATGTGGGTATCAACAACTGTTGACGTAGAACATACAACCAAGCGATATGCCGATATATCAAGTCTTTGTGAATTTCGTGTAACTCCTTTGCCGAGAGCTTTTCATCTCTCAGGTTGTTGGTTACAAAAGAGCGAGATGCTGCTCCCCAGGAGCGACTTGAATTCACGATCGCCCCCCAAATCTTTCGCGCTTCCCAAAGCCGGTCATAACTTTGGTTGTTCTTAAAACCAACATAAAACGCAACGGCAGTACCGACGATGGCTACCGGTTGCCATGGAATAAAAAGCCACTTGTAGTCGGTAAAGGCATAGATGGCAGTTACAGCCGAGCACCATAGAACAATCCATATCATATGATGGCCGCTAAAGCCCCATATTCCTTTTATTCCGAAGTTTTTGGTTATGTACATTTCGCTTTGATTAAGTTGTAGAGTGGATTATGCACGGAGCAATGACTCGATGTCTACCCTAATTTTTTCTGGTTTGGTCGTTGGGGCGTAGCGCTTAACGGGCTCACCATTTCGATCAATTAAAAACTTTGTGAAATTCCATTTGATGGAACTTCCGAGAATCCCACCCAGCTTACTCTTTAAAAATTTGAATAAGGGATCAGCATTTTTACCATTAACATCCACTTTTTCTGTCAATTGAAAAGTTACACCGTGATTGACTTTACAGGCTTCGGCCATTTCATCATTCGAGAGTGGCTCTTGATTTCTAAACTGATTGCATGGAAACCCCAACACAGTTAGCCCCGTATTACCGTAGTCAAGGTGCAGTTTTTCCAAACCTTCAAACTGCGGCGTGAGCGCACACTCCGTAGCAGTATTGACAATGAGTACAACACGGCCTTTATACTCATCCATTGACAATGGAGTGCCGCTTGAAGTCTTGGTTTGAAAATCGTAAAAGTTCATGAGCATTATTGGGATGTGGTTAAAACTAAGAGTCAAGAATAGTGACAAAATGAACAAAAACAGAATCTTGGCAATAAGAAATTGAAATACTTGAATCGAATTAATAAATCAACTACTTTGGATGGCTTATGCTGCAAAAGGCCCGCCCGTACTACGATCGATTGAAAAGACGGTATGCTCGTATCAAAAACGAGCAGAATAAGCGACCACTTGCAAATGGCTTGGAGCGTATCTATCACGTCCATATCCGCAAAACTGCAGGTACAAGTGTAAATGCTGCTTTCTGGGAATTGGGAAATAAAAACCTGGACGATATCAAGCGAAAAACCTTGTTTTTAGGAAATGAATTTATTTTCGTTCGCAACGACCGCGAGCTTGTATGCGATGGGAACTATTTTTTTGCGAACTCTCACATTCCATTTTGGAAGCTAGAATTACCTCCCAAAACCTACACCTTTTGCTTTATGCGCGACCCTGTTGAGCGATTGGTCTCGCTTTACAAGTACTACGGATGGATCATCTCAGTAGACCCGAAGATCGGAAAAAGTGAAGAGCCTTATTACGCTCATGTTTTACGCGAAGCGAAGGATTTTATTGGGGGGAGTTTTACCGACTTTGTTGGTCGTTTGGACAAGGAGCATTTACTCAGTCAGGTTCATATGTTCTCTGAGAATTACGATCCCGAAGAAGCATTTGCACGCATAAATGAACTGAGTGCAGTGTTCTTTCAATCGGAGTTTGAAACCGCGATTCAAAAACTAAATTCTACCCTCGGTCTAAACCTCAACGTACGGCACGACCGAAAGTCTGAAATAGATACCAACTTTACTTTAAGCACAGAAGAGTTGAACTTTGTGAAGGAAAAGCTCAAAGTAGAGTATGAATTCTATGAAAAGTGCCTTTCAGCCTTCAAGTAATTCGCTAGAGAGTTTTGAATCGTTCGTAGGCTTCCCTTTCAAGCTGAGCGCGGTGATCGGGGTGTGCTATTTCGATCAAAGCTTTGGCCCGCTCACGTAAATTCATCCCGTAGAGATCTCTCGCTCCATATTCTGTAACCACGTGATGAACGTGCGCACGGGTAGTTGTGACGCTGGCACCAGGCTTGAGCGTTGGTACGATCTTAGAAATTCCTTTTGGCGTTTGGCTACCAAGCGCTATGATGGGCAATCCGCCAGCCGATAGTGAAGCACCCCGTATAAAGTCCATTTGACCACCTACTCCCGAAAACTGCAATGAGCCTATGGAGTCGGCACAGACTTGACCAGTCAAGTCAATTTCGATCGCAGAATTTATCGCCACCACTTTTGGATTCTTGCGAATCACTGCCGTGTCGTTGGTATAGGAAGCATCCTTGAAGTTGACCATGGGATTGTCGTCGATGAAATCAAAAAGCCGCTGGCTACCCATGGCAAATGTGGCTACGATGCGCGTCGGATCTACCTTTTTCTCTTCGCCGGTCACAATGCCCGCATCCACAAGATCGATTAAGCCATCCGAAAACATTTCGGTATGAACACCGAGTCTTTTATGCCCTTTCAGTTGAGCTAAAACCGCGTCTGGAATGGCGCCAATCCCCATTTGCATCGTGGCCCCATCTGGAATCATCTCCGCAATGATTTTACCTATTGATTCTTCCACTGGTCCGATTGGCCGCGGAGATGCTACAGGCAGAGCTTCATCAACTTCAACTGCTATATCGAGCTCTTTCCAGTGGATTGTTCCTTCGCCGTGTGTGCGGGGCACTTGGGGATTCACTTGTGCGATGACGAGTTTGGCCGACTCAAGGGCACCAAGAGTCATATCAATCGAAGAACCCAGGCTACAAAATCCGTGTTTATCTGGTGGCGATACAGAAATCAATGCGACATCTATCGGCAATATCCCGCGCCGGAAGAGTAGGGGCATTTCGCTCAGGAAAACGGGAATGTAATCGGCATTTCCTTCGGCTACAGCCTTTCTGGTATTTCCACCTACAAAGCAGGCATTGTGATGAAAATGCCCTTGAAACTGCACGTCGGTGTACTTCGCTGGACCTTCTGTGTGGATGTGAATAATCTCAACATCTTTCAATTCTTTTCCCCTTTCACA
Source organism: Bacteroidia bacterium (assembly GCA_030427905.1). Taxonomy (GTDB): domain Bacteria; phylum Bacteroidota; class Bacteroidia; order Flavobacteriales_D; family Cryomorphaceae; genus CBDDKU01. The sequence continues at coordinate 597,381 of JAUICL010000002.1, forward strand.
AAGGGCATCCAGAAGTTTGTGAGGAGTCATTGCAGCGCCTTGTACAAAAACGCGATCTCCAGACTTAATGCGCTTTACAGCTCCAGCTGGAGACTGCAATATGGTTTTGGTTGGTGAGTTTCTCATGGTCTTAGCGATTACTCAAATGTACGGCAAACCACCCGTATTCAAAACCAAGAGATATCCCACAAAATAGGTATTCTCAGGCTCTAATTGTCCCCATAAAAATGTTTAGAAAGGAAGTTTGGCTCAAACTTAAAGGCCTGCGAAGAAGCCGTTCTATCTAGCTTTTCGTTAATGGCCAAGGTCCACAGCACGATCTCCATGCAGAGATATCGATCAGAGTCGGTCAAATTCGGTCTGAACTGATCGACCAGTTTTCCGAGCGGAGTGATTTTATCGAGCGCCTTACGATAATTCTCATCTGTGAGCTCATTGCTCAGTTCGAGAAAGGCGTTTTGATCAAACCACTCAATAATCTTCGAGTATGGAGTTGGAACCCCGTCTTTCTCAAGACGCTGAATTCGCGGAAATGTCTCTTCAAATTCAGCTACTACAGCTTCATCGATCAATTTGCGTGCTACTTCATCAGCGCCTTCCTGCTCGCCCTCATACACCAGCTCTATTTTTCCTGTTATGGACGGAATGATCGCCAGAAAATCGATTAAACGCACTTCCGTTTTTTCTGCACCAGATTCAATTAAGCGCAATTCGGCGGCCGCCATCAAATTTTCCATCGCGGTGATGCTCAAGCGGGCACTTACGCCACTCTTGGCATCTACGAATTCACTCTTTCGCGCTTCAAAGGACACCCGTTCTATCAAGTCACGGGCGATATTGGGAACGTGAACCAGATTCTTAATTTCAGGAGAAATGCGAGCTTCTTGTTCGGTAATGGTACGCGCTAGCCCAATGGTTTCGGGGTAATGCGTAAAAATTTGTGAACCAATCCGATCTTTCAGTGGGGTCACGATGCTCCCGCGATTGGTGTAGTCTTCGGGGTTTGCGGTGAAAACGAACTGGATGTCGAGTGGAAGTCTCAGTTGAAATCCACGAATCTGAATATCGCCTTCTTGAAGGATATTAAACAGCGCTACTTGAATGCGCGCTTGAAGGTCGGGAAGCTCGTTGATCACAAATATGCTGCGATTGGCACGCGGTATCATCCCATAGTGCAATACGCGCTCATCGCTATAGGGCACCTTGAGCGTAGCTGCTTTGATTGGGTCTATATCTCCGATTAGATCGGCTACATTAACATCTGGAGTTGCCAGCTTTTCAAAAAACCGCTCAGAACGATGTACCCACGCTATTGGAGTGTCGTCGCCTTTCTCAGCGATTAAATCTCGCGCAAATTTAGAAAGCGGCAGGAGGGGATCATCGTTTATTTCAGACCCCGCTACCACGGGCATATACTCATCGAGCAGTTCCACCATGTTTCGAGCTATTCGGGTCTTGGCCTGTCCGCGTAGGCCCAAGAGATTGATGTGATGACCGGCAATAAGCGCTTTCTTCAATTGCGGTATCACCGTTTCTTCATAGCCCCAAAGGCCACTAAAAACGGGTTCGTTCTTTTGGATTTTTGAAATGAGATTGGACTTAATCTCCTCGCGAATACTCTTCGTTTTATAACCGGACGCCTTCAGCGCTCCAAGTGTCTTTATATCGTTCATTTAAATGCGTTTGATTCGGTTTCTTTCGTAATCTTCAAAAATCATATCACCCAGGTTTTGCAAGCCAGTTAAAAAGGCTTTCCCTTTGTTTTGCGCGGTAAAAATCTCCACAAAATTCCGCAAATAGGGGTCTTGAGCTATCATGAAGGTTGTGATGGGAATTTTCAACTTTCGCGCTTGAGCCGCTCGGTTTAAACAAGCTTTTACGATGGTTTCGTCGAGTCCCATGCTATTTTTGTAAAACTCTCCATTCGGCAAGCGCATGCAGCTGGGCTTCCCATCGGTAATCATGAAAATTTGCTTATTGGTATTTCTTTTTCGCCTGAGAATATCCATGGCCAACTCAAGCCCAGCAACTGTGTTGGTGTGGTATGGCCCCACTTTCAGATAGGGAAGGTCTTTCACTTGGATGGGCCAGGCATCATCGCCAAAAACGATTACATCAATTGTGTCCTTTGGATATTTTCGATGAATGAGCTCAACCAGGGCCATCGCTACCTTTTTAGCTGGGGTAATTCGATCTTCGCCATAGAGAATCATGGAGTGCGAAATATCAATCATCAGCACAGTACTCATCTGCGCTTTGTGCTGCGACTCTTCCACCATCAAATCAGATTCGGTCAACTGAAAATCATCTATCCCATGATTGATTTGGGCGTTCTTCAAACTCTCAGTCATATCCACATTCGATAGGCCATCACCATAGCGGAAAGAACGAAGATCGCCCGTTTTCTCATCACCTTGGCCTGTCTTAGACGTTTTGTGGTTTCCAAGCCCGCTTTTTCTCAATTTCCCGAAAATCTGATCGAGTGCATACTTGCGCAAGGCACTTTCCATCTTGGCGGTAAGCAAGCTCTTTCCTTTGCCAGTTCCTGTATTTCCTTCATCAAGTTCTTCTCTTATGTACCCACGCTTTTTCAGGTCTTCCAGAAAATCTTCGAAACTGTACGACTCGTTGAAAATGTCGTATTCCTTGTCGAGCTCTTGAAGCCAGTCTAACGCTTCGTCTACATCGCCAGATGTGTGAGTAATCAACTCTTTGAAAATGTTGAATACGCGCTCAAATGGGTCTTGATCCTTCGGGGTGAACTTTGAAAATACGAATCCCTTGTTTGATATCATGTGCTCTCTTAAGTCTCTTCTTTAACAGGGTCGGGAAAGAATTGTTCCCGGAAAACTTCCACTCAAAGTTAGTTGAAAATGCTGTAGATTGACCCGCCGTAACAAACCTTAACATGGATAAAACGCACTACGAAAAATTGAGTAGAATGTATCTGGGAGCCCGTATCAATAGAGATCATTTTCCTACAACCACATGTGCAATTGAACATGGTTTGGCCACTATTTCGCTGGAAATTGATCCTTCGTATTTTCATGCTTTGGGGGCGATTCACGGTTTGGTATACTTCAAGCTTCTTGACGATAGTGCATACTTTGCGGCACAATCGATGGTCACCGATTCATTTTTACTCACCACTAATTTTTCTACGAATATCATCCGGCCAGTCAGTGAAGGTAAACTCGCTGCCACTGGCAAAATCAAGTTCAGGTCTTCTGGCTTGCTAATCGCAGAGTCTACCATTGTAAATGAAGCAGGTAAGGAAGTGGCCTTTGGAACGGGACACTTCGCAAAGGGAAGGGGAAGACTGAGCCCAGAAATCGGTTATATTTAATCAATTACTTGAAATTGGACTATTATGAATCAAGGGCTTAATAAAGAACTCAAGGTATCGGACTCGATTCTGATCCATGCCAAACCCGAAGAAGTTTGGGATGCACTCACCAACCCAACCAAAATCAAAACCTACCTTTTTGGCACCAATACTTCAGGTGAATGGAAGGTCGGGGGTGAGATTCGATTTGAAGGGGAATACAATGGCCAAGCATATTCCGACAAGGGTTTTGTTCAGACTGCAAAACCGTACCAAGAGCTTTCATATACTTATTGGACTGGGTTTTCTGGGCTAGCTGATTTGCCCGAAAACTACGCTTTGGTTTCTTACCAGCTTCAACAAACCCAAAAAGGGGTAATGCTCACCTGGACTCAGGCAGGGTTTGTCAGCGAAGAAGGTCGATCGCATTCAGAAAAGGCTGTAGCCGACTTTCTAGCTCAGATCAAAACGATTGCGGAATCTTCGAACTATCATTGATGTACATCCCAAAACATTTCGAAAGTACCGACGAAGCGGCTGCGCTTGCCTTTATGCAGCGATTTAGCTTTGCAACCCTGGTGACGGTGGATGGCGAGACTCCAGTAGCCACACATCTTCCGTTTGTAGCTGAAAATCGTGACCATCAAATTGTACTGACGACTCATTTGGCCAAAGCCAATCCACATGCCAAATTACTGGGGCAGGAGCAGCTCGTGATTTTTCAAACGCCACATGCGTACATCTCGCCAGATCACTACGAGAAAAAACAGAATGTGCCAACCTGGAACTACTTGGCCGTACATGCATATGGACAAGCAATGCTGATTGAATCAGAGCCAGAAGTAATGACTGTACTCGAATCGATGATAGGCTTTTATGAGTCGGCATATATGGATCAGTGGGCTGAACTTTCACCCGAGTACAAATCAAATATGGCCAAAGGAATCGTGGCCTTCGAGCTGGTTGTGAATCGCATTCAACACAAGGAAAAACTGAGTCAAAACAAAACGAGTGAAGAGCGAAAATCGATTGTTTCTAGCCTTGCGGGCTCCAGCGCTGAGCACGAGCAATTAGTGGCTGAGTATATGAAGAAGCACGAAGGAAATTAAGGTCTGTTGGCTGGTGTAACAGTGCTGAACCCGAAGCGAAATCTTAGGTTTGAATCATGTTAAAAAACATCGTCAGAATCATTCTCGTTTTGCTCATCTGCCAAGATGTTGTAGCCCAGATGCCGGACCGACCAAACACGCTGTTGTTTAAGGTGAGTCACCCTGACAGCCCAGTAATTTCTTACCTTTTTGGAACCCACCACGCTTTTGGGAAAGCGTTTTTTGACTCACTTACGCCAGCTAATACAGCCTTAGCCGAGTGTTCCATTCTCCTTACCGAGACTGATCCAAATCATCTTTCATCGACCGAGATTATAAACAAGCGTACACGTGATACGGAGTGGAAAAAGTACTTCAATAAGCAGGATTTGGAATACCTGGATACCTTGTTTTCGGTTAGCGATGTAGCTTTAACCAAACTCAGCCCGGCAGAGCTATACACGGCTTTAAATCGCAAGTACAATGAGCGCGTATGCGGGGCAAAGGCAGAAGGCGATTCACATATTTCTCTCGATGAGTATATTCAAGAGAAGGGTAAAAAACTCGGTTTGAAACTAGCCGGGTTTGAAAGTCCGGCTCTACAGCTTGAGTTTATCAATCGCGACATAGAAGGCATGCCAATCAAAGTCCATAAAAAGCGACTCAGACACCTATTAGAACTGTTCAAAACCGAGAATCCAGCCAATTGCCAAGATGTAGGTTGGTACAGTAAGATGGATTATCAGCTTCAATTGGAAAAGGCCTGCACCAACGCATTGATGCTCACGAATCGAAACGATCAATGGATGAAAACCATTGTTCCGGAGATCACAAAGAATCGTTGTTTTATTGCCGTAGGCTTAAGCCATTTGATGTTTGAATGTGGACTGATAAGCCAGCTCCAGGAAATGGGTTTTGTAGTAGAGCCAGTCCTAATCAACTGATTTTGCCTCAGCAATTCTTGGAGTTTGATGAGATGAGCAATTATCTCAGTTTCCCCATGATGCCTAACAATTTTAGTTCTATCTCTGACATAGGTATATAATTCTTTAGTTTTTCAGCCATCTATTCGCATTTTACCTCGTCGAATAGTTGATGAAAAGCACTTTTAAATCAGTTTCGGTAAAAGCTTATTACAAGCTATGCATAGCCACTTTGTTGGTGTGCTTTTACTTTACAGGCCAAGGTCAGTCTTGTGTCGATATCGATATCCCAGCATTGCCATTTTCTACTGCTACCACAACGTGCAACGCTGGGAATGATATTAATGCAGGTAATTCTTGTGGATCGTGGTTTATGACGGGAGAAGATTTGACTTTCGCATTCACAACCGATCAGGAAGAATGTCTTAACTTAGAGCTATCTGGTTTTACTGATGGTGCTTTGGGAGTGATTGTGACTTCAGACTGTCCAGAAGATGGCGATGCAGATTGCGTAGCTTCCGCATCAAGCATGTGGGGTGTATCTGATTTATCTCTTGTCGTTTCAACTGCCCCAAGCACCACGTACTACATCACGGTGAGCACAGATAACTGGCTAGCAACCTGTACGGATTTTTCCATGGAACTAAGCTCTGTTTGCCCTGATCCAACGCCGGAAGATTGTCTAGGTGCGATTAATATTTGTGAGGACTATTTCTTCGAGCCCACCGCTCCATTGGGGAATGGAAACTATCCCGACGATCTTGGAAACACGGCTTGCGGATTTTTTGGCGCCAACAATTCTGGCTGGTATACATTTACGATTCAGGAAGATGGAGTGTTGAACTTCACTTTGACTCCGACTGGTGATGATGACTATGATTGGGCGCTTTTTGATTTGACAAATGCTACCTGTTCTGAGATTTCAACAAACCCAGATCTCTTGGTAAGTTGCAATACCTATGGCCTTATTGGAGTTAATGGTCCTACCGGAATATCGTCAGCTGAAGGCGGTACGGGAAGCGCCAATGGCCCAGGAGATTTGAACGGCCCACCATTCAACGCCGATTACAATGTAGTGGCTGGTGAAACTTACGTGTTGATGGTTTCAAACTGGTCGGGAACGACCAATGGCTACGAGCTTGATCTATCTGAATCTACAGCGACATTTATCGATGATGTTCTTCCTGAAGTGAATGTTGTGAACGCTTCTTGTGATGGTTTGTACGTGCAGTTTTCGGAGTACATGGATTGCGCCACCGTTTTGCCAGAGCACTTTACAGTCCAGGATGAAACTGGGCTCCAATATCCCGTTTCAGCCGTAGAGTCAAGCTGTGAAGATGGGTTGGACTACACCTTGTCGGTTGTATTGAGCTTCGACCTAGCTTTCCCTTCTGAGGGTGGAGAGTTCACCCTTAATTTTCAGGCCGACGAGCTGGCCGATCTATGTGGAAACTTTCTAGAGCCGAGCACTTTTCCCTTCACCGTTGCCGATGGGCCTGAGATTAGCATTACTTCAATTCCGGCGGCTTGTGGAAATAGCAATGGCGCAATTACTGTAGATGTTGTGTCGGGAGGGGTAGAACCATTTACATTTAGAATAGACAACGAAGCTTTTCAAACTTCAAATGTGTTTTCTGGTTTGCTTCCAGGCGATTACACCATCACCACCATGGATGCCACAGGATGTCAATATCAATCGCTTGCTACGGTAGAAAATGAAGAGATAGAGTTCACGGCTGGAGTCGACATAAACATTTGCGAGAACCAATATCAAGCTACGGCTACCGTACCCGATGGGTATTCAGGTCAATGGACGGTTGCAGGCGATGTTGAAATTGCAGACCCAACCGATCCAAACACGACCTTTACAGCCAATGAAGCAGGGACGTTTGAGTTCATTTGGACAATTACAAACGGAGTGAATTGTACAGAAAGTAAATCCATTGAGATAGGCTTCACCGATATTCAGCCGGTGGCAATAAACATAACATCGCCTATTTGCCACAACGGATGCGATGGGAGTGCAGAAGTACTAATCTCTGGCGTACCGGCCACCAGCGATGTAACCTATACCTGGTCAGATGGCGATGCGTCTCCCGATCAGCCTACACAGGTCGAAAACCTCTGCAGTGGCTTAGTCAGCTTAAACATTGTAACAGATGTGGGGTGTGAGTATGAATTGGTCTTACCTGTTTCGAATCCGCCAGAATTGCATATCGATGAATTGACTTCGACAGCAGAATCCTGTCCGGAATATTGTGATGGCGAAATCATGATACAAAGCGATGAAGCAGTTGATTACAGCATCGATGGCGGTGAGACTTTTAAAGCAGGAGGGCATTTTACCGACCTTTGTGCTGGCTTTTACACTGTAGTTGTAAGGAATGAAAGTCAATGCGAAACAAGTGCTACGCTCACCATCTTCGCACCCGAAGGCCCTAGCGCTAGCTTTTATGCCATCGAGAAGAGAAAATCAGTACTCGACCCAAATTTTGAATTCGAAAACACGAGTGAGAATTTTACTTCGAGCTATTGGGAGTTTGAACATCCAAATGGGAAGGAGAGTTCTCGAGATGAAAATCCTTCATTTTCTTTCTCTGATCCTGGGCCAGGAGAATACGATGTGATGTTAGTGGCAAGTAACGAAACGGGCTGTGCAGACACGACTCACAGCAGCATTTCGCTTTACGAAGATGAAATGATCTACATCCCAAATTCGTTTACACCAAATGGCGATGGGATAAACGATGTATTTAAAGTGTCTGGAGTAGGAATAGGTTCCGTTGAGTTGCAGATCTATGACCGTTGGGGAATGGAGATTTACAAAGAGTCTGGAACGGATGTATCGTGGAATGGTGATATCAATAGCAATGGGTACTACCCAGAAACCGGAGTTTACATTTACAAACTAAAGGTCCACAGCGCTGAAGATCCCAGGGTGGTTTGGGAAGAGAGTGGGAATGTCCTGCTTTTAAGGTAGTATGTTGTGAACAGGCTCTTTCAATTTGATTAATTCTTATCGCTTCAAGTAATCGTTAATCGCACGGCTCACTTCGTCTGGTTTATCGAGAATCATCAAATGGGTACCCGAATCAATGATCACCGATGATTTATCTACCAGAGGGATTACGATATCTTCAGTTCCGTGAATCTTCAACTTCTCTGATAGCCTAACATCGTTTTCCCATTTTCCTATGGCTCCCAAAGCCCACCTTGTGAAATCGATATCTGAATCAGCTAGTATGGCTTTGAGAAGTTCCTTTTTCTTGGTCCCAAAGAACTTAGCAGCTAAATCAATCGGTGGATTGGCTAACATGTCGGGGATGAATTTATTGGCTTTCATCTTGGCGCCAGCCTTGATGGCTAGAGGGAGTTCACTTCGAGTTTCGGATGTAGAAATGAGAATAGCCTTTGAGCCTGGGATTATTTTGGCCATTTCTGTCGCGAGCATTCCACCAAAACTCAACCCCAAAATAATTGGCTTTTCGACCTGATCAATCCCGTAAGTGGTCATCATCCTATGAGCATATGATTTCAAAGTTTCATCGGGCAGGGGCTCAATCCAAGGCAAGTACTGCAATGGGTTGTCCAAATTTAAAAACTGAAAGACCCGGTCATCTGCCGCGATTCCACTTATAGCGTATATAGTCTGCTTATTTGTCATATGATCCATATTCTGATATGAATTTATCATAAAGCCACTTATCGAATACGGTATGGTCCCTTCGGTAAGTAACAAGCCTTTGTTTAAAGTATACTGTGGCAAAATATGTTCTGAAGAACTTGTTGGTGAAGGATTCTTATCGCCAAAGCCAAGTCCATGCAGCCTATAGCTTACTCATAATCAGAGATTACCGGTCTTTCATGCTTAAGGAAGGTATGACAGGGTGAAGTAGAGAATCAATCTAAATTTTAGTAATTCCTCCCGACGTACGTAAATCCTTACTAAATTGAGTTTGAATGTCTCAGGTAGTTGTATCATACGAAACTGGTGAAGGGGAAATCTCAAAAGATGAAACCATTGCTACGCTTCAGGAAGAACTAACCAAGTATAAAGATGAAGCAAATCAGGTGGAAATGGTGGTGCTGGGAAGTCTCGTACCGCTAGCCATCGTCTTTGTCTTCCTTTTTTTTGTGGTTTACCGGAGTAGGAGAGAAAGGGCAATCAGACGCGCACAATTTGAGCTGGAGTTGGCTCGAAGCGGAATGGAAATGAAGGCTTTGCGGTCGCAGGTCAACCCGCACTTTATCTTCAACTGCCTGGCATCGATTCAATACTTTATTTCATCAAACAACAATACCCAAGCGAAGTATTACTTGGTTCAATTCAGCAGTTTGATCAGACGAATTCTCGAAAACAGTACGGAGAAAATGGTCAGTGTGAAAGACGATATCGATCCTTTGGTCAAATATGTGGAGATGGAGAAGCTGCGCCTCGCTGATGCTTTCACTTTTGAGTTGATCGTAAGCGATGAAATCGATCAGGACTACACCTTTATTCCTCCGCTTATCATTCAGCCTATTGTGGAAAACGCTATCTGGCACGGAGTCAGCAACCACAAGGGTAACCCGGTGATAGAAGTGGAGCTAACTAAAGTGGATGAAAACGGTATTCGCTGTGCTGTCCGAAACCCGATCTCAGAAGAAGTAGAACTACGCCCTGCGCGAAACCCTGACAAGAAAAAATCCCTTGGACTATCGCTTATCAGAGAGCGTATCGATTTGTTGAATAATCTCTATGAGCGGAATGACTCACTTGAAATGCGAGATCTTGAGATGGACGGGAAGTCTTATCGCGTAAAGGAAGTGAGCCTGGTAATACCTTGTGAGACAGAGTAGAGAAGCAAGCGGTTGGAAAGGGTGATTGATTGCATCGCGCAATAAGGACAGCATTAAAACCAAAACCTAAATAATATGAGTTCTTACCAAATCACACTGGCCGAAGCGGTAGACTATCTCTACAACTTCAACCAAAATTCAGATTTACTTTCCATAGCTCAAAACACGGCATTTGGTGGCACTTTTGCCGCTCCGACTCTCCCGACAGATCCAGATAAAGGGTTGATGTTCTGGTTTAATTGGATTGACACAGTTGGTGCCAATCAGTTCTTCCTAGCCTACCAAACTTATGATGATCAGGGAGATGGTATTAGGATGGAGCTACCCGTATTGAGTGCTGATCTTCGAATTCCCGATGAGACATTCCTCTACAGCCCAGTTGGTACGTCCAAAACAGATATTGAGAACTTTATTCTCAACCACGACACCAAGATACCGCCCCAAAGCACACTTACCAGCCAAGCTTCTGTGCAAGGGCAAACCCAAGACTTCCTTGATCATTTCCCCTCCGGAACGGAGAATCGCTTGAATATTCGTCCGCATATCTTTTATTCGGCTCGGTCTACAGGTAGTGATTTTGCCGATCTCCTGAGCCAGTCGGGTGCCGCTGGTCTTCGATATTATTTTGGACTTGAACCAAAAATGAGTTTCATAAATCAAATCAGGATCATTCTAGTTGCCGTAGATTCGAACGGAAAGAATATTTTGAGCGGTTCTGGAACATGTATTCTACTTCAAAAGGGATCGCCATAATTACTAGTCGAAAATGAGTTTTAGCTCAATGCCGGAAACTTCATTTATTAAGTAGATTCGTCCTGTGAGTACCCAAGTTCTAGATATAATCATGAATGTGGTGACCTACATGGTCATCGTCGCTAATGTACTCGTTCTACGAAAGAAGCCACTTCTCTTGTTTAAAGCTCTACTTGCCTTTCTTTTGATCGGCGAGGTGACTCACTTTAGTATGGACTACGCTATTTACGCCTTGAAAAACAAAGATTTAGCATGGGAAATTCGGTATATCTATGGCTTTTTTGACACGGCTTTTCTCACGTGGATGGCGATAGCCTATGGAAATTACCCATCGCCAAAGAAAAAAGCCTTGTTAGCTGCAGCTACATCAGGTGGGATCTGGATCTTATTTTTGATTCTGCATTACTTGGGAATACTCGAATTTCAAGTGGCATGGATGGAAAGTATAGCCAATATTATACTCACTTTGCTGTTTGGATTTGGGATTATCACCAGGGTTGAAATTCCCGAAACGCCTTTGGTCAGCGGGATAAACTTTATTCTTGTCGGATTTTTGATCTACTTGTTTTCGACGATAGTCATCTTTGGGATACAAGGCACATCGATTCGCGAAGAAGTGTACGGGTTTATACACGGTGCCTTGCACATATTGCGAGATGTATTCTTTCTACTTGCGTTTTATGTGGAATTCTTTGGAGCGGGTAGGGTACTGGCGAGAATAGATAAGTAATCAGTTTTCTGGGCTGCCCTTTTGACGAATCTCATTGGGATCTTCGCGCTTGATCTCTTCCATGGCTTGCATGTCTTCGGTTTCTACTTTGAGTGCTTCTTCAAAAACCTTCTCCACAGCTCTAGCGGGAATCACCACCGCGGCCGCTTCATCGGCGTATATGTAGTCGCCTGGAAGGATGGTGACGGCGCCTAAAACGACTTCCACATTGGCGGCATAGGGCATGATGGTACCGCCACCCCAATTTACCGTTTCGCCTGAGCAATAAGTTGCAAAATCATAGTCAGCAAGCTCACCAAAATCTCTGAGACTTCCATCGGTGAGAAGCCCTGAAAGTCCATGGTTTTGAAGTCGCGAATTCTTCGTACCACCGCCTACCGATGTGCTCTCATGGCCATTGCTCGCCAGCACCAGCACTTTTCCTGTGCCCTTGTCGCCAATGGCCTTGTAAAACTGCGCGGCAAAATTGTGGACATCGGGATTCTGGATGTCATCTCTAATGGGCAAAAAGTTGATGGTAACGGCCCGCCCAAAAAGCACGCGACCCGGAGTAGGAGATATGAGTCCTTCGATCGTGTATTGGTGGTCAAAATGTCGGCCCATGGCGTCGGCCAGCGATGCTGATTTGACTTGGGGAAGGATGGATAGAAAAGATTCGGTCATATCGGTAATTTAAGGGTTTTCAATTCAATTACGAAGTCCAATTCAAAGAGTGTTCTTAGATCGCAAGAATCGGATTTTCTAATTGATGGCATTTCATCAATTTTGCCAAACCGATATGAATAATCAAGAAGAGAATTTCAAGCGTATTGCTAGAGCTATAGCCTTTATTCGGCAGAACCACAGCGCGCAACCATCACTCGATGAGATCGCGAAAGAAGCGGGACTCAGCCCCGCGCATTTCCAGCGCCTTTTCTCGGAGTGGGCTGGAACGAGCCCCAAGAAGTTTATTCAACACCTGAGTATTCAGCATGCCAAATCGGTGCTTCAAGAAGGAAAGACGCTATTTGATACCAGCTTTGAATTGGGCCTGAGCAGCACCAGCCGTCTCCACGATCTATTTGTAGGCATCGAGTAAATGACGCCTGCCGAATACAAGCAAGGTGGCAAAGGGTTGCGAATCAACTACAGCTTCAGCACCACGCCTTTTGGTGCAGTGCTGATCGCGGCTAGTTCGCGTGGCATTTGCCATATCGCCTTTTTTGATGGAGAGCAAAAGGCAGCGCTCGACGCGTTAGTTTCCGAGTATCCCCAAGCCGAATTCAAAGAAACAATCGATGATTTTCAGAAAGCTGGACTTAAGGCCTTAAACGGAAGTACAGACCGCTCCCAATTGCGTATTCATTTGAAGGGGACCGATTTTCAGCTAAAAGTCTGGGAAGCACTTTTGCGGATTCCCGAAGGGAGACTGGTAACCTACGACGCCATTGCCAAAGCCATCGGCAAACCAAAAGCCCAACGAGCAGTAGGCACAGCCATCGGCAAAAACCCAATAGCCTTACTTATTCCTTGCCATCGCGTAATTCGCTCCAATGGTGACTTTGGTGGCTATCGCTGGGACCAAACCAGAAAGGCGGCGATAATAGGGAAGGAGATGGGGGATATATAATTGACTCGAAAGGTTAAGAATTTCTTTATTTTGCCCAAAGAAATCCTACACGATGAAACAGTATTTACTTCTCTTTCTTATCGCACTAATTTCTATCTCCATGAATGGGCAAGGAGAGGAGTCTTCCAAAATAAAGTGGGGTGTATTTTTCTCTCCGGGTGTGAGTCACCTTCAAGTTAAAAGCAAAAATGGATCTGGAAACCTATTTGATTTCTCGCATGATCCCTACGATCTCAAGATTGCCTATTCCATTGGAGGTGTCATGAATCTTCAGTTTAACCACACTTGGGGGATGGAAATTGGAGTGCAATATTCTAATCGCGGATTCCAAGAAACCAACGAAGACCCCACATATGGTGACTATCTTGGAAATGACAATGTGTATGAAACAAACGACCCATCAATTTCTTCAGTAACCATCAAGCAGAACTATAATTACCTTGAACTGCCTTTCCGATTTACACTTACCGCCGGAAAAGGCAATCTCTGCTTCATAACTGGCCTTGGCATAACACCTGGAATTTTAATTGCACCAAGAGAAGTCGGTATTATCGAATACGAAGAAGGTGATACAGAGCGAAATACTTCTAGAATAGAAGATATCCGCTCATTCAGTTTAACCCCCACCATTAGTTTAGGGCTGGAGTATCATCTAAACAACAACCAAATGATCCGCCTGGAACCCAATCTGGGATATAGCATCTTGAGCTTAACTGATTCTGATGTGAGTGGAAGCTATTTATTGACTGGCGGCTTAAGAGCAGGGTTTTATTTCTAGACTCAATTATTCACCCCCTTCAGCTCCGCCACCTTATTTCTCAAATCATAACCCGTTTCGTAAAACGATTTTAGGTTAGCCAGGTAGAAAGTCCAGCCTTCCAAACAGCCGATGCGGATATTAAACTTCGACTTTTCGTCGGTGGGGATATTATGCTGGGTTAGGTTGACGAGTACGTGGTCGCCGATCTCCTTGAGCTGGATATCCACCAGACATTCTCCGGCAAAAGAAAACTGAAAGAAATCGCGGCCGTTGGCGGATGTTATTTTGCCTTTTTCTGTCTCTTCGTACAAATACCAGGTCCACTTATAGGTGTCGCCAGCTTCGGTGTTTTCGTTGCCGCTTCGTGGTTCTTGAGTATTCTTGAAATAGGTGCATGTCTCCAAAAACCACTTCTCAATCTCCGCCGATTTCGTCCAAGCATCGTAGATGGTTTCTAAACTCGTTTTTACAGCGATGCTCAAATTAAAGGATGTCCAGTCTTGTGCCATGTTTAAGGGTGTTTCGTTTTGGGTTGATTAAAATACGGCTTCACTTCGGTTTAACCAACTCAGTAGCAATACCGAAAGAAGGCATTCTATTTTAGCTCAAGTCTTATTTTAGCACCATGGAAGCTCATTCGCAGGGATACCCGTATGATATGATTCTCAATAACATTGCCCGCTTTGTCGACTTGGCCGATGAAGAGAAGGATCTATTCGTTTCCTTTTGGAAAAAGGGGAGTGCAAAGCGAAAGGAGTATGTGCTAGAGCCTGGTGGAATTACGAAGTACGAATACTTTGTCACCAAAGGCTGCCTGAAGGTGTATTCCTTAGACCCGAGTGGGGGTGAACACGTCAATATGTTTGCCATCGAAGACTATTGGACGGGCGATTTGGCCAGTTTCACCCTTCAGCAACCATCTACTTACTTTATTAAAGCGCTCGAAGACTCCGAGTTTTTGACAATTACAAAAGACAATTTTGAGCGGATGCTTCGGGAAATACCCAAATTGGAGCGGTTTTACAGGATCCTTTACCGAAACTCCTTGGTCAACTACATCAAAAGGACCAATGAAGGCATTTCACTGACTGCTGAAGAACGATACGAGATTTTCTTAAGCACGTACCCACAAATCGCTAACCGCATTACGCAAAAAGACCTGGCGGCCTATCTGGGAATCACTCCAGAGTTTTTGAGCATGATCCGCAGCAAAATCACCAAACGCAGCTAGGAATCAAATTGGCTTGGCTGTTATATACCGTAGACAATCAGCGCATTGAGCCCAAACCACCTTTCTTAAACTAGTTTATTTTTTAGGGCTTTTGTTCGAGGGTTCTTTGTGGCATGATAAAGAAAACCACCCTCGTTGCGATTGCTTTTATGGCTTTGATCCATGCCAGCAATGCTCAGATTGCTCTCCTGGAATTGGCCACCGGTCCGAAGAAGACCGACTTCACTTCCATTTCCTATCGCCCCATTAGTGATAAGGCAAAGTTCACGGTAGCCACACTAGCTTTTTTTCAAAAATACCACGAGAAGGAAAGCTACATGTTCGATGAAGCGGGCGTTCAGCCCACATTTTACTGGAATATCAATAAGTCGTTTTCCGCTGGCCCAGGGCTGTACTACAACAGCATCGCTGGTTTTTCGGAGCGCCTTTCGGTATTGTACGCCATACGGTCACCGCATTTTGTGATGACGGCCATCCCCACCATTGCACACGCCGAAGAAACGGGTTTCATCAATGGCGAACTCTTCCTGCAGATGCAGGTAAACCGTCCGATAAAAGGGGAGTGGGAAGCCCTGATTAGCGCCCAGATTCTCACTTATTGGGATGAGTTTTCGCGACACGCGCGCAGCTTTCAGCAAATGAGAGTGGGGCTTCAGAAAAAATCTACCCAGTTTGGTTTGGCCATCGACTTCGATCAATACGGTGAAGCGCCGATAACACGGGTTTCACCCGGCGTTTTCGTCCGAATGATTTTCAAAAACAACTAGCAAACAACAAATAAATACCAATATGAAAGTGAATCAAATTTTAAACACAGAAGGCAATTGGGGCACCCTGATTGCACGCCTTACGCTCGGAATCGTATTGTTTCCGCACGGAGCTCAAAAAATGCTGGGCTGGTTTGGGGGATTTGGGTTCTCTGGAACTATGGACGCCTTTACTACACAGATGAACCTTCCCTGGATCGTCGCCTTCTCGGTGATCTTAATCGAATTTCTAGGTGCGATCAGCTTGATCGTAGGCTTTGCCAGCAGGGTATGGGCGCTTGCCATCGCGGGGCTCTTTACCGGTATCATCTTCACCGCTCATCTGGAGCACGGCTTTTTTATGAACTGGTACGGCACTCAGGCCGGCGAAGGATTCGAATACGCCCTTCTTGTGATTGGACTAGCTTTGGTGGTACTGGCCAACGGCGGCGGGAAATACGCCCTTGATATTGAATTGACAAAACGCCTAAAAAAGTAAGTCATGAAAAAGATTATCGCATTTGGAGCGAGCAGTAGCAGCGCTTCTATCAATAAAACGCTTGCCGTATACGCAGCCAGCAAAATTGAGAATGCCGAAGTAACCGTGGTCGATCTCGCCGACTATATGCTACCCTTGTTTAGCGTAGATGTGGAGCAAAGGTCTGGAATACCCGAAGGAGTCTATCGATTTAGCGAGCTGATCGAATCGGCTGATGGCTTGGTGATATCTCTCGCAGAGCACAACGGCTCGTACACAGCGGTCTTCAAAAACCTGATAGACTGGCTTACCAGAATTGATATGAATGTGTGGAAGGAAAAGCCCATGCTGCTGATGGCTACATCGCCTGGTGGAAGAGGGGGAGCCACGGTTCTCGCGGCGGCCAAGTCGTTCTTCCCATTTATGAATGGAAATATCGTTGCCGAATTCTCTCTACCATCTTTTTACGAGAACTTTTCAGAAGGGGCCCTTGTAGATCAAGAGCTCGAAAAACAGTTGGTGGATAGCGTAGGGGAGTTGGAGCGGGTTTTGACTGGTGTTGTGGTTGATTAATGCGATCAATCACACACCTAATCTTGGTATTGTCCTAATAATGAGCTTAATTAGGGAAGCACAAAATCAAACCGCTTATGAAATTCAATATCAAAACCGCTCTGGCCATAGCCTTTTTGGGAACTTGCTTTGCCTTTACGAGCACTACAAACGATGGGTTGGACGTCACTTATGGCGTGAGCAGCAGCGATCCCGTGGCAATAGAGCTCGACCTGAATAGTGATTTCACCTTCACCTACCACGACCACTCGCTAAAAGACAATAAAGTGAATGTGAGCGGAACCTACACGCTCGAAAACAATCGCGTGCGCTTGGTTGCAGATCAAGGCCAACCCGACTTTCACGACAACTGGAAAATTGTTGAAGACGGACAGGCGGCGAAGTCTAGAAAGGGATTGACGTTTTATACTTTGAGAAAGAAGTAGCCATCACACCAGCGCGGTGTCCTGACCCACTTCTACATCATAACCCCAATACGCCATCCACTCCATGATCATGGGCACCATATCGTCGGTGGCTGGAAACCGCATTACAAAGAGACCTTCTCCGATCTCAACTCGGGGACGGTCGCCTTTTAAAAGTCTCTCTTTTAAGAGTTGTCTCGCACGCGCTACATTGGTCAGGGTAGGCTCCTGGTTAATGATTATCGCCTTCATTTCGTCTACGGTTTAGGGTCTGATTTGCTGGGTTTTGGATCAGCTTTTTATTAGAACCGTTGAGAGCTGAAAAGGTTTAAATATTAGAAATGTATATGAGCACTAAGAAAAGTTTGGGCAGGGAAGAGTAAGGGAAGTGGTGCAGATCGAAGATAGGTTTACTTAAAGACTGACTAGACAAAACTGTGGTAACAACTTTGATTCTAAGAAAGTCCGACCAACGGCCTATTTCAGATTCCGACTTTATGGATTTTGTTGAAGAATTCAGAGCGGCTGATGCTGATGTGCCTTGCAGTTTTTCAAATTGGTTGTTGAGTTCTATTATTTTGTAGTTTGATCGCTAGTTCCTGTATCAGAATTTTTTTGTGTCATTCTTAGACGTCTCATATCTTCTACATCTCGAGAAATGTCATGCAAGTTATGTTTCACTTCTTTCAATTCTGTATCTATATCATCCACTTTATCTTCAATTCTCTGAATATCACCTTTGGATTGTTCATTGAAAAAACTAATTACAACAAAGACAATTACCACAAGCCCGCCTACTATCCAAAAAAATAGATTTCTCGATATGAACCCGGTCCTTATACTATTTCCTTCGTTACGAATCTTCTCATGTATCCCGGCTATTTGATCACTAGTGCTTTTTGCATCTTCCCGCATTTCCGATCTCAATTCGGTTAATTTGATCTCAGCCCAATTTCGAATTGATTCAATTTCTTCCGAAACAGATTTCTCTGGGTTAGAATTGGTCTGTTCTTCACTGAAGCTTTGATGGGTTTGATATAACGTCGAGTCTTGCTCATGGATATTTTCTTGGGTCTCATCATAGTCTATGAAGCGACCAAACCTTCGCTCGTAATCTAAAAGCTTTTTCTTTAAATTCTTCTCGTTTCCTTTCCGCCGCCTATTGCCCATATATATCAGAAAGTTTTTGGTAGAGGTTGCTTTCTATATCAAGTGATGTATCATAAATATTCCTGATTTCACTCTCACTTACTGCTTTATCTCCAGCTTTGTTGATAACATAATTGTCCGTATCGATTGCAAAACCACCCTTACTTATTGATTTTTTATGCTTGAAGTTTTGAGCAATCCAAGGATCATCTTTTCGAATTGGCCCAATCTTATATCTACCAGATGGATAAGTTATTGTGAGGCTTGCATCCCTGACAGGGAAATCTTCGATAAGCGCTTCATTAGTAAAGACTTTCACAAATTTTGAGACAGTTCCATCAGGGGACCCACTTTGTGGAACGTATGAGCCCATAATCCTGCAACCAACCCTACGAATTTTGGGGCGTTTTAAAACTGAATTGAATACAGCAAAGACTTTTTCGAAGGTTTCAAGGAACGAATCTTCATTTAATGCGCATTCATCTATAAATGAAAGCCGATTTATTCCTACAAATACACGTTTTGTGATCTCATCTTGGTATTCGGAGTCAAACACTTCTACTGTATCCACTGAAATCTTCCATGACTTTGCATTCAACTGATCTATTTCTAATAGTTTATCTGAAATCTCTCCTCTTTTATCAATTATAGATGATACCGAATCGTATCTTAATTCAAGAATTAATTTTCTATTTGATATGAAGTTCTTCTTAATCATGATGGGTCAAAAATATTGTTAGTACCAGGGCAATAAAAATATTCGTCTCTTTTAGGCTGTCCATAGTTCATGTTAAAAATATGAAAATCCGAATAAGTAGTCGAAGGGACATTTTCAAATTGAGAAAGACCACATAATTTACATTATGTTAAATAGCATTTTCAAACCATCTCCCGCTGTCTAGTATACTATGCGAATCAATTATTTCGCACAGAGCATTATAAATGATTTTTAAACCGAAATACGGGCTTTATTTCTCCCCCAGAATTCGTGTAGAGATTTTTATGCCGAAATATGTCCAGGAAATTGAAACGAGTTTGAAACAAGTTTGTTTGGCGTAAACGTCCGCAAATTATTTCTCCAGTGCCTTGCTTAGTGAATCTCGTCGAAATTTGAGCTCCAAAAGAATACTGTCCTGGTTGGCGAGATTTACGCGAGCCTTATCGATGGTCACGCGTTTCATTTCAATATCCCGGCGAATTTTCGCTTTCATACCTTCGGTATTCGCCATTTCCACGTTTTGCTCCAATCGCTCGATCTGCTCGCCCTGCTCCGTTATAATCTGGAGTTCTGCGTCGCGGCGATCTTCCAACATATAGATGGCGTGATCGAGATCTTCGATGCCAAGGGCCCTTTCCTTCTCATCGGGTATTCCAACGCAGCTATTTAACATAATATAGATAGCGGCAAGGAAAAGTGATTTTGACAAATGGCAATTCATATCGCGAAAATAACTTTGAATGCATAATTTCGAATGGGGAATGACAATTTTCCTTTTAGTTCATTAGTTTTTCCCACTTGCAGATACGCCATTAATCGTATTCTTCCTAATTAACATCTGCGAGTAACTACGGTTAACGGCTCCCCGTTTTCCCACCAGTGCAGATGAATCAAATATTGCAGACGACCGACAGGGAGCGAAAGATTTGTTCAGCGTTTCGGAAGGCCGTTAAATTCTAAAAACGGCCTGGAGAAGCACCTTTGGGAAAACAGGGAATTTTTGTTCCTTTTGTTTCCATAGACAAAAGGAAAAGAAAGGAAAACGATCTATATCAGATTACTTGAGTTTGATTGAGAGTATCATCTATTCTATAGGAACCTCAAATACATTTGAGTGAAAACTTTAGCTCACAACCCTCTTACCCTTCATACTTAATTATCAACAGTTAAGGTAAAAGCGTAAAGAGTTGTCCTCCCTACTCTATTCTCACGCCCAACCATAAGCTTTGGTTTAACTCGTCCTTCTCGATACACCACTGATACTCCCACAGGTCGATCAGTGCCACTCGAATTGACTAAATAAAAAAACATTAATATCAAAAAAGCCCTTCCAAAACTGAAAGGGCTTTTAATATTGAGAGAAAGAACTCCTTAGTTCGCTCCTTCCATTTTCTTTTTGATATCGAGATACTTATCATTCTCGCCGAGCAATCCGTAAAGCTGCTTCAAAGATCCCATAGCCGACATATCAGTTGGGTCAATCTCGTGAGCGCGCTCTAGGTAAGGCTGTGACTTAACAAACACCTGCTTGGCTTCTTCTCTTGCCGCAGCGTATTTCTTGTTGTCTTCGATTGAGTTGGCAGCGTCGTTCATCTCTACACCTTTGTTGAAGTAAAGTGCTCCCAAGTTGTAAACGGCATCGAAGTAATCGGGATCGATGTCGATAGCTTTTTGGTAAGCCGCAGCTGCTTCTTCTGTTCTTCCCAAGTTGTCGTATACAACGCCAAGTGAGAAGTGCAATTGCTTGTTGTTTGGCTCTTTTTCAATGGCCAGTTTCAAGTTGTTTTCAGCTTCTTCAAACTTGTTGTTCTTTAAGTAGTAGTTCAACTCATAAACGATCAAGTCAGCGTCTTCTGGGTATTTTGTTCTTCCTTCTTGTACGATAGCCAAGTACTCTTCTGGCTGCTCATTGCGCTGGTACAAGTTGGCTAGGTATAGGTACATTTTAGCGCCTAGGTAATCTACTTCAATTGCTTTTTTGTAGTAGGTGATCGCCGTTTCAAAGTCTTCTGACTGCTCAGCAGAAAGAGCGGCATTGTACACAGCCAAGGTGTCGACATATCCCATTCCTTCAGCGGCATTGGCACCAGCCATAAACAAGTCTTTGGCTTTGGCGTATTCCTGTGCGTTGTAGGCCTGAATACCCATATTGATGATCAGGTTTTGCGACTGGGCAGCTCCCAATTTATTCTCTTTTTCCCAACGGCCTTTGGTGTCGAGCTCCATGGCTTTCTGGTAAGATTCGAGAGCGGTAAGCGCTGCTGTTCCCTTATCTACTCCAAAATCGTCTGTACTCACGGCAATGCCTTGGTAGATTTGACCACGGTATCTCCAGGTCTTCTCTTGCATTGACGTTTTCTCGTGTTGAGTAGCTGGCTCAATGTATTCTACAGCCTTATCATATTCACCTGCCTTCATGGAATTGTAGGCAGATACCACTTTTGAACTTTGCGCCATCGTCGCCGTAGCAGACGCAGCGGTAAAAAGAAGAATTAGTACGCGTTTCATTCTGTGTTTTTTAATCATTAACCCATCCCTTTCAAAATAAGTGCCAAAGGACGGTTTCGGCTCGCAAAATTAATGCTTTGGCCGTCTTCTGCAAGGAATAAGGATGTTTTAAGAAGCTGTATTCCACATTTTAGAATGGGTGATTTGCTCATTTTTCAACCCGCTTAGAATCTTTACCTTCGGCTTATGGACACTTTGGTGAAGAAGGAAGGAGAAAAAACGCCCGCCCAGCTGGCCGCTGAGTTTATCGCATCTACGGGGCGTCACGTTTTTCTGACGGGAAAGGCCGGTACGGGAAAGACCACTTTTCTAAGAAAAATGGCCGAAGAAACGCACAAGAAGTTTCTGATTCTGGCGCCTACGGGTATCGCAGCGCTAAACGCGGGTGGTGTGACGATTCATTCCCAGTTTCTCTTCCCACTTGGGGCTTTTATTCCCGAAATGGTCAATCTCAGCGAAGCCGAGCACGGGAAGTTTTACACGCCCAAGACCCTGGCCATTCGCCATCCGCTCAACGCCGTCCGGAAACAGGTACTGCGCGACATCGATCTCCTGATTATCGACGAGGTGAGTATGCTGCGCGCCGATATACTCGACGCCATCGACGAAAGATTGCGCTCGGTTCGCGGCTATCGAAGCAAGCCTTTTGGCGGGGTACAGCTCCTGCTCATCGGCGATTTGCTCCAGCTCCCCCCTATTGTTCGCGATCAGGAATGGCGCGTGCTGAAAAAGTACTATCCATCTATGCATTTCTTTTCGAGTCGGGCGCTTCGGCAGGATGGATATGCTTACGTGGAGCTAGATAAGGTATACCGTCAGGAAGATGAGCGGTTTATTTCCATCCTAAACAACCTGCGAAACGACGCCTGTACCCAGGAAGATATTGCTGAGCTCAATAAGCACTACCGCGCCGATGCCGATAGAATACCCAATACCATAACGCTGACTACCCACAATAGGCAAGCCGATGGCATCAATCAGAAAGAATTGGACGGTCTGGATGGAAAGGAATCTCGGTTCTCAGCCAAAGTATCGGGTGATTTTCCCGAAGGGATGTACCCCATGCCTTCTGAGCTAGCCTTTAAGGAAGGAGCGCAAATCATGTTTGTGAAAAACGATAATGTCGAAAACCGGTTTTACAACGGGAAGCTCGGAAAAATTGAATCGATCGAGAAATCGCACATCAAGGTGAAGCTGGCGGGTGAAGAAACGGTGATCAAGATTGAGCCCATGCTTTGGGAAAACATCAAATACACGGTAGACGATCAGAAAGAACTTCAGGAAGAAAAGGTGGGGAAATTTGAACAGTACCCGATCAAACTAGCCTGGGCCGTGACGGTTCACAAGAGCCAGGGACTTACCTTCGACCGTGCCATTATAGATGTGGGGAGCGCCTTTGCTCCAGGACAAGTATACGTTGCTCTATCGCGACTCCGATCTCTGGATGGGCTCACCTTGCGCACCAAGATCACCCCTTCGGCTATCTCCACCGATCGCGATGTGCAAACGTTTCAATCTATCAGAGATCGACAAACCGACTTGGAAACACAACTCCGTCAAGGTCAGAAAGTCTATTTGGAAGAAGCCTTGATTTCCACTTTCGACTTTGACTCTATAACCCGACAAATCACCTATATCCAAAACAAATCGGGTAAAAAAATGGAGTTCTCGGAAGAAGATATGCGAGAAGCCTTGCCCAATTTGAAGATGAAGTTTCTCTCTGAAATCAAGAACACCCAGATCTTTCAGAATCAACTGCGGATACTTCTTCGAGATGAAGATTTCCAAAAACTAAAGGATCGCATTGAAAAGGGATCGGTATACTACCTAAACTTTCTCTACGACGGGCTCTACGACTGCCTTCTGCATATGGAAGATGCAGCTCAGTTTGCACGCACCAAGACGTACGTAGGTCAACTCGGCGAGCTCGATCAGCTTATTATGAAATCGATAGCCCGCTTACAGATGATTGGGCGGATGGTGAACTCCATAGTAGATCACGCGCCACTCGAAGGCATGGCTGAAGACGGCAGAAAGCGAAGAGCTAAGCGCGAGGCGTTTCTCGCCAAGATTGAAGCCCATCTCAAGGCCAATCCCCGACAAGGCGTATCGAAGACAGGAAGGCGAAAAAAGAAAGGACCTACTCAAAAAGGAGCGACATACGAAGAAACCTACCGCCTGGTAAAAGATGGTTTGTCGGTGAAGAATATCGCCATCAAGCGTTCTTTTTCTGAGTCGACTATCGAATCGCACGTGGCTCGGGGTATTAGTGAAGGTCGGCTAGAGCCCGGGAGTTTTTTGGAGAAGGACCAAATCACCGAGATTTCAGGGGTGTTTGACCAGGATGGTCAGCGCAATCTCTCGGATGTACACGCCGAGCTCAAGGGTAAATATTCCTACGGTCAAATCAGGATGGTTCAGGCCTTTTTGCGCAGAGAATCTGGTGAATTGAGTGAGTGAGTCTTACCAATTGCCGTCCATAATACGTCATTCTCGATAAACCGCTGATGCTCCCTTAGGTCGATCAGCAGCACTCGAATTGACTCGATTTCGTTTCAACTCAAGTTTAAAGAAGAATCAGCGATAAAGAATAAGTTTTCACAAATCCCGTTGGTATTTACACTACTTAACAATCATTAACGGGATTATCTTTTCCCAAATTCGATTCTTAGAAGTAGTTTCACCGCAACTCAAGCAATCTCGCCATATGAAGACCAAGTTCATATACATCGGTGGTGCTGTCATCGCCTTGATCATTATTATTTTTATCGCCACTTCAGGGTCGAGTTCCGAAAACAAAGGCATTCTGGTTCCCGTCAAAACAGGGAAATTCATCGTTGATATTTCGACTACTGGTGAGCTGGAAGCAAAGAACTCTGTGGACATCCTAGGCCCGCAAGGAACCCGTAACTACCGGATTTGGAACATGACCATCCAGGACATAATCGATGAAGGAACTTTTGTAAAAAAGGGCGAGTACGTGGCATCGATCGATCCCACCGAACTGACTACTAAAATCAAGGATTCTGAGCTTGAAATGGAGAAGATCGAATCTCAATTTATTCAAACCAAGCTCGACACCACCCTAGAAATGCGGAAGTCGCGCGATGAGTTAATCAACCTGAGCTATGCGGTCGATGAAAAAGAGCTCATCCTTGAGCAAAGCAAATATGAGCCACCGGCCACCGTGCGCCAAGCTGAAATAGATCTTGAAAAGGCCAAACGTTCGCTAGAGCAAGCCACAGAGAACTATAAAATCAAGAAGGAGCAGAACATTGCCAAGATGCAGGAAGTAGCCCTTAACCGTCAGAAGGAAGAGCGCAACTTACAGGGAATGCAGCAAATGATGGAGTCTTTTACCATCTTGGCCCCCGAAGATGGGATGTTGATTTACAAGAAGGACTGGGATGGCCAGGCTGTAAAAAAAGGCTCGCAGATTTCGGCGTGGGACCCCGTAGTAGCCACCCTACCCGACCTTGCTGTAATGATTTCGACCACTTATGTCAACGAAGTGGATATCAGAAGAGTAAAGAAAGGTCAGAAAGTTGAGTTGGGCCTTGATGCCTTCCCCGACAAGCACTTTAATGGTGAAGTGATCAAAGTGGCCAATGTGGGTGAACAAAGACCTAATTCTGATGCCAAAGTATTTCGGGTGACCATCGAAGTCAAAGAGCGCGATGAACTACTTCGCCCATCTATGACCACGAGCAACCGCATCATCACATCAGAGCTCGAAGAAGCCACCTACATTCCACTGGAGTGCTTATTCAACCAAAACGATTCCATCACCTACGTATTTGTTAAGCGCGGACTGAACGTGGTGAAACAGGAAGTGATGCTGGGAGAAGCCAACCGAAACGAAGTGGTGATCGAAAAGGGCTTGTCGGCAGATGATGAAGTTTACTTGAACTTCATAAAAGGTATGGAGAGCGACGATGTAGATCTACTGCCCGAAATGGATGGGAAACGCAATCCCAGGAACGAAGAAAATGTAGAAGAGCCAGCGGAAGACACGGCTATGGAAGGCGACCGTAAAGGTGGGCCAAGAAAAGGACGTAGAAAATGAATGAGCGTCTTCTTTCCAATTTTACCATTGCACTCGAAGCATTAATAAGCAATCGCACTCGGTCGCTTCTCACCGCGCTTGGAATCATTTTCGGGGTAGCGGCAGTTATCGCTATGCTGGCCATCGGAAACGGGACCCAGCAAGAACTGAATGAGCAGATGCGCCTGGTGGGTGTCAACAATATTGTGGTAGAGCCAGTGATCGAGCAAACCGAAGAAGAAGTGAGCAACGATGCTTCATCCAATTCCAAAGAGAAGTACTCCCCTGGCCTGCGATTGGCCGATGTTGACGCCATTACCGAAGTCATTCCCAACGTAAGCAAGGTGAGCCCCGAGATCATCCTCGATACCTATATAATCAGCAATGGTATCAGGAGATCGGCTAAAATTGTGGGCGTAGACCCGATCTATTTTGAGATTTTCAATTTTAATCTCTCCGAAGGGAAAATGTTCAACCAAACCCAAATGAAGAATGGCGCTCCGGTGTGCATCATTGGGAAATCGATTAAGAACCGCTTCTTCCCCACCGAGAATCCCATCGGGAAAAAGCTAAAAGTGGGTCCGCGATGGCTCGAAGTGATCGGTGTCCTTGAAGAACGCCTTATTTCGGAACAAAGCCTTTCAAACCTGGGCATTCGCGATTACAACATGGACGTGTACACCCCGCTTCACACCATTTTGATCCGTTATGAGAACCGCGATTTGGTAACCGAAGGAATGATTCAGCAGGCCTTTGTGGAAGGCGATGACGATGAGAGTTCTTCGAGTCAATCGACAGTCAAAAAGAACTACCATCAGATAGATCGACTCGTGGTGCAGGTAGAAGATACCGAAATGCTCAATCCAGTAGCTGAAATCATCTCGCGATTGCTGGCTCGCAAGCATTTTGAAGTGATAGACTACCAAATAGAAATACCCGAACTCTTGCTCAAGCAACAACAGCGCAGCAATGAGCTTTTCAACTATGTACTCGGCGCCATTGCTGGTATTTCGCTCCTGGTAGGTGGAATTGGTATCATGAATATTATGCTGGCGTCGGTTTTGGAGCGGATTAAGGAAATTGGGTTACGGCTCGCCTTGGGTGCTCAGAAAAAGGACATTGTGCAGCAATTTATGTTTGAGTCTGTTTTGATCAGTGTTTCAGGTGGAATTTTGGGGATTATCCTTGGCATTTCTCTGGCCTACATGGTCAGTCAGTTGGCTGGAATCAAAACGGTCATTTCGCTTGCTTCCATCGTTATTTCATTTGGTGTGGCCGCTGCTGTTGGGTTGATTTTTGGGATCACCCCAGCGCGAAGAGCAGCCAGCCAAAACCCTATAAAC
Source organism: Bacteroidia bacterium (assembly GCA_030427905.1). Taxonomy (GTDB): domain Bacteria; phylum Bacteroidota; class Bacteroidia; order Flavobacteriales_D; family Cryomorphaceae; genus CBDDKU01. The sequence continues at coordinate 624,603 of JAUICL010000002.1, forward strand.
TCACTCCGCTATGAATAAGGTTTTTGCCTTTGTGGCCTTGATGATTTTTTCTCAATCTTATTACGGACAGCTCTCCGAAGAGCTTACTCTGGAAGATGTCATTGTGATGGCGCGAAACCAATCGCCTTCCAGCAAACAAGCTGAGACCAGGAAGGAGAACCGCTACTGGCAGTACCGTCTTTTTAAGTCGAATTACAATCCCCAACTGGCCCTTTCTGGAAATATTCCAGGGTATAATCGCGATTACTTCAGCAACCGGCTCGATGATGGAACCATCGTTTTTCAAGATCGGGAGCAGCTCAATTCGAGCTTGAATTTAGGTCTAAATCAGCCCCTGGCTTTTTCGGGTGGAAATATCTCGGTAAACTCGAGCGTAGACTACTTCCAGGATTTGGAGTTTGATCTGCAGAGCTACAGCGCGACCCTCGTCAATATCCAGCTCGATCAGCCACTATTTGGTTTCAATGAGCTGAAATGGGATAAGAAAACCGAACCACTCCGCTACGAAGAAAGCAAGCGAAGCTATGTGGAAGAAATGGAGTTTGTATCGCGAGAGGCCGTTAAGTATTTCTTCGACTATCTGGATGCGCAAATCAACTACCAGATTTCTCAATTCAACTACTTCAATAACGATACGATTTACAAAATCGAAGAAGGCCGTTACAATATCGGAACTACATCAAAAGACAAGCTCCTTCAGGTAGAGCTTCAACTTCTTCGCTCTCAACAGGACGAAGTGCAGGCCCTACTCGATCTCCAAACAGCCAGTCAGCAGCTACGAGCTTATCTGGGAATAAAAAACAACGACACGCTCCAGCTTTCCCTTCCAACTCAAATCCCCGAGTTCGATATTGTGATGCAGGACGCGGTGTTGAATGCGCGAATGAACCGAGCTGATTACATCGCTTTTGAGCGCCGTAGACTCGAAGCCGAACGCGAATTGGCCGAAGCGCGGGGACAGCGATTTCAAACCAATCTTCGCGCTTCATTTGGACTGAATAATGCATCAGATGATTTTGGCGATGCCTACGATACGCCGAATGATCAGCAGCGTGTAGACATCGGGCTGGTCGTCCCTATCTTGGACTGGGGTCGGAATAAAGCGCGTGTCAATACCGCTATGGCTAATCTCCAGCTCAACGAATATGTGATTGATCAGGATATGCAGAATTTCGAGCAAGAAGTCATTACGCTCGTACGCCAATTTGAAGTACTCCGCAACCAACTCGTCATCGCCAAGAAGAGTGATGAAGTGGCCCAAGAGCGGTATGAAGTCGCTCAGAATAGATACTTGACGGGCAAAGTCGACATAACCAATCTCAATATTGCCCTTTCAGAAAAGGATACGGCAAAGCGCTCATACACCAAGGCATTAAGGGATTTTTGGATTGCTTATTTCGACTTGCGTAGACTTACGCTTTACGATTTCGCCAACAACGAGCTACTGTACAAGCCCGACGAAGAGTAGATTAAAACTCTTTTTGGGTGGCTAACTCAGAATTGAGTTTATCAAAAAGGTCATCGGGACCATTGATGTAACGGAGAGCATCGCGTTCAGAAGCAAAAACTTCACTCATGTGCTTGTCCTTCACGCGCTCTACGTATATTACACCTAAGGCAGCTTCCATTGGCTTACCTACCAAGATGGCCAGTTTTCTATTCTCCCCTTCCTTATTGGGGATGATATAGTCAACCAAACGCCACATATCTTCACTTGAAGCAGAAAAGTTCAAGTCTCTCAAATCGATAATGTGACCGAATCCCATTTGGTAGTCAGGGTGACCCCACATCACTTCAATGTGGGCCATAAAGGTATCCATATCAGCGTCACCTTCTAGTTTTCGGATGGTTACGCCATTATCGGTATCAATATAAAAAGTTAGTTTCAAATTATATGCTCTTAATCTTTGTAGATCAGTACTTTTGGGGAGCACAAAACTAGAACAAGGTATGCGATGCGCAAACATTTCTCCCATTAAATCGATAGGAATTATGTTTCTGATTCTAATGCTTGAAAACTGCGGTTCCCGCCATCAAGATAACTTACTTCCGGCAGGATTTGTTTATTTAGATCAAGAATTTTCGATGGTTATCTCTGAACCGCGGTATTGCAAGCACAATAATTTCACTGGACACCCCATTCCAGGTTACGATACGTGTAGGATTGTAATGTCTGTAGAAGCTGCAGAAGCGCTTCGCAAAGCAGTGGTTGATCTTGAGTTTCGGGGATATGCTGTAAAAGTATTTGATGCCTACCGCCCGCAAAAAGCTGTCGATCATTTTGTGGAATGGACTCAAAACCATCAAGATACCAGTCAGAAGGCTGTCTATTACCCTTTGGTTCAGAAAGATTCTCTGATTCCGCAAGGCTACATCGCCGATAAATCGGGGCATAGCCGTGGAAGCGCCATCGATTTAACCCTTTTGGATCTTGTAACAGGAGATGAAGTAGATATGGGTACGCCATTCGATTATTTTGGTGAAGCATCACACCCCAATAGCGAGTTGGTTAGCGAGACGGCAAGAGCCAATCGAAAGATTCTACGCGATGCCATGGTCCACGCCGGATTTGTTCCGCTCGATACCGAATGGTGGCACTTTTATCTGAAAGATGAGCCCTATCCTGAAACGTATTTTGATTTTGACATCAAGTAAGGAAGCAATCTGTATATTCGAAACAAACTAGTGATATGAAGTTTTTAAAGTGGTTTTTGATCGTTGTCGGCATACTCATCTTAGTAGCAGTGGTCGGGTTTGAAATTATGAAGTCGAATACGAAGAAGCACTCTCCAGAAGAAACGGTTAGTTATGTAGAAAACGGCTACGACTTGTCAGTGACCTATTCGCGGCCTTTTAAGAAGGAAAGAGAAATTTTTGGTTCACTCGTACCCTACGGAGAAGTTTGGCGCACAGGGGCAAATGAAGCCACCGTTTTTACGACCGGTACTGATCTCGTAATCGCTGGACAGGAATTACCCGCAGGAACCTATACCCTTTGGACGATTCCGGGTCCCAAGAAATGGGAAGTGTTTTTCAATAGTGGCTCTTATGGTTGGGGGGTGAATCTGGATGGAAAAGCCCAACGCGACCCCGGACTCGATGTAGTAGCGGTAACCGTACAGAAACAGCGCAATTTCAAGGTCTTCGAACAGTTTACCATCAGTTTTCAAGGCGACCCTGCCCTACTTATGATGGCGTGGGATTACACCCGAGCCGACGTATTGCTCGAAAAGAAATAGCTTGTCGAAGAAAGATCTGAAGCAGTATCTGGTCGGGCTTACCAAGGAAGAGCTCGAAGACCAAATTATTGACCTTTACCATCGTTTTAAAGATGTGAAGGGCTTTTACGATTTTGCCTTCAACCCCAAAGAAGACAGAATGGTAAACGATGCCAAAGAGCGCATAGGAAAGGAGTATTTCCCAACTACCGGCCGCAAGCCAAAGAAAAGAAGGTCGGTAGCCCAAAAACTCATAAAGAAGTTTATTCAGCTCGAAATGGCTCCCGATAAGGTGATCGATGTCATGCTCTTTAATATCGAAGTGGCTCAAGCCGCAAATGAAGAAAAGCCTGTAAATCAAGAAGCCTTTTACAAGAGTATGTTGAAGTCTTTTGAAGAAGCGGTGAATTACGCCGCGGTACACGGGGAGTTAACCCATCAGCAAGATAGGTTCGGGCAGATATTGAGCCATGCTGAAAAACAAGGCTGGAACCAGCTGGGCGCAATGATCAGAGCCTGGGAAGAAGGATTGAAATGATCTTGGAAATCAATGTTCACATAGTCTCACTTGGGAGCTAAATTCTATTTTTGCTCTCATGCAGTTGTTTCGGTTTCCCACTTTCAAATACTTCAAAGAGCTCTACCTAGCCCTTCTTATCATTGTGGTGATAGCTGTAGTGGGCATTATTGGATATATGGCCATTGAAGATTTCGAGTTTTCGGAAGCTCTTTACATGACCATAATCACGGTCTCAACCGTAGGCTTTAACGAAGTGCACCCACTCTCGCCCGAAGGACGCCACTTTACCATTTTTCTAATCGTAATCAGCTTCGGTACATTTGCCTATGCCCTAACATCGCTCACCAAATACATCATGACGGGTACCTACGCCCAGTACTATAAAAAATACAAAATGGACAAGAACATTGAAGGTCTTAAGGACCACATTGTGATTTGTGGGGCAGGCAGCAACGGGGCTGAAGCTATTCGAAACCTGCTGACTCATGAGAAGGAGATTGTGGTAGTAGATACCAATCCGGATATCATAGAAGAATTGAGATCGAAACACATTATGTATGTGCAAGGTGATGCCACCGATGAAGAAACGCTGCTTAGAACGGGTATTAAACGGGCAAGTGCACTAATATCGACTTTACCGAAAGATACCGATAACGTATTTGTTGTACTGACTGCACGAGAATTCAATCCGCATATGCGCATCGTGTCACGTTGTGCGGTGGAATCTACAGAGTCGAAACTGCGCAACGCTGGAGCCAACTACATCATCTTGCCCGACAAAGTAGGTGGAGCCAGAATGGCTGGATATGTTGTGAATCAAAATATAAATAGGTTTCTAGATAAAATAGCCCTTACCGAGCGTGATGAAGCTCACCTGGTGGAAGTACATGCATCGAGTTTACCGGTTGAGATCCAAAATAGCAGTGTGGCTGATGTGAACAGGTTTCTCGATACCAACTGCAAGCTAATTGGAATACGAACTGCTGGTGGTGAGTATATGGTCAACCCGAGCGAAGACACCCCTGTACCCCACGCTTGCGAGCTCTTTTACATTGGAAACACCATTGAAATACGGGGTATTCAAAAGCATTTGAACCATGAAATTTGAATCTAAACTCGAGGTTTTTGGAGACGATCTATGGGGCTTACATTTCAAAGTAGAATCTGATATCGCAGAGCAATTCATTCGAGGTAAAAATCGCAGGGTACTGTGCTCCATCAACGGATCCGAACCGTATCACGCAGCTATAATGCATCTCAAAACAGGGATCAAATTTGTGAATGTCAATAAGCCATTTGCCAAAAAAAACGGCATATGGATAAATGATACCATACAAGTGGAGCTCGCCCCTGACGATAGCAAGTACGGGATGGAGATGCCGGAAGAATTTGAAGAAACGCTAAACCAAGATCCTATAGCGGCAGCGCACTTCGAGAAACTAAGTCCAGGGAAGCAACGCAACCTGATTTACATTGTTAGCAATGTCAAATCTTCGGCTATACGTGTCAGACGGGCATGGGTAGTAACCGACCACTTGGTTTCTCATAAGGGAATTATCGACTTTAAAGACTTGAATCTCGAGCTTAAGGAAGCCAATCAGAATGCCCGATTGGGCTAGTGAAAAGTCTTGAGCCAGGCTAAGGCATCTTCTCTCGATTTAAAGAGCTTGGTGGGAATTCTGGGTTTATCAAACTTCACATAAAAATTTGCTAGCAATCTTACGGCCAAATTGTTTGAGACCACAGCCATCGCCAAGGCGGGATCTTTTTCGTAGTTCGCTAAGTACTCGCGAGCTTCTTTTTCAGAGTGATGGTTTGATTCTGCTTCAATCAGTACTGTATGCGGTTGCCAATCAACGAGCTCCATTCTTGCGGCCACTATTTCTTTCATGGCTTCAAGGTCAAGATCACTATCTAATGTGACTAAAACAGAGACTATTCCATCGGAATAAGTGAGCTCGGCGCTTCGGGTTTTGGCTACTACTGAATCTAAACCATCTAAATCCATCGACATAAAGCTAATTAATACCGACGAAATAGCCAATTTAAATGGTTAATTCATTTGGTTGACAACCAACATTTTAACACTTTGTCCTGAAAACGTACACGGGTTCATCCTTATAGACCGTCTGATCACCTTTGATCATATTGTTTGATTCGGCTACTTTTTGCGACGGGACGTTGTCGATATGGATAATCGAGATAAGATGATCACTTAGCTTAGAATCAAGCCCGGACTGATGAAAATGGCGAGCAGCTTCACGTGCATAGCCATTATTCCGTTCATCGGGCAAAACGGAGTATGCTATTTCATAATGAATTTCCCCTTCTATTTCGCGCAAAATAATTCCTGAGATGCCTACGAGCTTCCCGTCCGATTTGCGCACGATAGCCAATCCACCTAGCCCTGTCTCTTTGTACCGAACCAATTGTCGGTTCACCCAGTTTTCAGCTCCTTCTTGCGGATCCAAATCAGTTGGAAGCCCCAAGAACTCTGGGTTCTCCAAATTGGTAAAAAATGGAATCCATGCGGGTACGTCATTAACGGTTAAAGGCCGATAGATCAATCGTTCTGAGTCCTGATAAAAGTAATCGCTTTCCATGGGTTGTTTTAATTCTTGATTCAGCGAGGGTGCAGATGGGTGATGAGCACGCGAAGCTAAGGATAACTAGTCTCTTTGGCACGATTATCGCAAATTTGCAACAAACATTTCGGATGAGAAGAACATTGATATTAATTGGATTTATCGCTTCCACATGGGCTATTCAAGCCCAGGACGCTACTCCAATGGTTAGTTTTGAAGTGATTGATTCTTGCGAAGTACATCATCAAAAGCTGAAGTCACTCAAGGTGAAACCAAGTAAGGAAATGGCCAAATCGGTGCCTGATCATTATAATCCAGCTTATCCACATGCTACTATTCCTTGGGTAGCTACAGCCGAGAGCCCAAGCTACCAAGTGCAATTTGTTTGCAAGCAGTGCAACAAGGACTTGAAGAAGTCAAAAAAAGCCAAGGCAAAGGGACGTAAGCACTAGCTGTTTAAAACCAGCTTATACCCTACTCCACGTACATTTACGATTTTGATGCGGTCATCGCCTTCCAGCTTTTTGCGGAGCTTTGAGATAAACACATCGAGTGTGCGCCCCACATAGTCGCCTTCGTCACCCCAAACTGCATTGAGTATCACGTCGCGTTCTAGTGTCGAATTGACCTGCGAATGCAATAAACTAAGCAAATCAGACTCCTTGCCCGTAAGCTCCATTTTCTCATTGTTTATCCGCAATTCCATATTCCGCTTGTCGAAAAGATAATTGCCAAGTGGAATGAGGTGAGAATGATCTTCAGTCTTTCGACTAGTACTCTTCTTTACTGCGAAGGCCAAAACAGCAGCTACGCCCAACCCAATCAGAAACCAAATCCACCAAGCACTTGCTCGGGATTCCTTTTCATCGACTATCTCACCGACCACTGGATTAATGATGGTAATGGCCATTTGGTAGCAAGCTTTATCGTACACTCTTCCACCGCAGGCCACCATTTCATTGGCCACTTCCAAATTCCTACCGTATCCATAAACCACCTTTCCCGAATCGCAATCAAAAACTTCGAGGATGTACTCCGTGGCAATATTTCCTTCAATAAATACCGTATCTACAATGCCGATAACAGCATCGGAGTTGAGCTGAAAATCATGCTCAAATTGAATGAGATAGGTCGAATCACCACTTTTTTCGATGGGAAGTACTCTGGAAGTTGAGTCATTGGAAGCAGAAAGAACTTGATGCCCGATCTGCCGCATGGCCATTTCGATTTGTTTTCCAACTTGCGCTCCCTGCCCATAACCCAATTGAATCCCCATGAAAATGGTGAGGGCAAAAAAGCTCAGTATACCACGTGACTTTGTCATGGTGTAAATCTATTTCAAAGGAAGTCAGTAGACAATCAATTTAAGTGAATTTACATTAATTTACATTAGCTCACGTAGTGGTAGTAAGGACTTCAGGCGGATAGCTTTGTTTCAGCAACCCAGCAAAACAATTGAGAACTAGTGGATTTTACTTCCTTTCGGCTCACGTAATAAGTATGATTTACTCCGACTGGTAGTATTTCTCGTTTTGAAAGGGAATAAGAAAATGACTAATGTAGATTTGTGCTATGGCATTCAGACAAAAGACTCACTGGGACTATTCTGATGAAGAGTTCGTGGAGAAGTTAGTTTCAGGAACGCTCAATCCAGGTTTATTTTCGCACGAAGCGCATATCAGATTGGCTTGGATCTTCATTTCAAAATCTGGAGAAGAGAAAGCGATCGCTGATACCTGCGCGGCAATTAAAGGGTATGTCGATCATCTGAAAATTAAAGGGAAATACCACGAAACTATCACTGTGGCTGCGGTCAAATTGGTAGCTGGTGCGATGCGTACACATAACTATGCTGGTGTGAGAGACCTGCTTGCCAAGAACGCAAGCTTGCTGCACCACTTCAAGGAATCTGTTCAACGCCATTATTCATTTGATGTCTTTGATGATCCACGAGCTCGAGATCAATATGTTGAACCAGATCTGATTCCTTTTTAGCATGAAGGATTTTCTTATTTTCAAGGTATGGTTCAAGGAGATTTCAAAGATAATACCGAAAAAAAGCAATTCGAGCTACACATTGATGATCAGGTATCACGGCTTGAGTATGTGAAGCGTACAGACCGCATCTATCTCACACATATCGAAGTCCCAAAAGCGCTTGAAGGGCAAGGAATCGCAAAAGCACTCACGATCAAATCGTTGGAATCGATTGAGCAAACAAGTCTTAAGGTGATTGCTCAGTGCCCTTATGTCGCGGCATTTATCAAGCGCAATCCGGAGTGGGAACGCATTGTATTTCAATCAAACTAATCAGAATGGCTAAACAAAATGTTCAAAATGTAAATCGAATTGTCATCGTTATCGGGCTTCTTGCGATGATATCAAGTGGTTTTCAAGCTTTCAACGGTGCTCCATTTATGTCGTATTTCTTCGGGTTGATCATCGGGTTCACCTTAGTTGGAACAGCCTATATCAACAATAAAGAATGGAAGAAAAACCAAGAATAAGTCAGAATTATTCAGCATCATATTTCAACACAAGACTAACCCTATCGCACTGTACAGACCTATTAAACAACAGGTAAGGAAACCTGCGCTATTTTTTTTCTTCAATTTAATTTAATATAATTCTAAAATTATTTGTACATTTTGCATTCCAAGAATACTTAGGAACAGAATATTCAGAAAATGATATCCTTGGCAATAACTCTACATCATTAAGTCTATCTCAATGGGCATAAACATTCGACAAAAAGACAAGGGTGAGTCAATAGAAAAGATCAGAAAATTGTGGGTAACGACGGCTTCGTCGTATTCGGATGACGATGAGTTAATTCAAAAGCTATGGAAAGAGATCAAAAAGACCTACTCGAGTATCGGCAGGCACTATCACAACATTGATCACCTGCTCTATATGCTGGAGCTTGCCGAAGAGTATAAAGACAGTATTCGAGATTTTGATGTTTTGGTATTTGCCATTTTCTACCACGACATTGTCTATAAATCTACGAGGCGTGACAACGAAGAGAAAAGTGCGCGAATTGCAGAAAAGCGCCTGAATAGCTTGGGGCTAGATGCGAAGAGAATTGATCTCTGTGTGGTTCACATATTGTCTACCAAGTCTCATGAAATTTCACCAAACGACGACACGAAGTACTTGATCGATTTTGATCTCGGAATTCTTTCTGAGTCTCAAAGCAAGTACTTGACTTATCTCGAGAACATTCGAAGAGAGTACGCCATTTACCCGCCATTTATGTACAAAAAGGGACGGAAAAAAGTGCTGGATCAGTTTTTAGAAAGAGATAAGATTTACGCTACAGATTTTGGCTTGCGTAGAGAATACCGAGCAAAAGCCAACATTCAGTTTGAGTTAGAGTTACTAGGGTAACCAGCGGTTACTCAGTAAGCATAAGCAAGATGCAGGCAGCTGTCCAGCTAAAGTGTTCTGCTTCCATACCTTCTCCCGTTATTGGGTTGTAGTTTTCTCGCAAAGGCATGCCTTTTTCCATGATACCTTCGCCGTTGTTTAGAAGCCTGCGAATGGATTTGTAAGCCGTGTTGCCAAGCCCTACTCTTTTAAGACCAGCTACAGCAAAATATGACTGGTCAAACCACACAGGGCCGCGCCAGTACCCAAAGTTGGGTTGAAACTCTTTTTCAGCTGCGCTTAGTGTTTGAAAGGGCATGTGCAGATAAAACTGATTGGTGTCGATCATATATTCTCGTATCAATTTGGCTTCGTCTCTACTGGTTATTCCTGCCCAAAGTGGCGTCCATCCTTCTGAGCCCTTCATAGCAATGTGTTGATTAGTTTTGATATTGCGGTCGTAGTACCATCCATCGCCACGGAAAAACCTGTATTTCATTCTCGACTTGAGTCGTTTGGCCTGCAGCTCAAATTTAGCGGCTTCTTGTGGTGATTGTAGAATCTCAGCCATTCGTTGGAGGGTGTACTTCTCGGCATAGAGAAACGCATTCAAGTCCACACTTTCTTGATCCATAGAGTAAGCACCTTCCCTATTCTTGAGCATTTGGGTGTTGTCGAATCGAGCCGCATTGTCCATCCCGCTCTCCCACTTGGCTGCTATTAAGGTACCATCGGTTGATCCATACTCACAGAGACCATTTCGATCGTGATCGCGATGCGAATACCACCATTCGTGCTGGGCTACCAACTTTGGATAAAGCATTCTCAGGAAACTCGTGTCTCGACCAGCTTCAAAAGCTTTAAGCGCTGCCCATGCCGATAAGGGCGGTTTCGAATTTCTGAAATTGTGTTGCTCGATTGTCGAATCCGGAAAGATGCAATCGGGTATGAAGCCAGTTGTGTCTTGATAGTCGTACATTGCCAAGATTTGATCTTGAGCTAAGTCGGGGTTGTAAAGAGAAATGGCCGCGGCGTGCTTCCAGCTATCCCAGGCCCAGAATCCTTGGAAATACCTGACGTGATAGCTCGGAAACAGTCCCGCGTGTTTTAATTCTCCACGCGGTGTGCGCCAATTGGCCTGAATTGTCAATAAGCACTTGGCCGCAAGATCACCGTATACCTGCGATTGGAAGTCCTTCTTTAGCCGCTGATAAACCCGCTCGAGCTCCGCTTCTTTTTGAGCTATCCGCTCATGAATGGCTATGGGCTTTTCTATCTCCATGGCATCGGAATCAGTAGCGTATTTAAACTCAATCTCAGTCCTTTCTCCGGATTTCAGCTCGATGATTTTACTAAACGCAAAGGTGGAATCCGAATTCAGATTTAAATTGGGACCTGCTATATGGAAGACTTCTCCAGACCCTGTGATTACCGATATTCCCCTTTCCGTTTCAACCAATTCTCTTCCTTCTCCGAAAACATGTCCGCTCCAAACCAATTCGAGTGAAAGCTTCTCATCTGATACATTCTCCACCGCGCATCTGTGTATAGCAAGCTGATCGGAGTGAAAGTGAATGGTTTGGAGAAATTTAGCCCCACCTACCACACCTTTTTTCTCAATATGACTCAAGTAAGCGTTTGACTGAACCTGTTCCATCTTAGCATTTGTCCCTTGTTCAAGGTCGATTACATTTAGCTGCAAAAGCTGTGAACTCAGCCAGCTCCCCCTTTCTTCTTGGAGTAGAATGGGACCGCTAAAATTTAGATCGGTAGAATCTCCATGGCCAAACCCGAACCACGCGCCGCAATCGAAAAACATGGCGAGCATCTCGTCGTTTTTCGATTCGGGAATGCCCCAATAATCCAACATCCGATTTGGCAATGTAGTGCTCAGCGCTTGGGCATCTCTACTGTCATTCTTGTCTTGACAACAAATCAAGAGAACGGCGAACAGGAAGATGAACCCTAGATTTCTCATACTAGTGACGCGACTTAACGATATACTCCATCGCTTTTTCTATGTACAGGTCTCTCCCACTTGTAATGGCTTCTTCGGTGTTCTCGATTTTAACATCGGGCATGATACCTACACCGAAAAATGCACCCCCATCTAGCTTAACGGTTTTCACTCCAGAATAGGAGACTGTGATATCGCCTGGAAGAATAAACGAATGAATGATTCCGTTGGCACCCGCACTTTGTTCACCCACTATTGTCATGTCTTTCTGATGTTTCTCCAAGGCCATGATGATGGATTCGGACATTCCTTTGACTCCACCATCGACCAAGCAAATCATCTGGCCCGTGAAGCCCAGACTGTCGGGACGTTCCACCCAAAGGTCGGCATTGTTGAGCATGGCAGGCTCTAGGGTTTCGTCTGCTCTAATCCGTCTTGGCACGCTCATCCACTGCGATGATTCGGGACTGGTATAGGCCTTTTTCAGAAATCGCTTAATAGACCTTTCACCTATTTGGGCTGCAATTCCATCTCGAAAATCCAACAACACATGATCCGCATCCATCATTTGCTCGATTGCCTGAGAAAAAACCATTTCATTAGCAACCAAGCCCCAATTAAAGTATAGCACAGTGTTTCCTTCATCGAGCCATTGAACCGCTGACTGATCACGATCCGGAAGAGATACCGGCGACTCCATTTCTCTCACGATGTAGTGAGCTCCCCGCTTTTCTATACCTAGTTTCACCTTTGAGCTTTGGTCGCCTTGCAAGATGAGCCAATCGAGTTTATGGGCTCTGGCATCTTCACTAAAGGTAGATACAGCGCTGTACACATCACTATATACTCGATCAACTGACTGATCATCGATGCTCGTGACTACATAGCCCGGTTTTAGATTGCTTTTTTCATCTCCCACATAGGTCACAACCAGTTTACCGTTCGATAGCCTTTCCCACAAAATGGGTGGATAGTAAAACTGTTCTTCCCCAGACACTTCAACTCCTGCATCTTCTAGATAGTGCGTCATTATCTCTATGCCCTGGGTAGTAGAAGCTCCATTGATCACCGATTTTATAGAGTATAACAAAGCATCATCCCAGTCCACCTTTAATAGATCGATATATGGATAAGAAAACTTAAAAACATTCCAGGCATTAATCACATTCCCCAGTCTAGACCCCACATACGCTGGATTGTAACTTGTGTTTTCCAATTCAATGGCCAATTTACCATGACCTTCACCAGGTGGGTAGGTGCCAAGAAAATTACTATAAACTACATATGGAATCGTGGCATGAACACCATCAACCAACTCCACTTGGATGCAGTCTGAGACCTGCGGCTCTTCATCGAAGAGTTTTTGTCCATCAACTTTCACATACTTTTCACTCCCTTCTATTTTCAACACTTGAATATCAACATCTGTCGATATCCCAATTTTGTAATTGTCACCACCCCAATACCGAAAACAGTCTTTGGCCAGCGTATTTTGACTATCAAACTTGCTCACTTCGGCGTCAATATTCTTCCAGACCCCATCCACTTTCACTTTTATCTCGATTCCCTTTACTCTAAGTATCCCTCCAGATATCACAGCGCCTAGAGTCAGAGAATCGGCTTGATCGGGAAATCTTCCCGCCATAACGACATTGGAGTACGGCCCAGGTTGAATCTCTGAATGTACGCGGTGATGATCAATTTCGGCATAAAACTGACCTTGATCTCCATATCCCATGCGGTGGTGCTTTCCTTTCGAAAACCTGAGATTTCCAGATATGCGGTAAGGCATATTAAGCCAAGTCGAATCAATTTTCAGACTAACAGAAAACCCAGCCGTATCTAGCGCTACAGGAACTTCGTAAGGCTTGTTGACACGAACACTTTGAAATGGGTTGTTCGAATCGTTGGCATTCCTAAAATTGCCGTAGGCCACACCTTGATGTTGCCAAAAGATGCGTTTGAAGTCGGTCGTATCTTTCGGTATGTGATTTTTGGCACTATATCCCTTTTTACTTTTTGAAATCTGAATGGTGGGAGCAATAGGCTGAAACAACATGTTGAGACTATCTCGCAGGGCAGCATTGTCAGGACAGTCCAACACTTTACTGGCGCCATAAATGGCAAAATAGTCCCAATCATTCTCGAAAGCTTCATCTGATGGGTGAAAGTATTTGACATAGCCGTAGAGCTTTGCAAACGCTTCAATATTGCGGACGTTTTGCGGCTGGCTTTGCTGCGCAAAAACCCATGAAGGAATTAATAAAATGCTAAAAAGTAGAGCTTTGTAATTCATAGACTTTTCGATTCGAGCGGCTACCGTAAAGATGGTTTTTTATAGGTGGAATTACCAGTGCGGAGAGAAGATGAATTGAATTAACGGTTTGATTTGCGGAATACAAACTCACCCACAAAGCATAAAGCAATGATGGTCAGCGCAATCAGCACACCGAGTACATTGGTCTCCACTTGTTGATTCACCAAAATGGCAAAGGCGCTAAAGCACAGTAATCCACCAATAAGGCAAAGAAGTTTGTGCGCACCAATCTCTTGTGACTTGCGGAATGCAGCAATATTGACCATTCCAAAAATAAGAAGAAACCCCATGGACCCTGATGTGGAAATGCTTTCCAAATCGACCGTATTGGCGAGCACCAATGCGGCTATCGAGATAATGGCTAAGCCTATTGGCTTTCCCCAAACCAGGCGGGTAAAAGCTGATGGCAATTCATCGTCTTCAGCTACTTCATAATTTACTCTGCTTCCACCGAGAAGGGTAGCATTAATGGCTGAAAAGGTGGAAATCATGGCCGCAATGCCGATCACGACAAAACCTATTTCTCCAAATTTGGGTTTAGCAGCCACAGCGAGCGCATAGTCTTGCGCAGCAGAGATGTCGGCAAAGGCTACCGAACCTACCGTAACGGCCGCAATGGCTAGGTAGAGTAGAATCACAAAGACTACGGAAATACCAAATGCCAAAGGAATGTTTCGCTTGGGGTTGGTGATGTCTGGCGACGAATTGGCAATAAGCTCAAACCCTTCGTAAGCCACAAAAATGATCATCCCCGCAGCTATCAGAGCAATGGGCGACTCCCAGGTAGCAATGTCTAGTTGACCGAAATTTGGATTGTCGCTAAGTCCGAAAAAGCCCACTGCCACAAATGAAATCAGAATAAGCAATTTGACGATAACAGCAATAGATTCTACTTCACCCACCACAGCAATGCTGTAATAGTTGATGGCTGTAGATAACACCAAGATGGCTGAAATGAGAATATGGGCATCGATTGCTTTATCGCCGGTGATGTGAATTAGCGAACTTCCATAAGCTCCAAAAGCGCTGGCATAGAGAGCCAACATTATGATATAGCTCACCCAGAGCGTATTTCCCAAGCCACCGCTTAGAAGTCCATTTCCAAAACCTTCGTTCAAAAAACGGACGGTTCCACCCGAATCGGGAAAAGCTACCGACCACTTGGCATACGAGTAGGCTGTGATGCCCGCGATGATTCCAGCAACTAAAAAGGAAACCAGCACTCCCCCACCAGCCAGATCAACAGATAAACCTAGAACGGCGAATATCCCACCGCCGACCATTCCACCTACACCGATGGAAATAGCTTGGATGAGATTGATTTTTGAAGATTTAGCCATCCTTCAAGGATAGTAAATTATTCTTTAGTCAGGTAGCTATCGACTAGGTCATAAACGTGCTCAGCCAGATCGTGTGCCTCTTGATTAGAATTTCGGAAAACGGCCACCGTTAAAGGTCGGTCGAGATCGCGAATAACGAAGGTTCTCGCTCCAACCCAGCCACCAGCGTGGAACACGGTAGTTGGTGTCACGTACCAACCATTGGAATAGTGTACGGGATGGCTTCGAAGGTAAGATACATCGAGATCTCGTTCGAAAGGCAAAGAATACACATCGCTGTAGTAGGTGTCATAAAGCTGAGCGCTCAGCACTTTTTTGTTTCGCAAATTCTTGTCAAAAGCAGCGTAATCCGTCAGGTTGGTGTAAACAGCGCCTTCGCCCTGCAGGCCATTGAGCTTATTGCCATCTACTTGAACCCAATCGCCATCTTCATTTAAATCATAGCAATAAGCTCGGTTGAAAATCATATTAGGATGAGCCAAATTGAAGTAATCAGTCGTGTTCATTCCAAAAGGTCTGAAGACGAACTCACGAGCGTAGAGCATAAACGGCATACCACTCACTTCTTCCACAATGGTCGCTAGAAGATTGTAGCCCCCGTTGCTGTATTCAAACTCGGTTCCCGGTTCAAACGACAATGTATTGTTCTCGCGATACCACGCTAAAACATGGTGATTTTCCGCTATTCGCGCTTCCTTCCAATCGTTCTCAAAATAGTCTTCATACGAGGGAATTCCGGACGTGTGATTGAGCAAATGATGGATTTGAACACCTTCCATTCCATCAATGTCCAGGATAACATTAACAGGCGAATCATAGCTTAGCTTACCAGCGTCGATCAGCGTGAGAATGGCTAAGGCAGTGAATTGTTTACTCACAGAAGCCATCCTAAAATTAGATTTTGGCGAGATCGGAATCCGTCTCGAATAGTTTTCGAGACCATATCCTTTGATTAGAATAGGCTCACCTTCGTAGGCTATTAATAGTCCAGCACCAGCACCTATTGAATCTACTTCCGAATTCATATACGAATCAATGGCTTCGAGTAGTTCGCTTTGGGTTTGGAATGTAGTTTCCTGAGTTTGAGTTGGGGTGCAGCCTACCAGAATGGCCAGGACCGCAATGAGAAGAACATGGTGATTACGCATAAATGCGAATATCAGAAATTCGAATCTATTTGTACGCGAATCGAAGGTGCCGAAAATGTGAAAAAATGCTATTTCGTTGCCACCCCGTAGGCGATGTACTTCCAGTTCTTTGGTACAGAGTAATTGAAGAAAAGGCGGTCAAGGGCCGCGAAGTTGTTTCTTTGGCTATTGCTACGACCAAAAGCACTCGCAAAACCCGTTGCCTGGATCGTGTATGATTCAAAGCCAGCGAGCAAACTCTGCATTTCTTTGATATCGAGATAGCGCCATGAATTGCCCCATTGCACAAACTTCTTGCGTGCGAAACGGTGTACTGGAGATGCGATGAGATTTTCAGCAAAAAGCAATTTACCCCCAGGCTTCAGAGCTTTGTATATCTGGTCTACCGCTTGTTTCTGCATGGAGAAATTATTGTCCCTACCTATTCCACCCAATACCGACTTAAACACGACTAAGTCGAAGTGGTTTTCATAGGGAATTTGGCAAGCATTGATATCCTGATAGGAAATTTTGTGCTTAAAATCGAATGGTGCATGATGAGCTGATGCCTTTTCTTCTACACCTTCCAAATCTGAGCAAAGAACGTCAACGCCATTAGACGCCAGCCAGATAGATAGGCCACCACTGTTACCGCCGAGTTCCAACGCCGTTTTTACCTTGTCCCACTCTACATTTTTGTCCCAATAATACAGGGCTTTCGACCAAGCTTTGGAATCCCATTGTAAAATAGCTTCGAGGAGTTCTTCTTTTACCATTGCGTTTGGAAAGAAACGAATTATTGTTGTTTCGGGTTCAGTTTTGAGTAAATAGCCAAATCGTGAAAGGCACCCTGGTAGTATCCGTAATCTTTAAAATAAGCTTCTCTTACAAAGCCCAGTTGCTCCACGAGGTGAATCGCCCCTCGATTACCGGGATTAATTTTCGCTTCAATACTATGTAGGGTCATCCCTGAAAAGCCATAGTCGATTATAGTTTGAACCGCTTCTAGAGCTATATGCTTTCCCCAGTAGTCGATAAAGAGTTCCCCACCTATTTCTGCGCGAAGATTTTGATGATCTATGCGGTTGAATCCACAAGTGCCCACAATTGTCTTTTCATCTCTCAAGAGACCAGCCCAGGCCATCATTTTCTGATCTTGGTAGCCTTCGTCAACGGCTTTCACCAAATCTTCAGCTTTCGCATAGTCTTGCATATCGGGCCGGAGCATGAATTGATTGTTGCGCCAATTGGCCCGCATTTCAAAAATGCGCCTTGCATCTTCTAGTAGAATCTGGCGAAGGGTTAATCTATGGGTGTGTAATACGGGAAAGGTTGTGAAACAGGCCTTTTCTATTTCCATGGGTTAAAAATAGAAGACTTTCGGACAACATTCTGGAGTTTTTCTTGAGATTAATACCCCATTGGATATTTCTTTTTAAGTGCCACCATGCTTCTGTAGCCTCTTATCATTAACCCGAGTGCGATGATGTGTATTGCCGACCCAAGCAGGCTGAACGTCAACAACATCAGTATCGTGTCAATACTATAAAACACAATGCCCAAAATAAAAGCCAGTTTACTACCCTTTCGAGCAAAGTACCAAATTATAAGGAACACAGACGCTATGAACACGCTAACAGCCGTACTTATCACATCAAGGCCGCCCGTTTGAAGCGTGTATGCGGCTTCGAAAATCTGGGTTG
Organism: Bacteroidia bacterium; assembly: GCA_030427905.1. GTDB lineage: Bacteria > Bacteroidota > Bacteroidia > Flavobacteriales_D > Cryomorphaceae > CBDDKU01. Next base: position 642,739 of record JAUICL010000002.1, read on the forward strand.
TGCTCAAGCCAATAGCAAAAAAAACAGCCCCGGTGGCAAAATAGTATAACAAGGAAGTACCAATAGAAAGCAACCCGATAATAAGGAATATCAATGCCCCGTCTCTATGGTGGCCAACATCTTCACTAATATTCGATTCGTGAACCTTGGCTTTTAGTTCTGGGTCTTCCACATAGTTCTCGCATGTACCTGTAAAATCGGCTAGTTCATTGGTTAAGGAGCACACCAACCCCTTTTTCATGTCCAACTTTTTTTGGTGCATACTTTGCAGAACACCAATTGTTCTTCTCTGGTCATAGCAGTTCGATATTTAATCGTGACTCAATTGTTACTAGCAATGCTGAAATAAACAAACCTATCTAAGTCTCAAAAGTAAGGTGATCTAAATGTAGTGAAAGAAAAATTTCTTCAAAAAGATTTCCCCAACCATTCCATATCATCGGGCATTACGAAGATGTTTTCAACCTTAGTAGAATCAGTTGTGCTAAGCAACCACCGGATCGCCAGTTTTCCTTCAATTTCGGGAGCGGCAAACCAGACTTCAATTCCCTTAGGTTCTTCATTATCAACCCAGCGATAGCCCAATGCTTTAAATCCTGGGCTCTGATTTCGAACTTTCACCAACTCTTTCCATGTGGGATCAGACTCTCTCATACTTCCTGGAACGGAGACATTCTTGAGTGCAGAATATATTTCACTTTCACTACCTGATTCCACGGCTCTAGCCCACTTTTTAAGTCCACTCTCTACCCTACTTGAATCGCTTAGCGCTTCCACCGGAAATAGTGTGACTTTTCTCTTTGGACCAGCTTTTCGCTCAAGACCAATCGCTTTTTCGATTTCGTTTTTTAGATCGGATATCTGGCTTAATTCGCTGAGCCCAACATTATTCAATAGAATCAATGTTATTCCATTCGCTCTGTCTTGAAAGTAGATGTTTGAAGTGGTTGGCAAGGAGCCATATATCTCCAGCTTGTCTTTTTCACCAAATAAAGTATTCAAGGAGTGATCTGATAGGAAGACGGGAGTCTGGAGTGCTTCAGACAGGCTGACCAAATCGCTAGCTGAAGCATAGAACCCACCAGAGGTATAGCGTCCGCTGTAATTGATCTGTTCTTGGTGGGGAACGTCATTCTGAAACGAAATGCCAGGGGCTATCTCATTTGAATAGACCAAGCCAGAATGAGACATCTCAAGCTCATTAAAAACGAGCGCTTTCATGGCTTCTTCAATGGGCAGGCCAGTAGTGGCTTCAATCACACTTCCTAGAATCCAGTAGTCGAGATTACTGTAACTGTATTTTTCTCCCGGTTCTGACTGGAGCTCGAGGTTAGGAATAGTATCCAAAAAAGGGCCGGCAAATCCATTTTCGTTATACAAAACACCGCCGATTTCTTCATTATCAAGGAGCTCTCGCGGTAGTCCAGACTTCATCTCCATTAGGTGGCGCGGAGTGATGTTCTGACCAAAGCTCGGGCGGAATTTGACAAGAATATCCGAAATGGGCTGATCGAGGTCGAGCTTTCCATCATCGACCAAACGCAACAAGGCTACTTTGACAAATAGCTTAGTCAATGAAGCCAATTGGACAGGCGTTTCGAAACTAATCGGGCTTGCGCTAAGCTTTGGGTTTGTCAAAGACTTTTGTACTACTGACTGTCCATTGTAGGCTATGTACACAAAGCCGTTGAATTCACTTATGGCAATTTGATCGTTTGCGGACTTGGCTATTTTCTCGGCGGGAGTTTTACACCCAAATAGCGCGATCAACAATACCAGCCAGTACATTCTCGTGTTCATTTTCTCTTGGTTGAATGAGCTCGATGAACGTAGTGAGATAGATGGAAGAAACCCCTGACACAGGAATGAAAAATTGTTAATCGGATCACTATACGTTCCCAGCTCAGCCTAAAAATGTGCCAGTATTTTCACTTCCGTCCTACGGTTTATTTTTCGTCCTTCAGGAGTATTGTTACTCGCTATCGGTCGCGATTCTCCATAACCTACAGCCTTGACGCGGTTTGCTTCAATTCCGTTTTCTACCAGATAAGCTACTACCGCTTCAGCGCGTTTTAGCGATAAGACTTGATTTGATTCGGGATCCCCCACATTATCTGTATGTCCGCTAATTTCGATCACATCGTTCTTGAGCTCCTTCATATACTCGACTAGATTGTTGAGCTCTGCGTACGACTCCGGTTTTAAGGTTGATTTACCTGTATCGAAATAGACATTGTCGAGCACAAACTCCTTTCCGGGCTTCATTTCCACATCCACCTGAATGGTTACTTCACCCTGATCTGGGCTAATATCAGGAATCTCGAATTCGGCATAATCCACATCGTCAGCAAAACCTTTGATCTTCACGGAGTACCTGTATCCACACGGCAGCCGTGAGCTGATCTTCCCTTGTTCATCACTTTTTGCTTGATGGCGCTTCAGGGTCGTAAGATTTTGAAAGATGATGGTTTCGCCTACTTTAATGTTTTTGTCGTAGTCGGTAACAGTACCGATTACATTGGCATAAACGATAGATTCGTTTTGACAAAATACTGGCTGCGAGACAAAAGCCAATGCCAGAGAACAGGTGAGCAGTTGATTTCTCATTGGTTGGGTTTTAAATTTCATAAAACCACTAGGCCAAAGCGTTGCTTCGGCTTCAGTAGCTGTACACATGCAGGTTTCATTCGAAGGGCAAAAGGTATTTGGTTTCTGGTCCTTTAGCTCCGTTCAAATAACCAACGCAAAATCAACTGGAAAAGTATGGTGGCCAGTCCGCCCACTCGGTGAGACTGGCCACAATTGAAAGTAAATTAGTGGTTAGATCATTTCTTGATCAAACGGCGCACGGCCGAACCATCTTCAGTTTGCACGTGGATGAGATAGGCTCCCACAGTCCAATTTGAAGCATCAATGCGCTGCTTGGCACTTACGTTTAGTTGCCCCACCACTCTTCCGGTCATTTCATAGACGGTCATCTCCCCTACTAATCCCGGAAAATCAACGGTAAAGAAATCTGTCGTCAAATTGGGTTTTAGGTTCAGCTCTATCTCGTGAGCGTCGTATTCGTTTAGCCCTGTAGTGGAATCGAAGGTAAGTGCCCTGATCCGTCCAACCCCGGTTTGGTAAGCCGATTCGGATACGTAGAGAACATCATCTTCGGGATTAAAGGCTACGCCAATCGGGTCGGTGTAAAGGGCTTCATCGAAACTACCATCTTGATAGCCTTCTACCGTCCCACTAATAAGCGACATAAGACCGCTACTATCAATGCGCAGTACCTTCTGGTTTCCAACGGCATAAATGGACTGATCAGAAGCTCTAAAAGTCATGTTCGGTACTGTTATACCAAGAAAAGTCCATTGGCTAAGCTCTCCCGTTTCTGGGTCTACCTTATATAACCATGCGTTGGAGTGAACCACAATATCTCCATCCTGGTTGATGCAAATGGCTTGTGGATTTTCGAGTTCGGGGTCGTCAACTAATACCGAGACGTTTCCTTCGGCGTCTATTTTGTGAATTTCCGTACCCAGCCAGTCTGGCGCTTGCCCCCAATTGGTGATGTATATATTGTCGTCTTGATCAACGGCAATTCCCGAGGGTCCATCCAGTCCAGATGCGATAACATCTACTTCCCACGTATTCATATTAAAAGCCGAAACGGTATTGTTGTCGTAGTTAGAAACAATTAGAATGGAATCGCGATAGGATGCGATATTGATCGGCCCGGCAAATCCATCGGCCCAAACTGGGGTAAATTCTTCGGTTTGGATATCGTACATCCCGATATAGTCACTTCCGGTTAAGCCGCCGGGAGTGGTGTAAATGTTCCCAAGTGGATCAACATAGATTCCATCGTGGATAGTAGGATTGGATACTAGAGTTGAAACTGTTTGGGCGTAAAAGGTGTTTAGCGAAAGGAAAATTAAAAAGGTAGTAAGTAAGGTTTTATTCATCATAATTTAGCTTGTTTCAGCCGAATATAGATGATCGTTGAGAACGAGCTACCCTAAATATCCCCTAAGAAAACTGATAAATTAACAACTCTAAGACCTTATAGTTTGTGATACCAACCTTGAAATAGTAGGCTTTTAATCTTGGTTTCTTCATCGATCAAAACCCACTCTTGTAAGACGGTACCATCTTCATTTGGTGTCCAAGAAATTTGATTGACACCTTTCTTCCCATTCACTATTGCGGGCAAAGACTTCATGACCATTGAGCCATTTACCATCCCCCCTTTCAGAATTAAAGGCTTACCTGCATTGTCTACCCAGACTTGGTTCCAAGTGGTATCGGCTGCATTGAAATAGTTTACGCTAAGCCCCATCGTACCTTTGGCTCCAATCCAATTTTCCTGGATTACGCATTTCCCATCGGCAATGGTGATCTCATTTGTACCCATTACATTTCCTTCTGAGTCAAGAACCTTCCACGAGCCCACCCAAAAGTCAAAATCTCTGTAATCTCCTTCACAACAAGGGCAAGTCTGCCCACTGACTGCGAATGAAACCAAAATGCCTGCGATAATCGAAGCTAGTAACTTCATGTTTATGGTCTTTCCTGGTGAATCAAATCTTCGTAATCCTTAATGCTTTGGATCACAATTTCACGAGCTATGTGTGCATTTTGAAACTCTTCTACTTCCACTGTTTTATTCTCGAGCTTCTTATAGTCTTCAAAAAAGTTCTTGAGCTCTCTTGTAAAATGTGGTGGCAGATCGGAGATATCTTCCATGTGGTTTACACTCATGTCATTGTTGGCGACTGCAATGATTTTGTCGTCGAGCTCTCCCCCATCCAACATGCGCATTACCCCGATTACTTTGGCACTAACGATACACATGGGTACCACAGCTATTTGCGATAGAACCACAATATCTAGCGGATCTTTATCATCGCAATACGTTTTCGGAATAAACCCGTAATTGGCCGGATAATACATGGATGAGTAGAGAACCCGATCCATTTTGAGCAATCCAGACTCTTTGTCCAGCTCATACTTAGCTCGCGTATTGGCTGGAATTTCAATGATTCCATTTACAATATGTGGCGCATCATCACCAACGGAAACTTGATGCCAGGGGTTGTTTGAAATATTCATAGTCTTGTTTGTCGAAGCTAATTTAGAAAGTGAAACGCATCACACTTTGAAAACTAAGCGAATTAATTTTTTAAGATTTTCTCCAGGTAAACTTCAAATGCCTGTAGCTGGATTTCCAGGTTTGGATCTTTAACCACATCGTAAAAGTGGAAGTTTGGCGCATCTTCCAGTCCTATAAAGTTGTTCATTTTGCGCATTCCGAAGAGCACTCCATCGTCGGGTAGTTTAGTCTCCATCAGCTCACCTTCCATGGTAAAAGCTTCAAGCGGAGCGTTCCAAGTCGAGATCAAGCTACACTTGCCTTTGAGCAAGCCACCTTTACCATAGTTTCGCTTGGGATCTTTCCGCGAACGCCCATCGTTCTTAAAGATCTTGCCATATCCATGCGTCAGTACATCATCGATGTATTGTTTGAGTGGATAAGGCACGGCAAACCACCAAATGGGAAAGTGGTATATGACCAAATCGGCGTTCACAAACTTCTCGACTTCCAAATCTAAATCGTGCTTATCGTCCACAAAAGTGCGGACCACTTCATGCCCCCATTCTTCCGCCAACTCTACAATTCGAGCACTGATGGTGTCGTTGAGCGATCCTGCGGTTTCGCTAAAAACCTTGCTTGCACCATCTATTATAAAAACGTTCATTTTAAACTTTGGTAATTGTTGGTTCACAATCGACCGCAAAGTTAACCGAACGCGCTATAAAGCAAAGCGCATGGGCTTTTTCGTGGAGTTCTTCTGCGAGCACCACATCACCAGAACTCAATCTCACTTCGGGGTGAAGAATGACCCGATCGAATTTTCCACTACCCGAATCATCCATTTCCATCATGCCTTGGGCCCGATCTTCATACGATTCAACTACAATACCACTCGTAGCGCACAAATGCAGATACCAGAGCATATGGCACGACGAAAGGGACATGACCAATAGCTCTTCTGGGTTGTATCGCTTGGCATCGCCTCTGAAGTGGGGATCGGATGACATGGGAATATCCAATGCCTTATCGACGACAAAAGCCATGTGATCTCGGAGATAACTGGTGTAATCTGTTGTGCGATCACCTGCCCGTTCTGGCCATTTTACTTCGGTAATGTAGTGATGGGTTTTCATGGAAAGCGGTTTCTACAAACCTACTCAACTTTCGCGCTGATATGTACCTTCGCAGTATGAATCTGGAGAAAGAGCTTCAGCGCGGGGAGCAAAACAAAAAGGCCAATAAAAAGCTTGCACAAAAGCTGAAGAAATCGAAGCCGAAATCGCTCGATCGGGATGTGGAAGCACTGCACGATGAAGTCTTCGATGAAATAGACTGTTTGTCCTGTGCCAACTGCTGTAAGACTACCAGTCCTGGTATGCACGACCGAGACGTAGAACGCCTTGCCAAACACCTTCGCATGAAGCCCGGAGAGCTTATCGATCAATACATGCATATGGATCGGGATGGTGAGTACGTCTTCAAATCAGCACCTTGTCCCTTTCTGGGTGCCGACAATTATTGCTCAGTCTACGAAAGTCGTCCATTGGCTTGTCGCGAGTATCCACACACCAATCGAAAACGATTTTATCAGGTGCTCGATCTCTCGGTGAAGAATACCGAGATTTGCCCCGCCGTGGTAAGGGTATTCGAAGGGCTTCAGAAAATTTACTAGCTCAATTAGTAAACTTTAAATTCTACGCTGTTTTGCGAAATGTGATTCACATTCGGAAAGAACCAGGCATCTACATTCTCCTGAAAATAGGAATTACTGTAAAACGAATCACCGTAGACTTGTCCCCTAATCGTTTCTCCAGGTTCAAAGCCCATACTTTCGAAGTTCGCTCTCGTAAATGTGATTTCAAAAGGGTCTGAATCCGTCAAAATCAAATCGGTAAAGGCATCTGCCGTAATCGGGTTAACCACACCACCGCGCTGGAAGAAAAAGCGCACGTAGTGGCTTGTTTCTCCAGTTGAAAGTGAGTCCAAAATGATAGTAAACCCCACTTGTTGATTCAATGAATCTGGTTCAACCATCAAGGAGTCGATGGTAGTAGTAGAAATTTGCCCCAGTGCAGGTGTTTCCGCAACGATCGTGCTACCCGTACTTTCAGATGGATTGTGATCGATATCGAATAGTTTAAATGTTCCGTAGCCGGTTTTTTCAAACTCTAGTCGGTAGATGCCAGCAGGAACATCTTCAATCATATAATCGCCATTGGCGTCAGTCTGTCCCGTGTATTCACTCGAACCAAAAATGGCCGTTACGCTCATGCCATCATTAGGCTCTTCTTCCATGCCTTGGTCATAAAGCGCTACCGCTCCTTCTATCGAACCCGTAATGGCGGGTGTTGGCGGTGGTGTCGATTCCGAATCATCTTCGCTGCACGATGTCATTACTGCTGCTATGAATAGCACGGAAACAAATGGGTATAGTAGATTCTTTCTGTTCATGCGACAAAAATAGAAATGTGATTTTCTTAACTAAGTGCTTGGTAAATTTTCTCGAAGGAATTTGCCTTCAGATTATACATCTCCGATTCTTTCACCACAAAACCACAAAGCGCATCAAGTTCTGTAATATTCTTGGCTCTGAAATCGCGCTGCATGGAAGATGTTGCTTCGAATGGCAAGCCCTTCATTTGTTGAATAGCCTTTTCGGCAAGATCATCAGAAAGAAGAACTCCTTTGGCTTTTCCAAGTGCGATTACTTCGCTCAAAAGTAGCTTCATTAGAGCGAGGTGATCACTTGATTCTAGAATCTCTCCAAGCGACAGATCTGTGTAACTCGTAAGTGAAGCTACACTCGATATGAAAACGTATTTATTCCAGGTAATCAGCTCAATATCGTTACTGAGCTTTGACTCAATTCCAGCTTTCCGCAAAATATCTTGAACGGCATCCAGATCAAAATCTAGTGGTTCGGAACTTCCGAAAGACAGCTTTTGGATTCCACCACTCTCTTGAATAATTCCAGGGCCTTTGATGGTCGAAACAATGTAAACGCAGCCATTGGCCACCTGCGCATTCGGAAGAATAGCCTTCACACGTCGGTCCATTTCCACGCCGTTTAGCAATGGAATCACCAAGCTATTTTCGTCCAGGCAGTGCGCTATGGATTGAGCAGATGACTCTAAATCGTAAGATTTGGTAGTGAGAAAGAGCACGTCCAAATGCCCGTTCAATTCTGCTGCCGATGTGACTAAATCGGGGTGAACGATAAAGTCTCCAATTGTCGATCGCAGTTCCAGCCCATTCTTTTCAATGGTTTCTTTACTGCTTCTCGAAACAAAAATGATCTCATGCTCGCCCTTTCCAGCGTATTCTTTGGCTAAGATACCACCAAAGAATCCGCCAACTCCGCCTATCCCGAGTATTCCTATTTTCATCTGAACCTAGATTTAAGGCTTTTCTTTTCAGGCGCTGGTGGCAGATCGGGCCCATCAACCGTTTCTTGATCTAAGGCGGCAAGTTCTGCTTTCGTCAAATCGCGATACTCGCCCACTTCCACATCGAGCGGTATATGCATGATGCGCACTCTTTTAAGCTTGGTGACTTTATAGCCTAAGTATTCGCACATCCGTCTGATTTGTCGGTTGAGCCCCTGCGTCAAAACGATAGTAAAAGTGAACTGTCCAGTCTTGGTCACTTCACACTTTTTAGTGATGGTGTCGAGAATGGGGAGTCCATTGCTCATGGCTTTCACAAAGGTGGAATTAACCGATTTATTCACCGTTACTTCATACTCCTTCTCGTGGTTGTAACGCGCACGGAGAATCTTGTTGACAATATCTCCATCGTTGGTGAGTAGAATCAATCCTTCACTGGCCTTGTCTAGTCGGCCGATTGGAAATATCCGGGTCGGATAATTGATGAAGTCGATGATATTGTCTTTCTCGCGTCGGGTATCTGTGGTGCACACGATACCACGTGGCTTATTGAAAGCGATGTAAACCGGCTTTTGAGCCTTTGTTTGAATCTCTTTCCCATCTACTTCAATAGTGTCTTCTTTGGAGACTTTCGTTCCCAAATCAGCCGTTTTGCCATTGATCTTGATGCGACCCGATTCTATGAGTTGATCGGCACCACGACGCGAGCAATACCCGATTTCGCTCAGGTATTTATTGATTCGTGTGCCTGTTTGATTTTGATCCAAAAGGTAGATTTATGAGCCTTAAAAGTACCAGAAATCAATTAATGCGTCTTTTTGAGCGAAGGTCGCTGGGTAATCTCGTGGTAGCAGATGGCATCGTCGGTGTAATAGTGAAACACCATGCTCTTGCGTGTCAGGTTTTCATCGACCACTGGCTCACCGCCGTGCAGCAAGTTCGCATGCCAGATAAGCACATCGCCCTTTTTCGCCAGAAACACTTCCTTCTCGAGTTGGCGGTCATCTATTTCCTTTTGGATTCGATCTTCGTAGTGGCCGTAATTGTATGGCCCCAGCATCATCTTAGACCCCACATTTCCGTAATCTGCATTCATGATGTAAGGCAGCTTGTGCGAACCGGGATAGTAATGCAGCTCACCACTCCCCGCTTTGATGTCTTCAAGTGCAATCCACGCGGCGATTAAGTTTCCTTCGGGAAAGGTGGTCATATGCACAGAGTCGGAATGCGTGCGCTGACGGCTCCCCGTCAGGAAGTTGATGCTTTGAAACAAGGTTACCTTCTTCCCGAGCAAGATCGACATGATGTGAATGAGTTTGTCGCGCGCACCGATGCGGTAGAGCAAGTCGGATTTGTGAATAGCAAACATGATTTTGTTTCCGTATCGCCATGAAACTTCACCGCTGGCAATCAGCCGATCCACTTCGGCATTCACTTCATCTACTTCACTTGGAGTAAGGAAGCCTTCAATAATGGCAAAACCCTTTTCTGACCAAGGCAGGAGCGCTTCTTGTGTTTTGGTATCGAGATTTCTAAAATCGGGATCTTTTGGCAATTCCGTTCTGGAGTCGAGTCTATCGTATATATTCTTCTCACCTTCCAGTCCCTTAAAGTCTTCACTCGAAAGCGGTGAATAGTACTTCTTATTGAGCCCGTATTTCTCGAATAGTGGAATGTTGTGCTTGAGTTCGTCCTTCTTAAAAAAGTTGTAGAGCGAATACGTGAATTTAAACCGTCGAAGCTTTTCTAGCATAGGGTTCAAAAATAAGGAATGAAATCATTCGGTTAACGGATTTGAAATGTGTTTGGAGAAAGTTTATGTTTTGCTCTGTTCCAGAAATATAGGAATAGGAGTTTAACTTCTTCTGAGCTGAACGATATTGATTTTATATATTGGACGTAGGATTTCGGATCATCAGATTCGAGGCATAAATGTTTCGCGGGCTGCTTCGCAATAAAGATCAACGTAAACGAAATTTGACATGGACATTTCACCAATTAGAGACGAAAAGGATTACAAAAAAGTGCTCGAGAGATTCGAAGCTATTTTTGATGTGAAGCGAAGTAGAATAATTTTGAAGCTGTTGAGACTGTCATTGTTTACGGTTTTTTGACGAGTTGTATAGGGCAAAAGCCAACCACGAGTTTTACAATAGAAAGAGGTCTTAAAAAGTCTTCACCAAATGTTGAAATGGTTTTTTCCAATATTGAATCATACGATAATCTGAACTGGGTCGAAGAACAACCGTCAAGTTGTTATCTCGTGTTCTTTTCAGATGCTACCTTCTTGGGCCCAGTGTGCGGACACAGTAATATTCCTGTATTCGAGCTTTTTCATAAGTCAAATACAGATTGGTTGTATGGTTTCAATAGCAATTGGGGCAGATGGAAGCAAAAAGGTGATACCATTGAAGTAGAGATCATGGAAGCATGGTTTAACCCTGCAATACACTACAGGTATCAGAGTGAAACTTTACAATTGTTGAATGATACCTTAAGGTCACTTGAAGGTTTATATAATGTAGGTCATCCCAAAAGGGAAGAAAAACTAATAAAGGCTGAAGGTTTTTTGAATAGTAAAAGAAAATTATTTTATCAAAACGATACCCTTGATCTTAGTTTTATTGATCCTTCAGAAGCTTGGATCAATAAAGATTAAGCCATCTGCTCCAAGGGGTTTGCAACCCCGTGTATATTTTACCAAATGTGAAAACGTGGAATTTTTTGCGCGCGGTTACAAACCACGCGGAGCTCATCGATTTCAATCCAAATATTCAACATCCGTTTAGATAAACTATGAAAACTCGAGTTGTCTTATTCTTGGCCATTCTCACAAGTTTTGGTTGCCGCATCGAAATGGATATCGATAGTACAGAGAGTAAAGGTCTCTTATCCCTGTCAATTGCACCAAATGACAGGGATGTGATTTTTTCCTTTGATAAGGACAATCAAAGCAAAATATATAAATGTGATATTAATGGTAATAATATAAAATTACTAACTGAACCAAAGTCTGGGGAATCGTATGCACATCCGCGCTATTCTCCAAGTGGAAATAAGGTGTTGTTTTTGTCCTTCATCGAGAATATGAAACGTAGTGCTATTATGGTTATGGACACAGATGGATCAAATAGAATCCAAATCACGGAATATTCTGAATTAATAACAGAAGCTGCCTGGTCTCATGATGGCAAAAGTATCTTTTTTATTAATGCTGCAGAGACAACAAGCTACTCTCCAATTAACCCCGACGCACCTCATAGGCAAGACATTTATAAAGTTAGTTTGAAGAATAAAAACATTCATAAAATTACTAGTATAGGGGCCTATTCATTGAGCAACATAGTTGTAGTAAATAGTCAAATTTGGTTCATTAATGGGTTAGAAGGTCCCTACTTCATCAATACGGATAAGCCGGATGAAATTAACGTAGTTCAATCATTTAAATCTAAAAGTAATTACATTGGTTGTGGTGGCTTCACAATAAAAAATGACGATTCATTGTATTTCCTTTCAGGTGGAGCATACCATCTATACGAAATGAACCTAGCAAAAAACAAGGTTGAATTACTGATGCACAACAATTACCAAATTAGCAATATCCATGTTCTACAAAATTCTCAAAAGGTATTATTCTCTAAGAATATAGAAAAGAACAAATTCTTCATCCTCGATCTAAATAATCGTACTCAAAAAGAAGTAATTCTCAATTTAGGATGATTTTTATTTCCGCTTTTTAGTGATTGATAGTTTCAACGAGAGACTTGTGTGACCCGATCAGCAGCATTTGTAATGCTGCGGAACCTACAACACTCCCTCTACTCCACTTTCACAAACCGACTAGATGAAGTATTAATCCCATCGCTTAGCTGAAGGATATAAACGCCATTGACCAGGCCTTCCACTTGAAGCGTTACCAATTCGGTGCTTTGGATATTCTCTTCGAGAACTTTTCTTCCCGTCAAATCGAAGACTTCCAACCTATTTGGTTTAAACTCAGAATTCCATTTGACGATTAGTTCATCAGAAACGGGGTTCGGATAGATGTGAGCATAAACTTTTACAGCTCCCGCAGAGAGCGGCTCTACGTATTCTGTTACCACCGTGTTGGTGATGATAGGAGCGTTAAAGTCGAAATAGATATAGGCCGTATTTTCAACAGTCTGCCACAGTGAGAACGATGGATTTGGCTTAATCTCATAACGCACAAAACCCTGGCTACCTTCTAAATCCGTGGTGCTATCTGGCAAGAAGATATTATCGAAATCAAGAGTCAGGACGTTCCCTTCCAGAATGGCTTCCATATTGTGCGAAGCGGAAAGGATGTTTAGGCTACTCAAATCGAGATTGGCATCAAGCGTATCGACGATCACTACGCGCTCTGCATAGTATGTTCCCGTATTTTGAAAGCGAACTGTGTATTTCAACGGACTTTCACTGGCCATAAAGTCAGCTTCAATTTCAGTCGCACTCACTTGTTTGTCGTTCGGATCGTAAGATCCTACTACTTCCACTTCAGATGTAAAGGAGTTGTCTTCAGGAGTGATATCATCATCAACTGGAGCGATACTGGCTGTGGCTTCCAAAATAGTCCCAAGGCTTACGGTATCATCCAAAAGAATCTCGACATCAAACTCGATAATCTCAAAAGGACAGACTTCATCAATTGTGAGCGTTCCGCTTGTCCCATCAATGACTACATCAGGGTTGTTGGAGTCGGTCACACTCACGTATTCAGGAAACTCAAAACCGATCGTCACACCTTCCTGACAGGTAGTCCCTAGGTTTTGCGCATGAATCAAATATGTGGCAGGGAAACCAGGGCGATTCGGCTCCAAGGAAAAAATATCGATAAAAAGATCGTCTACATCCTCTTCGCTAGACACAATTATGTCCAATCCATTGAGGACATCTCCTTCTTGCACGGCAATAGGAATTGGGTATGCTTCATAGTAATTAGGGATATTCTGAAGGGATAATTCTCCTTCACCTATTGAAGAACAGGTGTAATAATGACCCGAGCTAAAGCCAAAGAACGTAGAGCCCGAGATAGAATTTGAGATCAATGGGTAGGGAACCGTATAATCATCACTATCTAAGGTTTCGTTTTCATTTAAATCAACGAAAACTGCTCCACTTATGGATGATTCACAGAAAGTTCCATTTACACTCAAAGCTACGCCGAAAAGCACCCCGTCATCTGATGGAATATTATCTGTGATAGAAAGTGTCCAATCACCTGCAATTGGCTCACCAGATAGTACAGAAAGAGTTTCAAACGGAACAAATAAACCTCGTGGACCGTTGTTAGAAAGTGGCACTTCAAAAACCTCTTGGGCTAAATCTGAGAAAACAACACTAAATCCTCGGCTTCCAACTAAACTATTTGGATATTCAAGCAAAGTAAGCTCGGTGCCATTAGGATGTTCTAGAGTGATGGATAAGTCTCCATTGTACGTATGTCCAATATCCAGAAACACCGCCAAAGATTCTATAACTTGACCATCATCCGGTATAGTGAAGATCGTTTCGTAAGAGACTTCAATACCATCAGGTAAGGGTTCAAACGGCATTATGACATCAGAAACTGTAGTTCCTGGGTCATTTAAAATGGAATGAGAACTTAAATAAAACTTCGCACTATCAGAATAAACGCCCGGTTCGCACTCAAGCTTGAGTAATGCCGTAAAGTAAATTTGAGAATAGTCATAAAATATTCCACATTCCGTAATATCAACTGAAATCTCATTAGAACCCGCACTGGCGTCTCCTGTATAAGTATGGTCAGAGATAAGGGGAAAGTCACCTTGCCCATAATCAACCCGAACTTCCAGCGCATATGGCGCATCGATCGTCGAATCAAAACTCACTGAAAAAGTCGTGTCGCTGGTACTAACCCAATCGGTGACCACGGGGGCCTCACACTGGCTGTAGACACATGAACTAATTGAAAGAAATCCAAGGAGAAAGGCTAATCGTCTCATGTTTAATTGGTTTGGTGAGCTTTAAATATAAGAATTCTCCGAATTTGTTGATTTTGGGAAAATCGTATTGAGCTTTGCTGCTCCAAGGGGTTTGCAACCCCGTGTATATTTTACAAATGTGAAAACGTGGAATTAATTGCGCGCGGTTGCAAACCACGCGGAGCTCATGTAGCGTTAATGCATCCGTATCATTCAATCTCTCTCCTTTTTACACCTTCTGACCACTTTTTTGAAGAAGAAGTACTGAGACAGGTAAAGTGCAATGGTAAGGAAGGTTAGTATGACCAAAGCGGCCATAAAGATCACCAAGCTTTTTGCTCCAAGGGAAATCAGAACGAGTATGGCCGGGACCAGATAAAAAATGGGACTAGCGCAAACTCGGTAATGTAGCCTATTGGACTCTTGCCAGAACTTCCCATTGCTCACTAATGAAAATCGTTGACCAGCCATAAAGTTAAAAGGCGCTGAAGTTTCAAATTCGAGCTCGGAATCAGAGCCGGAATTGATCAATTCAACGTTTTCCCATTCGAGTAAATCATTCGCAGTGGCACGCCAATTGGAAGTTTCAAGGTTTTGTCGATATGTAAAGCAGATGCCCAGCGATCGCGTATTACGAAATAAAACTTTCACTTAAAACCATAACCACATGAGCCATGAAATGTGCAATCATTGCGGCTTCGAGTCCCCGCTTCCAATACAGCCAACCGAATACAATTCCGCCTACAGAATTTCCAATCAAAACATAGAGCAGCAAGCTCGTGGTGGGTTGGTCAACCAAAGAAAAAACTACAGGAAAGTGCCCTAAAGCAAATAAAAGAGCCGATGTCAAAATTCCGATCCAGACTATTGGTATCGTGAGTCCGCGAACGGCTTTGCTTCCGATCCAGATGATGACAGTCATCATTCCAAATCGCATCATGATCTCTTCTACAATGCCGCCATAGAGAAATCGAGCGGCAAGAGTAAGCTCCATATTCTCCTGGGCTTCGAGAAAGGCTTCGGGCATATACGGCGTGGAGATGACCGTGATTAAAACGAGTAAAATGCCAGCGATAAGACCGCCGACTACCCCACCCTTCAGCATGCTTGCAATTTCTATCTTGGATTGGCCATAAACCAATCGCTCAATGATTGGCAGCGATAGCCCCACTCTGTGGTAAAGCGGTGTGCCTACCAACACAGCTAATCCCATCAGGATCGTTGGATTAACCAAGGTGAGAATCTTAATCTGTGTCGGGGAAAACATCTGATTGAGCATTTCCATTTGCTCTTCGGGAATTGGAATATCGACGGTAAGCATGGAGAGCACTCCAACCACCCCTAGAAGAAAAACGATTAAACCGACGATCCATCGACGCTTTCGCATTCGCGGCTCAGATTGAATATTGGACGAATTCATTTCTGTCATTTTTTCGACAGGCGATCCAACTCTTCAATCTCCTTGGTGTGCAGCACGTGCTTGTCGTAATTCCTGCCAACAAGATAAATCATTGCGCGTCCAATTCGACCTGTTGTGGTCAAATACTTTGGAAACAAGGCTTTCAACACGGGATATAGCACCTTTAGCAAGGGCATGAAGGTATTGTAAAGCGGTGTTTTAGATTTAATGCCGCGCTCAGGGTAAATACCCGCAGGACGAAACATATAGGCATGACCAAAGTCCATCGCGAGCAACTCGTTTTCCGTTTTCCCTTTCACACGTGCCCACATCACTTTTCCTTTCTCTGAACTATCGGTGCCATCACCAGAAACGTAGATAAATGTGCTGCCAGGGTTTTGAGCCAAAAACGCTCTCGCTATGACCATAGTCAAATCGTAAGTGATCTTTGCATAGTCTTCTTCCTTCATCCGAAACGATGAGATTCCCAAACAGAAAAAGCATGCATCATAGCCTTTCAAGGCTTCGGTATAAGACGAAGTATTCATCAAATCCTTCGACAAACACTCCTTTAGTTTAGGGTGTGTCATACCAAGCGGACTCCGCCCCAGACAAAGGACTTCTTCGATATTTGGATCGTCGAGACATTCGTACAACACCCCTTTCCCGACCATTCCGGTTCCACCAGTTATGACGACTTTTTTCTTGTCCATCCGTTTAGCTCTTCTTTAGTGATTAATGTAAAACTTATCGTGTTTCAATTCGATCTCCTCCCCACCAATCACCTGATTAATAAAATCGTGGATTAGCTCAATATGACTGATGTATAGGTCGATTTGGTCTTGCATCAACACATAATCGGGTTGTGGGAATATATTGTGGTACTTCGCTCGCATAAGAAATGCCGAAGTATAGCTTTCATGCGTGAAATACGACTTGGTAGAAACGGAGATAACCTGCTCCGAAGCACTGGAAAAGAATTCGAAGGGTTCATCCTTTTCAGCTCCAGCCATGACCAAAATGGGCATATGATAGGCTTTAGGGTTCGTCACCAGATCTTCATAAACATGGGGCCAGTACTCCTGAATAATCTCGCGATCGTCCTTGTATTCAATCGTAGTTTCCAGGGAAACAAACCCAGCCACATCATCCCGGTCGTGGAGATACATCCACCCTTCTTGAGCGCCCCAACTATGACCAATATAGAAAATGGGATTTTTGGGATTTAGTTCCTTTGAAAAGGAAGTGAGTCGGTTGACAATTGCTGGATCATTTCTTATTCCTTCGGTCAATCCATATGGTTGACCTACATGCGGCCACTCAAAATTGGAAGCGATAAAAGTAAAACCGTGCGATGCAAAATAGGCCGCCATCGCTGCATTTTCGGTTGGCGATCCCTGGCTACCGTGATGGTAGATGATTGTTGGGCCAGGAATATGAGTCTCAAGCTGCGATTGGAGTGCATTTACCTTCGTCCCTGAAATGGCATTAAAAACATCTTGTGGAGTATCATCGCCGTAATCGATGGCATCGTAGTTTTCAGCTTCTTCCTTGATGTTGTAGTCAATAAAATAAGAATCGCGCACCGATTTGTATTCGTTATACAATTCGTCCAAGGCTTCTGGTGGATTCACTTCCAAATCTCCAAAAGTCAGCTCCAAACCTGATGTTTGGGTCGGAAACCAAATGGAGACGAACAAAGGGCTATCTCCTTTATAACTTGGCTCATCGAATTGAATACTCTGCTGGAATAACACCGTATCCGCATAGCCGACTTTTTCAGGGCCGTAATCCAGCATTTCAAACACATCGGCTTGCGCTGTGCCAAGCGTTGGTGCTAATGCCAAGAGCGCCAGAAGAAAACTTCTTAAATCCATTCCACTAACCTAGTCATTCCATTCAGAATTTCAATTGATTAATTGTTAGACTAACTGATTCAAGGAGTTTTCAGCACCGTGCATTTTTTCGAACATGCATTCCGCGGGGTTACAAACCCGCGCGGTGCGATAAAAACCTACCTATGGCCAGCTAGTTTAAAACAGGCAGCTCATAAAACAAAAACAGAGATGCCTTCACGACATCTCTGTTCAAATATTCGATTAATTGTTCTAGCTATTAGCCTTCACAACGCACACATTCTTTCTTTTGCTTGAACTGCTGTGCTGCGTTCATGCTGTGCTGGTAGTACAGTGACTTCAGACCCAACTTCCACGCTGTAACGTGAATTTTGTTGATGTCTTTTGTTGGCATATCTGGGTGAACGATGATGTTCAATGATTGGCCCTGGTCGATGTACTCTTGTCTGTTGGCAGCTTGATAGATAATGTCCATCTGATCGATTTCAGAGTATGTTCTGAATACCGCTTTTTCTTCATCTGTCAAGAAGTCTAGGTGCTGAACTGATCCATCGTGTTTGAGGATATCACGCCAAACTTCAGGTGTATCTTGACCTTTCTCTTGAAGTAATTCCTGAAGGAATTGGTTCTTGATCGTGGTCTTGATCTTGGCAATATCCTTCACGTAAATATTCGACCAAATTGGCTCTATACCTTGTGAAACCTGACCAAGAATAAAGGCCGAAGATGTTGTTGGCGCTACAGCGTTTAGCGTCGTATTTCTTCTTCCGTATCCCTTCAATACTTCTGGCTCTCCAAATCTCTCAGCTAGTTGCTCTGAAGCTTTGTAAGAACGTTGCTTGATGGTTTTGAAGATCTCTGTATTCAGGTTGTAAGCTTCCTGGCTATCAAATGCCAATCGCTTAGACTGAAGAAGCGAGTGCCATCCCAAAACGCCCATACCAAGCGCTCTGTGCTCTTTGGCAAAGTTGTACGCCTTCTCCATGAACATAAACGTTTGACGGTCTTCGAGATCGTCAGAGTCGCGGTAAGCTTCAAGCTTTTCTAGGAACTCAGTGATCAAGGAATCAAGGAAGTGAACCATCGTTTCAACGGCATCTGTATCCTTCCACTCATCGTACTTGTACAAGTTGATACTCGAAAGAACGCATACAAATGACCACTTGTCATTTGACGGAAGCATGATCTCCGTACACAAGTTACTTGCGTAGATCGGCAAGTTTTTGTCTTGGTATACGTCGGCTGCGTTGTTGTTGGCATTGTCAGTGAAGAAGATGTATGGGTATCCCATTTCACCTCGACTCTGAAGCACGCGAGCCCAAATGGTTCTTTTCTCAGCATCTCCATCGATCATCTCCTGCATCCACGCATTCGAAACAGTCACACCGTGAGTCAGCTCTTGAATTGGGTTTCCTTCAGTTCCGATCTCAAGGAATTCTTTGATGTCTGGGTGATCAATTGGAAGGTAAGGTGAAAAACGACCACGACGTACAGATCCTTGGCTCACGACATCAACCATAGATTCAAACAGGCGCATAATGTGAACAGCTCCAGAAGCTTCTCCATTATTCTTGATAGGCGCTCCGCGGTGTCTGATCTTTCCGAAGTACCCCGATGTACCACCACCGAGCTTCGACATCATACCAACTTCAGACTGCGTGTAAAGGATGTTTCCAATATCGTCGCTGATATGAGAACCAAAACAACTAATCGGAAGTCCTCTCTCTTTACCAAAGTTTGACCATACCGGTGAAGCTAGAGAATAGAACCCTCTGGACATATATCCATAGAATTTCTCAGCAAAACCGTCTATCCCTAGTATCTTTTCTGCTCGATTTGCAATTTCTGCAATCCGTTCTTCGGCTGTTACACCATTCGAAAGGTATCCGGCGTCCAAGAATTGTCTACTCTCCGCATTCAGCCATTCAAACCCTTTTTCTTCTTGGTTTTGAATGCTCTCGAGTGCTTTTTTTCTAGCATCGATTAGTTCATCTGTGCTAGTTTTTACTTCCTGATTTGATATTACTCCGTCTAAGTTGTTTTGAAATGTCATTGTCTAAAATAGGTCTTCACTGGTTATACTTTGGGTTCTTTTACTGTAGTTGATTGATCTCTTCACAAAGAAGTCACCGTGCTTGGTGCCCGTGATTTCATCTTCGAACCACTGGGTAGTGAGAAGAGCAGCTTCATCAACGTCAAATACTTTTTCAATTCCGATACTTTCAAGTGAATTGTTGAATCGGTTCTTTATGAATTCTACGACCACGCTCTTCGGCAAGAAGTCGAGTTCTCCTTTCTCAAAAATCCAATCCAATAGGCCCGACTCTGCTTCAAAAGCTTTTAGGCACATGTCTTTGATAGTATCGTAGTAGCGTGGTGTGAACCACTCTGGGTGTTCATCCTTCAGGATCTTAATCAAGTCAATTCCAAAATCTCCGTGAATCTGCTCTTCTTTCGAAGTGGCTTCCACAACATTTGAAATACCCTTCAACATGTTTCTTTCCTTGTTGAAGCTCATGATGATCAAGAACTGTGAGAAAAGCGATACGTGCTCAATAAATAGAGAGAATAGCAAGATGCACTCGGCGTATTCCTGGTTATCAGAGCTCTTTGCGTGGCGCAGTGAGTTCTCGAGATACTGCACTCGATTCATGATTTCTGGCTTGCGCTTAAGCGAAGCAAACTCCTTGTTCAGTCCAAGAATTTCGAGTAGGTGAGAATAGGCGTCGGCGTGTCTTACTTCACTTTCGGCGAAAGTTGATCCAACAGATCCGATTTCCGGCTTCGGCATTCTGTGGTACAAATCACCCCAGAATGATTTAACCGCAACTTCGATTTGGGAAATCGCCAACATCGTGTTCTTGATGGCACTTCGCTCCACTTCTGTCAGTCTAGACTTAAAGTCTTGAATATCGCTTGTGAAATTGAATTCGGTGTGGATCCAATACGAGTGACGGATAGCTGGTACGTACTCATACAACTGTGGGTACTCGTATGGCTTTAGGTTGATCCGACGCTCAAAAATATCTGGCTTTCGAAGTTCAGCTTGTCTATTTCTATAAAGAATGTAAGCCTTGGCAACATTAGGAAAATGCCCTTCCATCAATTGCTCTTCTACCATGTCCTGAATCTGCTCTACTGTTGGTGTAAAGTCAGCATCTAATTCACTTTTTAGCGAAAGAGCATGATCTACTCTTTCAGCAATGATCTTCGCATCTACTTCGCTCCCATTGCCAACCGCCTGCATGGCCTTCTTAATTGCGTTTGCAATCTTTGAAATGTCGTATTCTACAGTCGTAAAATCTCTCTTGATGATGTAAGCAATACTCATTGATTGATATTTTGATAGTGGATGAACCATTCAAAAATCATTCTTATTTCGACTTGAAAAAGACCAGACCGAGATATATTCTAACAGACTTTTTAACAGTGGTTCAAAAGCCTTATCTGGCAAGCAGATGGCGTGTGAAAACGCCTTAAATTTTCTTGTTTTCGATGTGAAAAACGCAGACCTGATCAAAAATTAAAATATCAAACATTAGTTTTTCACATCGAATAAACATCGCCCGTAACCCCTTGAAATTTACGGCAATATTGCCGTAAACCAGTTACGAACACTCTCCGCAGAAATTGTCAAAAACACTATTCAATCACATGTTTATCAGCCACTTAAATAGGTCCCACTATTCTATTAACTGGATGTTAACTGCATCTGAGTTCTGTTTTACCAAAACGTCGTAAAAATGAAGGGCGAGTGAATTTTTTGTGATGGTATTGGGCGGTTGTTTCTCTCGAACTCTGAAAAACATGTTTATCTGTTTGGAGAAATCGGCAGAGCACTTAGTATTCTAAATCAAAGCACGAGCGATAGCCCAACATTCCACCTAAACCCTCCTTCGGGCTGGGCTGCAGGAATATCTTGATCGAATGGCTGCTCACAGTAGAATCTAAAGAACAATCTATTGACATTGACATCCACTCCACCTGTAAGTTTCTTCAAGCTTCCACCCGTTACAGGTTTCTCCACATCGTATTGATAGTCCACTTCATCTTTCTCGTACCCTATTCCTACGTTTGGCACTAAAGACCAATTTCCTTTTTGATACCAGTAAAAGACTGAAGCGTTTCCACTCCATTGATCGCCGTAGTTGTATTGTAATTCGTTTTCTCCCAAAAATGAATACTGTCCAGCTAAATTCAGCCCCCACCCATTGGTACGGACCGTATAATTCAAGTTTGGAGATAGTGAGTACGCCCCAGAGCCTATTTGAAAATCGGCAGGCATGATGGCTTTTGTTTCATCCCGCGCCTGGTATTTTCCAGTAGGAAGCGTTGCCCCAACTCCCACCAAGAGCATATGCTTGACCTTTTTGTTTAAACTGTCGGCGGTATTTACAATGCTGTAGTTAACCGTTACGCTCATGTCGCCAATTCCGCTTATCTCGGTTTCGCGTTCCGTTTCGGTACGGTTGTTAACTTGAAAAGGAACATATCCGAGAATTTGGACTCTAGGGTGTGCGTAAAACCGACCCCACAGTTCGATCGTTTGAAACTGATCACTTAAGACCTGACTACTCCCATTAAAATTGTCGAGTGTGTTGGGATGGTCGAACTGATTAAGTTTATAATTCAATCCGATAATATTTCGTGTGAACTGTGGGTAGATACCATTCATCCCACCGCCCATAGCACCACCACATATATCGCATGCCTGCACATCAGCTAGTGCGGCAAAGCACAGGAGTACAGATATTAATATCTTATTCATTTGGTTCTGAAAATTCGAGATTTGAAATCAACTCGTAATCGCTCAAGGTGTGGATGAAAGAAATGATGTCGGCTTGCTCGCTCTCTGTTAAATTGATACCACCTTGCAGACTCGGATCGAGATTGGGGTGTGGTTGAATACCCGAAGCGTAGTGTTCTAAAACCTGTTCTAAGGTAAAAAAGCGCCCATCGTGCATATAAGGATTCGTCAAACCGGCGTTTCTCAGACTGGGAACGCGAAACTTCCCCCGATCGCTTTCATCCAACGTAATTCGATGCCTTCCCGAATCACTGTACTCCAAACCTAAACCGTTGTTGCGGTATGAAAAGTCGGTTTGAAGTACTCCGGCATGACAGGAAGCGCAGTTCGATTCAAACAAATTCAAACCGCTCATTTCGTCAGCTTCTAAGCTCAATTCTCCGAGCAAATACTTGTCGTACTTACTTCCGTCCGACACAATCATACCTTGAAACTGAGCCAAAGCATAGAGCATTTTTTGGGTATCAATTTCGCCTTCGCCAAAGACCTTGGAAAACATGGCTTCGTACTCCGAATCATTTCGTAGAAAGTCGATAATGTCGGGGAGCTTCATATTCATTTCTGAACTATCGGTAAAGGGAGCTAATGGCATTACTTCGAGGTGGTTTATTCCGCCATCCCACATAAAGTTCGGGTACCAGGCCAGATTGAAAATCCCTGGTGCATTGCGCATACCAAGCTTACCTTCTACCCCTTCGGAGAGTGAAGTGCCATGATCGGCAAAACCGTGTACCTGAGCGTGACAGCTACCACACGAAACGGTTCCATCACTAGAAAGACGCTTGTCATAAAACAGCTTTCTGCCGAGCTCTACCCCTTCCTGCGACACCTGGTTGATACTAAAATCATATACCGGCTCTGGAAAATGTGATGGCACCACAAAGGAGAGCTTTTCTCCCTGTGGCACTACATCATCATTTTTCTGACAGCCTACCAATAGTAGACCACCGATCAATATTATCCAATACCTCACATCGTGAAATTAGGGGTGGATATGATCGAAGCGGAAGCTTGAGCTGAAGTTTTGCGCAAGAATAGATGTCATAGGCCCGGGCATATGCATGGTTGGCATCGTTTCGGTAGTCGTTCCTTCATCCCAGATTTTATCTACTCGGCTTACCAGGTGAACTGCTGGAACTGAATTGGGGGAAATATCCAATGGCGCCCCATTAAAGTCAAACTCAATCTCGCGAATAGCTGAATTTGGACTCGCATATCCACCTATGTGATAAGCAAAGTTATCAGCGCTTGTCGCACTTGTAGTTCCTTCAGCTTTCACAAAGATGTAACCAGTATTCCAACTCCAAAACATGCCATGGGCAGGGTCAAGTGCTCCCGTTTGAGCTCCCGATACATTTCTAGTGCTGTCTACCCCAATGGTCATTCGCAAAGATGTGTAAGTCCCGCCGGGTATATCGGTAAGAGTTATGGTCGGATCCATATGGCTATTGTGCTCTAGTTCAATAATCCGATAGCTCTCTTCTTCCACGTACTCGGTTCCATCTGCTTTGATCAAAGCAATATTCGAAACATAGTATTTCAATTTGGAGAAATTCAAGGTTTCACCTGTTACTGGGTGAGTAAAGTCATCCATGAGATGAAAATGATCTTCGCTTTCACCCCATGCGTGCTCTAATTTTATTGTTAAATCACCAGGTTGTGTTGTTGCTGGAGTGCTATCTGAATCGTCGTCGCTATCACAAGATGTTAGGAAAATAGCGGCCATGGCCATCATGGCCAAAAAAGTCTTTTTGTACATTTTAAAAGTAATCTGAGTTAAATAATAAGAGATATACCACCTGGAAAGATCAGGTAGTACAAAGTGGATATTAACTCAGGTACTCTGGGGGCTCATCGATGCAAGCGTCGTATCCCCGACGCGTCTGGTGAGTAATGTCAAAAAAGGTTTGGTTAGTCTTTACGACTCTCAGTGGTTCAAATTGATCAGACTCGGTAAAAAAGAATACCGGCTCTACTTTCACATCGGAAGGAAGAACGGGAGATTCAGCTTTTGGACTCTCCGCTTCTTTGAGCTCTTCAGCCAAATGACATTTCCCATTACACTTCATCTCGGGAACATCTTTATTCTCACAAAGCACGTTCACGTAGTAATTGTACTGCACCACGTAATTAGCCAGAATTCCCACCTTCATCATGGCTGGAACCATAAGAACTAGAATAAAGAGATAGGCCAAGCTTCGCTTCACGGTGCAAATTTCGGATAAGTTTTTCAAACCTTGATCATCAGCATGCCAAAAAATAAATAGTCCGTTGTTGAAATGCCATAACACTTGATGCCTTGAACAGCTTACTTCGTTTTTCACGCATTTGAACCATGCAAACTTTACCTATCTGAGAACCTAGTCTTTCATCCACCTTACCAGCTCATCCACATCTACGATAGACCACGAGTGTGGATGCCGTGTACCATCAGCGCGATAGCCCTTTTCAGATGTTTCGACCAGTTCGATTCCCTCCCATCCGTCTGATTTAGCTCGATTGTACAAGTTTCGAAAAGCGAATGCATTGGTGTGCTCAAAACGCGTTTGGCGCTCGGTCATCCACCAAGTCGTATCTGGCTCTGTATAAAGACGAAGCTTTATTTCTCTCAGCGGCTCAATTAGCTCGTAAGAACCACTACTTTGTGAGAATACCGCTCGATATTTGAGACTATCCAAAGCCGATTCTCCAAACCGAGACTCAAACATAGAAACGATGAACTGTGGCTCCCCTAGTCGCCAATCCGGCAAATCACGTGCAAGATCGTGCTTCGCACTTTCGTATAGCAGCCCTAGATCTATGGGTGAATCAACCATAAACACTCCTTCAACTTTATAATTTTTAGTTGCTTTTGCTGCTATCAAAGGAGCCACAACTCCACCCGAAGAGAATCCACCGAAATATAAATCCAAAGAGTCTTTTTCAAATTCACCAACTACTTCATTGATCATGCCCAGCAATGAATCAATATCAGCATTCTCTAGCCAAAGATGGTGATTGAATGAAGCGAAACAAACTGCGATGTTGGCTTGATGGGCAGGTTTCGCGATTTTAAAATTTCGTCTTACACTCTCTATGGTTTCGGGAAATCCGGGAAATAAGAACAGCAAAGCTTCCGCTTCTTCGGTGGGGATGAGCAAGTGATTTTCGGATGTGACAATTTCACGGGGGAAAGTGCTCTCCTGGCGATTTTCACTCTTGCATGAAATCAAAAAAAGAAAGGCAAATCCAATGAAGGAAATGCCTTTCGCTTTATTTAATAAACCTTTGATCATTCTTTAATTCCTTCTAGGTCGAGCAGGAACGCATACTCAAGCGCAAGCTCTTTGTAGGCTTCAAAGCGTCCAGAAGCACCACCATGCCCCACATCCATATTGCAATCCATGATAAGCACATTGTCGTCGGTCTTTAGGTCACGGAGTTTTGCAATCCATTTGGCCGGCTCCCAGTATTGCACCTGACTATCCCAATATCCCGTTGTGATCAACATGTTCGGGTAATCCTTCGCTTCTATATTATCATACGGGGAGTATGATTTAATGTAGTCGTAGTATGTCTCATCTTTTGGGTTCCCCCATTCATCAAACTCACCTGTAGTGAGTGGAATAGTCTCGTCGAGCATTGTCGAAACCACATCTACGAAAGGAACTTGAGCCACAATCCCATTCCACATATTTGGCTCCATATTGATGATAGCTCCCATCAGCAAACCACCTGCAGAACCGCCCATGGCGTAAAGATGCTCAGGGCTTGTGTACCCATTATCGATCAAGTGCTTTCCGCAATCGATAAAATCGTAGAACGTGTTTTTCTTGTTAAGGAGCTTTCCGTCTTCATACCAGGAACGCCCCATCCCCTGACCACCACGAATGTGTGCTACAGCGTATACAAAACCGCGATCGAGTAAGCTTAAGCGAGCCGCGCTAAACCATGGGTCTAGCGTATTGCCGTATGATCCATAACCGTAGAGCAAAAGCGGAGCAGACCCGTCTTTCTTCACTCCTTTGCGATACACGATAGAAACAGGTACTTCTACCCCATCTCGAGCCTTTGCCATGATGCGCTCACTCTGGTAATTTTCAGGCGAAAACTTCCCTCCAAGCACTTCGGTTTGTTTCATCAAAGTACGCTCATGCGTATCCATATTGTAGTCGTACACCGAGTTTGGCGTATTGAGCGACATATAGCTAAAGCGAAGAATTTTCGAATCAAAATCGGGATTGTCGAATGTATTGACCGAATAAGCTGGATCTTGAAATTCGATATAGTGGTCGGACATATCAGCCCATTTTATAACTCTCAATCTCAGGAGCCCACTCTCTCGTTCTGTCAAGACCATGTGGTCTTCAAACATATCCAAACCTTCCAGCAATACCGATTTTCTGTGTGGAATCACATCTTCCCAATTCTCGATTCCAGGTGCAGAGACAGGTGCTTTTACCAATTTGAAGTTGAGCGCATCTTTATTTGTAGCAATGTAAAAATGGTCGCCGTGGTGATACACGCTGTACTCCAAGTCTCTCTGGCGGGGCTGAATCACCGTCCATTCACCCGTAGGATTATCAGCATCGAGAAAGCGGTACTCATTGCTCAACGTTTGATATGAGCCAATCATCAAATACTTGTCCGACTTTGTCTTGTAAACAAAGCAGCCAAATGTTTCATCAGTTTCTTCAAAAACCAGTACATCCGATTCGGGAGGAGTTCCTAATTCGTGGCGATAAATCTGGAAGGAACGCAGCGTGATTGGGTCTTTCTTAGTGTAGAAAACCGTCTTGTTGTCGTTGGCCCAAGTCATGCCACCGGTAGTATTCTCAATCTTGTCTTCGAGAATCTCCCCAGTCTCCAAATTCTTGAAGTGGATGGTGTATTCACGTCTTGAAACGAGATCAACACTGTACGCTAAGATTTTATTGTCTTCACTAACCGAGCGGCTTCCAATCGCGAAATAGGACTGACCTTCTCCCATTTTGGGTCCGTCGAGCATAATTTGTTCTTCCGCTTCTTCTACATTCTTCTTACGGCAGTAGTACGGGTAATCCTTTCCTTCGTCAAAACGCGTGTAATAGGTGTACCCATTGGTACTCACCGGCACCGAAGAATCGTCCTGCTTGATCCGCGAAATAAATTCATCATAAAGGGTTTCTTGTAGCCCTTCAGTGTGTTTCATTTCTTCTTTCAGGTAGGCGTTTTCAGCATTTAGATAATCTAAAACGTCCTGAGTTTGAGCATCTGGGGTTTCCGCTTCTTTTTGCTGGTCTGAAAGACGCATCCAGAAGTAATTGTCAACTCGCTTGTCGCCGTGTGTAGTAATTTCATGTGGCACTTTCTTAGCCACGGGGTAGTTGTTTTTTGACTCCATACCTTGTTCTGAACAAGCCGCCAAAGTTAATAAGCTTATGCTTGCGAATAGTCCCGTATTTGGTTTCATCATCGGTTTATGATTTGATCCCAAATATGGCAAATAAACAGGTGGTATTTCAATCTACTGACAGATAGATCTTGTCATTTTCCAAAAAGCTCAATCAACGATACTGCATTGGATGTAAACAGTTTGACAGCGATCGCTAAGAGTACAAGTCCAAAGACCTTTCTCAATACAGCCATTCCACCTGGCCCGAGTGCTTTTTCTATCTTCTTAGTCGAAATGAGCACTAGGTAAACAATAATTAAGTTGAGAATAATAGCAACTGCGATATTTACCGCATGGTATTCGGCTTTGAGCGAAACGATGGTAGTCATTGATCCAGCTCCAGCAATGATAGGGAACGCTAGTGGCACAATGCTCGCAGTGCTTTTTGGAGCCGAGTCATCTTCCTTAAAAATCTTAACATTCAAGATCATTTCCATGGCTAGGAAAAAGAGCACAAACGAACCAGCAACGGCAAAAGAATTAACATCGACGCCTATCAGGTTTAGGACCTTTACCCCAAGAACCAAAAAGGAGATCATGATCACCAAACTCACCCACGTGGCTTTGAATGGATGAATCTCGCCGCTTTTTCGTTTGATCTCGATGATGATTGGAATAGAACCGATAATATCGATTACAGCAAACAATATCATAAATGCCGCTGCGATTTCTTTTAAGTTGAATGCTTCAAAAAATGTCATAGCCCTTCATTTTTGGGGGCGCAAAGAAACGACTTTTAACTTCTTTTTGCCAGCTGTTTTACGAGATATTTCAAACTACTCAAAACACTGTTATTCTGACTATTACACAGATACTCCCCATAAACTTGATCAGATAAAAAAGAAAAGCCCCGAAAATTATCGAGGCTTCGAGTTAATATCAGAAAATATAAGGCTTAGACCACAGGCTTTAGTGATCCAGACGGTAAATTTCCATCACGTCTTCCAAGATCTTATTGAAGTCTATTTTTAGATCGATCAGTTTTCCTGAATGAATATCGAAAACCCATCCATGCACGGTTACTCCGCGCTCTTGTATAGCCTTTTGTACCACGGCGGTTTTTATCACATTGATGCATTGCTCTTGAACATTGAGTTCCACAAGCCTCTTATACTTTGCTTCTTCGTCCTGAATACTGTTTAGCTCAGTTTTGTGCAGGCGGTAAACATCTCTAATATTTCTAAGCCACGGATTGAGAATGCCTAGGTCTTGTGCTTGCATAGCAGCTTTCACTCCTCCACAATAATAGTGACCACAAACTACGATGTGGTTTACTTTCAGGTGATGTACGGCGTATTCTACGACTGACATGACATTCAGGTCAGCATTTGGTACCATGTTGGCGATATTTCTGTGAACAAAAACATCACCAGGCGCAAGCCCCATTAGTTCTTCAGCAGTAACACGGCTATCTGAACACCCAACGTAAAGCATTTCTGGAGATTGGCCCTTTGACATATTGCTGAAATAGTCTCCATCTATGGATAGTTTATCCTTAACCCATGCTCTATTTTTATCAAATACTTCTTGAACATTCATATCGTTCGCTTTTTTAATAGTTCGTTATTGGTTGCCGAAGATAATACACAGAGTTTTACTTTCCGGAATAAAACGAATCGGGCTGGAGCGCATGCTCTCCAACCCGATAAAAGAACTTGATGAATTGCATTCATATCCCGATAATTCTTGAACCATCAATTCAATATAGTTTAGATAATCATCGGAACTTCCATCAACAAGAGTCTTGTCCCTGGTTTGGTTTCAAACTTTACTTTATCTGTGTTCCACATTCCATATCCATCGCGTTTGCTGAGCTCTTGGCCTTCGGCAACTGCATCACCTTCGAGAACGAAAACGTATAATCCATTTGTCTCCGCGCTTTTCAACTCATAAGTAAGCTCTTTTGCTTGGTCAAACTCCCCTAGGTGAAACCAAGCGTTTTGGTGAATCCACACTCCTTGATCGTTTTGATTAGGTGAAAGCACTTGATAGAATTTATTCGGTTCAGCAATTTGATTGAGTGGTATCTGATCGTACCGCGGCGTGACATCTCTTTTGTTTGGAAACATCCAGATCTGCAGAAATTTCACATCCTTATCAGGGTTTTTATTGTACTCACTGTGAAAAATGCCGGTTCCAGCGCTCATCACCTGAATCTCTCCCGATCTGATCACGGCTCTATTTCCCATACTGTCTTTGTGCTCCAAATCTCCTTCGAGTGGAATGGAAATGATTTCCATATTGTCGTGTGGATGTGTTCCAAAACCCATTCCACCAGCTACTACATCATCGTTTAATACGCGGAGCAAACCAAAATTCATCCGCTCGGGATTGTGATAATTGGCAAAACTAAAGGTGTGGTGTGTGTCGAGCCAACCGTGATTGGCATGCCCTCTGGTTTGGGCTCTATGCAATACCGTGTTCATGGTTTTTACTTCTTTATTGGGCAGGTGGTTAAACCCAACCTTATTCATTAATTTATCGTAAGTCGACTTCTCGTCTGAGCTACTCTTAGCAGTCAATGCAGGGGCCGCTGCACCAGCTGCAGCCATGAGTAGTGACTTTTTCAAAAAACTTTTTCGCTTCATGGTCGTCCTTGTTATTGTTGGTACAAAGATCGGGACCACATGAAGGAAAAGTGATACAGAAAGCAGGTTGATACTTGCGAAAATCCGAACTAGTTGAGTTCACGAAATGCCGAAGGAGACATGCCCGTACACTTTTTGAAGAAAGCTGAAAAGTGCGATGACTCGTTAAAACCCAGCTCAAATGCAATTTCCTTTTGGGATTGCTCAGAGAAATAAATCATGCGCTTGGCTTCCAGAATGAGTTTGGCCTGGATATGTGTTTTTGCGCTTTTGCCAGTGGCTTGCTTGAGTACCTTGTTGAGATAATCGGGGCTGATGTGCAGCGAATCTGCATACTCATTAACGCTATGCCATTGCTTGTATTTATCTTCCAATACATCTTTGAATCCCCGCAGGAGCATATTTCGGTTAGAGAGTGATTGTGTATATGCATCAATCTCTATATCGCAGGCGTTGTTGCAGCTGATCAGAAACAGTTTTAAAAGTGCACCGAGCGACTGATCTTTAAAACTTCCATTTTGACCATTAGCTGCAAGCATTTTTTCGCACCACGCCGCCAATTCTTTTTCTTGAGCAGTATTAAGCTGAAGCGGTGGGCTCTGTCCGAATTCCTGAAATAGATTTAAGTCTTGGATAAAATGAGACGAGATGCCGTGTCTCTCCATAAACGTTTCGGTGAAGATCATGACGTAGCCTTCGCTCCTTTCCTTCTCTTCTATTTGATGAATCATTCCCGGCGCGACAAAGAACACTTGATTACCAATCAATTCATATGATTCGAAATCTATTTTGTGGCAACCATTTGCACGAAGGGGAAACACAACGGTATAGTAATCATGTCGGTGCGGAGCGTCAACTTTTCCCTTTCGTTGATCGTTTATTTCTTCCATTCGCATTATGGCAAAACCCATTCCATCGCCAAAGCGCTCAAATTCAGAATACCGCTTTACCACATCATTTTTCATCGATCTGCGTCAAGCTCTTTTTTAAAACCCGTTTAATCACCTTTACGGGAATATCAGTTTCAGGATCAATCGGTAAAATCTTGACCATCGTCCGGTTTCCGGCAATTAGGGCATCATCATCAATCAGATATCCACGTAGAAAACCAATATAAGGCTGCTTTGTTTTCTTGTCCTTCCAGAAATAACACACCAACTTTCCGCGATAGCTAAAGAAGGGAGATCCGTACTTCCACACTTCGATTATTTCCGGGTGAAAAGCCTTTATCACTTCACGAATAGCCAACAGGCAGCCACGCCTGGGTTCTTCTAGGTCAAAGTAGTAGTTTTCTATTGGGTTCACGGAAACAAAACTAAAACCAAATTTGCTTGTTTTCTATTTAGAACCAATAGAAATAGAATTAGATTCGGACTTGCCGAGATCGGTCTATTGTTCTTTCTCAGCAAAGCCGTATTTTTACGAATCCTAAAATCAAATTATACATGGACATTGCCGAAAAAGAAAAGCAATTTCAAGATAAAATAGATAGCGGTCAGAAGATTGAAGCCAAAGAATGGGTTCCTGAAAATTACCGCAAACAACTTATCAGAATGATATCTCAGCACGCTCACTCAGAGATTGTTGGGATGCTTCCCGAGGGAAACTGGATTACCAGAGCTCCTTCACTTCGAAGAAAAGCGGTACTACTCGCCAAGATTCAAGATGAAGCCGGTCATGGACTCTACCTCTACTCTGCTGCCGAAACACTAGGCGTTGAGCGTGGAGAGTTGATCGACCAACTCATCACTGGAAAGGCAAAATACTCGAGCATCTTCAACTACCCTACTCTGACCTGGGCCGATATCGGAGCCATCGGTTGGTTGGTAGATGGAGCTGCGATTGTAAATCAAACCATGTTGGCTCGTGGATCTTACGGACCATACTCTCGTGCTATGGTGCGGATTTGTAAGGAAGAGAGCTTCCACAACCGTCAAGGGTATGAATTGCTTTACGATCTGGCCCAAGGAACGCCAGAGCAAAAAGCCATGGCTCAGGATGCCTTGAACCGCTGGTGGTGGCCATCTATTCAAATGTTGGGCCCATCTGATGCAGATTCAAAAAACAGTGGCGAAACTATGCGTTGGCGCATTAAAGTGGAAAGTAACGATACGGTAAGACAACGCTTTATCGATCGCACTGTTCCACAAGCCGAAGCGGCTGGGCTGACTATTCCCGACCCCGATCTTAAATTCAATGAAGAAACCGGTCATTGGGAGATCGGTGAGATCGACTGGACGGAATTTTACCAGGTAATCAAAGGTTATGGGCCGTGCAATAAAAAGCGTCTCCGCGCTCGCCAAGAAGCCGAACACGAAGGAGAATGGGTGCGTGAAGCAGCCAAAGTCTACGCCGAAAAACAAGCAGCTAAAAAAACCAAGGCTGCCTGATTCTACTAACTGCAAGAAAGATTAAACTATATGTCAACTGATCAAGGAATGCTCTGGGAAGTATTCGTTCAAGCCAAACCTGGAATACCACACAAGCACGCTGGAAGTGTACACGCTCCCGATGCTGAAATGGCGCTTAAAAGCGCTCGCGATGTTTATACGCGAAGAAGAGAAGGAACAAGTATTTGGGTGGTTCCGGCCAATATGATTTCGGCTACAACAGAACAAGACGCCGAT
Organism: Bacteroidia bacterium; assembly: GCA_030427905.1. Taxonomy (GTDB): domain Bacteria; phylum Bacteroidota; class Bacteroidia; order Flavobacteriales_D; family Cryomorphaceae; genus CBDDKU01. The sequence continues at coordinate 675,864 of JAUICL010000002.1, forward strand.
TCGTTTTTTGACCCGGCAGATGATAAAGTGTACCGACACCCTACTTTTTATACTATTCCAGAAGGCGTAAAGTATCTATAAGATGACCAAAGAAGAAGCACTATACGAGTTCTTAATCCGGCTTGGTGACAATGCCCTGATATTGGGACAACGACTAGGTGAATGGTGTGGTAAGGCCCACCAACTGGAGTCTGATATCGCCTTGACTAATGTAGCTCTAGATCAAATCGGACAGGCTCGCTTGCTGCTAACTGAAGCAGGGCGCATAGAAGGAAAAGGCAGAACAGAAGATGACCTAGCCTATATGCGCGGCGAGATGGATTTCCGTAACAATTTGCTCGTAGAGCAAGACAATGGAGATTTTGCTCACACCATTGTTCGTCAATACATTTTCGATGTTTTCCAATATCACCTTCTAAAAGGTTTGCAGAAAAGTTCAAACGACTTTTTAAAAGCGTACGCCGACAAGAGTATTAAGGAGGTGACTTACCACCGATCGCTTAGCCACGACTGGATGCTTAGACTCGGAGATGGAACAGAGCTCAGTCATCAGAAGATGCAAGATGCCCTAGACGATCTTTGGGAGTACACTGGAGAGCTTTTTGAAATGACCGAAGCCGATGATGTTTTGATCGCTGAAGGTATGATTCCGAAGCTCAGTGATATTAAAAAGATTTGGGAAGAAGAAGTTGAAGCGACTATTCAAGAAGCTACACTTAAAGTTCCTGATACATTAGGGTTTATGGCATACGGATCGCGAAAGGGGATTCACTCCGAATACCTGGGGTACATCCTGGCAGAAATGCAGGTTCTCCCCCGCTCTATGCCGGACGCAAAATGGTAATATGAAAACGGTACAAGACTCAGAACTGGAATATTTCGACCTGCTGGAGACCATCAGCGATCCGGAGATTCCCGTTCTGACAATTGTCGATCTTGGGATTGTACGGTCTTGTGAAACTATTTCGGAAGGTAAGGTAAAGGTCGTCATCACTCCCACCTACACAGGCTGCCCTGCGATGGACACCATTGCAGATGATATCAAAAAGGCCTTTGCCAAAGAAGGACTCGAAGTGGTATTGGAAACACAGATACACCCAGCCTGGACCACAGATTGGATCACCGAGAAAGGCAAGGCAAATCTAGAAGCCTACGGTATTGCTCCCCCTGCACATAAAACCAGCGACAAGGGAGCTTTGATGGGTCGAGATGAAGTGCGCTGCCCCCAATGCAAAAGCACCAATACCGAAGTGATTTCGCAGTTTGGATCCACTGCTTGTAAAGCCCTATACCGCTGCAAGGATTGTCTTGAGCCCTTTGATTACTTTAAGTGCCTTTAATTGCATCCATATTTCTAACTTCGTATCCCAACCGTAACGGGAACCAATGAAACACATCAATTTTGAAGTAGAAGACGGGATTGCCCGCATCCAACTAAAACGCCCCGAAGTATTTAATAGTTTTCACAAGGAAATGGCCATGGAAATGCAAGATGCATTAGACCAGTGCCAGGAAGACAAATCAACCAGAGCAGTTGTGATTTCGGGTGAAGGAAAAGCCTTTTGTGCCGGTCAGGACCTAAAAGAAGTTACTGACCCGAACGGGCCCCTTCTAACGAGTATCGTGAGAGACCATTACAATCCCATCATCGAAAAGATTAGGAATCTCGACAAGCCTGTGATCGCCGCGGTGAACGGTGTGGCTGCAGGAGCTGGTGCCAATATTGCCCTAGCGTGTGATGTGGTGATCGCGTCTGAAAACGCCAGTTTCATTCAAGCGTTTAGCATGATCGGACTTGTGCCTGACAGTGGTGGAACATTCTTCTTACCGCGCTTGATCGGTTTTCAAAAGGCATCTGCCCTAATGATGCTCGGCGATAAAATAAAAGCCAATGAAGCTGAAGAGCTCGGGATGATTTACAAAGCCGTTCCAGCCGATGAGTTTGAAAACGTGATTGAGCAAACGGCAACAAAACTGGCCAACATGCCTACCGTAGGGTTGGCGTACACCAAGAAGGCTTTAAACCGCTCTATGGTCAACAACCTTTCGGCACAGCTAGCACTCGAAGAGCAATTGCAGACCAAGGCTGGAAGCACATACGATTACAACGAAGGTGTAGCAGCCTTTTTAGAGAAAAGAAAACCTGTTTTTAAGGGAGAATAATTAGCATGAATCAAAATCAAGATAAAATTCCCGTTGGCGTTGTTGGAAGTGGCGCTATGGGTACCGGAATCGCTCAAGTTGCTGCGACAGCGGGTCATGAAGTCATGATATTTGACAACAGTACGGAGTCCATTACGCGTTCTTCTGAATCCTTGAAAAAAGTATTCAACCGGTTGGTTGAAAAAGGGAAAGTTTCACAGGCTGATGCCGATACCATTCTGGGGCGAATCAGCTATTGCAACAATCTCGAAGAATTGAGTTCCGCCAAATTGGTGATTGAAGCCATCGTGGAGAACATCGAAGCTAAAAAAGCACTGTTTAGCCACTTGGAAGTGATCGTGGACGACGATGCCATTTTAGCGACCAACACATCTTCGCTCAGCATTGCCAGCATTTGCGCCGCATGTAGCAAACCGCATCGCGTATTGGGAATCCATTTCTTCAACCCGGCTCCACTTATGCCTTTGGTTGAAATTGTATCTGGTGTGCAGACGAGTGGTGAGACACTTGTAGAAGCTAGAAATTTAGTGGACTCTTGGGGCAAGACAACGGTGACAGCCAAGGATACACCTGGGTTTATCGTAAACCGAGTTGCGCGCCCGTTCTATGGAGAAGCGCTTCGAATTTTGGAAGAAGGCATCGCCGATGCACCTACTATCGACTGGGCAGTAAAGGAAATTGGAAAGTTTAGAATGGGGCCTTTCGAACTCATGGACTACATCGGAAACGACGTAAACTACGCTGTAACCGAATCTGTATTTGAAGCCTTTTTCTACGACCCGCGCTACAAGCCATCATTCACCCAGAAACGCATGGTTGAAGCCGGTTGGTTGGGTAGAAAGACGAAGCGTGGCTACTACAATTACGCTGAAGGAGCTGTAAACCCAGAACCAACAAAAGACGAAAAACTTGGTCAAGAGATCGTAAATCGAATTTTGCTGATGTTGATCAACGAAGCCGTTGATGCGCTTTACTTGAACATTTCAACCCGCGACGGCATAGATCTCGCCATGACCAAAGGTGTAAACTACCCTACTGGTCTTTTGAAATGGGCCGATAAATTGGGAGTGCAAACCGTATTGAAAGGCCTTCAAGAGTTGCATGAGCTCTACGGTGAAGACCGCTATAGACCAAGCGTACTTCTGAAGAAAATGGCAAAAGAAAACGCGCGTTTTTATACCGAAAACGTTCTAGAAAACTAGTTGATGTCGGCCGAAGAGATCGTTGGTAAAATGATGGAAAAAGATGCTTTCAGCCAATGGCTGGGCATCGAAGTGATGGCTGTGAAACCAGGATTCGCGCAGCTCAAAATGAAGGTGCGTAGCGATATGGTCAATGGTTTTGACATTGCCCACGGTGGCATTTCCTTTAGCCTGGCCGATAGCGCTCTAGCCTTTGCTAGCAATGGTCACGGACAAATTTCCGTTTCCACACAAACAGCGATACAACATCTCGAGCCGATTCACAAAGGCGATTCACTGATCGCCGTAGCAGATGAAATAAAATTGAGCAACAAGCTTGGTCACTACCGTGTGACTGTTCGCAATCAGGACGAAAAGCTCGTTGCAGACTTTCAAGGTGTGGTTTACCGCACACCAAAATCATGGACATGAAAAAAGCATTTATCATAGACGGAGCCCGGACTCCAATTGGAAATTTCCGCGGAACGCTTGGAGCAGTTAGAACAGATGATTTAGCAGCTCACCCAATTAAAGCATTGATGGATAAGCATCCGAATCTAGATTGGTCGGAAGTAAACGACGTGATCATGGGCTGTGCTAATCAGGCTGGAGAAGACAACCGAAACGTAGCGCGTATGGCTCTCCTACTCGCTGGCCTTCCTTTCAGCGTTCCGGGTGAAACGGTCAATCGGCTTTGCGCTTCGGGTATGTCGGCAATCGCTCTAGCCATGAAATCCATCAAAGCGGGTGAAGGCGATCTATTTATCTCAGCCGGAGTTGAAAACATGACCCGCGGACCCTGGGCTATTGCCAAGTCGGCTAGCCCTTTCGGAAACGACAATAAAATGTACGACACGAGTTTCGGTTGGCGTTTTATCAACCCAAAAATGAAAGAGCTCTACGGAACTGATGCCATGGGACAAACTGCGGAGAACTTGGTTGACAAGTACAGCATTTCGCGAGAAGATCAAGACGCCTTTGCTTATCGCTCTCAAATGAAAGCGACCGAAGCGAGAAAGAACGGTCGTTTAGCCAAAGAGATCAGTCCTGTTTCGATTCCAAGACGCAAGCAAGACGACTTGGTATTCGCGGAAGATGAATTCATCAAACCCACAACCACACCTGAAATTCTAGCCAAGTTAAGACCGTCTTTTCGAAAAGAAGGTGGAACGGTAACCGCTGGAAACGCTTCTGGGCTAAACGATGGAGCCGCGGCTGTGCTTGTGGCTTCAGAAGATGCCGTAGCTAAGCACAATCTAAAGCCAATGGCTGAGATATTGAGCAGCGCTGTGGTTGGGGTGGAGCCGAGAATTATGGGAATTGGACCCGTTGGCGCTTCAAAACTAGCACTCGAACGAGCTGGATTGACCCTAGACGACATGGATGTCATTGAACTTAACGAAGCCTTTTCTGCACAGAGTTTGGCTGTAACCAGAGAACTCGGTTTGGCTGATGATGATCCACGTGTGAACCCGAATGGCGGTGCGATTGCTCTAGGACATCCACTTGGAATGAGCGGTACGCGAATCACGTACAGCGCAGCTTTGGAGCTTCAGCTTACAGGCAAGAAATATGCGCTCTGTACCATGTGTATCGGTGTTGGTCAAGGATATGCGGTCGTTCTTCAGAATCCCAACGCGTAATGGCCAATATCTTTTCGTTTAAGGGATTTGTCCCCGTTGTCCACCCTTCGGCATTTGTTCATCCAAATGCGACAGTGACGGGCAATGTAATCATCGGGAAAGATGTTTATATCGGTCCTGGTGCGGCTATTCGCGGCGATTGGGGTAGAATTGAAATTGAAGATGGATGCAATGTGCAAGAGAACTGCACCATCCACATGTTTCCGGGTAAGACAGTGGTTTTGAAGAAATCAGCGCACATCGGCCATGGTGCCATTATTCACGGCGGAATTATCGGTGAAAACTGCCTTGTTGGTATGAATGCTGTGGTCATGGACGACGTAGAGCTCGGCGACGAATGCATAGTTGGTGCCCTGACTTTTGTTCCTGCCAACTCTACGTTTGAAAAGCGGAGTCTAATCGTTGGGAATCCAGGGAAGAAAGTAAAAGACGTTTCAGATGAAATGATTGGCTGGAAAACCAAGGGAACCCAACTCTATCAGGCACTCCCGGGCGAATGCCGCGATAGCTTGCGCCCAGTTGATCCACTTACTGAAGAAGAACCAGACCGACCTGCTCAAGAAAGCATGTACGACACCTGGAACAGCATAAAGGACAATTAGTCCAGCGCCTTTTTCAGAAAAGCTCGGTATTTCTCAGCTGCCTTTAACTTGTCGACGATAAAGGGAATAAAATCATCTCGGTAGATCGTGTCAGCCGGATAGCTCGCTTGAAAGTAGAATTGCTTTTTAAAAATCAATGGCTCGCTTTCGGCTGCCTTCATCAATTCCTTTGAAGGAAGACGCTTATTCTCCCCGCCTCTGATCTCTCCGTAAGTACCCACAAAAGTTTTGTCAGAGATAGCCGATTTAAAACCCTTCGGTTCTTTGGCAATCGCTTCACGTATTTTGGCTAGCTGATCTTTGTCAGGGTTGTACGCCCCACCTGCGATAAAGAAATCTTCTGGCCCGAGTTGCACGTAGATTCCTGGCCACCCACCGTCTTTTCTACCGTTTTTAGAAATCGCAGCAGATCGATTCATCTTGTATGGCGTTTTGTCCTTTGAGAATCGAATGTCTCGATTGATTCGGAAGATGCATTTTTTGGGTTCAACTCTCAGATCGGGATCTTCTTCAGCGAGCGCATCGATCAAATCAGTTAGAAAAATATCGAAAGGCTTCTTGACGTCGTTTTCGTATCGAGACCGGTTTTCGTCAAACCACGCTTTGTTATTGTTTGGTGCGAGATCGATAAAGAACTGGTTGAAATCTTTTGTGAAATAGGCCATAGTTTAGTTTGATTAGGGTGTCTAATTTAAGGTAATCCGCAGTAGAATCATTCATTTGGCATGGACATAATCCTAGCCTTTCAACACCGAGTCAAATTGAAAGTTTTCAACTTATCGCGATTGTTAACATAGGAAATGGCCAATTTTATCTCAAATCCGCTAATTTGGTTAATTACTCTTCTTAAACCCCTAAGATTATGACTGCAAAAGAAATACTCGACCAGGTGAAAGCTCTCAAGAATGAGAATACAGAGACCAAGAAAATGCGCGTGGCCAAATCGGATGATTTGGGCTTAGACGTGTCACTTTCCAAACTGAAAACTTTTTCAAAAGAAATAGGCCGTGATGCCGCCGTAGCTGATGAGCTATACGAATCGAAAATTGTGGAAGCACAAGTGCTTGCTACCCAAATAGACGACGCTGAGTCATACACCCGCGATGAATTGATTCACAGAGCCGAGTCAATCGATTCGGATATTGTGGCTCAAAATTTTGGTCACGAAGTCTTGTCCCGATCACCATACGCCGTTCAGTTTATTGATGAATGGTCGCAAGGACTGGACAATGGATTGAAAACCATAGCCTACTACGCACTAGAGAAGCTTGCAAAGATTAAAAACTGTCTTTCGCAAGCTTTTTATTTTGATCGCATTAACATGATTGGAAGAGATATTCACCAAGTGAATGAATCGGCTTCTGAAGCGATGTTAGCAGCTCTAAAAGCCATAGGAGATCGCAACCCATATCTCAAAAAAATGAGCGAAAAAACCCTTTCCAACATGGATAAGAATGACGTGCTGAATCTCAATAAAACGAGAAGATCGGTATTGGAAGATATCCAACTGGAATCCTTAAAAGCAAGTCAGTAAACTACTTCATAAAAGTAGAAAAGGGGGACTCTAGCGGTCCCCCTTTTGGTTTAAGAGAATTCCAAATTTGACTTGGGCTTCGGTGGCTCCGGTTCTTCGGATTGATGACCAAGCTTCAATCCGTACCAGTCTATCTTCCTTGAGAAATACATGACTACAGCTAGGATAATAAACATGCCTATCGACCCGATGAGCAAGGCATAGCTCTCTAGCTGGATGGTGGTGAAAATAAAGGTGTAGAGCAAAAAGAGAATCCCAAAAATGAGCAAGCCGATTTGTCTGGACTTCAGTATAGCGGTGGTATAGAGCGACACGAGTGCCAAAGTAAGAACGGCTGCAAGTACGTAGGCTAGATTAAACATCATATGCTCGCTAAATGAGAGTAGCAAGGTGTAGAAAATGACCAGAGCGATCCCAACAAGCAAATACTGAATAGGGTGGATAAACACCTTCCGCAGAATTTCGACGAAGAAGAAGGTCGCGAAGGTGAGCGCGATAAAGAGAATGGCATACTTGGCTACCCGATAAGAACGCTGGTAGTTATCGACCGGTAGCAAGAGATCCGTTCCAAAACTGCTGGCATAGATGTGGTGGTGACCGCCCTTCCAGGCTTGAGGGTAATTCCTGTTTAAGTGAAGTACATTCCAGTAGGCTTTGAACCCTGTTTCATCTATTTTTCGGTCGTCGGGAAGATATTTCCCATTGAAGCTTGGCGTAGTCCAGGGCGAATTGAGTCTAACATTAGTCGTTTGGCCCACCGGTGTGAAGTAGAGTTTCTGGCTTCCTTTTAAATCAATGGTCGTTGAAAATCGGTGTGAGCTTTGATCTCCGGCTTCAATCGGAATGGAGGCGTTAATTCCAGTTGTGATGACATCATTGCTCAGCGTACCCGAGTTGAAATAGGTTTGGTTCTTGTCCCAGTTTAGCTGGATTTGACTCTGAACACCTTTGAGATCGGTGATTCCAATGTTGAGCGTAGCCTGATCGAAATGAACATTTCCAGAGTCGATATCGAGTGCATCGAAGTCGAAATTGTCGAAAACACCGTCTAGCTCGATCTTTGAATCGTATACGACCACTTCGTAAATACTTCGGGTGAGCCTATCGGGATTTACTTCGCCGTTAATATTCAGCTCGCGCGGCAAAAAATGAGCGTACTCTCTCACTTTCACCACTTCGTGGGTCTCGTTTTCTTTGTCGTATTTTTTGACGTATCGGTCGTAAGGCACGGTTACGACGGGCCCGGCTATGGTTTGGGCTTGCCCCCAGCCTTCGCTTACTTCAGCGATCGCCGATTTTTGAGTCGATTCCCTTTCCATAATCAGTCCGCGGACCATCGATGTAGGAATCAATAAAATAAGGACGAGAAAAATGATAATCCCGACCTTAAAAAAGATACTCGTTTTTAGGTTTTTCATCATGTTTATTGGGTTAGGTTTCTGAAGAAACGCACCCAATTAATCTCCATTGCCACGGAAATTCACAAGAATTCTGAAAATAAGCCTAGAGTTCTTAAAATAGTCTTAGAATGTCATTCGAAGTCCCAAGCCTGTGCCTGTGAAGGCCAAATCAAACTTTGGCTTCTGACTCATGGCCTTCGCTTCTAGCCCTTCGTTGTAAAGATCAACACCGGCTCGAATCTTATCATGGCCTTCGTTTTCTAAAACGATGGCGACTGTGATCAATCCAATCCCTGCTCCTAAGAGCCCCCAGGATGGATCGCTGGTAGTAAATGCTTCGGCAAGCCCCCACCCCATGGCTCCTCCACCAACCAAGGCTGGAACAAGGGCTATTCCCTGTAATGTCTGGCCCTTTTTGACTAGCTCATAAGCCTGTTCATTTTCACTAACAATCCTGAGAATATCACGGTTTGCGAGTTTCATCTTGTTATGAACGTAAGTGTTCTTCTTAGGGCCGTCGGTTATTGGTTCTTGGGCCAAACAAGTGTTTAAAACACCGATAAAAAGAACCAAAATGGCTAATAATTTCCCCATCTCAACTAAGTTTTCTGTTCGGTTGCGAATTTAGGATTTTCTCTTTGCCAAAGCATCGGTTTTGGACGAATGCAGCTATCCAATTGGCGAAAAAAATAAGCTTACTCAATCACCATTTTTTCTGACACATGGCCATTCTTTGACCTAATGGAATAGGTATAAACCCCAGGCGCCAGGCCTTTTGCCGAAAATTCAATGGTGTTTTCAATATCAGCTGGGAGATTTCCGAGATCGTCCATATACACCAACTTTCCATTTGCATCAACTACTTCCAATTGAGTAGGACCACTTTCTGTTAAGGAGAATTTGATCTGGGTAAATTCTGAGAATGGGTTTGGAAAGTTTTGAGATAGTTGGATAGAACTATCAAAAGTGTCAATAGTGCTCACAGTCCCGTCAATTTTAAATCTCAGTGGAAGAGAATTAATCCCAAGGAAGAACCACGCTTCATCTGCTTCTTCGTAGAGCGTACCGGAATACTTTTCACCTTTTTGCCCATCATTTGAAATGGGTAGAAACACATCTCCACCACTTGATGGTATCCTTACTTCAGCAGCATAAACAAGCCCTGGCTCGATCAATACTGGCTCGGGAAGTTGAAAGGAAACATTATATGGATAAGCTGGCACTTCAGATGTTGGATCCCACAAGTCTTCTTCCTGAATCACATAGGCCAATTCTGAAGCGGCATACGTCAAAGGGTTTTCTGAATCGAAGAGTACATACGTGTACTCCTCAGGGATATCTGGATCTTCTTCTAATACGGATCCTAACCGAACATTGAAATAGACTGTGGTTCCAATTTCCGTTTCCGCAAGATCTTCCGAAAAAAGGAAATCCGTTTCTATATGTGTTAGGTAATGATCTGTTCCAGTTTCTGGAAAGACAAATGGAATGGACCAAATAACATCATTTGGAAGTGTAACATAGGCTCCGTCATAGCTAGTACCCGTGTTAGCAAAAGTATATGCCTGGTCGGGACCAGTGATTCTAAATACTCGTTCTTCACCAATATTGTTCTCATCAAAAGGTTCGTCTTCATCTTGTATCACGCGATATGAGATCGTATAAATCCCAATTTCATCGAAGAAATCCGTATTTGTTTCTATTGGATCTATTCTCAAAGTCTCAATTTCACCGTATTCCATCACTTCTGGATTGGAATAATAAGCTGGAGACTCTTCTCCCAACGGATTCGTAATAATAGCTTCTAATTGTACACCAGTTTGAGTTAAATGGCCTTCACTTAAGACATCCATAGACAAGTGCAAAGGCGAGTCAAAAAGTGCAGGTATTTCAGAGTATTCAAAGCGTCTTATGTATTCTGCAGCAGAAATTTGAAATGTCTCGAACGGTTGGATAAAATCGGAGTAATCTTGATAATATGTCTCACCGGCTATAAGCTCATACTCTGGAATTGCTTGAACTTTTATATCATCCAGCATCCAGAAGTAGTGACTTTGCACCCCATTCCAACGAAACCTGAACCTGACATCCGTCAGATCATCTTCGCCAATTAAGTGATTATATAGTACAGCCCTTGTCTCAATATCATAGTCATCTGCACCGCCATTGATTACCGTAAAATCCATAAACGGTATAAATTCTTCCCAAGGCTCCCCAGCAATGCTCATATCGACTGCAACAATAAATTGGCTGCAACACATCCGGAGATATTGAAAAAAGCGAAATTCTGAGTACTCGTGGCCAGTTAAATCCATTGAAGGTGAAATCAAATAGGATTCAACTGGATTCTCTGTCAACTCCCCATTTGGATTAGTTTCCGTAGAAGTTGAGTTCCACCTATCTGTATCCATCATCATCACTCCATTATCTCGGGTAGGCGAGTTTACAGCATCTCTCGATCCAAAAAAGTTGGGGATTTTATCTCCATAGGGTTCAATATCTAGTGCTGCATCTGGGTTATATCCGTTTTCTGCATCTACCGGAAATGTTTGAAACCAGAGATCGCCTTGTGGGCCATCGACCGTCCAAGCTCCATTTTCGCCCATCCCATCAAAACCGTTGCTAAAGTCTTCGTACCAGAAAACTTCCAGATCGCCGTCCTTGGCTTCTGATGCTTCTTGTTTTAAGGATCTCTTTAAAGTATTTGAATTGGGGTCAGGGACTAGAATTGGCGCTTCTTGAGAAAACAAGGCAAAAGGAAGCGCTCCTAAGAATAGAGAAAGGCTTAGTCTTTTCATCGTAAATGGTTTCCCCTAAGATACGAATGATTAAAGAATTTTTTCTCCCTTTTTCATTGACACCAAAATCTCGTGTAGGGTCTCTGTTGCAAGCCCATGAAGCACAAGTCGGTATGCTGCGGTGTACGTTGATGCTGGTACCATGGGGTGCTTATTGTTGACCAGCCCAAGGTGTCCGGGAATACCGAGTATGCTAACAGCATAAATACCAATAGTCTCGTCGAGCTGAAGGCTGTTCGAAGCTCGTACAAAATCGTTGGCAGTCAGGAAGAGTTGATAGAACGGGGTGAATAATTCTATCGCAGATCGTAAGTCCAAGATGTTAGTCCACTTGTTTGGGAATTGAATGTGATCGAATTGGTCTTCAGAAATCATGCTCAAATCAAGATTTGGCTGTTTCTGGATGCTTATCCCTTTTTGCTTCAACTCACCATTAAGCCTAATCACAAAATTGTAAAGGTTCAAATCGTGCTTGAGAAACAAGTCGTCTTTCACGTCATTGAAATTCTTTGGTTTCAATGGACTTGTCGTTACTTCTACTCCATCTACATTCTTGGCGATAAACTCTAGTATTTCACTTCCGGCGTGAAAATGACGAAAGATGAGCAGATTGGCATCAGGGCTGACGAAATTCTTCAAGCCCCAAGCTAGAATATTGTGGAGAAGCTTCGAAGAATTAAACAGCTTCGGGAAAAAGTACTTGAAGATGTGAATAAAAAACATGGTAAGCTTCGACCAAACAGCGATCAGAGGCAAGAGATACCTGGCAGATCGACTATCATTGTCGCGCATCAAGGCCTGCTTGGTGGCTTGGTTTATTGGTACACTCGAATCTAAATACATGGCCAGCCATGGATTGGGATCTCTCGTGTCGTGGTTGTCGATATTAAATTCTTCTTGTTTCACTTCTTAGTAATTTCCAAGTTCATCTAATTGCAAAAGGTAGAGCGTGGCTGTAGTTTTCGCCGTTTTTAATATGGCTTGTGCCACTTCCATCGACATCATGGGGTGATTTAAGGCTTCCTCAAGTCTGTGAAAATGGTTTTCATCAGCTACCCCGTGGTAGGTGAAGAATGAAACCTGATCATTTTTCAAATTCAATTGCTTTTGGATTGTCTCGCCCCAATATCCTGCTAGCCTTTTACCAATGCCTTCTATGATGTACATGGCTCCTAAAAGATCTATCGGATTTCGTTGGCCCGCTTGATGGAACATAAATGAGCTCAAGGCCACAGACCCAATGTTTTTCTGTCCAGATTCTATCTCTGCTCTGGTACCGCCCATGGCCAAATAGTTTTTTTCCAAAAGCTGATAATCTTTATGCTCGGTGGCCGCATGTCTGATAAAAGCAGATCTCAGCTCAAAGAGTTCAATATCAATATTTGAAGCTGCTCGAGTAATCCATTGGGAGCCATCAATGACTTGCTGTCTCAAGTCTCTTAAGAGCAACATGTACATCTCCACGGTCAATTTACCCCGATACATCTTCGACATGATGTCGACTTGATTCATTCGCTGCTCAAAATCTACCCAGACTTTTGAAAGATTTCGGACGAGCCATTCAGAAACTTCCGTTTCATCTACGACCAAGGAAGGTGCTGATATTTCTCTCGGTTCTATTTTGCGCTCTTCTTCCACACCATTTTCGACAACCGTTAGTTGGAAAAAGGAAGAAATAAACTGTCCGCTCTCCGGCACCATGCAAAGAATTCGATCGCCATTCTTAAGCTTTCCTGAGTAAAGCAGCTCATCGATCATAATATAGATTGATGCTGCGCCTGTGTTCCCTTTTGTGGTGAGATTCGAGAACCACTTTCCTTCAGGGATGAACCCACCACCCTTTTTCATCAAGTTCTTAATGGGTTCTTTAAAGTATTCGGAAGAGTAATGACAGAGCAACCAGTCAACTGCTTCGACTTGGACTTTGCCTTGATCAATTAAATCGAAGTAGTGCGAAACGCCTACTTTGACCACATCGTTCAGCAATCGGATGTTTTGCTTCAAATTGATCGCTCCAGCTTTTGAAGCGTCTTCATAGCTCGGATAGTCGAGCCAGCTGGTATAAGGCGAATCACCGTTAGCCCCAACATACATACAAAGCGGATTCAGATGCGCGTGAGACTTTATGTCTATCCAATCTACTTTGAGTGAGACGCCTTTCTCGTTTGGCTTGTCTTGAAGGACCATTGCGCCAGCTCCATCAGAGAGCATCCACCTTAGAAATTCGGTATCGAAGGGAATTTGCGCCATACCCTGGGCTTCAAATCTGGATGCCTTGAAAAGCCTGCTAGATAGCTCGCTACCAACGCAAACTGCCGATTTATCACCAGTCAATCTCAGCTGATTTGAAGCGGCTTTTAGCGCCATCACTCCACTCGAACAAACGCTTTGGAAACTGTTGACTTCTAATGCTTTTCCACCGAGCAATCCGTGCACATTACTTCCGAATCCGGGTACTGGCAGATCGCCCTGAGTGGTACCTGTAGCGAGCACATCGATATCGTTTGCCGTCAAAGACGTTTTACCAAGTGCATCGTGGATAGCTGCCACAGCTAATTCTGCATTGGAATGGGTTGTTTCTTGATTCTTGTCAATGGCGTAATACCGTGTTTTGATTCCGTTCTGATCTAGAACTCTTCCCTTGGCTCTACTCTGTTCACCGTTTATTTTTCCCAAGAAAAGCTCCATCTCTTCATTAGAAACTGGCTGATTGGGCAGAAACACTCCTGTGGCATTGATGTAGACGTCTCTCATAGATAATCTGTTTAAGTCGAAGTTAAAACTTCAAACTTAAAAACGGGGATTATCTGTTTATCATGCATAGCAAAGTCTGAATTTGCCTAAAAAGAGTTGAAAATTAATGGGAAAACGAATATGACAACTACCGACCAAACGGTGTAAACAGGGAGATATGTCGCTATACTCCCCTCTATTTGATGTATTCCACCATTCTTACGGAAAAGCAAATTATACCCAATCTTAAACAAATGAATCATGATCAAAATATTCCCACCAATTACGGCTGACCTATTTGGGGTGAATCCCCACTCACTAATCCTGAAGACGATGGCGGTAAGCGCAATGCCATTCACCACTACCGTAAGAATGAGCAGAAAAATCAAGTTGGTTAGAGAAAATCGACTCATCTCCTTTTCTGATGACTCTGAAACGGTGAAGAAGATAATGGCCACAACGCCAATCAATATCAAGTTGAAAACGAGTAAGAAGTCTCTATCCTGGAAAGGATCAGCATTGGAAATAACCACAGCGATGAGATAGCAAAACAAGGTAAACGACACCAATGGCGTGAAAATCTTGGCAATTATTGGCGACACTTTGCTTACGATTTGTGAATTGCCATCTACCACATACGTAGCAACAATTGGTGCCGACGCAAGCCCCGCAAACACAATGTTTTTGGTATAAAACTCGAAAAACGAGTGCATATCAAGAAAGCCAAAAAGTAGAAAGGTCACCCCCGTGAGCAGGACTCCACAAATTAAAATGATGGCCGTCATTATGACCAGATCTCCATTAAACTTGAGGAACTCTATTCGCTTTGAAGAAGATCGAGGTGAATTTGACGAGAAAGCCAAACCCAATAATGACCAAAGCAAAAATGGCATATGGATGCAAGACAGCGAAACAGTATCTTCATATAAAGTACCTGTAAGCCAGTTCAAATAAACAACTGAGAACAACGTGATGGCTCCAGCGATTAGAATATGAACATCATTTTTGAAATTGTCCTTGATGAAGAAATAGGCCATCAATACGGGAAATACAATAAACCCAACATTCCTGGCGTAGTACTCTTCTTCATCAATAATCAGCCAATCTGGAAGTTTCACCAAAATGATGGCAGCCATGCAAAGTGCCAATACCGTAGTGAGCGGCATGCTTTGAGAAGACGATACCGTCTCCTTTTCATAAAACAAACGCTCGTACCAAACCTTTATCACCACAGGCGGATCACTTTCTTGATTTAACTCAGAAATGGCATCCTTAAACTCTTTCTTACTTGATCTGTACAGACTTTCAAGCGCTTTCGGGTCATTGATATGCCCTCTAATTTCATCTTTCATCTAAAGAAACCTTGGACTGCTAATCGCTTTATACTTCTTCCTAGAGTAGGACCTCGAACGAATGTGGTTCTGATCCGTCTCAATCCTAAAGATTAACTTTTTGTCAATCGCTATGCCAGGTTCCAGGGTCATATTCCAAATGACGTCTCCCGTTTCGGGTATCAACTGAGCACTAGAAATTTCTAGAATTTCCACTTCAGCAAACTTCGATTGACTAATAGGCACCTGATCGTAAAGTATAAAGTTGACAGGGAAGGAATTATTGTTCTTTAATTCAATGGAATAAGCCATCGTTGTCTTACTCTTTTTGCCGCTTGAGTTACTTTTAAAATAGTTCTCATTGGCAATTTCAGCTTTCGTCATGTAAACGCTGTTGTCAATTCCTATCGGTATCATCAGTGTATCCTTTGCTTCGCTGAAACTTAGTAGAGATCTACCCACGTCATTTCCATTGTAGGTGATGGATGCCACTCCATCCACAAAGCCGAGGGTATCCCATCCCGTAATCTCTGCAGTTAAGTACACGTCGGGGTCTATCCCTGGAAATCCATAGTGGAAGTAATTTGCGGGCAGCTCAAACTCTTTGATGGGCAAGGTAAAGACGGTGCTGTTGGAATTAATCGAAAAGACTCCATTCAATAAGCGGCTTTCGAGTACTGCGGGAATACGCAACAATTGGTAATCAACTCCATCAAGGCGGGATATCAACGTGTCTGAAGTATACTCGATATCATAGTCGTCATATCTATTGGAGCGTCCGTTTAACACCCAGGGCTCATCGTACTTTGGCAATTCCAACGGCGAATCGAGTGGAAACGCAGATGACAAGGTTACCTTCACATTTTTCCAATCTTCGCCTGTTTGCGACATCGTCTTGCCCATATATTTTATGGATAACGTCTCCTTCGATAAATCGTCTACTTCTATTTCGTAAGAAGGACTCCAGCCTATTCCACCACACACGTATTGGAATTTTAGTTCGCCTTCCAGCCGTCCTTCGATGGATATAACAAGACGTAGAATTGCGGCGTCTTTATTCTTCAGCTCTATCGACTCTAGTTTCGAAGCTTCTTCTAGTTTCTGGCCAATTTGTCGAAGTTCTCTCTTGATCGAAAGCACATTTTTGGAGTAAAAAGCGTTCATCTGGTCCAACTCTCTTACATCGCTCACAAAACCCGCTTCATTAAACTTCGTTTCTATGAGTTCCAATTGTTTAGTTAGCGCCAACTGAGAATCTTCAAGCCTTTGGACTTCTTCAGCGCTTAGTTTTCTGACCACCACTTTGTTCAAGACTGTTACGTTTCTGTTCTTCACTTTAAACGTATTCAAGATCATCTTTGAAGAAACACTTTCAATGACTAATTCGTGGAGGCCCGGGCTTAGATATTCGCTGCTAGACCGCTTTACTAAAGCACCTGAATGATAGATGGTAACTTCATCTACAGAAGTGGCGATCGTAGAATAATCAGTTGAACATAAGCTGGATAATGCGACTTGTAGGCATAGACAAGTCAATAGAATGGACTTCATATCTGTTTCAATTGGTTTAAAATATCTGGAGTCTCAGACTTTGCCTTGTAATTATTAGACTGAAACATTCTCCAGGGTTGTTTCTGGATTCTCGTTTTTTATTAAAAAAAGGAATCTACTTCACCATATCACTCAGTGTACCACCCATTACTGCAGGAAATGCCACGATCACAATTCGCCGAAAAGCAAGCTCCAGATTTTCTTCCCAGGGACATTTCTGCAGAACGGTCAGAATAGCAGCTACAACAATGAATGTGAGCAAATAGGTCCCGAGTACACGCTTGACGAAATCGAACAAGTGCCCTTTAAATGAATGCCGATAAAAGTTGTAAAACACAAAGGCCGCAACTAAAAGCAAGGAAACGGTTGTAATGGCGATCATATTGGCTTTGGGCAGATCTCGGGCGAGATTCCAGGCTTCTTCTGACATCGAAACCGGTGTGGCCATTAGAGCCGATCCGATCATAACCTGAATGACATCTCTTACCTTAAACTCCACCATGAGCGGCTTAAGTGCATAGCTGATAATTTCACCCGACTTGTCGGCAATAGGCACTACGCGATGAAGGTATCCACCTATTCGACGTTCGGTGGTTTGTTTATCGTCAACTTTTGGCTCTGGCTTCTCCATGGTGGTTGAATCAATTTTTCTAATTGCAATATAGCCTATTCATTGGCTTCTCCTTCAGTCAAGGTAGTACTGTTCTCGTCCTTCGTTTCTGTTGGCTCTCCACTTTTTGTCTCAAGCCATTCTTGTTTGGGAACAGGAGTTTGAATACCATTTTTATGAAGGATTTCCCAAATGCCGATATTCACTTCACTAGTAGTCTGCAGCATGTTTTCGCTCACCCAGAATAGGACTCTAAACTCCAGGTAAAAATCCTTGAAGCCCAAGAACAAAACCATCGGATTGATGTATTTGATTACATTTTCATGATCCAAAATGACTTCCTTACACAAGGCTATGACTTGATTTGGGTCGGCATCGGGAGCCGTGCGAATAAACAACTCTCGACGGCGATCGGCATCCGAAAAAGTCCAGTTGGTAACCTTGAGAGTGATCAGATCTTCGTTGGGAATAATCACTTCGGCACCATCCCAATCCCTTATTTTGGAAGCCCTGAGACCGATTTCGGTAATTGTACCTTCTGTGTTGCTCGCTGTTACCACATCTCCCACCCGAACTGGCCGTTCCAAGACGAGTATCAATCCCGAGACAAAGTTTCCGACCACTTTCTGTAGTCCAAATCCAATACCCACACCCAAGGCTCCGATGATCAACCCAACCTTATCGAGCGAAATGCCTGCTGCCGCCACAGCCATCAAAAATCCGAGCACCAGAATAGTGTATCGGGTTAGCATTCCGGCCGCCATGGGAATTCCCTTTTTCACCTTTGTTCTCGGCAGGATCTCTACTTCAATGAGCGCCCTGAATACACCGGCAATAATGGTGAACACAAAAATGATCAAGATAAAATCGACGACTTGTCCAATGCTCAAGTACGCATCGCCAAACTTCCTTCCTAAAGAAGTAAAGTCACCCCAAAGCTCTTGGACGTAATCGGTGATATACAGATTTGACAAGAAGCTCTTGGCGTATACATAGATGAAGAACAGCTTGAGATAGGTAACAGCTTTCTTGGCTATTTCTAGCCCGTTCTGCCTTATTAGGTTTAGCTTTTGACCTATCGTACTTGCTATAAAAGTTCGCATCAGGCTTTTGAAGATTTGATAGCTTAAGACCAGCACCATTCCAACAGCCCCATTAATGATCACAGTACGCGTAAGGATGCGCGCCAGAGAAAGCGATCCCACTAAATTGGCATAAACCGAAAGTATGGAAAAAATGGTGTAGACTATGACCATTCGAAATGCCCATTTCTTAAGCGTCGATTCCCTACCAATGCCCTTCCATTGAAACAACAAGATGGCTCCAAATACAGTGGTACCTATAGACAGAATGAAAATCAGGATGCGCTGGGTGAAAGGATATGCTGGCATCATTTCACCCAAAATATCAACTAAATAAGCACTGGACATAAAGAGTACAGCGTACCAAAATCGTTTGGGAGTCAATACCCTTGCCAAGTACAAAATTGGGAGGAGAATGGACAAAAATAATAGTTGAAGAATGAGCGGTGGTGGCGAACTGTAATACCAAAATGATATGAAAACACCCAGGGTGATAGCTAAGGCAATGGGTCTATTGATCAACTGAAATACCAGATCATCTATGGGTAAGTTCTCGGGACGATTTTTATTGAAGGACCTTTGGAAATACAGAAAAGACGCCAGAAACAGGATGCATAGAACAATATGCCATTCGATCTCTCTCGATCGATTTTTCGCAAAGTCCTTGACATCAGCATAGACAACCGCAGCACTCGACCACAACTGTTCCAAAAAATTTGGGTACCCATGATCAAGTCCTAAGTCATCAAAAAGTGGCCTAGCATCTTTCGAAAACACATTCAACCGCTTGCTCGATGAAATCGCTTCGATTTGATCCACCATGTATACCACGTCTTTGTGAGCAGCGGTGATCTCCTTGTATCGCACCAATGTGATTGCGAGACTATCTTCAATCCAAGCTCGCTGAGCATCTATATCCGCTTTGAGTGTATCTATCTGTTCGCTGATAGTCGAAGGGGCATTCTCCATTTCCGACGCTTGAGTTACTTCCCATTTTTGATAGAGCAAACTCAGCTTGGTATAGCCTTCTTGGTAATCTTCTACCAGACTGTTCATTTCCTTTCGTTCGGAATCTACATCGCGCTCGTACTTATCCCACTTCACTTTCAAGTCGGTGAGCGCCCAAAGATTGTATTCTTGGAGCTGTGTAGTGCTCGTATCGGAGCGCAGTGGAGCATATCCATCATTGACTTCATAAAACTCGTTGATGAGCTGATATGAGCTTCTCGACGATTTTAGACTTGTGGCAATTGACTCGGTGGCTATATTTGACTCTTCAACAGAATTGGTTATTCCGCTCACTTTGAAGGGGATAGTAGCTGTAGAGTCAGAAGGAATAATCTGCTGGGCTTTTCCTGTCAAGGAAAAACAGATAACGCAGAGTAGCAAGCAATATCGCATTAAGGCTTTTTTAGAAAAAACCAAGATAATGAGTTTGCCGAAAAGCTGGCGTGAAAGCTACTCGAATCACCATCTCCGATAAGGACAAGAAGTACTTTTACCTGCAAGAGGACTTAGTCTAACCCTTCTATTTCTTTCAAAACATCTTCGGCTTCACTTCGCTTTCTATCGCTAGCAGCCCGATTTGTAGTTGAAAGTTCGAAAGACTCCTTCAAGAGCTTTTCATACTTCTTTTGAAGTTTCTCCTTTGGTGACTTTTTACTGAACCATCCCATGTTTCTCTAACAACACATGCTAAAACTTGTTTAGCTATTAATTCACAAAACAGTAGATTCTCACTTCGATCTCACGTCCCACCTGAAATCCACCTTTGCCCCCTACTCCATATTCAAACCTATCGAGAACGATCTGCCCAACAAACCAATTGGACTCATAGCTGAAATGGATTTCAATCTCTTGCTCTACGTCCCTAATTTTCAGTTTTCCCTTGGCGATGTACCCCTTATCTAACTTGCTCACGGATGAAGAGGTAAAGCAGATTTTCGGAAAGGCTTCTGCGCCCAAATAGGCGTCTGTACGAAGATGGCTATCCCTTGCCTTGATTCCCGTTTTAATCGTTGCTGGGTCTATGCATACATCGAAACGAGAAGCTTGAAGGTTTGATTCGTTAAAATTCACTTCTCCATTCATCCCAGTAATGGTTCCATCTACAGTGTTGATACCGAGATTCGATACTTCAAACGAGACGTACGAACTATCGGCGTTTATGTCTTGGCTAAATGCAACCGTCGAAATGAACGCGAAGAAGAAAATGAGTAGGCACCTTTTCATGTTGGATAGATTTAAATGACAAATGAAAGGAATTCCAATCTAAGAGCAGATATCTGAACTAAACAATGCCAATAGACACTCGCATTTCGGTCATATAGAGAATCTCAAAGTCCACATAAGAGTATTTTATAGGACATGGATAGTATTACTATTATTTTTGCACTTATTAATTACGATTATGGATAATTTTCTTTCACATATCAATTTACGCCCCAACGAGAGTACGTACGTTAAGGATCCGGAGTCGAGCGATTTAGGAAAGTCAATCGTTACAGGGAGTATCTCACTGATGGATGAGCTCGGATTTGAAGCCTTTACTTTCAGGAAATTAGCCCAAAAAATTGGAACGACAGAGGCTTCGGTGTATCGTTACTTTGAAAGCAAACACAAGCTCCTACTCTATTTGGCTTCTTGGTATTGGTCGTGGATTGAGTATAAAATTGTGTTTGCTATTGCCAATGTGGAAAGTCCAGAAGAGAGATTAAAGCGATCAATAGAACTTTTAACCACTATTCACGGGGCTGATGGCAGCTTTGAGCACATCAACGAAACGGAGCTTCAACGTATTGTCAACCATGAATTCACAAAGGCTTATCAAACAAAAAACGTGGATCAAGAAAACAAAGATGGGGTGTTTTTGACTTATAAGTCAGTAGTAGCTCGCGTCAGCGAAATTATTAAAGAAATAAACCCCAATTATCTCTATCCGCATATGCTCGTTTCGACCATGATAGAAGGCGCTCACCACCAACGCTTCTTTGCCGATCACCTTCCGCGATTGACTAACGTGATCCCGGGAACAGATTCGGTGACTTGTTTTTACCGAGAGCTCGTCTTCAAAGCCATTGAAGCATAATTATACATCCTTCACAACAAACCGAACAATTCGTGCAAGCACAATCTAAAATACTTCCCATTCAAAGGCTGTTTCGACTTTTCAAACCCGACCTGAAAGAGATCAGAAATATATACGCCTATGCCATTTTCAACGGACTGCTCAATCTATCGCTCCCCTTAGGTATTCAAGCCATCATCAACTTGATCCAGGGTGGTAGCATCTCTACATCGTGGGTGGTCTTGGTCACCTTCGTCGTTTTTGGTATCGCCGTTACGGGAATTCTGCAAATTCTTCAAATGAAGATTACCGAGAACATTCAGCAGAAGATCTTTGCCCGTGCCGCTTTCGAATTTGCGATTCGAATTCCGAAGATGACCATGAAGTCATTGTCTAAAAAGTACCCTCCCGAGCTCATCAACCGCTTTTTTGACACGGTGTCGGTTCAGAAAGGGCTTCCAAAGATTCTGATCGACTTTTCGTCATCCGCTCTTCAAATAATTTTTGGACTTATCCTATTGAGCTTTTATCACCCATTTTTTATGGCTTTTGGGGTAGCCTTGCTGATGGTAGTCTATATTATGGTGAAGCTCACAGGTAAGCGCGGACTTGATACGAGCATCAAAGAGTCGGACCAGAAGTATGCCGTGGCCCATTGGCTCCAGGAAATAGCGCGGGTTCACCAAACATTTAAGCAAGCGAGCCAGTCACTCCTTCCCGTCCAGAAAACGGAAAAAGAAGTGAGTCAATACATCAAACACCGCGAAAGACACTTCAAAATACTGGTAATTCAGTTTAGCATGATGGTCGGGTTTAAAGTCCTGATTGCAGCAGGATTACTATTGATCGGGGGTATCTTAGTGATGGAGCAACAGATGAACATCGGTCAGTTCGTAGCCGCCGAAATCGTGATTCTGATGGTCATGAACTCGGTGGAGAAAATGATGCAGAGTCTTGAGAATATTTACGATGTACTCACCTCGCTAGAAAAACTTGGAAAAGTAACCGACATGCCGCTCGAAGATGAAGACGGTGACCTGGTCATGTCACTCAATCAGATCGACAAGACTACTCATGTTAAAACCTTGCGGATTTTCGATCAGGAAGTGTCGAGTGGAAAGATTGTCTTAATCAAAGGAAGTGACAGAAACAAAAAGAAAGCGCTCTTGAGAAGTTTCGTAGGTCTGGATTCGACTTATCGCAAGAGAATTTCAATCGACAACAAGAATCTGAATCACTTTGGACGGGCAGAAGAAAATGAACTGATGGGTTACTTCTCTGATGTAGATTCTATGTTCTCGGGGAGTATTCTCGACAACATTACCTTGGGCAGGCCACATGCCACCCGTGACAATGTGGGTGAACTTGTCAACGCACTCAATTTAGAGACCGAAATCAACGAGCTAGAAGATGGAATAGAAACGATGATTCTCCCACAGGGCCCAGGACTTTCGCTGGAGCTCAAAAAGAAGATCATGCTGGCCAGAAGCATTGTTCACCGCCCAAGAATACTGGTGGTGGAAGGAAATTTCGTTGGTGTAAGCAGCAAGGAGAAAGACGCCATTCTCGATTTCCTTACAGAGCATGGACGGCTTTGCACAGTAATCACCACAGATGGAACCCCAGAGTTGGCTAAAATGGCTGACACGAGTCTGGACATGGACGAATTGAACCATGAAGACTTAACTAAAACAAACAAAAAGTAAGAAAGGCTATGTTGAATATTTCGTCACAGGAAAGTATACGTTCGCTAAAGCTTTCAAAAAATATAAAAACGCTTGAAAAAGTTGAAGCGAAACAATCTACTCAGGTTATCATTCGCTTATCGATGGCATTCTTCGCGATTTTGCTCATCGTGATGTTTATCCCATGGACTCAAAACATCCAGTCGTCTGGGCTCGTAACTACGCTGAAGCCCGATCAACGCCCACAATCTATCCCTTCCATTATTGCCGGTAGGATTGAGAAGTGGTATGTGCAAGAAGGTGATTACGTATCGAAGGGCGATACCATCCTTCACATTTCCGAGATCAAGGACGAGTACTTTGATCCAGAACTACTGGCTCGTACCAAAAATCAAAGGGATGCGAAGCAAGGTAGCGTTGGCGCATATGCCGAAAAAGTCAGTGCGCTCGACAAGCAAATTGCCGCCTTACAAGCTACATCAAATTTCAAGCTGAGTCAATCTAAAATATACATCCAGCAATCTGAATTGAAGGTGATTGCCGACAGCATAGACCTTGAAGCAGCCAAAACCAATAAGGAGATAGCTCAGCTTCAGTACGACCGAATGGAAACCCTTTACGAGAAAGGACTGAAATCGAAAACTGATCTGGAAAACAGACGTCTAAAGCTACAGGAAGCTCAGGCCAAGCTCATATCTGCAGAGAGCAAACTGCTCAGCAGCCGACAGGAAGTGGAGCGCGCCCGAGTTGAGATCTCTTCAATCGAGAATCAGTATCTCGATCAGATCTCAAAAGCGCAAAGCGAAAAATACACCGCTCTATCGAGTATGTACAACGCAGAAGCCGATTTGACCAAACTCGAAAACCAATATTCGAACTACGAAGTGCGTACGAATATGTACTACATCAAAGCGCCGCAATCGGGCTATGTATCGCGCACCACCAAGTCGGGTATTGGGCAAACGGTAAAGGAAGGCGACGAAATTGTGAGCATCATGCCCTTGCGCTACGATCTAGCTGTTGAGATGTTTGTAGACCCGATAGACCTACCATTGATGTATGAGGGGCTTCACGTTCGGGTGCAGTTTGATGGATGGCCAGCGATTGTTTTCTCAGGCTGGCCAAATGCGAGTTACGGTACTTTTGGTGGAACGGTTTACGCGATCGATCAGTTTATCAGCCCCAATGGTAAGTACCGCGTGCTCGTAGCTCCAGACGAAACCGATCACAAATGGCCCGACGCCATTAGAGTAGGTGCAGGAACCAAAAACATGGTATTGCTCGACGATGTACCAATTTGGTATGAGCTATGGCGACAGGTTAATGGTTTCCCTCCCAACTTCTACACTCCGGCTCAAACTACCACAACGAAGTAAGCGATATGAAGAGATACCTTTCAACCATATTGATACTCATCTCCATGACAGGTATGGCTCAGGATGACACGTTGGATGTTGTTTTGGACTTTGAGCGATACCTAGAAATTGTAAAAGACCACCACCCTGTGGCCATGCAAGCGGGCCTTATGACCGAAGCCGGAGAAGCTAATTTGAGAAGTTCTCGTGGAGGGTTTGACCCAGTGCTCTACGGCAACTACAAGAACAAGGAATTTAAAGGAACAGAATACTACGATTTGTTCTCGTCTGGTCTGAAAATACCGACGTGGTTTGGGGTGGAATTTGACGTGGGCTACACACAAAACGATGGTGTATACCTAAACCCAGAAAACGTCACTTCGGCAGCTGGGCTTTGGTACGGTGGTATCTCAGTTCCCGTTGGAAAGGGACTTTTTATTGATGAGCGCCGAGCGGCTCTTAGGCAGGCGCAGGTATTTGTGGAGATTGCAGAGCAGGAAAGACGAAAAACGCTGAATAAGCTCATGTACGATGCTGCGTTGGCATATTGGGATTGGTTTAAGGCCTTCAATGCCCTAGATGTATATCGCGATGCGCAAGATGCGGCTCGCGAACGACTTGATGGCGTGATCGAGAGTTTTGAAGCGGGCGACCGGCCTGCAATAGACACACTCGAAGCGGGTATCCAGTGGCAAAGCCGTGTGGTGAGCTACCAGCAAGCCGAGCTCGATTACTTAAATGCCAAACAGAAACTCGAAGTTTTCCTTTGGGCCGAAGGAACCATTCCGCTGGAGATGGAAAACTCCACTATCCCCTATTCTGCGCAATCTGAGCTCCCAGGAATCGATTCTGAAATAGAAATGATGACGCTGGACAGCATGGTTGCTAATCACCCTGAACTCCTTGCCTTACAATCGAAAAGAGAACAAAAAGATATTGAGTGTCGCTGGAAAGCAGAGCAGCTCAAGCCCGACCTGAACCTAAAATATCAGCCTTTGATACAGCCATCCAGCGACCAGGACTTCTTCGATGGATATAGCCCAAACAATTACACCGTAGGTCTCGAATTTAAAATGCCACTTTTGCTTCGCAAAGAGCGCGGTGAACTACAACTAACCAAGCTTAATCTTAACGAAATGGACCTTGAGATCCAACTTAAGCAAGCTGAGATTAAATACCTATCTAGCAACGCCTTAAACACGTACAACACGGCGCGACAACAACTGAATATATACACTCAAACCGTGGCAGATTATTTCTCCCTTTTAGAAGGTGAACGAGCGCTTTTTAATGCCGGCGAGAGTTCCTTGTTTTTGGTAAACGCACGGGAAATTGGCTATATCCAAGCAGAAATTAAAAGAGTAGAAATCCTTTCATCGCTCCAAAAATCAATCGTTTCCATCGAGTATAATTTCGGACGGCTTTGGGATTAAGCCGAGCGGCAAACAAGTCAATTCATCTCGTATCTATATGTGGTTTTGATCCATTCTACTATTTTAGATGCTCAACCATCTAGAATGACCAAACCGAAAGATTCACACCCTGCGAAGTGGCTACAAAAGCTCGAGCGCGAAAGCTGGCAGCTCGAATTACTCGTTTCGGCGTTTACCATATTTCTGCTCTTCCAGGGAATCATTGCCTTTGAAGGTGTCATAGCTGAACTCACCTACAAGTACAATGTTGGAGCGAGCTTCTTCTCATTTGTTTTCATTTTCGCCAATCTCTTGTTTAGTGCGTTGAAAGCCTTGGCGTTTTTCATGGTTTCCCACCTTTTGCTACGCGGGTTTTGGATAGGCACAATTGGTTTGAAGTCCGTTCAGTCAAAAGTAGATTTCGACACCTTCAATTATTCACCTTTTTTCACCAAGAAGTTGAAAGAATCTGTAGTAAGTCTCGACCAACTCGTGTTCAAATTGGATGAGATCTGCAGCGTCATTTTCGCCTTTGCTTTTCTGGTGCTTTCGGTGCTTATTTCGTTTGGGATGTACCTAGGGTCGATTGGTCTTTCTGGCCTACTGGTTAAAACGATCGCAGAGGCTTCTCCCGGGTGGCTGGGCAGCACTATCTCGGCCATTTTCATGTTCGTTGTCATCGTCTACTTGATCTTCGGACTTATCTACCTTATCGATTATTTCACACTCGGATTCTTCAAAAGGCTCAAGTGGTTCTCAAAAATCTATTACCCCTTTTACCGTACATTTTACTACGTGACTCTGGCTTTTTTAAGTCAGAGCATTTATTACCATCTCATTAGCAAGTTTTCGAAAAGACGTATTAGATTGATTTACGCCATAGGCCTTGGCTTTGTGCTAACCATAGCCATTTTTGATTACGATCAATACCAATACGCTACCGATAATGAGTCGCCATACCTACTGTGGACAAATGTGTATGACGATCAGCGTCCAAGTGACGAATACATCGCGCGTGCTTCGATTCCTTCTGCCTTTGTCAACCAAGATTTTTTGCCGCTGTTTTTGCGCTACGACCCCGCCGATAATATGGCTATACGTAAAACTTGCCCTGACTACACACCTTTAAAAGCCGATGGTGTCAATTTTGCCTATCGATTTGTCCCGAGTAAAACAGGGTTGCACTTTACTAGCGAAAAGTTTGAAGGTGAAGACATTGAAGCCTTGATGGAATGCCGAAAGTCGATTTACCGCATTTCTTTTAATGATTCGCTCTACGCCAACTTAGATTACTTTTTCTACGAGCACCCAGCTAAAAAACAAAGAGGGCTGTTATCATACGTTCCCGCAGAAAACTTCAAAATTGGCCAGAATACGCTAACCATTGAAAAGGCGGTTATTGTGTCACAAGACAGCATTTCTTTTCAAGAATTTGCTCTGATTCCATTTTGGTATTCGGAGTAGAGTTGGTTTCAATTCGAAGAGTTTTACTCCACTTTCACAATCTTCCCTCGACTTATCCTTTGTTCATCTTCCTGCAGAAGGCGGTAAGTGTAAATTCCAGCTTGGAGAAACTTCAAATCAATAGCAATTCTATTATCAATGGTTTGGCTTGTTTGTACTTCCCGCCCCATTTGATTGAAAATAGAAACAGTTGTCTCGAGCGAGTTTGGGTTTGAGAATAAAATTTCGGTTGAGTTCTTTGTAGGGTTTGGCTGAACAGTAGAATCAAAGGCGCGGAAGTTTGTGTTAAAAACGCTCTCCGCATACTGCTCCATAGTAAAACTGTCAAACATGATTCCTTCTGCGTTTCCTGGAATGGAAACAGAAATCAAGGAAAACCTAATCTGGATCGTATCACCTGTCATTATCTCCTGGCCACTTTCTTCATACTTTAAAAAAATGCTCCATTCCAGATCAAAGAGTTCCCAACCAGCGGTGTGTACTGAAAAATCAGGTATTTCAGAATGCCATGTGATGTAGTACTCGCTCTGTAAGTCATCTGCATTAATTAGATCATACCAACTTTCTCCTTGATTTATCGAGTACTCCATTTTACACTCATCTCCGTCATCAAGCTGGGCAAAGTAAGCACCACGAAACGCAAAAGCGTAGACGTTTCCACCAGGTAAGCTCAATTGGTCTACCACGTGATGAATCGTAAAAGAAGATGTGTCATTGACTGGGTATGGGTTGACCGAATCGGTAATAATGACGAAATCACCACTATAGGCAAAGTTTAGAGTTTCTTTCTGAGGTGGTCCAATCTGCCAAACACCTCCAGAATCTAAGCCATCATTAATCGTAAAAAAACTCGTACAATAGTCCAAAATAGGCTCTTCAAAGTTCACATCCCATATATCACAACTTTCAACTTCTTGTGAATAAAGGAAAGGCACATGGATAAGAAATAAATAGGCAAATAAAATTCGTCTCATAGAACTAGTTTTCTTTGAAACTAAGAATTTTCGGGCGAAGCTGAAGCGGCAGACTTAAAGAAAGTCGGGTAATGTTGTAGTTCTAATTGCTTGAAACTTCACAAAATTTCAAAAATTCCGACCCGCTGCGAAATAAGAAAACTAATTGTTTTGTTTTAACATTAGGCTTTGATGAGAAGAGTCTAACCAAAGGAAAACTTGACCCAAAATGATCCACCGTATCCTCCTCGCGCTCCTATTTGGAGCCTTATTGGGCTGTCAAAATTCAGAACAGCCCATTGAGACCAACCCCGCAGTTGGAAAGTACATCTACGCTTTTACCTCGGGAACCATCTCCAAAAACGACCCCATTCTAATCAAGCTGGCTAACCCTTATCAAGGAACGGTGGCCGTTGGACAGGAACTGGCAGAAAACATTTTGGAGTTTTCACCGAATATTGATGGTAAGCTCTTTCTGCGTGATGCATCTACGCTTGAGTTTGTGAGAACGAATCCCATGAAATCGGGACAAAGTTATGTGGCCACATTGCATCTCGATCGATTGCTAGACGATGTGGAAACAGAGTTTGTTGAAGTCCAGTTTGAGTTTTCCGTTATCCGACAAGACCTGGACTTTTACGTGGAAGGTATAGAGCCCGTTAGCGACGGCGATTTAAGCCAAGTCAATTTAAAAGCCCGCATTCTATTTGCCGATGGCATCGAGCCTGAAGATGTCAAAAAAGGACTTTCGGCAAGCCAAAATGGCGAAACACTAGCCGTCTCTCCTATCCAAGCCGGGAGCCGTGAGTTTACGTTAAAGGTGACTGGTGTCGAGCGAATGGAATCTGCTTCTGAAGTGGTATTTGAATGGGATTTTGATGGCGGAGAGCTTCAAGGCGAGTACGCTGCTCAAATCCCTTCCATTAGCGACTTCAAGGTCTTGCACATAGGTACCTCCACCAATTTGCAAGAACTAAACATTCTGTTTTCGGACCCCATTGCTGAGCAGGATTTGAACGGGTTGATATCGATAGAGCATGTCTCCGATGTCAAGTTTGACATTGCGGGTTCCCAAGTAAAAGTCTATACCGATGCCGTGATTTTTGGGGATAGACTGGTCGAAATATCGGGCACCATCCGCAATATGGCGAACAAGGCTATGGGCGAAGATTATTCAAAGGTGGTTCGGTTTGCCGTTGAAAAACCAGATGTGAGCCTGATAAGCGACAAAAACATCATACCGATGTCTGGTAGTAATCTCCTTATGCCATTTGAAGCGGTTGGCTTAAAGGCGGTGGACGTGTACATTACCAAAATATACAACAACAATGTGCTCCAGTACTTCCAGGCTAATGACTATGGCGGCTCTTATCAGCTCAGTCGTGTAGGAAAGCACATTTACCGCAAGCACATTGACTTAAGTTCTGCAGCGGCTACTGGGCTTTATAGCAAACAGCGGTACTTCGTGGATATAGCGGATATCGTAGAATCCGATCCGGGTGCTTTGTATGAAGTTGACATTCGGTTTAAAAAGGCATATGCACTTTATGATTGCGGTACCGAAGAATCGACTTTGACCGATGCTGAAATCAAAGACGGGTGGATCACGGATGGTGAATATTACGTAGACGACTACTGGGCTAACGTGCCTTACAATTGGCGCGAGCGAGAGAACCCTTGTCACGGAGCCTATTACAATCGGTATCAAACCAGTAAGAAAACTACGGTCATGGCCACGGACATTGGCTTGATAGTAAAAGCTGGAAACGATGATAAGATTCTCGTTGTTGCAAATTCCCTAACCAGCTCCGACCCTATTTCGGGAGCAGTAGTAAAAGTGTACGATTTCCAGCAACAAGAGATATGTAGTGGAACGACAGATAGCCGTGGATTTGCCAATCTAGACTTGAAGGGCAATCCATTTGTAGTAACAGCGCAAAAAGGTGAGTCAATCAGCTACTTGAAAGTGTTACCTGGCAATGCTCTTTCCCTGTCTAAATTCCAAGTAAGTGGCGCAGTTGTACAAGATGGTGTGAAGGGTTTTGCTTATGGAGATCGGGGTGTGTGGCGACCTGGAGATTCGTTGTATCTACACTTCATTTTAGATGACCCAAGTAATCTCCTACCAGCTGATTATCCAGTAAAAATGGAAGTGATAAGCCCGCAAGGCCAATCCGTAAAAGAACTGGTTCAAACAGCTTCGCTCAATGGTTTTTACGACTTCCGAACACATCTGAACGAAGACTCAGAGACCGGAAACTACAGTGCCTTGTTTACCATAGGAAATCGAACCTTTCGCAAAAATTTGCGGATTGAGACCGTGAAACCAAATAGACTTAAAATTGAGTTAAATCTCGATGAGAAGAGCAAGTCTAAAGCCATCTCAGGGAATCTCAAATCGAGCTGGCTCCACGGTACTCCTGGCAATGGCCTGAAAGCCAAAGTAGACGTGACCATCAAAGCGAGCAAGACGGTATTTGACAAATACCCCGGGTACCATTTCGACAATTTCATCTCGGCGAGTCTGGCGAGCTCCGATATGAACGTATATGAAGGAAAACTCGATAAAAATGGTGAAGCATCGTTTCGCTTCGAAGTGGATGAAACAGTGCAGAAAGCACCGGGCCGCGTGAAAGCATCTTTCACGACCAAAGTATTTGAGCCAGGTGGAAATTTCAGCATCGACTATTTCACAAGCCCTTACGATCCGTATAGCACATATGCCGGAGCGCGAATTCCAGAGTCGAAACTTTGGGGTGGAGCACTCGAAACGGAAAAAGATCACGAAATAGAGCTCGTATCATTGACATCAAATGGAGATTTAGTTAAGGCTCAAAAAGTAAGAGTCAGTCTCTTCAAAGTGGATCATCGCTGGTGGTACGACAATTATAGCTCGGGCGATTACAACTACATCAACACCAGTTCCTACAATCTCTTAAAACGCGATACGATCCTTCTTGGAGATGGTACAGGCAGCTATCCCGTGCGAGTTGAAAACAAAGATTGGGGGCGCTACCTGCTCGAAGTCCATGATTTGACTAGTGGTCACAAATCAGTTCAATTTGTGTTTTTCGATTGGCCATACTGGATGCGTTCCAATAAGCAAGGCGGTGAAGCTAGCTCTATACTAGGTTTTTCTACCGATAAAGATTCTTACAAGGTTGGCGAAATAATCAAGGTAACGGTTCCTTCTCCCGAAAAGGGAAAACTCTTGCTGAGTCTTGAAAATGGTACTGAAATAATTGGCTCAAAATGGCTTACTCCCAAAAAAGGGGAAACAAAGATCGAAATAGAAGCCACTACGGCAATGGCGCCAAATGCCTACATCCATATTTCGCTTATTCAGCCACATAATCAAAGCCTAAACGACAGGCCTATGCGGATGTATGGGGTTATTCCTGTCGATGTAATCGATGAGTCAACTAGGCTTGAGCCGATTATCAGCTCACCAGAAGTCTTCCGGCCTGAATCGAAAGCCGAAGTTTCAGTGAAAGAAGCCAATGGAAAACCCATGACCTATACCCTAGCTATCGTGGATGAAGGCTTACTCGGAATCACTCGATTTAAAACGCCAAACCCTTGGGATGCATTTTACTCAAAAGAAGCACTTGGGGTGCGCACGTGGGACTTTTACGACCAAGTAATCGGCGCTATCGCGCAGAAAAACCCACATGTGTTCGCGATTGGTGGCGATGGTGAAGCCATGGATCCCGGTAAGCAAAAAGCCATTCGATTTAAACCAATGGTGCGATTTCTGGGACCTTTTGAATTGGCACCCAACGAATCTAAAAATCACCACATAGATATTCCAAATTACGTAGGGGCTGTCCGTGTGATGGTAGTAGCCGGAAACGGAGACGCCTACGGGAATGCAGAGTCTGAAGTACCCGTTCGCAGCAAACTCATGGTTCTCGGTACCCTTCCACGAGTCGCTTCCCCCACTGAGAAAATCTACGTTCCTGTGAATGTTTTTGCTATGGAAGAAGGAATTGAAACGGTAGACGTTTCTATTCAAACCAATGATTTGCTAACGATCAGCGGGGCAAAGCAAAAATCGATTCGTTTCGATAAACCGGGTGATCAGCTCGTAGATTTTGAGATAGAAACAGGCACTACAACGGGCATAGCCAAAGTATTGATAGAAGCTAGAAGTGGTTCGGAAAAATCGACTTATGAGATTGAATTTGATGTGAGATCACCAAACCCCTACTACACTGAAGTGATCGACACCGTGCTTACAAAAGGCAGCCAATGTTCGTTTTCGGAAGAGTTGTTTGGAGTGAATGGATCGAACAAGGCCGTTATCGAGCTCTCTGTCCTTCCACCGTTAAACTTAAGTAAGAGACTCGATTATCTCATCCAGTACCCACATGGGTGTATCGAGCAGATTACTTCATCTGCATTTCCGCAAATCAGTTTGCACAAACTGGTGGAATTGAACACTTCACAGAAGGTTTCTATCGACAAAAACGTTCAAGAAGTCATCAGACGGTACAGTCAATATCAAACCACGGAAGGTGGGTTTGGGTACTGGCCGGGAAGCAGGCACGCCAGTGAATGGGGTACAAACTACGCAGGCCACTTCATGCTACAAGCCGAAAAGCGAGGATACTACATCCCTTCAAATTTGAAGAACCAATGGCTGCAATATCAGCGAGATATGGCGCGTAAATGGCCGAATACTACATCGGGGATATACACTTACGGCGATCGCGTACAAGCCTACAGGCTTTTTACCCTAGCCTTGGCAAACCAAGCCAATTTTGGAGCCATGAATACCCTGAAATCAAAGAAAAACCTTGACCCAACGGCCCATTGGATTTTGGCCTTAGCCTATGCTCAGTCAGGAGAAATGGATATTGCGAAACGGATGGTCAAAGATTTTTCAGACCGCATTCCGTCATACCGAGAACTAGGCCAGACATACGGAAGCAGCACGAGAGATGCGGGCTTCGTACTGCAAACACTAAATCTGGTGAATGATCAAGAACGGGCTGCAAATGTAGCGAGAAGCATCGCTTCGACGATTGGCTCTGAAACCTGGCTCAATACACAAACATTAGGATACACACTAGTGGCACTTTCAGACTACGTTGGAGAAGACAATCTGACTTCAGGCTTAAAAGGTAAAATCCTTCAAAACGGCGATGCGATTGACTTCAACACAGGAAAATCCCTGGTTCAAAACGAGCTTAGACTAGAAGGAGATGCGGTGTCAGGAAGGGTGTATAGCGATTCGGAACAACCCCTATACGTCAGACTCATACTTAGTGGCAAGCCTTTGATTTCCAGAGAAGTGAAAAAGGCAAACAAGCTGCGTATGGAAATCAGGTACTACGATATGAACTACCGAACGATAGACATTGCATCAATAGAGCAAGGCACTGATTTTATAGCCGAAGTACGGATCACAAACCCCGAATATGCTGGCACACTTCACGAGTTAGCCTTAACACAAGTCTTTCCGTCGGGTTGGGAAATTATGAATCCGCGAATGGTTGGAGAACTATCGGGCAGTCAAAACACCCCCGACTATCAAGATGTACGAGATGACCGAGTTCATAGCTACTTCTCGCTCCGCGAAGGAAAGTCAAAGACATTTAGGATTCAGCTTAACGCTACTTACAAAGGGAAGTTTTACCTGCCAGCAGTAAAATGTGCGCCGATGTACGATGAGTCAATCATTGCGGTGGAGCCAGGAAGATGGGTTGAAGTAAAATGAGAAGAAAAGTCTATATCGGATTCGTGATTGCGCTCACCACAGCCGCAGTTTGGTGGTGGCTTGCTCTACCCGACACATTCTTTGATGTAGATCGGTCTACCGTTGTGCTTAGTGAAGAAGGTCAATTGCTAGGAGCCCGCATTGCAGATGATGGACAATGGCGTTTCCCAAATGTAGACAGCCTTCCCGACAAGTATCGAACTAGCTTGATTTGCTTTGAAGATGAAGGCTTCGAAAGTCACTTTGGCGTAAGCCCAAAAGCTATCTTGAGAGCAGCGTTTCAGAATATAGAAACTGGAAGGATTGAAAGCGGTGGAAGCACGATTACCATGCAACTGATGCGAATGGCTCGAGGAAACAAGGAGCGAACAGTTTTTCAGAAAGCCATTGAAACGTTGTGGGCCATGCGAGCAGAATGGCTATTCAGCAAAGACGAGATTCTCCAAATGTATGCTTCAAACGCACCATTTGGGGGAAATGTAGTGGGTTTGGAAGCTGCCAGCTGGCGGTACTTTAATAAGCCATCTTATCAATTAACTTGGGCAGAGTCTGCCACATTAGCTGTTCTTCCGAATGCTCCAGGACTGATTTTTCCCGGAAGAAAATCGGATGCCCTATTAGAAAAACGAAACCGACTTCTCAACAAGCTTCATCAGAAAGAAGTCATTAGTGCTAGTGAACTCGAACTCGCACTTTTGGAGCCAGTGCCTGATGCTCCACTACCCCTACCCGATTTGGCCCATCACTTGACCGATCATTGCCATGTACACGAACAAGGAAGTATTATTCACTCAACAATTGATTTAAAAATGCAACGCGAAGCCAACAAGATCCTTGAAAACCATCTTGAGCGGCTTAGACACAACCGTGTTGAAAACGGGGCTATTCTGATTATCGACAATTTCACCCGAGAAGTGAAGGCATATGTAGGGAACGGACTCATTTACAATACGGGAGCTGACCGAGAAAACAACATGATCTTGACCCCGAGAAGTTCTGGCTCTATCCTAAAGCCATTTCTGTACGGACTGGCCTATCAAACGGGGGAAATAACACCTAGAGAACTGATTCCCGACATCCCAACAGAATATGGCGGATTCACACCCAAAAACTTTTATGAGACCTATGACGGCGCTGTAGCGGCCGAAGAAGCTTTAGCGCGTAGCCTGAATATTCCAGCCGTTCGTCTTTTGAGAACCTACGGTGTAGCCCCTTTTTTGGCTGAACTAAACGATATGGGATTTGGTACTCTGGATCGTCCGGCGTCACACTATGGACTAAGTCTAATACTTGGGGGTGGTGAAGTAACCCTGTGGGACTTAGCCCAGGCCTATTCGGGATTAGCCCATAAGCTCATTCATCGAGATAGCCATGAAGATGTGGCTGAAATTCGTTTTGAAAAAGTAAGTGAAACGGCTAAAAACACAAACGAGATGCCTTTGTCTGAAGGAACCGTTTGGAATATATTGAACGGCTTGGTAGATGTGAAGCGCCCTGGAATTGAGTCTACATGGAAGCTCTTTGATGGTCAGCCCATAGCCTGGAAAACGGGTACAAGTTTTGGGTTTCGAGATGCATGGGCTGTTGGAGTATCCAGAACGCATACCGTGGCTATTTGGGTAGGAAATGCAAATGGAGAAGGAAGACCCGGCTTAACAGGCTTGGAAGCTACCGCACCGGTTTTGTTTGACCTGTTCAACCAGCTCCCCAGTTCACATTGGTTTTCGGAGCCGTACGGCGATTTGAAAGAGTACAAGTTGTGCTCCGCTAGCGGCATGGTCGCGACTGATAATTGCGAGCATACCACTTCGCGAAAACTTCCCAACTCGGCTGCTCCGAAAGCCTGTAATCGTTGTTATGTCTTCTTTACGGACGCCCATGGTCACAGAGTAAATCCAGAGTGTCATTTAGTTTCGGATATGATACCTACAAAGAGATTTGTGCTGCCTACCATTCAGGCGTGGTACTATCAAAAGACACACAGCGACTACAATGGCGTTCCTGACTTGGCTGCCTACTGTTCTGAAGAAACTAATCAGGAAATGATCAGTTTGATCTATCCACAAAAAAATAGCTCAACCATCATCCCTCGAGAAATTGACGGAGTTAAGGAAAGTTTGATTTTAAAAGCTGTTCACACCAGAGAAGATGCAAAGCTTTACTGGCATCTTAACGAATCTTTTATTGGGACCACCGAGAGTTTCCATCACATGGAAATTAGTCCTGAACAAGGCGACTACCAACTGAACATCGCCGATCAGTTTGGAAATAGCTTTACCACTCAAATTAGGGTAAACTAGTGCCTTCGGCTTCTGCCCTGGCGGCTCGTCACTGGACTGTAAACCGCTTGATTCAATCCAAACCGATCAGCAAGCAGCGCGCATTGTGCTCGGGCTTCGTCTGGTGATTCAAAATGTCCGATACAAACTTTCTTTAAATGGCCTTCGCTCAGCAAATAGACATCAAAACTCTTTTCAGTATCTGTCATACGTACATTACCCAAACTCAGTGCCGTGTACCCTCTAGCTCCCGACAAAACTCCGATTTCTGGAAACGCCGTTAAGCTTTGCCACTCACCAAATTTGACCCCGAAATAGTTGGCGTATTCTTTGAATCGACTATTTGGCTTATCGATAAGCACTCCGTTTTTACTGAAGGCAAGAAACGCCCCCATAGCCACTACCAAAATGCCGGCAAACTGCATGAGCAATAGTGATAACACACCTACTACGAATATGATATATCCCGCGAATACCATTGGTGGTGTAAATGACTTTCCTAATACGAGGTTTGATACGCCCTTTTCATTCATAAACACAAGGTAAATGAAAAAGGCGGTACCCTCGTACCGCCTATCACTATTCGATATTAATACGTTCTAGTTTCCAAAAACCACACCGACTGTAAAGTAGAATCCAGCTGCCTTTCCATCTCCAAATACTTCACTGCCATCATAAGTATCTGAAATTCCTTGAGCATACCCAACATCAGCTGTCAGGAATAAGATGTCAACACCAACTCCACCTTGGAGGTAAAAAACGCCGTTATTAAATTCGTTCGTAACGTCTTCATCCCCTAATTCGGCATTCACCAGAAAATCATATGATGGTCCAGCGTTTACGCGCAATTTAAAACTGTTGCGGTCAATCAAATTATAGGCCAGTAGAGCTTTCAACTTGATATATTGGTGAACAATATCCTCATCAATCTGTACTTCTTCTCCTTCCACCTTTGTAGCTGTAGAAGCATGAAACCAGTGTGCGCCAGGCTGAAGCTGCAACTTATCACCAAACCTAAGGTCAAGCCCAAGGCTATAGCCAATATTCCCATTAAATTCTACTTCATCTTCATCGTTTGAAAACTGCATGACATTCATGCCGACCTGTGGATTTACTTGCAGCTGTGCGTATACCCCAATGGACATCAGAAGTGCACAAAAACTTAGAAAAATCTTATTCATAATAGCGGAAGTTTTGATTTTGAAGCAAGATACTGAACTTCTGTATAATCATGACTTTCAAGCATATTAAACACGCGTTAAAGCTTGCTGAGGAATTGTTCAGCAGCATTGATATGAAACTGTTGTTTTTCGGGTGGCATTCTGCGCCAAAGCGATACCATCATATTCATCCTCGGGTTATTATCAAAAACGTCAATCTGATTTTGAATGAAATTCCAATAAAGCCCGTCCCAAGTTTTTTGCCACTCGCCCTTTTTATAATTGCTCATCTTTAAAATGTAGTTTGAACTACTGATATATGGTTTCGTGGCAAAAAGCCCACCATCAGCAAACTGACTCATTCCATATACGTTGGGAACCATCACCCAATCGTAGGCATCGATAAACAGCTCCATAAACCAACGATAAACTTCATCTGGATGGAATTGGCACAGGAGCATAAAGTTTCCAAGAATCATAAGTCGTTCAATGTGATGGCAATACCCAGTTCTCAAGACTTTTTGAATGGTGTCATCCACTGGTTCTATTCCAGTGGTTCCCGTGTAAAACGAAGAGGGAATTTTGCGATTGAATCCAAAATAATTTCGAGTTCTCGCATACCCACCTACAGCGCCGTATACACCGCGTATAAATTCTCGCCATCCCATGACTTGCCGAATAAAACCTTCAAGCGAAGCGATTGGAACTTCAGCATTTCGAACATATTGAAGTGCGGCATTGACGACCTGCTTTGGTGTCAATAATCCCACATTCAACATGGGCGTTAGCACGCTGTGATTTAAGATAATTTCTTCCTTAACAATAGCATCTTCATAAGGCCCAAACTCTGCAAAGCGATACTTTAGAAACTGGTTCATCCATTCAGTAGCTTGTTCGAAGTTGACTGGATAGAGCGGATTGTTTGAGACCATTCCCCAATTATTTGGAAAATGAGCATCAATGTACCCCAGCGCTTCTTTATAGTATTTTGTCTGGTTTGGACTTACTGTCTTAGGCGGAGTTTTGCCCTTGGGATATTTCAAGCGATTCTCTTCATCGAAACTCCACTTACCCCCGATTGGACTACCATCCGAGTTAAGCAGAACTCCGTGGCGCATTCGCTCTGATTTATAAAAAGCCGTCTGGAAAAATTTCTTCTTCTCGGGCTTGAAAAAACCATTTAACTCTTCTCTCGTATTGATAAACATCGACGAATCGAAGATCGTCGCATTGATATGATTTTCGCGACAAGCCTTCCGTAATCGATTCTCAAGCCAATCGTCAACCGGATCAAAAAACTCAATTTCTCTCACGCCTTTTATAGCCAGATAATCAATAAGTTGGGCTATCTCAGCCTTATCAGAATGTGCTTCAACATATGTAGTTTTGATTCCTGACTCTTGTAGGTACGCTTCGTAGAATTTCATGGTAGCTCGATGAAAAACGAGCTTTTGTTTGTGGAAAGCATACTGATTAAAGAACAGTTCTTCTTCGACCAAGAAGGCATGATCACCATTTACCAGACCGTGATCTTCGAATAGTTGGTGGGGAAATACGATGCGTACCTTATTCACCGTTTAAACTTTTAAAGATCCCATTCCCCCATCCACACCTATCACTTGCCCTGTAATCCACGAACTACGGTCATTCAGAAGCATTTCCACTACAAAGGCCATATCATCAGGAGTTCCTATCTGCTTTATGGGGTGTCTGTTTTTGGCTGATTCTCTTTTTTCTGGAGAGTTCAAAAGCCCTTCCGCCAGAGATGTATCAGTTAAAGACGGTGCTATAACGTTCACCCGTATATTGGATTGTGCAAGCTCGGCGGCTAAACTTTTAGACAGACCTTCTATAGCTGCCTTGGATGTAGCAATGGAGCTGTGAAATGGCATACCAAGCTTAGCAGCTACCGTACTGAAGAGTACAATACTTCCGCCCTTTGCCCTTTTTATTCGTGGTAGAATTGTCTGAATAGATTTTACCGCGCCAATCACATTTTGCTCAAAATCAGAACGAAAGTCATCTGGTTTCAACCGCGTAAATGGTCGAAGATTAATGGATCCGGGACAGTACACTAGACCATTTATCTCATCTGGAAGAACCGACAAATCGGCTTGATCAAGGCCCAAAGCATCGCTCAAGATCTGCTTGGCTCCAAGTTGTGTTACTTTGGCAGAAGATGTTCGAGAAACGACGTAAACATTCGATTGTCTAGTCAGGTTTTCAACCACCTTAAACCCGATTCCAGAGCTTCCACCAATTACTACAAAGTTTTGCATTCTGTTCTACTTTTTTGATGACTACATTTTTTACTACAATACTTCACCCCATCCCAGTTCAAGCGCCACTTTCTTCGCCATGTGAAAAGCCTCAAACAAACGGGACATCTTTTTACTGGGAGTGGTCTTTTCATCATTCGAAGTCTTGAGAAATAGGAACAGTAAGCTCTGTTTTCACTGTTTTTGTGATTTTAAAAATGCCTTCCAAAAAGAGAAAAAAGAGCGATGCTCGAATTGGGTGTCGAAAATCCAATCTCTAGGCTCTTCGATACCTGAATAATGCCGATTAGTTGGGTGTTCCTTAAAATAGACTTTGGTAGCTCCAGTCAGTTTGACTAACTGACTGTATTCCCCCACAAAGACCTGAAGCCCAGGAATATTTTCCCTCAAGTTAATAGCAAAGTCTAAACAACGCTGATTAACTGGGTATTTCTCAAAGAAACTAGGCTCAAGCAGTAGGATACGATTTGCTACTATGTTTGTATGCCAATAGGGGTCTAGGTTATAATAATTGTAAATCAGCACTGATCTATCGGGATCAATCGACAAAGGAATATCACCCTTTGGCAATTTTAGTTCGGTGGTGTAATCACCGTACTCTTTCAAATGCGAAGGGATACTATCTAGTGGAAATCGATCATACTCCACATCCAAAAATGTCCCAGACTGGGATGTATGGAAGAATCGATTGACGTTTTGCTGATTGGCGAAATACTTCTTGTTGGAGTTCGTTCCTGCTACCCATTGCCAGCTTAAGGCATTGCTCGCCCAGTCTCCGTCTAGCAAGTGAGCATACATCCACCGTGATGGCTCGAGCCAATGACTATTAGCTATGTTACAACAGATGCTAGCCACGTACATTCGCATATGATTGTGCATATAGCCAGTCTCGTACAGCGTCGCAATTCCACGATCTACTGCATCAATCCCCGTCTTTGCACTAGAAATGGCTAACGAAAGCTTCAAACTCCGCATACCTTCTTGTGGATGACGTAAATCTTGGTCTATTTCGTCGCCCTTGAGCCGCCAAATAGATTGCCAATAATCACGCCAACACAGCTCTTGAATTAGCTTCTGACTCGACTCTATGGTTTCTCCAGATTGCAGCAAGTGCTGATAAACTTGTCGCGTAGAAATTACCCCACGAGAGATGTAAGGGCTCAAATAGGTGACCTTTCCGTCAACAAAGTTTCTAGAAGAAGAATAGGCCCTAGGACGAATCCTTTCTATTCGATTCTCGATAGATGGCAGGTCTGTGGGAAATGTTATTCGCGGCGTTTCTAACATGAACTTTTTTAACATTCACATTGAACGAAAGTTTAGGATCCGCAAAAGTCAATTCGAATAAAATCAGATTGCTGAATATTGGGGAAATAGGTCATATACTATAAATCATGCCGACAATTGACTTCCAAGCCCCATATTAAATCCATTTCAACCGAAACCCAAACCACCACTTCACATAATAAACATATTACACTAATCACCAACACGTTAACACCCACATAGAAAAAAGCAATGAGCAAAAACAGCAAAGGTCACGTCTTATAGATCATTGCCTATTAAGCGAAACCCGGAAGTCATAAACAGCAATCACCTAAATCGATCTCATGTGGGCGATTTACACTAAACAAACCATAGAAATAAGTGGGAAGGGATCTAGAATTTAACTTTCGCAACGTTCCTTTAGCGCTTGATTCATTAGCCCGAAACCTTCTTTGGTATCAGCTAATGCTCCTTTTAAAAGTGGCACTAGGATACCGGAGAAATTTTCTCCGTGCGTAAAAACAGTCTTTCCTCCAAGCGACTCGATTTTGAAATAATGCTCCCCATCAAAAATACCCTTGAATAAAAGCTTCCCTTTCCACCGAAACTCTCTCGGTGCTTCAAGTTTCAAGACAGTGGGCTCGAATACCATGGCTTTTCCCGAAGGTGGCTTGATAGTCACTTTGATCTTCCCTCCTTCCCTTACATCGCCTTCAATGCTCTGAATAAAGGGATTCCAACTCTTGTGCGAATCAAAGTCCATCAAAACATCCCACACTTTCTGCTGGGAAGCATTTATCTCGATTTGAGTTTCAATTGTTTTCATACATCAGAATAGGATCATAAATATAGGCAGCCGCGGCTTAGACGAGAAATTAATAGAACTTGTCTTCCTTTGGCTTTAGCATATTTCTGCTCGGAAAAGGATAGCTACTATCTACTTTTTTCAGCCAATCGATCATTTTGATTCGACCAAAATAGTTAAGGACAAACCCAAGTAATAAGCCTAAATAGTAGTCTTGAATAGTAGCAAGGTTCTCAATACGAACAAGCCAGAAAAAGATCACCGTTATAGGAAGCAACAGTAATAGGCTGGTGGCCATACCGGCATTGAAAAACCGTCTTGCTTTGATATTGAACAAAATCAAGTGGGTAAACGCCAAGGTAGCCGACATGGTGATGGTGGCGATTCCAAGCCACACCGCACGTTCACCAAACACAATCGCTAGCACGTAAGGTAACCAACCAACTAAAACGTTAATTAGAAAAGCCGATCGGCCATTTAGCGGGTATCTTTCAGGGTGGACGGATTCATATACCTTTGCATTCAACAAACCCGGATAGGTACCCACTATTCTGAATTTCTCTAGGTGGTGAAGCAAAAGAGCAATTAAGCTAGCGGTAACAACAATTTGGTAATCAGAAAGGGTATGCACTTTCCATGCAAGCGCCAGGGTTAGCACCAATGCCATGATAGCACCCACATCGTACCAATACAGATCTGATAGCCATTTCTTCCATGTCGATTTCCCTCTCTGATTCATCGCAACCTACCTATACTGCTTTAACTTTTGGCTTGAGCTTACTGTATGTATTAGATTCCTTACGCCCCGTAG
This sequence comes from Bacteroidia bacterium, assembly GCA_030427905.1. GTDB lineage: Bacteria > Bacteroidota > Bacteroidia > Flavobacteriales_D > Cryomorphaceae > CBDDKU01. The sequence continues at coordinate 718,750 of JAUICL010000002.1, forward strand.
TTACCCATTTCAAAATGTCGATATACTGGTAGCATTTGCGATACAAAATCACACCATCAGGCACGCATTTTCCGTTCTCATTCTCACTAACTTGAATGTGATCGGGCTCAGCCATTTTAGATATCCCAAACGATATCTTATTTGGATATGGCAGTTTGTGAAAGGCTTTAATGACATCTTCATCTGCAAAATCGCGGTCACAAATCTTCAGAAAGTACTTTGACCTATCCTTTTCCTGAAGCATTCTGGCGGCTCGACGTGTCCATTTTTCACGCGCTTCAGCTTCATTTGTATAGTGCACAAAGTGTATCTCTATTCCGTCTAAATCACCTATTGGGTAATCTGGAAGGGTGTCAAAGAAATTTGTGCTTCGCTTAAACTTGAGCCCTGCCTTTAAGTAGTGCTCAAGATTATTAAGCATCTTAACGTAATCGGGGCCACAAACAAACAGCCCAACAAAGGGCGTATTGTATTGCACACCAAGGCGCTGATACACTTCAGCTCCCCAGCAATTATTCGAGATGATTACGAAGTCCTTCGGGTTGTATTTCGCTCGATCCCACTTCGTGGAGACGGCTTGAATCTGACGCTTTATCGGGTGCACTAAGATTGGTTTTGGTAATACGAAGGTACACCGAAACTATCTAAGCCCCTATTCTTCAGCTGCCTTTTCAAACACGATTTTAGACGTGAACGCTTTTACCAAGTCTTCGGAGTGCTTCTTCAAAGTGCCGTATTCTTCAATGGAATAGATCGACTTCTTGAAATAGTACCGCGCTTGAGCGATTACTCCTTTGCCCATAGGGTTGTATTCAAACTGTGCAAAAACGAGATCATCATCGATGATAAAATTCTCGGGGGTTTCGCTTAACACGTAATTATCTGGCGCCCCGACAGAAACGCGAATAGTCTTGTCGACCGGATACACAAAGTCTACGGGATAGTTCCGCGTTTCTTGCTCAAAAGGATTCTCATTCCAGCCAAAATCCAAGAATGGATTCAGAAAAATATAGTCGCCAGCAAAATTCCCTTTTTTGGTTGAAAGCAAGTTGACAATGTATGGCTTGTGGGGAGAATCGTAGTGATAAGTCATTACAGAATCTATCTCTCCTAGGCGGTCTTCATACCCGCGTTTGATTTGGTCCGGGTCATCGCGGAATTTGGTGCGCAGGTCGTATCCTGCATAGGAAGCATACTGCCCTGACAGCTGGATATTGAACGTTTTTTCATCATCTATATCAATGGCCAAATTGGTATTGGAAACAGATGGCCTTGACAGGTTTATACCGATCCAATTTTCATCTCCGCCAAAGTCCACTGCCAGTGCACGTTCATTAATGCAGTCAGTTGGAATTTTGTCAAATGCCAGCATCTTGTCGGTAACATCAACTAGCACCGGTCCGCCAGCCTTTGCCATTCCAATCACGTAATTGGTACGGTTATCGAAGGGATAGTCGGGCCGGAGTTTTCCATGTGACCTCGTACTCAAAATGATGGGTGTGCATTCTATGTCAGCTTCCCGAATCATAGAGATGGCAAACATGTTGAGCTCAGCCGAATTTCCTTCTCGGTCATTGTATACATCCTTGGCCGTTTTGTCAGCATATTTGCGCTTTTTACCGTTCCAGGTAAATGTGGCCTTCATAAGCTCCGAAATAGCCTGAATCTTCTCCAAATCACTTTTGTTCTCAATATCAATTTCAGCCAACAACTTCTTACTCAGCTTTTGCGATACTTTGAGAAATTTCCCGAAATTTTCACTGTCCAACATGGCTTCATTTAATTCAGGCCAGGTGGAAATAAAATCGCGCTCCGATCCATCGGTCCGGTGAATTTTAGACAATTGAAAAGAGATCTTCTGGATGTAGTCTGAAGGAGAAGTGATAAACCCTTCATCAACAAAAGGGTCTACATTGTTCATTGCAAAGGTGTATTGAACTTCCTTGAACTCAACCCCGTATGAGCCCGCATACCCAAAAGATGATTTGCCCAAGTCGCGCAGCTTGTCCATTTCTTCAGCTTCGAAAAAATCAAACTCCGTCATTCCCTGCGCTTCATAGACATACTCGAAAAACGGAACGAATTTGACCTGATATTCACTATGTAAGCACGGATATTCTGATTGAAATTCCCAATTGGGAATGTTGATGATATAGGGCGATCGAATTTTGTAGGTCAGCTCCAAAAATGCGTCTTTCTGGACGTTTGGATGGACAAACTTAATTCGAGTTAAATTCTCATTGATCTGCTCTTTGAATACCAGCGATTCAGCCACTTTTACTTCTCGAAATCCATCTCCTTCTGGAACAAATGTAGACGCTTCAATACTCAGAAGCTCTTCGATCATTTGCCCAGACCGGTATAAGATAATTGACACCTGAGATACGTCTTCATCAAAAGGGTTGAGTACTTTCACACGCTTTCTCCGCTCCAAAAGCGTGTACCAACTGTTCTCAATATGTTCGAATTCTAGAACGCCCTTATCGTAAGTGACAATCGCCTTCAAATCTTCTTCTTGATTCCATGTGGAAATGGCCTTTTCTTCTGGCGAAAACACACCAAATTCTGGTGCTTCCATTTGAGCTGATGCGGTGGCGGCTAAAGCTACCGCCAATGCTAGTATGTATTGTCTCATTTTATTACAACTATAAATTCTCTCTGATGCGACCTTATGGAATCAAAGAACTCGTAAAACAAATTGTATTCTTCTAGTTCGTAGTCGCCTGCATGCAAGGTGAAAGACTCGTCGACGACAATCTTGCCGTCTTCTTTAGCCGACGACAAGGTATACGAGCCATAGGTCGTGTTTATGTCCACTTTATCGGCCACAGTAACCCTGTCAAACTCAACTTCAGATAAAGTGTATTGACTGCGAATAGATGTGGCAATAGGATATGGAATGTGAACCGCGCTACTCCGCGAATCAGGGCGCTCTAGCTTTGGCGCTTTGAAGTGAATAGGATGCAATAGTTTAAAAGAGCCTACATCTTCTAAAACGGGTTTTGAAGTACCTATAGCGTGAAGAGTGAGATAGCTCGAATCTCGATCTGATACCACATCTATGCTTTGTACCGATTGAAAAGCCATGTGATTTATAAGCTGTTCTTCGAGTTCATCGCGATCATTCTCCGCGAAGCGCGCATGCTCAAAATCATCACCACGCAATACATAAGCGCCTTGACAAATCCAGTTTTCACCATCTCGATAGTACGAGAGCTCGATCTGATTTAGCACATCTTGCTCCCCCATCATTGGTGTTTGAACCCACATCGTAGTGTCATCGTAGATTGCCAAAGCCTTTCTACCTTGGGTGAATGTTCCCAGGTAGTTAAATGGCAGTTTACTCGAAGTATTCTCCAACCAAATTGTATCCCCATCTATTGGTACTGAGAGAATCACATGATCGAAAAGTTGGCCAGGCTTGTCCAAATCCATTCCAGAGATTCTATCACCAGATCGAACCAATGTATACGCCGACTCAATGCCTGCATGACGTAGCAGTGCTTTCATATACGTAGTCAAGGCCTTGCAATCGCCAAACTTGTTTCTCGTCACATAAGAAGCGGGGTAGCTTTCAAGTCCACCGAAATTCACATCTACATTTACGTAGGTCGTTTCATCTTGCAGATAGTAGTATAACTTACGAGCCTTTTCGAGCGGATCAGAAAGGCCACCTGTCAGTTTCTCCACAACTTTTTTCTCTTCTTCTGGCAGCTCGTATTTATCTCGATTCAATCTTCTTATCCACTCACCAAACCCATCCCATGTGGAACAGCTCGCTTCCACACCATAGTTCATCTCATGATGCTGGATCAACACGTATGGAATCACATCACGCATCGCAGGTTGAAAGCGTTCTGGTGCTCCTGACAAGGTGCATCCATCGCGAATGGTTATGACTTCGTTTTCCTCGTTTGTCTCTCTTTGAATTTCAATTCCATCTGAGCTTATGATATGGTGCGGATACCCGATTGGCAATTCAACCTCGAGCTTGGCACTCAACGTTTGCAAATTTCGATATCTGCACGGACTCCATGCCGCAGCAAAAACGAATGACTCCAACTTTACCTCATACTCGAATACGAGCATGTAAGGAACTTGATCGCTATACATGCGCAACCGCTTCACGATATCATCATCGTAAAAAGCAGCTCGCGATAGATCACTGGAAGTTTCCAGGTCCTTGGACTTATATTTCTTTCGGGTTGTTCCATCCAATTCTTGAATCTCGGCTTGTATCAAATCGAAGTCAGAATCGGGATCAAGACTTACTTCCAGCTCTCCATTCGATTTACTATCGACATCATTTACGAGGATTTTTATCGAAGTTCTTTGAGTCTTCACCCCACCGTCTATCGAGATAAAAGTATAATCTTGAAGCACTTGCCCCAAACTAAAACTGATACTTATGATTGATAAAAAGATCGTCGCACTCCAACGACTCACGTACGTCAAATTCATGATTGTCCACCTAAATCCTGAGCGACAAAACTAAGAAAGGAAATGACTTAGCGAGAATATGGTAAAAAGCAAAACGCAAAGCCCTAGAAATGTGATCACTGCAAAAAACAGCCGATTTCGACGCCTTGCTTGAGCGCGAATGACTTCGTGAAGAGCCTTTTGTTCCGAAGCACTTAGATCGCTCTTTAACTTTCCATCATACTTCTGATAAAAAGCTTTGTTGTCGTCTTTCAAGTTTTTCTGTCTATAAGGCTTGCTCGAAGTTTTTATTGACTTATTGTACTTCAAGGATCGCCTCATCGCATCCATGTGTCCTCCTGCCATATCTACAAGATAAGAAAAATCCTGTTTTGAACGACAGAAACTGGATAAGCGGCTGACTCAGAGTTTATAGCGATAAATCTTAGCGCTACACTCGTAGCAATGCCGGTTGTAAATCGGAAAGCGCTCTTCGAATACCCACACCAAATCGGCATCAATGGCGCAAGCTTCGCCTTCGAGAATCTCCATAGCATCTGATTTATCACAGCGCAAGGTATAGCCGGTCTCAGTGATTTGGATCATTCCCAAGTATTCCAATTCCGACTCGTCAATCCAAGGCTTAATCACAATCTGAAGATCGCAGATGTCGTAATCTTTCTTACTTATTTCGTACCCGTCTCTATGGATCAGGTACGAACAAGATTGCAGCACAATCAGGCCAAGCACCGAAAAAAGGAAAAGAAATCTACTCGAATTCAGCATTTACAATTTCGTTTTTGAGGGTCTCTTACTCACGAGGTAAACCCCAGCAAATATCAGAAAAGCCGCTATAACCTTGATGGCGTCTAGCTGGTCTTTCCCCAATAATATCGCAAATGCGGCGGCAAACACTGGTTGAGAATAAATATATGTACTCACCGTAGAAGGTTTCAGCGTCTTCAGGCCAACTGTATTCAGTAAGTAGGCCAGGAAAGTCGTGAACACCACTACGAATCCCGCTTTGAGATAGATATCCCAAGTAAAATGGGCCCACTCGATTTGAGTAAACTGATTGAAGCCAAATGGGATTACGAACATCGCTCCGAACAAAAACACCCACTTAATGACCGTAATCGGTTTGTAGCGCTTCATCAATGGAGCTACCAAAACGAGGTAAACGCCATAGGCCATGCTATTGATAAAGACGAGAAGATCGCCTGTTGAACTCGAAGAATCAAAACTGAGATTTCCTTTGAACAGGATCAAAATCACTGCTCCAACGATCCCCAATACGATCCCACCAATCTTGAGAGGAGTGATCCGGTCTTTCAAAATAAAGGACGCTGCAATCAGCACCAAAACGGGATTGGTAGTCATGATAATGGCCGCATTGATCGGCGATGTAATACTCAGTCCTGCAAAAAACGTAAGTTGATTGAGAGCCACGCCAAAAAATCCGCAAAGGGCGAGACGATAGTAATCGTAACGCGCTATTTTCTCATTCTTTCCAAAAAGTGAAAATGCCCAAAAGAGCGAAACAGCCCCCACCACACGAAGAAAGATAAACCCGAAAGGCTTGATATACTCAGGCATTACATCTTTGGCAAAGGTGTAGTTGATCCCGTAGATCAAGTTGGCAGTGAGAATGCTGAGATGGGCCAGCCGGTACTTATTCAATGAGTTCTTTTCGGCAAAGAAACGGCTTACTGGTGAATGATTCGGTTTAAATCCGAGCTATTCTCAGTTTGATAACATTGACTCATTTCGGACACCCAGCATTTAACCCATTCCGGAGAAAGGGTTAAAACACCCTAGCTAAAGCTTGATCTAACTTGACTTATCCCCCTGAAATTTACTATCTTGCAAGGGTCTGAGTGCATTCAAAACCGCATGCTTTCAGATCCAACCAATCATTCAGTCATGAACTTACCTAGACCCAGCTTAGCATTGCTTTTGGGGGCTTTGTTGCTAATGCTGTTCACGGTGCCTACTTCTGCACAAGAATCCTGTGAGCTAACCCAAGACGACAACTACGGTTACAGTGCTACCATTGCTTCCGTCACTGAAAACCCGGACGACCAGACCTATTCAATCGAATTGCACATAGCCAATAACGGCTGTAGTGGCTGCAAGCGCTTGAAAAGGCTTTACGTGGAAGCTGATCTTTTCAGTTATAGCGATATTGATGTTGAAGTGCTAACTGGTAACATCCCCTATTATTACATCTGGAATGGCCCAATTATCTGGCCAGCTCCATTTTTGGGATTTAAGGTCAAGTTTGGTCCTGGAATCGGTGGTGGAAATGCGGCATCTTTTGCCTTGACATACACCATTCACGGACAACTTCAAGATCAACAACTTATCGCCAAACTTGGAGGAACGCAGAACGCGTATTTTGATTTCTCAGCTGAAGATTTTCAAAGTGTTCTTGACTGTAATAACGAGCCAGACGACATCCTTCCGTTTTACGAGCCGCCTGTTACAGGAAAATCGTTTGACATCATTGGGCCTGAACTTACTTTTCTCTACGAGACGTTCATAGAGAATGGAACCTATGTATCAGACGATATTTTCCAGATTATCGATGATAATATCGTTGACGACAATGTCGTAATCTCGGTACAAACCCAACCAGGTCAGTACGCAGCAGCTCTTTCGCTTCTTACATCACCAGAGTATGGATTGAGTCAAGAATCTGCTGATATTCCAAACAACACATTCACAGGTATCTTTCCTATTGAGAACTTGCTCTCGTTGAATGAACTCCCCGACTTATTGGTGGCTGTTCGCCCAGTGTACTCAGCCATCTTAAACACGGGATTTATCACCAGCCAAGGTGATACATCGCTCCGGTCGTATATCGCTCGCGATGTGTTCAATGTGGATGGATCGGGTATCAAAATCGGGGTTCTCTCAGATAGTTACAACACCATCATTGGTAATCCCGCAGGAGATGACATCATCAAAGGAGATCTACCAGGCGAAGCAAACCCGGACTACCCTACCCCTGTCGATGTGGTTTATGAATACCCCTTTGGAAGTCGAACTGATGAAGGGCGGGCCATGCTTCAAATTATCCACGATGTAGCCCCAGGAGCCCAATTGGCGTTCCGATCTGGATTTTTGGGCGCTGCCGATTTTGCCCAAGGAATTCTCGATCTCCAAGCAGCCGGTTGCGACATTATTGTCGATGACATCACCTACATTTCTGAGCCTTTCTTCAGAGATGGTGTTGTGGCACAAGCCGTCGAGACCGTATCAGCTGCCGGGGTTTCCTACTTTTCGGCAGCCGGAAACTTTGGAACGAAATCATGGCAAGATACCTATAGTGGTGTGGCCGCTCCGGAAGGAATTGAAGGAACTGCTCACAATTTCGCTGCCGATGAAGGTGGAACCGATATTTATCAAAGCATTTCGCTCACAGAAGGTCAGTACACTATCGTGCTTCAGTGGGATGATGGAACACCGGGAAATTTCACCGAATCAGATTTTGACATTTATTTAGCCAACGAAGATGGAAGTACCCTTTTCGGATTCAATCGAAACAACGAAGGTGGAGCACCATTAGAAGTACTTCCGTTCACCGTAGCCGCTGAGACAGCTGAAACGAATTTCCTGATTACCCGAGCATCAGGTACAAGCACCACGAATCTGAAGTATATCATATTCCGTGGTGAAGTGGCGATCAACGAATATGATACGCCTGATGCATCCACCATTACTGGTCAGGCCAATGCCGAGAGCACCATTGCTGTCGGTGCCGTACTTTATAGCAACACGCCTGAATTTGGCGTAAACCCACCAACAATCGCATCGTTTTCATCACGTGGTGGAACGCCCGTAGATGGCGTAGTTCGTGCCAAGCCAGATATCACCGCTCCAAATGGAGTCAATACTTCGGTAGACCTAGGCGGTTTTGATATTGATGGTGATGCATTCCCGAACTTCTTTGGTACATCAGCATCTGCACCACATGCCGCAGCAGTTGGGGCTCTAATCCTTGAAGCCCGCCAAAAGTACTATGAAGACACCTTGACCCCAGAACTTCTTAAAGGTGTGCTACAAAACACTGCGATTGATATGAATGTGCCTGGTTTTGATATCGCTACGGGTGCAGGTTATATCACAGCAGACTCGGCACTAATTTCGCTAGCTAACCCCGAACCATATCTAACAGGTATTAGCTACGATCCCGAGCTCATCCCTGGGTTTGATGAAATTGCCCTAACTATCTCTGGTCAATACTTGCAAGATAGTTCGCTCGTATATTTCAATGGAGAGCCACTAGAAACGGAACAAACTATGCTCGGCGATAGCGCTATCATAGCTATTATACCGCCTTTTGATGAAGCTTTTCCAGAAATCCAAGTATACAACCCACCATTGGAAGGAACCAATGGTCTTGACGGTGGGCTTTCCAACCCGCTCTATTTCTCTACAAAACAGACTATTCTGGTAAGTATTGACAGCAAAACCAAGAAATACGGAGAAGTGATCCCGGAGCTGACTGCGTCTTACTCTTTTGAGCGTCTTGACGGAAGCTTACCGCTAGATTCTGCCGATCTCTCTGCTGAAGAGCTCGAGCGGATCCTAGAAATTGATATCACGACTATTGCAGACAATTTGAGCAATGTGGGCATCTGGGGGATTGAGCTAGATCCATCTGATCCACTGAGCCCAACCAGCGATGTAGAAGCAACTGATGTACTGGATATTGAAATCCTTCAGCGATTCAACATTACGTACAACATCGGCATATTGACCATTAACCCACTCGACCTGGAAATCATTCCACGGGATACAACCTTCACTTATAACGATAGTATTTCGGGCATCGACTTTGATTACATATTCAATAACGATTCTGTTCCAGCTCTGATTACAGAAGAAGATAGTCTGGCTATACTCTCGGCGGTTAGATTGCGCCATGGGACGGCATTGGTTAATAGACCAGCCTTAGTGCGTGGAACGGCCTTGGTGAATGAATTTGGAGAGCAATTGTTAAACGACACTTTGCTCTCAAATACAGCTGTCATGATTTCCCAAAGACTAAGAGCCATTCGGGGTACTGCTCTTGTAAATGGTGAAGCGATTGACCCACAGGATTTTTACGACTCTCAGGTAATCGGCAATGCATTTGCGAGGCTCCGTCGTGGTACGGCACTAGTCAATGGTTACCGACTGGTGCGCGGAACAGCGCTTGTTAATGACTTAGATTCTGCTGGAAACATTGTGAATACCATTCCGCTGACTAATTCTGAGTCTTTGGTTAATTCGGGTGGAGTTCTGAATGCCAACGCCATTAATGCTGATAGCAACAGCGATGTGCTTGTACTCCTTGATGAAGGTGATATTGCTATTCTTTCAGGAGATTCTGTAGGAAACGTGGTTATCCGATCCATTAACATTATCACGGGAGAAACCGTTGGAACACACATCATCGTTCCAGGTGGGCTCTACACGAGTAACTTCAATGTGCGGTATGGACTCGGAAATTTGACGATTATTCCAGACACCGCGAGTTACGAGATTGAATTGGAGAGTTTGACTCAAGTTTACGATGGCACTCAAAAAGAAGTATCAGTAATCTCAGATCCGGATACCATTCCGTTTACGATTACCTACAATGGTTCGGAAGAGCCACCAGTTGATGCTGGTACATACGAAGTAGTGGTGTCTGTTGCTGACACGAACTTTGTTGGATCCTTGACGGCTACTTTGGAGATTAGTCCAGCAGTTGCCGAGGTCATTTTCGATGAAGCGAGTCTTTCTCAAGTTTATGATGGCGAGCCAAAAGAAGCTTTAGCGACCAGTTTGCCAGAAGGTCTGGAGATCGACTATGAATACGTTGACTTACAAGGAGCGCCTATTGACGTTGGCTTGTACACGGTAATCGCTACAATCAATGATCCGAACTACACGGGAAGTGCGACAGCTGAGCTCGAAATATCGAACGCCACAGCTCAAATCATCTTTGATGAAGAGAGCCTGACTCAGGTGTATGATGGCTCTCCAAAAGAAGTATTGATTTCGTCCATTCCCGAAGGACTTGATGCCGTGATCGAATACAATGGCTCCACCACCCCTCCTACCGAAGTTGGTGAGTACTCGGTGGTTGCTACAGTTTCAGATCCGAACTACACGGCTACGGCAATCGCTACGCTGACGATTTCACCAGCTACTGCCGAAGTTCTTTTCGATGAAGGAAGCTTGACTCAGGTTTATGATGGAAGTCCTAAAGAAGCCTCGGCAAGTACGATCCCTGAAGGTTTAACAGTCGTTATTTCTTACCCAGGGCTAGAAGGTGCACCTACCAATGCGGGCACTTATCAGGTAGAAGCCACAATCGATGATCCGAATTACGTTGGAACAAGTACCGCAGAACTCACAATTCTACCGGCAATTGCAGAAGTATCATTTGTTGAAGAAAGTCTTCTTCACACTTATGATGGCGAAGCGAAGAATGCGGATGTAGAAACGGTTCCTTTCGGACTTAATGTGATTATTTCTTATCCAGGTATTGAAGGTTCTCCTGTAGATGCTGGCACTTACGCCGTAATTGCAGAAATTGAAGATGCCAATTACATTGGCTCTATTTCCGGAATCCTAACAATTGATCAAGCGGAAGCTGCGATCATTTTTGATGAAGAATCCCTGGAACAGGTATACGACGGAAGCCCTAAAACCGTAGAAGCTAGTTCTGACCCAGAAGGGCTGGGCATCGCGATCGACTATGTAGATCTTTCAAGTGCACCTATTGATGCAGGAGAATATCTCGTTGCTGCCTTTATTGATGACCCTAATTATGTAGGCAGTGGTTCTGCAGTTTTAACAATTCTTCCTGGCACGGCTGATATCAGTTTCACAGAAGCTAGCTTAAACCAAGTGTTTGATGGTTCACCTAAAGAAGTACAGGTTGAAATTTCTCCTGAGAATTTGAGCTTCGAAATTACTTATATTGATTTACCCGGAGCACCAACAAATGTGGGAGCTTATGCCGTGGAAGCCACCGTGACGGACCCGAACTACACAGGGTTTGCTAGCGGTACTTTGACCATTTCAGAAGCCAGTGCTTCGATTAGTTTCGTACCAGAGTCGCTGACTCAAGTATATGATGGCAGCCCGCTATCTCCTGAGGTAGAAACTTCTCCTGCGGGATTAGATTTTGAGTTGATCTTTATTGATCAAAGCGAAACACCAACAAATGCCGGAACATACGCCGTCGAAGCGTTTATTACTGACCCGAACTTCAGTGGAAGTGTTACTGGCGAGTTCGTGATTTCTCAAGCTACTGCTGAAATCATTTTCGATGAAAATTCTCTTGATCAAGTCTATGATGGGACTTCAAAAACGGTAGCCACTTCTACCCTACCTGAAGGGTTAACTGTATCACTATTGTACGACGGAGAGCCCGATGGACCGATCGACGCTGGAACTTATGTTGTGGAAGCGAATATCGAAGATCCGAATTATGTTGGATCGGGCTCAACTGCTCTTTTGATCAATCAAGCAGAAGCGACAATTGAAATTGATGGCTCTAGCTTGGTTCAAGATTTTGACGGTACACCGAAGGCAGTAAGCTTTGAGACCAACCCAACCGGGCTCAATACAATCGTTACTTACAACGGAAGTACAGCTTTACCCATTCTTGGTGGAAGCTATGATGTAGAAGTATCTATTGATGATCCAAATTACATCGGCTCGGCAAATGCAACGCTGACCATTACAGGTCTCATGGCCACAGTAGCGATAGGCGATACCGTTATCAATCAAGGACAACAGTTACCCAATTTTGAGCTTACATTCTCAGGCTTCCAAAATGGTGATGACGAATCGGTTATAGAATCAGTTGAGTACATCACCATTCCACCATACACTGGTGCCCCTGGAATTTATGAAGTGAGCGCAGTGGTAGAGTCTGCCAACTATGATTTCACATCTGGCACTGCCACCCTGTACGTGAATCCGGCGGGAAGTGGAGTGACAGCTGTTACGCCAGTGTTCGAATGTTTTCAAGTTCTCGACGAACCAGATGATAACGGATTCTATTTTGTAGCACATTTCTCATACATCAATGGGAACGATAGTCCTGTTTATGTCCCGAGAAGTGACAAGAACCGTTTGTTTGGAGCGAACAACGACAATTCAAACTTGCCGTTTGTTTTCTATCCAGAAGGTGGGTCATTCGCGGTGCCATTTAGTGGGTCCACTCTAGTCTGGAAACTGAGAAGTAATCACGGAAACAGCAAGCGTACGAAGTATGCCTTCACTTATTTCAACCCATGCGACACTGAAGCAGCTGGAATAGCCGACATTGACGACAACAATCCAACCTCAACGGATCTTCTGCACGACATCAACGTTTTCCCTAATCCATCGTCCGGAAAAGTTTTCCTCGAATCGGATGTAGATTATCCACAAAACGCGCTTGTAGAAGTTTTCGATCGATATGGACGATTGTGTAAAGTATCGTCAAGCCGAAATGGAGCTCAGATGTTTGAATTAGATTTCCAAGGCTTTAGCAGTGGAGTCTATTTTGTAAGAGTAATGGAAAATGAAAAAGTTGAAGTATTTAACATCATTATTCAATAGCTATGCGAATTGTTGAGTAGTGAAGATGAACTTCTTTTTTCTCAAAACAATTCTCAAAATTATAGATGTAACCAGCCACTCGCTGGTTACATCGTTTTTAGCCCTATTGTTCAAGATGCGGAACGAATTAAGAAAGAATTCATTGCGGGTAAATCAATTCATCAAGAAAAAGATACCTTTAAGACATGTACCCTAGACTATTAACCTTATTTCTTGTGATTCTACCTTTCTTGGGAGATGCCCAAGACGAAGATCCCTATGTCGACAGTTTGAATACTGTTCTTAAACAAAAAATTGCCGATTCGACAAGGGTTAACACCTTAATTGAGCTTGCTTCCAACTATTACCGAACTGACCCTTCCGAGGCATACAAGCTTGCAGTAAAGGCACAAGAAATAGCCGAAACAGCAGACTACAAGTCAGGTCTCGCCAATGCGCACAAAGCCGAAGGAATGAGCTTCTATTTTCAAGGCGACTATGTAAATGCACTGGTTCAGTGGCGAATCGCCTTGGATGTTTACTCTTCGATCGGTGATATGAATGGTGTGTCGAATATGCTTAACAATCTGGGGGCGGTGCATTACAATGGCGGTGACAATGAAACGGCATTGGATTACTATCTCCAATCATTGAAAGTAGCTGAAGAAACCTACGATACCTTAAGAACCGTTACGGCATTGATCAATATTGGGTCACTTCATATGACAAAAGATCAAACCCAACAAATGGCGCTTGAAAACTTTAGAAAAGCCTTACCAATCAGTAAGGAAATTGAAGATTATGATGCCATTGGTACTTGCGCGGTGAATATGGGGGAAATCTACCTGTCCGATACGCTTGATCCAGCCAAGAAAGAAACCAGCATCGACTCTGCTCTCTACTTTTTTGAGATGGGTCTTGATGCTTATCAAAAGTCAGCAACGGGCAACATTGCTTTTGCCATGAATAGCATAGGTAAAGTGTATCAAGCTCGTCAAGATTACGATACCGCTATCCAATACCAGACGGAAGCTTTTGGTCTGGCCAAAGGGTTAGAAGCACCCCTTGAAATGGCACAGATTCAGCTGAGTCTTGCGAGCACTTACGACTCGCAAGGAGACAAAGACAATGCTATTAGATCGTATAATCTGGCACGTGAGTTAGCAGTAGGCATAGGTGCCGACTATGAAATTTTTGAATCTTACATGGGGCTTGCCGAAGCTTTCTCAAAGATCCCCGACTTCCGGAGAGCATCTGAATATTACAAGCTATCTGGCGACATGAAGGACACGCTTTACGATGCTGAGATGGATAAGAAGTTACAAGCGCAAACTTTGAGCTACGATATCGAAAAGAAACAAGGTCAGATTTCACTTCTCGAAAAAGATAAAGAGTTAAAGGATATTGAACTAAAGCAACACAAACTTGTCAGAAACGCAACTGGCGCCGTGGGGCTTCTTCTACTCCTTCTGGCAGCAGGACTTTTCAATCGATACAAATACACCAAGAGAACGAGTAAAATTATCGCTCGGGAGAAAGAGCGTTCGGAGAATTTGCTTCTCAACATTCTACCTTCAGAGACAGCCGAAGAGTTGAAAGCAAAAGGAAGTGCTACGCCGCGGTACTACGAAAAAGTATCTGTGCTTTTCACCGACTTCAAGGGCTTTACTAAAATCGCCGAAAAGCTTAGTCCGCAGGAGCTTGTAGAAGAGCTCAACACCAATTTTCTAGCCTTTGATGAAATCATTGATAAGCACGGCCTTGAAAAGATTAAAACGATTGGAGACGCTTATATGTGTGCCGGTGGGATTCCTGTGGAGAATGACAACAATCCGGTAGACATTGTAAATGCGGCTCTAGAGATAAAAGCCTTCACTGAAGAACTCAAGAAGAAACGAGAAGCCGAAGGAAAGGAGTCATGGGATTTGCGAATCGGTGTGCACACTGGCCCAGTCATAGCCGGTGTGGTAGGAAAGAACAAATTTGCCTACGACATATGGGGTGATGCCGTAAACGTAGCGAGCAGAATGGAGTCTAGCGGAATTCCAGGACAAGTGAATATTTCAGGTGAAACCTATGAGCTAGTTAAAGATCACTTCGTGTGTAAACACCGTGGTAAAGTAGAAGCCAAGAACAAAGGCCAAGTAGATATGTATATCGTTGAAGCTCCTGCTCAGGTCGAAACTACTGGAAACCAAAGGAGGAAAGCATTGGCATAGATTTCTTAGCCCAGAGCTACATTAAGGTACCATCCACAGGTTTGAGCTTTTCCGGAATGTCGTTGTCTTCAATTGTTTCCCTTAAATCGATTTCAATAATATTGCTGATTGCGTCAAGCGCTACATCTGTTTGAAAGTTGGCAAACGGGCTTGACATCACTTTTCCAAAGACAAAGAGTTGATAGAAAATCCAACCGATCAAAGCTGTAACAGGAAAAATTAGGAAAATAGATTCAATATCCCTGAATATGTCAATAAAAGCGAAGGGAAAAGAGATGATGAATAAATTCAAAAATGCCTTCGTGTAATAATCATAGGGCTTGGGAAGCGGGGTCGACTTAATCCGTTCAGCTTTACCCTGAAGATCAGTTAGACGGGTTAATGTATCATCTATTTGAATATAGCTGAATGTATCAAGCGTACTAGCAGCGTGAAGCTCCTTCAGTATCCGACCTTGAATCATACCTATCTGAGTAACCTTATTGGAGCGACTGAGAATCAGCTTATAGTTTTCTTCTGAAAGAAAGGCGCCCACCTGCTCATCCCAAAGCTTCTGGTCTGTCTTCTCGCGAAGCTGCAATTTTAGTGCATTCACCCAAGCTACTTGTCCATGGACTAGTCTTTTCGAGAATGTGATAACATTGGGCTCAACGTGTTGCGGGTCCACCATCGTCAAAGCTTGTCGCGTGAATGACCTGCTATCATTCACTACTCCGCCCCAAATCTTTCGAGCTTCCCACCAACGATCATAAGCCGAAGAATTTCGAAACGCCAAAATGATAGCCAATGCAACTCCCAAAACTGAAACCACCTGAGTGGGAACGTAGACATTGTCCTGCCCTAACACCACATGTGTCACATAAGCTAAGCCAGCACAGATAAGGCTGTAAATGATATTTTTCCATGAATAGCGAAGTGCGGTGTCAAGCCTTAGGTGGTCACGAGTAATCATAAGTGGTTAGATAGATTGGTTAGTTGATTGTTAAAGTGTTTTCAATATAGCAATAAACCTGAATAGCAATATCGAACTTACTGTCTTTCACTATAAAAGCTCACTATATCAGCTACCACTTGAAGGCATCACCACAACCCACTCCAGAAACTGAAAATCCTTAGATCCTAGATTGGTATCGTGAAGTTGCTCCAGGCTCTGCAGCTTGAGCAACCCAGCGATAGGGTCTCCCACTTTGGTGTGGGTTTTTCCCATTCGTTTTACTTCAAGCAGCAGGTATTCAAAAGGACCGCTACTTCCCTTTTCAAAGACTTTAACCAAGAAAAATGGCTCATCGTGCTTGAGGAACACCTTCCGTTCAACGTATGCTTTTTTAGTAATTCCTAGATAAGTACGGCGGGTGCTGATCGGCAATAGCTCCACCAATTCATTGTGATATTTGGTCAAGGTCAGATCAGATTGTGACTCGCCATCGATGCTCACTGTCGGAAAGTATCGCCCTTCTGATACTTTGTGAAAGTGAATGGTGTATGGTTGTTCAAACTTGAATGGAATCCAGCGTTCCTTAATCAACTTAAATCGACTGAGCCGCATGCACGAAATTAGGGCAACAATTCCCGCCATGAAAAATGACAATAAGGTACTCTTTACTGCATCTACCGCATTGTAAAACCAGATCATCAGGCCAAATTGTATCGCAAATACGGCCGCGTAGTACATCAACAATCTTCGCATGACTTTTCCGGGATCGACCACCTTGCTGTAATCGAAAAACGTAGAGTGATTCAAGCTATTATTGAGCATAACCGCGAAGAAGGATATGCAATACAGAAAAAAGAACAACATCAAAATGTATCCAAAACCTTGAAATGGCTCGTGCATCAGAAGGAAATCATAGACTCCATGCGCTAAGGACGAAAGGAAGAAGAAAAGCGCAAACAGCCCCATTCGGAATTTCTTATACCGGAATTTGAACAGAACAAAACCATAGCCGATTAGCGAAGTGAAAAACATGTGCCCAATGGAAGACAGAATAGCTCGACCGCTTATGATCTGTGGGCCATAATTGTAGAAATACATGACGTTTTCGACGGCGGAGAAACCCAAAGCCACTGTACAGATATAAGCCAAGTAGTCTATTGGCTCATCAAACTCTTTCTTGAAAAGCACATAGGCTAGACCGAAAGCCGCAAACTTGGCAAACTCTTCCACTACACCAATCCGAAACGTACAAAAGGCCAGATCGTTCAGAAAATTGCCGTTCAGGTAGAAATTCAAATCGTTTAAGAAAAGTTCTTGTATGCCGAGTACGAGAAGTACCGAAGCGCAGCCCAGAAGAAAAGCTAAAACAAAGTATTTGAGATCTTCCTTCTCGTAAATATCTATAAGGCGATAATAGTCAACCCAAATCCAAGCAATAAAGAGGGCAACAAGGGAGTAAATAGCAATCATCGAAGCTCAAAATCTTTGAACTGGAAAGCTATAAAGATTTTCTGACTAGAAGTCGAGTATGAAACTAAGCTATATTGCAATCGCGGCACGTCCCCGTCAGCAAACAATTGGTACGCTCAACGGCATAGCCATCTGGTGCGGTGTATTCCACTGGAATTTGCAAGCATTCTATGGACTCACAACTTAGGCATCGGAAGTGAAAATGATCGACCACCTGCTCGGGATTTTCACACTTTCGGCAGATTGCAAAATACTGCTTCCCATCTTCAGCTACTATTTTGTGGACGATGTCGTCCTCGCAAAACTGATTCAAAACCCGATATATCGTTGCTCGATTGACCTTCAACTCTACACGTCGCTCAATAGCATCTTGACTCAGCGCTTTTCCAGACGTGGAAAGCACCTGTAGAATGGCATCTTTTGTCGGTGTATTTCTTCGAATCATACCCAAGCTTAAAATATTATTGCGAATATGTCGCAATAATACAAAAAGGAATTACATTTGTCCTAACGCGACATATTCGCATTAAAAAATTTCATGGATCGAAGAAAAGCAATAAAGGTGATAGGCGCAGCAGGTACAAGTCTCGCGATGCCGTTTCCATTCACTTTCTTCAAGAAACATCAGGATATGAAGGAGAACAATTTTGAAGTGATTGTAATCGGCGGAAGTTACGCCGGACTATCGGCAGCTATGGCCTTGGGAAGATCTCTACGCAAAACACTCATCATTGATTCGGGAAAACCCTGTAATCGGTTTACGCCACACTCACATAACTTTTTGACTCAGGATGGTTCTACTCCAAGCGAAATTTCCAATACAGCTCGAGAACAAGTGCTTAAGTACGAGACCATATCGACCTACGACGGCGTGGCTGTTCGTGGCCAAAGGACTATTGATGGTTTTGAAATAGAGACTTCATCTGGCGAGGTATTTAAAGCTAAGAAGCTGGCATTAGCCACCGGAGTCAGAGATCTTATGCCGGATATACCTGGATTTGTTGATTGCTGGGGAAAATCAGTGGTACACTGCCCCTACTGTCATGGCTACGAAATTAGAAACAAGAAAACCGCGCTCATAGCCAATGGTGAGCGAGCTGCCCACCTTGCTCCCATGATCAAGAATTTGACCGATGATCTCACCGTGCTTCCTTCTGGAAGGATGGAGCTTGATCACGAAGTGGCCCAAAAATATGAGAGTCACAGAATTGGTGTTGTCGAGAAAGAAATAGCACAGATCGTACATACTGATGGTCAAATTGAAGCAGTCGTTTTCAAGGATGGCAGTCGAGAAGCATTTGAAGCAGCATATGCAGCCATACCCTTTGAGCAAAGCTGTGGCATTCCCGAGGCTATGGGCTGCGAAATGACGGAGCAAGGCCATATCGATGTGAATTTTCTCTTTAAAACCAGTGAAGAAGGCATCTTTGCTTGTGGAGACAACTCGACCCCTTTCCGATCTGTTGCATCTGCCGTTTACGCTGGAAATGTAGTTGGTGCCATGATCAACATGGAACTAACTCAAGCCGCATTTTAAACCAGAGCGCTTATGGAATTCTGGGAACAGGCCTTTCAACAAAAAGGTGAGATGTGGGGTGGCGAGCCAAGCATATCTGCCCAAATAGCTTCGAATATTTTTTCCTTCAACAAAGTCCAGAACATCTTGATCCCAGGAATGGGTTATGGTAGAAATGCCGAAGTATTCTTAGAGAGCGGGATTCGTGTTTCCGGGATAGAAATTTCTAAAACAGCCATTGAAATAGCCCGAAGGAGACTCAGAAATGATATCGAAATAATACATGGTGATGTGAAAGACATGCCTTTTGATAATCAAAAGTACGATGGGATATACTGCCATGCCTTGCTCCATTTACTCGATACGGCAGAGCGAAAAAAGTTCATCAACTCGTGTTTTGATCAACTATCCGAAAACGGGGTATTAATCTGTACAGCTATTAACCGAAAAGCGCAGAATTTCGGGAAAGGTGAAAAAGTTGGAGAAAACCGGTTTGAGTTTCACAAAGGGGCCAAAATATTCTTTTATGACCGTGAAACCGTTCGCCGCGAATTTGAACGTTTTGGCACCTTGAAAATTGACGAAGTTGATGAAGATCAACCAATGTTTCTAATACAGTGCTGCAAAGGCAAGTCGATTTCTTAGAAGCAATTACAAACTTCTTCTTCCCCCGAGCGGAGGATAAACATCTGTCCCATTGGTTGTCGTTTTCATTTCATTTTTAAAAATTAAATCGGAATAACGACCTTAGTATTCTCATTGGTGAAAACACAATCAGAATTCAGAATTAGGGTCTATGACGTTTTTTAATAAGGTAAAGTGGATTGCAGGGGTACTCTTGGTTTTTTTCATCGTATTGATGACCAATTTGGTGGATAAAGACAGCTTTAATCAGCTGCGCCAATCTGTGACCACCATCTTTGAAGATCGAATAGTAGCCAGTGATCTGCTTTTTGAAATGTCGATGCATGTCCAGAAGAAGGAATTGGCCTTGGCCACTTCTGACTCCTCCTTCTATCAGCTCAAAAATGATGGCGTAAATCAAGAACTAATCCAACTGATAGGTCGCTATGAAGAAACAAAACTAACCGAGAATGAGCGCAAGCTCTTTGATGATTTGAAGGGAGAAATTGAAAATCTTCAAACCATTGAATCAGGTGAGCTGAACGACTCGAACCGAAGGAAAGCCCTCGCGAGCATCGATAAGATTACCCACACCTTACACGGACTTTCGAAAGTACAAGTAAAAGAAGGGAGAAAGGAAATGTTCGTCAGCAACAAAGCCATGAATACGATCGACCTTTTCACCAAGGGCGAGATCATTTTCTTAGTCATTATGGCCATTCTGGTCCAGATTATCATTCTCTACAAACCGAAAGAATCACGAGATTAATCTAGTGTGACTTTCAAATACTTGCTTCGATTTGAACACAAAAATGAGCGACCAACGCATTACGAATATTCTGCTGACAATCATTGCTGCACCGATTGTCGTGATGGTCCTGAAGTGGTTGGATTTTATATTCATTCCGTTAGTCTACGCCATGTTCATCACGCTGCTTTTTATCCCTACGTTGCGCAAATTGAAGAGACGAGGTATCCACAAGATTATCAGGGTGCTATCGGCAATTCTATTCATTTTGCTCGTTGGGTTTTCACTCTTTCATCTCATTAGGCTCACCAGCCAAGAGATACTCGCCACCAAGCAGACATTCGTTGATCAGCTTCACATCAGATTGGCTGAGCTAAACAGCTACGCCCTCGATAATTTTGGGTTTTCGGTTATGGATGGAGTCATGCAAGGAGAAGAAATCCGTAGCGAGTGGATCATCCAAAACCTGAAATCATTTTCGGTCTTTTTGATCGACGCCATTCCTCAGCTGCTCACTACCCTATTCTTCGTGATTCTTCTCCTGTTTGAGTCGTTTGACTTCGAGCGAATGCTCAACACCACTATTTTGAAGCGTCGGTTCTCATCCATCAAGACATTCCAACGCATCGAGAAAGACATTGTCACATTCTTGCAGGTCAAATTTCTGATCAGTTTAGGCACTGGTATTGGCACAAGTGTAATGTGCTATGCGTTCGATGTGAGCTTCCCTATTTTTTGGGGAGTATTTGCTTTCGGAATCAACTTCGTACAGATGGTGGGCTCTATCATCACCATTGTGCTGTGCTCCCTCTTTGCTTTTGTTGAGCTAGAAGTGTCGAGCACCTTGTTTTACTTTATCTTGAGCATCACCAGTGTGCAAGTGGTTTTTGGTTCTATTTTGGAACCTATTTTCATGGGAAAATCGTTTTCGATCAACATCATTGTCGTACTGAGTATGCTTATGTTCTGGGGCTTTGTATGGGGAATTCCAGGTATGATTTTGTCCATTCCGCTCACGGTCTTTATTAAAATCATTCTCGAGCAATTCGATAAGACCAAGCGAATTGCGCAGTTGATGAAGTAGTGGGAAAGGATGTGTGGAATGGAATACCAAGAGTCACTAAAAGAGAGAATAAAGGAATTGGAATGTCTATATGACATTTCCACGCTTATTTCGCAGAGTTCTGAAACTAGGCCAACCTTGGCATCTATTTGTAAACGTCTCGAACAGGCATTCCAGTATCCCGAATTTGCTCAGGCACGAATCGCACTTCACGGTGAAGAATACACTTCAAAGGCAAATGAAGAAAGCGACATCATGATCAAGCAAGACATTCTATTTCAAAGTGAGATTATAGGAAATATCTGTGTTTCGTACAGATCCAGCAAAGGTCGTGCAGTCTCCTTTCTGATCGAAGAGAAGAAGCTCTTGAATAAAGTAGCTCAGGAAATAGCCTTCCTTTATGAGCGCGAGCGTAGGGATAAAGACGAGGCGATCTTAAACACCATAGTAAGACGCCAAGAGCGCTTGACTATTTTAGGAGAAATGACTGCAGGGGTTGCACATGAGCTGAATACGCCGCTTGGCAATATTGTTGGTTTTTCTGAATTCATCATTGAAAGCACTGAAGAAAACTCCACTAAGAAGGACGCACAGAAAATAAAGCAGTCGGCACTGCACGCCCGCGAAATAGTCAAAAAGCTGATGCTGTTCAGTTGCGATATCCCGCAGAAACTCAGCAGCACTGCCCTAGCTGATGTACTCAAAGAAGCAATAGATTTATTGGGGCCACTACTTCGTCAACATGAAATATCCATAGAATTCTCCAATAGCGTTTCCGACGCACGTGCTTTGATAGATCGCATTCAGTTTACGCAGGTGGTTTTCAACCTGCTAAGCAACGCCATACAAGCTTCAGAGCCAGGCTCTGTGATTGATATGAGTTTGAGTGAAAAGAATGGATATGTCACAATAATGATTCAGGACTTTGGCTGTGGTATACCTTTAGCGATTCAAGACAAAATATTCGATCCATTTTTCACGTACAATAAAAAAGGATCGGGAAACGGGCTGGGTTTAAGCGTTGTGCACGGCATAATCAAACAGCACAAAGGCAGGATCCAATTTAGTTCGCAAGAAGGCGAAGGCACTACCTTTGTCTTATCAATCCCCAAGCTATCATGAAGTCAGACATTCTTATCGTAGACGATTCTAAAGACATGCTCGAGGTCATCAGCAGGCAACTAAAAGCTAAGGGGTTTAATACTTTTCAGGCTACGAATGTTTTTGATGCGGTGGATCTCTTAAAATTGAGTATTCCCGAATTGCTGATCACTGATATTCAAATGCCTGGAGCAGATGGGGGAAAGTTGGTTAAATACGTCAAAAAGAATTTTCCAAACCTACCCATTCTTGTGGTAACCGGTTATCCATCTACTGACGCTGCCACAGAAGTGCTGAAGGATGGAGAGATAGCCTATCTGACCAAACCGTTTACAAGAGAAGAGCTCACTGCAGCTGTTGATGGTGTTCTTCAAAATCAGTCTTCTCAAAACGAAACAATATCAAAGGAAAGGAAAGTCAGTCCGAATCCGAAAAACATAATCGGAAAAGCGAAGAGTTTGGAACCAACTTACCACCTAATTGATCGCACCAAAGACAATAAAGTCACGGTGCTTATCACGGGTGAGAGCGGAACCGGAAAAGAGCTAGTAGCGCGTGCTATCCATTACGAAGGCAAATTTAGCCAGAAGCCTTTTGTAGCAGTAAACTGTGGAGCCATTCCCGAAAATCTGCTCGAAGCTGAACTCTTCGGATACGAGAAGGGTGCCTTTACTGGTGCGAGTGTTGAGCGCGATGGTTTCTTTATGGCCGCAGATGAAGGCACGATATTTTTGGACGAAATTGGCAATGCCCCCGCCCATGTTCAGCAGAGTTTGCTCAGAGCTATTCAGGAAAAAGAAATTGTGCGAGTTGGTGGAAGAAAACCAAAGAAAATTGACGTTCGAATAATTGCAGCCACCAACAGCGATCTTTTGGAAATGGTTGAGAAAGGAAGATTTAGAGAAGACCTTTACTATCGTTTAAACGTCGTAAGGATCGCAGTTCCCCCACTTCGTGAGCGACAGACCGACATTGCAGCCTTAGTCGATCATTTTATCCAGAAACATGCACCAGAACTTGGCAAGAGTGAAGTTCTAATCAGCGACGATGCCCTAGAAAAGATTAAAAGCTACCGCTGGCCAGGTAATGTGCGAGAGCTCGAGAATGCCATAAACCAGGCACTGATTCTTAGCGATGAAGTTATCCTTCCGCAACATTTGCCCGCGTTCCTAAACTTCAAAGCCAAGACGCCAAAAGGGGCATACTCCCCAAGTTTAAAGTCGCTGAAAGAAGCCGAAATCGATCACATCAAATACGTACTGGAGCAGTGCGACAACAACAAGACCAAGGCAGCTAAAATTCTCGGTATTACGCGAAAAACAATTACTCAAAAGCTACAATAATACCCGGGTATTTTTTACCCAACCGAGTCGTTTCAACCCAGAACAACAGATTCGCAAACCCACGCTAAAACACTGTTAATCTGACATATATCGATTACCGCAATCAATCCAAGCTCTTTTGGCACATCCATTGAAAGCGCTCGAGCGCAAATCAATGTTATGGATTAAGCCAATGCAAACCCTGTGTATTAATTGTCAAAATAAAAGTGATTGCGGTTGGAAAGGTGACCACGTTGTGCTCTGCGATGAACATGTCGTAGAATCTACCAGCACCCCTCCTGTTATTCCTTTACCTGTATCAAAAATTCCTGCACCCGTCAGCTTGTGCGGCACTTGCATCCACACAGAGCACTGCGGATTTAAACAAGAAAACTTTAAAACCATATTCTGCGAAGAGTATCAATAACCATGCAATGAAAACAATAGAGAAAGAAGCTAAAAAAATGGGCATGTACGAGAATGTCATGCATCAGTTCAATCGTGCAGCCGACTTAATGGATCTCAATCCTTCAGTCAGAAAAATTCTAGCTATCCCCAATACAGAAATTGTTGTCAATTTTCCGGTTAAGCTCGATGATGGGTCTGTTGAAGTCTTTAAAGGATATAGAGTACAACACAACAATGCACTAGGCCCATACAAAGGTGGTTTGCGCTATCACGAAACAGTGGATATTGATGCTGCTCGAGCGCTAGCTACTTGGATGACGTGGAAAACATCACTCGCTGGACTACCCTATGGCGGTGGAAAAGGTGGCGTTCAAATTAATCCAAAGAACTACTCGACAGCGGAGTTAGAACGAATTACAAGAAGATTCACCTATGCCTTGGGAGACAATATTGGTCCAGAACACGACATACCCGCTCCCGATGTAAATACCACGCCACAGATGATGGCCTGGATTGCCGACACGTACATGAGTACCAAATCGACAAACGAAAGAACTAAACACGCCCATGTAGTAACCGGTAAGCCCGTTGGTGCTGGAGGTCTTGAAGGTAGAGATAGGGCTACCGGTTATGGCGTTGTTGTAGGAATTAAGGCTTGGGCCAAACACAAAGGAGTTTCTCTAAAAGGAAAGAGATACATCGTTCAGGGCTTTGGAAACGTGGGCTATTGGGCTGCTACTTTCATGAAGCAAAATGGAGCAATCCTAGTCGGTGTCCAAGATGCCAGCGGAACAATCTATAACAACGAAGGAATTGACCCAGAAGCACTGCACAACTTCATCGGGCAGAATGGCGGGATGATCAGCGGATACATTGATGCCACTGTTATGCCTAATGATCTATTCTTTGGTATGGATTGCGACATCATGATACCAGCGGCTCTTGGGAACCAAATAACTGCTGACAATGCAGACAGCATTAAAGCTATGGTGGTGGCCGAAGGAGCTAACGGCCCAGTAGATGTGCCTGCCAACGATATTCTGATCGCAAAGAATATCGATATCATCCCCGACATATTTTGCAACTCAGGAGGGGTGATCGCGAGCTATTTCGAGTGGCTCCAAAACCGTAACGGCGAACTCTGGGATCTTCAAGAAGTGCTCGAAAAGCTTGAAATTAAAATGAACAACTCATTCAAACGAATGCTGGATGCTGCAGAAAAATACAATACGGATTGGCGCACTGCAGCCTTTATTGAAGCAATAGCACGTGTGGAGCAAGCCTATCTACAAAGGGGTATTTTTCCATGATAAAGCAGAATTGAATGAAGACCATTGGAGTTTTAAAGGAAGTAAGCGATGACAAGCGCGTTTGCCTATTGCCCGAAGCGGTAGAAAAGCTCATCAAGATGGGCCTGGAAGTGATAGTCGAAGAAAATGCTGCTTCGGGACTGGGTATCGGCGACGAAGCATACACTTCAGCAGGAGCAACCTGCTCTACAGCTGAGAATGTATTTGATAACTCAGATCTGATTTGCTCTATCGGGCATAGATATGATGGCGATGAACTCCCCGAGCCAATTGCGTTCCTAGGGATATTCAACCCATTATATTTCACTGGCGATATTGCCATATACGGACAGCATGCTTCAGCATATTCATTAGATCTCCTTCCTCGAACAACCATCGCACAAAGCATGGACGTTTTGTCGAGCATGGCATCGCTCTCGGGCTACAAGGCCGTGATGTTGGCTTCGAACTATTTCATCAGTAGTTTTCCCATGTTTACGACAGCTGCTGGCACCTTAAAACCAGCTAAGGTATTGGTGTTGGGGGCTGGTGTAGCCGGTCTCCAGGCTATTGCCACAGCCAAGCGTCTTGGAGCTGCGGTCGAAGCATTTGATGTAAGGTCGTCGGCAGGTGAAGAAGTGCGGAGCCTTGGAGCTCGCTTTATCGAAGTAGATGGTGCTATGGAATCTACGAATGCTGGTGGGTATGCCATTGAGCAAACCACGGACTTCAAAGAAAAGCAACAAGCATTAATCAACAAGCATGCAATAGACGCAGATATAATCATTTGTACGGCCAATATTCCCGGTAGGCAGGCTCCTATCCTACTCCGCTCAAACACGATTGACCAAATGAAACCGGGCAGCGTGATAGTAGATCTGGCCAGTGAGCAAGGTGGGAACTGCGAGCTGACTAAAGATGGTCGCTCTATCTTGCAAAATGGCATCACAATCCTTGGTTTTACTCACCTCTCGAAAACGGTACCAATGGCCGCTTCCAAACTGTTATCAAACAACTACTTGAATTTTATCAAATCGTTTGTCAACGATCCTGAATCAGACCTAGTCAAATCGACATTGGTAATAAAAAACGGAGAAATAGTCCATCCTAAACTTATCGAGATGCACTCGACAATCTGACAATTATGAACTTTATTCTAGAGAATTTAAGTGAAGTATACTTCATATGCTTTTGCATACTCATTGGGGTTGAAGTTATCGCCAATGTGCCGGCCATTCTTCACACCCCACTGATGTCAGGGGCCAACGCCATAAGCGGAATTATTGCCGTTGGAGCCATTATTCTATTGCTTCAAACCCCACCTACCGATTATCTCAACCTCGCTCTTGGTAGCCTGGCTTTACTATTGGGAACTACCAATGTGGCTGGTGGATTTTTTGTTACCCACCGCATGCTTGCCATGTTCAATTCCAAAAAATAGCCATGCTCGCCGTTCTCGAAACCACGTATTTTCTATCCATTCTATCTTTTCTCGGTGGCCTTAAATTCTTGAGTAGTCCGAAGCGGGCCAAGCTTGGAAACACGCTCGCCGCCGCAGGGATGGTTCTCGCCTTAGTGGCAAGTATTGTCGCATTCAGTGCAGATGCACTTCCAAGACTCAACTTAATTCTCATCGCATCGATGCTCGTCTTAGGGACATTCTTGGGCCGGATCATGTCCCAGAAAGTAGAAATGACGAAAATGCCACAATTGGTATCATTTTTCAATGCTACCGGTGGCGCCTGCGCCATGTTAATCGGTGTGGTAGAAGCAAACCAAGGAACAGGACTCACATGGGTTCAAGAAAGTGTTCTATTGATCGGGTCGGCTACTGGAGCCATTGCTGCATCTGGAAGCATTATCGCCTTGCGCAAGCTTTCTGGCAAGTTGAAAGACCGACGGTCTATAGGGCTACAGGTTCTGTCTAAATTATTCGTTTTGTCACTGATTGCCCTCGTGGTTCTGATCCCTCTCGATGTGATAGGTTTAAGTTTCTTTCAGGGGACTCTGATCGTTGTTGGAATCGCTCTGGTATACGGTGTTTTATTCGTATTGCCAATCGGTGGTGCTGATATGCCCGTGGTTATCTCTCTTTTGAATGCGGTAACGGGTATCGCAACAGCGCTGGCTGGGGCCCTGTACAACAACAAAGTCATGTTGGCTGGGGGGATCATTGTTGGTGCGGCTGGAATCATACTTACTATCATGATGTGTAGAGCTATGAACCGATCTTTGCTGAAGGTTCTCACAGGCTCGTTTAATGTAGGGAGTGGAACAAAGAACGATTCTCGTGAGCAGAACATTATTCAAACCAATGTATCTGAAACAGCGCTTCAACTCACCCACGCTACACGCATAGCCATCATTCCGGGTTACGGTTTGGCAGTAGCACAAGCCCAACACCTTTGCAAGCAGCTAGAAAAGCTCCTTCACCAGCGTGGTACTGTAGTACACTATATCATCCACCCTGTAGCTGGTCGAATGCCAGGCCATATGAATGTGCTTTTGGCCGAAGCCAATATCGACTATGAATTGCTCAAAGAGATGGACGAGGTAAACGATGAAATGAGCACTTACGATATGGCTTTGGTAATCGGTGCAAATGATGTAGTAAACCCAGCCGCTGAAGAAGACGACGATAGCCCTATATACGGGATGCCGATTATCAGAGCGCACGAATGCTCCAGCACGGTTGTGTTCAAACGCGGCATGAGCAAAGGATATGCCGGTGTTCCAAACAAACTCTTTGAACACAAGGGCTGCAAACTCTTGTTTGGCGATGCTAAAACGAGTCTACAAGAAATTATTAATGAACTGAAATTGGTTTAAAATGAAGTACGGGAAACTGATTTTCACCAAACGAGATCACGATCTACTTCGGTTGATTTTGATCAACTGGAATATTTCAACACCTTACAACGAGGCCAACTACCACTTGCTGCTAGATGAGCTCAAAGACGCTCAGATCGTTGATGAGCGGGATATGCCAGCAGATATTGTCAAGTTTCAATCTTATGTAGATGTCGAAACTCCATTTGGCCTGCTGGAAAATTACGAGTTGGTTGTTCCCGCCCGACGAGATCCACAAAACAAAAAGCTTTCGATACTTTCACCACTAGGGTCTGCTATTATTGGCTACGCCGAAAGTGATGAGATATCTTGGAACTTTCCAGCGGGTAAGCAAATCATTAAAATAAAGAAGGTTAAGAACGAAGTCTTGGTATAACAAGAGATTTTTCTTTATTACCTATACCATGACGAAAAGCAAAATCATTACACCTTTCCACAACTTCGTCAAAATCGAAGGTTTTGGTGGGATACTTCTTTTTATCTCGACGATACTCGCATTGGCTTGGGCCAATTCGCCTTATGCGCATTACTACACCGAATTGTGGCAACTAGAATTTGGTTTCACTCTAGTTGACTTCACCTTAAAAAAGCCCTTGATTTTGTGGATCAACGATGGGCTCATGGGTATTTTCTTCTTTTTGATTGGCCTAGAGATAAAAAGGGAGTTTTTAATTGGTGAGCTTAATTCATTGCGAAAGATTTCCTTTCCCATTTTTGGGGCATTAGGCGGCATGCTCGTACCAGTTTTGTTTTTCTTTTTCTTGAATCAGAATGATGCTACTTCTGGCGGCTGGGGAATCCCAATGGCCACCGACATCGCCTTTTCCCTTGCCATACTCAATATATTAGGAGATCGCGTTCCATTAAGTTTGAAGCTGTTTCTAACAGCCTTTGCCATAGTCGATGACATCGGGGCCGTCTTGGTTATCGCTGTGTTTTATAGCAGCTCGATTAAAATTGGGCTGATTGGCGCTGCCTTAGCCCTACTCGTCATTTCTTACACCCTTTCATTTCGCGGCTACTATTCGCGCTATTTGACCTTGACTATAGGGGCAGTGGTGTGGCTCCTTTTCTTGAAATCGGGAATTCATCCAACTATTGCAGGAATCCTCATGGCCTTTGCAATCCCCGTACGGCAAAAAATTTACACAGCCGATTTCATCAACAATCTTACCGAGATAACCGACAAAATAAAGGTGAGCGCCGTCTCAAGAGACCCCATACTCACGCGCGAGCAAATTGAACATGTTGATGAACTCGAGACGTGGACTGAAAAGTTTCAATCCCCTCTGCAGCATTTGGAGCACGCTTTACACGGATGGGTCGCATATATCATACTTCCCATTTTCGCATTTGCCAATGCTGGGGTGGCTTTCACCAACAGCGGAAACTTAGACTACACGCTGATTACAAACATTGCCATCTGTCTCGTTGTAGGTAATAGCATTGGGATCACCGCCGTGATCACCCTGGCGAAAAAGCTGCGAATCATCGATATGCCGTCGGATATAACAAATAGACACTTACTTGGGGTTGCATTCTTGGCTGGAGTTGGTTTTACCATGGCTATCTTCATTGCTAGCCTAGCTTTTGCAGATCGCCCTGATTTGATCGACTCAGCTAAAATCGGCGTTCTGCTTGGATCTTTTGTCTCAGCAGTGCTGGGATACCTTACTCTTCGCTTAACAAAACGAGTGCCTTAACAGTAGTTTCGAAACACCTTTTCAAAAAGCGATCAATTCAAGTGAAACTCTTCTCTTCTTGCCGTTTTTTGAACAGTGGTATTTGACACCACCAAGACCTGAACAATGATCAGAAGAATGACAAGTACCGCCGTTTCTAAGTAAAAACTCAACTCTTGGCTCCCTTTGGCTTGCTCGATGATCACCATTTGCTTTTGGGCTTCTTCCATTTGAATTTCTTCGAGCCTTTTTAGTTTCTGTTTCAAATGAATGAGCTTAGCATCATCGAGAGTGGTTTCCGGAAGTTGTATCAGCTCGCTCAAGCTGCCTGCAAAAGAATGAAATACTTGATCTTCTTCTTCGGTTAATACCGTGCGCTCATACTTTTCGCCTAGGTCGAGCAGCTCAACCGATATATTGTTCTTGACATTCTGGTTAAACTGTCCTTCGTTCAACATTTCTAGACGAGCGAGAATATTGCTGTAGGAGAAAATGAGATCCTGAACCATCAAGCGATCCTCGTAAATTGACTTTACCGACTGGGCCACTTCGGCTGATAGCGATTTTAGGCGGTAATTACTAAAAAAAACAATCCCGCAAAGAAGTAATAGAGTAATAGACGCCTTGGTTTTATTCTTGACACTAAATGCCCAATTCATAAGCTTATAGATAGAAGAACACAAACATAAGCTAGTTTCTCTGTAATCCAATAGTAGATGCAAGGAAGGTAAACGCTTGGCTTGAAATCACAGAGTAGTCATTCCCAATTAAGATAAAAAATCACGTCCTTGTACTTAAACTGTGACTGCCCCAAACTGATGAGAAATATCGATATCATGTTCCTGCTTCTTGCCCTGATCGCAGAGATTATTGGAACGATTGGTGGTTTTGGATCTTCAGTTTTCTTTGTTCCAATTGCCAATTTTTACTTTGACTTTCATACGGTGCTTGGGCTTACGGCCCTCTTTCACCTTTCGAGCAATCTCAGCAAAGTATTTTTGTTTAAACAGGGGCTCAACAAGCGTTTGCTACTCTATATTGGCGCTCCTTCGGTAGCCTTTGTGATTATTGGTGGGTATGCTTCTAAATTCGTCAACACGTATTACCTCGAAGTGTTTTTAGGCTTTTTCCTGGTTATTTTGAGTCTGGTGTTTATCGTTCGGCGCGATGCGATCATTTCACCATCAAACAAGAATGCCATGATCGGTGGTACGCTTTCGGGATTTTCTGCGGGACTACTTGGTACTGGTGGTGCTATACGCGGCTTGACAATGGCAGCTTTCAATCTTGAAAAGAGTGTTTTTATCGCTACATCTGCATTCATCGATTTTCTGATCGACTTTTCGCGCTCCGTGGTATACTACCAGAATGGTTACATTCATGAAGAGTCGATCAAGTATGTCCCATTTTTGTTCATCATAGGCCTGGTAGGCTCCTACATTGGTAAGCGAATCTTGGCCTTTATCCCCCACTCTCGGTTCAGAAAACTATCTCTATACCTCGTACTCCTAATTGGGCTCATAACTTTAGCACAAGTGTATTTATAAGTGTCAAATACGTCTCTATTATTTTGAAATGTCTGCACTCACATTCGTTCTAACCTAATCAGTTCTCTATAGAATGGCTTAACTTCAGCATCCCAATTCGCGATATGAACCGACTCGAATTCTTAAGAACACTTTCCTTTTTGCCTATGATGTCAAGTGCGATGAATCTCTCAGCTCTTCAGAAACTGAGCAATGAACTCGAAGCAACAGATAAAATGCCCGTGCTTTTTCTTGGTCACGGGAGTCCGATGAACGCCATTGAAGAAAACCAGTTTGTAAAAGGGTTTAGAGATCAGGGAAGTGCGATTCAAAAGCCTAAAGCCATTCTTTGCATATCGGCTCATTGGGAAACGAAAGGGACCTACGTCACAGCCATGGATATGCCCCGCACCATCCACGATTTTGGTGGATTTCCGCAAGCTCTCTTCGATGTGCAATATCCCGCACCGGGAAGCCCAGATCTGGCCAGAGAAGCGGCCAAACTCATCACAAGTACCGATGTAGGTCTCGACGATAAATGGGGACTTGATCACGGGGCGTGGAGCGTGATCAAGCACATGTACCCCGACGCAGATGTACCTGTGATTCAATTGAGTTTGGACTATACCAAACCGGCTTCGTACCACTTCCAGCTGGCGCAAGAACTTCAGGCACTTCGCTCCAAAGGTGTATTAATCATTGGAAGTGGAAACATGGTGCACAACCTGGGCATGGTGGCCTGGAACAAGCTCAATGCAGGGCCTTACGCCTACGACTGGGCCATCGAAGCAAATGATAAAATGAAAAGTTTTATCCTGAACGAGAACTTTCAGAGTTTGGTGGATTTTAAGAGACAAGGAAAAGCCTTTGATCTCGCCATTCCCACACCCGAGCACTACCTGCCATTGATATACACTGTGGCGCTCAAAATGAAAGGTGATGAGACCATCATATTCAACGACGAACCCTTAGGCGGTTCACTTTCGATGACTTCGGTGAAATTCGGTTAATTAGATCTCAATCCCCTATGAAAAACGAACAACACACCCCTGATTTGGTCTCTGTGCAATGGCTTAAAGAGCATAAAAACGATGATAAGCTCTTGATCTTAGATGCCCGCATGGCGAAAACGGTTGATGGAAAAAAATCAGCTTTTGAGAATAGGTACATTCCTGGAGCGGTTAAGGCTGATTTAGAAGGAAAATTCTCAGATAAGAGCAGTCCTTTTCCTAACACCTTTCCTTCTATCGATCAGTTTGCGGAAGAAGCCCAAAAACTTGGAATAAATCAAGACACACACATCGTGGTGTACGATGACCGAGGTGTTTACTCCAGCCCAAGGGTTTGGTGGCTCATTAAAACCATGGGGCTCGAAAAAGTGAGTGTGCTCGATGGTGGACTTCCAGCATGGATTGAAGCGGGATTTGACACCGAAGAGCGATTATCGGAGCCAAACCGAAAAGGTAACTTCATAGCGAGACTAAAGTCCGACGATGTGAAAATGTACGAAGACGTGGTTTCTAACATCGAATCTCACGAGTTTGACATCGTTGATGCGCGCTCAAAAGGACGATTTGATGGGACAAGCCCAGAACCCCGGGCACACTTGAAAAGTGGCCACATCCCCCACTCCTTCTGTATTCCATACAAGGAAGTACTGGAAAATGGCCGGTATAAATCAAAAGCAGAACTCACAGAAATTTTCGCCGAAGTGGCGCAAACAAATGCACCTTTGACTTTTAGCTGCGGATCTGGACTGACCGCATGCATTGTCCTGCTGGCTGCTAAGATTTCAGGGTTGACCAATTTATCGGTCTACGACGGCTCGTGGACTGAATGGGCAGAGCGACAGGGATTAAAGATTTAAGACTACACCTCCCCCGTCACCTTAAACTGCATCAGTTGGGCGATTTGCTGGGCCCGCGATTTGGCTTCGTCTGCCTTAGGTCCCGTAAAGATTTCATCAACCGTTTCCTTCCATAGGCTTAGCCACCGCTCAAAGTGTTCGCCTTTCATCGGGCTTTTCTCGTGTAGAGCAAAATGCTTCACCATTGGGTTTCCGCGGTAGTTTCTCCCGCCCAGCAAAATCGATTCCCAGAAATCATACATGATGGGCATGTGTTTTTCAAAATTGAGCTTAGCGACATCGGTAAAGAAGAACCCCATTTTTGGATCAATGGTGGCCTTTGCATAAAAGGAATCCACCAAATGCGCGATGTCTTCTTTACTTGAAATATCACACTTATCGGTCATGGAGATCTGGTTAAAAAAACAGACTCAAAATTAATACGAATACCGACAATAAACCAATGGCCAATAGAATCCCGAAATACTGAAACAGAGTACTTAGCTCGTTAATAAACGGAGCACTTTCAAGCGTTTCAGAGCCATTTGATTGTTGGATGCCCTTTCGGATTACGAACATTTTGCGCG
This sequence comes from Bacteroidia bacterium, assembly GCA_030427905.1. Taxonomy (GTDB): domain Bacteria; phylum Bacteroidota; class Bacteroidia; order Flavobacteriales_D; family Cryomorphaceae; genus CBDDKU01. Next base: position 752,928 of record JAUICL010000002.1, read on the forward strand.
AAGGATAGAGCCACAATACCCCAAGGAGAGAATGAGTCAGACCGAACGCTACATGCCCTTCGCCTGTGAGCATGGGGTAGTCATCGAAATCGACAAAAAAGTGAATACAGGAAACAAAGAGTCCAAATGAAATCGTGGCGATCCCCACAATAAATCCAACTACACTTAAGAACTGCAACCATTTACCCATGCGTTTTAATGAATCTTGTCCTTTTGTCATTTGGATCATTCGATTTGGGCTTTCCACTTTCAGTACATGCAATTCTGATTAGCAGAATGTTTCGGGATTTGCTGAATGCTGTCCCAGTGTTCCACTATCTTTCCGTCGTTATCAAATCTAAAAAAATCCATGGTAATGTACTCATCATTGTCTGGCCAGACTTGATGGGTGTGCAGTGCCACCAGATCACCTTCACAGACACAACGCACAAAATCAATTGATTTCTCTGGATACTCATTCTGCATGCGCTGGAAGTAGTCAATAAAACCCTGCTTTCCGTCCGCTACATCGGGATTGTGTTGTATGTAGGTTTCGCCTACGTATAGCTCTACAGCCTTGGCTGGATCACCTAAGTAGGCGGTACGGTAGAATGCGATGGCGTTCTTTTTATTCTCTTCGATATTCATAATAACTGATTTTGCTATGGATGAAATCAATGCGATCGAAGTTAACACATCGAGCTTCATTCAGCTAGAAGAGCTTTGAAGAAAGTCTATCTTTGCGGCTTTGACCCTTGTCAGTTTGTAAGAATGGACGCCATTTTTGTTATTGAAGTAGTCGGTACTTTCGTTTTTGCGATGTCGGGAATTATGGCGGCCATCGAGGGCGAATTCGACTTGTTTGGAACGCTTATTCTGGGCATCGTTACAGCCGTAGGTGGCGGTACAATCCGCGATCTGCTCATAGGCGCCACACCCGTGAGCTGGATGAGTAGCGATTTGTACATCTACGTCATCATCTCGGCGATACCAGTCGCCTTTTTCTTCTTTAAGTATTTGCATCGGCTGCGCAAAACATTCCTGCTGTTTGACACCGTCGGGATCGGTACCTTCACAATTTTGGGGATTGAGAAGTCTCTTGCTCTGGGAATTTCACCAACCCTCTCACTATTAATGGGCGTTGTTTCTGCCGTTTTTGGTGGAATCATCAGAGACGTTCTTTCCAACCACGTGCCCTTGATTTTCAGAAATGAGATCTACGCTTTCGCCTGTTTCGCGGGTGGTCTTGTTTACCTGGCACTTAACTACTTTTCACAGCTCCAGGAGTCCAGCCTGTTTATCGCCATCTCAGTCGTGATCTCAATCCGACTACTAGCCATACGCTTCAATTGGAATATTCCGTTCAAGCCACTTTCGAAGCAATAATCAAACAAAACATAAAACACTGTTAAGCACATAATTTAGCACACCCCACCTACAGTGTTAAACAACCTATTTTTTTAGATCCCCGGGAAGGGAATATAGGTATCGTCTCCTTCAATCTTCGGAAATTTTCGTGCCATCCAATTGGCTTTGGCAGCTTCAAGTTTTTCCTTCGACGAAGCCACAAAATTCCACATAAGAAGTGGTTCGTGATCGAGGGGAGCTCCGCCGAAAATCATAATGCGCGTTCCACCCTGAATACAAATTCCACAGGCTTCGTCCGTTTTGCTGATTAGCATCTCACCAATGCCAATTTTATCGCCATTCTCTTCTACTTCCCCTTCCACCACTACGATGGCCATTTCGCCACTGAGCTTATCCTTAAACTCCAAGGTAGCTTCTGCTTTGGCGTAGATATCAAGCAAAAACATTTCTGAGAATCCCTGGAGCAAGGCACTTCGCCCAAAGGCATTACCAGCAATAAGTTTTAACTCTACGCCATCTTCTTCCCAAGAAATGACATCTTCTGCTGGGTAGAAATCAAACCGCGGCTCCATTTCTTCGAGCTCCTTGGGCAGCGCTACCCAAATCTGATACCCGTGCATTTCAAAACCATCTGCGGTCTTCAGACGCTCAGGTGTGCGCTCCGTATGGGTGATTCCTTTTCCCGCCGTCATAAAAGCCACATCGCCTGGCTTAATAACCTTGTGACTCCCAAGGCTATCTCGGTGCTCTACTTCCCCTTTAAACAGATAACTCAAAGTAGATAGCCCAATATGCGGATGCTGATCTACATTCATGAAATGGTCGGCGTTCATTGTGGTAGGCCCCATGTGATCGATAAAAGTAAATGGTCCCACTTGACGCTTCTTTCGAAACGGAAGTAAGCGTCCGACCAAAAAACCGCCGATATCGCGCTGCCGTTCTTCAACTACCATTCTATTATTTGCCATGAAATAGTCCTTGAAAAATTGTTTCGAAAGTTACGTAAAATGCCTTGCTTGAAAAGGGACGGATATTGATCAAACTCTCAATTGGAAAGGTAAGCTCTTCTACTTTTAATATTGAAATCATCACACTATCCTGCCTTCAATAAATCTACTAATTCTCTACTCTCTTCTATGCGCTTTCGATTTGCATCCATAGCCATGTAGCACGAGCCGCGGAGGGAGTTGACGATGTTTCGAAACAAGGGCTTGTCGAGAAGAGAAGCATCTCCTTGCGAAATTTTGACGTAGTCTAACTCGTAAATAAAAATATCGCCCAAGTACTTTTCATGGATGTTTCGGATCCGCTCGTATGGAGTCTCCACTTTCTGCGCATCGGCATAGTATTGTACGATGCGTCGGCGCAGCGACAAATCGTGAAATAGCCGCATATCGCCAGAGTTGAGCAAAGTTTGGTAGGTGTCGTCTTGCGCTACATATTGGGTTTGGATAGGTAGTGAAAACACCCAGTACATCACGCTATCGCGGCCCGGTCTGCCCGACCCGAGATGCGGTGTAAGCTTCGTGATCAATTCCAGCTTCTCCTGAAATTCGAGATTATTTCCTTCCAGCAATTCAATCTCATTCTCCATATCGAGAATCAAGCTATTCACGTATTCACGATGCGTCGCTACATCACGTCGGTCTTCCTTCCAGTTGTTCAGCCAAAAGGCAATCGAAATTCCAACTATCACGATCATGATTTCGCCAATGGCGTACTTCCAATTGATTTTCTTCATTTCAAGATATTTTTTTCTTCGGCTACAAAATCTATAAACTGCTCGCTAAAGACATATTCGCCGGGTGTGATTAGAGCACATTGATTGTAAAGCTCCAGAAAGCTCACAATATCGTTGCACGAATCTATCAGCGCTTCCATACCTACCACTTTCTTCATCAAAAGCGTCATGTAAAACCCATTGGGATGACCACCAAACTGAAAATAGTCTTTCACTTCGGCTCGAAACACTTCTTCAGAGATTGACGACGTGTTGAATTTGAGTACGGTTTCATCGAGTTTGGCAAGGATTTCAGGAGTTCCTCGGTAAATTGAGTTGTACCGATTCACCAATTCCTTGGGCAATAGCCCCATCTTTTTTACGGGGGGAACTTCCTTGTCAATCAAATCTGCAAGCCCTTCCTGATGCAGCTTATTGATCTCTACTCGTAATGGTGTGGTTGGCGTATCGGTTATTTGGTTCCGATAGTCGTGGTGAAACTCGTGGGCCAGAAATTTGACAAGCTCTACCCTGCTCATGCCCAAAGCGGCATTCAAATCCATGACAATGTCGGAGTCTGTAACCATGCCATCGGGATCGGAAACGATAAAGTAAACTTGCTTCCGTAGGCTCGTATCGAAATTGCGGTCTGAAGGCAAAAAAAGGCGGGCTACCGAATCGGCATCAGCGATGGTCTCACTCAGGTTGGTCTCGGTCATAAACTCCTTTGCTCCTTCCAGATTTTGACTCAGAGCGTATAAATTTTTGACAAACATCAATCGAAGTCCTTCAAAATCCATCTCGATGTCTTTTTTCAAATCGGCGTCGAGTTCCTTTGACTTGGAATCCAGGAACACTTCTTCTAGCGAAGCTCTTACTAATTCTTTCTTTGCTGATGAATCCGAAAACGACAAGTAAGCGCGATACCCAGGGGTGGCAAAGACTGCAGCCCACTCCTGTTCTTCTACTGGCTCATTCGACTTTAGCTTTTCGGCTATGGCAATAATGGCTGCAGACGACTCAAATCGGTAATCCAATTCATCCAGATTTATTTGGGCACTAGAAAACACCCACAGGAATAAGCCCGCCATGATCAGAGTCAATCTCATGAATTTAAAAGTAAGGAAATATGCTTTTGTTAAAATTGAGAAACCATTCTAACAATCTAATCTTCCTAGAGATTAACTGAATACGCAGAGATAATCAACGTATCACTAACACAAATAAAAGAATATGAACACAGGATCGGCGCTAAAAAGCGCCATCCCTTAGATTTTGTTCACACGCACTGCGTTGAGACCTCTTGGTCCCTTTTCGATTTCAAACGAAACTTTATCGTTTTCGTTGATCTCTTCGGTGGTGCTACTCACGTGCACAAAGTACTTCTCGTTTGTATCGTTCTCACGGATAAAACCAAAGCCTTTGTCGTGATTGAAAAAGTCTACTTTACCCTTACGAATTGGGTCTACTTCTTCGTGCTCTTTTTTAGGGATTCCGATATCGATGTCTTCCGCTTTGATGTCTTCCTTCTTGCTCTCATCCGGCGGCGTATCGGTTGGATTACCAAACTCGTCTACGTATGCGATCATATCGTCAAAGCTCGACTTATTTGGGTTTGCTTTTCTTTCTTCTCGTTTCGCCATCTTTTCCTGGCGCTTCTTTGCCTTCTTTTTCTCTTTTTCTTTTTTACTGAATGTTTCTTGTGATCTACCCATGTACTGGTTTTAATTATTGAAATGTAGTGGCCAATTGCGCATAGAAATCCTTAACTGGAATGGCGGATTTGCCGTTAGAATTGGAATACAAAGGTAAGGCTAATTATCGGAGTGGGAATAGGAAAGTGGAAATGTTCGCTGGAAGATGGTTTTGAAGATATAAACAAATATTTTCTGGCAACAACACAAGCCAAATTAGCGAAGTCACAGAAAAACTAGGACCTACTCTTCTAAAACTTCCTTGACCCTACCCACTTGGCCATCTTCGAGCCGCACTTTGATTCCGTGTGGATGTGTAGGCGAATTGGTGAGAATATCTTTAACCACTCCCTCGGTGAGTGTACCCGTGCGCTGGTCTTTCTTGAGTACAATAGCCACCAGAGCTCCTTTGGAAATATCCGATCGTCGTGTACCGTCCATTACACGACGTGTATGTGTTCGCCATTAAACTCAATCTGATCACCCTTACGGATCTTCTTCCGCTTTTGGGTCTCTACCTGCCCGTTTAAGACCACCATGCCCTCCTGTATCACGGCGTGGGCTTCTCCACCTGAACCAACAACACGCATGAGCTTGAGCAATTTGTCGAGCTGAATGAAATCGAAATCTCCTTCTATACTAAAGCGGTGTTCGGGCATGGTATCGTTTTTGACAAATATAGAAGGAAGGATCCGGTTCAAGAAAATTGTTTGGGCTTCAAGCCCTGCCCTGCCAGTTGGGCTATTTCAGAAATGCGACGCGCTCTAGTCTCTGGTCGTTTGGCTTCAGCCACCCAAAAGAGCATGCCTTTTCTGATGGATTTAGATTGTGCACAAAAAAAGTCGGATGCTCCTGAATACAGTGCGAGCGCAGTCTCCAAATCTTTCGGCACCAACAAGTTCTCTACGTCATCGTACTTGCTCCATGAGCAATTTTCCTTAGCAATCTCAATGCTGCGAAATCCAGCTGGCATCATTTGTCCTTCTTTGATAAGCTCTTCAACTTTATCCTTATTGACTTTCGACCACATGCTATTCGGCTTTCGAAGGGTAAAGTACTGCCTGTACTTTTCGGAATCCACGGTTTGCTTCACACTATCGATCCACCCAAAACACAGGGCTTCATCGACCGCATCGCTCCAGGACAAATTGAATTTCGGTGAACCCTTCTTGTAGAACTCCAGCCACACGGCTTTTTCAATCTTATGACGTTCCATTAACCAGAAACGCCAATCGCTGCGGTTCTTCGGACAAAAGTTTTTTGCTTCCGTTTTAGACATGCTTCTGCTTACCAATCTCAGATTTACACCACAATATTAAAACGGTTTGGTGACAACCCTATGTCAGGATGTTTTATCAGAATCGATAAACTGATTCATATCAGTCCAAAAAGGTCTTGGACTTAAACTGCGAAGGCGTCATTTCTTTCACCTTCTTGAAGGTTCGCACAAAATAGCTCAGATTGTTGAATCCACATGCCATATACACTTCCTTCACTTGTATGCCCGGCACCCGCAACATATCAATGGCTTTTTCTACACGGCATTCATTGATGAATTGAACTGGTGAAACGCCTAGTTCATTCTTAAAAACACGATAGAAATTCGACTCGCTCATATATGCCATTTTACTCAATTGAGCAATGGTAATTGGTTCAGATAGATGGCTTTTGATGTACTCGATCACAAATGCGATTCGGTTTGAAGTCTGGAGTTTGGACGATTTTCGCTCCAGCAAATTTCGATTCTGCTTTTGAACGACCCGTACAATCAGCTCTTTGAGCATGGAGTCGATAAACATGTCCTTGGATGTGTGATCTTCAACGAAAAGGTAAATGATGCGCTGAATAATCTCCGACACCATTTTGCTATTGGTGAATGCGAAGTTGAAATGGCCTAAATCCCAAGGCGACATCTCTTCGCTCCTGCCGAGATGCAAATTCATGTCTGCAACAATCTGATTGATCTTTTCGGGAGCTATGGTCATAGCCAAACACTTGGTAGGATTATCCATCTTGGCTTCGGGGAAGTCGATTTTCATGATCTCATCGGCCGGCATAATCAAAGATTCACCCGGTAAGAACTCAAAAGACCCCTCGCGCAGATGCATCACTTTTTTGCCTTCGATCATGCTGGCAAAAACCGGTTGATGAAATTGCAAAATCACATTGTCGGCGAAATGGTGGGTTTCAAACACATTGAGCTCAGCCGACTTGGCGGTGTACACGGTCCGATTCTCTACAAGATGTTCAATCCGACGATTTTGCGGAAAGCTAAAGGGTAACTCCATGGGACACTATAATTCAATGACTTGAGACCAACCTAATTTACACAATTCTCTCGGAGATAAAAGGTAGAAAGCGCACAAATCCTTTTCAATTTGATAGGATTGTTCACCTAGAGTGTAGAATCGTACAATGACTCTGTAGAATAGTTCAATTCGTTTAGGTAGCTCTCTCGATAACTTTGACAGAAGGCCAAAACTTTTGGTGAATAGTTCCAAAGCATGGCTGTGTAAAATCTATTCAAAAATTTAAACCATATTAATCATGAGTGATTCATTAACAACACCAAAAACGGCGATTCAGAAGCCAAAGTTTAAAGACCAATATGAGAATTTTATTGGCGGAAAGTGGGTAGCTCCATCCGATGGTGAATACTTTGACAATATATCTCCAGTAGACGGAAATTCTTTCACAAAAATACCCAGATCAAAAGAAGCTGATATTGAGTTAGCCCTAGATGCGGCCTGGGAAGCAGCCAAAACCTGGAATCGTTCATCGGCATCAGAACGCAGCAACATCTTGCTCAAAATTGCCGATCGAATGGAAGAAAATCTGGAGAGCTTGGCTCGCGCCGAAACTTGGGACAATGGAAAGGCCATCAGAGAAACCATGGCCGCTGATATTCCGCTAGCGGTAGATCACTTCCGCTACTTCGCTGGTGTGATCCGCGCTGAAGAAGGAACTGCCACAGAGCTTGATGAAAACACCTTGTCAATGAATATTCTCGAGCCACTCGGTGTAGTAGGACAGATTATTCCGTGGAACTTTCCACTATTGATGGCAGCATGGAAACTAGCTCCAGCCTTAGCCGCAGGAAACTGTGTAGTAATCAAGCCCGCAGAGCAAACCCCAGTCGGTATCCTGATTTTGATGGAAATGATTGAAGACATCCTACCAGCAGGGGTTCTCAATGTGGTAAATGGATTTGGAATTGAAGCTGGAAAGCCACTTGCATCCAACCCGAGAATTAATAAAATAGCCTTCACCGGAGAAACGACTACGGGGCAGCTTATCATGCAATACGCTTCGAAAAACATCATTCCTGTAACGCTCGAATTAGGTGGAAAATCTCCCAACGTATTCTTCGAGAGCATCATGGAAGCCGATGACGAATTTTTCGACAAATGTCTTGAAGGTGCCGCGATGTTTGCCTTTAATCAAGGAGAAGTGTGCACCAGCCCTTCGAGAATTCTGGTTCAAGAAAACATCTTCGACAAGTTTATGGAGCGCGTGGTAGAGCGCACCAAAGCCATCAAATTAGGACACCCGATGGATCCAAACACCATGATGGGTGCCCAGGCTTCAAATGATCAGTACGAGAAGATTCTCAAGTACATCGAGCTAGGTAAAGAAGAAGGCTGTGAAGTATTGGCTGGTGGAAAAGCTGCTTACAACGAAGGCTTGGAAGGTGGTTACTATATTGAGCCGACTATCCTTAAAGGAAACAACAAAATGCGCGTGTTCCAGGAAGAAATTTTTGGACCTGTGGTTTGTGTTACCACTTTCAAAGATGAAGCCGAAGCATTGGAAATAGCCAACGACACCCTTTATGGATTGGGTGCCGGAGTGTGGACTAGAGATACGCATCAGGCTTATAAAGTGGCCCGAGAGATAAAAGCTGGCCGCGTATGGGTCAACTGCTATCACGCCTACCCTGCCCACGCTCCATTTGGTGGATACAAGAAGTCTGGTATCGGCCGAGAAACCCACAAAATGATGCTTTCTCACTATCGTCAAACCAAGAATATGCTCATTTCTTACGATAAGAAAGCGCAAGGATTCTTCTAAAGATGGATAAGATTAAACGTGTGTTAATTTCGGAAGAAGCGAAAGCTGTTGTCGATAAACTTCGGCAACAGCATCCTTCTTTGATCTTTCATCAAAGCGGCGGGTGTTGCGATGGTTCAGCACCAATGTGCTACAGCGAAGGAGAATTCTATCTAGATGACTCCGACGTATTATTAGGTGAAATTCACGGCTGCCCATTTTACATGTCGCGGGATCAGTTTGAATACTGGAAACACACCCAACTCACCATAGATGTGGTGGAAGGCCGTGGAGCTAGCTTTTCGCTGGAGATCCCTTTGGGATTGCGGTTTATAACAAAGTCCAAGCTTCTCTCTGCTGAAGAATTAGTAGCCGTTGAGAAAGCCTAAGGTCCGATTGAACGATTGGTAGCAATTGCTGATTGGCAAATTCAAAAAGGTTTCCCGGAGAATTCTGGGAAACCTTTTTTTATAGGGTATCTCTTGAAGTTCTAACGGCTTATCACGCGCTAGCTTTACTAAAGAAGTACTTTGATTTTGATGGAGAAACGCGAAAAGAAAATAATCGCCTACCGAATCATTACGATATGCCCCGAATAGGTTTTCGGAGAAACGCCATTTACCGTTTGGAGCTTGAGGAAGTATACGAAAATGGAAGGCGAAGAAACATAATCTCCGTTATCGACCGAACCATTCCACACTTCAGCTGGATCTGTAGAAAAGAATACTTCCTTTCCATTTCGATCCAATATGATGAATTCATAAAACTCTAGCTCTGGACCGCTAATTCTTGGCTTGATTACATCATTTAAACCGTCAAAGTTTGGCGTGAATGCGTTAGGCATGTACACATTGAGTGCTTCCTCCTGCTCTTCCCCTGACGATTTGCTGGAATCTGTTTGGGCCAGAGAGCCCGTGATCCCTACGAAAACTACGAATATGAATGAAAGAAAAATATGTTCAACCTTCATGGCGCTGAAATTAACAATTTTATGCGTTACATCGACACATTAAGTCGATAAACACTCAAAAGGTTCATCTGAAGGTTTAAAAAATGAAAGGCCGGAACCTGAATTCCGACCTTATGACGATTATAATTCTCAGTAGTTGCTTTTGAACTTTCGATACCTGAATCGCTGAGGAGACTGAACAAACCAAAGCGTGAGGAGCCCGAGTATGCCGAATGCTACGAGGAGCAACTTGCCTGTATTACTGGGTGGCGGTGGCAAATCGGGAAGTGTTGGCCCCCATTCATTTCGGTTGGGCTTGTACTTTTCGCTGTCTCTATTTGTGGTGCTGTACTCGGTAATGTAGTCGGCATAGCCCGGGTGCGACCATCCGGCCAAGGCTTGAAGTTCATCGACTTCCCTTTTCCTTCTGTTTTCCAAATCGCTGAGATACTGCACCCCGCCCGCACAGGACAAATCACCTTGCGCCGGGTGAGTCAGAATATACCTGGCTTGAAAATTCTCATTGTTTGGCGTTTCCTGAAAGATGAGATCCTGAGGAAACTTGTCGCGTGTATAGCGTACATGTAGCCTGGTGAAAAAGACTGCACTCTGGGCATCCATGCCACGAACCCAGTCGGCACCAGCTTCCCGAAAATCATTGAAAACTGGTGGTGGCGACACGCAAGGATCACATTTCACACCGGCAAATGGGCTCACGTTCCAAGCGTACTCCAAGTGAACGGCTTTCATCCCTTCGCGGTAGTACGAGCGATCAAATAGATCGGAGTAAAACTCGCCAAAGTATGTCTCAACAAAAAGCGGAACATTCTTGTTGGTTGGCACCTTTACCGTACGGTAGTTTACCGCTTCTATGCGTCCACGACGTGTAAATGCATAGACCACCAAGTCTTGAGCGTCTTTGGCATTGGCCATCCCGAGTCTGATTGGCAACATGAATCGATCTGACTCAAACTCGATCTGCAAAGGATTCAAATAAGTGAACCCACCGTTCTCCTGACGCTCAAGATTAACCTTCACCACAAAGAATTTGGTGTCGTTCTTCACATAAGGCTCCAATACGCCTTGGGCTTTACTTGGTATTTTGTAATCGTTGTCTACAAGCCATCGCTGCAGTCCATCCGACTCTTCTGCGCTCAAGATCAAAATATCATAGACCCCTACGGTGTACTCTGCTTCGATAGTCACTTTATAATCGGGCTCATATTCGGCTTCGTCTTCCATCACTTCTTCTACGGCCATGTCCATCAATTGAATGGACTGCGCTCGCTTAGCGTACATTTCTCGCTCATAGCAAGGGTTTTCATCATAGTAGGCCACCAATCTGGGAGCAGAGTATGCATCCAGTCGATCGAAAATTCCGCGGTCGACTTCTTTAATCTGGTTCTCTTTCAAAATGACTGGCACTGGAACCACCATGGCAAAGTCCTTGACATCCCCTTGAAAGTCATTACTCATAGTAATCACCGTTCGCTGGCCATCTCTTACTAGTATGACTTCTGACTTTTCATTAAAGAGATCGCTATCTGCCTTGGCTACATAAAATCCGCAAAAGCTAAATGCGTCAGGGCTTAGAATTAGAGTGGCCATCATTAGGGCCATGATTTTTTTAAGCTTCATATGTTTTGAGTTTTAGGTTGAATATTCCATTGAAAAATTTCGCCTTTCCAAAGTCGGTTGAGCACAGGTGTAGCCATCGAGCAGATGAACAGTGCCACGAGTGGAGCAGCGTAGAAGTAGAAAAACTGACTGACTATAAAAGACAAGGTGGCAATAGCCATGGCCCATACAACCCTTCCCTTTCTGGAATTGGGCGAAGTGCGTGGGTCAGTGATCATAAAAAAGGCAAAGAGAATGACGGTTCCGCTTTCGAACTTGTGCAAAACCACATCCCACTCCCAGCCGAGATAGCCCACCGTCCGAATAGACTCCAGAATGAAAAGGCTAGCTAGAAAAGACACCGCCACATCCCACCGTTTTACTCCAAAAAGAACAAGAGCAGCTCCTGAGAAAAACAAGGCGTAAACGGCTTCCCCACTACCCCACTGACCAGGTGAAACCCAACCACCACCGAGTAAGATGATAGCGATGATTCCCAGATTAGTCGGATTAAAAATATGCTTGCCATCGACTCGCAAAACGAACTTTGCCGAAATGGTGAGAAAGGCAGCTAGAGCCATCCAGCCGATGGACGCAGTGTGAAGTAAAAGGCAAAGGCCTAGAGCCGATATCATCGCACTCTTGAGACTGTGAAATGAAAGGTCTTTGGCCAGTATCCAAATAGTTTGAGTTGCCATACACACGCCAATGGCTACCAAAAAGTAGCTGACCTGTGCGTCCCAACCCAAAAAGAGCAGTCCATATGATAGAAATAGACTCAGCAAGAATATCTGGAGCCATCTCATATCGAGCTTTTGTGAAACAGATTGATTCATGATCGATTTTTTCAACCTGTACACACGTGAAAGAAATCCGTTCACCGTGAATGGAAAAAACTACTTTTGACTTATGAAAAAATCAATTCTCGTTCTCGCGTTTGCGCTTGGTTTAACAGGCGCTGTGGCTCAAGGTGGCTATGATGAATATATCACTAAAGACCTAGTGACTTTCACAACGAAATGGGGAAAGGCCAAGGATGAAAATGGCGAAAAGAAACCCGCGTTGATGATTGGAGTCAAAAACGACAACAACCACCCGGTTATCATCAGTTTCGAGATGCTATTTTATTTCGAAGAAATATTGCGTGAGCGGGGTGGCATCGAAGGGCGTTGCATTCCAGCAAACAAAACGATTTACGGAAAGTTTAATGGGATCTACTTCATTCCACAAGAGTTCACTCCCGAGCAGCTCGAGCGTTCTGATTTCCGTTTCGAAATAGATGAAATTTCAGTAAAAGAAAGCTTCGACTGCGACGTTGAAGAAGAGCAACGTTAAGATTCAGAATCGACCTGTTCTGCTTGCTTTTTCATGAACTGCTCGATTAACTCTTCGTCAGTCATGTCAATAGTTTTAAGTCGCTCTTCGGCCTGAATAGCCCACACATCTCCAGGATACTTGTCAATCACATCTTGATAAGCCTCTTTGGCTTGTTCTTTCTCATTGATGTCTTCATCGTAGGTGAAAGCCAACAAGAACGCCACTTCCGGAGTGCGGATGTGATTGGGATAGTCATCCAAAATTCTACTGTAGTACTTCAAAGCCTTTACTGGAAGCTTGAGCCCTCTACAAAGGCCAGCAGCCTTGTACATATATTCCACACATCCATCTTCATCTCCAACAAACTTTTCAGAAAACGTATGGTAAGACTTTAGAAGCTCTGAAGTCACTGCTTCATCCATATTAAAGCTCTCAGCGTACACGATCGCTTCAAGGCTATCAATTTTCTGAATCATGAGAGCGTGATCTTCCGTATTGCTCTTCACCGCTTTCTCGACTACTTCTTCATTGCTCGACCCACAAGAAAAGAGTGCTACAGCGCAAAGTGAGACTAGGATTTGTTTCATAACTACATTCTTCTTTTTGGTTTGGCTTGAGGAAACTTCATTTTGTAATCTACCTTTATTTCACCTTTCGAAATTTCCTGGAGCTTACGTTTCAACATTCGCTTTTTGAGAGGGTTCAGGTGATCGGTGAATAAGACACCATCAATGTGATCGTATTCATGCTGGATAATCCGAGCCGCATACCCGTCAAACTCTTTCTCCTGAAGCTCCCAATTGCGGTTGTAATATCTGATTTTTATTTGGGGTTCACGCTTCACGTCTTCGCGAATATTGGGGATACTCAAACACCCTTCCCGAAACACCCAAGCTTCGCCAGCAGAATCGACAATTTCAGCATTGATAAACACTTCTTTAAAATCGGCCACTTTCACAGCTTCCGGATCTTCATCATCTTCACCAAACGGCGAAGCGTCCACGATAAATAATCTGATAGACTTACCGATCTGCGGTGCAGCCAACCCCACTCCCTGGGCAGCGTACATGGTTTCGAACATATTGTCGATTAGCGTATCGAGTCCTTCGTATTCGCGATCTATATCATCTGCTTCACGCTTCAATACAGGATCGCCATATGCCACTATAGGTAAAATCATAGGGCACAAAAATAAGCATTTGCTCATCTTTGCGCCCCATAGTGTCAAAAAGAACCTAAGTATCTATTTATGAATGGAAAAGCCCAACCCCACTAGAAAATAAGAATTTCGGATGTCGTCCCCCGGATTGTCTTTTACAATGTCGCCAAAACTGTTATTCCATCTAAGGTCGAGCGAGAACATCAAGATCTTGGCTCCAAGCCCTAAGGAGTATGCTAGGTCGAATCCTTTAATGTCGCCTTTGCTGTAGAAATCACCCAGGTTGTCAGAAAGTTTTATATTTCCAGATACCCCGCCCGTGGCGAAAAACCATCCGACTTTGAACTTGAGCCCCACGGGGATATCGAGGTAGCTGCTTTTGTACTCGAAATCAGAGTTCTCATCTTTCAAGTGTCCTCCTTGCTGGGTATAAAGTAAGCCCGTATTCAGCCGAAGCATCGGTATAAGCTTTATGTCTTTGCGAACTCCAGCAAAAAAGCCATGTCGTGGGTCGGCTGTAAGGTCGTCATCTCCCAGCGTTAGGTCTGCATAGCTCCACCCTGCGGTGAAAGTAAGTATGGCTGGTTTGTCATCGTCTTGAGCGCTCAGCCCAGAAATTGACAAGGCAAAATAGCTCAGAAGTAAAATCTTAATGCATTTCATTGGTCTAAAGGTTAAGGTTATTTCAGAACTAAGCTACCACTTTTCTCAATTCCACCACCACTGCAGAGCACTGCTTACAATCAGTCCATTCATCGAATAGTTTGTAACTTCGCGGCTCACTACAAAATTTAGGATGGCTTTAGGAACTAAATCAGCAAAACCAAAAGGCGGAAAAGTAGAAAAAGACACCTTGACTCGCGCCTGGAAATTGATGAATACAGCCAAAGCGCTGACTGATCTCTACGAAGAGAACAAAGCGGTAACAGCTAAGTATGTTCACGCCACCAGCCGCGGTCATGAAGCCATCCAACTGGCATGCGGAATGCAGTTAGAGCCCCAAGATTTTGTATTCCCTTATTATCGCGACGACTCAATCTTGCTCGGTATTGGGATGAAGCCAGAAGAACTGATGTTGCAGCTTCTGGCTAAACGCGACGACCCTTTTTCGGGCGGGCGAACCTACTATGCCCACCCTAGTCTGCGTAGGGATGATATGCCAAAAATCCCACACAACTCGAGCGCTACAGGTATGCAAGCCATCCCTAGTGCCGGAGTAGCTTTGGGAGTGCAGTACATGGAAAAGCAAGGCCTAGAACCTACGGGTAAGTCGCCGATTGTGGTTTGCTCTATCGGTGATGCGGCGGTAACAGAAGGCGAGATCAGCGAAGCCCTGCAAATGGCTGCTTTAAAGCAATTGCCCTACGTTTTTTTGGTACAAGACAATGAATGGGATATTTCGGCCAGCGCCGATGAAGTGAGAGCCAACGATGCCGCGTTTTACGCACAAGGATTTAAAGGAATTGAAGTTCGTTCGATAGATGGAACGGATTTTGAATCTTGCTGGACTACCCTCAACGAGGTATTTACTACCGTTCGCCAAGAACGACGCCCATTTTTGGTTCACGCGAAGGTTCCACTTCTCAATCACCATACATCTGGAGTTCGGAAAGAAACCTATCGCGACGATTTGGAAGAGCACACAAAAAGAGATCCCCTTCCACGCTTGGAAGACTACTTGCTCAAAAATGGATTCGACAAATCTGAGCTAGAAGAAATGGTAGAAGCGTCTATTGAAGAAGTGGCCGCCTCGTACCAAAAAGCCTTGAGCGCCGATGACCCGAGACCAGAAGATCTCTACACATACGACTTTGCCCCAAGTCCAATTACGGAAGAGAAGGGAGAAAGAAGCCCTGCTGGAGCCGAAACCGCTTTGATGGTTGACTGCGCTTTGTTTGCTGTCCAGGAAATTCTGGAAGACCATCCCAATGCACTGCTCTACGGACAAGATGTAGGAGGAAGACTCGGTGGCGTATTTCGCGAAGCGGCCACATTAGCCAAAAAGTTTGGTGACGATCGCGTTTTCAACACCCCGATCATGGAAGCCTTCATCATTGGTAGTACGGTAGGAATGGCAGCTGCTGGGTGCAAGCCGATTGTTGAAGTGCAATTTGCCGATTATATCTGGCCAGGACTCAACCAACTCTTTACGGAGCTTAGTCGTAGCTACTATCTTTCGAATGGAAAATGGCCAGCGAGCTCAGTAATTCGAGTACCAATTGGTGCATACGGAAGCGGTGGCCCCTTTCACTCGAGCAGCGTAGAATCTGTACTTGCTAATATCCGTGGAATAAAAGTAGTATACCCGAGTTGTGGTGCCGATATGAAAGGGCTGATGAAGTCGGCCTTTCACGATCCAAACCCCGTAGTTGTTCTGGAGCATAAAGGATTGTACTGGAGCAAGATAACGGGAACATCTGAAGCTAAATCTAAACTCCCAGATCGCGACTACGTTATCCCTATCGGGAAGGCTAGAACTGTTTTAGAAGCTGATGTAGATCAGGTCAAGTCTGGAGATTCGGCCCTAATTGTGACTTATGGAATGGGCGTATATTGGGCAAAAGAAGCGGCCAAAAAACACAAGGGTAAAATCGAGATTCTCGATTTGCGAACCATTTCGCCTTGGGATAAGGAAGCCGTGTTTGAAGGCGTAAAGCGACATGGAAAATGTCTTCTCGTTACCGAAGAGCCTATTGGCTGCAATTTCATAAAAGGAGTAGCCGGCAGCATTCAAGAAGCCTGCTTTGAAGATTTGGACGCTCCTGTGATGATCGTTGGTTCGGAGGACCTTCCGGCAATTCCACTCAATTCAACACTTGAAGAAACCATGATTCCAAATGCCGACAAAGTGGGCAAACAATTGGAGAAACTTCTGGTTTATTAGTAGGCGAAAAGCCACTATGTCGAGAACACGGATAAACTCCTATTTTTGCACTCCAAATTAAAGAATAGCAAATGGCCCATTTTCACAAGCTCAAGGTAAAGGACATTAAAAGAGAAACGCCAGACGCCGTCTCTATCGCTTTCGATATCCCTACTGAAGTTGCGAATGAATTCACTTATACGCAAGGTCAATACGTGACCATCAAACAAACGATAAACGGAGAAGAGGTACGCAGGTCGTATTCTGCATGCTCTAGCCCAGTTACCGATAATGAGTTGCGCATAGCTGTGAAGCGCGTTGATGGTGGTAAAATGAGTACATACCTTAATAACGGCATCACCGTAGGTCAAGAATTGGAAGTGATGAAACCCATGGGTAATTTCTTCACCGAGCTGCGAAACGATGGGACACCAGAGCACCATGTAGCATTTGCCGCAGGAAGTGGAATCACTCCTATCCTTTCGCTTCTCAAGACGATGCTCGCCAAAAACGAATCCAATACGTTCACGCTTATCTATGGGAATAGAGATGCTGAGCACACCATATTTAAGGCTGAGTTAGACGCTCTAGAAGCTTCGACAAATGGCCGACTTAAGGTATACCACATCCACAGCCGTGCAGCTATGGCTGATGAGTTTTTTGCGGGAAGAATTAGCCCGGAGAAATGCACCAAGCTATTGGCAAGCCATCCCGAGTTTGACAAAGCAGATGCCTACTTCCTATGCGGACCATTTGATATGATCATGTCTACCAAAGACACTTTGATTGATCATGGAGTGGCCAAGGAGAAAATCCATTTTGAACTATTCACAACACCTGAAGACGATGCCGTTGAAGCTCCTTCAGCCGAACCACAAGGTCGCGTTGAAAGCCAGGTGACTATCGTATTGGATGGTGATGAGATGGAGATAACTGTAAGTCCAGACGAAAACATCTTAGATGCAGTGCTTGATGCGGGGATGGATGCACCTTATGCTTGTACCGGTGGATCTTGCTGTACTTGTAGAGCCAAGATCATGGAAGGAAGCGCTGAGATGGATGTGAATTACGCTTTGACGGACGAAGAAGTAGAACAAGGCTATATCTTGACGTGCCAATCGCACCCTACTTCATCGAAGATGATAGTAGATTTCGACGAGCCTTAATCTTCGTCAAACCGCATGGTCATCGACTTTTCAGGAACAACTTCCATGAAAAAATAGATGACTTCCACCACTGAACCAAAGAGTACGATCAACGTAATCCAAAGAGCCTTCATACTACTTGTAAGGCTCTTATTTTTTGCGGCGTGAATCACGTAAAAAATCATGATGATGGTGCTGATGAGAATCAACAGTACGATGCTCACCATCAATCCACCAAGGGAATTGAGAAGGGTTTCTTGAATCAATTCCTGCGATCCTTGAGCAAGAACTGGAGCAATAACAGACAGGAACCACACAAGGTAGAAAAGACCAACGAATAACTGGAGTACGGTGAGCACTCCAAGTACAGTTTTCCAAGGTTTCGGAATTTGCATAATCTCTAGTTCTAAATCAAAGGTATGACCGATCTGTTGGCAAAGGAAAGAAAATTAGCCCAACGGTTCAGAGAAGGTATGATTGGTCGATTTTATATGCCGGAATAATCCTACTTTCGAATCCATGTCTGGTTTCCAGTTCTTACATCGCCAAGTAGATGCCGCCCCACTCGCTTTATACCGATTTTTAATGGGCTTGCTGATGGCCGCTGAAGGATTTGGTGCCATCATGACTGGTTGGGTCAAGGCCAATTACGTCGATGTTCCTTTCAACTTCACCTTTATCGGTTTCGAATTTTTAAATGTCCTGATTGGCCCCCAGGCCTACGTTATTTATTTTTTACTCGGCGTGGCAGGGCTCTGCATTGCCTTAGGATACAGGTATCGAATAGCTGTTGCCGTCTACACCATCCTTTGGGCAGTGGTGTACTTCGGGCAGAAAACAAGCTACAACAATCACTACTACCTTCTGCTTCTGGTTTTGATTTTGCTAAACGTCATCCCAGCTCATGTCAATCGATCGGTGGATGTAAAGCAAGGCAGAGTGTCCAATGCCGACACCGTTCCCTTCTACGCCGTATGGAGTATCAAATTTCTTTTGCTCATCGTTTACGTTTATGCTGCCTTTGCCAAGGTGTATCCCGACTGGCTTGACGGCACAACGGTGACTGGTTTTCTAGCTCACAAAGCCGATTCGGGATGGGCAAAAGAGCTTTTCACCAACCGCAGCTTCATTTTGATGATCTCTTACGGGGGAATCTTGTTCGACCTATTGGTTATCCCGGCCTTGTGGTATAAGCGCACACGCAAAGTGGCATTTATCATTTCGATCTTTTTCCACCTCTTCAACTCAATCGTATTTCGAATTGGCATTTTCCCCTACATGATGCTGATTACATCGGTCTTGTATTTCGAACCCAAAACGATCAGAAAACTCTTCTTTAAAGGAAAACCCCTGCCCCAGCCTGCTACGCCTTGGATTAGTCCGCGACCAGTACTGACCAATGGTTTTCTTGCTGCATTCATGGTCATCATGCTTATTTTACCACTGCGTCCTTGGTATTTTCCGGGAAGCTCTAACTGGACCGAAGAAGGCCATCGAATGTCTTGGAGAATGATGTTGCGGGCAAAATCTGGGCATATTACCTACACCATTACCGCGCCAACCCTCGATGAAAAAATCATGTGGAACCCGCAAGATCACTTACCGAAGAAAATGGCTCGCAAAGTGCCCACCCGGCCAGACATGATCTGGCAGTATGCGCAGATTTTAAGAGAAGATTTTGCCAAGCAGGGCCACGATGTAGAAATTTACGCCAATGTATGGGTCAGTCTAAATGGTAGGCCCATGGCACGATTAATTGATCGAGATGTAGATCTTGCGAATACTCCTTGGAACTATTTTAGCCACAACCCCTGGGTGCTCCAACACCCCGAAAACATTTAAAATGAAATTGAAATCAACGTTTATTCTATCCTGTCTAGCAGCATTACTTGCCGGGCAAATCAATGCGCAAATTAAATCGGGACCGATGAATGGCTACGCCGAAATGCGCGAAGCCTTAGTTTGGGTCCAACTCGAGAACCCTGCTGAAGTATTGATGCGATACTGGCCCATTGACAACCCTGACGCCGTTTTTGACACAGAAATGGTAGTAACCGAGAAGTCTACAGCCTTTGTGGCCCAGCTTATTGCCGACAATGTAGAGCCGGGTACCACCTACGCCTATGAGATATGGGGCGACGGAGTAAATTTAACCACCGGACGCAAACTGGAGTTTGATACCCAGCCTTTGTGGCAATGGCGAAACGACCCTCCCGCGTTTACCCTGGCCACTGGCAGTTGTGCTTACGCTAACGAAGCGGCCTACGATCGACCTTCGAGTCCTTACGGGGGTGATTATGAAATTTTCGAAAGCATAGCTAAAGACAATCCAGATCTCATGCTTTGGCTTGGCGACAACACCTATCTCAGAGAAGCCGACTGGTTTTCTAGAACAGGTATATTAAAGCGATACACCTACGACCGGAGCATTCCTGAGCTGCAGAATCTACTCTCAGCATGTCACCATTACGCCATATGGGACGACCACGATTACGGGCCAAACGATGCCAACAGAACCTACCCACACAAGGACAAAACCCTTGAAGCCTTCAAGTTGTTTTGGGGAAGCGACAATTATCAAATGCCCGGTATGCCTGGGGTAACAGGCGCATTTCAGTATGCCGACATGCACTTTTACCTTCTTGACAATAGATGGAATCGAACAGACTACAATCTAGCGACTGTGGATGAACAAGTGCTAGGAGAAGACCAGATAGACTGGCTAATTGAAAGTTTAAAGTATAGTCGGGCACCATTTAAATTGGTAGCTGTGGGTGGACAAGTTTTGAGCACAGCCAAAGTGTATGAAAACATGGCCAATTATGAAGAAGAGCGTGAAGAACTCATCTCTCGCATTGTGGAAGAAAAAATTGAAGGGGTCATCTTTCTTACTGGAGACCGGCATCACACGGAGCTTTCAAAATACGAGAAGGACGGAATCACCATTTACGATCTGACGGCATCACCCTTCACATCGAGCTCACACAAAGTACACGACGATGGGAATGAAAACATGATGGAAGGTACCCTGGTTCATGAACGAAACTATGCCCTACTCCATTTTTCGGGACCGCGAACGGATCGGAAATTGACCATTGAGATCAAAGATGTGGATGGGCAAACGATCTGGACAAAATCAATCGAATAAAAAAAGGGAAGCTCTGCTTCCCTTTTTAATTAATCCTATTGTAAGCTTTAGTTCTTCACCACGCGAAGCGCTCCCGCCTGGGTAGGAGAAACCATCTGTACAGTGTAGATTCCCGAAGAAGCATCTGAAAGATCAATTGAATACTGCGCTCCCGAACTAAGTACAACTTGGTCGGCAAAGACTTCCTTACCCGTCACATCAAATACTCGAATCTGGTATAGTTCCGTTGTTCCACCGTTTGAAACACTAAACAGACCATTACTCGGATTTGGAAACAGCGTGATATCTTTCAACTCAGCTCGCTCTTCTACGTTTGTAGCAATTGGCGGTAAAGCCACGGCATCCATCATAAACCAAAATTCATTGGTCACATCGTGATGGCGAAATGCAATGTAAATATCTTGCCCACTGTAGGCTGAAAGATCGATACTACGGTAATCCCATCGCGTGCTAGCCAGCGTTTCACTAAAAATTTCATCCGTAAAATCTACAAGATCGGTTCCTGAAGTAGATACGAGAACGGAATAATGCTCCGCAGCGAAATCTTGATCAATAGCCGAGATAGCGTAATACAGCGAATCTTCTTCGCCAACTGTCACTTGCGGGGTGATCAAGTAATTATCTGGCTCAAGAGTCAATTGCTCCACTCCATCAAAAGACTCAGACCTGATTACGTAATCGCCATCGATGGCCTGGCGGTCATCTGAATCAGTTAAATCAATGGTATTCCAGTCGTAGCCATCTTCGTCAGCATCCATTGATGTCCAACCATCAGGTAGTCCATCGCCTTCAAAGCTCTCGGCACCTGGGATGAAAACAGGACAATCTTTCCCGACGATCACTTCCACACTTGGGTATCCATTTCCGATCGCGTTGTCGACACCACAATTACCTGCTTCACTGATCACGATGGTGTAAACACCGCTTTCAGAAGCCGTCCACGTAATACTACACCCATCGCCGTCACTTGCTCCAAAAGCGTCAACCGCACCGGATGGAGCAATGATGGTGTACTCGTTTTGCCACGAGCCCGCTCCAGGGCCATTGCAGTTGCTAAACTTTATTTCGTACCCCGCTTCAATTCCATTTAGTGAATATGCTTCTGAAGCATACACTTCAAATTCATCTATCTCAATAGACCAGCCTTCACAGCCAATGTAGGCCAAATCGCCCCAAGCTGTGGTAGGTGACGGATAGACCCATTCTTCGCATTGGGCCTGAGCTGAAAATGCGCCGAGTAAGGCCACTCCCGCTGCTAGTAAAAACTTTCTCATATCATTTAGTTTGTTGTCATTTAAAATCCCTTCGTTGTTTTAAAATAAGTGATTCGCTCTAATTTAAGCGCGTATATACACGTTGTGTTTTTATACTCTTTAAATCCTAAATCTTATCGTTTTACTCCTTCACTGGCTCCACGCATCTAATTCCCACATGCGGCATTCCAGTGTCTTCCGAACTTCCTTCTCTGGCACTCGGTCTGTAATTTTCGCAATACGAAACATGGCAGAGAAAGGAACCACCTTTAATAACGCGTTTTATGGCGTATGGATCACGCGGATCATAGGATGTATTGGGGCCAATGGGGTTGTAGCAAACTTTAGTTCCATCTATGGTTTTGAAGTACGACTCGTGGAAGAGATCGCTGCACCATTCCCATACATTGCCAGCCATATTGTACAATCCATATCCATTGGGGTGATATGAACCGACTGGAGCCCGTTCTAGATAACCATCGGCAGCGCTGTTCTCACGTGGAAACTCGCCTTGCCAAATGTTCGCTAGCGTATCGTTGTGGAGCGGATCTTCATCACCCCAGACAAAGCGCTGACCATCGAGCCCACCGCGTGCGGCAAACTCCCATTCCGCTTCTGTGGGCAATCGCTTACCCTTCCATTCGCAATAGGCCTTCGCATCCAGATAAGCTACGTGTATAACTGGCAATTCCATATCCATTTCGGGTGGAGTTTCATCGCCAAGGGGATTTTTCCAATTGGCTCCCACCTTCCAATCCCACCACTGAAAATGCGATTCGAGTGCCACACCCGGAGCAGGCGGACTGAATACAAGTGATCCAGGCTGCAAGGCTTCTTCATCGGGTTTCGGAGTACCCGGTGGCAACTGCTCTTTCAGCTCTTCCCAATCTATTTCGCGCTCCGCAATTGTTTTGTAATCGGTCGCCTTCACAAATTCCATAAAGTCGGCATTCGAAACTTCGGTAGAATCCATGTAAAATGCATCGACGTGTACCGGATGTGCTGGATATTCGCGACGGTACTCCCCTTCTTGAACGGCTCCCATTACAAAGTCGCCACTCGGGATCAAAACCATGTTTTCCTTTCGCTTGGCCATACCTTCGGGCCATGAAATAGAAGGTTCGAATTGAGATTTAACAGGCTTTTTCTGGGCTTTCTGCACAGGTTTCTCAGGGGCTTGGCCGCATGATATGGCGACTAGAAAAATAAAGAAGCAGTAAGAGCTAAAACGCATGGGCGAAAGTTACGGCAACAAAAAAAACCGGCCAAGGCCGGTCTCTTATTTGTAGGGTGATTAAGCTTATTTTGTGACTTTTTTCTGAAAGTCTTTCTTGTACTTCGTCTTTTGCTCTTCGTTCAAGGTCTTTAGAATGTTTTTATCACACTCTTCCTTAAACTTCATCATCGTTTCCTTGTCTTTGTTTGACTTCGTCTCAAGTTTATCAAACGACTTCTGGTGAAGACCTAAGGTGTACAGCTGTCGGTATATCAATACTTCCTGCTCTTCAGTCAAATCGAGATTTAAAACCATCTCATTTGTCTTCTCTTTCGCAGCTTCTTGAACATCAGCTTGGCTACTTTGTGCATAGGTCATTGAAGTCGCTAATATGGCTCCAACGATCATGATCTTCTTAAAAATCTTCATAATGGGTAAAATTACAGACGTAAATATAGTTTAGTTTTGGAATCATCCATCTATGGTCCCAATTTTTAATTTGACGTACAAAGTCGTGAAAAGATGTAAGCCAAGTCGATTAAACTTTAAGCTAAGCCATATTCTTCTGATTCTCATAACGCTGTTTTTTGCTGGATCCGCGTGTTTCGGCCAAGGTCACATCCACTTACCCGAAGTACACGAAGAGCCAAGGCACCAAGTAGTTTGGGAAAACGACCAATTTAGATTTCTCAATGTCTACATTCTGCCTGGCGACTCTTCCCTTATGCATATTCACACCACTCCGATAGCATATGTAGCCGCCAAAACGTCTTGTGTTTATATTGAGTACACCGGTAAAGCCCCAAAGGAAATCACCCTACCCGATGGCTGGACAGGATATGACTTTTACCGTACTGATTCACCTTTTATACACCGCATAGCTCCTTGCCGTGGTGATACCCTGCACGTGTATGCCATTCAAATGAAAAACGATCCCCCAGAATCAGCTGACAAAAAAGACTTTGAATTTGGTTTTCAAACTCGAATCGTAAGTAAAGGTGATACGAATTTGAAAGCAAGTAAAATGCCAGTGGTCTTCAAATCAGGATCGGCCACACACACCGAAAAAATACTGGCACCCGGCGTATACATCCTTCCTTCTGAACTAAAGAATCTTGAAATTACGGGCGAATCCGAATTTTGGGAGATCCTGACAAACAGGTAGTTAAAAACACGAAAATCGGTTTTCAACTGGCTCAATTTTAATAACTTTAATGGGCAAATACCCCATTAATGGGATTGATAATGACAAGTGACATGTCTATTTTCAGTTCTTTCAAAAGCATATGTTATGGCTGCGCATTACTACTCTCTGATCCAGTACCGGGGCAATCGAATGAAGTCTCGTGAAGAAATGATGAAATCGACAATGAACGATGTAAGTGTCGATGAAGGATTTTTTGACGATTTAATTTGCTATTTCGACAATCCCCTTAAAGTAGAAGCCAAAGCATTTGAGAAGTATAATATCCAAACGCTGGTATCTTATCTCAAAGTTTGCCACAGCGACTACTTAAACAAGCAGATTCCCGCCATTTGGCGAAACGTTCAGGAAGTGATCAGGCTTGCTCCTAATCACGAAAAATTTGCCCGCTACAGCGCTATCATTTTTCGCTCATTCACGCGGGAGCTCGAGAGTCATTTCAAATTCGAAGAAACGCATCTCTTCCCATATGCTCTAGGCTTGGTAGAGCAAAATACGAAGCTCTGCAACGCATACAGTTCCAAAAAATTTATCGAAGAGCATCCCGCACACTCCATTGACGCAAAGAAAGTACTGGCTTTTCTAGCCTTGTTTGAACAAGAGCTTCCCGCAAACTTGCCATTTTCTGTTTTGGTAAAACAGATCACTGAACTGAAGGATGACATGGATCTTCACGAAATGCTCGAAGATTACGTGCTAATCCCTAAAATTCAAGAGCTTGAACACTCGACCAATTAACTTCCTTTAATTTATACCTTTGCCCAAATTTTCTGGGTTGAAGGAAAAGGTAAAGAAATGGCTCCAGCAGATGCTGGGATTTGATAGATACTTGCGAATTTTCGCAAAGTTCAAGATCGCTACCTTGCGATCTGATAAGAAAGAAGGCGATTTTTTTCACTTTATGACGCTCGTAAAAGACGAAGGGTTAGTTCTGGATATCGGAGCTAATCTTGGCATAATGACCGCCCATTTGGCCAAGCAATTCAAACGGGCAGAAATCTGGGCATTCGAGCCTATTCCCGACAATTTGCAGGTTCTAAAATCTGTTATCAAAGATCTTCCCAACAGCAATATCAAGCTTTTTGAGCTAGCCTTGGGCGACAAACCCGGCAAAACCAAAATGGTGCTCCCCGAAGTCGAAGATGTCCAAATGCAAGGGTTGAGTCACGTCGTACACGAGTCTATTACTGAGTTTAACGATGGTCGATTTTTTGAAGTAGAAGTTGAGACACTAGATCGGATTGTACCCGCAAATCAAAGAGTTTCTGGCATTAAGCTCGATGTCGAAAATTTCGAGTACTTCGTTCTGAAAGGTGGTGAGCATACCATTGAAAAACACCACCCCATAATTTACACTGAGCTTTGGGACAATGAGAACCGGGTGAAGTGCATGGACTTTCTGGCTGAGAAAAACTACAAGCCGATGTACTTTGATGGAAAACGGCTTCAACTCTTCGCTAACTCAGGCTATAGAGGACAAAACTTCTTTTTCGTCTACACAGAAAATTAAGGAATCCGATCGACAATATCCTTCAACTTGGGGCCCATATTGAAGCGCCAAACGTAGTTGAGTCGTATATTTCCAATACCAAAATTGGCCGATAGGGTTCGATCTGTGCTGCTTGTACTCACTTGATTATTTAATGTGGTCAACCCGAGGTACCACTTGTCTGAATTGTAGCCAATACCAAATCGCAAAAAGGCGCCAATATTCAATTGGTTGTCTACTTCGGTTCCTTCATCAGGTCTATGCGCCGTGCTCCGCCCATATCCCAAGTTGAATGTGAGCGAGGCTGTCGCAAAAAAACCTTGGTTGATCACCAAACTATAGGCGTATCCAAAACTAGGTCCCAAACGCAAGAACGAAATACGAGTGACGGATTGAATATCTCTGACGTCTTCCGCGTCCATAAAAGAAGGCACAATCGCACTATCTCCTTGAACAAGTCCGTAGTACCCTTCCAACCCAGCCAAAAAACTCCCTGCCGACTTCAACTGTCGTTCGTTCTGGACAAACGGTGCTCGGTAGGTGAATTTATTGTTGTTGAAGACATAAAAAGCTGTTAGGCCAAAAATCTGTTCATACAAGTCTGGCCTGACGTAGTAGGGATCAGGATAATCTTCGTCAATGTCTTTGGTATTGTTGAGATAGAGTCCTTTGTAGAATTGGCCGAAAAAATCGATCACCAACTTTCGGGAGTACACACGGGTTTGCAAGTCGAGATACTTCGTCTTCCCCTTTCCTTCGTCGGGGTTCAAAAAATCAAAACCGTAGGCCAGGTTCAGTGTGAAAGCATTGAGCGTAGCCCCGACACCCAGATTCAGCGTTGTATTCGGATCGTACACCAAAAGTGTCTCGGCTTCTCGGTTCTCCAATTCCAAATTGGTGTATTTCTGAGAAAAATAGATCCTTGTCGAAACCTGCTCTGGGTATGTTTTGATGTAAGTCGAATCAAATTTCGCCAGATTTTGGATAGCTTTTCCCTGAGCCAAAACCGCAATCGTACACAGGACCATACTGAAAGACAAAATGGTCTTGCACAAATTTTCTTCGATTCGGTTATTAATCTTCATTGGGTTCAGCCAAGTCGTAAAAAGTGAGAGGGCAGTTTTAGTTCACCGAAATCTCATCGATAAATATAAAGGTCTCTCCCCCAACTCCCGGATGCCAATCCAAAAGTTTTCCTGGATTAGTCATGGTAATGCGCAGCTTCGCGGTTTTCGTTTTTTTGAAATTCTCAAAGACAATTTTCTCAATAGATGAAGACTCTTCTGATCTAGGCTTTTCTCCCAAATCAATGGTCTCAATCACTTTCCATTTTTCCTTTTCCCAAATGGCGAGTTCTACGTTTTGGGGAAGACCAATCCAGGATTTGATGTCTTTCAATAGCGATACTTCCACTTTCGTGATTTCGGTTGGAGTTGGGTGAACGAGCTCCACGGTCATATCCTGTCCTTGGACACCGATCCAATCGCCTTTTCGCCAATCGAGATCACCGTAGATTCCATCAACCAGGGCCGACACTCCGCCTGCGGTGTATTGCGGGTTCATTTCGCCTTCTGTCAGATCGGCTTCCCAGAGCCCGGGTTTCTTTGTAACCAGTGTTCGGCTAATGTGCCCAGCTTCACCGCTCGTATGATCGACAAAACGCGCCGAAAATGCGGCAGTCTCAGTGATCGTTACGCCATCACCTTCCAAATCCACTTCTTGACCTTCGCCATCCAAAATTTCGGTGGTATTGTGGTGTGTGGCGGGTTGGAATACGATTTCAGTTTGATCAGTAAACCTGCGCGGAGCATTGATTATTGGGGCCGGTAGTACGGATGACTTCATGTCGGTAGAATAGGGTTTTTTAGATCCCCAACCACTCGGTTCAGGTCCGCACTCCACGATCCATTCGCCGCCTTTGTGAAACTGTTCGTGAGTGATCCAGTTTTGATCAAAAGGTTCACCATCTACTTGCAAAGACTGGATGTAGGGACCCCTACCTTTCTTTTTAATCTGAAGGCTGTGTCCATGGGCGAAATCCACTCGCACCGAATCCCAGATCGGTGCCGTCAAGACGTACTCAGGCTTTCCAGGAACGAGGGGATAAATACCCATACTAGCCATAATATACCAAGCGCTCATCTGCCCGCAGTCTTCATTTCCCGAAAGTCCATCGGGAGCGTTTTGGTAGAATTTCTCAATGATTTCATGAACCCGCGCCTGCCCTTTCCACGGGCTGTGGGTAGCGTTGTAGAGAAATGCAATATGATGGCTAGGCTCATTGCCGTGCGCGTATTGGCCAATCAGTCCAGTAATGTCGGCTTGATCACGGCCTGTGGTTTCAGATGGCTGCACAAAAAGCGAATCTAAGTTGGCTTCGAGACGCTGACGTCCTTTCTCTACATGGCCATCACCGAGCAATCGCATCCACCCATCGAGATCGTGCACTGGCGAAAAACTGTATTGCCAAGCATTGGCTTCGGTGAAGTGCGAGTTGACTTCACGTGGGTTGGTCAATTCGAGAAAATCGCCATTGTCGCGTGGTCTCACCAAGCCCGAACTTAGTTCAGTCACCGAACGGTAAGCAGATGACCGGTATCGGTAGGTGTTGGCGAGATCTTCATCACCGAAATGCTCAGCCGTCCAAGCAATGCAAGCATCGTCGTAGGCATACTCGAGTGTTTTTGAAACTGATTCTGACTCATCTTGAATCGATAGAAAACCGTATTTCCTGTATTCATCCAGTCCAAAAAGTGATGCTTTAGCCGTCTGATCCATGGCGTTTAGAAGCCGATCAGGATCGTCTATTTTATACCCCTTGGCCACGGCATCGGCCAGTACCGAAACGCTGTGGTAGCCAATCATACAATTGGTCTCGTTGGCAGCTAGTTCCCAGATAGGTAGGCGGCCATACTGATCAAACTGGTCGAGCATAGTCGCGATAAAGTCGGCCGTGCGCTTCGGCTGCGTAATGGCATAGAATGGGTGCGCTGTGCGATAGGTATCCCAAAGCGAAAAAATGGTGTAGTGATTGTGGTCGGGATCCTGATGGATCTTGTCGTCCATTCCACGATACCTTCCATCCACATCGCTCCACATATTTGGTACTGAATAGGCGTGATAAAGCGCAGTCGCAAAAATAGTTCGATCATCATCAGACCCACCCCAAACTTCGGTTTTATACAATTCTTTATTCCACATAGCATGCGTACGTTCCACTTGTCTGGCAAAGGTTTCTCGCTCTGTCTTCAGGTTTTTACCTGCGCCTTCTTCATCACATCCACTAAGGCCTACCTGCATCTCGATAGGTGTGTCTATCACCCCAAAGTCCAAAATCCAGGTGCCCTTCACTGAACCAGGTTTCACTTCAAAAGGCAAATTGGTGACTCCTGCAAAGTGTACTTTCTGATTCGTAGCCCAAGCTTCGCTGTATCGGTGTCCCGAAAAACTCGTGTCTGAGTGAGCTTCGAACTTCATTGATGTGGCTTTGTCGCGATGAAGAAGATCGAGAAAGAGCAAAGCACGCTCACCCTTCGGAAACTCATAGCGGTGAATTCCAGTCCTGGTACTTGCTGTGAACGAGCAAATTACTCCATTGGCCAATGTTACTCGGTACACCCCTGCTTCGGCTGACTCATCGGCTTTGTTGAAAGGGATCGCTTCATTCACGACAGCTCCAGACTCGCTTGTGATGGGACGAAACAAAATATCACCATAATCTGATACCCCTGTACCACTCAAGTGGGTATGCGAAAAGCCATAAATAGCTGTATCGGTGTAGTGGTAGCCACTGCATCCATCCCAGCCGGTAAGGCGCGTATCTGGGCCAAGCTGTACCAAACCAAATGGTGCCGTAGCAGCCGGGTGCGTGTGTCCATGCCCTCCTGTACCGATGAATGGATTGACGTTTTTGATATTGATTTGGGCGCCACTAAATAGGCAGAGAGCAGCAAAAAATGCGGTCAGCAAGAGTCCTTTCTTCATGCTTCAAAAATAGCCGAATGTTTCAGATCGGAGCCCCCACAAGTTGGAAGTGGCTTGGTGTCATTCCACATTTCCAAAAATACGTGTGAATTTTTCTGGGATTTGGGAATGGACTTCCACCCACTCACCCGAGATTGGATGTTTGAATCTCACCGACTTGGCGTGCAGATAGAGACCCTTGCCATTGAGTATCAAACCATCGATAAAGTAGGTTTTGTCGCCAAGAATGGGGTGACCTAAACCGTGTAAATGCTTGCGAATCTGGTGTCGTCGGCCCGTTTTGGGATTGAGCTCAATCAGGCTCAAATACTTAAACCGCGGAGATTCTACTAGGCCAAGCCGTTTAAAAGTTGTCTCCGACGGTTTTCCGTCTACAAGTGCTTTGATGACTCCCTTTTCAGATAATTCACCAATACTCACTGCCCAATACGTTTTATCGACTTTCTTATCGGCAAAGAGCATATTGAGATCCCGGATGACTGTACTTGTTTTCCCAACCACCAAAACGCCAGAAGTGGCGTAGTCCAAACGGTGTACAGGCTGGGGAAGAATGGCGTCAAGAGCATTGCTGGCCGCTAGATTTCTCGGGAGAGCATTGGCGATCGTTTTACGCCTGTTTCCACTCACTTCTATTCCAGCGGGCTTTTCTATGACTGCGAGAAACTCATCTTCGAACAAAACGCGCAAAGGAAAGTCAAAATCCGTGCTAGGGGTATCGGGGATGGAAAGTTGGATCGCTTCACCTCCAGTAATGTAGGTAGCTGTGGTGGCCACATGCCCATTGACTTGGACACAGTCTTTCTTTATGACTTTTTTCCATGCCGACTTGGTGGCCGCAGCCAGAAACACCCCCACTCCATACTCCTGCAGTCGTACGGGAGCTGACAATTGGGGTACCTTATGAATCTCTGTGGTAGAAATAGATAAGGATTAGACGTGCTGATCGATCAAAATGGCATTTCCATCTGGGTCGATCATGGTTATGCTCTCGGGGCCTGTTGTCGATTCATCGGCCTTTTTCATCAAGTTTACACCTTGCTCAGTCAGACGCTTCTGAATTTCGCGCACATCGGCAAAAGAATCGAGCGCTTTGGCATCAGTGTCCCAACCTGGGTTGAAAGTGAGAATATTTCCTTCAAACATTCCTTGAAACAAGCCGACCAAGGCATCACCGTTCTTCATAATGAGATAATTGCGCTCTAGCGCTCCGGCAAAGACTTCGAATCCTAGTTTTTCATAAAACGCCTTGGAAGCGTTGATATCCTTAACACTAAGGCTTACTGAAAATGCACCTAATTTCATATTACGGGGTTTTTAGGTATAAAGGTAGGGAAGAATTCTGATCAAGCGGGATGTATGAACTCCCTAACGAGCGTTCCTTATTTGCCTCGCTGCATTGGATGAAGGGTGGTTCTTCAGCACCGATTCGATGTATTCATTCGGAACGGCAATCAGGTTTCCGTCCGACCACTCAGCTCCGCGCTTACGCAGACTATAAGTAGGTTTTCGGAAGAAATACATGACAACCGTATCTGAAATAAAATGGAAAAATGTATAGTCGTTTGGAAACAGACTCAGATTATCTCTCGACCCGGCATCGCGTTCGTTTTGCGACCATTCAAAAAATACCACGGGACGAGATTTCTCCAGGGTTTTCTTTAGTCCTTTTAAAACGAAAGGTTCAAATCCTTCGGTATCGATTTTAATAAAATCTACCTTCTCAATCTTGTTTTCAGCGAGCAGTTCATCTCCATTTCGTATTGGCAGATCAATAGATTCCCGACTGTGTTCGGTACTTATAAAACTTCCCGTTCCTGTGTTGTGTCCAGGTGGCTTCGCGTATTGAGCCGTTTCGTTTCTTTCGCCGAGTGCGCACTTAAACAAGGTGACATTTGTAAGCTGATTGTCGGCTATTTTTTGCTCTAGCTTTTGCGAAACCTTCATAAACGGCTCAAAACTCAAAACGCGAAGCGCCCGCATAGCCGAAAACAAGGTATGGTGACCAATATTTGCCCCAACATCCATCAAAACAGGCTTCTCCATTGGCTCAAGGAAGTCTTCAAAAAACCGAAGCTCTTCTCCGCAATAAGCGCCGTAATAGTAAACGCTCCAATCAATAAAGGTGTCGAAATTACCTCGGTATGTAGCGCCATAAAATGGAACTACGAAGTCTTCTGACTCCGATGTATCGGGATTGTGTTGGTTTCTAATAATCCGGTCTCTAACACCGAATCTAAGCCAGGAAAGGTGGCCGAGTTTCTGCAAGATTTTTCGTTTCATAGCTGATCGCCTTCAATCATTATAGCTTGTCTGTTCAGCTCGATCAACCTAGTGATATTCAACACATCTGCCATTCGAGCTTCTTTACTCAAGATCAATTTCAGCACGCATAGGGTACTCAAACTTCACCCGTTCCGCAAAATACAGAAAACGAAAGTATTGTGCTGGAATATTTTGGTTTTACCAGAGTTGTATGTGCTTCGAAAGTGGTTGTGAATCAGTATAAAGCTCCAAGTACCTTCCCGGTCACTGTCCGGTAATCATCTCATTCATCTAAAAAAAAGATCATTTCTTCCTTTTAGATGACCTCTTCTCTAATAAAATTAGTGCAAATGTACACCACGGTACAGCCGAGATTACTCCAAGAGAAATTTGTGCCTTTAGTTTGTTCGCGTCTATTTGGTAAAGCTCAGCAAGCTGCCAATTTTCAACAAGATTTAGGTCTCCTTTCAGCTGAGAATAAACGCCAAACAAAGAAATACCAACACACAAGAATGAAAGTATTTTATTCTTTAGAAAAATGGAACTTATTACCAAATACAAAATCGCCAGAACTCCCAAAGCAATAAATACATCAGATGTAAACCCGACAACAATGCCAACGGCAAAAAATGCAGATAAGGTCATTCCAACAAACACAAGTATCGATAGTTTCGCCATCACCAATCATAAATTAGTCTTTGAAGCACACGATTAGACTTCGATTCGTTTTTTCACCCTAACTATCTAGAATTCTGTTCACTAGGGTTTGAAGTTTGTTGAATCCAACTCGATCGATTTGAATGGTCCAATTTGCTGAGACTCCAAACGACTTCGTCCTTTCACATTCAAAGCAGATTTCTACGATCCCTACCAAACTTGCTTGATCATTGTAAAAGAGTACAACATGTCTGGGAATATAGCACTCAGATACTTCTTCTATTTCAGAAGAACCAGGTGATATATTGAAAAGTAGATCAAGGATATCATCCTGATTTCTCTGATTAACTTCTCTCAAGTTGGTTATTCGTGTCGTATCAAGCCCATTTCTTGAAATGATAGATTCAAAGTACTCAACCTTGACGGTGTCAATCTCATCAGAATTATTGAATCGAATGGATTCATGTTCAATAGGCAATAGTTCACCTACCTTCATAGATGTATACGCTTCAGCAGCACCTTGTCCACATTGCCCTGAGCTTATAAATGCCATACTAAGCGCTACGAACAAGTATTTGATCAAGGCAACTTAAGCTCAAGTGTGTTTAGAAACAGCTCTATAATCTCCCGATCTTCATCAAATTCTTCAGACAACAACATGGTTACAACAACCACTCCCTCATCCTTTCCGCCATAAGAAGCTACCGTATAAACTTCCTTTTGTCCTTTATAGGTCAATGTTGCTTGAATTCCCTGGATTATGTGCCCACTCTTCAACTCCTTCTTGAAATCTGACTCAGATTTCGAATAACCATAACTCACACTCTCTTTAGTTATCTCATTTAGAAATAATCGGTTCATTCCATCTGGGTTCATGGTTTTATACTTTTGCACCATAAAACCGTTGCCTGTAGCCTTCATAATCATGCACTGCTCTATCCCATACTCAATATCGGTATTTGAAACGCTCAAAGACTTGTCGTGCGAAAAGGAGATCATGTCGTCTGAATAAGTTTGGATATCAGCCTGGACTATTTTGATGGAAAGTTTTTCCCCTTCAGGTGTTGTGTACTGAAATGGTCGGTTTAAATCTGTTTGGGCTGAGTCTTCTCCAATTACAATAATGTAGTTCCCCTTGTCTTGTCCTATGCCGACCAATCCAACAAGCATCGACACTAGCATTAAAATTATTCTATTCATCTTTCTGATTTCATACTAAGCAAATCGGTTTGCTTTACCCGTGCTAAAATGATAGTTTAATTCGAATTATGAGCAATTTTCTCTTCTAAATTCCTGAATCAGCAAAACTAAGTTGACCAATCATCTCCGAACCACCTTTCTCGTATCTTTCATTCCATCAATGGCAATAGCCTGAATGACGTATATGCCTTTAGACAGGTGAGAAAGATCATACCTGACTTCCTTGGTCGCAGAAGCACCTTGAAAAACGATGTTACCCTTAAAATCGACTACTTGAACATTGATTTTTTCCGACACCAAATTGCTTTCCACCACTATATTGAGCTCATTCTGAAAGGGATTGGGATATACTTTGGCAATTTTGAATACTCTGGTCTTTTTCCGTCGATATAAAAGAAATGTTGTCAAACCAATCGCTAGAATCCCAGCTCCTATTCCGCCAATCACTAAGTTTTGATTTCGCTCAGCTTCTATGCGCTCTTCTTCTTGTTTATGTATGTAGGTAAGCACTTCATCTGGAAGCGTCAGGCGTATATCAGGATTCGAAAACAAGAGCGTGTCGTTGGTGAAGCCGAATGTGATGGAGTGCTCGCTACCAGCAAATCCGGCGATGTTGGATTGATAATCGAGGGCGTAAACCGATTTGAGCTGACGACTAATATTTAGGTAGATTTCCTGAAGCTTTTCTGGATCATCTGTTTTGTAATACAGTCCATTCGCGGAGTCAGCTATCATCGTCAATGTAGAGTCCCACACATTTCCCAAGCCAATGATGTAAATGGGGATTTGCATATCGGCAGACTTTTCGATGACATCAGAAACCGTATTTTTTGATTCATTATCGAGCCCGTCCGTTAGGGCGACTATTGCCGATTTCTGGCCACTTTTTTTAGCCAGATGAGTCATAGTATGAATAAGCGCATCATAAAAGGCCGTTCCGAAATTGGCATACATGGAATTCACTTTTGATGCCAGCATTGTAGTGTCTTGAGTAGGTCCTATAATAGAATCGGTATACGACGAGAACCCTGCAATGAGAATTGAATCGGACTGTAACTCGCTGCTTGAAATGAAAGCGCGTACGCCATTCTTGGCATGCTCGATAGGCAAAGGCAACTGCCACAACGAATCAATCTCTCTTGGCGTCCAATTGTGGTCATGCATAGAATCTGGAACATAAGGGTACCCCATAGAGCCAGAGTGATCAAAAACAAGGGCGATATCTATTATCTCGCTCTGGCTGATGTTTACAAGATCTATGATTTGACAGGAGTCACCATTTTCAGAAACAGTCAAATCTTCCACTTCGATATCCCAGAGCGGTATACCAGTGCTATCACGGGCTTGAAAAACAACTTGAATGATCGGAAATGAATCTGGAAATACCTGAATAACAGAAAGGTCAAAAACTCTCTTTGATTCAATTTCAGTCTCCACCTGTGCCCCAACAGGTCGAATGGCAATAAGAAAAAATGCCAGAATAGTGATAGCGTGTTTCATAGGTTCTTCAGTCAACTAAAATTTGATCAGTTTGATTAATGTCTTCAGACACCAATTGGTTCTCTACCTTGATCAAATTCACTCCGTTCATTACTGACCTAAATATGCGAAATAAAAAAGTCTTCTCGGATGCAGTTGAAATCCTTCATCCGAACTCTACAAATACCCCATATATATCAAAGTCATCACAGCGGTATTATACACCCCGTGACAAATAATGGGATACCAGAGATTTCGTTTGAAATACAGGAAAAGAGCCAAGTAGACGGCTCCAACCAAGGTAGCATTGATCAGCCCAGCAGCACCCAGCTGGAAGTGGTAAGCGCCAAAGATCAATGCCGTAACCAAGAAGCTCAGCTTTGTGGCGTACTCCCCATCAAGGATCTTCTCCAGGCGGGTGAAGATAAAACCGTGGAAGACGATTTCTTCATAAAGCCCACCGATCACCCAGCCCATCACTACGAGTAGCAAGTACTGCGCTTTGCTTTCGCGGATGGTCTCATACAGCGATAAATCTCCTTCTTCGAAGGTGATAAAGCTCTCCAAAATGGGAAAGAAGATCAATTGCATAAAAGCCAGCGTTAGCAGTGCCACGCCGACCCCAACAGGGATGGCTTTCCATTCAAACCGCTTCAAGCTAAAGCCGATATCTGCAAAGGTCTCCTTCCGGTACTTCAAAGCCAGCAATACCAAGACGATAATGGGAATGCTGTAGCTGAAGAATGGCATTAGCTCCAGGTGCGGGAACACCGCTATTGCAAGGATGGTGAATAAGTCGAGTAAGGTTTTTCCGGCATTCCCCACAATAAAGTTCCGTAAGAATTAGATAAAAGTCATTTATTCGGGTGGGAATTGCACTTGTTCTATGTGAAACATTTCGAAAGTCGGTAGCTCCAATTTTATCCCGACCGGAGCTACCTAATTGAGATACGAACCAGTATCTCTTTTCCGATTAAGGTGACCTACTTTAGCTTCAATTGGTCAATCTTGTTTCCTATGGTTCCAGCCTTCATCTCGCGTTCCAAATCTTTGAACCCATCCTTCTGAACGGCCTTTATTGGCGCGCCTTTTTTCAAAAGGTATATCTCATCGCATATGTCAGCGAGTGTAGAGAAAATGTGAGAAGAAACAAGGACTGTTTTCCCCAAGTCCTTCAGTTTTAAAATCACTTCGGTCAGGACGAGATTACTCTGGATATCCACACCATTAAATGGCTCGTCGAGAATAAAATACTCGTTTTCCTGAAGAAGGATTGCAGTCAGAGCCAACTTCTTTTTCATTCCTGTGGAATAGGTGGATGCGTATTGATTAAGCGGCAGTTCAAAGATGTTTCTCGCGTCAATATCCACATTCTCTTTCTTGCGGGCATTGCATAGGAGCCTTATGTATTCCTTCCCAGTGATTTTTGAAAAGAAAAAGGGCTCAGTAAGAAGCAATCCGAGGTTATTTTTGAGTGGAGTCAAATCTGAAGTGACCACACCTTCGCAGGGCTCCAAGCCGGCGATGCACTTAAACAAGGTGGTTTTACCTGCACCATTCTCCCCTACTATTCCATATATCCTTCCCTTAGTAAACTCCAGGGAGATACCGCTCAACACCATGTTTTTGCCGTAAGATTTGCTCAGCTCATCGACTCGAATCATCTAGAAGTGGTTTTAGTTTGTTTATCGACTTGATATAGAAATACGGAATAAGGGCCACCAACAAAGGTGAAAAGTAAATGGACATTGCAATGATGATCCCTTCTGAAAGCCCAATTTCTCTCGGAAATGCTGAATACTTGGCCAGAATGATGGTCCATAGAAACAAAAAACTGAGTCCAGAATAAAACAAGATGACATCGAATTGGGTAGGGAAAAACGCCAAGAGCGTGATGAAAACCGGAGCTACCAGAATGGACAGATGTGCTGAAGCCACCAGCACCTTGTTTATCACGAAAGTTCTCGGGGAACTGGCATGAGCCCAGACATAGTATTTGGGCTCTGGCTTGGTGTAAAAGTTGAGCGCTACGAATGTGATCAAGGCCATCGAAAAAATTCCCAGATTGAGATTATCCACTCTGATCGAAATGGGCATAATAGCATAAGACATCAAAATGATGGCGAGAGATTTTCTGAACCCCACGGCAAACTCGAAAGGTCTTTTGGAAAAGGGCGTTGGAATGGTAAAACTCGCATTGGACTCGAAAGAAACCAGGGCTAGCACCATTGATGCAAGAAACAAGGCAGCTGACTCCGTGAAAAATGAATGACTCAGGAGAACCGCGATGAACGGAAGGCACAAGATTGCGTTCTCGAACAGCCGAATTCGATTTTTCACTTTATCACCAAATGTAGATCGCAAAAAGTTGATTCTGTTCTTATCCGTCAACCGGAATAGAACACTCAGACTAGCCAGGATCACAAAGTATTTGGCAAATTCGGATTTTTGGAAAATGTACTCCGAGACCAAAACAAAACCGACCAAGCCGAGCAGATATCCAAGCAGTGGTTCCACCCCCGCGTCCTTCATCTTGCGGTTGGTCATGACTATTTGTAAACGAAAGTATTCTAGCATTTAATCGTTCGGTTCTGCCATATGCATGTTCTGTCACACCGAGAATTCTATCAAAATAACGAAGATAAAATACTCGGATTGTTTGACTAAGTTTTAATCTCAAAGTTCAGATGTTCATGAACTTGTCCAACTACCTGACTCCAGATGAAACTACAAATACCCCAAGTAAATCAAGGTCATCACGGCCGTATTGTACAACCCGTGACAGATAATGGGGTACCAGAGATTTCGTTTGAAAAATAGGAATAGAGCCAGATAAACCATCCCAACTATAGTGGCATTGATAAGCCCAGGAGCACCCAACTGGAAGTGGTAAGCGCCAAAGATCAAGGCCGTAACCAAGAAGCTCAGTTTTGTGGCGTACCTCCCGCCAAAGATCTTCTCTAGGCGAGTGAACATAAACCCGTGGAAGACGATTTCTTCATAAAGCCCACCGATCACCCAGCCCATCACCACGAGTAGCAAATACTGCGCTTTGCTTTCTCGGATGGCATCGTAGAGCGCAACATCTTCTTCCGAGAAGGTGACAAAGTTTTCTAAAACGGGAAAGAAGATCAATTGCATAAAAGCTAGGGTGAGCAGTGCTACGCCTACCCCAACAGGGATGGCTTTCCATTCAAACCGCTTCAAGCTAAAACCGATATCGGCAAAAGTCTCCTTCCGGTACTTCAGGGCCAGCAGTACCAAGATGATGATGGGAATGCTGTAGCTGAAGAATGGCATTAGCTCCAGATGCGGGAACACGGCTATAGAGAGGACGATAAATAGGTCGAGTATGGTTTTTTTGGGGTTCATGCTAAGACGCTGTAAACGTAATGTTTATTGGGCTATGATGGAAATAGGTCTCCCATGAGCTGATATAGCCTGCAAAGGTTTTTTTGTCAAACTCAATCCATAAAAGTCAACCATTCAGTCTGATAATCAAGCTGAAACTTTCGAAGACCACGAAGGGCATTGCCCCCCAGCGCACCTACGATCTCGGCGTCCATAAAGTAGTCGGACATCACCTGAAAATTGGAGTCGGCACGTTTGACAAAGGCCACGGGGCCAACGGTTTTATGTCCAATCTTCACTTCAGGAACCACGATCAGATCCGCTTTCCTCCCAAAAGAGCGATCGGCATTGGCGATAAAAGTCCACTGGGGGTGTTTGGCTCGCCAATGGTCAAAGGTCGTGGCGTTTATAAAACTGGTGGCAACCAGCTCCGCTTCACCAAGTATTCCTTGAGCTTTGGCTGACAATATGGCCTGTGCTCCAGTGTCGAAAAGCATGGATAGGGTATCTGGCCCCACCACGATTTCGATGCGAGGAAGGTGGTGAGTGTGATTCCCTGCCGTATCATGTCGGAAGTGCAGGTCCACTCCCCGACCCGTCTGCCTTCTATTCAACTCGGGCTCCACGATCCACGATAGCGTTTTGTTTTCGTAATCGAATTCCCAGACCTTATCGGCAAACCACTCCCTCCCGAACATCCCATCGCTCCTAGCCGCCTTGTCCTTAGCGAAATGAATTTCTTTAATAGCCGGAGCAGGAAGATTGTCATGAGCCAGGATTTCCGCAAGGCCAGACTCGACCCAAAGATTTTTCCGCGAGCGCTTGAGACCCAGCTTTTTTAAGCCCGTATGATAGAGAAAGTTTTTCCCGCCCGTATCAGTGTACATCGCCAGGGTATCTCCTTCAATGGGGATGGCAAGCCGTATCAAGTCGTTCTCAAAAACGGCCGGCAGGTCCACTCTCGTGGGCTGCTGGATCGACAGGATAAGCGCTAAGGCTTTGAGGATATGGGGGATGGTTCTGGGCATTGATTTCTATCTAAAAACTGATTCACAGCACATTTACAGGCGTCTTACTATATACCTATGAGCATACTTATCTGTTGAAACTAAACACTCGTAATGATCAGCTTGGACGCCAACAACCTTAACTTTTAAGACATATGTTGGATCATCGATAGGAGTCAAAAAGTACTCACAGTCCGATTTCCAATCCACCTCGTACTCGATTCTAACTGATGTTTCCTTGTTTACTTGAATTTGTCGATCACCTTCTCTTGTGATTGTGATATTCTCTGATTCAAATGCACCATTTTTTATATCAGTACAATCCAGGTTTGGTGGAATTACAACATCGTCGTACTTTTTCATGGATTTGAAGTCGAATCCCATTACATCCCGCATATACAAGCCATATCCAAATACAAAAAGCAAAAAGATCAAAATTACTCCTGTACTCAGAGGAAAGGCCCTTTCAAACTTCTTCGCGTAAGTTCGTTTTTTGTAAGGGATAAAAGCAAATAGTGCACCGACCCCTGCTCCGATCCCGAAAAAGATTATCATGACAGTTGCAGAATAGAGCATCCAAATGAATGCTCCAAAGTTTCTTTGATCGTCAGATGGATTAAGAAGTAAATCCTGAAGGACAAAGTTTGGAATTAGTAATGCGACTACTATTATCCAGATAGTTTTAAGCTTTAACTGAAAACGGTTTTTTGGCATAAGTTCTTTGGTTTCGCTCTTTTTATTTTATGTCAATTCACTTTCGTTGAAACATATATCCCACATTGGAAATAGCTCCAATTTACTCTGTTAAGCTGCTTCACCAAATATGCGGATAAACAATATCGCAATGGTGGTCAAGATTCAGAGAATGTTCTTTGAATTCAGTTCTCCTACCCCAGCCTTTTCCTTAACTGATACTTGAATGTAAGAACCCGAAGTCCCCAAAATGTGAGTGTTTGGACTGCCAACACTTTGTCATCTACTTCTTTAACCACCAGTGAATCACGAAAGGTGCGTACGTATTTGGCCCAATGCTGCCCTTTTGAATCTGTTAACAAGAAGTAAAACCCACTATCGCCTATTCGCTTCCCTGATGATGTGAGAATGAGTTCACCCTTGTTTCCCACACTTGGACTAAGAATCACCGTAGCGCTCCCATTTGGCAAGGGGAATAAGGCCTTGATGCAGGACTTGCCCGATGGAATCTCACAGGTGCTATATACCCCTGAATACACAACCTGCCCAGTCGATTTAAATGTACGGAGCCAAATGGTTCGCTTTACTTCGTGCGTATCTGGACTCACCAACTGAACGATCTCGCTACTCAAGTCTTCTGCACGTTCACTATTTCTAATTGGTACATTCAACTGCTCAATTCGCCTGCTAAATACAGCTCTGAGAAGTAGACCGAACACCTTAAAAAACGGGTTCCAATCGGTGTGGAGCTTTAGGTCATATTGAGCTGTATTTTCATAAAAATCAATAACATCTTTTGATAGCTTGTTAAGCTCACTACCTGATAAATTAAGCTGGTCAATTGAAAGGATAAGCCCTTTTCTTTCTCGTTGGATGTCGACTTCCAATCCTTCTTTTCTGGCCAACTGCTCTATGAATTTTTGACCAATACCATCAAGGCCACCAACAGGCCCCATCAGCCATCCTTCCTTCTTCGGATCAATTTTTTTCCCAAACAAAATCACCCATTGCTGGGTAATCCTATCCTGTAAGCTTTGGTTTCTATGCGCTCGTCCCATTGCCCTTTTTCAAATTTGTAATGATATTCGATTGGCCCTTCCAGCTGCCTTGTTCTGAAATGGGTTTGAACCTCAGTGTGGTAAATTCAAAGTGAAAGTCTTTCCTGTCTCGCTCTTTCATCGCATCTGCGTGACGCTTTGGCCGCTCTACCCTACTGTGGCCGTGAGCCATGTCGGTCATATCCTTTTCTGTTTTCCAAATTGAAAAAGTAGAAACTGTATTTGGAAACTTGATGGAAGCCAGAGCTAAACTCGTACTAGGGTGGTCTCTGACCAACTTCTCAACGGGCCTTCCCCACTTGATAAACCGCGGAACTGCCAATGGTCGCATTCGCGCTATGGTGACAGCAACTACAGGATCATTTTCACAATGTAGCTTAGCTCTCTTCTCAGGCAATTTGAATCTTTTGAACTTTCCCCATTCCCTGATAAACGAAAGTCGAACATGCCAGGCCTGATCCAAGACTTGGCCATAAGGGTCATTCTTCAAATAAGATTCAAGGGCCTTTTCATTCTCCCATTGCATAAAGATAGCCGCTTGGCCAACCAATATTCTCGCACTAGAAAAAACCGGTGACCCGAGCGTCATCACTGTCATGTACTCGGAGTGAATTAGTCCTGGTGTACTTTTCGATATCGGACTTGAAATAAGCCCCCTGACTGCTCTAGCAAAGGGTAATTGGACAAGGTGGTAGGAGAAGATGCTCACGTTACAACAATTGAATAACAGAAACTCTTTGTGCCACAATAATAGAACATAGGCGAGAATGCAATACACCAAGACAGCGTTATTTTATATCTACCCAAACATCTTCACCCCTATCTTCATCAATAGAAAAGCGATAACCAATATCGAGTGCTAAGTACTTGATGATTTCGGGTCTTAGCTCGAGCAAATGTTCGCCAGTAATTGGTTCAAAAAAGGCTTCTTTTTCTGAATACTCACCAGTCCAAATGAACCACCCCGTTGTACCACGTTCTTCAGGATGGCGCAAACCGTGTACTGGATTAGACATAATGTCTGAACCCAAACCTATTCTGAGTTTTTTATTAATTGGCTTCCAGATTGAATCGTATTTCTCGCATATCTTCTTTTGTCGATCGATATGCACGCTCCACAAATTGTGATCTGCGAGAAGATTCTCTCCCGTTTCCAATTGGTGCTTCCAAAGCTCTATGTTTTTGCGGGTAATCGGGAAATTAATATCGGGATTATCCCATTGGAAGACAATCTCAGAGATAACAGCGTCATCCCAATCAAAATGGTCTTGGCTCATTAACTCCCCAGCATATACTTCCAGGCCCAGCGCCGTAATCTCTCCATTGAGAAATTGATTGCACTTGGCGATTAGATCTGAGCGGTGGATGGTGGTAGGGTGGCTCATTTATGGTAATCATATTCTACTTTATCCTATCAGGGTAGAAAAGCATAGACGAGTGATGAACAGTAACTATCAAGATATATTCGGGTTTGATGTGATAAACGATTCGGTAGTGCTTGAATATGATCTCTCGAACCGAATCTACATTGACTTCTGGAACGACTCTTCCAACTCTTGGCTTAGTCTTTAATATCTGAACTTGATCGAGAATTTGATCAAGTGTGATTCCTGCGTATTTCTTTGAATCCCTAGCAATAAACTCGGCTATAGATGAGAGGTCTCTTTGAGATTGTGAAGACCATTTTATTTCAGCCATTTTTTCATTTTGTACATCATTTCTTCTTCTGAAATGACATTTCCTTCTTCTCCATCCCTTATTCCTTGTTCAATCTTTTGAAGCAGAAGGATGCGGTCTATCAGCTGGTCAACAGAAATTTCTTCTGGTAATGAATCCATGCTTTTAAGGAA
This sequence comes from Bacteroidia bacterium, assembly GCA_030427905.1. Taxonomy (GTDB): domain Bacteria; phylum Bacteroidota; class Bacteroidia; order Flavobacteriales_D; family Cryomorphaceae; genus CBDDKU01. The sequence goes on from JAUICL010000002.1 coordinate 796,640, forward strand.
ATTCTTCTTGGAAATTGTAGCTTTCATAGGATGAATTTAGTCAAACCTTCTTGATTATGGCGTTTTGTTTTGAGCTGACCTTTATGTTTAAACCGTTAAAACGGTTTGTCTTTCTAGCACTATACCCATAGCACGCGGTTGATCAATGATAGCAAAACCTAAATCTCTCCTCATCCCTACCCCACTCAAAACTTTGGCACATAACGATTCCCCCAACACCAACAGAAACACTAACACACTGACTGACAAGCTACTGGGTTGATTTTTTTTCTAATTTTACAAGCTAACCAACCAAAAACCATGAAAAATCTAACTACACTCCTTGCCTTTCTCGTTTCCAGTGCCTTTACCCATGCTACTATTCACACAGTAGATAATACCCTTGACGCTGGAGCACAATTCTCATCTATTTCATCAGCTATCAGCGCAGCCAGTGCTGGTGATACCATTCTGGTTCATCCATCGGACAATAATTATGGAAATATCTCCATAAACAAACATGTTCATCTCGTAGGACCGGGATTTAATCCTGAAATAAGTGATGGCCTGACTGCCCAAATGAACGCAGTAACCTTGACCAATGGATCTGATGGAACGATTATAGAAGGATTTCGGATTGCCAATATACAAGGCGCCCTCTTCGCACAGTCAAGCAATATCCAGATACGTCATAACTTAATCACCAGCTCTACGGCCATTGCTTCCACCTTTGGCGACAATTCAAACTCAGATACTTGGATTATAGAAGGTAACTTAATCATTGACCAGGGCGGCTGCGGTGGTTGTAAATTGATCAGTGTAGATGCTTCAGCCGGTGGTAGCGACAATTGGATCATTCGCAATAATATCATCCAGATAGCTTCTGGTAGTAATCGAATGTTTACAAAGGTAAATGCCAGCACGAGTATTTTAAATAACCTGATTATTCACAGGAGTACCAACCTTGTGTTTGATGATTCAAACGACGCGATTATCGCTAACAATATCTTCTACGCCAACAACGGTGTAAACGACATGACGGCAGAATGTTCGGGCTGTCTTTTCAGCAACAACCTATTCTACACCAATAACAACGATCACGTTGATGTTGCTGGAAATATTGTGAACCAAGACCCACTATTTGAAGAATTGGTAAGTGGCACGCCTGTGTACGATGGAGCCAACGACTATCATTTACAAAGTGGCTCACCGGCAGAAGGAACAGGGGAAGCAGGAACGGATATGGGGATTTACGGAGCCGGCTACAATTTTAGAACCCGGGGGTATCCAAATTCGCACCCGAGAATGACTTCGGTTGTTCCAAGTTTTATCGCAGTGCCAGCTGGTGAGACATTTGATGTAGAAATCGAGGCCGTTCGTGCCGGACAATAATCACGTTATGAAACGATCTCTACTTTCGATATTCATATCGGCAATTGTATGTACTTCACTCTGCGCTCAGGAAATCAATTACGCCGAATATTTTTGGGATTCAGATCCAGGAGTTCAGAATGGGACTGAATTGAGTGTAAGCCCAGGTGAATTCATTTCTCAAATTTCTACTGTAGAAACAGCTGGTCTGGAGACTGGTTTTCACCACCTGTATATCCGTGTTTGTGATGCTGATAATGTTTGCAGTCTATACGCTTCGATACTTGTCATGGTTCAAGGCACCGAGGTTTCGATAATTGATCATGCCGAATACTTCTGGGACAATGACCCAGGCCCAGGACAGGGCATCTCACTATCGCTAAATCCCGGGGCACAAATTTCTGAGAATTACGTTTTTGAGATTGTCGGGTTAGAGCCGGGATACCACTATCTCTACGTAAGGGTAAAAAATGATTCGCAAGCTTGGTCTTTATACCAGAAGGTACTTGTCTTTATAGATGGATCTGCCCCTATTTTCATTGTAGAAATGGAGTATTTTTGGGATACGGATCCAGGTGTAGGCAATGCCACTCCCATCGATATAGACTCGGGAGAAATCGTATCGGGCGACTTCCCCGTCAGTACGGATGGGCTTGAATTGGGTATCCATTGGCTGCACATTCGCGTGATGGATTCAGAGGGCGCCTGGTCGCTTTATCACAGGCTCCCGATCAATATCTGCACAAATTTCTCTCCTATTGCTGACTTTGATTTTGAAATTGTTGGTGATCAATTCAATTTCGTTTCCAATTCTTCATTTGCCGATAATCTGAGTTGGCAGGTAGACGGGGTGGAACAGAGCACAGAGTCGGAATTTTCAATCACCCCGACAGGTGAGCAGGAAGTTTGCCTTATTGCTGCAAATGAATGCGCATCAGACACGCTTTGCTTTCTGGTTGGAGCGCCATTTCTCGAAGCCATTAACCCCAATTTGGTAAGCAACGACGGAAGCGTTGAAGTTACTGCGACAGGTCATCTGCTCGAATCATCTGCTGAAGTTGAAATTCGCCGTGATGGAGAAAGCATTGAAGCGAGTTCGCTTGAAATTGTTTCTGGTGAAGAATTAGCCGTGGACTTCGATTTTTCTGATGAGACTGTAGGATTCTGGGACTTTGTTGTCATTCTTGAGAATGGCAATGAGCTGATCCTCGTAGAAGGACTTGAACTATCTGATTTAGTCAGTGTGAAAGAAATTGAGAATGCTCAACCTGTATTGTTTCCAAATCCAGCGAATAGATATGCAGAAATTGGTGGAATTGATGTGCGTGAAATAATCGTTTATTCCACCGATGGTATGAAAGTTTTGAGAACTAATGAGACTAAGTTCTCTGTTGAGAATTTAGTTCCCGCTTTGTATTCCGTGGTTGTCCGAGGTGACACTGGCAGAGTATGGGTTTTAAGACTTGTGGTGGAATAAAGGTGATTGATGTTTGGAAGTTCTCTCCTTCGTTTTGTTTCATTTCATTCGGAGATCTGGATTAGCAATCTCTGATCAAAATTGTTCACATCCAGCAACTAGAAGGATCAAGATGTAATGACTGAATGGATTAACTGAGTACGATGCTTGGACGTTAGGTTCGAGACGTCCTTAACGATACAACATTGATTCACTGACGCGCCTTTCCAGTCGATCAGCGCCACTCGAATACACTTGATTCCTAAGAGAATGAAGGTCGTGTTAATTTGAGCCAAATCACAGTAAGTCGCCGACACAATGGATTTGTCGAAAATGGATCAAATATCTCCTAACTCTACCTCTAGCGCTTCGATCAGTCGTTCGGCGCGAATCTCGCGAAACTCGCTTTCGAGCAGGAGTCTATCCTGAGAATAGATCATGGCGTTTAGGGCCGATTCGATCTCGGGGTGGGATCTGACTCTACCTATGATTTCATCGAGATCAACCGTATTCTGAGCCAGAAATTCGACGCGCTCTTCTTCGGAATAATTGCTCAAAATGCGATAGCGCGGCTCCATCAATCCGGCTTGTATGTTTTGGTAAATCCGCTGGGCTTCATCTTTCTGAATTTTCCAATCATCGTAATTGCTGAGCAAGGCGTAGTACCTGAAAATTTTCTTCTTGAGTTCCTTGTTCTTCAAGACACTCGTTCCCCCTGACGACTTGAGATCGGAAAAGGTGTAATCGGTCACCTCGGGATACCAGATAAATCCCGCCCGGCTTATGCTATTGAGCAAGATGATCGTATCGTTATCGTCGTATGGGCTTGGCGCTACCAGCTCGATTTCTCTGAACGCGAGGTCAGATCGAAATACGCGAATTACATTTTGAGCTGAAGCCATATTCATCTCAGTTACCTTGCGGTGACTGTTCAATGACTCAATATCGGCCTTTAGGTCTTCCACAAAGCTCTCGTAGTAGTTGCGCTCGATGGTATGTAGTTTTCTGGCTTCATACCAATTGTTGATCTGGATGGCAATTAAAATCCCGATCACGACCAAAACGATCTCGCCGATTCCGTACTTCAGATACGAGCCAAAGGCCTTTGATTCGAGCAGGCTCCTTCTTAACCGATTGAAAAATTTAGCCATAAATCAGTTCATTGAGCTGTCAAAATAGGGAAAATTGAAAACTGATTCGTCTACCCTTCTACTACAACTCCATCCTTTAGCTCATCTGCCGTGGGTGGTTCGAACCAGGTCTCCATAAAATCGAAATCTTCCCGTGACACATTAAAAGCGTATGTCTCACCTTTTTCAGTGTTGCGGCTTAGCACTCTTTCGAGTCTCACTTCTTTTGGGACATCGAGAAAATGAAGCTTGCAGCTGTACTGATGCTCGCGCGCAAACTGGCGAAACTTCTCGCGGTGCTCAAACTTCGATAAGCCCAGATCAAGTATGGAATCGGTATCGGCATTCTCCAATTGGTGGATTAGGTCCATGATCATCGCTTCAGCGCGATCAATGCGTTCCAAGAACCAGTCGAGCCCATCTTCCGGGCGCTTATCATCCAGAAACAAAGTCTTGTTCCATTTGTCGATGGAGAAGATCACGCCTTTGGTTTCGGCTTTTAGCTTGTTGGCATAGGTGGATTTTCCCGCGCCTGTATTTCCGACTATGAGGTGTAGCATGTGTGGGAGGATCTAATTTGATGCTACAAAAATGGAAAAACTATTCACTTGAATGGTGATTCATCTCCCCCTTCTCAATCACCCGAAAATACTCCTTGTCGAAAAGCGTGAAGTAAGTCTGAGCGTCGAACTCCTCGTAGTATGGAATAAACTTCCGTAGGTTTTTTCGTACGTCTTCGCCGTAGGCTCTGAGGTATTTCATCTTGGCTTCTGCGCCTTCTTCGATGGAAACTTGCGTGGTGGGTTCGGGCATTCCTGTAATTCCATACATCTCATTGGCTATGGCACTCGGACTGGGATACCCCCACTTTTTCATCCGGGTACCTAGCCACTTGTCTACAATCTCATGCTCCATATGATCGGTGTACACCGATTGGTAAATGCAATCTATATCGATGCGACTCGACTCGAGCAAATCTACCACCAACTGACTGATAAAAATATGCTCGGGGTGCCCGTAGCCACCTTTGATATTATCGAGACTGAATATCACGGAAGGCTGAAATGACTCTACGTTTTCGATAATGGCCGAAGCCACCTTCTCCGTGAGAAACTGCTCGCGAATTTCGCGGTATGGAATGGGCATATACGGCATCTTCATGGTATCCAACCCCATGCGGTAGTGCCCATCTTGTAGAAGCAAGTGGTTCTCCCTACAAATGTGACTAGCTGGACTTGCTCCCGTTTCGGGCGAAATGTGATTCTGCAAGCTGAGCTGCTTGATATGCCAGCCTTGAGCTGTGAGTTTGGCGATGGTCCCCGACATGGCGCAATCGTCATCGTCGTGAGCCACTACAATCAGAGCTTTCTTCTGGCTCACTGTATCAAGGAATACATCGGTTGGGTACGATTCGGTAGCTTTAAACTTTTGAAGGTATTCGATCGACGGTTTCTCATTACATCCCACGAATATGGTGGCCACAATCAACATGGCCATTGCTGGTATTGGTTTCATCTTTCGGGCAGGTTTTGGTTATGCATTGTGGCTGTGAATAGTACAACCACTTTCACACGTTAATTAAAACGCAGATACGCCAAAAAATTGTGGCTTAACCCTGAAACCTAGGTTAGTCCAAAATTATTCACCATGACTAGACCTGGTGATATGGGGCGCTAAAACACCTGTTTCACCTGCCCAATCTGATTGAGAAACTCATTTCGAACTTCGGGTTGTTCGAATGCACCGCCGTATTCAAAAGTGGTGGTGAAACTCGATTTGTCCTTAATACCACGCGATGAGACGCAAAGGTGCTTTGCCGAAATCATTACCATCACACTTTCGGTTTTCAAAACGTTTTGTAGTTCAGTGAGAATCTGCAGACAAAGCCTTTCTTGAACCTGCGGACGCTTCGAAAAATAATCCACTAAGCGGTTAATTTTTGAAAGTCCGATCACGTGCTTTTCCGGAATATAGGCTACATGAGCAAACCCCGAGATGGGAAGGAAGTGGTGTTCGCATACGGAATCGACTGTGATATTTTGCTCGATCAGCATTTTGCCATAACCGTATTTATTCTCAAACACCGAAAGTCTTGGTCTATCAGCCGGATTTAACCCCCCAAACAATTCTTTGACGTACATTTTAGCCACCCGGTAGGGCGTACCTGAAAGGCTATCATCACTTAAATCGAGCCCTAGCTCTTCCATAATCTTTGAAAAGTGATGCTGAATGGAAGCAATTTTAGCATCGTTCGGCTTATCGAATGCATCGGTTCGCATAGGAGTATCGATGCTCGTGGAGATGTGATTATCTCCCAATGATTCAATCTCTTCAATGGTATTCATCACTATTTTCAGTTTTGGTGAGCACAACACCCATCTCCATCGCACCGACAGAAACGATGATTGTAAATGTGAAGGGCAATTATAGCCAAAGCAGGTACGTAGATAAACTCGTGCGATACCACGCCCAGTTCAAAGGTTTCATTGAGAATGGTGAGAAGCAATACCGACCAACTGGCCCACATGGCGATAGCTACCCAGCGTTTACTCGTTTTTGCCGTGGCATAGTAGATGGCGATAAATGAAATAACAAGAAAAATGTAATCTATAGCCTGCCACCACACGGGCGTATCGGCGCAGCAAGTAGAAGTACAAACACTAGCTACGAAAATGAAGGGAGTTGCTACGCAATGTACGAAGCACAGGGCGCTGGCTGCTGCTCCTACGAGATCGGAGTTGAACGCCTTTTGAAACTGAACCATAAAACCAGGATTAGCAAATTCAGCACAAATGTACGCTTTGATTTTATTATTGCAACATTGTTGCAATTACAAATTGAGCAAAATATCTCGCATAATTTTCAGAAATCCCCCAATCCAATTGACTAACCAACATACCAATGATGCTCATCAAAGAAAGACGCTGCCTTGAACGCAAAATCAATGGAAAAGAGAAAAGATAGACTATTGTCTGACCCGCCTACGTCTATAGATCATTAAAGAATAGAGACTCAAACCAAACCCCACTCCCATCATAAGCCCCCTATCCAAATCTGAGATTACAGCGTATTGAGCATATATTTGCACGATGACGATTAGAGCCAGTCCAATGACCAATAGGACTTGTGATTTATTCATATCCGTTCAGAATTTCCTTTGGTTAGAATCTTTCACAAGATAAACCCAGATATACTTATTTCAAAAGATCCGTAATTCTACACATGGAATTTAAGAGCGAAAGAAGTTTTCATTGTGCCCTAATTCTCCTCCCCGTAGTAGTTAGCCAAAATAGATTCCAGTGGCTCTTCCCCACCAATTACCCGTTCGATGCGGTTCCACGCTTCCGCACTCAAAACTTGCTTCAGCGGCTGAGCTACCTGATTGACCTTCGGGAATACCGCTGAAATCTTCTTATCCCAGACTTTGTAGTACTTCAAGAGATCGTTGGGGTAGACTATTTTTCGTTTTGTTCCCTCGTCGATGCCGCGGAATGGCATGGTAATATTGAGATAACCGTAATCGTCGGTCAATTGCTCTCCCCGCTGAATGTCGCGAATGGCAATCTCGAAATCGTAAGCCGTAGTCAGGCAGTTGGAATTGAAGCTGTGATTCACAAAGCGGCCATTGTCCCAACACAGCACGAGGTTCCCGTTGTTGTTTCGAAAGGTATAGGTGTCGAGAATGTCTTGATAGATGGGTTCCATATTCTGAAACTCAACAGGGCTAAACTCGCGATCGAGTTTGTCCAAAACCCAGGTAATGGTACCTGCGGGAATAAACTCTGTGGCCACTACCCCGTAGCCCACTTCATTGCTGATAAACTTGAGTTCCGTGTGCGGATGAATCATTTTGATTTGAATTAGACTTGTTTAGACTAAAAAGTGAACTGCAGTCAAAAATTGGTCCCGAGAAAACCATTGGTGGCTCTGCATACTCCATCCAATATTCCTACTATGAAATCAGGAAAATTACATTAACAAAAGGGTCACGGCAAGCACCGTACAGGCAATAATGAGCACACCCAACATGCTGTTTTTCGGCGAAACAATCACAGGTGAACCATTCTTATAAAAATCCAGCACAATACCACTCAGACCAAAACCAGTTACGATTTTACAATTGGATCGGCCGGTTGCTTCGTCCATTCCAAACTCATGTTCTGTACCTGTAATGGAGTATTTGGAAGAAACCAACTCTCCATTTACGCGGATGGTTTCCTTTCCCAAAAATGAGTTGTGAACTTCAATCTTATTATCGCCGTTGTATATCGTCGTGTACTTCATCTGTGTCTTAGCATTTCATAAGTGAAAATACTAATTCCGGAGAGCTTTCAATCTTATTTTTGATCGAATTAATTTCTACATTCGCCGCGCTTTTATAATGCGTTGAACACCTACCATAAGCTAGAGAACTGGCTCTCCTGGATGGATGAGCTCTCTCAAAATGATTTTGTGGTCGTCGATCACTTCTTGGACCGAGAACTATTCGATTCGATCAGATCATTTTTCCTTTCTCACATCGATGCATTTAGCAAAGCTGGGATCGGAGCGCTCGATCAAAACATGATTCGCAAAGACATTCGCGGCGATTATACCTATTGGCTAGATCGCAAGCGAGATGTTGAGTTAATCCCCTACTGGGATCTAGTGGATGAAACGATCCATTTCTACAACCGATATTGCTATTTAGGTATCTCAGGTTATGAGTTTCACTTGGCCCATTACCCGAAAGGTGGGCACTACGACAAACACCTCGATCAGTTTAACGATCGGAGCAACCGAATGATCTCAATGGTGATCTACCTCAACAAAGACTGGCAAAAGGGAGATGGCGGCGAACTGGAGATTTTCCGTCCAGATGGTTCTTCCGTTCTAGTGGAACCCATCGAGGGAAGATGCGTGATGTTCAAGAGTGCCGAGGTGCCGCACAGAGTGGTAGCTTCAAATAAGCCTCGCTACAGCCTTACCGGATGGCTCCTTCAGCATCCATCGGCTCTGGGGCAGTTCTTGGGATAAAGTTCGTTTCTCAAAATCGGTTAGTGCGCGTAAATCTAGCTGTTCTTAGCCGTTCTAATACAGCCGCTTCCAGAACTTAGTCAGACAAGTGGCCTTGTCAATTTCTTCGAACATCTCCACACTCAACAAGCCGATTTTTTCCCTCCTGCTGTCGAGTAAATCGTCGTTTTTGTTTTTAGGAACATGTTTAAATCCAAAATACCCTTCATTTGGGTAATTTCCTTTCCCGAATTCGGCTTCAAAATCGCAAATGGTGGCAAAGTGTTCATTGTGGATGTTTCCCCTCTTCAACTCTTCTAAAAGCAATTGGTCATGCGATGGGTTGGGCTGACTGTAGTGGTGGATGAGCAGAACAATCGGCATCCCCGCACTGAAGTTTTGGGTAGACACCTTTTCGTGCATACTGGTTCGATCAAGACCGATGAGATGCTCACCGGGAAAGCCATATAGCCCCGTGAGCTCAATTATTCGCTCTACTTGCCGCGTATTTAGGTCTTCCCATTCCTTTCCAATCTTCTTCCGTTTTAACAGCGTGGCTTCATAGTATTTCGCACGCATTTCCTGATCTGCTGAGAACATCGCGTTAATTTCCTCCCGGATCTCTGGAATAATTCTTCGCTCGTATATTTCCACCAGACTGTCTTCTTTCATTTTTAGAGCATCGGAAATTGCCTTGGGTAGAAACTCGCTGATCAACCCCAAATTTTCGAGATCCCTTAGTCTTATACCCAATGTCAAGGCCTTCTGAGCAAAAAAGTAAAACATAGCTGTATCGCCCGCACAGGCAGACAACTCTAGGGCATTATAAGCATCACGTGCAAAGGGTGTAATTGGACCTTGGAACGCGGCTTTGTAGTGCTTAAGAGCCACTCTGTAATCTTCTGATACAGCCGCAACTCTTCCTTTATTGATGGCTCTGTAGTAAACTAAAGCATCTTGAGCTAAGCTGTCGAAAGTAAAAAAGATGAGAAAAACAGTGAAAAAGCGAATCATATCTAACAAAATAATCATTGAGTCCGATAAAACCCTTGTCAATTGACTACCACTGGAGTAGTCTGCCCATAAATATCTAACAATCTAATTTAGATCAATATCTTACCGAAACAATAAAAGCTGGCTATCCAAAATTCCTTTGACCCAGTGCTTGACCATTGGCTCTATTTCATAATAAAGATCCACTTTAGCCCCCCTTTCATCCTCGTAAACCGCTTCACCGAGCACACAGAGCAGCACTGCACGCACCTTAGAGCTATGCTCCTTCAGAATTTCGCCTTTCTTGATCTGGATAGCTACTACATTTGCTCCTATAGTACGAGACAGCGGCTTTGCGCTGACTCCCCTCTCATCGTGCAGATTGCGAATATTCATTTGAAGAATTTGTGGTACGTATTAAAGGACTCTTCAAGATCAGCGATCAACTCTTCTGACTGATCGTTATCCATTGAAGTGGAAAGCTGCTCAATCAAACCCATATGAGTAATCAACCACTTGTGAAGTTCTTCGTGGCTTTCACCTTTCATGGTGCAACTTTCAATTAGTGCTAGGTTCTGCATTCTTAGTCCTTCAGCCAACTCCTTGTATTCCGTTCCCCCTCTCTCAATAAAGTCGTTCAGCAATTCATGTCCCTTCTCGATATGGGGTTTCATCTCAGCATTGACAACCCATTTCTCACCGTCATTCAATCGAAGACCGGCATCAACTTTTTGCGTCCCACAAGCCGTCAAGACAATCATTGTCATGGCGTAATAAAGTATAAGTGACACTCTCATTGGATGCGATTTTGGCTTAGGAATTTCTGAAAGGCTCCAATCCAAAAGTAGAAATTTCTTCATCAAGACTTTAAACAGCTGCTTAATTCCAAAAAGACCTTTACACAAACTACCGCACTACAAACTCTTTGCTGCCAATCTTGCTGCCATCCACCATTTGGAGTACATATGTCCCGCCAGACAAAGCCGATGTATCGATGAAGAAAGAATCAGTCATGGCCGGTCTTCTTTCTTGAATCATCAGCCTTCCCTGAAGATCAAAAACCTGAATGGTAATCGGCTCGATTGATTGAGATCTGTAATCGACTCGCACCCTTCCATCAGCGGTTGGATTAGGAAACAAACTAAAGTTCAGCGTGCTATGGGCATCTGCCACTCCCATCACCACCTTGTTGTATAGAAACACACCTTTCCCACCGATATAAACGTAATCGGTATTGTTCATGTGCTCTACCGTCATGCACTGCACCCGCTGCACGGCCGGTGGGCTTTGGTAATGTATGGTATCCCAGGTCGCTCCTTGGTTTTCGCTAATAAGCAATGGCACTTCATTGGCATTGGTATTGTTCAACCCCGTTACATAAAGTACACCGGTGCTCGCCGGGCTAAAATCGATATTGGTGTAATAGAGCGCATAGATAGATTCTAGGGCAAACCAGTTTAAGAGCTGGACCCAATTCTCACCTTCGTCTTCGGTTTTGCATATCACCCCTTCGCCCGCAGCGTACCAGGTATCACCATCGATAGCGATGTCGTGTAACGCGTTATCTCCCGAAAAATAGCCCGTCATGGCCGGAAAGTCCCAGGTTTCGCCATTGTCGTGCGACAATTGAACGATTGGGTTGAAAAAATCGGCTTCTCCCCCAATGATCACTTGATCGGTATTGGTCGGGTTCACCATAATAAACCTGTCGGTATTCTGCGAATTATTCAGCGGTTCCCAGGTAGTCCCACCATCATCGCTTTTCAACTGGTGATTAAGCAGGTAGAAAGTCGAAAAGTCATTCGGCGGGGTAGCCATCTGATCTAAAAATTGATACTCATTGGAGTTCGAAATGCTTTCCGTCATCAAACCAAAGCTATCTCCGCCATCCACCGATTTATAGAGTTGATTGGTATAAGTGCCATCGATGGTTATTAACGAATAAAAAGTCTCGTGATTCTCAACCAATGTCTGAACAACGTGATGGCCCTGCATTCCACAGGCTGTCCAGGCGGAGTCTAGCGTGGTCAAGTGTTTTTTGTAAATCCCGTTTTCTGTGCTGGCGTAGAGTGTATCGGCATACACGGTTAGGTCATTGACCAAGTAGGCATTGAGCCCCAAGTTGGTCCACTGGGCCATGCTAAAAAGAGATGAAACCAGCAGCGTACTGATCAAGATGAGTTGTTTCATATGGTTAATTGCTATCGGGTTTAAAATGTGTGGGCTTTCCGTCCTTAAAAATAGTGCGGGTTTAAAGCAATTGGTTACAGAAATGATCCATTCTTTTTGATCACTTCATCACCTATCGCATTCCGTAGATCGAAACGATGATCAAACCTAGAGCCACCAAAATTGACCAGACGGGGTTTCTAGGTTTTGTGTTTAAAATCCACCTACCCAAGTCTACCAATACCCACATGGATAGCACAAAGCAATAGATCATCGCACCAAATCCAACAATCCAAAAACCTGTACTTCCGAGATGGGCCCAGGAGTACTCTTTGGCATAGACAAATACGAAAAGTACGACTGAAGCAAGGAGGAGTCGATAATTTTTCATTCTCAAACTACTTACCGACCTGTCTCGCCATTCGGTGGATCCTGATGATCATAGCTCAAAACCGATCGAAGCTTCCACTTATCTTCTTCAAGTATCCAAACATGGGTGAACTTGGCTGTGCTGGTCAGGTACTTTTCGCGGCCATCTTCTAGCGCATAAAACTCGTGCTCACCGTGTTGGATGGCACCGTAAAGTACACCGTTATTTTTCAAGGGATATACAACCACAGTTTCTTTGTTTAAAACCCGAATGGCTTTGTACGGTAGTTTACAGAGTCCGTTTTCAATGCTTTCAATAAATGCCGCTTTCGACTCAGTAATGCCAGACTGATCGTGATAAAAACGAAAATCCGCACTGATCAACTCGCGTAGAATGTCAGTATCACATTTATTGAAAGAGAGATTAAAGAGCAGGCTATCGCATTCACTTATCGCTCTATCGAGCTCAGCAGTATTCGCAACTTGACTAGAGGCCGCAGAAGAAATTAATATCGAAACTAGAGCGAGGAATATCCTTGTCATGTTCAAGTTGTTTTGCCGCTAACATCGGGATTTTGAATGTAATTTGATCTTATTCTGAGATATTCCTTGTATTGCACAGTATCTCGGGCGGCGTTCTAAATTTCAGCGAACACGGAGTACCTTCTTCGACGGCAATAAAAAAACCTTCACCTACAGCTACTCCTTAACCACCTTCTCTATCTGCTTTGGCACACCCCTTTCAAAAACCTGGATGATATATAGTCCACTGTTCAGATTCTCTCCAATCTCCATTTCTGGTGAATTTTGAGAATAGGTTTCTACTTCCGCTCCGCGAATATCAACGACTCTGACTTCGTAGTCGCCCGGCAGGTTTTGATCAAAGGCGATTGTACAGGTGTTGATAAATGGATTGGGTGAAACCATGCAAACTTCCTCGAGATGACTCTCTTCGACTCCGAGTGTGTTATACCAGCAATCGTCATAACTCCCAGGCTGGTATTGCAATTCTCCATCCACAAAAAAACAATTCAACTCATAGTAAACGTCAACCTTATGGTGAAACACACCAACAAAAGGCAAACCATAGCTACTGCCAATACCTTCGATCCAATCTTCAAAAGCGAAATCGTCAAATCTAATTCGCTTTCTCATTTCCCCGTTCAATAAGCTTACGGAATCAACTTGTTCTACGGTCATGGTATGACTTATTCCATACATATCAAGCACAAAATCATCTCCTACTTCCAAATCAAAATTGTAATACAACACTTCTTCTGAGCCAGCATAGCGATAGACTTTACCTTCGGTATCTTCGCGAAAAGCTGCCCTATAGCTCCAAGTAGTATCAGTAGGAGAACCGCTTACGACTAACTTCTCATACTGTATTCCATTGAACGTGGTATCTCCTTCGAATTTATAAGCGTATGTCCTACACGGACCAAAATTCATACATTCAAGACTATTCCAAGTTTTGGTTGTGTCAATCAATGTCTGGCCGAAGGTGATGCCTGAGCAGGTAAGGAAAAGAATTAGTATGGTCGTTTTTTTCATAGCTTTTGATTCGGGGTTGGCAGAGCCTTCTTTATTAGACCCTGAACCTAGAAGATTTGCACTTTTCATCGTGATTCGGGAACATTATCACTTTAAAATTAAGATTATCATAAAGGTTAACAAGGCGATGATCGATAGAAGGATAATCAGACTCTTACGTCTGTCTCGGGCTATTTTCTGTCGCATTCTTGCTTTCGTCGCCTCAATTTCTTCCTGGCTAAATCTCTTTTCGTTTGATTCGACTTTCGCTACAGATGAATTGAAATACAACTTCTTTCTATCGTACTGGTCCTTCTTAAAGTCCCTGGCCGCCTTCCGCCCTTTTGTAGCCTTAAACTGAGAATAACTTCCGTCAACCATTATTTATACTTGCTTTGAGTGGAAAATTTCTCAATGTGAAATACCACAATGAATTTAGTCTATTTACACACTGCTAATTCATTACCTAGCTGTTCCTAAACGCCTAAACACGAATGAACTTTTCCAAAATTTTGTCTTGTACACCCTCCTATATCCGTCTTCTCCAAATATGCGAAAAATTGGCCAATCAATATCGGTATTACATGATCCATCCCTCCTGCCCTTTTGTGATACGAACCGGTTGAAGCTTGGGAAATAAAAAATTATGCGACCCCGTCAGGGTGGTTGCTGGAATGCTCCATTGAAGCGACATGAGAATTGTTCATTATTGGCATTTTAACACAAAAAGGCTGCTAAAACGGGCTTGGATCTGTTGCTTTTGGAGTAGTGTAAATGTGTTGTATGAACAAACCCCATACTGGCTCAGCTAATTACGTTGACAGCGGCTGGTTTGATTACTACTTTATTAGTATTTAGGCTTTTAAAAAAGCGTTCTTCTGATGGGTAGGAAAAACCACTTGAAGTAAGCTGGCAGCTAAAGTCCCCAGTCTCTACTTGAACTACGGTAGGATGTTTTTCATATTCTTTGCCAAAACGTGCGAAGTAACGAGCGCGATGAATATTCACTCCGAGCTTTAAAGCGATCCAAAACGGTGAAAGAATTCGTGGATTTATCCAATGCTCGCCTTCGTTCACATGAATTTCTCGAATTTCTGAATAGCTTATCGCGATTGAGTAAGTTTTAGCGCTTTTAAACATGCGAAGGAGAATTCCTTTGTCGAAAAGTTGAAAAACTCCCTTCGCGCCATTCAGTTTGTGGACATCCGGATATGTTGTACTGGAGATTTCTTTTATGAAATATGTTGTCGACCCACGAACTCCTGACTTAATCGAGCGGCCTATAACTCGTTCGAGTTTAAACTCAGGAATCTCATGTCCTATAAAGTATTCCATTCTGTTTTCAGTGAGCTGAAGTCATAAGCCCTTCTATACATTTTCAAACTATGCAATATCAAGCTTATTTGCACATTGATTGAGTTACTTTATTCTTCCACTGTATCCAATATTCCTGCAATCCTTCAGGTGTCGTCTTCAAGTCACTGATGTACAATTCATGATTTTCCATCAAAGCTTTATCAAGCTGTTTCTTTCTCGCTTCTAAGGCTGGATTGTGATTCCACCCACCTACATGATCAAATGATGTATAAGCTTCACATTCTGAATTGACGCGTTTGAAAGGGATTTTAATGAAATAGATGACATTTCCACTCCCCATTCCTTTTGTAGTCATTTCAATATTCTCAAAGTCGACTTGAGAATACATGCCATTTTTGAAAAGCTCTTTCAGTTTGTCACCTACTTCTGCGGACATAGTATTAGAAAACTGATGTGCAATATCAGAGCTATTCACAAATTCAGCACCTTGATACTGTCCTTGACATTCGCTGTTTGAACACTCAATAGAATGACTGGTGCCTTCCGTAAAACCCAAAAAACATCCAAAACATAGAATTGAAATAACAAAGAGTCCTACTTGGTTGACTTGTTTTTTCATCTTATATAATATTACCTAAAGAAGCGGAAAAGTGTCTGATTCGATTTCATAAATGGTGGTCCGTCTTTCCCAAATATCCTAAAAATTCGAAATCAGGCTCTGGATACTACACTGTTCCCTTATGCCGAGTTTCTTCCGGCGTTGATGTTTCCGTAAAGCGACCGCACGACTAATTTTCGATAGGCATGAGCATACTCAGAATCGCCTTCCCCCCTATTCTCAAGCTCCTTAATTTTGATCAGGGCGTAGTTTTGAATGGTGAGTAGCGGTAGCACGATTCGTTCCCTTAGCTTGATACTCGATCGCCCGGCTGGGTTGGTCTCCAGCAACACCGATTGTCCTGACACGTGCTTGAGATACTGGTCTGCTCGCTTCGACTCTTCGTAAATCCATGTCCAAAACTCCCCAAACTCCGGGTCGTTCTTCATGTAGGCCGTAAGCGGAAAGAAGCTCTTGCTCAACGACTGCATGGAGTTCTCGAGCAGGGTTCTGAAAAACAGCGACTCCTTGTAAAGGTTTTGAAGTTCTTCTAAGCGGCCTTCTTTGTCGAGCTTCTCAAAAGCGGTACCGAGTCCAAAAAACCCGGGAACATTTTGCTTAAGCTGACTCCAAGCCCCTACAAATGGGATGGCTCTCAAGTCTTCGAATTCCAGTTTATCACTCTTTCCGCGCTTCGATGGCCTACTTCCAATATTGGTTTGGCCATAGTACTTGAGCGTGCTCATTTTCTCCAAATAAGGCACAAAGCACGGGTGGGCTTTAAACTCAGAGTAGGCCTTGTAGCTTATTTCCGAAATTTCTTCGAGCAGGGATCGGGCTTGGCTCGAAAGGCGCTTATCGCTGTCGTCGAGCACGGTATTTTCAAGACCAGCGCTCATCAGTTGCTCGAGGTTAAACCGCGATGAATCGACTGTTCCAAAATTGGAGCTAATAGTCTGGCCCTGAATGGTGAGCTGGATGCGGTTACTCTCGATCTCATTGCCGAGCGAAGCGTAAAACTTGTGGGTGTTTCCACCACCGCGAGCCGGTGGCCCACCCCGTCCATCAAAGAAGGTAACCGAAACCCCAAATTCTCTCGAGACCTTCGTCATAGCTTCCTTGGCCTTGTAAATTCCCCAATTGGCTGATAAGTAGCCACCGTCTTTGGTTCCATCCGAAAAGCCGAGCATCACCACTTGCTTCATTCCCCTACCCTTTATATGTGCTGCGTATACAGGGTGTTCGTAGAGTTTTGTCATAGTCTCGCCTGCACTTGCCAGATCATCGATCGTCTCAAAAAGGGGTATGATATCCAGATTCATTTGCCCTTCCCAACCGCTCAAACGAGCGAGTCCAAACACATTGACCACATCTTCCATCCCGCGGCAATTGCTGATGATGTAGCGATACGCTCCGGCATCGCCGTTTCGGTCCTTGATCTTCCGAATGGTATTGAAGGAATCGGCGGTGTCCTTCAAGACGGGATCTTCAATGGAAGATGGATCTATCTTCCCTGACAAAGCAAACACGGCTTCCATCTGATCAGCGGACGATAATCCATCAAAATTCTCGGGAAATACATCGGGATTCAACCTTTTCACTTCGGCCATGGTCTTCTTGATCACTCTACTATCTTGCCGCACATCGAGCGTGGAGAAGTGAAAACCAAAAATTTTGACCTTGTGAATCAATGTTTTGAGCTCTTCGGCAAAAAGGCCGTTGTGCTGATCGTTTAGTACCGCCTCGAGTTCCTGGAGTTGGTCGAGGAGCTCGGCTGGGCTAAACCCGGGATTGTCGGCCTGGGTGAATGCCGCAGCGTAAAGTCTGTCATGAATTTCTTGAATGAGGCTTTCGGTACCCCGAAACGTAATTCGTCGTTTGAGCTTGCGGATATCTCTGAAATAGCACTTAAACAAGCTGGTGCGCAGTCTATCGGCCACTTTTAGGGTGATCTGAGTATTCACAAAGGGATTGCCATCGCGATCGCCACCTGGCCAAAACCCCAGCTGGAGCAAGGGGTTGTCTTCCAAAATCTCTTCGGCATCGGGGCCCAGACTGGCATAGACGTGCTCGTATATTTTGGGAATGGAGTGGTAAAATATATTCTCGAGATACCAGATCAGGCTTATGGCTTCGTCTAGCGGACTTGGCTTTTCCTTTTTGAAAAAGGGTGTCTTGCCCAGCTGTTCGAGGTAGCGCTCTATATCGCGAAGGTTATTGTTCTGAATAGCCGTATCCAGATCGGAGATGATACCAAGTACGGGGCCCGGGTAAAATTGCGTAGGGTGTGCTGTGAGTACAATACGCACCCGAAAGTCCTTCAGCGACGACTTCAATGCTTCTAAGGCATTCCGATTGGAAGCCCGCTCAAATAGCGAACGATAACTCCCCACCCCATTTACATCATTCACCTTTGTAAAAGCCGCATCTTCAAGCGCATCTACCAAAACCACCTGCCGCTCGATGTACTGAATAAACCGAAACATCTGATCAATTCGGTCCTTCTCGCTGGCCGTCACCTTGTTTTCGGCAAAGAACGTGTCGATAATTTCGGTGGGATTTTTCTGGCTCTCAAATCCCTTTTCGCAGACTTCGCTCAAAAGCGGTAGCCAAATACCCGTTTGGTGTACACCGTCGAGATTTAATGTCAGGAATAAGGAGTTGTATATCTGGTAACGAAGAGAGACGAGCTCTTTGAATGCTTCGATGGGAGAGTTCATAAACTGGAATAATGAATTGGTGGCACGTGCCGTTCACCCATAAAAGTATTGAATGCAAGGCGAAAATGAACGGTTTTAATTGGCAAATGGAAAAAATGGCTTTCACGGAACAATCATCCACCAGTATCACCGCGGAAGTGAAGCGGGTATGATAAACCAAAAGCCTGGAAATTCCAGGCATTCGTTTATTCGCGGTGCCATCAGCTCAAAATGCGATCGACAAAATTGCGTAAACACCGTTTGGTCTATTCTCTTACTACACGCACTACAGCCCGTGTCTCGCTAGCTGGGTTGTACACTTCCAGAAAATACATTCCCGGACTCTGACCCAAGACCAACTCAAATTGTGCTGAGTTGCGCACAACTTGTGATGATACCAACTGCCCCAACACATTGCGAACACTGATCTCCAAAAAACGTTGCGGCTTATCAAAACGTAGTGAAACACGGTCGTCAGAACTTGGGTTAGGGAATACGTAAAAATCACCATCGAATTTCTGTTCATCCATGCCTACCGTCTCGCTGATTGTGGTCATTTTATGAATGAAAAAATTGTAGCTCAAAGGTGGAGTTTCGAGCGGATAGCTTTCATCACTTGGGTCAAAATCGACGAGCCCATCGAAGAAACCAACTGTGTACAACTTGTTCTGGCTATCGATTGCCAAATTCTCAATTTCGATTTGACTCGTTTCTGCCTCTAGCAAAACGGCCCATTGGAAGTCTCCTGCTGATGTCAGCTTACGAATATATCCACCTTCACCACTTAGCTCGAAGGTACCAGCACCAGGGTCAAAGTCATTTGTTTCCCATGAGTATCCGGCTGTGTACACATTTCCTTCACTGTCCAAAGTAAGAGCGTTGGTAGAGGGGCCTACAATATCTTTAGACCAGATTATATTTCCTGATGCATCGAGTTTGTGAAGCAGCGCGCTGTATCCCGGTGGAAACCATCCGCTGGTAAAAACATGACCTTCTGAATCGATTTCAATGGCATTACCGGTTCCTGGCCCCATCACTTTCGCCCATTCAAAAGCCCCCATTTCATTTAGTTTTAGCAAGTAATATTCCGAGTTTACCTGATCTGATATGGACAATTCAAATTCACCTTCCCCCGGATCGAAATCATAGGTCCCGCCAATAGTTCCCGTAGAATAAATATTGTTTGCTTCATCCACAGCAATATCATAGCCCACTCCGCCTTGGGTGCCACCTATCTGGCTTACCCAGATCAATTGGCCTTCTGAGCTGAGCTTGCAAACGTAGATATCACTTGCCATTACAGTGGTTAGCAAGTATTCCGATTCAGGGTCAGTTTCGAAGTCAACGATTCCGTCAAAATACCCCGTAATCACAATATTACCCGTCTGATCAACTGCTATGGCTAGCGCCTCGGTAGGACAGCTATACAAGATGCTTGGATACACGCCGCTGAACTGTTTGGCCCAAACAAAATTTCCGTCCAAATCCAACTTCAGGATGTAAGCATCACGGTCGCCACCAGTTGATTGCAACGAAGTGGTATCAAGGCTTGCGTCAAAATCAACATTCCCAAGAAATGAGCCAGCGATGTATATGTGTTCATCATCTACAGCCAAGGCATTACACTCCACATACATACCGTTGCCGTATTGCAGGGCCCAAAGAAGGTTTCCGTTCTGATCGTACTTGGTGATAAAGACATCTTCTTCGCCCACTGAGTTTAGTTCGTACACGTCATCACCCGGGTCAAAATCTACTGTACCGCGAAACATACCAATGGAATAAACATGATTGTTTTGATCTATGGCCACAGCATTTGCTCTATCCCATCCGGTGCTTCCAGCCTGAACTACCCAATCAAGTGATTGGCCGGTACTGGTTTTAGGTGTTAGATTGATCAATAAAAAAAGCAGCCCACAAAGGCTAGATTGAAGAAGGAGTCTCATTATGAATAGTTGTTTAGTTCGTGCTTTATCTCTGACGGTTTTCGGTCTACATAAGTTGTTTGAAACAAGCTTAAAGCGCTCCGAATCAGACAGCTTTCTGGTGCCACAACACTTGCTCAAAATCAATAAAGCATGCGATGCACTGCAACTTCTGCCCTGAGCCTAAACATTCAAGGGCAATGGTCTTGTAAGAACATCGATACGCCAATTTCTGAGCATCCCCCCTTTTGAGAATGCTCCCGCTGGCAGGATAGATTCACAAACTCTTAAAAGAAGCCCACACTGGTTCGATATCTACTTGTACTTATTCTCAAAAAAGGAACGTCCATCTCGCAGCACCGGCCCGTCCATAACCGAATGGAGATGGAGCTCCACAAGTATTCCTGTAAACAAAGTGTAGACCAACTTGACGAATCCGAACTCAGGGTGATAATAGGCCTTCAACCTAGATATGTCCGCCTTCGATTGAGCCGTGGCTTCAATCACCAGGCAGTCTAAATCGCCAAAATTTGTCTCTAGTGATTCTTTACCAGCCAATTCGTATGTGTACGTCAACAAAAGCCGTCCATCCCACTCGCCCCACATAGGGTGCGACCAATGCTCGCCAATCGACATACTATCAGTCCACTGATCTCCAACGGCCACATGGTGCTTCAAATAGGGAAAAGGACATGTCTCAAGGGATCTGAAGAAGCCACTTCGAGGCGGATGAATCCAGGTGTTTTGATCATTCTCTACTATACCCGTTGAAAAAGTAGAACTGGGGTTTGGCTCATAGCTGTAGTAAATCTCAGTTTGGTTTGTATTCGTGCGCTGAAATAACCGAGGCTTTATCACTGTCAGGTGAACTTCTGTTACACCTGCAGAGTCTGGAAACTCAGTCAGCTTAAACTCATCCATCGCATTTTCCACCAGATAGATTGGATCATCTTTTTGAATCTGGAATTGGTAAACAAACTCCTTTCCTGGCGTGTAGATTTGATTGTTCTGATCGACCTTTCGGTTTTCGATAAACAGGCCATCGTACTGCTGACCATAAACTAAGCTAGAGAGAAAGGTGGCGAAAAGAAGAATGTGGTATTTCATAGGATCACAAACGGAATAAGCAGCTGATTATTGAACACCTAAAACTCGACAAAGAAGAGAAGGCAATTAATAAAAGAAACATAAATTAAATCTACACTTCACTCCTGACTCTCATTCTGCCTTTCCAAAATTTTGGCAATTCTGCTATTGACAATCTCCGACAGGTTCCAATTGTAGAGTTTGGGGTCGGTGGTGCTGTAGAAAGCCACCACTACGGCATCCAAATCGGCATAGTAATTTGCAAAGCTCTGGTAACCGGGCACCCAGCCCGCGTGCTCAAACTCGTATACCGATGCATAGATCTCCTGTTCTCCTGGTTCAAACAAGGTTCCATCGTTTAGAGCTCTCAAGAAAAACCCAACGTCTTCGGCTGTGGCCAACATACCATGCTCATCAGCTTTCAAATCGTAAGGATGTCCGACGTGATACCCACTCATCACATCATCAAGATCCACTTCATCGAGCGAGCGGTAGGTGGCATTCAAGTTTTGGGGTATCAAAATCTCTTCGCGGATAAATTCAAAATTGTCGTAGCCGAGCTCATCATCCATGATCTTATTGATCAAGAGATAATTGGTATTGCAGTACATATAATCTTGATCGGGGGCAAACACGGCTGGTTTGTCGAGAATCAAGGCCAAGCAATCTTCATAGCCCATAGCCGGGGCACCCCAAAAATTGGGAGCGTCGGTAAAGTTGGGAATACCGCTTCGGTGCTGGATCAGTAGCTTTAGGGTGATCGTCTCAGCGTTTTCAATCCGGCCCACCAAATCGGGTAAGTAATCACCAAGGGATTTATCCAGATCAAGACGCCCATCATTGACCAATTTAGCTACGGCTACGGCATCGTAAAGCTTACTGATGCTAGCAATCTTAAAAAGAGCCTGCGGGTCGGCTGGAACTTTTGACTCGCGATTGTGCCAGCCAGCGGCATGGTATTGGGGAGGCTTTCCAGCCTGATCTATGTACACCACTACTCCATCGAATCCGTGATCGATGGCCTGGTTGAGCTGCTCAGGTACTGTACCGGGCAAGGGAAGTATCCAGGCCTTTACGAGCAGCCAGGGAACAAAGAACAAGGATATCGCAGTACCTAAAAATAAGACGATCCGAAAGATCTGTTTTTTTCGTGTTTTACTCATTTACCCTCCGAATGTAGGCTTCGCAAACTTCAATGGTCTCAAGATTCGTGTGGAGAACATCCTTCAACGTTCTGTTGTAAGTTAAAGTCCAGTTACTTATCAGTCGATCTCTGATCTCACTATCCAGTATTAAACTGTCAATGACCGCTTTGTTGGCGTTGAGATCGCGATTAAACAAGTTTCCATTAGCTCTCTGAAACACCAATTCGCGAGAAATACTCCTGTTTTTTAAATAGTTGGCCCCCACATTCTTTTCAAACAGATCATAGGTATTGTAGAGCTTGAGAATTTGATTGCATAAGTCTTGGTCTTTTATCAGCGACAATCCGCCAGCATTCTGAATATCTTCTAATGCACCGTGATTGGGCACAAAACTCGGAATGCCATGGAACACAGCGCCGAGAAAGTGTTTACCCAAAGAGTCTGGCCTGGCGATTTTCCCATCTTGATAGTCGAGAACGAGATTCTTTGAAAACACCGTCGCATCAGAAATTTCTATAAGCTCCTTCAAGCTTTGCGTATCAGATCTTAAATCGAGCGTCAGCAACTCAATGAACCTAGACTCGAGTTTGCGCTCCTTTCGCTCACCATTCCAATTGTTGATCTGTAGTGCAATCAAAATCCCAATTACCACAAGAACTATTTCTCCCAAAGCGTATTTCAAATACGTTCCCGTTTTACCTTTGGAAACGAGCTTTTTTCTAATTTTTCGGAAGAACTTCAACATGGTTAGGGTTGATTGAATGGTTGCAAGCTAGTGTTTTGACTTGAGTTTTCTTCAACAATCGACAATTTACCCTAGATCGTATCGTAAAGTCAGTTGGTTCTGAGCCAGATCAGGTCGAGTAAAGCCTTAATTGCATTTGCATTGATTGCACGCTTCTTCAGTTTCAAACCCTCTTGGAGAGCAGCCTGAGAAACCTATTTTCTTGCAAGCATTGTCTTCTTTGTCAAAGAACCACCCTTCAAAATAGGCAGCGCAGGCCCCACTTTCGGGCCTGTCATTGCACTTGTCTAATTTCGTTTCGCAATCTTTTGAGCAACCAAGAATTAGGAACCCGAATGTGAATATGGCGAAGATGGCGTGCAGTCTAGCTCTCATGATGCGGCTTGTTTTCGTTTCAACGTTTTGACTAAAGGTAAGAAGAAGGCTCAAATCATGTGTTTCCCTCACATTTTCCCACTACACCGCGATAGCCACATTTCCCTTTTTATGGCCACCATCAACGTAAGCATGGGCATCCACCATTTCCGAGAGCGGGTAAACCCGATCAATGACCGGCTTTATATGACCACTTACCACGAGTTGAAGCAATTCATCAAAACACGCCTGATCTTGTCGCGCAAGGGACTTCACTGAGGCAAAACTCCCCTTCTTTTTCAAAAGGCGACTTTTATCGGCTCGTGACAATTTACCTACCGCATCGAAAACGATGTCAAATTTATCGGCTAACGACTCGTACTCTTTCTTGCGATAATCTACCACCCGATCGGCGCCGATAGACATCATCAACTCGGCATTTCGCCCGCTGCAAACAGCTACCACATTGGCTCCCGCCGCTTTGGCTACTTGTACGGCATAGCTACCTACACTTCCCGAAGCACCATATATCAAAACGCGTTGCCCGCGAGCCAACCCGGCGTTTTGAAGCAAACACAGGGCAGTCATTCCACCTACGGGTAGTGTAGCCGCTTCTTCATGGCTCAAACCACCGGGCTTCATACCGAGAACTCCTTTCTTCCTTTGCTCGGGTATCGCGATATACTCGATGTAGGTACCTGTTTTTAGCATGGTGGGCGTTCCCACCACTTCATCCCCTACGCGGTACTTGGTCACGGAACTCCCCACTGCTTCCACGATTCCCGAAAACTCATGACCTAGCACGTCTTTTCTTGGGCTAAACAAGCCGTACATCAAGCGCACTGGTAGCCAGGCGATAGCGGGAAAGTTTGAGCTTCGCAATCGCGAATCGCCAGCTGTTACGCTGGTTGCCTTCACCCGTACCAAAATCTCATTATCTGCGGGTTCTGGCTTCTCTTTCTCAACCATTCTCAGGACTGATGGCGGGCCGTATTTGGTGTAAACAACTGCTTTCATTGTATGGACTATTTATTGGTAAAGATTAGAATAAAGTCATAAGCAACATAGCTAGGCTCATCAAGATCATCAGCCTGTTTTGTCAGAGCAGATATCTCCGTATCGATTTCTGGATGGTTTGACGTTTTTGTCGGCATAGGCGGGATTGACTTAGATGATGGATTTGATCTTTTTGGCGTTTTTGTCGTGCTTGATGGGTCAGGTGGACTTGGCCTATCTGGTGGTGGCGTTGGCGGCGTTGGCGGGTATTTCCAGTTCCTTCGGAATTGGCCTGGTGGCGGATTGACGGATTCAACCATGATCGTCCTAATTGACCTATGTGACGGATATCACGGAGTTTGTCGGAAATGTCGGAAATGGAATGATTGATGATGGCATATGACCAGCTCAAGATTAGCTCACTAATCAATTTTGATTAGATAGCTTTTATTGCGATGTTTTGTTATCTGTTTAGGGTTAGAACGATGGGAAGCTAGAACCCAAAAGGATTTAAAAAGCAAAGCCCGCTTACACGGGCTTGAGTAAGGTGAGTTTTTGAGCGCTGGATGGGGTTGTGCATCAGCTACCAGTGTTGTAAGGCGCTTTTTTATAATTTTACACTTCCGTCCATCAGTTTGTCGATAAATCTGTACAATGTTTCCGAATGACCTGTATTGGTCTCATATATTTTCACCTTTTTGGATTCCAAAAATTTAATTTCCGATTCTGTAAGTCTCCCAACATTTTGGTCATTTGTTGCATAAAAACAAATGACATTCGATAAATCCATGTCAGCCAATTCTTGGGAATATCTCGGTTTTCCAATGGCTCCTTTTAATAACTGTTTCACCAAATATTCTTTTATTTCCGATTCTTGATATTCGCTCAAATCAGGATTTTCGTCTTCAGGGATATACGTTATTCCATCTTCTTCAAATTCTCCGTTAAATCCCTTTAAATGTTGTTCTAGCATTTGTTCATTGTCATCTATTCTGCCTGCAATGATTATATATTTGTCCGCAAGTGATGGTCTTGTCGATAGGTAGTTTGGAATGATGTAAGCACCATAGGAAGTTCCGATGACTATTGTTGTTTTCCCTTTTGCCTTAAAATAATCCAAAGCACGATAGAGCATTTCAGAGGTATTGTCCACTTCTTTTTCTGCCATTTCGAGACTGAATTCTTCTTTGTAGTCAAATATTTCCTTGTTCAGGGTTTGAGCTTGGTGCAGATAAACTATGCGGTAGTTTGAATAATTGGGGATATATCTGTAACTGGTTCTTCCTTTCTCAATAAAAGTCAGGTTTTTTGAAGGTCCACCTTGGCAGACAATGAGTACTGTGTCGCTTTCAATATTTCCGTCTTCCACCCATAATTTGGTCGTGTCTTTTGGCAAAAGAGTTTCAGAATAGGAGAATTCTATGGGATTAGAAACTTTATTTCTTTGGTTGGTTTTACAACTCCCAAGAATTGCGGTCAGAATTATTAATAGTGTTAATTTATTCATTCAGTTTGCGTTTTTCTTAAATGCGCTACAACAATTGGATAACACACATTAGGCCTACGCTAGGGCTTCGGCCTACGCGGTATGTGTTTTCCAGCCTATGGGTGCTTTATCCTTTTTCTAGAATTATTCCAGACCGACTCAACTACTCAATTCTTCACTCCCCCAGTCCTTCTCAAATATGCGAAAAACAGATGGGAAATTGGCCTTTAACTGGCTCAATATGGGCTCACTAATCAATTTTGATTAGATAGCTTTTATTGCGATGTTTTGTTATCTGTTTAGGATTAGCATGACCGAACGCTAAAACCGAAAAGGATTTAAAAAACAAAGCCCGCTTACACGGGCAGATATCAAGACTTTCTTTGGGTGTTGAACAGAGTTCCCGAGGCATCGGCACAAGATGTGTGCTGTATACTGATATAGATCGTCCGTATCAGCTACCTATGTTGTGGTGCCTTTTTCATTTTTTAAGTCTACCATCAATTACAATAGGATAGGTCTTAATCACTTTTACCTGATCAATCATTTTGTGGTTTACATTGATCAAATAATTCGATTCATTTGGGTTGACAGCACTTGGGACTTCGAGAATCAAAAATTCGCTATTGTTAATCCAATCTTTACCTATTGATTTTAATTTATCGGGGCTCGGATATTTATTCCAATTCTTATCAAGGCTAGCTTTGTCTATCGTTTTTAAACTTGTTTCAGGTATTTCTATCTCTGCTATAAAAAGATCGTCCGGAAGCAAATCATAGTCAATATTCACCAGTTTTTCGAGCATTGCTAATGAAGAATTCGAAGCGCAATAGAGAACGGGAAGACCCTTTGGATTCCATCTACCGCCGGTCAATTTTGCCCCAATTCCTGAGAGATCCTTTATCCATTTTTTCTTAGCAATTCTGAAAACTATCATGAAAACACACCGTGTTCAATTTTTAATAATTCATCTAGCACTAAGTCTATTCCTAAGTTTGTTTCAATAAGTTCAATAGGTAATTGATTGTCTAGAGACTTGTTAGGACGATTAAGCCAAGTGACGAATTTTTCTTTACTGTTAAACACGCTTATGCCTTTATGAAAGAGTCTTGTGAGTTCAATCAACCTTTCAGATGTTGTTATATCAATTAACTTATCAGGAGAGTTACGTTGCAAGGTTCTTTCAGATAAATGAATCATTCTAGATACCTGCTTCTTTGTTAAACTAGAATGTTCTATAAATGAATCAACCGATTTGCTCTGAAGTCCTTCTCTAATCAATTTAATATAGACGAAAGCGGAATTTGAACGATTTGGTAACGGTCTTTTTATACCGAGCCACTTTAATACAGTGTCCCTTTCGTTTTTTAAATCAACTGTGTCCAGAATCATAATGCGACATTTTACGTAAATATAACGACATATGTCGCCTTATGCAAGTGCTAATTTGATTCCATGCACCACAACTTTTAATGTAAAATGCGTTCTAATGCATTTTAAATAGCGTTGTATTTAGTTTATTTTCCTGCTTTCAAACACATAATACACTCCAAAATAATGTGTTTTGGGTTCATTATCCTGTGTGACATCCATTTTATCACATAAGCCATCTAAGCTCTGCTTTTTTAGTTCAGCACCTAACATTCTTAGAATAAAATATTCCTCTTCAATTTGAGTTATCTCCCAGGATGTTTCACATGTTTTTCCGTCACCATTATGAACAATGGACTTTAATAATCCAAACTCTATGTGGTGATGTTTATTATACAAAACGGAATCTTCAATAATTTTGGCTGTCTGTTGAATGTATTTATGAGCAAACATGCTTGTGTAGTCGATCTCTAACATTTTTTGACATGCGTCAATCACTTTCCTATATTTCTTCTTTCTTATGTATTTATAAACGTCATTTTTTAGTTCATCATAATCTGACGTTCCTTTTTCTTTGAATTTATCAGAGTAGATGTAACTGATTCTAAACTGTCGATAATCAATTTCAAGATTGTTGTTGTCAAGTTCTTTTAAAAACGTAATGTAATCTGGAATTGAATCTTTATTCTGAGCATTAACTAATCCAAATACAAGCGATGATAGGATTATTAATAATAATTTTGTTTTTATCATTTTCATCTAATTAAGGACAACAAGTGAATAACACACATCAACCCTTCGCTAACCGCGTGTCGCCTTAGCTTTCCGCGAGCGCCGAAGCTACTCTACGAAGGCTCTAGCGGTGGCACAGACTTCGACCTACACGGTTTGTGAGTAATCCAACATATGGGTGCTTTTTTAATTTTCTAAAACTATTCCAGACCGACTCAACTACTCACTTCTCCTCCACCAGTCTTCTCAAATATGCGAAAAACAGATGGAAAATTGGCCTTTAACTGGCTCAATATGGGCTCACTGATCAATTGTGATTAGATAGCTTATATTGCGATGTTTTGTTAACTATTTAGGGTTAAAACGATGGGCAGCTAGAACCCAAAAGGATTTAAAAAACAAAGCCCGCTTACACGGGCATTATACTTTTACTTTGTTTAAGTAAGTTCTTGGAGTGAATCGAAACAGTCCTTAGTCTAGGGCATAGGCGCGCTGTACGGGCCAATTATCGTCGTAGCCTTCGCGCCAGTTTCCTGCTAATATCTCTGCTTCGTTGGCAAGGCAACTATCCAGGTCGGCTCGAATCTGACGCTCGTCCAAATCCTGACCAATAAAGACTAGCTCATTTTTCCGGTCGCCGAAGGTCTTGTCCCAGCCCGACTCTATATGTTGCTGGTTTTCTACAAAAGCCGCATAACGCGTGCGCTTCTCGTAGCTCATGCTGCTCCACCAAACCCCAGCACTATCAGCTTTTAGGGAACCACCAGCCTGACTCCAAACAAGTGCTTGCTCAGGTCGCGATGCCAACCAAAAAAGGCCTTTACTCCGAATGATCGTGCTCGGAAATTTTTCTTGTACATATCTCCAGAACCGCAAGGGATCAAAGGGTCTTTGGCTGCGGTACACGAATGACGAAATGCCGTACTCTTCTGTTTCTGGCGTATGCCCATCCTTTTTAAGTTCTTCGATCCACCCAGCACTTTGCTCTGCTTCGTCGAAATCAAAAAGACCGGTGTTTAAGATTTCAGAAGGGTCAACCTTGCTGAAAGTCGATTCGATTATACGCGCTGAAGGGTTGAGCTTGTGAATAGCCGCCTTCAGAACGCCAAGCGTTGTGGCATCTACGAGATCAGTCTTGTTCAGAATGATCACATTGGCAAACTCGATTTGGTCGGTCAAAAGGTTTACTATAGTGCGGTAGTCACCTTCCATATCGGTAAGCTCTCGATCCATCAAGGTCTCGGGGCTACCGAAATCCTTGAAGAAATTGAAGGCATCGACAACTGTAACCATGGTATCGACATAGCTAAACCGAGACAAGTCGATCCCGTTTTCTTCATCCACAAAACTAAACGTTTGAGCAACGGGCACTGGCTCGCTAATACCAGTGCTTTCGATAAGCAAATAGTCAAACCGATTTTCCCGAGCTAAACGCTCTACTTCTACCATGAGATCTTCTCGCAGGGTGCAGCAAATGCATCCATTGCTCATCTCCACGAGTTTTTCTTCCGTGCGCGAAAGCGTGTTTTCACTTTTCACCAACTCCGCATCCACATTAACTTCGCTCATATCATTGACAATTACGGCCACCTTTAGCCCTTCTTTATTGTGAAGAACGTGGTTGAGCAATGTGGTTTTTCCGGCTCCTAAAAAACCGCTTAAAACGGTGACGGGAAGCTTCTTTTTTATAATCATTTCCCTAATTCAAAAGGTGATTTAATCTTGTTCAAATTCGCATAGGATATCCTTACACCTCTATGCAACACGGGTGCAAAAGTAATCAATTCACACCTTGTTGCAACATTGTTGCATTAAATCAAAAGAAGCTATCTGCTCAGTTTGAACATTCAAAGCTCAAAAGGCGCTTTGCTAAAGGAATAGCAATACGAAAGATTAATTACCTGATGGGTAGAAGTTGAAATTGATTTCATCGGGCCATTGCTGGTCAGATCGCCTATCTTATTTTAGGTGTTCTCATCAAACCACTTCACTATAGCGGGCATATTGCGCTCAAAGCCACCTGGGATGAAAAAATTGAGAATACCTGCTTTTTGATCCCGATCGTTCTTGAAATCGTGAGTGGTATTGGCTGGAATACGGATAAAACTTCCTTTTGAAGCTTCGACCCATTCCTCTCCAATCAATATAGACGGCTTCCCATCGAGTACATAAAACACCTCATCATTCTCTTCGTGAAGGTGTGGTCCTGGCCCAGCTGAATTAGGCTCTAGCCACCACTCCGAAATACTGTACTTTTCATTGGTTTCATTTTCATCTGCCTTGAATATAGCTGTCATGTTACCACAGCTATATACTCGGCCTTCTCCTTCTTCTAGAATGAGCGGGACTGAATGGTCATTTTGATGTTTCATCCTACAGATCTTTTAAGCCAAATTATCACTTAATTCTTCATTATCAGGATCTCTTCTCTCAACTAATCGCCCTAACTGATCATTCGGTTTATGTTTAGACTAGTACTATTCACGCGTTTCATCTACATATTCCAGAATGTCTCCTGGTTGGCACTCCAGCACACCGCAAATTGCATCGAGTGTAGTAAATCTAATGGCCTTTGCCTTGCCCGTTTTAAGAATGGAAAGGTTAGATAAGGTCAATCCTACTTTGTCGGAAAGCTCATTCAATGACATCTTCCGTTTTGCCATCATCACATCTAGGTTCACAACGATCGCCATGCTTATACGGTTAGTTCATTTTCTATTTGAATTGCAACGCCCTTCTTGAAAATAGTAGCGATAATGTAGATCACCGCTCCCATCAGAATAAAGGCCTGGCTGTCTACCCAAAACTGGTCTAAACCTATCAAGATAAAATCATGGGCAGATAGGCTAATAATCACCTGTCTGGCAATAGCGCTGAATAGCCCGATCGACAGCGTGTAGTAGCTTATTTTAAGGATTTGTTTGGACACAAACGCGTTGAACGGTTTACTCAGATCTATCTTGTGCATCAGCCTGATAACGATGTAAAATAAGTAGGCCTTCAAGATGGAAATACTCAAAATAAACCCGTAAACACCAAAAAACACCAACTTGCTTTCCCGATACACCAGTGTCAAATCAAGGCTTTGATAAAGGTTTGGAACGAGTTCGGGTTTAAACAGGCTAAAAAAGAAGTTCACAATCAAGCCACCTGCATCTATACATAAACCAACAAAAATGATCCAAGCGATGATGTGCAGAGTCTTAAATACGAGGTTGTTTGGCGTTGACATATCTCATTGATTTTTTAAACGGTTATCGCAAAGATGACAAATATTTATTGTTATTCAATAATTATTTATCGCTTTATTCTCATTAAACAACGATACTCAATATATAAGCTATATACCGTTTCACCTTAAAATAGGAGAAATATGTGCTGCCGGAGCACACTGTGTTTAGGAATGCGAAAGGCGCGGTCACTTCTGTCGTAGCCACACCAGTTCGTCGAGCCAGTCTTGCCCTGCCTGTTTTTTCAGAGCAGATATCTCCGGGTCGATTTCTGGATGATTTGACGTTTTTGTCGGAATCGGCGGGATTGACTGAGCTGATGGATTTGATCTTTTTGGCGTATTTGTCGTGCTTGACGGGCTAGGTGAAGTTGGTCTATTTGACGGGGATGGCGGGGTTGGCGTTTTATAGCACATCACCCTACTCGGGTTTGCTTTACTTCGCGATGCAGAACATTGGCTTAGGTTGATCATTCCATCATCTTGCATTTGGGCGTACACAATCCACTGTCCGCGATCTTCAGGAAATACGGAACAACTATTAAAATAGCCTCCGCTAATGGTC
Source organism: Bacteroidia bacterium (assembly GCA_030427905.1). Lineage (GTDB taxonomy): Bacteria > Bacteroidota > Bacteroidia > Flavobacteriales_D > Cryomorphaceae > CBDDKU01. The sequence continues at coordinate 828,883 of JAUICL010000002.1, forward strand.
GTAGACTCAAATTCGCCCTTAAATCCTTCAATAATTCTAAAGGTGTATGTATTCTGATGGAAGTCAGACTGGATAAGTTCTCCGAGAAAAACAAGATCCGCATTTTCGTAGCTCACATTTCTTAAATTTTCTAGCGGACAGAGATTTTTGCAGTCGCAAGCAATAGCCTGTTTCAACCCGATTATAAAAAGAAGAACGGATGCCAGGAGTTTTACTTTTTTCACTCCCCCAATTTCATCAATCTTTCCGATAACTCCATATTTCTGATCACCATTGAATGTTGGGACTTCTTCTTTGCAAAGCTCTTCATCTTTGAAGAAAGATCAAGTGATAGCTCCGCGATCAAAAATTCGATAGCATCAGGATTGGCTGTTAAGTACAGAAGCCCATCATACTCGCAAAGGGCCTCCGCAGAATAGCCTTTCAGATACTTCTCGAAGGCTCTTAAAAAGAGTTGCTGATCAATATCGTAGAGTTCTAATGGAATTCTGAATCCACTTGATTCTTGATAGTTCAGGTAGTACTTCGTTAACAACGGAATATCGGCTGGTTCGAAGGTCTTTAGAATGACTTTCACATATTCTGGTAAAGCATCTTCAAAACTCGAACGCTCCAAAAGCTTTTGGGCTCTCTTCTTAATCTCCCCTACTTGCCGCTGATTGCCGAACAAAGGAACAAGCTCACAAGTGTAGAACTGCCGGTTTCTCCTTTTCAGCAACTCATCAATAAAGGCTTCCCGCTTCGCTTGAGGGAACGACCACACTTCTGACTTTAGCCTGTTCAGCATCTCCCTACCACCGTCTTTATCGTTTCGGAATTTATCGCTAAAGTCCGCCCACCAATCTTCAAATGTCAGTTTATCGGTCATTGGATACGACTGCTAATTATGAATTTAAGCTCAATCTTTCGCTGCGCGTTTTCTCAATTCTTCTGCTAAGTTAGCATCTACAAGATTTTTGAAATCTTCTTCTGACAACTCCAAATCTTCACGTTTATACAAATGAAAATGTTTCATGTCTTTGTGTTTCTCCGCAATGGAGTTCGCGTAGGATATTTCTCTCATAGTCTCCGATGAAGCACAAAGATTCTGATGTTTGATTTTACGATCTAGCTTATATCTCCCATCAACTAATCTCACCTTCCTATCATGAGTAAGGATGGTCAACGTATCATTTTGCTCTCCGTACTTATCCAATTCGTTGGGATCCTTACGTCGCGAAGTTGGGCATATGACCAACTATACCAATGGTCAAAGAGCTGATAATGAATTTCTGCGCTGTCAACTTTGATAACGACATGCAAGTGACTAGGGAAAAATTTTGAGCCCTTTCTTGCAGTATATACCTCTTGCGCATAGCTCTTAAAGCCGAGACAGAGCGTGAAGATGATGCAAATAATGATTTTCATTTCTTAGTTCAGCAAGGCTACTTATGCAGTGTTGGTGCGCCTTACTTCTTAAATTTAACTATTGGAAACGACAGGACTAAACGAAGATTGTGATCACCGTTATTGAATTCAATTGGTGGTTCATCACGATGATGCTTGAAAGGGTTATTTTCAAAATTATATCCACTCCAGACATAGGTTAGCCAAACATATTTATATCCCAATTTGAACGATGGACCGAATTCGTAACGCTGGCGGTTATCCTGAAATATTATTCTGAATTGTCCACCAAGCCCGAAAAATTTGGTACGGAAATGGACATCGTTAATGACTCCGTAGTACTTTGCTTGGTTAGGGTTTTCTTGATTCAGAAAAAATTGGCCCTAAAGAGACATTTCGATTTGATGGTCAAAGTTTAAACTTTCCCAACGTTGTTTTCTTTGATACTCTAAACCCATACTGACGGCTCGCATTTCCAAAAACTGATACGAACCGATTGCCGAAATCGACCGTTTCGATTGACCTACGACTGCCAACGTCAAGAGCACCAGTATAATGGTCAGAATCTGTTTCAAGAATTGGTCTAGTTACTATTGATTGTGAACAGTCTTGGCTATGGTTTGTGGCGGTTTTCGCGGCCAGCGCTCGGCCGTGGCGTTAGCGCATTGTGGCAACGTCGCAAAAGCTAGCAGCGGGCATGCCCGCGTGAGAATCAGCAGTGTTGGCGCCGCGCTTTGGGTTTTATCCGCCGTGACTACAATAGGTTTTTTGTCCGACTTTTAACGGTTGGACTAATCTAAGCCATAAACTATAGCCGTTGTTGTGCTTTCGTTATTTTTATTAATCATTATTAATTTCTTCTAATTTTTCAATAATGTTTTTGAGTTGTAATTGTACTGGTTTTAAATCATTTATTTTGCCCGCTTCATTGCCTATCAGATAGCGTAAATCTTTTTTTAAACTCGCATCCTTACGTAACTCTTCAACAACAGATTTTGCTATTTTGTTATCGAGTTCAATACTACATTCTTTAGGTAAACTTATTAGAAAACTATAACCGTTTTTTAAATAAATATCTCCGCAATTCAAACGGATTTGTGTCTGAATTTCATCTGGCATTTTACCTCTTAAATTCTCTCTATACTTGTTTTCAAGAATGAACACTCCTGTTTCAGACCATTCAGTATCATAATACCTAATCAAAGCAGTTTTTAAACTGTCATTACGGATAAGGTTAATCTGTCCAGAAGCGATTAACTCCTTAAAAGTTGATGATGCTGAATACGAATCTACCAATTGACTTGCTTGATACATATCAATTAGGTTATCGACAGGATTAATTTCAGCATCGATAGAGTTTTCGAAAACAGCTATTGCTTTTTTTGCGTGAAAACTGACTTGTTTAGAATAATTAATAGTCGCTTCAAGAATTTGTTCTTCCTCTCTGACATCATCTAAAAGTCTTTCATAATAGAGGGATTCTAAATCTTCATTAAGTCGATTTTGATTCCAATTATTAATTTGCAAAGCAATTAAAATTCCAATAACAACAAGAACTATTTCGCCAATTGCATAGATTAAATATTCGCTGAATTTATTTTCAGAGAGTAGTTTTTGTCTAATTTTTCTAAAGAATTTTATCATGATCGTTTCATTTGCCCACGCTCACCCCCAGCCCCTGAAGGGGTGGCTCCGCTCAGGATGATTTGAAGTTTTTGAACTAAATTATCAATACTCTCTAATACTTCTCGATTTGTGAATCTTAGCTCCTGAATTCCCAGTTCTCTTAGATAATGGGTACGGTTTGCGTCCTTCTCTTTTTGATTTTTAGAGAGATGATAACCACCATCAAGCTCGTTTGAAAATACTTTCGGTTGAGCCCCATAATGCATTCCTGATATTTTGAGAGGGTCTTTACTCATAGTAGTCTTTATGAACTGATTGAATTGTGCGTGGCCCCTTTAGGGAAAAAGGGGTGCGGTGAACAATTAAAATACCAATTACTACGAGTACAATCTCTCCGAGGGCATACTTCACGTAAGCTCCAGTTTTTCCTTCTGCCAAAAGCTTCTGCCTTATTTTTCTAAAGTATTTGATCATTGGTCGGCTGACTGATTGACACCCGCCATTTTTTTTAGCTAGATGCAATGAACTTCTCAATATAGTCTGTTGGAAAGATCTTTTGAAACACTTGAGCACCTTAAATTTAGAATTCATTTCTAATCTTCCAGACGAATTCACTTTCTTTTGGCTGTAATGAATCTCAAAGCGCGAATAGCATCACTGTTTCAATCACCAATTCTCGGAAGGGAAATCACTGGATATGAACCTTTCAGACTGTCGGAGTTGGAGATAGAATCTGAGCCGCATTTTGATCTCCCCAAAAATCTTCGGCTCGGGCACTTGGTTGAGAAAACTGTGGCGCAGTGCATTGAAGCTTCATCTAATTACCGCCTGCTTCATGAAAGCATCCAGCTTATTGATGAAAAGCAAACACTTGGAGAAATTGATTTTATTCTGGAAGAAACAGAGAGCAAACGTATCATTCATATGGAACTGGCCTATAAATTCTATCTCTACGATCCATCAATCTCAACTACCCCCACCCAAAATTGGATTGGCCCAAACCGTAACGATTCTCTCCACCTAAAACTCAAAAAGCTTCGAGAAAAACAGTTTCCTTTATTGCATCATAAAGCCATCGAGTCGCAAATGGCTGGGTTGGCAATTTCTGAGATTTCTCAAAAACTCTGTTTTATGGCTTCTCTCTTTCTGCCCTATCACCAGGAAGTGGATCTAGAGCAGTGCTATCAAAAAGCTGTGAAGGGATATTACCTCAACTATGATGAGTTCAAAAATCTGGATCACTCGGGTTCTTCCTACCATCTCCCTCTGAAAAAAGAATGGGGCATAGATCCTTCTGAAAATCAGAATTGGTGTAGCTATGATGAATTAAATGAAGATCTCAGCAGGAGCATCAATGATAGACGCTCGCGCATGTGCTGGCAGAAAGATGGAGATTCACACCGAACCTTTTTTGTGGTTTGGTGGTAGCAGGTGGATTAATAATAACCCTCAAGCGGTTTGATGCTATCGATCTTTTCTGGCTCCCCATTTAAGTAGTAGTCAAGTGCTAAATCGAGGTTTGCATTTGCATCTTCCAGCTTACCCATACAGTGAAGGCACCAAGATGCGGAATGTCTCAGGTAATAAAACAATTGATCGAGTTCCTGGGTTCCGTAAAGTTCAGTAAGCTTTTGGTGATCTATTACGACTCCGTCCTTGGATATACTCATGAATTCATACGGTTCATCGTTAAAGACTATCTCGTTTCGGTAGAGTCCGTTTTGGTCAAGAAAGGGTCTCACCTTATTCAGTTTTACGTCATTCCACTCTTGAAAAGCTTCTTTTACGAGTTGTTCCCTCCATAAGTAATCACGTAAAATGCGTTTTAATCTTTCATCACTTATTTCAGAAATTTTGGAAGTATAGTTTTCAGCTATGAATTCTCTAAGGAAAGCCGTCCATATTATATCGTGGTAGCGCATGGAAGAGTCAAAACTTGCTTCACCAACAGACTCCTTATAGATATGGTAATGAATATCCTGGCTCTTTTTAAACCACTCAATTTGTTTCCTTATTTTTTGATCAGCCATTTCAAGATCAACTTTTAGATCCTTTAGCATGGCTATCTCCTGATTGTGCTTTTTAGCTTGATTATTAAGGTTATTTACTTGTAGGGCGATCAATATTCCGATCACAACCAGGATAATCTCCCCAATAGCATACATAAGATACTTGGTGAAACGGTTTTCGCTTAGGAGCTTTTGCCTGATTTTTCGGAAGAATTTGATCATTGGTCAGCTTATAGATTGGTATCCAATTAGGAATCTGGCACTAGAAGAATTCAAAGAATATCATTCTTGAAACAGTCCTTCTCAAATATGGGAAAAATCACCATACATCATCAAATAGAAGGAACTGTTAAACTACCCTTTTACTCTTTGTTGTAGATCACGGGCATTTGCCCTTTCCATTCATTCCAGAGCGTGTGGTCATCTATCAACGTGGCTATAAAGTGTCCGACGTTTATCCGACTTGTTTTTCCCGGATCAAAGAGTGCACATCTCTGTACGTACCTCAGTAGTGGAGCAAAAGCAGATCCCTGAAACCAAAGTTGGCTACGGAGCGAAAACCTTACTCGCAGCCGTTTATTCTGATGAAAACAGAAACTCATCAGAGTTTGTTGACCCGCCATAAGCTATATGCTTTGTTACGCTTTCCATGTTTTAATTATACGCATCCAATAATCTACGGAGGTTTTCTAATTCAATTTTGAGTTTTTGATAGTTTTCAATCTGTACATTAGAATTGTAAAAAATATTATCAACCATGCTTTCAAACTTTAAATAGTTTAGCGCATTTAGGTTATTGTGGCTACTAAAATGTGACGGACCAATTTGTTTTCCATGTTCGGCATTCTCATAATCCATCTGTCTGAAACTGATATGTTCGTATATGAATGGATAGAAATAGTCATTGAGATCTTCATTCATGTATTTTTCAACAGTTCTTACCTCTTCAACTAAAGAAGGTAAACCGTATAGAGCCGCTTTGATAGAGTCGGATTCAATCAGTGCCACCTTTCCAGTATTCAGCCCTTCTACTAAAGTCGCATTCTTAAACTCCATATTGCCGTTTGACATACATTTATTAATAAGACTATCCAATGTCTTGGAAGAAAGTGTGGTTTTGTCTTGACCGAACATCTTTAAAATGGCCAATGAACTTCCATTTTGGCTTACTTTCTTTTCAATTTCATCTTCTGTGAAGGCTATATTACTTTTCACTTCGGCTTTTAGGCGCTCTACAAACTCTTTGGATTCTTTTGAATTGCTTTTACTAATGTTCCAGTTGTTAATCTGTAGCGCAATTAAAATCCCAATCACCACCAAAACAATTTCTCCAAAAGCATATTTCAAATATTTTCCAGAGTTGTTTTTCTCCATAAGATTGTATCGGATTTTACTAAAGAATTTGAGCATTGGTTAATGGTTGTGATTTCGTTATTTCATCTAATAATCCTTTGTTATTACTTTCAAAAGGTTTTCTGTAGCTTCTCTTATTCGTTGGTTGACTTCGATATGATATCGATGGACATCTAAAGCGATTGCCATTTTATTATTAAATAACCTGTATTGTTCCGAATTCAAGTTATAGTTCCATTTTTCTACATTTTTGTGTTCAGTAATTGCGTTCTTTTTTATGAAGAGTAAGTCTACCGTGTCATCAAAAGAACGTTCTTTTATAATCAAGTCTTCTTCCGATTTTTGTCTATAGTATTTGCTCTGCTCTTGTATTCTTTTTAATCTTAGAATAGCTTCCTTTTTCTCTTGACTAAAAAGTGAAAGATTACCTGTGCTTATAATATCATCAATGGTATAAGCGATACTGTTAAATGAATTTTTGAAGCTTACTATACTGTCCATTTTTCGAGTCAGTACATTAATATCCTTGTTTGGTTTATTATAGTAGGAGACATAATTATTAATAGATTTTATGTACGAAGTTGATTCGAAATCTAAGTTTTCTAAACTTTTTAAATCCGACTTCAGTTCAGAGACCAAACTCTTTTCATAGATTTCCAGTTGTCTGTTTTGTTTTCTAACTTCATTCCAATTGTTAATCTGCAATGCAATCAAAATCCCAATTACCACAAGAATGATTTCTCCAATGGCATACGGCAAGTACTTAGAAAACTTATTTTCTGAAAGTAAGTGCTGACGTATTTTCCGAAAGAAATTAATCATATCTAATGCTGAATTTAATCTGATGAAAGCAATTGATAAATAGTTTCTAATTTTTGTTTTATATCCTCATAGATTTTAAGGTTTGCCTCATTGTATTCAATTCTAGAAATGATATAGTTTTCAAACTCTTGGTCATTTAACATTTTAGCATTATCATATTTGTAGATGTCAGATTTTCCGATATTTAATAGGGAAGATCGATTTCTGAAATTGTAATTTTCATTGAGATAAGGTACAAAGAGCACGTTTAAATCTTCATTTGTAATACGCTCGCGTTCAATTAGTGCTGCATTTTCAGTGGTTAAATTATATAATGCTTGCCTTAATTCATCTGATGGTACTAAGGCCAAGTCACCATTTTCTCTACCTTCAATGATTACATTTAAATCTAAGTTGAGATGATAATCACTAAAATTGGCACTTACTAAACTATCTATTTTTGAATCCACATTTGGAATTGATTCCTTTCCAATAATTGAAATCAAACGCAATGATGTTTTATAATTTGAATTAAACCGTTGAATGCTATTAGTAACCTTAGTGATATTATTTTGGGTTTGTATTTTCAAGTTCTCAATAAAAGCATCTGCTCGTTTTTCATTCATTCGATTGGTATTCCAATTATTTATTTGAAGCGCTATTAAAATCCCAATCACCACCAAAACAATTTCTCCAAAAGCATATTTCAAATACGTACCAGTTTTACCTTTCGAAAGCATGTTCTGCCTGATTTTTCTGAAGAATTTGATCATCTTTTTGTCGATAAGGTTGTAACTCTCTGAGGTCTATCACCAAGTTTTTCATTGATCAGATTTATCATTTCAACGGTTGATTCTAACTGTAATTCTGTAATACTCTCTATAGCTTCTGAAAACTCCTTTCGGGCTCTTAATTGGTTATTGATTGTAAATCGGAGTTCAGGATTAATTGAATAATCCTGCCGAATACTACCATCTGGGTTTTGTCCGAATTTCATCCCATTGTTTGAAACGAAAACGCCATAAATATTGTCGATTAGAAAGAGATTGTTGTTTGTGATTACTGCCGTAAGATAATCCAGCTCTTGATAGTATCTAATGAGTTCATTCTTAAGCTCTTTATCTTTAATGAGTACCATATTGCCGGTTGATTCCAGATTGTTGAAGGTAGCCCTATTTGCGATAAAGGTACGACGAGTAGTAAGCTCAAATAATAAAGGTGATATATCAGGAGGAGAGGGAATTGGTTCTTGCATAAACATTAAAACACTATCTGCCTTGGCAATCATTTCGGATTCAAGGGCTAATTGCCCATCTATGATCTCCTTTTGTATCTCGAGGTCTTCGCGAAGGTTTTCCAAAGAAATTCGAAGCAGCTCTTTATCTTGAACACTCCGGTTCCAGTTACCGATTTGTACAGCGATGAGGATACCGATTACAACAAGGAGTATTTCACCAATTGCATAAATAAGATACTTGCTGAGTTTATTTTCAGATAGCAATTTCTGCCTGATTTTTCTGAAGAATTTTATCATAGTTGCGGTTGGTTAAGATGTGGCATAACGCTCAGAATAAGATGCTGGAGCCGATGGTAGGAAGCAATGTATAACACACCTTTTTTGGAATTTGTTATTCATATTTCGTGTAGTACCAATAAACTGATGCCTTTGGTTCGAAATTAACTTTTGAAATTTGGAAGGTACCGTCTAAGACTTCTTCATTAGGCACAATTCCAATTCTTTTCATTTTAGCAGAATCCATAAGGTTAACAACATAACTGTACTCGCCAAAATGACCAATATATTTAAAGTCACATCCATTTTTTATGGTGTAGCAGCTTGCAGAGTCAAGAAGGTTTATAGAATCACTTATCCGTTGGGTCAATCCTAGTTGCCGTACATACCTATTGTTCAAAATGTTATCCAGTGTATCAACAACGTTCAAGGACCATTGGTCCAAGGTCACGTCTTCATTTTCATACCTTAATTGAATACTGTCTTCCGAAACGAAAACGATTTCATAACCTAACGCAGAGCAAATTTCTTCATCAAATGATAACGGAAAGTACCCTTCGTAAAGTCCAATACAATTTTCATCGAATTCAAGTGGAGGAAAATAAGCTTGAAATTTTACATGATTTTCGTTTCGATATTCAACTAAATGAATTTCATTGAGCTCAAAACTCAGGTCGAGAAGTTCATAAAGGTGCTTTTTATTTTTTTCAAATTTCGCCACCATCCCTGGAATAATTTTCGGCTCGACTCGGCTAGTTTTCCACTCAAGATATTCATAATAAATAGCCCTTCTAAAATCTGGAATTATAATCAACGAACTAACAAGCACTAAAAAGACAACGAGTGGTGTCCAAATTGTCAAACGTTTATTCTGTCTCATTTTTCAAATTAGTGCTAAGGCTCAATATATGAATTCGCACCCCACGGTAGGTAGCTATGCCTTCTACCCATCGTTCCGCTTTGGTTATTTTTTTAATCTTTTAAGTTCTTCTTCAATTCCGTTTACCACACGATCTATTTCCTCAATGGTCTCTATCTCATCATCAATGAGTTTGCCCCTATTGTAGAGTGATAATTGCAAGTTTTTCATAAGGTCATTGTCACCTAAAAATTCATCGTAATTGGTTACTCTCAATTTGTAAATAGATATGGAGTCAGCATGTGCAAAACCATATTTCGCGGGTTGAGTAAAATCCACAGCCAAATACTTGAATAGGAATGGCTGAATAAGCTTTGACATATTCATTTCAGCTTGTTTCATCCCTAGCTCGTCATCCAAACGTTTTAGTCTTAATTGAAACAGATTGGTTACAACAATACGCAGACTGTCATTAGATAAGGTGTTTACGCCAATGTTCTTTAAATTTTCAAAAGCACTTGTTTTGGGAATAATTTGAAATGAATAACTGGAACCTGCCAATCCCTGATAAATTGATTCAGAATTTGGCGCTCGATCATAGATGTCTGTTATCAGCTTCTGACTTGATTTGAATATTTCCTTATGCTTGGCAACGGTTTCGTTTATCTCACTTCTCGTTTGCAGTAAATCACTTTTTAGCTCGGTGTATATCTGCGCTTCCAGCTTTTTTAATTTTCGATTCTCATTCCAATTATTAATCTGCAGGGCAATCAATATTCCGATTACAACGAGTATGATCTCACCGAGCGCATACTTCACATAAGCTCCAGTTTTTCCTTCCGCCAAAAGCTTCTGCCTTATTTTCCTAAAGAATTTGATCATGATCGTTTCATTTGCCCACGCTCGGTCCCAGCCCCTGAAGGGGTGGCTTCGCTCAGGATGATTTGAAGTTTTTGAACTAAATCATCAATACTCTCCAATACTTCTCGATTTGTGAATCTTAGTTCCCGAATTCCCAGTTCTCTTAAATAATGGGTACGGTTTACGTCCTTCACTTTTTGATTT
>JAUICL010000005.1 GCA_030427905.1 Bacteroidia bacterium
ACTTACACAGCTAGCAACAGCACAGCGCAGTGGACGCTTGAGAACGCCGCTGGATGCGATAGCATCGTAACACTTGACTTGACTATCCTTGAGTCTACAGAGTCTGAACTCAACATTACCGAGTGTGACACCTACACATTGAACGGTGTTGAATACGACGAATCAGGTGTTTACACACAATCGTTGGAAAATGCTGCTGGTTGTGATTCAACAATCACATTGAACTTGACAATCCTTGAGTCTTCAGAACAAGACTTAGTTGAAACGGCTTGTGATTCTTACACGCTTAACGATGAGACTTACACCGAGTCTGGTGAGTACCAACAAACACTCGAAAGCCAGAACGGATGTATTTTGACGATCAACCTAGATCTAACCATTCTTGAGTCTACTTCTGGAACGGATGTTCAGGAAGCTTGTGACTCATACACGTGGATTGACGGAGTAACATATACAGCTAGCAACAACTCAGCACAGTGGACGCTTGAAAACGCTGCCGGATGTGATAGCATCGTAACGCTTGACTTGACTATTCTTGAGTCGACTGAATCGGAGTTGAACATCACAGAATGTGATACATACACGCTCAACGATGTGGTATACGACGCTACAGGGGTTTACACCCAAGAATTGTTGAATGCTGCTGGTTGTGACTCAACCATTACGTTGAACTTGACGATTCTTGAGTCTACAGAGTCTGAGTTCATCGAAACGGCTTGTGATTCCTACACGCTGAATGATGAGACTTACGCAGAATCTGGTGTCTTCACTCAGTCGTTGACTAACGCTGCTGGTTGTGACTCGACTATCACACTATTCCTAACAATCCTTGAGTCTACTTCTGGAACTGACGTTCAGGAAGCTTGTGACTCGTACACTTGGATCGATGGTAACACATACACAGCCAGCAACAACTCAGCTCAGTGGACGCTGGTGAACGCCGCTGGATGTGATAGCCTTGTAACGCTTGACTTGACTATTCTTGAGTCTTCCAACTCATTTGAGTCTGTAAGTGCCTGTGTATCGTACGAGTGGAACGGGCAAGTGTACAACCAAAGTGGTATCTACACATTTGAAACTACAAATGCAGCCGGGTGCGATAGTATCGCAACGCTCGACCTTACGCTGAATGGTCCTGACTGTTTCTCTGATGAAGATTGTGAAAACTTCCAAGCATTCTACGTGAACCATGGTTCGGGTGTAGAAGGGTCTGATCTATATGCTGTTGAGTTTGTAGGTGGCGACGCAGTCTTCACTTATGAAACAAGTGTTGAATTCGAAGCTCATATCGCTTACAATGAAGTAGACGAAATTGTCTACCTCGTGAATGCGAATGGTTCATTCATCAGAGCATATGACCCATCATCTAACCAATTCCTGGGAGACCTGAATCTTGCAGGTGGTATCAATGAATTATATGCGGTAGTTTACGATCCACAACTCGAGCTGATTTATGTGGGAGATGCCGGTGATGACGAAATTTACTCGATCAACCCGAATGGAGATGGATCGTACAGCTACTACGCTGAAGGTCCAATCCAAGGTGGAGACTTGGCAATTCAAAACGGTGAAATGTACCTGGCAACACGTCAAGGAAACAAGCTGTACCAAATCGTTGAAGGAGGCTCTCCTATCCTTGTAGGTGACATTCCTGCAGAAGTAAATGGTATGGCTGCAGCTAAGAATGGTACAGACCTCATCACAACAAACTTTGGATCAGACATCCTGACTCAAGTTTCTAGTGGGGATGCATCTACAATCACTTCGTTCCAAGCCATTCTAGATGGTGAGCCTTTCACACTCAATAATGGTGACTTCACATCTGGATGTACTGATGGAAATGATGATGATGTGTGTGAAGATTTCAAGCTCTTCTACCTTGCGAATGGCACAGCAGGTGTTGACAACGGAACTGTATTTGAACTTGAGATTAATGGCGGAGAAGCAAAGTTGATCGAAAGATTTAATGCTGGAATGGCCGGTCACCTTGCCGTGAATGGGGAGAATGGAGACTTCTACGTGATCGCTGCAAGCGGATTGGAAATTAAAACCTTCGATGCCGCTGGTACATTAATCCAGACTTCACCTATCGATGGATTGAACAGCACTTACGCTATGGCTTGGGATCCTGCTGACAACAAAGTATATGTTGGATCAGCCAATGCCGACAAAGTGTACAAGCTCGATCCAACTACAGGATTCTACACTGTATTTGCTGAAAATGTGCCGGTAAATGGTGGTGACCTTGTAGTTCGTGGAGATCAAGTAATCCTTATCCAACGTGCTGGTAGCGGATCGATCATGTATGATATTACATCAGGCGATGAAGTGTTTATCTCAAACATCGCTACCAATGTGAACGGAGCTTCTGAAACTGCTGCCGGTAATATCATTGTAGCACATGGTGGTGGAACCAGTGAGTTCATTATCTATGATGAGAATGGTGCAGAGCTGGAAACGCTTCTTGCTGTTGATGAGTTTGATCAACTCTTCACACTTCAGAATGGTGATATGGCTGGAGCATGCTATAGTTCAAACCCAGTTGAAGAATGTGAGTACACCTTGTTCTACTCTGATGATTCGAATGATGGAAGTGGTACTGACATCTACTCAATGACGATAAACGAAGACAATACAACTTCAAATACGCTTTTAACTACGGTTGACTATGCATCACATGGTATAGCTTACGATAACAATGGATTGTTGTACATCTTGAACACTCCAGCAGGTTCGTACATCGTGTGGGATGTGACAACAAACAGTTTGGCTGGTGGCCCGATCAACATCGAAACTGCTGGTGGAACCAACGTTATTAAAACACCTACAGCAGTGTTCAGAGATGGTGTGCTCTATGTAGGGTCTGCACAAACCAACGAAGTGTACGCAGTAAATCCTGCTACTGGGGTTGCGTCTAATCTTTTACCTGCCATTGTTTCTGGTGGTGACCTACTGTTTGACGACAACGATGATCTATGGATTGTGAATCGTGGACAAAAGAGATTCACTAACCTGACTGGTGGTGGCACCTTCCAAATACCAGCTCTCTCAAACATGCTAGGTGCTGCACTTCTTGACAATGGAAACTTTGCCGTAGCAAATGGAGACCTTGGATCAAACATCTACGAAGTGGATCCGGTAGCTCAAGGAATTACAGGTGTAGTTTACGACACAGGATTGGCTCAGTACTGGGGTGACCTTACTGCGGGATGTGTTCAAGGTGAGTCTGGTGGAGAAACGCCAGGTGGATGTTATGCATCTGAAATCTTTGAATACGCTCCAGGAACTAAATACAATGGTGGTGTGATCGATGCAATTCGTACCATTGGAGAGAATGCACTCGGTGAGCCAGAAGGTACGGATGAGTTCGTATTTGCTTCACTAGGATACGGAGATGGAGAAACTGATGGATTCATCATCCTAGGCTTTGATGGAATCGTGATCAATGGTCTTGGAGATGACATTGAAGTAATCGAAACGAGCTTCAACAACCCTGGTTGTGATGCTTACCCAGAATACGTAGATGTGTATGTCTCAGAAAATGGTGTAGACTACTACAACGCTGGAACAGTGTGTAAGTCTGAAAACACAGTAGACATCTCAGATGCCGAGCCAGAAGCTGGACACCCACTGACGGCTGTGACGCATGTGAAACTCGTAACGCGTGTAGACTTGAGTACTTCGCCTGATGGATTTGATGTAGACGGTGTGATCGCACTACACAACTGCGAAGGCCAAGCTCAACCACAGGCAATCGCCATGGAAGACAACAATGAATTAGGAAACGCTCAAAGTCTCTTGAGCTCATTCCCTAACCCAGTTGCCGATCAATCTACTGTTAGTTTCACGGTTTACGAAAATCAAAGATCAACACTGGCAGTTTACGATATGAATGGTAGACTGGTAGAGACATTGTTTAGCCAAGAAGCTCAAGCGAATGAAGAGTATAGATTCAGCTTCAACGCGAGCAACTTGCCAAACGGTGTTTACATATACAGATTGACTGCGCAAAATGAAACTGTCATCGACAAATTCATGATCGCACGTTAAGCTGAGATATTCGTTTCAGAAGGGCCCTTCGATTGATTTCGGAGGGCTTTTTTGATTTATCCCCTACAGAAACACCAAAACGAACCGATCAATCCACACGACGAACCGATCAAATTCTCCTCCCAAAAAACATAGGTAACACCCAGTTAACAATCACTTCATTTCATTAACTCGATCATAAGTATTCTCTAATCCTGAGAGAACGATGTCATAACGGCTTCACATTTCCTTTGTGACTCACTTTTTAACTAATCAAATTAGAAATGAAACAGCCTTACGCGCTTAGTAAAAAACTTAAGCTGGCTTTTGCTGCAGTGGCCTTAGCCCCTGCCCTTGCAACGGCCCAGTACGAGTTGCAAATTTTGCATGCTTCGGATCTTGAAGGTGGTGTAGACGCCATCGAACGAGCTCCTAACTTCGCAGCAATCGTAGACGCGATTGAAGAAGATTACGCAAATACAGTAATTCTCTCTGCTGGAGACAACTACATTCCCGGACCATTCTTTAATGCAGCTGGAGATCAAGCTGTTTTCCGCGATGGTGGAGTGTTCAACGATTTTTACAACACGCTATTCGGAATCAACGCATATGATGGACTAAGAGAAGGAAATGGTCGTGTAGACATTTCTATCATGAACGCAATCGGTTTCGATGCTTCCGCTCTTGGAAATCACGAGTTTGATGCTGGAACTGATGCCGTTGAAACGATAATCATCCCAGATTTCCGCAGTCCTGCCGGACCATCTGCTGACCGATGGGTTGGAGCACAGTTTCCATACCTAAGTGCAAACCTCGACTTCTCATCAAGCAGTTTGGCTGGAGTACATACCTCAGACATTATCGAGAGCACTGAATTTGTCAGTGGACCAGATGAGTCTACAAACGAAGAGTCGGGAATTCCTAAAATCGCCCCTGCTACATTGATTGATGTAAATGGTGAGCTTATCGGAGTTGTCGGAGCTACTACCCCACTACTTGAAACAATCTCTTCTCCTGGCGAAGTATCAGTAATGATGCCTGGCACCAACGACATGGCTGCTCTTGCTGCTATTCTTCAGCCAGTAATCGACGATATCGAAGCACTCGGTGTTGACAAAATCATTCTCGTATCTCACTTACAACAGTTTGCTTTAGAGCAAGAGTTGGCAACACTTCTTTCTGGTGTTGATATCATCATCGCTGGTGGTTCGGACTCGATCCTTGCCAATGAAGGTGATGATCTTCTACCAGAAGACGAAGGAAGTGTAGCCGAAGCCTACCCATTCGAAACTGCTGACGCTGATGCTAACCCAGTACTAATCGTTAGCACAAATGGTGAGTACAGCTATGTTGGTCGTTTGATCGTAAGTTTCGATGAAAATGGAGTTGTACTTCCAGGTTCTATCGATCCACTCAGCGGACCATATGTAACTACTGACGAGAAAGTAGCTGAGATCTACGGAGCAGATATCGCCGATGCATTTGCCGAAGGATCAAAAGGTTCTTTGGTAGAATCGCTAACATCAGCAGTAAGCGGAGTAGTAATCGCAAAAGATGGAAACACTTTTGGAAACACAGAAGTCTTTCTTGACGGACGTCGTTCTCAAGTAAGAACACAAGAAACGAACTTGGGTAACTTCACTGCAGATGCCAACCTTTGGTTCGCTCAGCAAGTTGACCCTTCTACCGTTGTTTCTATCAAGAATGGTGGTGGTATACGTGCTGCTATCGGAGAAGTGGTTCAAAACGGTGATGACTTTGATTTCTTCCCGCCACAGGCAAATCCACTTTCTGGAAAAGAAGAAGGACAAATTTCACAACTCGACATCGAAAACTCGATGCGCTTTAACAACGGACTTTCACTTGTTACACTTTCTGCTTCAGATCTACTGGCCATTATCGAGCACGGTGTAGCTGCATCTGCTCCAGGTGCGACCCCTGGTCAGTTCCCACAAGTAGGTGGTATCAAATTTAGCTTCGACCCTTCTCTACCAGCTGGCGATCGCGTTCAGTCATTGGTTATCATCGACGAAGATGGAGAAGTAACTGAAATCGTAGTGAGCGAAGGAGAAGTAGTTGGCGACGCAGAAAGAACTTTCCGCGTGGTGACGCTTAACTTCCTTGCTGGTGGTGGAGATGGCTACCCATTCGACCTGCTTGCCGAAGATCAAGTAGATCTTTACGAAGAAGGAAATACACCAATGGAAGTTATTGAAGCAGGTGTTGCTGATTTTGCTACTGCTGGTACCGAGCAAGATGCTCTCGCTGAATACGCTGCTGCTGAATTTGACGAAGATGCTTTCGACATGGAAGAAACTCCTGTCGAAGAAGATGAGCGAATTCAAAACTTGATGTACCGCGCCGACGAAGTAATTCCTTCTCAGCTTGTAACAGTAGAGTTTGCCGAAGAATTCACTTACGTTTCTGAAGATAGTGAATTGGCTATTATTGATATCGATGTGACCAATCTGGGTTCTGAAAATGCTGAAATCGCGCTTATGACTTCGGCTGCTGGAACGGCAATGGAAGGTGTTAACTTCGAAATGCCAGCTTCTATCATGGTTGCTCCAGGTTATTCTGAACTGAGTATTGAAGTAACCATTCTCGATGATGATATGGTAGGTGGAACATTCATCGCCTTCCAATTTGACGAAGAAATGGTGAATGTAGAAGGTGAAGAAATCCACACGGTATTGATCGCCGACAACGACAATGAAATCGTTGAAGCGCCGCTTTACCCTGGTATCCAAATGAACCTACTTGCCAGCCTTGAGACTCCAGAAGAGGCTGTAGCTGAAATTTCAGCTCACGATCCTGTTTCTCAAAGACTATTCGTAACGAACTCAGAAGACAACCAGCTTTTGGTATTCGACTTTTCCAACCCAACAGTAAGCAACATCATCAACACAATCGAAATCGATGAGTTTGGTGGTGGAATCAATTCAGTTGCTGTTGCAAACGGAATTGTAGCTATCGCTGTAGAAGGTGAAGAAACAGGTGTAAGAGGAAAAATCGTTTTCACAGATGTAGACGGAAACGTTCTCAACGAAGTGGAAGCCGGTTTCCTTCCCGATATGGTAACTTTCAACAACGCAGGCGACAAAGTGCTTGTAGCCAACGAAGGTGAGCCAAACGATGATTACGATCTCGATCCAGAAGGTTCAATTACGATTATCGACATCTCTGGTGGTGTAGAAGCTGCAGTAGCATCAGAAGCTACCTTCAATGCATTTGACGATCAAATCGACGCCCTTAGAGCTGCTGGTGTTCGGATTTTCGGCCCAGGTGCAAGCGTTTCTCAAGATCTAGAGCCAGAGTACATCACGGTTTCTTCTGACGACGCTACAGCATACGTTGCCCTTCAGGAAAACAATGCTCTAGCTATTGTAGACATAGCTACTGCAACTGTTACAGAAATTCGTCCACTTGGGTTCAAAGACCACAGCATGGTGGCTAACCAGTTGGATGCTTCAGATAGATCAGAAGGTCTATTCATGGCCGCATGGGAAAACGTGGTTGGAATGTACCACCCTGATGGAATGACTCGATTCACCATTGATGGTCAAGACTACATCATCACAGCCAATGAAGGTGACTCACGCGACTACGACGAGTACGCCGAAGAAGAGCGTGTTAAAGATCTAGATCTCGATGAAACTGTTTTCCCTTACGGTGATATCCTTCAGCGAGATGAACTTCTTGGAAGACTGACAGTGACCACTGCTAATGGTGATACAGACGGAGATGGTGACTTTGATACGATCTACGCTTTCGGTGGACGTTCATTCACAATCTGGAATGCGACGACTGGTGAGATAGTTTACGACAGCGGAGACCTACTTGAGTCAATCGTAGCTCAAGACCCAGTATGGAGTGAGTTCTTTAATTCAACAGATGATGAACTAGAATTAATGAACCGTTCAGACAACAAAGGTCCTGAGCCAGAAGGTGTAATTACTGGTCAGATTGGTGACAAACTTTACGCTTTTGTAATTCTTGAGCGTATGGGTGGTGTTGTTGCATTCGACATCAGCAACCCAGCTGCACCGCAGTTCATTCAGTACTTGAACACTCGTGATCAGGAAGACGGTGAAGCAGGTGACCTTGCTCCTGAAGGAATCCTATTCGTAGAAGCTGCTAACAGCCCAACAGGTGGAAACATCTTGGTAATCTCTAACGAAGTGAGCGGAACTATTTCGGTTATTTCTCTTGACGATCAAGTATCTCCTACTCTACCTAACTGCGACGACTTCGCTTACTACTTGAGCGACGTTGTAAACGGTTCTTCTACCATCTACGGAGTTGAATTGACTGAGTCGGGTACTGCCGAGCTTACTGCTCTTAAGTCAATCGACTACCCAGTGCACATTGCTTTCAACGAAGTTGATGGATTGCTTTACACGCTCAAATCTACCAACGGAGCTATCAGAACACTTGATGTAAGCGTTGTAGATGGTGAGCTATCGCCTGAAGTGATGCTCGACATTCCACTTACAGCAGTTACTACAGCTACTTTCACAAATGATGGTGACTTGGTAATCGGAGATGAGATCACTGATGAGCTTTATATTGTTGATCCAAATGATGGAACTACAGCACTATACGCCGATGGAGCTATTCGCGGTGGAGACATTGAGTTTGACGAAGATGGAAATCTTTACCTAGCTACAAGAGAAGGTGGTCTATTGTACAACGTGATCCCTGTTCTTGACAATATGGTAATCGGAACTGTTCCAAGCTTAGTGACTGGAATGGCGCTTACAGCCGACGCTAAACTTATCGTATCGGCGAGCGGTGCAGGCGTACTTGAGTCGAGATTAGTTGATGGATCAGTTTCTGACAGCTATACCCTTCTCCTTGATGGTGAAGCTTTCACAACATCAAACGGTGACCTTGCTTCAGGATGTGCTTCCCCTCAAGAAAACGAAGGAGACTGCGATGCCTTCAGCACATACTACGTAAACCACGGCCCAGGTGTATCTGGAACCGATGTGTACAGCGTGATGTTTTCAGGAGATGAAGCGTTGATGACATTCAAGACGAATGTGACCTTCCAGGCTCACATCGCTTTCGACGCAATGCTCAACACGCTTTACCTTGTAAATGCTAACGGTTCCTTCGTTCGTGCTTACGATCCAGGAGCAGGAGTTTTCCTAGGCGATCTTCCAATTGCTGGTGGTATCTCTTCGCTTTACGCGGCGGTTTACAACCAAGAAGACGGTTTGTTATACGTAGGTGACGACGGAGCCAATGAAATCTACACAATAGATCTCGGAACTGGTGTTGCTACTTACTACGCTAACGGTCCTGTTGGTGGTGGAGACTTGATCCTTCAAGGTGATGGACTATACCTGGTAACACGAACAGGAAATAAGCTATATGAAGTAATTGCTGGTGATGACCCTGTACTTGTTGGAAACATTCCAAACAAAGTAAACGGTGGTGCTCGTGCCAACAACCAAACGTCTATCATCACAGCTCACTTTGATGGAACTGCTTTCGTAGAAACCGCAATTGCTGATGCTTCTACTATCGGTTCTTACACGGCCATCCTTGATGGTGAAGTGTTCTTGATGAAAAACGGAGATATGGCTGCCGGCTGTGCTGATGACGCTCCAGTTATCGATTGTCCAGCCCCAGGTCAATGCTACGCTACTTCTGCCACTTACGTGCAAGGAACTGACATCAATGGAAATCCAATTGCACCAAACAGAACAGACGCTATGAATTCAATCGGTATGCCTGAGCGCACTGACGAAATCGTGTTTACTTCTCTTGGATTTGGTGGTAGCTTGACATTCCAATTCGAAGGAAGCGTTCCAAACCTAGAAGGGGATGACATCGAAGTAGTAGAAACTTCATTCAACAACCCTGGGTGTGAATACTTCCCAGAGTATGCTGACGTAGAAGTATCTCAAGATGGAACAACTTGGTACTACATCGGAACAGTTTGTAAAGGTGATCCGTTTGTAGACATCAGTGATGCTGAGGTAGCTCTTGACTGTGTGACGCAAGTGCGCGTAAGCAACAATGATGAGCTTACTACTGCCCTGGATGGATTTGATGTGGATGGTGTGGTAGCGCTTCACAACTGTATCGACGATTTGATTTCTGACAATGACTCTACAGAGGAAGAAACAGATGAAGCCATCGTAGAACTAGATGCTGAACTCACTTCAGAGCTTACATCATTCCCTAATCCTACTACTGGTTCTGCTCTCGTGACATTCACAAGCGCAACAACCGGGTACACTACTGTAGACGTTTACGACATGAATGGTCGTAAACTCAAGAGTGTAATCTCTCAAGTAGTAGATGCAGGAGTTGAATACAACGTAGACTTCAATGGACTTGATCTTCCAAATGGAGTGTACTTGTACAGACTTACTAACGAAAACGAAACGATCAACAGCAAATTCATGATCGCTCGATAAGACAGATAACCAATCAGTCCAACCACTGCCCCTGCCCTTTATTGGGTGGGGGCTTTGTTTTTGGTGAAAAGAGATTCAGAAAAATGTGGTAAATTTTAACTGTCCATCAACATTCACCCATGACTGTTGTTAAGACTTTGAAAAGATATAAAGCGACGCTTGAAAAGAGATAAAACCATTTTGATCATTGGCGGGGGATTTTCATCACTTGCCGCTAGCTGTTATCTGAGTAAAGCAGGGTACAACGTTACTTTGCTCGAAAAGAATCAAACCGTAGGTGGAAGAGCCAGACAGCTCAAGAAAGCCGGCTTCACTTTCGATATTGGCCCGACCTTCTATTGGATGCCCGATGTATTCGAGCGATTTTTTGCTGACTTTGGCAAGCGTGTTGAAGATTTCTATCATCTCGAAAAACTCAACCCAGCCTACCAAGTTTTTTTTAAAGATGGCTCGGAAATCAAGATCGAAGACAATTTTGAAAGTATTAAACAGACCTTTGAAGAGATCGAACCTGGGGCCGATAGGAAGTTACAGCGCTTTATAGATGATGCCGGCGATAATTACGATTTAGCTATCCAAGATTTGGTTTACAAACCAGGTGAAAATATTTTCGAAATAGCCACTGCCAAAACTGCTCTGAAAATTGGCTTATTCTTTAAGTCTATATCAGCTCAAGTAAAGCAAGTGGTTAAAAATGACCGTCTAAAGCAAATTCTTGAATTTCCAGTCCTATTCCTTGGAGCCAAGCCTTCAACCACACCGGCCTTTTACAATTTCATGAATTACGCCGATCTCAAGCTGGGAACTTGGCACCCCCATGGCGGAATGTACCGCGTAATTGACGCCTTGAAGGAATTGGCTCTTGAGCTGGGAGTCAAAATCGAATTGGAATGTCCCGTAGAAGAAATCCTAGTAGATGGCCATTCAGCTCGAGGTGTGAGAGCTGGAGGAAAAGAGTTTCTTGCAGACATCATTTTGAGCGGAGCTGACTACTGGCACACAGAAAAGCTACTTCCAAAGGCTCTAAGACAATACAAGGAAAAGTTTTGGGAGAAACAAACCTTTGCCCCTTCTGCCCTACTCTTTTACGTAGGGTTTAAGAAAAAATTGAAGAATGTATCCCACCACACCTTGTTCTTCGATGCTGATTTCAAGCTTCATGCTGAGGAAATTTACGACACAAAAAAATGGCCTTCCGATCCGTTGTTCTATGCTAGTTTTCCAAGCATGACAGATCAGGATGCCGCTCCTGAAGGAAAAGAAGCTGGAATCTTTCTCATGCCCATCGCTACCAATCTTGAAGACAAGGAAGAAACAAGACAGAAGTACTTCGACTTGATCATTTCCCGCATGGAGAAAATGACCAACCAACCAATTAGAGATGAAATCCTTTTTCAGGAATCTTACTCGATCAACGATTTTAAAAAGGACTACAATGCTTATGGTGGAAATGCATATGGCTTGGCAAACACATTGCTTCAAACGCACATCCTGCGCCCTAAGCTAAAGAGTAAAAAGGTGAAAAATCTGTATTTTACTGGTCAACTCACCGTTCCGGGACCCGGAGTTCCACCTTCGCTGATTTCCGGTAAGGTTGTGTCCGAATTGATTCTAAAACACGATCGCTGATGACGACTTTTCTCATTCTCCTTTCTGTTCTCACATTTACATGGTCCGGAGATGTCGATGGTCTTCTCGAAGCTTTTCACCGAATAGACTCAGAAAAAGACTTGCTTAACTTTGAAGCCCAATTAGGATCGACCGAAATCCCAGAAGCCCCGGCCTTTGCCGCCTGTATCGAAATGATGAAAGCTGAGCACACCATCAATCCGATTTCAAAACTGAATCATTTTTCGAATGGCCGTGATCAGCTGGACATCTACATTGATGCTAATCCAGATTGTATCGTTGGAAGATATCTCAGGCTCATGGCTCAGAAAGAAACACCTTCTTTTCTAGGCTACAAGGGCGAGATAGAAGCCGATGAAAGCTACATTCGAACGCATTTGGACAAATCTTTGATTTCTGTTAAATCCAAAGAATTGATCGAAAAAAACCTTCAATTTACCGCTGAAAAAGAAACGCCATGATATACGTCGGATACATTCTCATAACCGTATTGACCTTTGTCGGAATGGAAGGTATTACTTGGCTAACCCATAAGTACGTGATGCACGGGTTTCTCTGGTACCTACACAAAGATCATCACCAACCCAAGTATGAGACTCCATTCGAAAAGAACGATTGGTTTTTTGTGATTTTCGCAGTTCCCAGCATGATTTTGATCGCTACCGGTATCAACCCACTCAATTTTAAACTTTTCATTGGCTTGGGTATCATGTTTTATGGCATTGGTTATTTCCTGATTCACGACACGCTGATCCACCGCCGTTTCAAATGGTTTAAGAAGGTAAAAAACCCGTATTTCAGGGCTATTATCAAGGCTCATAAAATTCACCACAAGCACTTAGGTAAAGAAGATGGAGAGTGTTTCGGCATGCTCTATCCACCGAGCAAATATTTCAAGGAATTCAAGAAAAAGGCATGAAGTCTTACACCTATTTGCTCATTGACATAGGGTGTATTCTTGTACCATTTTTGTTCAGTTTTTACCGTCCACACCCCTTCTTTAAAACCTGGAGAAGCTTTTGGAAAGCAAACTTGATCGTGGCTCTTTTCTTCATTTTATGGGATATGGCATTCACAAACATGGGCGTTTGGGGATTTAATCCAGACTATCTCACCGGCGTACATATTGGAAATCTTCCAATTGAAGAAATCCTGTTTTTCTTATGCATCCCGTATGCGTGCACATTCACCTATTTTTCATTCGAATACCTAATTAAGACGCCGCCCAAAGTGAACCCAATGATACCAGCGGCCTGGACTGGCCTGCTTATCTTTCTGGCCGTGATGTATCACGACAGATGGTATACGGGACTTACATTTGCATTGCTCGCGGTCTATCTCATAGTCAGGCAAGTGCTTAAAATGCCATGGAGCCTGCTACTGACAGCCTACCTAGCTATTCTTCCTTTCTTCTTCCTAAGCAATGGACTACTCACTGGCTCTTATCTTGATGCGCCCATTGTGTGGTACAATGACGCTGAAAATATGGGATTTCGCATGTTTACCATTCCTATAGAAGACAGCATGTATGGCTTCTTGCTCATAGGGCTCAACATCGATTTATACAATTGGTTTAGATCATGAAAAAAGTATTGATTTTTGGTGGAACAGGATTCATTGGGAACTTTCTCGAAAGGAAACTCACCCAAAGTGGATATGAAGTTTACATCGTGACCCGAAGCCCTAGTCGACAGAATGAGATAGGATGGGATGGAAAAAACCTAGGTGCTTGGCAAACAGATTTGGATTCAAGCGATGTGGTCATCAACCTTTCGGGTAAAAGCATCAACTGTCTTCACACGCCAGAAAATCAGGAGAAAATACGCACGAGCAGGATTGACTCAGTGAAGGTCATCAATAAGGCCATTGCAATGTCCCCATCGCCGCCAGGAGTTTTCATTCAAGCGGGATCTCTGGCTCAATTTGCAAATACGGGCCAAGTTGCTGACGATGAAAGCACAGTATTCGGCAAAAGTTTCACAGCTGATGTTTCGCGCGAATGGGAAGAAGAATTCTTCAAAGGTGAGCTACCTAAAACGAGAAAAGTGAATTTGCGAATTGGTTTGGTTTTCGGTCATGATGGTGGTGCATTCCCTTCACTGGCTGCGCCGGCGAAGTACTTTTTGGGTGGCCCAGTAGGCGATGGAAATCAGATGATAAGCTGGATACACCAAAATGATTTTGCAAGAATGGTGATCGAAGCAATTGATAATCATGATATTCGATGCGCAATAAATGCAGTAGCTCCAGCACCTGTTTCGAATCGGGCACTGATGAAAGCCATCAGAAAGGCACTTGGCAAACCATGGAGCCCACCAGCTCCTGCTTTCGCTGTAAAACTAGTAGCACGTTATATTCTCAAAACAGAACCTAGCCTAATTTTCGATAGCATCGCAGCTATACCGAGCACGATGCAAGCGGTGGGTTTTCAATTTGAGTTTCCCGATATTGAAACCGCCGCAAAAGATTTGCTCCGTGACTAATCGAATTGGAAACTATTTAGGATTTGAGTGAAAACATCATCATAAAGTTGGTAGTTGTCTTTTTCGCCCGCCACATTTAGAGTATATGCGTATCCGCTGTGTACAAAGTACCTCTGCTCATAACGCAAGTGAAGATCGCCTTGAAGGCCCGAATACATAATTCGATAACAGTCCATCCCATTCACTTTGTACGTTTCTTCCTTTATTACATTCTTCCCCTTTAGCGACTTTAGGATCATGCCCATGTCGGTTTTCCCAAACTCAGTTGCCGAGACACTTCTACCTTTCAAGTCTGATCTAGCAATGGTGAGATTCTCCCGAAACCTGTCTTGATTATTCTCTAATGGAGCGATTCCGATTAAAGCAATAGCACCCTGACCTGTACTCTGAACGTCCCATGTTTTTGGGCACGCTATTGAGAGACCGTCGGCGTGTACGCGCTGGAAGTCATTTGTTTGGGCATATCCAAAAACAGTACATCCAAAGGCTATGACAAGGGTTCCGAGAATTCTGCGCATCATGATGTTTGTTTGATTTTGATCCAATTTTAGGGCTTTTTTATCACGATTCCGAATGGAAAGCAGAATCTATATATTTAGCCAATGATCAAACAGCTTCGCAACACACTACTGGTTCTAATAGGAAGTGCTCTTTTACTTGCTATTATTTTCAATGAATTTATTGCGTATTCAGCCATTTTCGTTTCTGGCTTGATCGTTTTCTATGGTCTATACTACGCTTTCTTGAAGACTAAAGATGATGAGATTGAACAACTAAAAGAAACTCTTGATTCGCAAGTTGAAGCCAATAAAGCTGTGCTGACTGAGAACGAAGATCTAAGATCGAGAAAACTAAATATCAGTGCCGTTAAGCAAATTCTCGATATCGGATTATTTGAAATAGACAGCAACTTCACACGCACTTGGAATGAGGAGATGGAAATTACGGAAGGAAGAAGTGTGCAGTTTATAGGAGCACTGAAAGTGACATTAAAAGCGAAGTATGGAATAGATTTGACGGACGTCAACATCGAACGCGTAGATGATCACATCGAAATTTCAAACCTACACTTGAAGTCGCTTTCCTTCACAGACCTGCAGTACGATTGGGTAATTTCTGAGCTGCTCGAAATAAAAAAACCTTACTTGGGTAAGGCGCATAGAAGAACAGATACGCTCTTGGAACTAGAAGCCACTAGAATAAAGGAGCGCTTGCAAAAGAGAATTCACGAAGAAATCAAGCAAGGTCCAGAAGAGTACCACGCGATCATCCAAATTTTGAAAACGCAACTCAAACACTCCGTCGCTTCCGTATTGGGTATTCAAGACAAAGAAGTCAGGTTTATTGACTTTGATGAAGGATCTGAAAACCACCAGCACATCGAGCAATCATTTAGTGCTGGAGAGACCAATTAATTACATTTGATTACTTTAGGCTCAATCAACCATTAAACTAACCCGTATGAAATCAATTTTGACCCTTGCTGGTGCTGCCGTTCTTCTCGTTTCTTGTAGCCCCACAGAATATGAAGTAAAACGAGAAATCGAAATAAATGCTCCTGCTAAAGTCGTTTATACTCAAATCGACGATCATAAAAATCGCTTGGCTTGGTCGCCTTGGGAGGCTAAAGATCCTGAGATGACTAAAACCTACGAAGGGCCTGAGTCTGGCGTTGGAGCAATTTACAAATGGAGCGGAAACGAAGAAGTGGGAACTGGAGTTCTAACGATTACAGAAGCAACTCCCCACACATACATCAAAAGTGATCTAGCCTTCACAGAGCCCTGGGAATCGAGTTCCGTGGTGGTTTGGGAGTTTGAAGAGTCTGGCGGAAAGACAAAAGCCGTATGGAGTATCGCTGGTGAGCTGCCCGGTTTTATGTTCTGGATGGGCCAGGAAGAAATGGACGAAGCCATGTCTGAAGATCTTGAAACAGGACTAGAAAATTTGAAGAACGTGTCTGAGCAAAAGGCCGCTTCTTCAATGCAGGCCGATATCGAAATACCTGAACAAGAATTGATGGCCGAATACGTTGATGTAACTGGACAACCTTACTATTTCATCCAAGACAAGGTGAGTTGGGCTGATATGAATTCCGAGTTTTTTGGGACGCGCTACGGCAAAATCATGGGCTACTTGGGCGATGATGCACAAAATATGACTGGAGCGCCATTTGCGATTATCCACACGTGGGATGAAGAGGATGAGATGGCCGATATAGCTGTTTCTATCCCTTGTGTGAGTGAAAAGTCTGCCACAGACGAGATCAAGAAGGGCCTTTCTTACCAGGGTCCTGCGCTAAGATGTGAGTACCTTGGCCCTTACGAAGGATCGGGAATAGCCCATGAATACATCCACGAATTTGCCCAAGCGAATGGGTATGAACTTACGGGCAGCCCATGGGAATCGTACGTAACTGATCCAGGACAAGAGCCCGATCCAGCCAAATGGGTTACGGAAGTATACTATCCTTGTGAGAAGAAAGAAGATATGTAAATCGAAAAGATGGACTATTGAAAGGCCGGGTAATCACTCGGCCTTTTTTTTTGTCGCATAAAAGACATGAACCGGGAATAATTTCTAGTTCATGCCGATTCGTGGTAAATTTGAAAAAGACTTAAAACGCTCAACATGCTTCCCAAATTAAGGCTCGTACTATGCTTTTCACTTTTCATTGTATTTGAAGCTTGTAGCGGCGTTCATCTTCCCGAATCAAATAGCAATCCCATTGAGCACCAGCTGTGGGATGACCTGTTGAGAACCCATGTCGATGCCAACGGATTGGTGAATTACAAAGGATTCATAGCCGACAGCGCAAAGCTCAATGGCTATCTCGATCAGCTGAGCAATACTATACCCAATCAAGAAAAGTGGTCAAAAGAAGACCAGCTGGCATATTGGATCAATGCGTACAACGCATTTACAATTCAACTAATCATACGTCATTACCCCGTTGAGTCTATCAAAGATATCGGCGGATTTATCCCGCGTGTAAATTCCCCTTGGGACATTGAATTCATACGGATTGGTGATGAATATTTCGACTTAAACGACATAGAGCACAACATTATTCGCAAGCGTTTTGATGAACCTAGAATTCATTTCGCCTTGGTGTGTGCGGCTGCTTCCTGCCCCAAACTGAGAAATGAAGCCTACTCAAGCGAGCGACTAGAAAGCCAACTCGAAGAACAGGCCTTCGACTTTTTCAATAATCCTTACAAAAACGAAATCAGTACGGACCGCCTAACCTTGTCCAAACTTCTATCCTGGTACAAGGCGGACTTCTTGCAGAATAGTTCCAGTATCCAAGCCTATGTGGGTCAGTACACCAAGGTGAAAGTCGCTCCAGATGCCAAAATCGGCTACATGGATTATTCGTGGAATCTAAATGAGCAGAAGTGAAAAAAGCTCAACGAACTGAATCGAAGAGCTTTAATTTAGTTCTGGTGCCCAGGACTGGATTCCCTTCGACACGTGCCAATGAGATACCCTAGAAATGGCACTTGCTCAGGACAGGCTTCTCATCCAGTCCGCAATTACCGAAAAATAAAAAAAGCTCAACGAACTGAATCGAAGAGCTTTAACTTAATTATGGTGCCCAGGACTGGATTCCCTTCGACTCGTGCCAATATGATACCCTAGAAATGGCACTTGCTCAGGACAGGCTTCTCATCCAGTCCGCAATTACCGAAAAATAAAAAAAGCTCAACGAACTGAATCGAAGAGCTTTAACTTAAATATGGTGCCCAGGACTGGATTCGAACCAGCACGAGCGTAGCTCACTACCCCCTCAAGATAGCGTGTCTACCAATTTCACCACCTGGGCTTTGGGCTGGCAAAAGTAATGATTTATCTGAATTAAATGCAGTGAAATTATTACTCGACTCAAATTAGGTCGTAGGTTGATAAAAATTGTGATAAAATACCCTATTCGGGTTAGTCTGAATTATCTGCAAGGCTTATCTTTGCTCAATAATCTAACGCAACTTCAAATCAATGCAACACACTCCCAAGGAACAAGGAACAACTGCATTATTTAAGAACCCCATACTCGAAAAGCTCGCACGCACACACATTGCGGTGCCTTTGACTATATATTTTATTGGATCTGCATGGATGCTTTACCACAACTTTAGCAATAACCTCACGGGCGTTGGTGAAGGTATAGGCATCTTTTTCATCGGGCTCGTATTTTGGACATGGTTCGAATACTTCATGCACAAGCGCATTTTTCACATGCTTCCTACCAATAAGGTCAAAGAGCGCATCCAGTACACCTTTCACGGAGTTCACCACGAATACCCGAGAGACAAAACAAGGCTAGCTATGCCCCCGGCTGCAGCGGTAATGATTCTGACTGTCTTGTTCTTTGTTTTCAAATTCATACTTGGTGATTTCGTTTTCACCTTTTTGCCTGGGTTTATTATTGGCTATTCACTTTACTTGTTTGTGCACTACGCTATCCATGCCTTCCGCCCACCAAAAAACAAGTTGAATGTTCTGTGGATTAATCACAGTATTCACCACTACAAAGATGATACAGTAGCCTTTGGGGTGTCTAGCCCACTGTGGGATGTGATCATCGGCACAATGCCCAAAAAGACTTACAAGCGCAAAGAGAAGCCCGTAAAGCAACGCAAGGCTGTAGCCTAAGGCACTAGATGGCCCAAGAATTCTTTAAAGATTTATATGTTGTAGAGCTGGCAAGCGTATTGGCTGGCCCTAGCGTTGGTAAATTCTTTGCGGAGTTAGGAGCTAAAGTGATCAAAATCGAGAATAAGCGCTCTGGTGGCGATGTCACCCGAAATTGGCGAATTCCCGGTGAAGAAATCAGCGGTCCATCGGCGTATTACGCGTCTGTAAATTTTGGAAAGCAAGTTGAGTTTATCGATTTAAGTTCCCCTGAAGATCGCACCATACTAGACTCGTATCTCGCCAAAGCCGATCTCGTCATTTCGAACTATCAGGACCGTGTAGCTGAGAAATGGGGATTGAGCTACGATGATATTGCACTGCTCAACCCCAAAGTAATCATGGGCGTCTTGAAGGGATTCAAGCACGAAGATAGACCAGCTTTTGATGTGGTACTGCAAGCCGAAACAGGTTGGATTTCAATGACTGGGTCGAAGGATGCTCCAGCAAAATTGCCCGTAGCTTTGATCGACATTTTGGCAGGACACCAAATGAAAGAAGCCTTCCTTCTCGCCATGATTAAAAAGCTTAAAACGGGACAGGGATCTTATTTTGAATGCAATCTCGAGCAGGCATCTCTCGCATCCCTAGCCAATCAAGCTACCAATGTCTTAATGAACGATTTCACTCCAGAACCAATTGAAACCACGCACCCTAACATCGCGCCCTACGGAGATTGGTTCACAACAAAAGACGGTATTCGCTTCGTCCTTGCTATTGGTAGTGATAAAATGTGGAATGAACTGGTAAGTACAATTGGCCTTGAAAATACGACTCAATTCGGATCAAATGACTTGAGGCTGAGCAATCGAAACTTGATGGCTCAGCAGATTCAAGAAAGGACCCAGACTTTTGACCATCAAAAACTATTCGAAGCTTTTGACTCGAAAGGCATACCCTACGGAGAAGTAAAGGATCTAAAACTTGTGCTCGCTTCTGATGCGAGTCGGGAATTATTGCTCGAAGAGAAGATCGATGGTCGTACTTGCTCTTCCCTTTCAGAACTAGCGTTTACGAAGACTTTTTTAGATCGGAGTTAAGTCGTCTCCTCAAGAGTTCAAATACTTGTTTGGTCTCTTTGGGTGACAACTGCATTCCAAATTTGACAAACCTGCCCTGATAGTCAAACCCGATGCGCTCCCCTCCCATCACCCACCAAGTATTCTCATAGGTATAAGCAATGCTTTTCTTGTCGAGTTCGATAATTCGAAGGCCTTCGATGTTTTCGAGATAATACGACTTTGACTTCCCGAAAGTGAAAATGCTCCGTTTGAGTGTGAGCTCCCCACCTTCGATTCGAATCAACTCATTTCCACCACGTCTAAAAAGGGTAACACGGCCCACTCGCCAAAGAAAATAGGCCCAAAAAATGAGAAAGATCACATACATCATACGCGATTCTCTCACTGTAGAAGCTAGATACTCCGAAATCACGATGCCTCCACAAAAAACCCAAGCAACACACCAAGCCACCAAAAGTGACTCCTTCCATCGCTCAATTTTCCCGAGGATCACAAAACTCAAAGCTTGGGGAGTTGACTGGTAACTCACCTTTTCGCTAATCAATTTAACCGACATACTAGGCCAACACCTTTTTAGAGTTAACACCTTCTATCACTCTTTTGTACAGATTGATATACATTGGTAGAATCAAATCGATATTGAATTTTTCAGCCTGC
Organism: Bacteroidia bacterium; assembly: GCA_030427905.1. Classification (GTDB taxonomy): domain Bacteria; phylum Bacteroidota; class Bacteroidia; order Flavobacteriales_D; family Cryomorphaceae; genus CBDDKU01. Next base: position 20,947 of record JAUICL010000005.1, read on the forward strand.
TTGCGAGATTGCGCTCTAAAGCGAGTCAATTCATCATCGTCTTCAAGTATTTCCACCGCCGATTTAGCCATTGCTTCTACATCGCCCACTTCATGCGTGAAACCAGAAATCCCATTTTTATTCACTTCGGGTAGTCCACCTGTGTTGGTAGAAATTACTGGTACACCTGAGGCCATAGCTTCCAGAGCGGCAAGGCCAAAACTTTCAGCTTCAGATGGAAGGATAAACAAATCAGATATGGCGAGTACTTCTTCAGGCTTCTTCAGTTTTCCAATAATGTGTGTATCGCCACAAGTACCGAGCTCACGGCAAAGCTGCTCTACCTTTTGGCGTTCGGGACCATCACCGACCAAAATCAACTTAGCTGGCATTTTATCTAAGATCTTCTTGAAAATTTCAACCACATCTGTGACGCGCTTTACAGCTCTGAAATTACTGATGTGCGTTATGATTCGTTCACCAGTTGGTGCAAAGGAATTTCTAAAATCCTTTTCGGGCTTCAGCACGTAGTGCGAAGGGCAGATAAAATTGGGAATCACGTCGATCTCGCGCTTGATATCGAAATGTTCGAATGTATCGCGCTTCAGGCTTTCCGAAACAGTGGTAACGGCATCGCTGTGGTTAATCGCAAAAGTAATGGTCGGCTCAAAACTCGCATCTTTTCCCACTAGCGTGATATCCGTCCCGTGGAGTGTCGTGATAAAAGGAATATCAATGCCTTGATCGGCCAAAATTTGCTTGGCCATGTATGCTGCCGATGCGTGTGGAATGGCGTAATGAACATGGAGAAGGTCGAGCTTTTCGAATTTAACAACATCTACCAGCTTGCTAGCCAGCACCGTTTCGTAAGGTGGGTAGTCGAAAAGTGGGTACTCTGAAACGTTCACTTCGTGATAAAAAAGATTGCTTGTGAACGATCCTAAACGCACAGGTTGGTTGTAGGTAATGAAGTGTATTTCATGTCCTTTGGCCGCCAGGGCCTTACCCAATTCTGTAGCTACAACACCGCTTCCACCAAAAGTGGGGTACAAGACCATTCCAATTTTCATACATCGTGTTTTGTCGGACAAAGATACTCAGGAAATCTAGAGATCGAAGGTGGTAGTTAAGTTTCGAGCTTGCCTTACTTTCTTAAGTTTTTAGAGAAAAACTGAGCCAATTCTCGCTCCATTTCAGGAAAATCAGCGAGATTGCCATGGCCGCCACCTGGAATGGTTAAGAAGCTCACATTACCGCTCATTTCGGCCTGTCGGTACAATGCGCGGCTGCATTTATAAGGAACCAACCGATCTTTTGTACCGTGAATCATAAGTACTGGAGACTCAACCAACTTAATTTTCAAATCATTTCTCAACGGATAACGAAGCAACCACTTCATCGGAACCAAGTGAAGCGAATGATGGTACGCCACGTCAAGCATATTGCTAAATGGTGTTTCTAGTACGACACCGGCACAAGATCTACACGAACCTACATGGGTGGCAAAGGCACTCCCAAGCGAACGACCATAAACGAAAATCAGCTCTGGGTCAATGGTCTCTGCCAATTTATCAAACATGGCCACAGCATCGGCGAAGAGAATTTCCTGACTTCGCTCACCCGTACTTTTTCCATAACCACGGTAATCAGGCAGATATACGTCCATACCAAATCGGGTCAATGGTTTGGCTATTTCCCCCCACCGATTTACATTTCCCGTATTTCCATGAAAGTAAAGTATCGCGCCTTTGGGATGTGGAGTTTTAATGTGGATATAGTGGATTTCACCTCCAAAATTAACCTGAAGAAATTCTTCTTCAAACTCAGCATCGAGTCCTATCTTTGCATCGCGCTTAAGCTTCCGCCCTGCCACGAATATCAAGCGTTCCTGGAGCAAACTATAGCCCAGACAAACAAGTAGATAAGCGAATACGACACAAGAAATCCACCACATTTTATAAAAACTCTAGACTGTCAAAATTAGTGCATACAGTATGAAAAATCTTAAAGATTTTACAATCAAGAACAAAATGACCTACGAAGCCTATTTCGAGCTAACTAAAAAGCTCGTGGATGCTGGAAAAACTACAGGTCAAGATCAAAGTGAGAGCATGGTAGAATACACCCGGCTCAATTTTCAACGAATGAAGCGATGGAATAAAACAGCTAAACTCAGCGATGAAGTGGTTGAACAATTCAAGACCAAGCCCAAAATGGTTTGGATCTGTCTTACTGAATCATGGTGCGGTGACGCGGCGCAAAACCTACCCTATATTGCTAAGCTCGCAGCGGCTACAGGCAGTATAGAGCTGAAGTGTGTTCTGAGGGATGAAAACTTAGACTTGATGGATTCATTTCTAACGAATGGTTCGCGATCTATCCCAAAACTCATTATGTGTGATAGTAGCACTGGCGATGTAATCGGTACTTGGGGTCCTAGGCCAGCACAACTTCAGACCATAGTGATGGAGAATAAAGCCAAAGGAAACGCAGCCATTCCTTACGCCGAATTTTCAGCCGTCGTGCACAAGTGGTACGCCTTGAATAAAAACAGTGAATTGGAGAAAGAACTTTTATCTTTAGTTCAAGAAATTTAAACCAAAGACCATGAGAAAAGCAATCATAGCCTGTGCAATAGTAGCTCTACCCGTTATCTCGTTTGCACAAGACAATACGTCGAAATCGACAATAAAGATGGAGATCAAAGAGTTGAACAAGATGATTTCCCAAGAAGAGAAAGAGCTTGAAGACCTTCGAAAAGAAAACGACAAGATTCAAGAAGAAATCGCAGAAGTCAGCGCACAGCTGAGCCAAGCTGAAGAGATGTACGAAACAAAGAAGAAGGCCTTTAATAGTGGTGAGCACGCTTTGAAAGAAGAAGAAAAAAAGAATTTGGCCAAGCAACTCAAGGACATTGAGAAAGAGATGAGCAAACTCGAGAAGGCGATTGAAGCCGAGAATGAAACAAGTGCCAAGATTGAAATGGAGCAGCACGAATTGGTCAAAAAGCAAAGTGAATTGGGAGCTCAAATTTCAGCCAAAAAGGAAGCCGAGTCTAATCTAAGCGAAGCCGAAAAAGCCATTCACGAGAAGGAATTAAAAGCACTCGAGAAAGAGCACAAAGCTCACGACAAACAAATAAACGCCAAAAAGGCAAATGCGCAGAAATCATCTAAAGCTAAGGAAGAGCATATCAAGCAGCGGACGGCGCTTGAAATAGAAGTAGAAAACCTCGCCAAACAAGTTGAGACTATAGAGTCGGAAATGAAGGGCATCGAACCAAAGACCCTTGAAAAGGAAATGAAAGAATTTGAGTCAAAAGCGGCCAAATTGCGATTGAATCTTCAAAAGAAGCAAGATCAAATCGCAGCTCATGAAGCGATGATTTCTCAGAAACTTGAAGCTTTAGCCAAAAACCAAAAGGCGCTGGAAGAGAAGAAAGCAGCTATAGGTAAGAAATAAAAAATCCCCTTGCAGGGATCTATATCAAGCTGTACGTTTTAAAAACAAAGCAAAACACCATCATCCAGTCGAGAGGCAGTGACCACATCGATGATGCTTGCTGGTACAAAGTTAATCAGAAAATTCTGAACGCAATGTGAAGCATTTCTTAAGAAATTGGAGCGATGAAATTCTCGATAAACTCGCGAATACAACCTTCTCCTCCCTTCTTCGTTAGAACTACATCGGCTGCTTTTTTAGCGGCAGTTGTTGCATCTGCGGGTGCCGCACCAATTCCTACACGGCCTAAAATAGCGGTGTCGTTTACATCATCGCCTATGTAGGCCACGTTTTCAAAACCCAGTCCTTTCTGGTAGAGCCAAGACTCAAGAATTTCAATTTTTGGTTGCTTGCCAACGTATACATTCTGAATGCCCAAAACAGCGGCGCGCTTTTTAACCACTTCATTTCGAGAAGCGGCACTGATAATTCCAAACTCCATTCCGTTGGCTATCGTCTTTACGATGGCCATGCCGTCTTTGACATTAAACTTCTTAAGCTCTTCCCCATCCGATGTGTAAAACATCCCACCGTCGGTAAAGACACCATCCACGTCCAGCACGATCAATTTGATCTCAGCCTTTTTGATTAGGGCATGTCGCTTGGCAAGATCAACGGTGTTGAGAATTTCGAAAGGAACGTGCAATTGCTCCACCAGATCCCAGACCTGATCGGGGCTTAGAGCATCGTACGAAGCCTTCGAAAGGGGCAAAGAGCCCCTTTCTGAAAGCAAAAAATTCAAATTTTCGAACAGAATCATTTCTTACTGACCTGTAGTAATATCGATCAACTCGATTTTAAAAATAAGTACTTCGTTTGGTCCAATGTTGGGAGGGCTTCCACGCTCGCCGTATGCTAACGCAGGTGGAATGGTCACAATCCAAGTACTACCAACAGGCATAAGTTGAAGCGTTTCAGTCCAACCTGGAATAACACGTGTCAATGGAAATTCAGCAGGTGTTCCGCGCTCGTAACTGCTGTCGAATACTTTACCATCCGTAGTAGTTCCTTCGTAGTGTACCTTCACTTTGTCAGATGCCAAAGGCTTTGCTCCCGTACCTTCGGTTACCACTTCGTAAAGGATGCCGCTCTCAGTAGATTGGAGATTTCCACTTTCTGCTTTTTCCGCCATGTAGGCCTCGGCTTTGGCAACGGCTTCTTCTGCTTTCTTCGCTTGAAGTTCGGTCATGTATGCACGCACAAGCATGTTTCCTTCATCGATGCTGATGGCCATAGACGAGTCTCCTTCCAACGCATCTTGTACTCCTTGGTAAATTTGCTCCAAGCTAACTCCTTCAATACCAGATTGGCGGATATTCATCCCTAGGCTAGCTCCAAAGACATAAGAAATGGAGTCCATTTGAGAAACCATCTCATCGGCGTTGCCTTTGTTTTTTTTGTTCTTCTGAGCACATGCTGCAGACCCCATTAAACATAGGACACCTGCAAAGAGCACGAAGTTCTTCATGTTGATTTTCATAGATCTATTTTGATTTTCGAGTGTATATCCATTTGTTGTTTTCCAAATCAGAGAGAGCCAAATTCAAACTGTAACCATCCAGATCAAAGTCTTTCAGTTGGTCTATTTCAGTCACTCTATTTTGGGTGGCGTATCGAGCCATTAGGCCCCTAGCCTTTTTGGCAAAGAAGCTTATCATCTTGTACTCCCCACCTTTTTCTTCTTTAAAGTCGGGAGTTACTACTGGCACATTCAATTTCTTCAACTGCACAGCCTTGGCATACTCCTGAGAAGCGAGGTTGAGCACAAACTTTGCTCCAGTTCGGTTCAGCTCTGCCTGAATGCATTCTGTCAGCTTCTTCTGCCAATATTTGTACAAATTGTTCTTTGCAGGGGTCACTGCCCATGAAGTCCCCATCTCCAAGCGGTAAGGCAACATTAAATCAAGTGGACGTAAAACGCCGTAAAGCCCCGACAAGATTCGGATATGCTCTTGGGCAAACGCCAAATCGTCTTGAGTAAAGGACGAAATTTCAAGTCCCTGATAAACATCTCCGTTGAAGGCAAATGCCGCAGGCTTTCCATTTTCTGGAGTAATGTTGGGCGTCCAGGTTTGATAGCGCTCCCAGTTCAACTCGGCCAGTTCATCGCTGATCCCCATCATTTTCTTCAGCTGTCTCGCCGACTTTTTCTCTAGCTTCTTAACCAAATATTCAGCATCATTCAGAAACAAACCCTTCGTTGTATCTACAAGGTTGTGATCCGTTTCGAAATCCAATGACTTAGCTGGCGAGAGAAGTACGATCATAATTAGCAGGAATGCTTTTAATCAAGAGTCGCCAAAGTTAATATCGTACTGCGCTTTGACCAATTAATTTGGGGTTTTATTATACCTTGCAGGCATAGAAACAAGACACGTGTGAAGTTTGCATCATTTGGGCTAAACGAAGAACTCCTTGAAGGCTTGGACGCCATGGGATTCGAAAATGCCACTCCTATCCAAGAAAAAGCACTACCTATTATTCTTGAACACAACGACCTGATTGCTTGTGCTCAAACAGGTACTGGAAAAACAGCGGCCTTTTTGCTTCCGGTCATTCACGAATTGATGCGGACGCGAAACGAGGTTGAATCGATCGGTGCCTTAGTAGTAGTACCTACAAGAGAGCTTGCTTTGCAGATAGACCAAAGCTTGGAAGGACTATCTTACTTCACCAATGTCAGTTCCTTCGCCTTGTACGGAGGTGGAGATGGTTCCAATTTTGAGCAGCAAAAAAAGGCCCTAAGTATGGGAACCGACTTTGTAATCGCTACACCGGGTAAACTGATTTCGCATCTCAATATGGGGTACGTTAAGCTGGATGGCTTAAAGTTTCTGATTCTCGATGAAGCCGATCGAATGCTGGACATGGGGTTCTTTGAAGATTTGATGCGAATAGTGTCATTTCTACCGAAAGAACGGCAGAACCTGATGTTCTCAGCTACCATGCCACCGAAAATCAGACAGCTGGCCAAGCAGATTTTGAAAGACCCGAAGGAGGTCAGTCTATCGGTTTCTAAGCCTGCTGCTGGGGTGCTCCAAGTGGCTTACCTCGTACACGAGCCAGCCAAAGAAGCTTTAATCGCACACCTGCTCAACAAGCCCAATCTCGATAGGATTATCGTGTTTTCGCGAACCAAGCGCAATGTGAAACACATAGCGCGAAAGCTGAGAAAACTGGATCTTCACATCGAAGAAATGCACTCTGATCTGGCTCAAGACGAACGCGAAGAAGTGATGCGTAATTTCAGAAACCGCAAGGTACAAGTACTTGTGGCGACCGATATTCTCGCTCGCGGAATAGACATCAAAGAACTTCAGTTGGTCATAAACTACGACGTGCCCGATGAAGCAGAAGACTATGTACACCGCGTAGGCCGTACCGCCCGAGCCGACAATACGGGTATGGCTATCACCTTTATCACCCCCGACGATCAGCGGAAATTTGGCCGAATTGAATCACTCATCGAAACAGAAGTAAAGAAGCTAAGCGTTCCGCCAGAGATTGGCGAGAGTTTCGAGTACAATCCGGGAAAGAAGTCCAACTCAGGTGGACGAAGTTCAGGCGGGCGGAAAAAGTGGCACAAAGGAAAACGAAAGCCTAACAAAAAGCGTTAGAGCTTTATGTCAGATCAAAAAGTGGAAAAATCAGAGGCTGAGTGGAAAGCACAGCTCACAGACGAAGAGTATCGCATCTTGCGTGAGAAAGGAACAGAGCGTCCATTCTCAGGTGAGTACAATTTACATTTCGCGGATGGAGTTTATTCTTGTAGAGCTTGTGGAACTCCCCTTTTCAAGTCGGAAACTAAATTTGACTCTGGTTGTGGCTGGCCGAGTTTCGACGATCAAATTTCGAAGGACGCAATAAGTCACCATCTCGATAAAAGCCATGGAATGATTCGCACTGAGATATGTTGTGGCACTTGTGGCGGTCATCTTGGCCATGTTTTTAACGATGGTCCAACAGCAACGGGATTGCGGTATTGCGTGAATTCTGTTTCAATTAATTTTTCCGAAACAAAATAATAATCAAGAACATAGGAGAAATTAGATACTAATTGGTATATTTCCATTAGGGTATCGGACTTCTTCTGTGTATTACATCTGGTAATTGGGCATTGAAGCACGTTAACCCGAATTTGAGACAATAATTTCTCACATTCTAACCAAATTTTGGAGCGAAAGTCGCTCCGCCCAAAACAAGTTAACGTCAAAATTTGTTAAACGATAGATTAAGGCGCAACAAGTACTGGGCGACCTCGTTAACAACCGTAAAGACCTAAAAATTATGGGAAGAACTAAAAAAAACCAACCTGTCAAAGAACTTAAACCAAAAATTAAAGTTCGTCTTGACAGTAAGACAATAATCACGATTCGCGATATGGCTAAACTTGAATTTTGGAAAGAAAAATTTCCAAACGCAGTGGTGATACCAAACTAAAAAAAGGGGCTTGAGCCCCTTTTTTTTATTTCGTAAGTATGGATTCTATTTGATCGAAGTACGATTGCCTAAACCGGCCTTCAGCCGACCAAACAATTTTTCCGCTTCCATCTATCAAATAGAAATAAGGCTCAGATTTGTCTTCCACCCCAATGGGCTCAAAAGGCTCTCGGCTTCCAGAATAGATATAAACGTTGTCAATCACGAGTGACTCATTATTCTCTTTGAGCTTTTTAATCACTTTGGGTTTCGCGGCTTTCGCAGCACCAGTAAATAGTGGCAAAAAGCAAACCTGCACATCATATAGGTCATCCATCATTCCCGTCTTCGCGATAAACTTGTTGTAAATCGGGCTTTGCCAGGTTCGTAGCTCTTCTTCGGCCTTTTTGCTCGTACCAATTCCAATGATGGCATACTTTCCAGCAAAAGCTTCAGGAAGCTTCACCCCTTTTCCGCTTACCATTTCAGTTTCCACATTCGGAAAAGTCTGACCGACTTGCCCGAAAGAAAACAGCCCGAGCACAAAGGCCCAGGCTGTCAAAACATGCTTTATTCTCATCAAGAATCTCGTTTTACTGAAATGATCTCAACTGTCTCAACTGGCCAGTCTCTCATTCCTTGAAAAACACCCGTTTCTACTTGGCGTATTTCGTTTACGACATCCATTCCAGACACCACCTTTCCGAATACGGCGTATCCCGGATTATTTGGTGCAAAATTTAGGAAATCATTATCTGTGACATTGATAAAAAACTGAGCTGTAGCGCTATTTGGCGCATTGGTTCTAGCCATGGCTATGGTTCCCTGGCTATTGCTCAATCCATTATCAGATTCCAAAATGATTGGGGCACTCGTTTCCTTACGCCCTCCATCTGGGGTCATTCCCCCACCTTGAATCATAAAGTTGGATATCACTCTGTGAAAGATGGTTCCGTCATAGAATCCTTGATCCACATAGGATAGAAAATTTTCAACTGTAATCGGTGCTGCATTCGGATCCAACTCAAGGGAGATGTTTCCCATGCTGGTTTCAATTGTTACGTATTCCATTGGTAGTACTTTGGGTTCTTCAATTTGGTCGGGGGTTGGAGCCAGATCTTCCATTGTATTCATGTTATTGCTGGATTCCTGCCCACCACAGGCCGCCAAAAATAATACAGTTCCGGCTAATACTAATTCTGATATTCTCATTCTATAAATATTGATTTGCAACATTGGCCAATTCAGAGCGCTCACCTTTTTGCAAATTGATGTGAGCCGCTATTGGATGATCTTTTACGCGATCGATCAAGTATGAAAGGCCATTACTTTGGGCGTCAAGATACGGCGTATCGATTTGATGGATGTCACCGGTCAAGACAATTTTAGTGTCGTCACCTGCACGCGAAATGATCGTTTTCACTTCGTGTGGGGTCAAGTTTTGCGCTTCATCGATAATGAAGAAGATTTTTACCAAACTCCGCCCCCTTATGTAGGCAAGCGGTGAAATGGCAATTTTCTCCGTCTCAATCATCGTTTCTATCCGCTTGTAGTTCTTATCGGTTGGAGCAAATTGATTTTTGATATAAGCCATATTGTCCCAAAGGGGCTGCATATAGGGGTCAAGCTTTGACTTCACATCGCCAGGCAGGTAGCCCAGATCTCTATTGCTCAATGGTATCACTGGTCTTGAAACGAAAATCTGACGATAATTCGTGCGTTGTTCTATTGCCGAAGCAATAGCCAATAAGGTTTTTCCCGTCCCAGCCATACCTTGAATCGTCACCAACTTGATGGATGGATCCATCAAGGCGTGGAGGGCAAAACTTTGCTCAGCGTTGAGTGCTTTCACACCATACACGGTTTGATCGTGAATGCGCTCCAGAAGGTTGTCTTCTTTATTGAATCGGGCCAAGACAGACTTCTTTCGAAACTTCAGAATAAAATTCTGATTGGCATTAATACTCTTTTGCTTGAGCTTTTTTGGATCGCCAACACCAGTGGCAAAAAGTTCGTCAATCAACTCTTCACTCGCACGACTCTCCGTTTTGCCTTCGTCGATTGATCTGACATCTTTTACCTTACCCGTTTCATAATCTTCAGCCGTTATGTTTAAAGCCTTAGCTTTCAAGCGAAGACAAATATCCTTTGTGACGAGAATGACCTTCTTGTCGGAGTGATCATCTTGGAGCTGAACGGCACAGTTCAATATTTTGTTGTCGTATTTGCTATCGCCAAAGACCCGCTCTGGATTGAGTGCTGAACCTTGTGCGTGCAACACCACCTTAAAGTTTCCCGTATTCTTTCCATTGAGTGGAACCCAGTCGTTTATGAGTTTTTCTTTCGAAATACCATCCACAAAACGGATGAACTCCCGAGCTTCAAAATTGACTGTTTCATTTCCCTTCTTGAAGTCATCCAGCTCTTCCAAAACCTGAATGGGAATCGCAATATCGTGTTCTTCAAAGTTCTTGATTGCGTTGCTATCGTAGAGAATTACACTGGTGTCGAGCACAAAAATCTTCTGCACTTTGGCCTTCTTGGAACTTGATTTTTTCGCCATCTGATTGATTTAGTCCTCATAAAGTTAGGGGCTAAAACCATCGAATGGGTGAAATCGAATTCACTTATTCACATAAAAAAGTTGACGGCGAAATGGTCTGGAATTGAAAAAAGAAAGGCGGAATTATGTTTTCACATAGACTCCGCCTTTTTACTTGAACTGCCATAGCACTTCAAATAAGGTCAACCTTCGGTCAACTACTCTGCCTTAGCGAACAAGTAGCCATTACCACATCAATTTTGATCTTCGCTTGTGCTTCAAAGAAACGCTGCTTTCACTTTTGAGATTTCATTGCTGATATCCCAATTCTGTGTTTCAATCAAAACTGGTGCACACCAGACTATTCTTCACAGATTTAATCTGGTCACCAAAATCGGTCTGTGGAAATCCATTTCAAACTTGACAAGTCAAGCTCCTTCCGCTTGGTGATACACGCTAAATTTTCTCCGTAGAGACATTTCGAATGTGGAAACGCTTGCTTCGTTCAGCAGCTTTGACCTACCCGATTGACTGACACTAATTTACGAAGTATGGATAGGTAATTTCAAAAATACTCCGTTTGGTTGTTAACTACGTTTCAACACGACTTTTCCACAAAGGTTGATAACCCCATTTTAGGCAAAAGGAAAAGGAGCCGAAGCTCCTTGAAAATAATACTGAAAATACGGTGCTAGATTACATCGCTGGATGCACAAACTGAAGTTGGGCTCTCCCCTTTCGGGTCAAACCATAGCCATTCTTATTCTCTATCAGACCATTCAAATACAAGTTCGTAATACGCTCTCCGATTCTTCCTTGTCCAATACTCAACTCTCCATCAGTTTCTACAGCCTTCCAAAATGTCTTCTCTAACTTTCTCAATCTAATTTTCTCGCGGTCAATACTTTCTTCTTTGTGTTTTTTAATGATTTCAAGAATCAGGTTGTCGTATCTATCCATGAGTACTAAATGGGTTAAAAAGTTTTACTCGGCACGAAATGGAAATGAATACTTCGGCTACCTTCCATCTCGCTGAGTCGTTAAGAAATTCTTAAGCTCGGATTAAATTTATGTAAATGAAACTTACTTGCAAATCCTTGTTGAAAAGTATTCGGCTGTTAATAAATTTTGAGTTAATGTTAAATTAACACCAATTGATTTGAAACCCCGTTTTTAAAGGGTTTTTGAAAGTGACAAACCAAAGTTTTCGGGCACCTTCGGAGTTATGGATGAGAAAAATTTGAACATACTCACCATGTCTTTTTCAATGTCACCTGAAGGTAAAAACGCATCGGCCACTTCAATCGTTTTCTTCTGATAATCAAAGCCGACTAATACGATTGGCACTCCAGCTTTGAGTGCAATATGGTAGAATCCCGTTTTTAAACTATCTACTTTACTCCGAGTTCCTTCGGGGGCCACACACATGGCAAATGGCTCTGTTTTTTCAAAAATATTTACAATATAATCAACCATTGACGTCTTGCGGTTACCAGAGCGGTCTACTGGATATCCACCGAGATTAAGTAGCAATCTTCTTACTGGAAACTTGAACAGTTCCTTCTTTGCCATAAACTTCACATCGAGCTTCATAATTTTTCGAGCTGCAACACCTACAAAAAAATCGACATTACTTGTGTGCGGAGCTACGGCCATCACATAGGTTCTGAGCTCCTTAGGGATGTTTTTTGGAATAGTCCATCCAGACAGCTTAAACCACTGCACACAAATCCAGGTAAATAATCCGCTAATCATGGAGCAAAGAACGGAAAAAAGCCGGGCACCAGATAACCAAAGCCTATTTAGAATGGTTAATATTGTGATCGCATTTTGAATTACTGCATTGTAGATATTGAAACCACTGGGGGAAGCCAAAAAACTGGGAAGATCACAGAAATTGCGGCTTACTTGCACGATGGAAACCGCGTGATTGATAAGTTTACTACACTTATCAACCCCGAAGCGATTATCCCTCCTTTCATCACTAACCTTACTCGTATAAGCAACGAGATGGTAGCTGATGCACCCAAGTTTGAAGATGTAGCCGAGGAGTTTGATCGATTCAGTGCGAACTCGATTTTCGTGGCGCACAATGTCAACTTCGACTATGGTTTCATCCGCGAATCTTTCCGAAAATTAGGGAAAGACTTCAAGCGCAAAAAGCTCTGCACGGTGCAGCTAGCCCGCAAAGCTTTTCCCGATTTACCATCTTACAGTCTTGGCAAAATAAGCCAACAACTCGGAATACAGCTCGATGGCCATCACCGAGCCGAAGAAGACGTGAAGGCTACAACGCAACTCTTTGAGAAAATCCTTTCCAAGAATCAGCAAAAAGGGCTCTTCGACGTCCAGTTTGGAATTGATCACATCGCCCCCATTCGCAGTCCGTATATCGATTTAGATTTTATCAAATCCATTCCGGACGAAACGGGTGTATTCAGGTTTTATGACCATACCGATGAGTTAATCTACTCCAAAAGGAGTGCTGAGATTCTCACCGCCATTTGCCAGAAGCTCACACCCAATGAAACAAAGGATAGCAAAGAGCTCATTGACCGCGTATATCGCATCGACTACAATATAACTGGGAGCGGCCTTCTCGCTCAGCTCATGGAAGCCAATGACGTTCTCTCAAACCGTCCTAAATTCAATCACGGCCGATTCTCGATGAAGAGCCACTACGCGCTCAGCATTGAACTTGAAAACGGCCTATCGAAAGTGGTACTAGACCGCAGGAAGAAGATTGAGAATCCCGAGATGACTTTCAGCAGCTTTTATGAAGGGCTTGACTACCTGCGCGCCTCTGGCGACAAACTTGGGATGCGTACAAAGTCTGTGCAGAAAGGGAAGACGCAAATTCACTTTCTGGATTTCGGCGACCAACCCTTTTCTGAAAACTTGTACAGAGGTGTTTTTCCATCGCAATCGAGCTTGATAATCGACGAGGGAATGACAGCCAGCGAGCGCACCGGAATCTGGATTGACGAAGGGGCGGTTCGGTCTGCTGGACAGTTTGAATGGGAAACGCTAAACGGGAGTTTTGACAAGGAAGAACTCAGTATTCAATTCGATCACCACCCCGAACTTGAGATGATCACCAGGCACTTTATTGCCAAAGACCGAATTGAGAAAATCATCTCAATTTAATCCGATCTTGTAGTTTTTGGTGGATCGCCAAACACTGCGGAATGACCGCTTGACTTCCGTGATTTTCAATTATGAAATCGGCTAGTGGAATCTTTTCAGCATCGGTAAGTTGAGCGGCCATTCGAGCTTCGACATCTGCTCTTTTCACCCCATCTCTTGAAGTGGTTCGATCAATGCGAACTTCAACGGGTGCAGTCACCAACACAGTGGCGTCTAGGTTTGCGTGAATTCCAGTCTCAAAAACCAGCGCCGACTCCTTCATCACCATCGGCAGGTCGCAGTGCCTATCTCTCCAATGATGATAAGCTCGCCCAACAGCTGGGTGAATGATGCCGTTTAGCTTATTTCTTAGTTCGGAATCTGAAAATACCACGGCCGCAATAGCCTTCCGATCGGCCTTTCCGTTCTGATAAACTTCCGCCCCGAAGAGCTGCACCACAGCAGACTTTACATCCAGATCGGTGTCAAGCACTTCTCGGCCAGCTAAGTCTGCATTGAACACGGGAACGCCGAGGATCTCAAACATCCTGGCCACCGTTGATTTGCCCGACCCGATTCCTCCAGTCAGCCCTATTTCAAATGGTTTACTTTTTATTGGTGAGCTCTTGCTCATTGGTACTTCCGTCTGACGAGATTGCAGTCTTTTCAACTCGAAGCTTGGTTCCACCAGTATCTAAAACGACTACTTTGTCTTGTATCTCTACGATTTTCCCGTGGATACCACCGATGGTAACTACTTTAGAACCTTTTGAAAGAGATTCTCTAAACTTCTTCGCTTCCTTAGACTTCTTGATTTGTGGGCGAACCATAAAGAAGTAAAAGATCAGGATAATACCTGCCCAAAAAAGTAGTTGAATGATTGGATCTCCTCCACCAGCGGCTTGCAAAAGTACTGTGCGCATTTATTCTTATTTATTCGTGTTCATATTATCAGGAGCTATAATATTAGTCCTGATGATTAATTGGGTGAGCGAAGGTAAGGCATTTGTCGTAACATTTATGGTCACAACTTGCTCGCCCCACTTGTTATCGCTGTCGAAGGATACTTCGAGTTCTCCCCCTTCTCCGGGAAGTATTTTTCCCTTTGGATAATTTTTGGGAATAGTGCATCCGCAAGAACCTACTACTGATGAGATTATGAGCGGTGCATCTCCTGTATTCGTGAAAGGAAAGACATAATCTACCACATCTCCTTGCACAATTTTCCCAGTGTTTCGCTCCGTGTAATCAAAGGTAATCTGCGCTTTTTTTTCACCCGAATTATCTTCGTGTAAACTGGCGGGAATATCGATTACTTCGGTTCCTACACCTCTATCTGCTTCCTTTTGAGTACAAGCTGTAACAAGTATTGCGACCACAAAGCATGCAACTGCAAATACATTCTTAGTTGATAAGCCCACGTCCTACTTTGTTTATTACGCCCTCTTCTTTCATCTCTGCAAAGAGTTTATCGAGGACTCCATTTATAAAATGACTACTCTTAGGCGTGCTGTAGTACTTCGATATCTCGATGTACTCATTGAGCGTAACCTTCACTGGAATTTGCTTGAACTCACGCGCTTCTGAAAGCGCCATTTTCATCAGGATAATATCCATCAGGGCAATTCGATCGACTTCCCAGTTGTCAGTATATTTTTTGAGGAGTTCCATATGCTCTTCACTCTGAACAATGGCTTTTCTAAAGAGAACTTTCACAAAAGATTGCTCATCATTGGCATCCTTCCACAGCGGAAGCATTGGATGAAACTCATCTGAATCTTCTTCGAAGGTCTTAAAAGTCTTGATGGTCATAGACGCCGCAAGGTCGAGATCATCAACCCAGAATATGCTCTTTTCTTCGAAGAAATACTGGAGTGGTTCAAGGTTTATCACAAGTTTGCGAAACAACTTAACCACCGCCGCTTTGTCTTGCTCATACCCCGTCTCTTCAGCGTTCATGTAATCCTGATAGTAGTCTGACTCGATAAGTGAGCGGTAGAGTCTTCTGATGAGTTCTTGCTCTCCTATCCAGTTGACCTTGGCCTTTTCAGCCATGGAGTTCAAACTGCGATTCTCTTCAATTTGCTTGATGAGCTTATTCTCCACAAAGCGCATATTCGGATTCAAGTCTTCTTCGGTCGGAAGTCGTTTCTTCTTTCCTTCTTCTATTTTCTGAGCAGCTACATTTTTGATCTCCACCATCACTTGCATGAGGAAGAGATACATTTCATGCATCTTTTGGATGCTGTGAAAGAGCTCCTTTTCAGAACGAGACAAGTTACTGTCGTGCGACTGTTCGTATGCGTAAAGTGCGTGTAATATTTTAATTCGTAAGTGCCGACGGTTTAACATAGTCAGGGATTGGGGAAATTTTAGAATCGCGATTGAATGGCTGCCATGGCGTCTATTCTCTTTTGCGCCATTTGCAATGCCACATGATGTGCTCCTTCGTTCTGCTTTGCAGCAGCATTGAGCACATCTAGGGTTACTTCATAAATCAACTCGGTCTTTCGGTAAGCATCCTCGCGGTTGTAACCGATTACTTCTGAATAGCAGTTGATGATTCCACCTGCATTGATCAAGAAATCAGGGGCGTAAACGATTCCCTTCTCAATTAGCGCCAGTGAATGCTTGTTCTCGTCTTCGAGTTGGTTGTTGGCTGCTCCAGCAATAATTTGACATTTCAGCTTCGAAAGAGTCATATCATTGATCGTAGCTCCGAGCGCACATGGGGCGTATATATCCATTGGATAGTCGTAGATGTCTTCAGGCGCGACAACTGCCACGCTAAAATCATCTACCACTGCCTTAATTTTATCTTCAAAGATATCCGACACTGCAACTTCGGCTCCTTCTTGTACCAGGTGCTGTACCAAATAGTATCCAACGTGACCTACACCTTGAACCACTACTTTCTTTCCGTTCAGAGAGTCGGTTCCATACACTTTCTTGGCTGCTGCCTTCATACCCATGTACACTCCATAGGCCGTTACAGGACTTGGATCGCCACCACCACCGCGGCTTTCTGGAAGACCAGCAATGTGCTCAGTCTCTTCAGCAACAAACTCGATATCTCTTGTAGAAATTCCCACGTCTTCTGCCGTAATATACTTACCTCCGAGGCTATCTACAAATTGTCCGAAGCGACGCATGAGCGCTTCTGACTTATCTTTTCGCGGATCGCCAATGATCACGGCCTTTCCACCACCTAGGTTCAATCCTGAAATGGCAGATTTAAAAGTCATTCCACGAGAGAGTCTCAATACATCTCTCAGCGCTTCCGCTTCGTTTTGGTATGGCCACATACGCGTTCCACCCAAACTAGGACCTAGCACGGTGTTGTGAACAGCAATAATTGCTTTCAAGCCACTCGCCTGATCATTACAAAATACCACTTGTTCGTGATCCATTTGGACCATCTGCATCATTGGACCATTCTCAACAATAGGTGCAGTAACTTGTTCTGAATTTATCATGAAATAAATGTTCTTAGAGATCGATGATAATTTAAACGTAGATTTGCATCCACGCAGGTAAAAAGCGGTGCAAAAATACACTTTTTTAATGGCTCAGAGCCATCGAATCCAAGTAATAATCTTCAATGAGAGCTCTAGCTCATCTAAATAAATATCTCTGGAAATATAAGTACCGTATCATTTTAGGAACGGTGTTTATCGTGGCTACGAACTTGTTCAAAATTTACTCCCCGAGAATTATTCAGGAAGCCTTCGACTTAATGAAGGAATCGCTCGAGGCATTTGATCAAGGAAATACCGAGAATTTCAATATCGCGATTCCAAACACCATTCAGTTGGTGCTTGACCTTTTTGGGCTTAGCGCCAATGATGTACTCGGTGTTGGCAGCGGCCAACCATTCTCAGAAACATTGGTAAACCTCTCGATATTGCTCGCTGTGGTTTATTTCGCAGCCGCCATTTTCTCGGGAATTTTCCTGTTTTTCACCCGTCAAACCATCATCATCATGTCGCGATTGATAGAATACGACTTGAAAAATGAAGTTTTTGACCACTACCAGAAGCTGAGCCTGGCATTTTACCGAAGGAACAATACGGGAGATTTGATGAATCGGATTAGTGAAGATGTCAGCAAAGTGAGAATGTACCTCGGACCTGCCATCATGTATACCATCAATCTGGTTATCCTTTCTTGCCTTGCCATATACGCGATGGTCAGGGTAAATCTTGAGCTCACGCTCTACGTACTTTTGCCGCTTCCTATCCTTTCCATTTCTATTTACTATGTGAGTAGTATGATCAATAAACGATCGGAAAAAGTGCAGAAGCAGCAGGCCCATCTTTCTACCTTGGTTCAAGAATCCCTGTCGGGGATCCGAGTGCTGAAGGCCTACAATCGTCAGAAGAGCACTCAAGACAAATTTACCGATGCCTGTAACACCTACAAGATCGACGCACTTTCACTAGTGAAGGTTGAAGCCCTGTTTATGCCAGCCATCATTCTCTTGATCGGGCTGAGCACCGTAATCACTATTTACGCTGGTGGAATCAAAGCCATCAACGGCGAAATCACGCTGGGAAACATTGCCGAGTTTGTCATTTACGTCAACATGCTTACCTGGCCATTTGCCTCGGTAGGATGGGTTACTTCATTGGTACAGCAAGCGGCGGCTTCGCAAAAGAGAATAAACGAGTTCTTACACACAGAGCCTGAGATTGTAAACACCAATGCTGTTGAACACGGAGTGAATGGTAAGATTGAATTCGACCAAGTGACCTTTACATATCCCGATAGTGGAATTACGGCGCTTGAAGATGTGTCTTTTAACATTGAACCCGGCCAAACTCTTGCCATCATTGGGCGGACGGGCTCTGGAAAGAGTACTTTAGCCAATCTCATTTGCCGAAATTACGATGCCACATCCGGTGAAATTCGAGTGGATGGAAAACCCATCGAAGATTTGAACTTGAACAGTCTTCGTTCCAACCTAGGCTACGTACCCCAGGATGTATTCCTGTTTAGCGATACCATAGCCCACAATATTGGCTTTGGAATTGACGGTGATGATCATCATCTCATCGAACAGGCAGCAAAAGAAGCCGACGTTTACAACAATATTGTCGATTTCCCGAAGGGGTTTGAGACCATGCTGGGAGAGCGCGGAATCAATCTTTCGGGTGGTCAAAAACAAAGGGTGAGTATCGCTCGAGCACTGGCGAGACGCCCGCAAATTCTCATTTTAGATGATTGTCTTTCTGCCGTAGACACCGAAACGGAAGAAAACATTCTCGGACACTTGAAACACATCATGTCCGATCGGACCACCGTTATCATCAGTCACCGGGTTTCTACCGTGAAAATGGCCGACCAAATACTCGTACTAGATAATGGGAAAATTATTGAGTCGGGAACCCATCAAGACTTGCTTAATCAAGATGGGGCATACAACCTGATCTACCAGCAGCAGCTGAGAGAAGACAAAAAAGCGCAGGCACTGTAGCTGTTTGGGTCTAAATTGTATATTTGAGCCAAACAGAATGACAAAACCTTAAAAAAACGCAGGACTCGTATGTCAGAAAGAAACGGTGAATCATCAAGAGATGATATTTTTTCGAAAGCGATTAGAGCAGGGAAGCGCACTTATTTTTTTGATGTGAAATCTACTCGCGGCAATGATTTGTACTTGACCATTACAGAGAGCAAAAAGCGTTTTCACGACGACGGCAAACACAGCTACGAAAAGCACAAAATCTTCTTATACAAAGAAGATTTTGAGAAGTTTGCCGACGGTTTTCAAGAAGCTCTTGAAAAGATCAAATCTCTTCAAGAAGACGAAAACGACTACATCAACCCATCTGACGAAACAGCCGTGGAAGCTGTTGCCGAAACGGAGTACACCGATGTAAGTTTCGAAGATTTGGATCGCGAATAATTAGAATTAGACCATATTGAGAAGCCTGCAACATTGTTTGCGGGCTTTTTTGGCTTCAAATTTTCAGTCTAAAGTGGCGCCGCGCTGTGCAGAACTTGTTTATAACTCCCCTATTTCGATCCTTGACACCGCCAACCCAACCATTGGCCAAGACAACAGCTTTTAAAAGAACACAGCAGTCAAGAACCTGAAAAACAAGTCCTTTAAACCGCTTCCAAAATGGATATTCATTCGGCATTTTGACTTATCAACAACATTGATTTTCAATATCTAAACCGTGGTCAATTAACAAAAATCTGTGCATAATTAAGGCTCAAAACCGGTGTCCCCGATACCATATTAATGGTACTTTTAAGTATTCAATTTAGACCCACACCGTCCAATGCAAATTAGTTTTTACGGCCACTCTTGCTTCCAGTTAAACACAAGTAAGAGTCGCGTGCTTTTTGATCCATTTATATCGCCAAATCCACTCACTAAAGGCAAAGTATCGGCCGATGATTTAGATGTGGATTTTATGCTGATTTCGCATGGACACGAAGATCACGTAGCCGACGCCGTATCCATAGCAAAGCGCACCAAGTGTAGCGTGGTATCAGCTTTTGAGATTGTATCTTGGATGGAGGGGAAAGGAATAGAAAATGGACACCCCATGAACCTGGGGGGTAGCGTGGAACTTCCGTTTGGAAAGGTGAAATACGTTACCGCTATTCACAGTAGCGTATTACCGGACGGGACTTATGCTGGGAACCCCGGTGGTTTCGTGATTGAAGCTGATGGGAAAACAATCTACTACGCAGGCGATACCGCTTTGACGCTTGACATGAAACTCTTGGCTGAGAGCTTCGAAATAGATTGGGCCATTCTGCCGATAGGTGACAATTTCACCATGGGTATCGAAGACGCTATCAAGGCTGCACAATTTTGCGGAGCCAAAAAAGTTATTGGAATGCACTACAACACGTTTCCCTACATCGCCATAGATACCGAAAGGGCAAAACGGGAATTTAGTGCAGCGGGAATTGAATTAAGACTAATGGAAATCGGTGAAACGATAGAGCTATAATTATGGGAAAAGTAATAAGTATTGCCAATCAAAAAGGTGGCGTAGGAAAAACGACAACGGCTATAAATCTCGCTGCTTGTCTAGGGGTGTTGGAAAAGAAAACATTGTTGGTGGATGCTGACCCACAAGCAAACGCCACGAGCGGTGTAGGGATAGATCCCAAAACCGTAAAAACGAGCATCTACGAGTGCTTGGTAAACCAAGTTGACCCGAAAGACATCATCATTCAGTCGGAGAATCCAAACCTAGATATCATCCCGGCACATATCGATTTGGTTGGAGCCGAAATCGAAATGATCAGCCTTCCGAATAGAGAACATCGCATGCACCATGCGCTAGAAGATCTCAAAAAGGAATATGATTTTATCATTATCGATTGTTCTCCTTCCTTAGGATTGATCACGGTAAATGCGCTCACAGCTTCAGATTCTGTAATTGTTCCTGTGCAATGTGAGTATTTTGCCCTCGAAGGACTAGGAAAACTATTGAACACGATCAAGATTGTTCAGTCTCGATTGAACACCAACCTGATTATTGAAGGGATCCTTCTCACCATGTTTGACAGCCGACTAAGATTGGCTAACCAGGTAGTAGAAGAAGTGAAAATGCATTTCCAACAGATGGTGTTTAACACCATTATTCACCGAAATACCCGTCTTGGCGAAGCCCCATCACACGGCGAAACAATTATCATGCACGATGCATCCTGCAAAGGCTCGGTTAATTACTTAAATTTGGCAAGAGAAGTTCTGCAGAAGAACGACTTGACGAAAATGAAGTCCGAGGATAAATTGATCGAAGTGGAGAATGAGTAAGAAAAAAGCCTTGGGAAGGGGTTTAAGTGCCCTTCTGGAAAACGTAGAAACAGATATCACGACTGGCACCCAATCTGAAAGCACTACCCGTGTGCTCGGATCTGTGGCCATGCTACCGGTATCGCAAATTGAAGCCAATCCATTTCAGCCACGCACCGTTTTTGATCAAGAAAGCCTGATGGAGCTCGTTGCTTCTATTGAGCAATTGGGGATTATCCAGCCGGTGACCGTGCGAAAAATGGGCTTCGATAAGTTTCAGCTTATCAGTGGAGAAAGAAGATTTAGGGCTTCGCAAGTTGCCGGATTGACCGAAGTTCCAGCCTACATCCGCGTAGCCAATGACCAGGCCATGCTCGAAATGGCTTTGGTAGAAAACATCCAACGAAAGAATCTGGATGCCATTGAAATTGCCATCTCCTACCAACGATTGCTCGACGAGTGCGATCTCACCCAAGACGCGCTAAGCGAACGCGTCGGGAAGAAACGCGCCACGATTTCAAACTACATACGCCTACTCAATCTCGAGCCCGAAGTGCAACTGGCTATCAGAGAAAACAAACTATCGATGGGGCATGCCCGCGCACTCCTTTCTATCGAGAGTACAGCAGCACGTATGGCCGCCTTCCGAAAAATTCTTGAATCCGGATTATCCGTTAGGCAGATAGAAGAGTTGGCTAAAGAAGCCAAGTCGAAAGCTGAAGCCAAAAAACGTCCCAAACCACACCCCCTTTCTTTTGAGCATCAAAAAGTAAAATCGGATTTAATGGATTGGTTTGGCACAAAGATTGACCTGAAGCGCGATCAACATGGAAAGGGTAAAATCGAAATCAATTTTAGTTCTGATGATGATCTTCAACGCATTCTCGACAAGTTGGAGATCTAAACTCTCGATTTGGATTGTTTTAATACTTCTCTCCTTCTCCGTTTCGGGACAGACCGATACCACTTCGGTTGTAAAAGTACCGAGAGGAACAATAACCGGTAAAGTAGAGACACCGAAGTACGGTGATGCCGATTATATCCACAGCCCGCGAAAGGCAACCATCATGTCGGCGGTATTGCCGGGGCTTGGTCAAGTGTACAATCGCAAATACTGGAAAGTACCTATCATCTATGGGGGCTTCGCTGTAGCGGGATACTACTTGAACGACAATCTCAAACAGATTGATAAGTATAAGGATGCCTTCAAAGCCGAAACAGATGGCAATCCCGAAACGATTAATGACACGGGCTATACATCGTCTCAGCTCGAAACGCTTATTGACCAATACAAATCGTGGCGAGACCTGTCTTACATAGCCATCGGAGCGATATATGCACTCAACATCATCGATGCCAGCGTAGATGCCCACCTGTTTCACTTTGATGTGAGCGAAGACATTAGTATGGAGTTCCACCCTTACGCTAATCCCATCGGTCAGAATCCGTCACTTGGTCTACAATTAACCTTGAAATTGTAACTTGCGCCGCCGATAATCGTCTACGATGAAAATAGCTCTTGTGGGATACGGAAAAATGGGAAAACGCATTGATGAACTTGCGACTCGAATGGGGCATGAAGTTGCGTTTCGCATTAGCTCATCATCGCAGCAAACCATTCATGACATTATAAATGTGGACGTGGCAATTGAGTTTACGAATCCAGAGAGCGCGGTGACCAATCTAACCGCTTTGGCTCAAAACGGAATTCCTACCGTAACAGGTACCACGGGTTGGATGAACGAACTCGACACGGTTTCAGCAGCGTTTGAAGCTACCGGCACTCCCCTATTCTACGCATCAAACTTTTCCGTGGGCGTTTTTGTGACCCGCGCGTTGACAGAAAAGCTGGCCACCATCATGAACGGATTGCCTGATTACGCTGCCAGCATAGATGAGTGGCACCACATCCACAAGAAAGATTCTCCCAGTGGCACTGCACTCAGTCTTGCTGAAGATGTTATCGAACATCACGAGGCCTACACTTCGGTAGCGCCAGACCGTGCAGCAGAAGATAATTCGGAACTTCCAGTTAAAGGATTTCGCGAAGCCGAAGTACCGGGAACACATACGGTTCGCTTTGAATCGGAAATCGACAAAATTGAAATAACCCACGAAGCCAAGTCGCGAGATGGGTTTGTACTGGGTGCTATACAGGCCGCCCAATTTGCAGCCAAACAACCGGCTGGAATCTATACCATGAAAGACTTGATCAAACTAAGCATATGATTGTTGCACACCTTATTTTTTACCTGACCGTTCTATCGTACTTCGTTTGTCTTTGGAAAATTTTTGAAAAGACAAACCTGCCAAAATGGGCTGGATTTGTACCTGTGGTCAATCTCTTCTACCTCATCAAATTGATAGAGAAACCATGGTGGTGGATTTTGCTGATGATTGTGCCTGGAGTGAACTTTCTTATGCTGATCGTCATTCACGTTGAGTTGGCTCGAAGCTTCGGAAAACGCAAAACAACGGACTACCTTTTGGCCATTTTCTTACCCTTTGTGACCATCGGACAGCTGGCCTTCAAAGCCGATGAAAAACACGTCGGACTTCCCGATTACAAAACGGAAAAAAAGACGAAAAGCAGAGAATGGACGGAAGCCATCATTTTTGCCGTTGTTGCCGCAACGATTATTCGCACATTCTTTATTGAAGCATTCACCATCCCTACTCCATCTATGGAGAAATCGCTCTTAGTTGGCGATTACCTATTTGTAAGCAAGGTGAGCTATGGAGCGAGACTGCCGATGACCCCAATTTCATTTCCATTGACGCACCACACCATACCGGTGATCAATGCAAAATCGTACGTAGAGTGGCAAAAACTACCGTACAAAAGACTCCCTGGACTGGGCGATGTCGAACGATTTGATGCTACGGTTTTCAACTATCCAGAAGGCGACACTGTGATCGTGAACGTTCAAGATGTGAGCTACTATCAATACGTGCGCGAGTACGGGTGGAAGAACATCCACAACGAAAATTTCAAGGTGCGATCGAGCGATAGAAGAATGGTGAGAACAGGTGGCCTAACCGTTCGCCCCATTGACAAAAGAGAAAATTACATCAAGCGGACCATTGGACTCCCAGGTGAATCGATTAGCATCAAGGGCACGCAAGTGTACATAGATGGTGAAGCCATTGAAAACCCGGAGAACTACCAATTCTACTACTTCGTATATGCGAAGTCTCCGCTTTCAGAACAAGTGCTCGACGAGCGGTATGGAGTGAAACTGACTGAACAAGACAAACGGGATTTTGTAAAACACAAAACCTATGTATTGCCTCTAACGCCTGCCCAGTACGATGCATTCAACAACATGAGTTCAGTAGACTCTGTGGTTATCTACAAGAAGCGTCCGCAAGGCGATTACCATATTTTCCCCAACCACCCATCATACAGCTGGACAGAAGACGACTTTGGTCCACTATGGATACCAAAAGCCGGAGAAACGATTGATTTGACCTTAGAGAATCTTCCACTCTACGAACGAGCTATCGATGTATACGAAGACAATGATCTCGAAGTAAAAGGCAATGACATCTACATCAATGGGGAGCTGGCGACATCCTACACGTTCAAACAAGACTACTACTTTATGATGGGAGACAACCGACACAATTCGGCTGATTCTAGATTTTGGGGTTTTGTGCCTTACGATCACATCGTTGGAAAAGCAGTCTTCATTTGGTTTAGTAAGGAGTACGGCGGCTCTATTAGATGGGATCGCTTGTTCTCACTTGTAGATTAATCGCCATGACGGTATGCCCACTCGTGGCCGTGCCACCGCTTCCTGTGCTTAAGCTAGCTCTAGAGCGCGATGATTTTTGTTTCGACCCGCATGAGCACTATATCAAGCAGACTGTCCGCAACAGGTATCACATTCTCACAGCCAATGGCGTAGAATCGTTGAGTATACACGTGCAAGGACAAAAAGGCGAGAAAACACCAACGGGAAGCATTCAATTGGACTACAAGAAAGATTGGGTTAGAGATCATTTAAGAGCGATGGAAAGTGCTTATCGATCGGCCCCCTTTTACGAACACTACTTCCCCTACTACGAGAAATTCATCACTACAGAGTACCCAAACTTATTAGAAATATCGCGTGCTGGATGGCAACTAGCAGGGAAGCTTTTGCAAGTAGACTTGCCCTGGAGTACAGCTGAATCCTTCGTTGAAGAAGCGAAATACGACCTTCGCCGAAAGATAAAATCGCCAGATGACTTTCCGGCTGATTTAAAAGTACGTTCTTACTTCCAGGTATTTGATGATCGTTTCCCCTTTCGCTCGAATCTCTGCGTATTCGACGCGCTCTTTAATCTTGGGCCAGAAACTATTTCCGTGCTCAAGGGTTAAGGTTTAGGTCTTATATTTGGGAACCTAAAAACACCTCACACCATTATGGCTAAAGCCCAGGATCTGGAATTGAACAAGAACGAAGACGAAATGAGACTCAAAGTCTCAAAATTGAAACGAGATCTCGAGAAAATTTACGAAGGCGGTGGCGCTTCAAAAATCGAAAAACAGCACGCTAAAGGGAAGATGTCGGCGCGCGAACGCGTAGACTACTTACTGGACAATGGCGCTCCACAGATTGAGATTGGTGCCCATGCGGCCTACGGTATGTACCAAGAACATGGTGGATGTCCTGCAGCGGGTGTTGTGGTAGTTATGGGTTACGTCTCAGGCCGTCAGTGCATCGTTGTAGCCAATGACGCCACGGTAAAAGCCGGAGCCTGGTTTCCAATGACAGGGAAGAAAAACCTGAGAGCTCAAGAGATCGCTATGGAAAACCACATTCCCATTATCTATCTTGTAGATAGTGCGGGGGTGTACCTTCCTATGCAAGATGAAATTTTCCCAGACAAGGAGCATTTTGGAAGAATTTTCCGCAATAATGCCGTCATGTCTTCTAGCGGAATCCCGCAGATAGCGGCCATCATGGGTAGCTGTGTAGCAGGTGGTGCCTACTTGCCTATCATGAGCGATGAGTCACTAATAGTCGATAAAACGGGAACCATCTTTTTGGCGGGTTCTTACTTGGTGAAAGCCGCCATCGGCGAAGACATCGACAATGAAACGCTGGGTGGCGCTACCACTCATTCGGAAATCAGCGGTGTGACAGATTACAAAGTGGCCAACGACCAAGAGTGTCTCGACACCATCCGAGACTTGGTTGACAAAATGGGCGAAAAAGGCCATAAGGCTGGGTTTAACCGTTCGGAGTCGAAGCCGCCTGAAGTAGACTTAGCTGAGATATATCGTCGGTTTCCAGCTGATAAGTCTAAGCAATACGACGTGCGAAAGGTCATTGAGTGTATCGTCGATGAAGGAAAATATACTGAGTATAAAGCGCAGTATGGAAAAACCATCTCCTGTGTGTATGCCCGCATTGATGGGTGGTCTGTTGGAATAGTCGCCAACCAAAGAACCATCTCAAAAACCAAGAAAGGTGAAATGCAGTTTGGGGGGGTGATATACTCCGACTCTGCCGATAAAGCCGCTCGCTTTATCATGAATTGCAATCAAAAAAACATCCCGCTCGTTTTCCTTCAGGATGTTACCGGCTTTATGGTAGGAAGTAGAAGCGAGCACGGTGGTATCATCAAAGACGGAGCGAAATTGGTAAATGCCATGAGTAATTCAGTTGTTCCAAAGTTCACCATCGTTATGGGGAATAGTTACGGAGCTGGTAATTACGCCATGTGTGGAAAGGCCTACGATCCGCGACTCATTTTTGGATGGCCTACTGCTCAAATTGCCGTGATGGGGGGCGCTCAAGCAGCCAAAGTACTTCTCCAGATAGAGGTGGCATCGATGAAGAGCAAGGGTGAAAAGATCACCAAAGAGCAACAAGATGAGCTTTTCAACCGAATTAAAAACAAATACGACGAGCAGACCAATCCGGAATATGCCGCTGCTCGGCTTTGGATGGATGGGATCATCGACCCAGCCGAAACGCGGAAGCACATTTCAATGGGAATTGAAGCAGCCAACAACGCGCCAGCTGAAAGACCTTATAACGTAGGAGTCATTCAGACGTGAGCATAAGATTTTTGTGCATACTGTTTTCTTTTCTTCTGGCTTGCAGCGATAGCCAAGATGGGCCAGTGCAACAAGCCCCAGAAAAACGCACTATAGCCTATTTGGCTCTTGGCGATAGCTACACCATTGGGACGGGACTGGCCCAGGGTGATTTAAATTACCCAACCCAAATCATGAATCGCCTGCAGTCGGAAGAGAGCGTCGACTCCGCTACACTAGATATTATCGCAGTGAATGGCTGGACCACCACCAATCTGCTTGACGGAATCAGCGACGGAGAGCCAGATTCGACATATCAGCTCGTCAGCCTTTTAATAGGTGTAAACAATCAATTTCAAGGCAGGCCAATTTCGGTGTACATCCAAGAGTTCGACTCCCTTCTGAATCAAGCTATTGCTTTTGCTGGAAATGACCCTTCGCGGGTTATTGTACTCTCTATTCCCGACTATGGTGTAACCCCGTTTGGTGCTTCCAATGCCGCTACTATTGCCAAAGAGATTGATTTATACAATGCGCTGAACGACTCCATTTCTAGGGCCTACAACGTCGATAACTACAACATTACCGAGATTTCACGGTTGGCAGTAAACCAACCAAACCTTTTGGCTCCGGATAGTCTCCACCCTTCGGGAGCGATGTATACGCTTTGGGTTGACTCGATTTACGATGAGATTCGCCTAAAACTAGATCTCTAGTCAGGAATCCACGTTTGACCCTTCGAAATCAGGCTGGTTATAGTTCATATTGCTTACCTTCATTTTCAACCAAATTAACTTAGAACATGAAAAGACTATACCTAGCTGCACTAACTGTGTGCACAGCTGGAGCATTCCAAGCACAATCTTTATCAGAAGATTTTGATTCGTACACTCCCGGAGACTACATGGGGGTTGTCTCAGACGACTGGACTACCTGGTCTGGTGCCGTTGGTGGCGCCGAAGACGTACAGGTAACCGACAACAATAGCGCTTCTGGAAACAATTCCATTTATTTCTCATCGACTTCAGCAAATGGTGGCCCGCAAGACGTGGTGGTACCTTTTGGTGGAACCTATACTTCTGGAACTTTTGTTCTCGAAGCAAACTTCATGGTGGAAGAAAACCGCGGAGCTTATTTCAATTTCCAAGCCTTACCAACAATCGGCCAGATATGGTCTATGAACGTGTACATGATTCAAAATGGAGACATCATCATGGACGATGGCGCTAACGTGATCGCTCAAGGAGCATACCCAAATGGTGAATGGTTCAATCTTAGGATTGTAGCAGACTTGAGCTTGAACAAATGGGAGTTGTTTGTAGATGATGTATCACTAGGATTTGGGCCAAACTCTGTAAACCAAATTGCATCAATAGATCTGTTTCCAGTGAACAATAGCTATGGTGGAAATGGGTCTTCAGGATTTTATATAGATGATTTCAGCTATGAGTATACACCGTTTGTTTTGCCAGAATTAAATGGAGCCGTTATAGGGATTACGGGCATCAATGGTCTGGCCACGCAGGTTGTTACACCATCTATCCGTGTAAAGAATCTTGGTGAAACCGACATCTCATCCTTTGACTTGTCACTCTCATACCAAGGAGAAGAAATCACCATGTCGGTGCCTGATCTCGTACTTCAGTCATACGCGTTCTATGATGTGGAACTGAATGATGATATCATGTTGGCCGCTGGAGAAAGTGTTATTTCCGCAACTATCAGCAATGTGAATGGCGAAGAGCAAGATGATATCGAAGAAGATGATACCCTTGAGTTAACTATTAACCCGCTAGTTCCTGCACCAGGCAAAGTGGTGGTAGGTGAAGAAGGAACAGGAACCTGGTGCCAGTGGTGCCCGCGTGGTGCCGTCTTTATGGATTACATGGAAGAAACTTACGGCGAGTTTTGGGAAGGAATCGCTGTACACAACGGCGACCCTATGGTATACCAAGCCTACGATTTAGGCCTTCAGGGAATTATCAGTGGTTATCCTTCTTCTGTGGTTGATCGCGGGTCAGATATCGACCCATCGGCTATGGAGCCCGACTTCCTTGAGCGCATCATTACGCCTCCGGCTGCTGTTATCACCCCCGGAGCGGCTTACAATGAAGAGACTGGAATGCTCGATGTTTCACTCTCTATGGTTTTTGCCGAAGCTACCGACATGGATGATTACAGGTTTGCCGTGGTTCTTACCGAAGATGGTGTAACTGGGACTGGTAC
Organism: Bacteroidia bacterium; assembly: GCA_030427905.1. Lineage (GTDB taxonomy): Bacteria > Bacteroidota > Bacteroidia > Flavobacteriales_D > Cryomorphaceae > CBDDKU01. The sequence goes on from JAUICL010000005.1 coordinate 50,542, forward strand.
AGGCTACAACCAAGTAAACGCCTATGCTGGCGGTGGAAATGGACCAATGGGTGGATACGAAAGTTTGCCAAACCCAGTGCCCGCTGCTCAAATGGTTTATGATCATGTAGCTCGAATTATCGCACCGAGCTTTGGTGGTGCACAGTTCCAATTTGTGGAGTCAGTGAGTGCTGGCGAAACAGTAGTTGTAAATGCACAATTGGAAATCGGTGACGGTTGGGATACGAACAATATGCATGTGATCGGTCTGCTCATCGATAGCTCTACGAATAGAATTGACAACGCTGGAAGTGCTACTTACGATGAAGCCCTCGAGAATGGATTTATTCTGGGAGAAAACGATATAGAAGAACTTAGCAGCTTCAATCTTTACCCTAACCCGTCAAACGGCAGTTCTCAGATAAGCCTTGGTGAAACCAAAGGTAGAGACGTGATAGTACGCGTGTACAGCACCGATGGGCGATTGGTAGCTTCTAGAAATTACGGACGCATCGGCGACAACCAAATCATTCCAGTTGAAGCCGGATCATGGTCTTCCGGAATCTACGTAGTAGAAGTACAAGTTGGCAATGATATGACTCACCAACGTCTGGTAATCGAATAACCCGTTTTAAAAATTACAATAGAAGCCTCGAAGCAATTCGGGGCTTCTTTTTGGATATTATTAACTTGAAATTATATCCCTAATCATCTTAAGTTTGTAAAAACATAAGCTTTTGGCATGAGCCTTTTTAAAAATTCTCTCCTCCCTATTCTCTTTATTCTTTTTGCAACCACGCTATCCGCGCAAGTATACAATTACGAAGACGGCGAAGGTCCGGTACCAGCTGATAGCGTAGGTGGTTTTTATTTTGGTTTGAATTTGGGTGGCTATTGGGCCAATGCCAATACGGCTTATATCTACGGTGGATATGGGTACGACCGAGGGGGCGCTATTCTTCCTTTTTCAACATCTTGGCTCAACAGGGCCATCCAAGGGGATGTCACTGCGCGAAACAGAACATCTACAGCAATGGGCTTAGCACCTGGAGAATGGCAATTTACCGAAAGTGATATGCCAGGACCTATGAGTTTTACTGGTTCCTTCATGTATGGTGGACACGTGCGTTATATGTTCAATGTAGATTTCGGTGTATTTCTCGAATTCAACGGTACCAACCCTGTGACAATAGGACAATTTACCATTGAAGACTTGACGGCAACCAACCCTGATCCTTCCCAGAATCAAAGGCTCAGAACATTCGGGATTCGTGGGGAAGAGCAGCGTTTGATGATCAACATGGGTTTGCACAAAGTCATGTTTCGAGAATCACGTGAAGCGCAAGGCAAGTCCACTACCGTTCTCCCCTATTTTGATGCTGGGGTGAATATGACATTTGTGAAGTTTGAAGAAAACTTCATTGACCTCGGATCATCTGTTGGAACGGTAGACTTGACGATATTCTTCAACCAGCAAGGGCAGTATATCGATCAGGCCAATTTGCTTACTGGGGTTGGCTTTGGAGCTTTTGCTGGAACAGGAGGACAAATCAGACTAGCGCGAAAGTTTACGATTGATATCGGTTATGTAGCCAGTTTCGAGCAGATCAAATTAGGAGAAGTCAACGAGCGTGGTATTCAGCACCAAGCCATATTTAAAGCGATCTACATGATCTAAGCCTTTTTTTTGCTTGGAGAAGTCAGCTTAGAAATAAAATTACCTATATTTGCACCCGCAAAAACTTGCATGGCTCCGTAGCTTAACTGGATAGAGCACCGCACTACGGATGCGGAGGTTCGGGGTTCGAATCCCTGCGGGGTCACAATCAAATCGCCCATCAGCCCAAGCTGATGGGCTTTTTTGTGCGCCAGTCTTTGATTGAGTCTTGCTCAAAATCAAAGACGGCGCACAAAAAAGCAACCCCGAATCCGCGTAAGCGGTATCAGGGGCGATTTGATTGAAGTATTGAAGTAACCAATGTTAGGGATCAGCCCGAACCCTTTCGGGCTAATCCCAAATCTGAACAATAGAGCCCAGTTTGATTGAGCCCCGCCCAAAATCAAAGACGGCGGCTACCGCGCGATTAGCTGCGAAGCGCATCGCGCGGTACTATTTGTCCATAAGTTGCTTAGAACCCTCCGTGGGAACTGCTTTCTTCTTGAACTGGATATATTTCTAAATTGCTGTAAACCAAATCTACGCGACACACTCCACTTCACTGTTAACCGAACGGCAGCGGTGTGCGTAATTTACTCTTCCAAAAGATTTCAAATCACCCACCAGTACTCGCTAATTCCATAGATTTGGCTCGTGGAAAACAAGGAGCATTTTTTTTCATTTTCGCCTAAGGCAGCCGCCCTTTCTGGGAAGATTGCATACTACTACATTCACTGCTCAGCGGATTCTGATAACGACATATCGTATCAATACTTCCCGCATTTCCGAAATGCTTTGACCATTTACTTAGATGCGGACATTACATTGCGCGGGATGAATTCAGTGGTCAAAGAAGGCCAACCTGGGGCGTACTCTTGCATTTACTCCAGAAACTACACCGAGTCTGTTTCCGTCAAAATAAGTGGGAAGTTTTGGAAGCTTGGCATTGCCTTCGAGCCACTCGGGTACAATCACTTCATTCCAGTTCCGCTTGCTGAGTGGATTCCAAATGGTCAGAACGATGTCTCTGATATCGAGATAGAGTTGAGAGAAGTGGCGCAAGCTTGCCACCTAGCTCGCATGGATGAGTGCGTAAATCTACTCGACTCCTATTTCCTAAAGCGATTAGCCATTCCAGAAAATCACGAAGTGATGACGCGAATCGTATCGAGTATGATGAATGTTGATGTGGAACAGAACGTCCAGGAATTGGCTGAGTACTTGAAACTGGACCGTCGAACCCTTCTTCGGCTCGTTCAAAAACACCTTTGTACTTCCGCGAAAACCTACCAGCAGCTCATCAAGTTTCGACTCGCATTGAACGAATACATCGAAGCTAGGGCCAAAACATCTTTCACCCAATTGGCGCTCAACCATCGCTATTACGATCAGCCCGCTTTTATTCGGCATTTCAAGAAGATCACTGGAAAAACACCCCGAGCCTTTTTCCAGCACATTCACCAGTTCGGTAGCTTCGATACGTATTGGACTAAATAATTGTCTCAAAAAGCCAATTTTCGAGTTTGGAGTCCGCCTAGTTTTGTCACAAACAAGCAAAAATGAAAAGGACTCTCGTATTACTATGTATTCTGGCTAACCTTTGCGCACAGGCCCAACCCCATTCGGTAAGTTTCACGTCAGACACTTTGTACTCCACTGCATTCGACACCCTACGAGTGATAGATATTGCGATACCCAAATCACTAACAGATGAAGACCTCAAGCAAGCGACAGTAATCTATGTATTTGACGCCCAGTTTAGCCCCTATTTTGAATTGGTAACGGCTGAGGCCAATTACCTCTTTGCTCTTGGAGAAATTCCGCCGTTTATCGCTGTCGGGATTCACACGCAACACCGTCCCCGAGAGTTTACACCAACACCTTTAAACGAATCGACTTATGAAGGATGGGGCGATATCGAAATCGGTCAATCCGACCTGCTTACTTCATTTCTAAAAGACGAAGTTTTCCCGATGATTGAAAGGGATTACACTCCGTCTAAGCTTCGTTTTGGGATAGGCCATTCTCTGGGGGGGACCTTCACAACACAGAGCATTTTGGCCAATACGGATCTATTTAAAGGGGTGATCTCAATCAGCCCAAACACCATTTACGACAGTAACCAATTGCCCTTGAATTTTGAAAATGCCAGAGAAGCAAACACCCTTCCACAAGCCTTTCACTATATCACGGCTGGTGGCGTAGGAAGGATGGAAAATCGCTTTCGGGAGTCTACGGAGTTGCTGGATTCGCTCTACCTATCAGAGCCAGTTGAAGGGCTGATATGGGAGTACCGCTACTTTCCCGAGCTTGGACATAGCCACACACCGCAGCCTTCTATTCACTACGGCTTAAAAGCCTGGGCTGAAATCTTGACTATTCAAGAAGCCGATGCCCTGGAGTGGATCGAAAAAGGAGAAACGCCTTATGTCGATTTCGTGAAAAGCCATTTCCAAAACCTTTCCACTTGGATCGGCTCAGACTATACGGCTTCGGCTGCTGAGCTGAACACCATTGCATACTACGCGGGCTGGGAAGAGCATTGGACTGCGGCCCTGCCTGTGTTCGACTATGCTATAGAGCTTCACCCTGAAGACGCCAACCTTAGAGATAGTCGCGGTGAAGCATTAGAGAATCTAGGTCAGCTGCAAGAAGCGATTGACTCCTACCAAATGGCAATTGACCTATTGAACGAACATCCCGAGCAGTACGATCCGGAGACACGGGCATACTACCATGACATGTTTGAAGCAAATTTGAAACGAGTTCAAGAACATTTGACAGATCAAGAGAAGTAAGAACAGGGTATTTACCGTATTGAAAATACTCGCTGATGGATAAACATTTGTACAAATCAATAACACTAATCCATGAAAGCGAGAATTTCATTTCTAACCATGTTACTTTTTGCCATGTCTTTGGCATTCACAAGCTGTTCTGACAGCGATGACGAAGATGATGCGCCAGCTCCAACTCCTACACCTGCCCCTGACGGAATTCCAGTAATTCCCATGGCTGATGCAGCTCTGATCGCTGTAGAGTCCTTTTCTACTACCGACACGCCTTTTGGTCCAATAGAAACCATCATTGGTACCGGAGTTGCGGTATTCTATGATGCCAACAACAACTTTGTATCTGCGGGAGATGTGAGCCTGAACGAGACAGCCCTCACGCTCAATAGCAACAACAGCTATACCTTGATCCCATCTCTTTCAGCTCCTTTGGGTGTTGAGTTTTCATCGGGTGTAAACTGGATGGTAGAAGGCGGCAACGACTTCCCTATGATCGATCATTCAGTAAACTTCGGGTTTCCGAGCATCGGTGAGTTAGACATTTCGTCTACTGTAGATCGGTCGGAAGACTATACCATCCACATCAACTCCATCTCAGGAGCCGATAGCATCATCTATATGGTGAATGAAGTGATTAAGACGGTGGCCGGAAACCAAAACACATGTACGTTTACTTCAGAAGAGCTTTCTTCACTGAGTGGTGGAACTGGTATTGTACAAGCAGCTGCATACAAAATGCAAGGTTCTGACTTTTCAGGAAAATCTATCTACTTCGTCAATGAGCAAGTGCGCTCACAAACGGTTACGATAGAATAAACTGGGCTTATCCCAAACAACGAAAAAGGGGGCGTGGTGACATGCCCCTTTTTTTATTTCTCAAATCGGATCTTGAAGAATATTAGCCGTAAGGCCTACCTAACAATTAATTGGCTCAGCTTGATTTCCGAGAGCAATTCCAACTCATTTGCCTTGTACATTTCACCGATGTACTTCAATGAATCGGGCGATGAAGGCCCTTTGAAATTGAGGTAATCTTGAAAAGTGACACCATTCACTTTTCTCCGGTTCTCAGCTTTCCGAAAACGGGTTCCGCCTTCGTCTTCGAAATACGAATAGGCTAGAAAGTCTAAGGAATAATCGGTCTGATCAAACCAATAGTAAAACACATCTTCGAAATCTTCTCCCCCACCTTCTTGCGCAAATCGGACTTCAATCTTGTGGTAGACTTTGCCATCAAGGGTATCGGGTCCAAGTAAACTGGGCTGAACCGCACCATCGAGCAAGTGAAATGGCAATAAGGCAAAATAGAGCACAGAGTTCACCGATGCGCTGCGTGCAGATTTCTGCTTTACATCTAATTCTAGCTCAGCCTTATTGAGAAACTCCCGGTATCCATTGTCATCCAGCACTCTACGATGACTCCCCGCACTGTCGATATAGGTTGACGTATAAACCCTTCCGCTATTCCAAGCAGCCGAATAGTTTCTACCGCGGAATTCGAAGCTGAGCTCACGGCTCTTTAGATCACCATCAAAAGCATAAAAAACGGCGCTATCAATAATCGATTGCGCCGTTTCAGGTCTTTTGTGATCTCTATTGGTTGATTCGGTGGTGCATGCAGTTGCAGCAAGCACAGCGAAAACGAAAAGAGAGATTATTCGCATGTTTTAGAATAAGTCGCGGTCAAGGTACATTTCCTTCACGCGTTTCAATTCTTCCTTATTGTACTGGTTGTCAGGATGTGCGAATAGATCGATCAAATAGAGAAAGTTTTCCTTCACTTCGTTGAAGCTATCTTCACCTTCCATATCAATCTCTTCTTCGATGTTTCCATCTTCATCCTCTTCGGCAAGCAGATTCAAGTTGAAGGTTCCCACTTCATCGATGTACTCTGAAGTCATACGCACTACCCGAGTGATCAAGGGCTCATTAGCTTCGATAAAATCAGGACGCATATCCTGCAAAGCTTGTACTACATCTTCCTTCACAATCCCTTTCTTCTCAACAAGTTCTTTAAGGGCATCAATTTTCTTGATCGTTTTTTTATCTAGTGTGGCTTCCATTCTTATTCAATATTACAGCTCAAAAATAGTGATTAAAGGCTAATTCCGCAGTTATGATTTCTTTAATTCAAGCTTTTCTATCGGAACAATTGTACGGACCATTCCAAACACAACTGTGGCCTTGCCTTTACTCACTTCATCGATAACACCAACTTGTCGGGTACCCCGCATTTTCACTTCGTCACCGGGCTTGAGACCCACTTCGCGCATCTCCTTGATTATCTTCGCCCTTTCCTTTTTGTTGGCTTTCTGTTTGGCTATCCGATCTTTCTTCTCGCGTTCTTTTCTGGCTTCGGCAGCTTCTCTTTTTCTCGAGGCTTCCTTCTCAGCTGCCAAGGTGAGTTTGTGAGCCAGATCTTTTCGATTTTTCTTCACCTTCCACCCTTCCAAAAACTGCTCGTACTTCTTCCCTTTCTCGATGAGTCGTTTGTTCTCTTCGAAATTCAGATTCTCGGCTTTCTCTTGATAGGTCTGCGCCACTTTTTTGCTCGACTCAATCTCCTTTCTCACTTGCGACTTTTCGCGCTGAAGGATACTCGTCTCCTTATTGAGCTGGTTTTTCTTGGTTTGAAGGGTGATTAGCAATTGATCGAACTTCACCTTTTTATCGTCGAGCTTCTGCTTCGCGCGTTCCACGATCTCTTCTTTCAATCCAATTTTACGCGCTACTTCAAACGTGTATGAACTCCCGGCAATACCTACCTGAAGTTGATATTTTGGCAGCAGCGTTTTCTCATCAAATAACATCGATGCGTTCAACATCGCTTTATGGTCTTCGGCCATAATCTTGATGTTGGCATAATGCGTCGTGATTACGCCAAAGGCCTTGGTTTGAGCTAGCTCTCCGAGGATTACCTCCGCGATGGCGCCACCTAACTCAGGGTCTGATCCGGTACCAAACTCATCGATAAAGAATAGCGTCTGCTTTTGAGCGAACTCCAAAAAGTGCTTCATTTTGATCAGTCGAGAGCTATAGGTGCTGAGCTCGTATGCTATGGACTGATCATCGCCGATGTCGACAAAGAGCTGCCTGAATATTCCCATTCGACTTTCTTCATGGGCAGGAATAAGCAATCCAGACTGAAACATGATCTGCAAGAGCCCCATGGTTTTGAGAGAAATCGACTTTCCACCGGCGTTAGGTCCCGAGATCACGAGTATTCTCTTCTCAGGATCTAAATTGAGCGTGAGCGGTATGGTTGGCTTTTCTTCTTCCCTGTTTTGAAGAAGCAAGATGGGGTGATAGGCTTCTCGAAGAAAGATGTTTTTGTGGCGTGAAATAATCGGCTTCGAAGCCTTCATTTCGAGTGCTAGTCGTGCCTTGGCAAAAGTGAAGTCTAGAAATCCCAGGGTACGCTCATACGACTGGATCAAGTCGTGGTAGGGTCTCAACTCGTCTGTGAGCGCTTTTAGAATGCGGTATTCTTCCTTCTTCTCTCGCTGTCTGGCTTCGGCTACATCATTGTTGAGCGGAACGAGCTGCATGGGCTCGATGTAAGCTGTGCTACCAGACTCTGAGCTCCCGTGGAGGGTACCATCAATCTGACGTTTGTATTCTGCCAGAACGGCAAGGACACGCCTATCGTTGTAGAACGACTCATCGTAATCGCGCAGCCAGCCAAGTTTCTTATACTTCCGCACCATCGCTTCAAAAGCCTTATTGGTCTTGGTACGCGCTTCGCTCAGCGCTTTTCTGGCAAGACCTAGCTCTTTGGATGCACGCGTTCTGATAAACCCATTCGGCTCTAAAATATCGTCGATGAGTGCAACGAGCTCCTTTGATGAATAAATCCCTTCGGTGATCAGCTTAAGGGCAGGATACTCTTCACTTTTCTCACCCAAATGCTTGATCACAACTGCCGTAGTACTGGCCAGCTTAAAAATCTTGATCGCCTCCTGTCCTTCCAGAACTGCATTCTGGATTCGCAGTTTTCCTAGTTCTCGCTTTACATCGGGAAACTGATAATCGGGGAAAAATATTCCATTCGAGACAATCTCTTTGGCTTCATGGGTTTGATTCAAGCCTTCAGAAATCGTGTCGAAGTGGTGATCGGGCACGAGTTCTCGCGCAAACGTTTTTCCACGCTCGCTCTGAGCATAACGCTCGAGGCGCTCGATCACTTTATGAAATTCGAATCGTTCGGGAGTATCTAGCGGAAAAAGTTTCACGCGGCAAAAATAAAGATTAGCTGGCCATATGCACCATTAAACATTAAACAAGCCTTAAGTGTTGAAAACTGGGTGAAAACCAGAGCTATCGCGGTTAGATTTGACTTAAATTGAAAAACAAAAAATGGAACGGAATTTCAAAAAAATGGGTAATCACCGAGATGTAGAGCTCGGGCCATATACCAAGGAAATGCTCAAAAAACACCCCAATGTCAAAATTTTCATTGGTAGCGACAGCCAGAATTACCCGCACAAAACCCTATACGCCACCACGGTGGTATTCCGTTTCGAAAACAATGGGGCTCACGTCATTTACCACAAGGAATCGACGCCGAAAGTTAACGATATGTGGACTCGTCTATGGGGAGAATTACAGCGAAGTATCGACGTAGCGGGTTATTTGAAATTTGAATGGGATGTGCCCATCGAGCAAATCGACTTAGATCTAAACTCAGACCCCGAGTTTAAATCCAACAAAGTCTTTCAAGCTGCGGTGGGATACGCGCAGAGCATGGGCTACAAAGCCAAGACCAAGCCCGACTTGCTCCTAGCCACCTGGGCGGCCAATGTCCTGGTGAATTGACCTAGATCTCTTCGGCACTGTCTTTCCCCATGAATGCTGCATTCAAGAAAGACATACAAAGGCTGAACAAGAGTGCCCACCAAAACCCATTGACCGCAAACCCATCGACAAAACTACCTGCGATGAGAATGATCACGGCGTCAATCACAAGGATGAAAAGCCCTAAAGTGATAATCGTAACGGGTATCGTGAACAAAACCAAAAGCGGTTTGATGAAAATGTTGAGAATACCGAGCACAAAAGCGACGATGATCGCGCTCCAAAAAGATTCTACCCCTATTCCTGGGAGAAGCCACGCCAACAAATAGACGATGACCGCATTGACAATGAGTTTGACAAATAAATTCATTTATCGAGGTTTTGATTTGATCTGAAAGTAATAAAAAAGGCGTCCCAATTTTCATCGGAACGCCTAACGAATTTTCAAATCTTCAATCAGTTGAGCATTATCTCAGCTTGTGATTTACTTTTTGAACCGTTTGATTCAACTACTTCCAGCGATTTTGAAAAGGCAAGAATAAAATCTATTGTTGCTTTTTTTGGACCGTGACCTTTTACAGTCTGGTCGTTGGTTTGCCCATTTCTTCGAGCTGAAGTATTGAATAAGAAATCTTGAGTAGAATTGGCCATAGGCACGTTTTTTTATTTTTAAAAACGGGCACCAATTCAGTTTAGTATCTCATTTCGAAATTATTTTGTGAGAACAATGTTTTTCTCGGCAATGATCTTCCGCATATTGATCAGCGCATAGCGCATTCTCCCCAGACTCGTATTGATGCTCACGTCGCATTGATCGGCGATATCCTTGAAGCTCATACCCGCGTAATGACGGAGCATAATTACTTCTTGTTGCTCCTTCGGAAGCTCCAAAATTATATCGCGAATCTTCTCGTCGATCACGGCTTTGATCAAGTCTTCTTCAATATTCAATTCATCGCGGGGAATGCTCGCAAATGGGTCGTAGCGCTCATCGCTTCTCACCTTCGGCATTTTCTTCCCTTTTCTGAAGTGATCTATCGACAAGTTGTGCGCGATACGCATCACCCAGGGAAGAAACTTACCTTCTTCATTGTACCGGCCCGACTTCAGCGTGCGAACTACTTTTACAAAGGTCTCTTGAAATATGTCATCTGCTTCAGCACTGTCTCGCACCAAACCGTATATCTGATTGTATATACGTTCTTGATGGCGCTTGAGCAATACTTCAAACGCAGACTCATTTCCTTTAAGATAAGCTGAGACCAACTCCTTATCAGATCTATCATCTATATGCATACTTCTCCTGTTTAGTTATTCAGAAAGATTTTTAGGAGTAGATGTATGCTATAGGCAGTTGGTATTAGAATTTATTTCACGAAAAAAGTCCGTCATATGGCGAACTTCGATGGCACAATATAGGTTATTCAATCATCCGATGCAAATAATTGGTAAATTCGGCTTTTCCAAAAATTGTTAATCGTTCAGATCAAACTATGCCAAAAATCAAGGCTAAAAAGCCTACTGAGAAGACGCATATCATTATACAAAACGCAAGAACGCACAATTTAAAAGGTGTTAGCGTTTCCTTGCCACGCGGGGCTTTCATCGTTATTACAGGTCTTTCCGGTTCCGGAAAATCATCGCTCGCCTTCGACACCTTGTACGCTGAAGGCCAAAGGCGATATGTTGAAAGCCTATCTTCTTATGCGAGGCAATTTTTAGACAAAATGGACAAGCCTGAAGTGGATGCCATTTTGGGGATTTCGCCGGCTATAGCCATCGAGCAAAAGGTCACTTCGCGAACGAGCAGATCTACTGTCGGGACATCTACTGAGATTTACGATTACCTCAAACTTCTCTATGCTCGAATCGGACGCACGTTCAGCCCCATTTCGGGTGAAGAAGTAAAGAGAGAAACTACCGCCGATGTCCTAGACTACATCAAATCGCTGGACGACGGAGAGAAATTGCTAATTGCTGCGCCCCTGGTGGAACGAAGCGACCGAAGTACCGAGCAGCAACTCGACTTGCTGATACAACAAGGTTACGCAAGGCTTTGGATTGATGGAAAGGTAGGGCGCATTGCCGATACGGAAGTTAAAGACATTGATAAAGCCGATGAGAAATACATCGTTGTAGACAGGCTTACCCATCGCGTGGGCGATGAAGAAAACGACAGCCGGCTCGCCGACTCAGTGGAAACGGCGTATTTTGAAGGTCAGGGCGAATGCCGCATCATATCGGTCACAAATGAAAAAAATACACGCTCATTCTCGAGTAAGTTCGAGAAAGACGGGATGACTTTTGAAATCCCAACAGAGCACTTCTTCACCTTCAATAATCCAGTAGGTGCATGTAAAACCTGCGAAGGATTTGGAAGCGTGATTGGAATTGATCCCGACGCAGTCATTCCCAATAAGCAGCTTAGCGTGTATGAAGATGCTGTGGTGGCTTGGCGCGGTGAAAAAATGAGCGAGTGGAAGAATCAATTTATCGCACATGCTGGAAACGAATTTCCCATTCACCGACCGATAAAAGATTTGAGTGAAAGTGAGCTGGATCTGCTTTGGACGGGAAAAGGCCGAATGAAGGGACTGAATGCCTTCTTCAAATACCTCGAATCAAAATCTTATAAAATCCAATACCGCGTGATGCTCTCGCGCTACCGCGGAAAAACAGTTTGTCCGGATTGCAAAGGATCGCGTATCAGGAAGGATGCGCAATATGTGAAGATTGATGGTTACTCGCTGATCGATATCATCAGAATGCCGGTCTCACAAAGCGGCCCAATCTTCAAGGATCTCAAATTGAATGAATTTGAAGCGTCAATTGCCAAACGACTATTGGTGGAAATCCAAAACCGATTGGGCTATCTATGCGATGTAGGACTCGGATATTTGACCCTCGACCGCATGTCGAACACCCTTTCGGGAGGCGAATCGCAGCGCATCAGGCTGGCCACATCACTCGGAAGCAGCTTGGTTGGATCAATGTACGTTTTAGACGAACCGAGCATAGGGCTCCACCCACACGACACACAGAAACTCATCGGTGTATTAAAATCACTTCAAAAAATTGGCAATACGGTTATCGTCGTTGAACACGATGAAGAGATCATGCGCGCTGCCGATGAGATCATCGATATTGGGCCCATGGCCGGGAACCTCGGCGGCGAAGTGGTTTTTCAAGGGGGGCACGCTGAGCTTTTAACAGCTCAAAATTCACTGACAGCCGATTATCTTACTGGGAGGAAGTCCATCCACATCCCTGCTAAAAAGCGGACTTGGAAGGATTCTATCGTGATAAAAGGAGCTCGAACCAATAATCTCAAAAACATCGATGTAGCATTTCCGCTTAATTGCCTCGTCACCGTTTCAGGAGTCAGCGGCAGTGGTAAATCGACCTTGGTGACTCAGGTGGTCAAACCAGCCTTGGAAAAGAAGCTCGACATTTTCGGCACTAAGCTCGGCGATTTTGATTCCATTGAAGGAGAATACGGGATGGTGAAAGCCCTGGAGTTTGTCGATCAGAACCCAATCGGAAAATCGTCGCGATCCAACCCCGTCACCTACGTCAAAGCCTTTGATGAGATCAGATCGCTTTTTGCGAGTGAAAAACTCTCTCAGGTACGCGGATACAAGCCGAGTCACTTTAGTTTTAATGTAAAAGGTGGGCGCTGCGAGACCTGTGAAGGCGAAGGTGTGGTGAAAATTGGCATGCAGTTCATGGCCGACATCCATCTAAAGTGCGAAGCATGCAACGGAAAGCGTTACAAGAAAGAAACGCTCGAAATAAAGTACCGCGGGAAGGATATTTCTGAAGTGCTCGAGATGACGGTAGATGAAGCCGTCGATTTCTTTGCAAGCGACAGCAAATCGAGACTTGCTAAAAAGGTATGGACAAAACTCCTTCCCCTACAAAAAGTTGGTTTGGGGTACGTTCAGCTCGGGCAATCGTCTAGTACGTTGAGCGGCGGTGAAGCACAACGAACCAAATTGGCGGCCTTTCTAGCCAAAGGAGAGCAAGAACCACACACACTTTTCATTTTTGATGAACCCACTACCGGCCTGCATTTTGACGATGTAGGCAGATTACTCGATAGCTTCAATGAATTACTCAACCGCGGACACAGCATTTGGGTGATCGAACACAATCAAGACGTCATTCGCGCTTCAGACTGGGTCATTGACCTTGGGCCGGGCGGTGGAAAAGCTGGTGGAAATTTGGTCTTCACAGGTACTCCTGAAGACATTGTCAACTCGGAAGAATCACTAACGGGAAAGTACTTGAGAAAATAACCTAGTCTTCGTCCTTAAACTGAAGATCGAAGAGTTTCTTGTAGTGACCGTCGAGTTCGAGTAATTCGGTATGCGATCCTTGTTCCGCTATGCGTCCTTTCTCCATCACAATAATGCGATCGGCTTTCTGTATGGTACTCAATCGGTGAGCAATTACGATACTCGTTCTGTTCTCAGTAAGCTTGTCGATGGCTTGCTGAATAAGCAGCTCCGACTCGGTGTCGACCGAAGAAGTTGCTTCGTCGAGAATCAAAACTTTTGGGTTGTAGACATAGGCTCGAATAAAACTGATCAGCTGACGCTGGCCAACGCTCAGCATTCCTCCCCGCTCCTTCACGTCGTAGTCGAAACCGCCTGGAAGCTTTTCGATAAACTCATCGGCGCCAACTACCTTAGCCGCAGCCAAAATGCTCTGGTCGCTGATTTCTGGGTTATTGAGTGAAATATTATTTCGAATGGAATCAGAAAATAAGAAGACATCCTGAAGGACCACTGCCACTTCGCTTCTCAAATAGTCGAGATCGTATTCGCGGATATCCACTCCGTCGATGGTGATTCTCCCCTTCTGAAACTCGTAAAAACGGTTGATCAAATTGATCACCGAACTCTTACCAGCTCCCGTAGCACCGACAAATGCGAGAGTTTCTCCTTCATTTACTTCAAAAGAAACATCTTTCAATATCCACTCATCAGCATCGTCGCTGTAGGCAAACCACACATTCTCAAACTTGATCTGCCCTCGGATTCCACTACTGCGGTTTCCAGCATCTTCAATGGTCGACTCCGTATCCAAAATTTTAAAAACACGCTCCGATCCTACCATCCCCATTTGAAGAACATTAAATCGATCGGCTAATTGTCTGATAGGCCGGAAAAGCATGTGGATAAAGAGAATGAACATAAACAGGTCTCCATACGATACTTCTTCGTTGATGACCCCACCAACGCCCCACCACACCAAGAATGAGAGAGAAATAGCCGATAATATTTCGACCACCGGGAAGAAAATGGAATAGGCCCAAACCGAATGGATGTGTGCCGCGCGGTGCTCCCGGTTTATCTTTTCAAACTTCTCTTTTTCCTTCTTCTCTCGATTGAAGACCTGAACGATCGACATCCCCACCACGTGTTCCTGCACAAAAGAACTCATGACTGATACCTGCGTTCGCACCCGCTGAAACGCTTTTTTGATAGCGTTCTTGAATATGATCATCGAGAAGATGAGCAATGGAATCGGCACGAGACTGTAAAGGGTCAACTTCCAATTGATCACAACCATAGCCACAATCACCACAATCAGTTTGATAATCTCACCGATGATGTTCAACAATCCTTGTGAAAACACCTGATTAATAGTTTCAATATCGCTGATACACCGAGCTACCAATGCTCCAATAGCGGTATTGTCAAAATATTTGAGTCTGAAAGAAGTGATATGGCGAAACAATTTTGCACGGAGATCAATGGTGACAGTCTGCCCGAGCCAGTTGCTCAAGTAGGTCTGGTAGTATTGGCCAGCCGCTTCTAGAAATAAAATTCCACAGATCAGGAGTATGATCATGAGCAGCCCATGGGCATCACCGCTCATCACGTACTTGTCAATGGCATCTCCGATCAAAATGGGCCTGGCTACTGCGAGCCCTGCTAAAATGAGCGTGAGAAATAGCGCCATATAAAACGTCGACATGTAAGGCTTGGCATAGCCGAACATTCTCGAAAACAAATTGATATCAAACGCCTTTCCGGATACCTTAGCCATCTATCTGTGGGTATTTTACCTGATCTAAAAAAAGTCCTTGGGGATGTGCCGATTTTCCAGCCTTACTCCGATCCATTTCTTCTACAATCGCCTTCACTTCTTCGGGAGCCATTTTGCCTTCTCCTACTTCGAGCATAGTCCCCACCATTGCACGTACCATGTTTCTCAAGAAGCGATTGGCCGACACCCGAAATACCACGCCGCTTTCAATTTCTTCCCAATTAGCTGAAGTCAAATCGCATAAATTGGTTTTGGTCTGCATCGGTCCTTTTGAAAAAGAAGTAAAATCGTGCGTTCCCAACAACAAATCGCAAGCTTTGTTCATAGCTTCTACATCGAGTTGCTTGTGGTGAAACACCGAGTAAGCATTGCGGAAGGGATTCTTTTCAAAATGGATGAAATACGAATACGATCGCGAAGTAGCACTAAATCTGGCGTGCGTATCGGAATCAACTGAAAATACGTCCTGAATAGCGATATCCAGTGGGAGTATCCGATTCATTTTGTACACCAAATTGTCTGGAAGGTCGAGCTCAGACTCAAAGTGAGCGTAGAATTGGCTGGCATGCACCCCGGCATCCGTCCTACCACAGCCCAAAATTCCCGAAACGTCGGGCAAAATGATTCGGATAGCCTTCTCAATTCTCTCTTGTACAGTATCTACTTCGGGCTGTATTTGCCATCCGCTGTAGTTGGTTCCATCATACGCGAGCTTGAGAAAATATCGCTGCAAATCCTGTAAGTTTGGTGCAAAAATA
The DNA here is from genome assembly GCA_030427905.1 of Bacteroidia bacterium. GTDB lineage: Bacteria > Bacteroidota > Bacteroidia > Flavobacteriales_D > Cryomorphaceae > CBDDKU01. The sequence continues at coordinate 66,579 of JAUICL010000005.1, forward strand.
GCATTACCCATTGAAAAGAGTCGGTATAATTTCAGACACGCACAGCTATATGGATGAGCGAATTCTAGTTCATCTCAAAGACCTTGACCAAATCTGGCATGCTGGAGACATTGGCGATCTAAAAGTGACCGACCAACTGGCCGAAGTAGCGGACCTAAAAGCTGTTTATGGAAACATCGACGACCATCAAGTTCGGGCTACATTTCCGCTAGATCTGCATTTCGAGATAGAAGGGCTCAAGGTGTACATGACACATATAGCGGGAAGACCAGGAAAATACCCTGAACGAGTCTGGAAGCAAGTCAGAGCCGAAAAGCCCGGTTTGATCGTCTGCGGCCATTCTCATATTTGCTTGGTAGGCAAAGTGCCCGGAACCGACATGCTTCACATTAATCCCGGAGCTGCGGGGCGCCATGGCTTTCATCAAAAAAGGACTTTAATCAGAATGCACGTAGATCAAGGTCTGATCTCAAACTTAGAAGTGGTGGAACTCGGCCCGAGGTGATTACCGCAATCTGTCGAGCGATCGTACCAGCTCTTCGTCTTTCTTGATACCGCGAATTGCCAAAAACAAAAACACAAGTGCAATCAAGGGCATGTAAAACCCGGCGTGATACAGAATTCGAATAGACCCCGCGTAGAGCGTATCATTGATGGAGTCGATGGCAAAAAATGCAAACACCAACCAGGCCAGGTTCAGAAAAAACGAAAGCCGAACAACCTTGATTTGCTTCTTTCTTTCCTTGTAAAAGAAGATACTCAACAAGGTAGACAAAATGGAAATGGTAGCCAGAATCCACATTGGGAAGCCCATTGGGTTTGTCATTTCAAGGGTATCGCTTTGAATATTGAAGACACCAAACATGGCGTACTCTCCTACCTGCAAATCGCCGGCGTAAAAATGCGTGACGGGTAGAAAAAACGTGAGACACCCAGCTATAACAGCAAGGACGAGATAGACAGTTTGGATTCGTTGGATCATATCAATTTTGGGTATTGTGGGTCAAATATAGAACTTAATCAACCTTTAGGATATCCACTTTGCAGTGTTATTTTTTTTTTGCGTCCAACTTTCCGTTTGTTCAATTTGTCGTATTATTGCAACATCACTGGGAGATAGTTTAAAGAATCTCAACTCCCATTTCCAACGAAGTAAGATTTCAAAATATACATTCTAATTTCATCATTCTTCGATGTACGATATCATTGAATTGAACGGTAAAAAAGTAGCAGAGCTACGATCTATTGCCAAAGAGCTCAATATCAAAAAGACAGAGTCTCTCAAAAAACAAGACCTGATCTACAAGATTCTTGACGAGCAAGCCGTTAACCCCATCGCGAAAAGCAAACCAGTAGCTGAGACAGTGAGCTCAGACTCTAACAAGGAAGGCGAAAGAAAGCCTCGTGGACGACGCCCAAAATCAGTAAAAGTGACCGCTACCGAAGTGGAAGCACCTAAGGTCGAATCATCTGATTCGAAACCAAAGGCTGAAAATTCTGCTAAGGCTTCTTCAGATAGTAACGAAGACAAAAAACAACGTCCAAGAAGAACTCGCACCGAATCTTCTGATAAGAACACGGAAGCAAGGGCTGAGAAAAGCAATCAGAACAACCGTTCTGAAAACCGCCCTGAAAACCGTCCTGACAACCGCGAAAGACGTGAGAATCAGAAAAATCAGGAAGGTGGCGAAAGAAAATTCGAAAAGCGCCAAAACAACGATAGAAGAAACGAGCGTAGCGACTCAAACAATGAGCGTAGCAATGACCGCAATAACGACAGAAACAACGATCGAAATAACGACCGTCAGCGTGAGCGTCAGGAGCCGAAGCAAAAACGCGACGACTTCTACAATTTCGATGGGCTCGTGAGTTGTGAAGGAGTTTTGGAGCTTATGCCTGATGGCTACGGCTTTATGCGATCTTCAGATTACAACTACCTCAACTCACCTGACGACGTTTACGTTTCGCAATCTCAAATCAAATTGTTCGGTTTGAAAACAGGTGATACCGTTGTCGGTTACGTTCGTCCACCAAAAGAAGGTGAAAAATACTTCCCGCTTATTAAGGTAGAGGAGATTAATGGACGCCATCCTGATTTTGTTAGAGACCGCGTTCCGTTTAAATACTTGACACCGCTTTTCCCAAAGGAAAAATTCAACCTGGCTGGTAAAAACGATAATTTGAGCACACGCGTTATGGACCTATTCTCTCCTATCGGGAAAGGACAGCGTGGACTAATTGTTTCGCAGCCGAAGACAGGTAAGACAACACTTTTGAAAGATGTGGCGAATGCAATTGCAGCAAACCACCCTGAAGTGTATTTGATTATCCTTTTGATCGATGAGCGTCCGGAAGAAGTAACGGACATGAAGCGTTCTGTAAATGCAGAAGTTGTGGCTTCTACGTTCGACGAGCCTGCTGACCGCCACGTAAAAATCGCCAACATCGTTCTCGAGAAGGCGAAGCGCATGGTAGAATGTGGACACGATGTGTGTATCCTACTCGATTCGATCACGCGTTTGGCACGTGCCTACAACACGGTTTCTCCTGCATCAGGTAAGGTACTTTCGGGTGGAGTTGACGCCAACGCCCTTCACAAGCCGAAACGTTTTTTCGGAGCGGCCAGAAAAATTGAAAATGGTGGATCTCTTTCCATCCTGGCTACAGCCTTGATCGACACGGGTTCTAAAATGGACGAAGTAATCTTCGAAGAATTTAAGGGAACTGGTAACATGGAACTTCAATTGGATAGAAAAATATCGAACAGAAGAATCTACCCAGCTATCGACATTATTACGTCTGGTACGCGTCGCGAAGATCTTCTTATGCCAAAAGACATGCTTCAGCGCATCTGGATTCTTCGCAAGCACATTGCCGACATGAACCCAGTAGAAGCCATGGAATTCATCAAAGGAAGAATGGAGCAAACCACTTCAAACGAAGAGTTCCTGATTTCGATGAATGGCTAAGTCGATGACCAGTCATCCATCATTAAAAATATCACTACGAGCCGCAATTGCATTTATTGTAATTCGGCTCGTGGTTTTTTATGCCGGAATCCGTTTCGAGCAGATCGATATGATCATGGTATTCCTTGGCCTATTCGGGTTGATTCCATTGGCTATCTATGCCTTATGGCCGCGTAACAAGGTCACAACTCTCCTTGAAGACATAAGCGGTGCACTGAGAATAATGGGGCTCTACGTCATCATTATTACATTTTACACGTACATCCACTACAGCTTCATTGATACGGCTTACTTTTCTGCTACGCAGGCAGATATCATAGAAGCAGCCGTGCTTTCGGAGTCGGAAGATAAACGTGCTGAGATTACAGAAAATGTGCAAGCCTTCTTTTCGGTTCGAAATGCATCAGTCATGCTCCTGCTTTTGAGCATAGCACTGAGCATTTTTTATGCGCTGCTTTTCTCGGCTATTAAGCGGTTGGCTTTTAGGAAGGGGTAATTTCACCACCTAACTTCTCGAAATCAATTCCATCGAAATTTCCACTGCTCATCATAAGCAGGTTTTTTCCATCCCACTCTTCCGTTTGAAGTCGACCTAAGAGAACAGATGAATCTGTGAAAACTTCAACATTGGCAGTACCAAATGCTTCTCTGACATCTTCTGCGCTAATAGGTGCCAATCTCTTGTGTGCGACAACATCTGGAGAAAAGTAAACATAGGCGCGATCAGCCTTTTCCATAGCACCTTCGTACTGCGGCAAGAATTCCTTGTTGAGACTACTAAAGGTGTGGAGCTCCATACACGCGATCAATGTTCTATCTGGATATTGCTCTTTGATGGCAGAAGTGGTGGCTTTGAGCTTGCTCGGTGCATGAGCAAAGTCTTTGTAAAAGGAAAAGTTCGCCGTTTCTGCCACTTTCTCAAGACGTTTTGACGCACCCGTAAATGAAGCAATGGCCCGGTAAAAATCGGTGTCACTCACCCCTATTTCATTCAAGACCAATCGGGCTCCGTTCAGGTTTTGAATGTTGTGCTTTCCGAAAACGCTGATTTCTACTTCGCCCGATTCGGATGTCAAATAAGTCTTGCCATCACGAATTTCGTGAGCATGCGTATTGTACGGGAAAACGCGAATTTCCTTCGGCGCTCCTTTTGCCAGGTCGCGGAGAATTTCATCGCCATCATAGTACACCAAAGCACCATCTGCTTCAATTAAGTGAACGAACTTCTCAAACTGCTCCACGTAGTTTTCAAAAGTGGGAAATACATTGATGTGATCCCATGCCACCCCGGTAAGCAAAGCGATATTGGGCTTGTACAGATGAAATTTGGGTCGCGGATCGAGCGGAGAACTCAGGTATTCGTCACCTTCAATTATGGCGATGTCGTTTGCTTCAGAAAGATTCACCATACAGTCGTACCCTTCTAATTGCGCCCCCACAAGGTAGTCTGCTTCAATATTCAACTCATTCAGAACGTGAAGGATCATACTTGTAATAGTCGTCTTTCCGTGACTACCACCGATAACCACACGCTTCTTGTTTCGCGTTTGTTCGTAAACGTACTCGGGGTATGAGAATATCGGGATATTGAGCGATTTCGCTTTTGCGAGCTCAGGGTTGTCCTTGCGGGCGTGCATCCCTACTACTACAGCATCCAGATCGGCGGTAATCATATCGGGATTCCAGCCAGAATACAGGGGCAAGATACCGTCTCGCTCAAGTCGTGATCGGGATGGCTCAAAGATTTCATCATCGCTTCCAGTTACTACATCTCCCTTTCTATGCAGCGCTATTGCCAGATTGTGCATGGCGCTTCCCCCAATTGCTATAAAGTGAATTCTCATACTGTGAACTTAGCCAGGATACCTGCTCCGAGATGGGAAACCGACTTTCCTTTATACACACGGTATTGTTACTTTAGCACAAAGTTTTGACTATGCGCATTTACCCAATAGAAACTGGAAATTTTAAACTCGATGGCGGGGCCATGTTCGGCGTCGTTCCAAAATCGCTCTGGTCTCGTACCAACCCGCCTGATGCCAATAACATGTGCGAATGGTCTATGCGCTGCATGTTAGTGGAATATGGCGACAAGCTCGTTCTTATCGACACGGGGATTGGCGACAAGCAAAGCGAAAAGTTCTTTAGTTACTACTATCTATTTGGTGAGAACACGTTAAAATCTTCGATTGAAAAACTGGGGTTTGGTTTGGATGAAATTACCGATGTATTCTTAACGCATCTCCATTTTGATCACTGTGGTGGAGCCATCCAGTATAATAGGTCTACTCAGCGATACGAGCCTACTTTTCCCAATGCCAAATACTGGTCGAACGAGCTACACTGGAAATGGGCAACAGAGCCTAACCCGAGAGAGAAAGCTTCTTTCCTAAAAGAGAACATTCTACCAATCGAAGAATCTGGCCAACTTAATTTTGTAAAACGAAATGGCGATTGGAGCGATGGGGAAATCTTCCCGGGTTTTAAGGCGTTTTTTGCCGATGGCCATACGGAGAGTCAGATGATTCCTTACATCGATTACAAAGGAAAGACGGTAGTATTTTCGGCTGATTTACTGCCATCGTCTAGTCATGTACCTATGCCCTATGTAATGGGCTATGACGTTAGGCCCCTTCAAACGATGACAGAAAAAGAAGTATTCTTAACTGCTGCCGCAGAAAAGGAACACATCCTGTTTTTGGAACATGACCTTGCTACAGAATGTATCACAGTTCATCAGACCGAGAAGGGAATCAGGCTCCATCAGTCTGCGAAATGGGCCGATATCTTTGGGGGATAAAAACAAACAATCCCGCGCCACCAACACGGGATTGTAACATTGTTGTCTCCATAAAGCCTATGAAATTCGGAACAACAAATGTGTTTTAATTTTAGCTAACTAATTGTTCTGACAATTAGAAGAAAAAATTAATGAGAATGAAGGTCCAATCGTATTGGAATGGCTCTGATTCTTCAGCGTTGATATTGCCGTTTTGATGGTCTGTTTCGCTCATCTCTTGCAAATCGCCGTCTGGCTTCAGCATCACCCCATTCTGAGTTGGAGTTTTAGTTTCAACCACGAACTTTGATTCAAGATGTGGGGTTTTAACTTGGTGTTTGTTAAGACCAAAAGTTGTTTGAGCGTTAGCTGCTGATACAGCAAAAAGCAGTGCTCCAGCCAGGAGTAGTTTTGATAGAGTTTTCATGTTGCCTACGTTTAGTTTGTTTAATGTTTAACTTCATACTGAAGGTGATCGCGATGATCGAGTTTGTTTGTTGTTTGTTTGTCTGACGACTAATCTATCGAATTTGTTACTTGACCCTACCGCGATTTACATTCTTTAACTTTGATTAACATCAGAAACAAGCTGATTTAGAAGGGGCTACAAACCCTGTAAGAGCCAGAAAACAAGCAATATTGAAATTCTAGCGGGCTAGAAAATCAAAAAATCTTTTTAGCGTTTGTTTAGAGATGATAATTTCTCCGTTCTTAGCACTTCTGCGCATACTATCATTAAATTTGCCAAATGATCACTTCCAAGTACATTGAGAGAGCTGTGGATGAATTAGCCTCCCTTCAAGGAGTTGGTAGAAAGACGGCCCTTCGTTACGCTTTAGATTTGATGGGAAGAAGTGAAGATGATATCGAGCGCTTTGCCCAAGCCATTATCGAAATGCGACAGAAAATTCAATTCTGTTCAACTTGCTTCAATCTCTCCGATCAGGCTCAATGTGAAGTTTGCCAAAACCCGAATAGGGAACACGACACAATTTGCATCGTTGAAGACATTCGCGACATAATGGCCATTGAGGCCACGCAGCAATACAAAGGTGTATATCACGTCTTAGGCGGGAAAATATCGCCGATGGATGGGATTGGCCCATCTGACTTGAAGATTGATCAGTTGCTAACCAGAGTCGTGGGACACAAACCAAAAGAGATCATTCTGGCTCTTTCACCAACTATGGAAGGCGATACCACGGCATTTTATCTTTTCAGAAAACTGGAGAAGCAAGGGATTGAAAAAATCTCGACCCTATCGCGAGGTGTGGCCGTTGGTGATGAATTGCAGTATGCAGATGAAGTTACTTTGGGGCGATCCATTCTTCACCGTACACCTTATGAAAATGCTGTGACTTGATGGTTCAACTCTCTGTCATTATTGTCAACTACAACGTATCCTACTTTCTTGAACAGTGCCTTCATAGTGTGATCAAGGCAAGTGAAGGCTTGAACATTGAGACCTTCGTCGTTGACAATAACTCCGTGGATGGATCGGTAGATATGGTCCGGGAAAAGTTTCCAGACGTAAAGCTTATCGCCAATAAAGACAATGTGGGATTTAGCCGAGCCAACAATCAGGCGATCCGCATTTCGAATGGGAAGTACGTTCTGCTTCTCAACCCCGATACACTAGTAGAAGAAGATACCTTCGCTAAGACCATCGCCTATCTGGATGAACATCCCGATGTGGGAGGCCTGGGCGTGCGAATGATCGATGGTCAAGGTCAGTTTCTTCCGGAAAGCAAGCGAGGGCTCCCTACTCCACTCGTAGCGTTTTACAAGATTTTTGGACTATCAGCTATGTTTCCGAAGTCGCGAACATTTAGCGAATACCACCTGGGTTATCTCTCCAAAGAAGAAAACCATGAGATTCCAATTTTGTCTGGAGCCTTTATGATGATGCGGAAGGAAACACTCGACAAAGTGGGCTTGCTCGACGAAGATTACTTCATGTATGGCGAAGACATAGATCTTTCATATCGGATAACGCTGGGCGGTTACAAAAATGTCTACTTCTCAGAAACACGCATCATCCACTACAAAGGCGAAAGCACAAAGAAAAGTAGTGTAAACTATGTCTTCGTTTTCTATAGAGCCATGCTGATATTTGCCAAGAAGCACTTCAGCAAGCGTCTGGCCAAAACCTTTTCATTTTTGATTAATCTGGCAATCTATTTAAGAGCCGGTGTGGCTATCTTGAACAGGTTTATCAAAAAAGCGATCGTACCTGTACTCGATGGAATTCTGATTCTGGCGATCTTGTTTTTTACCAAAGAGATTTACGAAGCATATGCAAGTAAGTCTTACGACTATACCTTAAGCTCAGTTGCCTTTGCAACGTACACAGGCATTTGGATGTGGGCTATTTATCTATCTGGCGGATACGACAAACCAATACGCCTCGGCAACATTTTCAAAGGGCTAGCCCTGGGCACTGTGGCCATCTTAGCGCTATATGGGCTGCTCCCAGAATCACTGCGGTTCTCTCGGGCACTCATTTTGATCGGTGCAGTTGGTGCTGGCCTGAGCTACGCACTCACCAGAGGGCTATTCCACATGGCTGGATTCAAGAATTACCGGCTCGGTAGTCCTCCGCCGCAGCGAGTAGGCATTATCGGTGGTGAGCAGGAATTCAAACGCATTCAAAACTTGCTTCAAGAAGTTGATGATCGATCTAAAGACAAGGCATTTCACATCGACTTAAATAAAGGTGACTTTGACGAATCACCAGCCGAACGGCTTTCACAAATCATCGAAGTATACGCGCTAAACTCAGTGATCTTCAGCGGAGAAGACATCCCATCGCATCAAATCATTTCGTTGATGTCGGCCGTTAACGCATCCCGAATCAACTTTAAAATTGCTCCGCCAGAGAGCTTGTACATCATAGGAAGTGAATCGATCGAAAAAGGTGGCGATCTCTTCATCATGGATCTCAACGCGATTAGCAATCCAAAAAACAAGCGAAAGAAACGATCGCTCGATGTTCTCTTGGCAACCACCATGCTCCTGACCAGCCCTATTCTCGTGTGGTTCGTCAAAAAGAAATGGGGGTTCATTAAAAACATATTTCAGGTACTGAGCGGAAAAAAATCGTGGGTGGGCTATGCCAACACAACTGAGTTGAGCCCTGAGCTACCAAAAATAAAACCCGGTGTACTCAACCCTATTGACAGGCTCAGCAGGGTAAAGCACCCGTTGGACACAGGCAAAAAACTCAACGCCGTATACGCCAGAGCCTATAGCACCAGAAACGACCTGGCTATAATTGGGTCGGGGTTTAAAAGATTGGGACGTTTATAAATTCTGGTCCTTTGTCAGGCAGTAGTTCTGGAAGAAACCACTATTTTTGCACCGCCAACCAGATAACAACAATATGTCAGAACTTGAAGTTCTTCTTCCCAAAATGGGAGAAAGCGTAGCAGAAGCAACAATTGTACAATGGGTAAAAAATGAAGGCGATGCTGTAGAAGCAGATGAGCCGATCATTGAGATTGCCACAGATAAAGTTGACAGCGAGGTTCCTGCTCCTGAGGATGGTATCCTGATCAAGAAACTTTGTGAAGAAGGTGATGTGGTAGAAGTAGGTCAACCAATAGCCATCATTCAAACCGAAGGTAGCGGTACATCTACCGTTTCTGCACCATCTGCAAGTGAAGCTGCCCCGAAGGCTGAGCCCGTTTCGAATGGTACTCCTGACTTGGCTGACATACCGGGGATGGAAAGTCTGGAAGAATTGAGCAAAGAAGGCCCATCAGGCCGCTTTTACTCTCCATTGGTGAGAAACATTGCCAAAACAGAAGGTGTTTCAATGACCGAGCTTGAATCTATTTCTGGAACTGGGAAGGATGGCCGCGTTACTAAAAAAGACATTTTAGATTACCTACCGAATAGAACGGCAAAAGGCGCAGCGCCTGTGGCAGAAAAGCCAGCTCCAAAGCCTGCGGCCAAAGCCGCTGAGCCTGCAAATGCTCCAGCCATCAAAGGCCCACAAGTCAGCGTTGGTGGCGACGACGAAATCGTGGAAATGGACAGAATGAGAAAGCTCATTTCTGAACACATGGTGATGTCAAAGCACGTTTCTCCACACGTTACATCGTATGTCGAAGCCGACATGACGAACATTGTAAACTGGAGAAACAAGTGGAAAAACAAATTTGAAGAACGCGAAGGTGAAAAGCTCACGTTCACTCCTATCATCATGGAAGCTGTGATCAAGGCTATCAAGGATATGCCGATGATCAATGTTTCGACGGATGGCACCAATATCATCAAGCGCAAGCACATCAACATTGGGATGGCCGCAGCTTTGCCAACGGGTAACCTGATCGTACCAGTTATTCACGATGCTGACCAACTCAATATGGTAGGGCTTGCCAAGAAAGTGAATGATCTTGCTAATAGAGCGAGAAACAACCAGTTGAAGCCCGAAGAAATTCAAGGTGGTACCTATACAATCACCAACGTTGGAACCTTCGGAAACGTGATGGGTACGCCGATCATTAACCAACCACAAGCGGCCATTATGGCTGTTGGGGCAATCCGAAAGAAGCCAGCTGTGATCGAAACACCGCAAGGTGACTTCATTGGAATTCGCCATATGATGTTCCTTTCTCACTCCTACGATCACCGCATTGTAGACGGAGCTCTAGGTGGTACGTTCGTAAGAAAGGTAGCTGATTACCTCGAGCAGTTCGACGTCAATCGAGAAATTTAAGCTCTCAAGATTGAGTTAAGACGCACGTTTATGTTAGCTTTGGGTAAACAACTTTTTTAGTAAATGTATCCCAAGCCCCTTACACTGACGTCGATACTGGCGCTGAGCTTTTTATGCTTTTTCAACATCAGCATTGCTCAGGATGCAAAATTTGCAGAGAAGTTCCAGGAAGCCAATAGGTTGGATGAAGAAACGGAACTGAATCAATCATTCTTGATTTGGACTGAGCTCGCTACAGAGTATCCCACCAATGCCAATGTAAATTACAAGGCGGGACGTGCATACCTCAACTCTTACAATCTCAAAACAGCAGCCCTCCCCTTTTTAGAGCGCGCAGTGGAGATTGGAAAAATAGACCGGAACTACGACCCATTCAGCCCCTTCGAAAAAAATGTTCCCGTAGAAGTTTACTACTACTACGCCAAGGCACTTCATCTCAATTACAAACTTTCGGAAGCACAAGAGAATTACGAGAAGTTTCTTCAAGGAGCCCCAGGAAAGCACTTTCTGTATATCGAAGCTGAGTTGGGAATGGAGCAGGTCGATAACGCCAAAATCTTAACCAAAATTCCTGTTGAGTTTGAGATTGAGAATCTCGGGCCACTGATCAATACGGAGTTTAACGACATGGCCCCATCAGTTTCGGTTGATGAAAATGCGCTGTTTTTTACCTCTGCCCGTTTGCGAGATGACTCATCGAATTACGCAGTATCCGACAAGACTACAGGATACTATTTTGATGACATCTACGTCTCTTACAAGGACAGAAATGGGGCCTGGCAGCGCCCTGAACTTCTGAGCATCAACACCCCCGACCACTCTGCGTCGCTCAATGTATCGGTAGATGGGCAAACGCTCTATATCTACAAAGCCGATGGCGGTAATGGCGACATTTATCGCTCCAAACTAGTTGGTGAAGTGTGGTCAGAGCCCGAACCTATGCCCGAACCTATCAATTCGTCAGCGTGGGAAACGCACCTGACTACCACAGCTGATGGTAGAACCATCTATTTTGTAAGCGATCGAAAAGGAACTCTGGGTGGACGAGATATCTTCCAGACAAAATTGCTACCCAACGGAAAGTGGGGTGACGCCAAGAACCTAGGTGATGCCATTAATACCATTCACGATGAAGATGCCGTATTTATGGCACCCGATGGAAAAACGCTCTACTTCAGTTCAGAAGGTCACTCGAGTATGGGTGGGTTTGATGTGTTCTCTACGGAGTTACAGGAAAATGGTGAATGGAGTACCCCTAAGAATATTGGATACCCGATCAACACGGTAGATGACGACTTGTTTTTTGTAACCAGTGCAGATGGTAAAAGAGCATATTTCTCTTCCGAGCGAAAAGAAGGGCTGGGAAAACAAGACTTGTATATGATCAGCCTTCCAGAGCCTAAAGAAGTTAAGCTTGCCGTGCTCCAGGGAACTGTTGTTCCAGCTGATGGCGAAAATATTCCCGAAGACCTCGTGGTTATTGTGACCAATAGAGAAACAGGTGAAGCGCAAATGTATACGCCGCGCAAAAGGGATGGAACCTTCGTTGCAATCCTCCCACCCTGCTTCGATTACGAAGTCGACTACCTAATCGGTGGAACCACCGCTGCTTCTGACACCTTCTCAATAGACTGTGAAAGTGCATATCAAGAAATATACAAACAACTTCTCTTAGCACCTGTTGTACTAGGTGAGAGTGGAGCAGTGATGGTCGAGTCTACAGGTGGAGATGCCGTTCCTGCTGATTTCATGCGTAATTTCGGTTACAACGAAAACATCGTTAGTGCCGAAGAGGAGATATTCAAAAAATTCATGGCATCAGTGAAAGCCATCTCTGAAAAGAATGGTGTAGCTAAAGTGGAAATTGTGGGAAGCTCATCTAAAGTTCCCACAAATACCTATGGTAGCAACCAAGAGTTGGCCAATATGAGAGCCAACAATGGTAAGGCTAGAATTTTAAAATATGCTCCCGAATTTGGCATTGACCCGAGTAAAATTGAGTTTGTGCGTGTACAAGGGCTTGTGCAAGGCCCCGAATACAAAGGAGATGCGCAAGCTGGAAGAGAGAAATACAAAAAGTATCAATATATTGAACTTATTGCCCATTGACCTTATCGCAAATAAATAGATCAACGACTTTACTCGTATTTGCCACGACTCTGGTAAATTGCCTATTCAGTTTCGATTGCTACGCTCAAAACGAAAAAAAGGCTGAAGAAGCATTCGCTATGGGCAATTATTTCATGGCAATTGATCAGTACTCATTAATCGTTCAAAAGGAGCCTGAAAATGTCAATGCCCATATCAATTTGGGAATTAGTTATCTCAGAACCAATATCGACCCAAAAGCAGCGTTAGATTATTTGCTCATAGCTGAAGGACTTGGAAAATATCCCGACTTTATTTTGGTTGAGATCGCACGAGCTTATATGTATCACCTCGATTACGATCAAGCCAAAATTTACCTTGCACGGTTCGAAGAATCTGGTGGGGTGAACAAAAAGAATCAAGACGACTTCGAGAGGATGGTGGCCAATTGTGATGCAGCCTTAGATTTGATTAAGTACCCTGTGGATGTGAAGTACAAAAACCTGGGGCCCTTGGTCAACTCAACCTACTCAGATTATCACCCTTTCATTACTAGCGACGGAAAATCAATCTTGTTTACTACACGGCGAAAAGTTCGTCCAGGAACACAACCCGAGTTTGATGGATATTTCCCATCCGACATCTTTCAGACCAAGCTGGTGGATGGGGAATGGGAAGAGAGCCGCAAACTAGGCGACCGGATCAACTCCGTTTACGACGAACAATCTGTAGGACTCACTCAATCAGGGGATACCCTTTTCTTTTATGTAGACCACGTAGAAGACTACGGCGACATCTACACGAGCACAAAGAAAGGCGAAGCGTATACAAATCCTAAGCGGCTGGAAAATGAAGTTAACAGTCCGTTTATCGAGTCTGCTTGCTCTATTTCTCGCGATGGCAAAACCATCATATTTAGTTCCAATCGGCCGGGAGGTTACGGAGGCATGGATATCTGGATGGTTCGGAAGCAAGAAAATGGAATTTGGGGTGAAGCCGTAAATCTTGGCCCCGAGATCAACTCGAGATTTGACGAGGACTTCCCTACCCTTTCGATCGATGCAGAAGTGCTTTACTACTCATCCGACGGACATCCAGGTATGGGTGGTTACGATCTCTATTTCAGTACGTGGGATAATCAAAGTAAAATTTGGACAAAGCCCCAAAATCTTGGCTACCCAATCAACGGCCCCGCCGACGATAAAACGATTTCATTTGCCGGTGATGGCGAGTTTGCCGTTGTCTCAGGCAGAAGAGATGATACCGTAGGCGATTTGGACATTTACACCTTGCAGTACGTCAAAAAAGTAGATGATACCCCAGCTATTTTTCTTCTCAACATTCCTACGAATGAGAAGAATCCAGCCGCGAAAGTGGAGATCAGGAATGAATTTGATGAAAAGGTAGGCGAATACTTACCAAACCGAATAACAGGTCGATACACCATCGCCCTACCGGTTGGAAAATACTTCATATACGTTGATGCCGAAGGTTTTCGACCTTACAATGAAGTACTCGTTGTAAACGACTTCCACAAGCGACAACTGCACAACGTAAAGTTGATCAAACTGAAAAAATAGGATGAAACTTAATCTAAAGAAGCCCTTGGCTTTTTTTGATCTAGAAACCACAGGAGTGAATGTGGCTTCGGATCGAATTGTAGAAATTGCCATACTCAAAGTTCACCCAGACGGGCGGATAGAACGCAAACCTGATGACTCGACGGGAAAAACCAGATTGCTCGTCAACCCAGAGCGGCCGATCCCGGTAGAGACTTCTGAAATACACGGCATCTACGATGCTGATGTAAAAGACGCCCCTACTTTCAAAGATATAGCCAATAAGCTGTTCAAGTTCTTATACGATGCCGATCTGGCGGGATACAATTCAAACAAATTTGACGTGCCCATCCTGGCCGAAGAGTTTTTGCGCTGTGGAATTGATTTCAGCATTGAAGATCGAAACTTGATTGATGTGCAGAACATTTTTCACTTGATGGAGCAGCGCACACTAAAGGCTGGCTACAAATTCTACTGCGGCAAAGATCTTCTCAATGCCCATGAAGCTATGGTAGATGTAGAAGCGACATACGAAGTATTCTTGGCGCAGATTGAGAAATATAAAGATCAGGCCATTGAAGATAAAGATGGGAAGAGCTATGTTCCGGTCGTGAATGACATGGATGCTTTACATACCGTGTCTCAACGGCATCGAAATGTGGACATGCTTGGTAGAATCGTTTACAATGACAAGGATCAGGAAGTCTTTAATTTCGGAAAACACAAGGGCAAAACCGTTGAAAGTGTACTCAAATCAGAGCCGGGTTATTATGGGTGGATGATGAATGGGGACTTTCCACTTTACACCAAAAAAGTACTCAAGGAGATCAAGGAAAGACTGGATTAAATGAAGATCATCTGCATTGGAAGAAACTATGCGGCCCACGCTGCAGAGCTTAAAAATGAAGTACCCAAGGAACCCGTGGTTTTTCTAAAACCCGAAACGGCACTTCTACCAAAGAATCACCCCTTCTTCTACCCTGACCACACCAACGATCTACATTTTGAAGTTGAGCTGGTTGTGCGGATATCGCGCTTGGGAAAGCATATCGACGAAAAGTTTGCTCCCAAATACTACAAGGAGATTGGGATAGGAATCGATTTTACCGCTCGCGATGTACAGCAGGCGTGTAAGGAGAAAGGCCTGCCCTGGGAAAAGGCAAAAGGGTTTGACCACTCTGCCCCAGTAGGCAAAAAATTCATTCCTATCGAAAGCTTTAGGGATCCAAAATCAATCCAGTTCTCGCTCCAAAAGAATGGTGAAACCGTGCAACGAGGAGACTCATCTCTAATGCTCTTCAACATCGATCAAATAATAGCCTACGTATCTCAATTTTACACACTCAAAATTGGCGATCTCATTTTCACCGGAACTCCTGCGGGAGTTGGCCCTGTAGTGAAAGGAGATGTTTTGGATGCCTACATTGGCGACCAAAAACTCTTGCATGTGGCAATAAAATAGCTTTCGACATTGGTAGATTCGATTCTATTTCCCAAATTCAAATTCCACTTGCTCAGGGAATTAAATCTCCTGAGTTATATCTGGAAATTGGCCTATGGGGGATTTGAACGTATTTATTGTTGAGAGTAAAGAGCAGCGCAAAGAGTTTATCGGTGCTATTCTGAAAGATATGCGGGCACTCGATGCCATGTTAGCAAAAGACCTTTTCGAAAAGGACATCATTCGAATAGGTGCCGAACAAGAGTTCTGCTTTATCGACAAAAGGTACCGCCCCGCGATGATCGGAATGGATGTTTTGGAAGACCTCGACGATGAGCATTTCACGACTGAGCTTGCCAAATTCAACCTCGAAGCCAATCTCGATCCCCTCGTGTTTGAAGGCGATGGCCTGAGCAAGATGGAAAACCAACTACGAAACCTGCTGGACAAAGCGGTTGAAAAAGCCAAAAAACGTGGCTGTTCAATTTTGCTGACAGGGATCCTTCCCACCGTTCAGAAAGCCGACTTGGAGTTTGAGAACATAACCCCGTACGATCGGTATAGAGCCTTAAACCAATCGATGATCAGGCAGCGCGGAGGCGATTTTGAGTTTAATATAAAAGGCACTGATGAATTGGTTACCAAGCACAACACTATGTTGTTTGAAGCTTGCAACACCAGCTTTCAAGTGCATTTACAAATCCATCCGGATCAATTTGTAGATAAATACAATTGGGCGCAAGCCATTGCAGGCCCTGTGCTCGCTGCTTGTTCCAATTCATCTCTTTTATTTGGTCGTAGGCTATGGGATGAAACGCGTATTGCCGTTTTCGAACAAACTGTAGACCTGAGAAATGTCAACAATCCGGAGCGCGAAACGAAAAGCCGTGTCGATTTTGGAAATGACTGGTTGGATGAAAGCATCACCGAGATATTCAAATACGATATTGCGTTTTACAAACTACTACTCGCGAGCGAAGTACAGGAAGATGCGATCGAAAGATTAAAGAAGGGTGAGATCCCTAAGCTAAAAGCCCTGTCGCTTTTCAATGGGACCATTTACAAATGGAACCGGCCTTGTTACGGAATCACCAACGGGAAGCCGCATCTCAGAATTGAGAATAGATATATTCCTGCTGGACCAACCATCATTGATGAAATGGCCAATATGGCCTTTTGGTTGGGGCTGATGGAAGGCATGCCAGAAGACATAGCCGAGATTAAGAATGACCTCGACTTTGATCATGCCAAGTCCAATTTTATTAGAGCCGCCCAAGGCGGTTTGAGCGCGCAATTTAAGTGGCGAAATGGAGAGCGCCATACGGCCCAAGACTTACTCCATTACATCCTACTCCCTATGAGTCGAAAGGGACTAGAATCGCGCGGCATCAACAAAGCGGACATAGACCGATACCTTGGTGTAATCGAAGGCCGGATAAACAATCACCAGACGGGTTCAATTTGGACTAACCAGGCTTTCACCAAGATCAAGAAAAGTTCTTCGCGCGAAGAAGCGGTTGTAGAAGTAACAGCGGGAATGCTCAAACGACAGAACACCGGACAGCCCGTACACACTTGGTCGCTACCAGCTAAGAGCGAAAGCGGATCGTGGGCCAATAAGTACAAATACGTGCGGCAAGTGATGCGCACCGAGCTATACACGGTTCAAGAAGAAGATCTACTCGAGCTCGCAACCAACGTAATGAATTGGAGAAGTATCAACCACATTCCCGTGGAAAACGATCACGGAGAAGTAGTGGGAATAATTTCATCAGCCGATATTTTGAAGTACTATTGCAAAAACCACGACTTCGAAGAAGAGAATCACGCTACCGTAAACGATATCATGATCTCAAACCCGGTGACCGTTTCGGGTGCCACCACAACGATAGAAGCATTGAAATTGATGAAAAGAAGCAATATTGGCTGCCTTCCAGTTGTCAAAAACAAAAAACTTATCGGCATATTGACCGAACACGATTTCGTGTACATGGCTGAATATTTTCTCGAAGAGCTCATGCATATTGAAGCCACAGAAGAATCTTCTAAAAACTAGACAAGCCATTTGAAGTACCCTCGAGAACTCTTTCGAATAGAAGGAAATACCAACGGAGTAAACCTTGTTTTTATTGGCGGAATGCACGGGAATGAACCAAGTGGTGTCGAAGCCCTGCTCCATTTTGAGTCCGCGTATTCCCAAAGCCCCTTTCCGATAGATGGAAATATCTACGCTTTTACTGGAAATCGAAAAGCTCTGGAGCGAAATGTCAGGTACATTGATGAAGATCTGAACCGAATTTGGCAGGTGAGTCACGTCGACTTAGTGATGCGTGGCGAAATTCCCGAACACACGCAAACGGCTGAAGACAAAGAACTGTTTGAGCTTTGGACCGAGATCAAAAAACTGATGGACGAGAGATCAGGTCCCTTTATTTTCATCGATTTGCACACCACTTCGGTCGATACGGTTCCCTTTATCACCATGAGCGATACGCTTATGAATCGATCCTTCGCCCGACACATACCTGTACCGGTGGTAATCGGCATCGAAGAGTTTCTCAACGAGCCATTTTTGAGCTTCGTCAATGAACTGGGCTGCATTTCCTTTGCCTTCGAAGCGGGACAGCACGAAGCAAAATCGTCGGTAGAAAATCACGTCCATCTCATCTGGATGAGCATTTTTCAGGCTGGTCTCTCAGCTGACAAGCAGAATCTAAAACTTAAAGACCACTCGCGCTCACTTTACAAAAACGCAGACAAAAACCACCAGATCTACGAAATTCGCTCGCGATGTGGAATTGACACCTACGATAGGTTTAAGATGAACCCAGGCTTCAAGAATTTCTCCCCAATAAGCCAAGGAGAACACCTTGCGTACTTAAATAATGAGAAGCTCTACGCTGAAGAAAACGGGTATATTTTTATGCCACTTTACCAGAAACAGGGAAGTGATGGATACTTTACCATTCGACCATTCTCAAAGTTTTGGCTCGGTGTTTCTTGGATTTTTCGAAGGGCAAAACTCCACAATATTTTACCGACACTACCCGGTGTGACTAGAAGCAGTGAACCCGATCAATTGCTGGTAGATCCGCAAGTTGCGAAATGGTATTCCACTGAAGTCCTTCACCTGATGGGCTACAGGAGAAAAGTCGAGGCTAAACACCATACCGTTTTTCTCAAAAGAACCTACGATTTTAAAGGGCCGCGCTGAGTTTTCAACGAATAAAACCTTTGAACAATAATCGCGTAGAATCTCGTTTAAGACTACGCTCGATATTAAACAATGACTGTGGGCATTTCTTTTGATAAGGCCCGCTTTATAGCTTATTCAAGGTGTATGTTTGGAAAATGGTCAGAATTATGAAAAAGGCTGTAACGCTCATCCTACTCTTCATCTCTATTGCTGCATTGGGGCAATCCCAAATAGCGGAAACCGAAACGGTGGATGAAGTCAGCCCACTGATTGCCAGAGAAGTTGAGACAGTCAAAATTCTTGAATGGACTGTGAATGATTCCATTTTCGCCATTCCAAGCTATGACGATTACTGCTCATGGAACAATGATAAAATTCACCCTTACAAGGTGAGTTTGACTGGAATGAAGGATACGGTAGTGATACCGCTCGCCATGGATTCCTGCAGTTTCACGCCGCCTTTTACAGGTCGCATTACATCCAGCTTTGGGTACCGCCGCTACCGCTATCACTACGGTGTAGATGTGAAGCTCTACACAGGCGACCCCGTGGTTTCCGCATTTGACGGGATGGTGCGAATAGCCCAGTACGACGCATCTTATGGGCGTGTGGTGGTGGTCAGACACAACAATGGTCTCGAAACGCTCTACGCTCACTTGTCAAAAATTGAAGTAGAGGAAGGAGACTGGGTAGAATCTGGTCAACTTCTGGGTCTGGGTGGAAATAGCGGAAGAAGCACCGGAAGCCATTTACACTTCGAAGCGCGGTATCTGGGTGAGCCCATAAATCCGCATGAGTTGATCGACTGGGAACTAGGGATGCTTTGCTCGGACACACTTTACCTAAACCAAGAGCACTTTGAGTACCTCGTGGAAGTTCGAAAGCGAAAATACCACACCATTCGCAGCGGCGACACCCTTTCGGGCATTGCAAGAAGATACGGTACGAGCGTGAGTTCGCTATGTCGCCTCAATGGAATCAGAAGCAGTACAACGCTTCGAATCGGTCGAAAACTGAGATACAATTAAGCCGCATGGCTCAAAAAAAGTCTTCTGGAAAAGCGAAGGGCAAGGCTAAGTCTTCCCCAGCCAAAAAGCGAACGAAAAAGAAAAAATCACCTTCTTGGAAATCGCGAATTTTCAAGTTTAGTTTCCTCCTTTTACTTATCGGTACTTTGGGCTGTTTCGGACTCTTCGGTATGGTTTACCTCGGGTTGTTTGGCCCGCTACCATCTACCGATGAACTCTCAAACTTAAGCAGAGCGAATGCCAGCGAAGTATATAGCTCCGATGGCATGCTTTTGGGCAAGTACTTTCGGGTAAATCGATCGGATGCGCAATTTGAAGAAATCCCAAAAATCGTAATCGATGCTCTGGTGTCTACCGAAGACAACCGCTTCTTTGAGCACGACGGGATTGACTTCTACAGCATACCGCGTGTAGTGATTCGCACGGTGATTCTCGGCGATCGTCGTGGCGGTGGTGGGTCCACAATCTCACAACAGCTCATCAAAAACATATACGGAAGATCGGACTTCGGTACCCTTTCCATCCCCGTAAACAAGCTGAAAGAGAACATAACGGCGCTGAAGCTCGAAGAAGTTTACTCGAAAGAAGAAATCATCACCTTGTACCTGAATACGGTGAGCTTTGGCGAAAACGTGTACGGTATCAAAGCAGCTAGTTCGAGGTATTTCAGCAAGGCTCCTGAGTCGCTTACGGTGCCAGAAGCGGCCACGCTGGTAGGCATGCTCAAGGCCAATACTTCTTATAACCCCAGGCTTAATCCAGAGCGATCGAAAGAACGCCGCAACACGGTAATCGAACTCATGGAGAAAGAAGGCGTCATCACTTCTGCAGAAGCCGATGCCTTTCAAGCCGAACCGCTGGAGCTCAAGTACAAAAACGTAGTTGGCAACGGGAGCATTGCACCCTATCTCCTATCCCACTTAAAGCGAGAAATCGAAGAAATTGTAGAATCGAAACTCAAGCCCGACGGTACCCCATACAATCTGGACAGCGATGGATTACGCATAAAGCTAACTGTGGATGGGAAGGCCCAAGTGAGCGGTGAAAAGGCCGTTCGCAACCACATGAAAAAACTCCAAAAGCTGTTTTTCGAGCATTGGGAAGGGCGAGAAATCTGGAAGAAAGATTCTGATTTTGTTTGGGGTGAAGCCAAGAAATCGGTGCGTTATAAGCGCCTAAAATCGGCAGGGAAATCAGATGCCGAAATTGAGAAGGTCTTCTCAACTCCGCAGGAGATCAGCGTTTTTACGTACGATGGCTTGAAAACGACCAAGATGAGTCCCCTCGATTCGATCGTCTATCACCAGATGATTTTACAAGCATCGCTCGTGGCTATGGATCCCCGAACCGGTGAGGTGAAAACATACGTCGGTGGGGTTGATTTCTCCCAGTTTCCATACGATCATTGCTTTTCGAAAAGGCAAGTGGGATCGGTGTTTAAACCCTTCGTGTATCTCACCGCTTTGATAGATGAGTACGAACCTTGTGACTACATCGAAAACGAGGTGACCACCTACCCCGAATACGATGACTGGGCTCCTGAGAACTCAGGCGGAAGTTACGGTGGGTATTTCTCTCTGGCCGGTGCAATGGCCAAATCGGTCAACACCGTAGCGGCGCATCTCATTGTAGATCTGGGGCCCAATAGTGTGATCGCCACGGCTAAAAATGCAGGTATTCAATCAGATATTCCGAGCAATCCATCCATCGCTCTTGGCGCTGTAGAGCTCTCACTTTTCGAAATGGTACGTGCCTATGCGCCATTCGCCAATATGGGTTACCGCGTTCAACCTTATTTTATTGAAGAGATTACCGATAAGCATGGCGAAATCATTTATCAGCATGAGAAAGCTGGTCTTCAAAGAGCTTTCGATAGCTACCAGGTTGATCAACTGAACCGAATGCTACAGCTCGTGGCAGATAGCGGTACAGCGCGAAGCCTTCAAACCCAATACCGCGTCAGGACAGATATTGGAGGCAAAACTGGTACAACTCAAAACAACGCCGATGGCTGGTTTATCGGAGTCACGCCAAACCTCGTGTTTGGTGCATGGGTGGGCGGCGAACTGCCAGCCGTACGTTTTCGTTCTACTCGCTTGGGGCAAGGGGCGGCCACCGCTCTACCCATCGTCGGTAATTGGATTCACGATCTTGAATCTGCTGGTCAGAAATCACTCTTTGATGCAAGCGGCAGAGGGTTTACCAATGAGTCCGATGAAATCGATTGCCTGATCTATCGAGATGATAAACCGGGGCTTCAATTATTTGAAAACTGGCGCAAAAAGGACAAGGAAAAGGATCGGGAGAAGGATCAGTCAGATAATGATGAAGCCGAGGAAGAAGAAGGTGGCTGGATGAAGAAGCTTCTCAAAAAGCTGAAGAAGAAAAAGAAGTAGAGATCTATTCTTTCGATTCTAAACCGTAAAGGCGTCTACGTACTTGAAGGCGAATGATGTGATCGGCAACATCGAAGCTATCATTAGGCCCCGTTTTAGATCGTTGCCAATTGTAATTTATCTCAAAGGTCCATTTCCGCGACTGCTGGTAACCTGCACCCACAGTCAGCCTAGTTCTATTTCGATAAACTTCATCTACTTCGCTGATTACCGGGTGAAAAGCTTCACCTCTTGCCTGCGCATACCAATACTCATCACCACAAGGCTGACAAAATAAGTACTTGGCACTGAGCTGGTACCTAAAACGCAATTCGAAAGTATAGCCATCATCCACACTCTGCTCCCAAACAGAACGCTCCTCGAATCGCACGTAGTGAATGAATCGTAAGCGTCCTAGCACCGGCCACCTGGCATGGATCCCTTGATAGGGCGAGAATTCGAACGTATTCGTCTGAATTTTATTATCGTCGTAAAAGACACCCAATCCACCTCTTAACTCTACTCGATCAGAAAGCAGGTATCTCACTCCTGGTCTGAAATAATATCTTTTCCAAGTATCATCATCCACTCGAGTACGAAATCCAATATCACCATCGTAAATCCAGCCTTCTTTGATAAAGAAATGCGGAAAAAAATCCAGCCATAATTGGGTCGTGCTCACTTCAGTGGAACTACTTTCACTAACCTGCGCAACCAGATGTTCAGTGCGAAACAAACTGAGTAGCATCAAGCTTATAACTCCCAGGCCATATTTTATGTTTCCGAATCTACTCAATGGTGAAATTTCGGCCACAATATCCAAATATTTCAGGATCAATAATTCATTCTCAATAAATAAGAACGTAAATATTCTGAGGGATTCAGACATATTTTGTGAAATTAGGCACTGCTAAATTGATTCAAAGCTTGTCACAAATATGCCTATTGAAAAAACATATGAAGACCTTGAAATACAGAACTTAAATCAAGCGGATATAGACTATGTGGAATGCGAATTCCTGAACTGCCAATTCAAATCTGCTGATTTCTCTCAAAAGTCATTTGAAGAGTGTGTTTTCGATGGATGCGATTTGAGCATGATAAACGTGGCCGATACCGCGTTCAAAGACGTTGAGTTCCGCAATTGCAAGATGATGGGCATTCGCTTTGACGCCTGCCGTACCTTCTTGCTGAAGATGGACTTTAGTGGATGTAATCTCGACCATTCGAGTTTTTTTGAACTCC
The DNA here is from genome assembly GCA_030427905.1 of Bacteroidia bacterium. Taxonomy (GTDB): domain Bacteria; phylum Bacteroidota; class Bacteroidia; order Flavobacteriales_D; family Cryomorphaceae; genus CBDDKU01. The sequence continues at coordinate 89,982 of JAUICL010000005.1, forward strand.
CGCTAAAAAAAGCGCGCTTTGCTCATTCTAGTATGAAGGAAACAGAATTTGAGCTTGCAGACCTTTCGGCAGCGGTTTTTAACAGTTGTGATCTCGCCGATGCCCATTTCTTAGAGAGCAATCTCGAAAAAGTCGACTTTTCGGGAAGCACGAATCTCACATTCTCACTTGATCAAAATAGATTGAACGAAACAAAAATCCCAGCCACTTTGACTTCAGGGCTTCTCAGTCCTTATGGAATAAAAGTTGTTTGATAAAGCCCTAGATTTATCTCGACATATAAATTTGTCGTCAAATAAAATTCAATTGCCATTCCATGAAAAAGCTTGTTCTAACCTTGGCCAGTCTATTCCTAGTTTCAGCGTTAACCACTGCCCAAAAAGTGGATTATGACAAAGAAAAAGGAAAAGAGTATGCCGACCAGGTGGAAGAAACGATGGGAGTATACGACAATGCCGAAATGACGGCTTATGTAAACAAGATCGGAGAGCGACTCGTTGCTCAGCTTGAAGAGCCCCTTTTCGACTTTCAGTTTAAAATGGTACCCACATCGGTGCCTAATGCCTTTGCGTTGCCAGGTGGCTACTTGTACGTGACCACGGGACTAATTCCGCTTTTGGAGTCGGAAGACGAATTGGCCTGCGTTATGGCCCACGAAATCATTCACGCCCAAAACAGGCATGCGGTAAAGTCAATGCGTCGCGGAATCTTGCCCGCTATTCTTCAGATCCCTGGGAATATTGTTGGTGCTTTTAATAGTCAGCTCGGAAATTCAATCAACAACCCCATTCAAGCCATCAGCTCGCTAGGTATGGCCAGCTATAGCCGCAAGCAAGAAACGGAAGCCGATACGGAGGGTGTAGCTCTTGCTGCCAAGGCTGGATATGATCCCCAAGCGCTAAAATCGGCGTTGACACGGCTTGCCGGAGCGACCGAAATCATGTCGGGTGAAGCTGAAACAAAAAGCTACCTAAGCGACCATCCCTACACCCCTGACCGCGTCGCGAAAATCGATAAGCTCATCTCATCGTTCGACTACCCAAAATCGGCTGGTGTTTCATCAGATTTCTTGCGCGAGTTTGATGGCGTCCTGATTGGAGATGATCCAACCCATGGTGTAGTGAGTGAGCAGCTCTACATCCACCCAGAGTTCAACTTTAGAATGCTTTTTCCAGATGAGTGGGAAATAGAAGCTCAAAGAGATATGGTAGCAGCCCAATCTAAGGACGAAAAATCGGGTGTAATCGGTAGTTTCGAAATTAGTGACGTGAGCCCAGATTCGGCAGGACAAGCCTTCTTGGCAGAACTCAACCCCCAGTACCACTCCTACATCCACGGAAACGAAAAGGTGATGATATCTGGAAGACCGGGGTATATGGTCTCGTTTCAAGGCGATTCAGGGAAAGAGACGGTCTATGGGTTCAGACTTTGGATTAAGTACGACAATGTACTCCAATCGTTTTACGCTGTAGGCTACCTCGATCAACGCAAGACCTTAGAAGAAATCATGTATTCTATCAGACACTTGAGCGATGAAGAGCGCAGTAAGGTTGAAATCTCTCACCTCAACATAGTTAATGCCACGGGTGATGAAAATCTGGAAGCCGTTAACAAACGTACCAATAGCGACATAGACCCAAAGCTATCTGCACTAATAAACGGCGTAGAACTGGATGCGAAGTTAGAACAGGGTACACAGATCAAAACGGTAGTCTCAACGCCTTATTTCGAATAAACTTCGCTAGCATCCGTTGTATCTTCGTTCATCCAAACGATGAAGAGCTTGTACATCAAGCTCAGCACGATGGCGCCCACAAAAAGGCCGATAAAGCCAAAGGCAATAAACCCACCGATGGAGCCAAGAAAAATAACGAGCATAGGTACGGCCGCACCCTTACCTAGCAAAATAGGCTTCAAAACATTGTCGGAAAGGCCAGCCAGCATAAAGTAAATGGCCCAAAGAATGGCGCCAATGGCCGACATGTCACCAAAAAGGTAGATGATAACGGGTATGGTAATGATGGTGACTGGCAGCTGCATGATTGCCAGAATCAATACGATTATGGTCCAAACGCCAGCGTAGGGAACTCCAGCCAGCATCATCCCAATACCGACTAAGATGGCCTGAATCACTGCTACTCCTAGTATGCCTTTTACCACATTCTGAATAGTCTTCTCAGAGATACGGGCAAACTCGAGCCCTGTGTTTCCAGCTAGGCGCTTGAAGATTAAATCGGTTGATTGTCGAGTGCCTTTAGCTGCCAGCAATACACCAGCAATTATCAAAGCCAAAACAAACTGGAATATATCAGCTCCTGTACCTGCAATCGCTTTAAAGATGGCTCGACCGACCATTAAAAGCTGGTCTTGATACGTTACTATAAATGACTCAAAATTTGATGCGGCCGATGTCCAAAGATCGTAAAGACGATCGCCAATCACAGGCCAATCGGCAATACTCTCTGGTGGTTCAGAAACCGAAATCTCACCCGAATGGTATAAATCCCGAATTTCAAGTAGGCCCATAGCCGCCGATTTGAACAAGAAATAGGAAGGAACCAAAATCAAGACGACTAGAATAAAAGTCAGAATAAAAGAGGTGAGTTTCACCTTTCCCTTCACGCGTTTGTTGATCCATTGGTAAATGGGATCCAAGGCCACAGCCAAGATTATTCCCCATAAAAACGGATTGATAAAAGGGGCTAAAATTTGAAAGCACCATCCGATCATCAGACCCAGAACGGCAATTTTCAAAATGATATCGACTACGGTTTTGGTTTCGACCCGGCTCATGATTGGTAGTTTTTGAGTTGGAAAAGATAAGGCAGTTCGCCATAAGTCCAAGCGAAAAGACACGGAAATACAGGTAAAATCTAGAAGTGGAATCAAGATTCGGGAAATATCTGGCAATGCATAACTTTGGGCGCCATGAACGCTATCAAAGGGATGTATAGGTCATTGTTCTCAAAGCTTGCCATAGCGTTTGGGACCCTTCTCCTCTTTCGCATTCTTTTTATCCTGTTTAATTTCAATGCCTTCGACGGATTAAGTTTCAACACTTTCTTGGGTGGTGCACGGTTCGACATCATGACCATGGGCATCCTTTTTCTTCCTTTCATTTTTGGACATTTTGTTGATGTAAAAGGACGAAGCCTGGTCTTGAAAATCCTGTACTTTCTAGCCTATGTTCCAATGGTCTTGCTCTCAACACTTGATTTGGAGTATTATAAATTCACCCAAAAGAGAACGGGCTCAGAACTTTTCCAAACCCAAGGGCTAGGCGATGATGTACAACGCATCAGTGGTAGTTTATTGACCGACTTCTGGTATCTCTTCATAGTGGCAGGAGTAATAATCTGGTGTGCCTTCAAACTGTACCAGAAATCTGTAGTCTCATTCGAGAGCCCCAATTGGCGACAGTATCTCTTGTTCTTGATTCCGGTTTTCGGACTCGAATTTGCCGCATATCGTGGCGGAGTTCAGCTAAAGCCGCTCAAGGTGATCGACGCGGGGAGCTACGCCAACGCCGAGAACATCCCCGTGGTTGTCAATACGCCTTTTGTCTTTATCAAGTCGTTCTCGAAAAAGGGGCTGACCGAAGCGAAGTACTTTCAAGCGGAAGAGTTGAATCTTTATTTCAACCCAGTTCAAGTACTCGAACCTTCAAAGGCTCTTTCCAAAAAGAATGTTGTCCTCATCATCGCTGAAAGCTTCAACAAAGAATACATCGGCACTTTTAACCCGCCTGGCTATACTCCCTTTCTCGACACATTAATCTCAAAGAGTCTTGTTTTCCCTTACGCTTTTGCCAATGGAAAGAAGTCGATCGAAGCGCTTCCAGCCATTCTCTCTTCCGTTCCCAGTCTGATGGAATCGCCTTACATCGCCAGCAAGTACGGTAGCAACAAGGTGGAAAGCTTGGCAAGCATTCTGAACGAGCAGGGTTATACCACTTCTTTCTTTCACGGTGGAGCGAATGGCACTATGGGCTTCGATAGTTTTACCGAAATCGCTGGAGTTGACCAGTACTTCGGCCTCGATGAATACGACTCTAAAAATGGTCACGACGGGAGTTGGGGGATTTTTGACGAACCTTATTTGGCCTACGTGGTAGATGAGCTCAGTGAAATGCAAGAGCCTTTTTTCTCATCCGTATTCACCTTGTCGTCTCATCATCCCTACGCAGTTCCAGATTCGCTTGAATCGCGCTTTCGGGGTGGGCCAATTCCGATTCTAAAAAGCGTAGAATATGCCGATCACGCCATCCAACGTTTCTTTGAAAAAGCTCAAAAACAGCCGTGGTTTAACGAGACGCTTTTTATCATCACCGCCGATCACACATCGCAGTTTATTTCCCCTGCTTTCAACAATCGCGTTGATCAATACGCCGTGCCGCTTATTTTCTACGCGCCAAAGTACATTGCCCCAGGAATGGATGAGCGCGTAGCCCAGCAAGCCGACATCTTTCCATCGGTGCTCGACTGGATGGGAATTCCAGCCACTTTTGTAGGGTTTGGGCAAAGCGTTTTTTCTCCTGATACAAGTCAGGCTTTTGCTGTGAACTACATCAATGGGGTGTATCAAATTATTGACAACAACTTTCTGCTACAGTACGACGGTGAACGCGCGATTGGATTATTTGAGTATCGCAAGGATAAGCTCCTTTCTCTAAATTTAGCTGGAAAAGGTCTGCCAAGTGAAAAAGCCCTAGAAACCAAGCTCAAAGCCATTATCCAGCAATATCAACGCCGCTTGATTTATAACCAACTCACCAAACTTGACTAAGCCCGAAAAGCGCATATGGTTTATTCTCAACCCCAATTCGGGTACGGGAAAGCCCCAAGAGCTGGAAACCATGATCCATCTCGGGCTGCCTAAGTCGATACACGTCGAATTTAGAAAAACCGAACGCGCGGGACATGCCGTAGAGCTCACCAAAGAAGCCGTAGCTGCAGGGGCAGATGCTGTGGTAGCCATCGGTGGCGATGGAACCGTCAACGAAATCGGTGGGGCACTAGTCAATACCAATACCGCCTTGGGTGTATTGCCATCCGGCTCGGGAAATGGTTTTGCTCGTCATTTGGGTATTCCGATGAAAATGGTCGATGCCATCGAGTGCATCCGTCGGTTTAATGTTCAGATCATTGACACCGCTTCGATCAACGGAACCCCGTTTATGGCCACGGCTGGGCTGGGCTTCGACGCCCATGTGGGTTGGAAGTTTGCCAATTTCGGAAAGCGCGGCTTCCTTTCCTATATGAAGGTGACTACCCTTTCCTTCTTTAGCTTCAAACCCAAGAAGTACAAGCTTATTATCGATGGAGTAGAACGTGAAACCGAAGCCTTTATCATCAATTTTGCCAATGCGGGGCAGTATGGAAATAATGCCTGGATTGCGCCACATGCGTCTATTTCCGATGGAAAGCTGGATGTTTGCATTCTCAAGTCCTTCCCTGCCCTTCAAGTTCCGGGAATTGTCTTCAAGCTCTTTAGCAAGACCCTCGATCAGTCGAAGTACTACGAAGTGATCACTGCCGAAGAGATCCGCGTGATCGATCCAGCCATCTATCATATGGATGGAGAGCCGAGCAAGGCCGATAGCGATATCCTGATCAAAGTGGTGCCGAAGTCGCTGAAGGTGATCTGTTAAGAGCCTTTACGATAAACGGGTGGCACTAAGAGCTTCGCCATTTCTATATTTTGATATTGTAGTTTCAAATATGCCCTATCACGAGGCTTAAAGCCTGACAAGCAAACTCACGTACGAATCGTTCAGAAATAAAACTTCAACTACTTATCCGCTTTATTTCCTCGATATACTCCTTCGCATTCGTATTTGATGGATCCAACTTTAGAGACATTTCAAAGTTGGCCTTCGACTCCTTGTAGTTCTTTGCCATAAAGTAGGCTTCTCCAAGGCTGTCGTACAAGTTAGAGTTTTCGGGATCGGCAGAAACGGCTAGTTCAAAAACCCCAATCGCCATATCGGTGTCTTCATTATACAGGTAGCTGTACCCTACGTTATTTAGGTATTCGGAACTGGCAAAATACTGCGCTGTATCGCTCAAAAGGCGCGTATATTGCTCTTTCCCTTTAGCTCGATCTTCTCGAAATATTGGTTCCACCAAGGACCATAAGTTGATCTTGGGATACTTAATTAAGTCATACTCGATGCGATTGTACAAGCTGATCCAATCGCTGGTTGCTTCATCAGAAGTATTGTTCATAAGCAATATTTGCCCGTAATCTGCGTCTGGGCACAGCAGAATAATGCTTTGAGTTCCGTTGGATGTACCCGATTTGTAATAGTAAAAGCCTTCCACCTCGGCAAAACCTAAATCCCAGAAATACCCCGTTAACTCGTCTTCATCTTCAAAGAGTATTTTGGTGGACTCAGTAATCAGCGGGTCTTCTGATTCAAGTTGATACTTCATGAATTTCACCAAGTCGGGTAGCGTGGTGATGATGCCTGATGCTCCGCCGATGAGCGGGTTTCCATCAATCGTGGCGAGCTCACCTTCTTCTGTATATCCGGTTACCAATCGCCCTTTATGCCGCTCGTAATCTTGAAGGTATGTATTTTCCATTCCCAAATCTTTGAGAAATAGTGCGAGCATTTCGCGGTACGTCTTCCCATAGACTTGTTCCAAAATATAAGCTGCGATTTCGGGCCCTACGTTATTGTAATCATAATAGGTTCCTGGACTATAGCTAAGTTCCACCATTTCCAATTCATCGAAAAGGTCATCCATATCGTATAGGGAAATGGTTTCATCGTAATTTCCAGCGAAAATGCTTTTGTAAACTGAATCGAGTCGTGCCGGGGTATCGAAGCCAAGGGTATGTGTTACGACATCCCTGATGGTTACCGGCCGTCCTTCAAATTCCAAATTCGGAAAATCTCCAGGCAGATATACTCTAATGTCATCGTCGAGATTAATTTTTTTATCTACCACTGCTCTAGCCACTAGAGAGCCTGTGAAAATCTTGGATATAGATGCGATCTCGAAGAGCGATTGATCGTTGGGTTTCTCCCCCGATCCAGAAGTCATCTCTCCGTAATAATTGTGGTAGGCCCTCCCACTTCTATACACCGCCACAGACATCGAGTTGACGTTGCCTTGACTCACCGTAGCTTCGCTGTATTGATCTACAAATCTGGCTACATGCTCAAATGGATCCTTGGTGGGTTGCTCTTCCGGCTGACAGCCGAATAAACCGAGAATAAAGATAAGAGCGAGGGTACGATTCATAAGAATGTGGATTCGGCTAATTGCATTGGTTGAATGTCAAATAAAAGAAGAAGTGCTTGAATTGCCTCCATTATTTCTTCTATTCCCATTTAATCAAATTAATGAGACGATATTCTGCCCAATCTTCTCCGAAATAAATGGTGGAATCGCATGAATCTTAAAGAGCTCCATCAATTCATCTTTAAGTGTTTGAACTTCTCTGATCACCTTTTCTGGGTTCTTTATGGTGAACTCATCTGCGAGTTTTAAGAGATCTTTAGCTGTGATGCCATTTCTCTTTCCGTTGATTGACAGTGCTCTTTTGGGGTTTCTAAAGTCCAACAAAGGGTTGAGTTCAAAGGTAAGGTCATAGGCAGGCGACAACTGCCAACTATCGACTTCCCTAGAGTAGATGAACGAGTGATTTTTAAGATGATCATCTACATTGCCATAGATTACATTAAAGACAGTTCTTTTAAAAAGTTCTTCAATTTGCGAATGTGGGACTTTCAAAAAGGAAGCGAGCTTAAACAAGTTTTCATAGGAAGAATGTTCTGTGCTTTTAAAGTCCCATCCCGTGATTCCAGAAGCAGTCAAGACATGTTGTTTCTCACCGTTTTGCCTGTCGAATCTCAATGTTGCAAAATGCTTGTCATCAATTAGTTTCGAATCCATCATTCGAATTCCAGCTTTTCGTGCAGTGAGATAGTAGCAATATTCCACGATCTCGCGAGGATACTTTAATTCCTCTTCGACAGCGAGTTTCACTAGGAAGTGATTGTACTTGTCCGAATACTCCAAATCGCCTGGAATAATTCTTCCCGTTTCTTTTTCTTCCGAGATCAAGATTTTCGGTCTAGCTCCACCTGCTGATGTACCTATCTTAAAAATATTAATCAAGGCTTCGCTGTTCAAGTTCTTCTGCGTTGTCGTCTTTTTTAGATCAAGAACTTCTTGTAATACTTTAATGATCTCGTCTAAATCTATAACCGAATCCCCTTCGATGTCGATACTCGGTTTGTACTCAAGTGCTCCCATCCCACGATTACCTACATAAGCCAACTGCTCTAGTACAGAAATGTGACTTTGCCCTTTCCGTTCAAGCCATTCCTTGAATATAATGGAACCAAACATGTCGGGAAGCGAGTCGGCAAATTGGGGAGGAATCCCCCTGAAACTTCTATTATCGAACTGACTATACAATTGAACGTACTCCGTTCGCTTGATTATCCCGGTATCGGGAAAAACGTTTTTAAATGAATCATACTTGAGAAATGCTGGATTGAATTGAAAGGACGATTTCCTTCCATTCTCATCTAAGCCAAGCCTTCCCAATTCTTGCCCAAATAAGTTGACGTTGATTATTCGATTCGAAGCCATCAATAAAGCGATTTTGAATAATTCACTTGATCTTTGGTTTCAGTTATCTCCCCATATAGCTGATCGAGAAGATCCATTTCTTTTAAGACTTTTAAAAGAGTATCGATGTTGGCATTTCTACCAAGCTCCAAATTCTGAACGGTGGTCCGAGAAACGTTCAACTTCTCAGCTAGCTGGGTCTGCGATAAACTTCTTTGCTTGCGTAAGGCTCTTACTAGCTGACCCAACTCTCTCTTCACATCCTTGATTTCAACTGTTTCAAACATATTTTGACCATTATACTATGCAATATACGAAATATCGCTCGAAATGATGCTTTTAATGGTCAAAACAGGATCTGTAGCGTGTCCATATTACGCGCTACTATTCCAATTCAATCTAAATGCTATGATCAAGCAAAAGCGATTAAAAATGAAGATTGGACAAATTATTCTTTCGGCATTAGACAAGGCCTCAAAGTCTATAGCTTCTTCCCATATATCTCACGGACCGTACCGCTTCCAAGGCTTCCAAATCTTTGCCTCATATATAAGCTGTCTGTCCCAATGAATTCTCCAAAGAAAGAAATCGAACCTCCCGGCAACTCGGGTTGAGTTAATTGGCCTAAACTATCAACGATCGGGTCTGGTGACTCAGTAACAATCAGAGAGTTTGTTACGCCTATCGTATCTTCTCCGTATTCAATAATGAGTCGAACCATACTTGTATCCTGCTTTCGAACTTCACCAATGAAATACGAAGTATCATACTCCGACTCATCGAATATTAAAAAGGATTCTTTGTAAATCACAAATTCATAAGTACCGAGATACTTGTCGCGATAATCTGATGTCACAGTCGGTTCCGAATCACTCTCGTCATCCTTGGTACAAGAACTAAATGCAAACAACACGACCAACAGGACTATCAACGGGTTTTTACTCACTTCTTCCATATTCTAAAACTAGTCATCATTCCATGTTCTGCAACCTAGAATTCAGCCGAGTTTATTGCCTTATTGGAATCCTTTCGACGATATATCAGATATGATAGAGAGTGAACATTCATTAAGTTCATCCTCGAAACCAATACAGCTCTGAGTTGTTTCAACCCTTATTATTACTTTCAAACCCATGAAATCACTTTATCACCGATCATTTCTCTTGGCGCTTTTATTTATAGCGGCCACTTTCACCACCAATACATCTCAAGCTCAAGAAGATAGCTTATGGACTGAAGCCAATTTCAAAGGGCTCGAGTTTAGAAGCATAGGCCCGGCCTTCATGGGCGGACGAATTGCCGACATTGCCATTCATCCCGAAGATGAAGGTACTTGGTATGTGGCTGTGGGTTCGGGGGGTGTTTTTAAAACGGAAAATGCCGGAACCACCTGGAAGCCGATTTTTGAAGATTACAGCTCCTACTCTACGGGCTGCATCACCATTGATCCGAACGATCACGAACGCATCTGGCTCGGAACGGGTGAGAATGTCGGTGGGCGCCATGCCGGATACGGTGATGGAATCTACCTTTCGGAAGATGGTGGTAGCTCTTGGAAGAATATGGGCTTGAAGACATCAGAGCATATTTCAAAAATCATCGTCCACCCTTCATACTCTAACATCATTTGGGTTGCTGCCCAAGGACCACTCTGGAGTGAAGGCGGGGAGCGCGGTGTCTATAAATCGACCGATGGCGGAGAAACCTGGAAACGCACCCTTGGAGATGACAAATGGATGGGCGCTACCGATATGGTGATAGACCCGAGAGACCCCAACCGAATCTACGCAGCCACATGGGAGCGACACCGCACCGTAGCGGCGTACATGGGCGGCGGACCCGGCTCGGGCATACATCGAAGCACTGATGGCGGTGAGACCTGGACAAAGCTGACGTCAGGGCTTCCAAATTCAAATATGGGAAAAATCGGCCTAGCCATTTCCCCGCAAAGACCCGACGTTCTTTACGCAGCCATCGAGCTAGATCAGCGAAAAGGCGGCCTCTACAAATCGACAAACCGCGGATCGAGCTGGGCCAAGCAGTCAGATGCCGTTTCTGGAGCTACCGGGCCGCATTACTACCAAGAACTTTACGCATCTCCACACCAGTTCGATCGACTCTATCTGATGGATGTTCGGGTGCAAGTATCAGACGACGGTGGAAAGTCTTTTCGCACCATGAAAGAGAACGACAAACACTCCGACAATCACTCCCTGGCATTCAAAAAGAGCGACCCGGACTACTTACTCGTTGGAACTGATGGTGGTATTTACGAATCCTACGACCTCGCCGAGAACTGGCGGTTCATCAACAACTTACCGATCACCCAGTTTTACAAGCTGGCACTTGATGATGCAGAACCTTTTTACAACGTGTATGGTGGAACCCAGGACAACTCTACCGAAGGTGGGCCATCGCGCACAGACAACCGACAGGGTATTCAAAACTCAGACTGGAAAGTGGTGCTGGGCTGGGATGGACACCAACCTGCTACCGAACCCGGCAACCCCAACATCATGTACGGCCAGCGACAGGAAGGAAATCTCACCCGAATAGATTTGGCCACTGGCGAAGTGGTACAAATTCATCCGCAAGCTGGGCCCGACGATCCCCACGAAAGATACAATTGGGATGCCCCAATTTTGGTGTCGCCACACTCCCCTACTCGGATTTATCACGGCTCGTACCGCCTATGGAAATCGGATGATCGAGGAGATAGCTGGGACACTATTTCGGGTGATCTGACGAATGGCTACGAGCGGATGGAACTGCCTATCATGGGCCGGAAGCAAAGCATTGACAATGCCTGGGATTTACTCGCCATGTCAAATTACTCTACCATCACGTCTATCGCGGAGTCACCAGTTCAAGCCAACCTGCTCTACGTGGGCACAGACGACGGACTGATTCAAGTTTCGGAAGATGGCGGGGATAATTGGAGAAAAATTCGCGTAGGCTCGATGCCGGGAGTTCCGCCGACAGCCTATGTCAACAATATTGTAGCCGACCTTTTCGACGCCAATGTGGTGTATGCTGCCTTGGACAATCACAAATACGGCGACTACAAGCCCTACCTTTTGAAGAGTACCAACAAAGGAGAAACCTGGAAGTCTATTTCTGCGGGAATTCCCGATAGGCATCTCGTTTGGCGCTTGGTGCAAGATACCGAGAAAGCTGATGTCTTGTTTATCGGAACCGAATTCGGCGTTTTCTTTACCCACGATGGCGGCTCCACTTGGACCAAACTTAAAGGTGGTATGCCCAACATCCCCGTTCGCGATATAGCCATTCAACGAAGAGAAGACGACTTGGTAGCGGCGACTTTTGGGCGAAGTTTTTACGTGTACGACGATATTGCCGTATTCAGAGAAGTGGATGATGAAAGTTTGAAAGCCGAAGCAAAATTGTTTAGCGCAAGAGATGCCTGGTGGTACATTCCCAAGTCGCACCTGGGCTTCTACGGCAAACGCGGATCGATGGGTGGAGCACACTACGTGGCCGACAACCCACCTTTTGGAGCGGTTTTCACCTACCACCTTGGTGAAGGATACGAATCGATGGCTGCCGAGCGGAAGAAAGAAGAGAAGGAGAAAACAAAGACTGGTGAAGACATCGCCTTCCCAGGTTGGGATGTGCTGCAAGATGAGAAAGATGAAATTGGAACCAAAGTGTGGCTTGTGGTCTCAGATGAAGCTGGAAATGAAATCAGGAAGATCAAAGGACCAAATGGAAAAGGGTTTCACCGGATAGCTTGGGATCTGCGCTACCCCGGCAGCAATGCCTTGCTTCTCGATACGAGTCGCTCATCCATCGGTCAGGGCCCACTTGTGATGCCCGGTAATTACCAAGTGGAACTTTTTAAGGAAGAAAACGGAGAGATGACTTCCCTTTCTGAAAAGCAAAGTTTTGAAGTGAAGAAACTCTACGAAGGAAGCGTCGAAAACCCAATGGCTGATCAACTCGCCAGCTTTTGGGACGAAATCGCCGATGTGAGTCGCAGGAGAAGCGCCCTGGTTCAAGACTTGGCCATTTCCACCAAGGCCGTGGCTGCTCTCTACGAAGGAGCCGATGGAACCACAGGTCTGTCAGCCGAATTTGGAACTCGACTTAATACATTGAGAGCGAAAACTCTGGATCTCAATCACCAGATGTACGGGAATGAAATCAGAAATCAAATTGGCGAGAAAAACCCACCAATACTGGGAGATCGCATGTTTGACCTCTATCTTTCGGGCGTTGATAATACGTATGGACCTACGCCACGGGCGATGGACAATTTGACCGAGATTAAAAACCTGCTGGATGAGTTTGAAGGCGAAGAAGATTCCATTCGAACGGAAGTAGATCAGTTAGCCAGCGAGCTCTACAAGGCAGGAGGTCCAGCGATTCAAGGAATAAACAGATAAGAAAATGGCATCATTAGATATCGTATCAGAAGTAGATATGCAAACGGCCGACAATGCGGTAAACGCGGCCAAGAAGGAGATTGAAACCCGCTACGATTTTCGTGGTACGGGTTCGGAGATCGATTTTGACAAAAAGAACATGGTATTGAGTCTCACCACTGAAAACGATTTCCGAATCGATCAGATGGAAAAGGTTTTGATCGGTCGGTTTGTAAAAGCGAAGCTCGACCCCATGAGTCTGGACTTGAGCAAGGAAGCTTTTGCCTCGGGGAAAGTGGTGAAAAAGACCATCCCGATCAAGCACGGAATCAGTCGTGAGCAAGCGAAGAAGATTGTAAAAGCCATCAAGGCAGAAAAGCTCAAGGTGGAACCGCAGATCATGGATGAGCAAATCAGAGTGACAAGCAAATCTATCGACGCACTACGCCAGGTGATGGATATCTGCAAGAAGGGCGATTTTGAAGTGCCCTTGCAGTTTACGAATATGAAGTAAGGCGGCAGTCATTTCGAGTGACGCTAATCGACGGAAGGAAGATTAGAGTTGTATCGAGTTTCAATCCCGACCAATAGCGTCGGGGAAAGAGACGTCAATATAAGACCTGTCGTCCTACCTTTCCTTTCTCAATTCAAAGCCCAACCACGATTATCTCCTTTCCACAATATCCTTCCCGAATGGAGCCAGCGCCAAACCGGCCAACTTAAAATGCTGTTTCCCAAAGGGGATCCCGATAATGGTTATGCAAAGTAAGATTCCGAAGAAGAGATGTGTCAAGGCCGTGCAGATACCGCCTGTGAGCAGCCAGAGCAGATTCATCAATATGTAAAGACAGCCCCCTGCCCTTTCGTGGGTAACGACTTCCTTTCCAAAAGGCCAGAGAGCGAGAATTCCCATGCGCATAGTGGCCAAGCCAAAGGGAATTCCAACAATGGTGATCATCAAGAGCAAACTCCCGATAAAATACTCGATGGCGGTGATTATTCCCCCGAAAACCAGCCAGATTACGTTCCCAATTAGCCTCATGTCGTTTGTTTTACCTAAAAGTATAATTTTGGGGCGAGATGAAGCAGAAAGCTATTGTATTAGGTCTATCTATTTTGACCTTCATATTCGGGCAAACAGGAGCGGTCAGAGCACAAGATTCAGAAGCGTCCATGGAACTGATCCAAACTAATGGACTCCAGTACACCCAGTATACAAAGAAAGTAAGCGAAAACATTAGTGATGTGTTTTGGTTCCCGGAGAAAAGGCAGGTAAGCATTTCTTTCCCTGACAAGTCAATTGGGACTGATAAGAATCAAGAGTATTACTCCAGATTACAAACCTTCGAACTTCAGTCTGACACCCTCCTTTGGGAACAGATATTCGACAGCCGCCACAAAGTTTTTAGCCAGTATAAGGGACAGATTTATGAAACGATTGCAAATCGAACAAACTGCCTAGATGCTGAATCAGGCGATCGAAAATGGTCTAAAATTGGAAACTTTGTAGGTCAGACACAGGGTGTAGGGTTCTATTTTGGGTATAAATCTGGCCGTAGACCCCGCAATGAATTGACGGCATTTGATCTTGAAAATGGTATTGACCTATGGACAAATAGTATGAAGTACCACGATGGATGGGAAGAAATTCAGCCAAGTGGAGACGATGGATTCATGGTAATAAGTGAAGGAATTCACAAGATCAATCCAACTGAAGGAATAAAGTGGACTTACGAAGCATCGTGTAGTACCAAAGATGCCTTTTACGCTGAATATTTAGCTGCAGGCATGGCATTCGGTTTGGTAGGATTCTTTGCTACAGGCGGAATGGTAATAGCATATCCGACATACACCGGAGGAACCCCCACTATATCTGGGCTGCACTCAAATATTGCTGAAATTGACGAGCACATCTACTTCGCGTCCAAAAACTATGTCTTTAAAATTGATCCTGAGAGCGGTCATCTTTTTTGGAAGGAACCGATTTACCCAATGGGTGTTATTTCAGAAGTCCACGATTGGGGCGACGATATCGTGTTTATAAGTAAAGGCTTTGGCATGCTTTACAATGAGCAGGTGAGCTATAAGAAGCCCTTAATCAGACTTTACTCAAAAGCTGAAGGAAAAGAGCGCCATTTTCAAAAAATCAAGAAATATGGCGCATTGGACGATGTAGTAGTTGATGAAAATGGGTTGTCTATCATTTATCCAGACCGTGTTCTTCTATTCAATCAAGAAAATAATCCTACGCCAGAAGTTACCTACACTACAGAAGAACCAACAACGCTGAACGACTACAACGATTATTCAAACACCCATATATCGCAAATCACCCATCTCGTCGATCTAGAGAACGATTACGTCAAGGAGTTGTTGCCAACCGAATACGTTTTTGAGAATGGAAGGGGTGAATACTTTATTTACAATTCTACAGAGCGAACAAGCGAGTTTGTAGACGCTGGAATCCTGTACTCACTGTGTTCGACATACAATGGCTACCAATTTGTCACAAACCCATATCTACAAGGGTATATCATAGACCCAGATTTAAACGCCGTTCTTGAATTGAGCTTCTCCCCCAAAGCCAAAATAGAAGATGGTTGGTTGGTAGATCACTACGGACAGTACTTTCAAGCTACCCATATCGATCAGATCATTGATCAGCTGAACTCAGAAGAGTAAATCGGAGCTTCAATACTTTTCAAACTTGGCTTCGGCTACTACTTGTTGCTCATCTATCTGACGGATCAAGTAGACTCCTTTGGGTAAATCTTTGACATCGATGGTCGCAAACTCCTTTGTAAACGATTCGGAAGTTTGAACTTTAGTCCCCAAGGCGTTGTAAATCTCGAAGGTGTTGAGTTTAAACTCATCAGCAGTTTTTACAGAAATGTACTCGGTAGCTGGATTGGGATAGGGCTTTAGCACTGCCTTGTCGGCTACAGCGGCATCTACCGCGGCATTCAGGCTGGCCAGATCGAATTCCGAAAAAGGTACCACAGATGGGCTTTTGCTCTGCCAGGGATTTCCGGGAAAAGCGTTTAAAGCTGAATCTGAAATGGCAAGAAAACTGAGAATTAGGAGAAATCCTTTCATTTATAGGGGAGAATGTGGAACGAATCTAATAAAATGTCTTTCCTTTCAAACCCCTTGATTCGAATAAATCAAAACGGTCTTTGTTGAAAACCCAGTGGACTACTCCCCATAGAATTCCCTGAGCTTACGCTCCATGCGGATCACCGTCTCTTCATCGGTTCGATTCAAGCCAAAAGGCATTCCCTTAAAACTCCGCACATAATACGGAAATGGCGAATCGAGCTGGATAAATTGGTCACTCTTAATCACCAAGGCCGAGATACCATTATTGGAATTGCTGTAGTAAGTAGTACCCGTAGGGTGATAATCAGAAGCGAGTTTGTAGTCCTTGTACTTGGCTGTATCCTTACTCAAGGTGGTAAACTCGGCAACCAGGAATGAAGAACCCGCCAACTGATCAAGATCAACGGCATTCTGCGACTTATCTATAATGGGCAACTTATCGAAATGGTGGCCACGCACCAGATCAGAGTGCTGGGCCGAGAAGAAGTAAACCGGTGCAAATCTGAAGTTTAGCTTAAACGCATCGATTATGGATTGGTTCTTTTGAGCAATTTCCTTCTCGTACTTTTCTGCTCGTTCTGTTTGACCCAATTCGCGGAGTTTCTCAATACTGTTCTCGCGATAGCTCAGCCTCACGAGCAAAACACCCTCCTTCAAGCTATTGATTTGCCAGGCTGCCAGGTCGCGTTTCCATGCGCCAGAATTCTTGTAGTCTGATGGGTGCGGCCGATCTGCGGTAAAATCGGCTTCCTGCGCCATAACAACACTCGTAAAAAGCAAAAATACCAGAACGTGAAGGGATGCTGTGCGCTGTCGATTTCTCATCAATAGTGTATCCTAAAATTTGACTGCCAAGATACCAAAGTGGTTTCTGCAAAATCAGTGAATTTACTCAGATTTTCGATGACCACTTAGGAATTAAAGCCGAACAGGCTGAAAGCATAGCCCACCATGTTTAACTTATATTTTGGTCATCTCGACAAAATCAGCTAATTTTGTGACATTCTGTTTCATAGCATGAGATCCCCGTGACCTTCTTCCCTGGTTGTGGGGATTTCTTGTTAACGACCTTTGGCATTTACAGCCAATAGGTTTCCAAGGTGTGCTAAAACTGCAACTTTTAGGAGCGGTTAGCGGTTTTTACATGAAATAAGCGCCAATCGAATAGGTTGGAATGAAATCGTCTTGTTGTACCGAATAATTCGTCGGCGCGTTATCGCGGTCAACATCCAGCACACGTGCAAATCCAAGCGAACAGGTAAACCACTTCTTGCTGCGGTACACAAAACTCGGCCCTATCATGCTCTGGATGTAGGACTCACCAATTCCCTGATGGAAATACTGGAGTGAAAGAAAAGAAGATCTCAGCTGCTTCTTGAAGTGGAAGTTAATTCCTCCGCCATACCCAACAAATCCAGCTCCTGCTTGTATACCGACATGATCAATAATCTTCACTTCCAAATCGGCACCTACCAGGGCACCACCACCATTTAATATTCCTACGGTAATACAGATTTTCTCAAAATCTGGTTCTTTCTCATTTCCAGTATTTGCGGTGTAAATCTCCGTTTGCGCCTGCCCCATTATGCACAGCGCCAATGCCAAACTCGTCAAAAATGTTTTCATGATCTCTCATCTAAATCAGGCTTCACCTGAAGGTCCGTTGCAAATATAGAATTCTGGGGAAATGATGTTATCGAAATGGATTTCTCTTAGTCGTTGCTACGTGATTAGTTGAAGGTGTATGCTGCGACTTCACGAACAACTAACATCAATAGACATACTCAACTCCAGTTTTATAATTCCAGGTATTTCCGCTGTCCAATGGCAGCTCGTGCCACGACCCCGTTTGTCGTACAAAGAAAAATGATCTCGGATCATGAGAATCAAAGGTAATGAGCAAGTCTGGAAACTCTTTTCGATTTCTTAAACTATCTGAGTTATCGACCCAATCAAACACCACGGCAATCTCTTGATCTCCCACCCAGACTGGTTCGCTGAGTTCCAATTCTAATTGATCCTTTCCATTTAACGATACAAGTTCTTCTGAGTAAATGAGATTTTCGGGCATTCCAGAATTGTCGATTGAAAAGACGCTAAACCGATATGCCAAGCCTTTCTTATTTCCATTTACATGCGCATAGATTTTCGATATCGATGCATTTCCTGGCAGATCCGAAAAACGAACCCCTAAGCCATTCATGATTTTTCCAACCGTTCGACCATTCGTTTTGGATTTATGAAATCCAGTTGAAGCATATTTTTTATCGGGTGAAACATCAACCATTTCTAACTGAACTGGGCTGGGATTGAGAAACAACGTGTCTGTATTGTTCAGCTTGTAAAAAGTAGAATCTGAATACCCTATTCTATGCGTGGAGATGGAATCGCATTCAGCAGAGAAACTCATTTTGCCATGTGAATCTGAAAACAATAGAGTGGAACCTGCTTTTACAGAAACGTAAGGAATGGCTTGCCCTGTCTGGCTATCGACAAAAATCATTCGCTTCAGATCTTGACCAAAACATCCGGCAAAAGCGAGCAGTTGGAGAAATAAAAGAAATGTAATTCTCGTCATTGCGTTAAATATAGGAATCAGACTGAGTGAGAGGGCTACGCTGCGCCGCATTTGCAATGCTGCGCTCAATTTAAACCAACACTAAGTAGCAGCTCTTGAAATTCGATCCATTCCGCAGCACTCTTGTGCAAACTGATCTAACTCGTTTCCACGCTGCCGCGCGATTAGCTGAAGGCGTATTGCGTGGTTTCTTGGGCGAGCGTTTTTTTCCAAAGCCGCTGCGCTGCATTTACTTCCTACGAGGATTGAAAGTCAGGTTTGTTGCATACTGTGAAGAAAAATCGAAATTAGGTTGATAAATTCCAAAAAACTGACTTGTCGTCAATTGTACCTTTGATAGGTACAATTATCTAGATCAATGAAATTTGTTCAAATTGAATCAGACAAAGTCAAAGGCTTGCCTTTATTTAAAAAGGATCAGAAACTATACAGATACTTAACCCAGGCAAAGTTTCTCGATCTAGTTCTTCGAAAAGAAATATCCTTTACCCCTCTAAAATATTTCGAAGATCCTTTGGAAGGGTACACCGAAAGGGATTTGTATAATCTACTTCACTTTACTCCCAATCAGACAGGAGATAATGACATTGATGAGCGCTTACAGATTATTGCGGACGGTAAAGTCAATAGTGCAATCACCATTGGTAACCTATACAAAAACTTGTGCCAAGCATCTTGTTGGAACTACGGTCATTTCGAATCCATATTAATGTGGAAGACTTATTGCCCACAGGGCAATGGTGTTCTAATCGAAATTGATGCGAAGATTGCATTAGAACATTTTAAAAGTACGATTGAATCGATTACAGACCAACCCGGCTTTAATGGTTATGTATATTATGGGTGTACTGAATACAAGAATGTTCTACAGAAAGGATATAAGCCTCCAAAACCTGACGAGTATTTTGGGAAAACTAAACCATTAATTGGGTTTGTAAAAGATAAGGCTTACCGTTCCGAAAAGGAGTTTAGGATGCTCATTGAAAAGAACTACGACTACTTGTATAAAGATTCAAGTTGCAGCTTGTATGATGATTCAATTGTATTTTCGATTGATATGACTGCCATCTTGAAGAAGTGCACCTTAAGAGCGAGTCCGTATATGAGCGATCGCGAGATTGAATCTTTGAAGAAACTCTCTGAAGAAAAGCTAGGTCTACAAGTTGAAAAATCTGAAATAAGACTAGGTGACTTCACTCCTAGGCAAAGAAGAGCGAGTGAAAGTTTTATGAATCAATAGTGATGAAAGTGAAAAGAAAACAGCTCTCCAGCATTCACTTCCTTCGGTCGTGCTATCGACACGCTGCGCTGCATTTAAAATGCTGCGCCCAATTTATCCGACACATTAAGTCTTAGATTCATAATGGATCAGGTATTTAGGCTGTTAGTTTTCGTCGTATTCAAAATTGCGGAAAGCGCAGGATTACAAATCCAGCGCAGCCCTGTTGTGCAAACTGAGTTAATTCGATTCTCCGCTGCGGCGCGATTAGCCGATTGTGTATCGCGTGGTTTCTTATAAAGGATCACACCGCGTGTCGCCATAGCTTTAGCGGCGGCGCAAGGGGACTCCACGCACTCATGAAAACCACGCTCCGCTGCGCTGCATTTGCAATGCTGCGCTCAATTTAAACCAACACTAAGTAGCAGCTCTTGAAATTCGATCCACTCCGCAGCAATCTTAATGATGCGAAATATGAGTTACCAATCACTGTTATCACCCGTGCGCTTCAAATAGTCCGAATAATCTTTGACAATATGGTTCAAGCTGCTCTTAAATTCTTTCATCATCTCAATAGCCTTTTTCTTCGGAAGACCTGGAGCGCTCATGGTACCAGTTTTAGGACAGTTATCCCCGTCAAATGGCTGAATTAAAGTAATATCAGCACCACTCGACATCCGAGCTGATTCACAGTAAACATCATATAAGTCGATGCGACATTTTCGCTCCTTCATTCTGAACATGACAGTATACCGATAAACATATTCATACTCTCCGCCCATAAAAGGAACTATCTCTACCGAGATACCCTTTAACAAAATGACCCCTTCTTCTTTGTCATCATTCTGAATAACATCTTGAGCTGATTTCCAGGTTTCAGCAATGTAAAGTTTTGTCAAAGAGTAAATCTTCGACTTGCTTAAGCTTACAGAATCTGTTTTTTCCCAGACGAAATTATGTTGACCATAGCAGAAAGTAAGACCGAATAATAAGAGAAAAGTGAAAAGGAACTTCATAGCGTATTTAATAAGGTGTGGTAAAAGTTACGTAACACTCTATAAAATGAGCCTAAATCTTGGCAAAAAACATTGGTGAGCACCGCTGCGCTGCATTTAAAATGCTGCGCCCAATTTATCCGACACATTAAGTCTTAGATTCATAATGGATCAGGTATTTAGGCTGTTAGTTTTCGTCGAATTCAAAACTGCGCAAAGCGCAGGATTATAAATCCGGCGCAGCCCTGTTGTGCAAACTGAGTTAATTCGATTCTCCGCTACCGCACGATTAGCTGAAGGCGTATCGCGTGGTTTCTTCGACGAGCGTTTTTTTCCAAACCCGCTTGAAAGCGAGCTAGCCACAAGGGATTATGCCGACCGCTGCGCTAGTCGGCATGATAGCAAGAGGGACTCCATGCACTCATGAAAACTACGCGCCATGCTGGCGCATGTTTTTTTATTCCCCCAAATCCACTTGAAAGCACGCTTTCGCGGATTTGGGGGAATAAAAAAACCGCCCCGATATCTCGGGGCGGTTTTCATGGTGCGGAGAGGGAGGGATTCGAACCCCCGGTACCTCTCGGTACGCCGGTTTTCAAGACCGGTGCATTCGACCACTCTGCCACCTCTCCTTTTATATAATCCTGAACTAAGCCAGGGCAAACCTTCAGGGCTCAAACGCAGATGGTCGTATCTGCTTACCCGTCCGGGGCGGCAAATTTACACCTTTTGTTTAATTCGCAAAAGTCAGGGTGACAATTTTCGAAAAAACTTCTCATCTTCTCTCCCGCCCTATTTCTTAACTTCGCACTATCAATAGATTTCAATGAATTTTAAGTCCGGATTTTTTACGACGCTCTGCTCATTTTTTATCGTGTTGTCGTGCCTGGCATCCCCACGCGCTTCCTTTAATTACAAGATTTTCTACATCCCCAACAAAAGTCCTGTCATCGAAACCTACTTCGATTTTGCTGGGAATTCGGTGATTCTCACCGAAAACAAGGATGGCGAACTTCAAGGGCAAGTGCAGCTCACATTGATCTTTAAGCGAAACGAAGAAATCATCACCTTCGACAAGAAAATGATCGAATCGCCCGTGATGACACCTGCCAATCGGGTTGATTTTATCGATGTGCAACGCTTTGCCATGAAATGGGGCGAATACGATCTGGAGATACAACTCCGCGATCTAAACGACCCTGGCGACCCGGGTTCGACTAATATCATACCCATTCGCATTCCTGCCGCACCAGTCGACATTTTCATATCTGACATAGAGTTGGTACACGGCTACCAAAAAGCCACCCGCCCTGGCCCGCTCACCAAATCGGGATACGACCTACTGCCCATGGTCAACGATGATCGCATTCCAAACGAAATGGAAGAAGTGCTGCTCTACACCGAAATCTACAACACCAGCGATTTTCTATTCGACGAGAAATTCCTAGTAAAAGCCTACCTGGCCGACACCATCTCGAGTACCCCCGTAGCGAGTACGCAGAAGTTCTTGCGCCGCGATACGGCTACGGTCATCCCCATTCTACTCACCCTTCCACTCGATCAGGTCAATGATGGGTTTTACAACATCATCGTAGAAGCAGTGACCAAAGAAAATCGCCTTCTTGCACGACAGGCTTTGGGCGTGTACCGCCAGCGCGATCTGCTCAAAATGAAATTTGAAGAACTCACCTACGAGGCCATGGAAACCACTTGGGTGTACGAGATTACCGACAAAGCGCGTATGTACGAGTACGTGAAGTGTCTTCGTCCCATTGCATCAGATCGGGAGCGCATGTCGCTCGACAATGCTTTCAGAACCTTTGATGGCTCCGACTTGGGCAATATGCAGCGTTTCTTCTTCGCATTCTGGGAAAACCGATCCGAAAAAGAACGCGAGAGCGAAAAACTCTGGAACGAATACAAAGCCAAAGTCAATTTTGTGCAAGATGAGTTTGGAACGCGAAACAAACGCGGCTACGAAACCGATCGCGGACGCGTGTATCTGCGCTATGGTGCACCCGACGATATCACCGATCGCCCCAACGATCCAAATACCTACCCCTACGCCATCTGGCGCTACTACCGTACTGGTCAATTCAATAATGTGCGATTCGTATTCTATGACCCAGCTCTTATGGGAACGGATTATGAACTCCTACACTGCGAGTACATTCCAGGGGAGCTCAATAACCCCAACTGGCGCAATATGCTGATGCAGCGAACGGGAGGAACTAACACGAATCCGCAGCAAACCATCGATCGAATAGACGACAATTTCGAGAATCCGCGTTAATGCGTAAATTCACGTTCGAAACAAAACTATCTTGAAAGCAGCTGTCGTTATTCTCAATTTCAACGGTAAGAACCACCTTGAGCGATTTCTACCTTCTGTAGTGACCTACACGCCTACGTGGGCCGAGATCATCGTAGCCGATAATGCATCAACTGATGACTCTATCGCTTTTATGGAAGCGAATTATCCAGAGATCAAGCTGATCAAACTGAGCGAGAATACGGGCTATGCGGGTGGCTACAACCGAGCGCTTGAGCATCTTGATCACCCCTACTTCGTTTTGCTGAATAGCGATATTGAAGTGACTCACGGGTGGCTCGACAGCTTGATAGCCTTTATGGATACGCGTGAAGACGTCATGTGCGCTCAACCCAAAATTAAAGATCTCAAAGACAAGGCGCGGTTTGAATACGCAGGTGCCAGCGGTGGATTTATCGACAAATACTGGTTTCCGTTTTGCCGCGGTCGGATTTTTGATCACTGTGAGAAAGACATTGGGCAGCACGATAAATCGCGGGAAGTGTTTTGGGCCAGTGGTGCGTGTTTTGTGGTTCGAAAGGAAGCATTTTGGTCGGTGAAAGGATTTGATGAAAACCTTTTCGCCCACATGGAAGAGATAGACTTGTGCTGGCGATTGAAAAATCAGGGTGCGCGGGTGTACTGTATTCCCGAATCTACGGTCTACCACCTTGGCGGCGGTACGCTCGATGCGCAGAATCCGCGAAAAACCTATTTAAACTTCCGAAACAATCTGTACATCGCGGTCAAGAACGAATACCGATCGGGCTTGTTTCGCAAGATGTTTGTGCGGATGAGTCTCGATGGAATGGCGGCATTCCACTTCCTTTTCACCAAAGGCATTGGGCATTTTATGGCTGTGATGAAGGCTCACTTCCACTTTTACATCAATCTCCCATCCACCATTCGAAAACGGAAGTACTGGAGATCTCAAGTCAAAACGCCAAACCAAACTGGAAGCTACAAGGCGAGTATTGTCAAGGAGTTTTACTTCAATCGCAAAAGGGCTTTCAGCGCCTTGACCACACGGCTATTCGTGCGCCAACATCACAAAAAATAGCTCAGAGCCAGCTCGTAAGATTTCACCCCAAACCCCTGGATTACTCCAGCGGCATGTGGCGATATCAAGGACTTTTGGCGGATCCACTCTCTTCCTGCTACATTGCTGATGTGCACTTCTACCACTGGGGTGGAAATAGCTCTCACGGCATCAGCCAAAGCTAGGGATGTGTGCGTGAATGCCCCGGGATTGAAGACGATGCCGTCAATTTCACCCGTGCTGGACTTATGGAGGGCATCGATCAGTTCATCCTCCGATTGACTCTGGAAATAGGAAATTTCAAGATCGGGAAACTTGGCTCGTAGACCGCTCAAAACATCTTCAAACGTCTCGCTGCCGTACAGCGTCGGCTCGCGCTTTCCCAATAAATTCAAATTAGGCCCGTTGATAACAAATACCTTCGCCACGTGATGGAGTTTAAATTCTAGTCAAATTTACACAACCATCTATACTGCCCTAATTGTGGATTGGAATTCACTCGAAAAAGGATTTGCAAATTACCTCTTGCTCGAACGCGGATTGAGCCAAAACTCCATTGATGCCTACCGCAACGACGTAGCCAAGCTCCGCACTTTTTTCACGGTCGATCAGCCCAAAAAAGCTACTCAGATCCAATACGCCGACCTTTCGGAATTTATCCAAACTATTGCCCAATCGGGACAGGAAGCTGGCACCCAGGCTCGGCTCATTTCAGGGGTGAAGGCCTTCTTCAAGTACCTGTTTATGGAAGGAATTCGCGATGACGACCCTTCTGAACTGCTCGAAGCACCCAAACTGATGCGGAAGCTTCCCGACACACTGAGCTATGGCGAAATTCTGGACTTGATAGACGGGCTGGACCTAAGCAAACCAGAAGGAACGCGAAACAAAGCCATGCTCGAAACCATGTACAGTTCTGGCCTGCGGGTTTCTGAACTTATCACCTTGCTGATCTCCTACATCCACGAGAAAGAAGGGTTTATACGTGTTATTGGTAAAGGCGACAAGGAACGGCTCGTACCCATCGGGCAACGCGCCCTGAAATACATCGCTATCTATCGCGATCAAGTCCGAAACCATATGGACATCATGGATGAACACAGTGATGTGTTGTTCTTAAATCGCCGAGGAAAACCGCTAAGTCGGGTTATGGTATTCAACATTGTGAAAGACGCAGCTATGCACGCGGGTATCACCAAAAACATCAGTCCCCATACCTTCCGACACTCTTTTGCGACCCACTTGGTGGAAAATGGCGCTGATTTGCGGGCGGTTCAGGAAATGCTGGGCCACGAGAGCATTACCACCACAGAGATTTACACCCACCTCGATCGCTCCTACCTGCGAGACAATATTCTCAAGTATCATCCGCGAAATGCGGACTGAAGCCAGGGTTTCTTCTTTTGCTCGATAAGCAGGGCAACCAAAAGGCCAGTGTATTCTACCGCGATATAGCCCCACTTCGGGCCAATCACACCGACATAGTGGGAGTAGCTCAAAACGACTAGTCCGGCCCAAGCCAATACGGCAAACCTCCGCGACAGCAAGGCGAAGAAAACCACGGGAATCACATACCAGGGGTGCACCGTAGGTGATAAAACCAAAAAGATCAAAAAGGCCACCAGTACCAACTCAAAGAGATTAGCCTGCCGATACCGAAACGAAATCCAGGTAATCTTAACCGCAATCAGTGCTCCGAGTATGGGGGAAACGACCTGGATGGGGTTATAGCCGAGAATGGCCGTACCGATCTGTTGGGCAATGTAATATACAGAAGCATTAAACTCAAAAATGCCGTAGTAAATCCCCAGCCCATTGGTGAATGCTGAAAGGGTGTCGCCGGGTAGCCACATCAAAGCCGTGATGGTCAAAAGCCCCAAACTCACCGCTGCGAATTTCCACAGACCCTTTTTCAAAAGCTGAAAAAGAACGATGGGACCAGTGATCAAGGGAACGAACTTCATCAACACCGCCGAAGTCCAGCCAATGGCGCTACCAATGGCCTTCCTGCGGTGAAGCTCAATAAAAGCCACACCGAGAATCGGCACCCAGATGGCTTCAAAATGTAGATTTCCGAATCCTTCGAGCACCACGAGTGGATTGAGCAAGTACATCAGTCCAAAGGGCAAGAGCGAGCGAGCTCCTCGATACATGTACAAAACCAAGAGCAACTCGAAAGCGAGAATGATCAAGCGAAGGCTCAAGACTCCCTGCGCAATGCTTCCACCCGATAGAAAATACATCAAGCCAAAAATGGCCTGATGATACGGCGGGTAGATGCTCGGGTACTGCGGCGAATTCATCTTTTCGAAAAGCTCCTTCGCAAGCGCTTGATTCTTGAATTGCTCAATCGGAACTTTCATCGGGATATTCCCGAGTGAATTGAAGCCTTCGTTGAGCATCATTCCATCCCACAAAAACCGGTAAAAGTCGTCGCTGAGAAGGGGAAGCTCAAAAAGAAAAGGGAGTCGAACGATCAGGACCAAAGCCAATGCCGGTTTGATCGGTACGTTTTTCAATCCGTACAAGGGCACCATATAGGCCACGGTAGAAACCAAAAACAAGATCGAAAGCAAAGCGAATTGTTCTCGCTGCATGAACCCGAGCGCCGACATGGCAGCCAAATAAATGACCAGGAATAGCCAACTCAAGTTTCGGCTTGCAATCATGGCGCTTGCGTATGCTTAACGGAGTAGTAAAACACAGAAGCAAAGCCAAAGATGAGCATCAGGTGCATCAGGACAAAGCCCCATTCGCCATTGTAGAAATCGTAGAAAAGAGCGAGGCTAAAGTAAAGAGCCATCATCCCTTCCATCCAGGTGAGAGCTGGTACCTTCCCACTCGTGTATCGCTTGTTTTTGAGCGTTCCTGCCTGCCCCACCAGGTTCCATTTTGGCGTCCGCACAAAGGGTGTACGTCTACCGAAATAGCCAGACATGGCTGCTCGGGCATTGTGGAGACTCATCCCCATTGAGATGCTCAAAAAAGCTGCATACATCCACAAGAAACTGCGCCAATCCGACTTGGGTTTCACTCGCATGAAAGCCGTGAAATACATGGCTGCAAGAATGAAAAAACTGAAAACCAGTACTGATCCAGCGATAAAAACACCTGCGTAACCGGGGTTGTTGGTTTTGATGAAAACCAAAGGAAACGAAAGCAGTGAGCAAACCACGATCCAAAGAAAAACGGACGAGTTCATGAGGTGAAACAAGGCGTGAACACGGGTAGAAAAAGGGATTTTGCGCTGCTTGAAAACGGTTGGAACGTGCTTTACAGCACATTCGGCAGCCCCTTTATTCCAGCGGTACTGCTGACTTTTCAAGGCGATCATCTCGGCGGGCAGCTCAGCGGGAGAAACAATGTGTTCCAAAAATCTAAAATCCCAGCCAGCCATCTGCGCACGGTAGCTCAAGTCCAGATCTTCGGTGAGCGTATCGGCGCACCACCCCCCAGCTTCTTCGATGCAGGTCCGGCGCCACACTCCCGCCGTTCCATTAAAATTGATAAAGTGAGCTCCCTGATTTCTTCCCTTCTGCTCCACGGTAAAATGAGCGTCAAGTGCGAAAGCCTGAATCTGGGTTAGAAGGGAATAATCTCGATTCAAATGACCCCAGCGCGTTTGGACCATACCCACATGCGATCCCATGAAGTAGGGTATCGTTTCTTTCAGGAATGAAGGTGGCGGAATAAAATCGGCATCGAAAATGGCGACGAAGGGAGCCGTTGAATGATTCAAACCATATTGCAATGCCCCAGCCTTAAACCCTTTTCGCTCGGGGCGCTTCACATGGGTGATGCGGTAGCCTTTTTCACGCCAATACTCCACCTTTCGGGCAGCCAACTCAAAACTCTCGTCGGTGCTATCGTCCAATACTTGCACCACCAATTTCTCCTTCGGATAATCGAGACTTACAGCGGCATCAATCAATCGCTCCACGACGTAGTATTCGTTGAAAACAGGCAGTTGGATCAGAACTTCGGGCAATTCGTCCGGTAGAGCAGGCATCTCTTCGACCTTCTTCCTTGACTTGAGATACTTCAAAAGCAAGTTGAGCTGCACCAAGCTGTACGCGAAGATGAACAGCATGGAAACGCCGTAAATCCCAATGACTATCCAAGCCCAACTATGCATACTTCAAAATGGTTGTAATAATCTTGTATCCCGCCATAACCGTACCCTTCACCGTACCCGTAATCTTTGAAACGCCAATGCGCTTTCGGTATCGTACGGGCACTTCTGTATAGCTAATCTTCTTCTTCAAAACCTTGACCTGCATCTCGACTGTCCAACCAAAATTTCGGTCTTCCATGCCGATTTCTTCCAGCGCTCGCCACGTGATGGCCCGAAACGGACCGAGATCAGTGAACTGCGCCCCGTAAATCATTTTCATCATCGTGGTCGCGAGCCAGTTCCCAAAAATCTGCTGGGGCATCATAGCTCCTTTTTCGCGATTCCCGAGCGCCCTACTCCCGATCACCAATTCGGCTCTGCCTTCTGAGATGGGCTGAATCAAATCGACCATCTCTTCGGGGTAATCTGAATGATCGGCATCGATAAACACCACCACATCGGGCTGGGCATCCAATGATCGCAATTCGGCCAAACCACGCAAACATGCCGCTCCGTAACCTTGCTCCGATTCGGAAACCACTTTGGCTCCGGCCTTCGCTGCAAAATTAGCAGTTTGATCGGTCGAGTTATTATCGACCACAATCACATGCCTTACAAGGTTTTGTGGAATTTCTCCAATTACTTCTCCAATAGCATCCGCTTCGTTGAAAGCGGGAATTATCACATCAATGATTTGCCCCATTTACTCCGATAGATTGAGTTTGGCGCCCTCGCTGCCTATAATGATTGGATTCTCGTTGATCCTTCCTTCTTCTGGTCCGTTCTCCAACTTGAGTACACCCCGTGGACAAACCGACGAGCAAACGCCACAGCCCACA
Organism: Bacteroidia bacterium; assembly: GCA_030427905.1. Taxonomy (GTDB): domain Bacteria; phylum Bacteroidota; class Bacteroidia; order Flavobacteriales_D; family Cryomorphaceae; genus CBDDKU01. The sequence goes on from JAUICL010000005.1 coordinate 119,152, forward strand.
CAGCTCGAACGCACGATGTTCTGGCCGCGCTGGGCATACCACCTGACGTCGATTCCCATTTCGCAGTAGGTAGAGCAGTTGCCACAAGAAATGCACTGACCGCCGTTTGTGGTAATTCGAAACCGGCTCTTGAATCGCTGGACGAATCCAAGATATGCCGCCAAAGGACATCCAAACCGGCACCACACACGGCTTCCCATCACGGGGTAAAAACCCGTCCCCACGGCCCCAGCAAAGACAAATCCGATCAGGAATCCATAAGTCGAACGGATGGAGTAGGAACTAATTCCGAGTAACTCAGAAGTTCCTGTAAATGCCGTGTACGCTACCCAAACGGTCATAACCACAGCAAATACCAAGACGGAGTGAATCAGGTAGCGCTCTATCTTCCAAGCGCCCAATCGTTTGTCGCTAAGGTGGCGGTATGGATCGCCAACGGTCTCGGCCAAACCACCGCAGCCACAGACCCAGGAGCAATACCAGCGCTTTCCGTAGAAGTAAGTGAAAACCGGAACTCCGATGGCGAATAGGATAATACCCCAGAAGAGTAAAAACAAGCCGAGCGTTCCTTCCTGCAGATACTCGTCGATGCGGTAGTCAAAAAAGAAGGTATATTCCAGCGGCCAGGCGCTTTTTAAGTCGTAAGCCGGCAATTGAAGGCGCGTAAGAATTTGCGGAAGCGTAAAGGCAAATACCACTTGAAAGAAGAAGACCGAAGCGGTTCGGACCTGTTGGTACTTGTTGCCGCGGTACTTCAAAAACATCCGAAGCCCCATGATAAACATGGTCAAGGTGTAGAGAAAACCGTAGAGAAACCACTGGCTAGACGCTCCGCCAGACATCCACTCAGACAGTGGATCGAGGAGCACAGATTGATTGACCAGAAAGGCGGGGAACTTATACAGCACGATATAAAACGCCACAAGCGCAGCAAAGACGAGCAGAGCTGAGCCCTTTCCCGTTTGACTCTTTCGGTGGTAGATGTGGTCGTTTTTGATTCCCGGGCTCGATTGCGCCAAAGGAACGAGATAGATAAAGCTCCCGAGGGTAGCCAATCCAAAAATCAACCAGGCGGCCATTCCCGAGCGGAGCCAATCAGGAGTTCCGGCCTTCATCACTTCCATTCGGAAATTTTCACGCCCCCCGTCTCCTACACCAAATTCATTGACGACAGCGGCATTCACATCGCTCACCTTGGCTTTGAATTCACCTTCAAAAGCTTCAAAACTCTCCCAATCGCGCCCAATCATCCAACTGGTGTACTCGGTGAGCTTTTCTTTAGCCCAATCCTTTTTCTTCAAGGAATTCTCGATCACATCTTCGGAGTAGGTAGCAGCTTTTCCGTCCAATTCAGCCAATATGGCTTTTTGCTCTTCGCTTGAAATCCCCTTTTGAGAAACCATGTCATGATTGTACTGGTTTATCTTTTCCCCAACTTGAGAAAACATGATAGCCGGCGGGGCATCATCCAAACTGGTGAGCATTCGCGTAAAATCTGGCCCTTTGATTTTGTCTAACTCAGATGCATCAGTCTTTTGAAAGGAGTTATCGACTAGAAAAGTCAAGCCGATATAGGCAAAAGTCGCCAGCAAAATTAGTGAAGCCCCTATTTTTTCGATCATTCTGTTCTTCATCGCGTCAAGAGGGATTTTAAGATGTTCGACTTCTTCGGCTTGATTCCCGTTTGCGCATGGAAGGAAGCGATAAATTCCTTCACCCACCTGCGTTGAAATTCGGCATCAAAGTTTGCTGCCGGCATTCCCCCTACCACATCGGCCACTGATTTTTCTGCACGGATCATGCGATCGAAGTATTCGTGTCGCAAACGCACCCCGAAGGCATTAATCCCTTGAAAAATCTGGCTCTCTGGATGATAAGCCACCGTTATAAACTGATTTGCTCCATCCTGCTTCCAGAAAAAATGCTTTTGATTCTTTGATTCTTTGGCTTCGACCAAACCGTACGTCTGGTATTCGATATCGAAGAACTTTGCCGAGTTATACCAAGGTCCAGGTCTATAGGCCGTCTTTTTTCCGGCTAGTGTGAGCCCGAGCGCTTCGCCCATCATCCGACCTACGTACCAAACTGGCTCAATGGCTTTTCGCCCATTTATTGGGCTTCTCATTTCAGCACAATCGCCTACAGCATAGATATTTGAGAAATTGGTTTGAAGAAACTCATCAACCCAAATCCCGCGATTGAATTCAATTCCCGATCCTGTCAAAAACTCCACATTCGGGGTGACTCCGGTGGTGACTCCAACAATTTCGCATGGTAGCTCTTCGCCGTTTGAGAGTTTCACTCCGCGAACCCTACCTTCTTCATCACCAAAAATCTCTTCCAATTCGGTATCGTAACGTAAATCCACCCCATGCGAAGCGATATGCTTTCCAATCCACTCCCCTTCAGAAGCTGTGATCACATTGCCCCAAAAATGGCCACCGCGCACTAAAATGGTTACATGAATATCTCTAGTCAAAAGCATTTCGGCCAACTCCACTCCAATTAGTCCCGCTCCTACGATCACCGCACGCTTTGTGGGATGTCCTTTCTCGAACGGTTTTGGTGTTTGCTTTTCGAGCGCTTCAAGATCTTGGTAGCTAAAAAGCCCCTGTACCCCTTTCAAATCCTGACCCGGCCAATCGAAGTATTTGGTACGCGAACCCGTGGCGATCACCAGATTGTCGTAGTCAATAACTTCACCGGACTTTAGAGAGATTTGATTCGACTTTGGGTCAATTCTCTCGACATAGTCTTGAATCAATTCGATCTTATTCTTCTCCCAAAACCAATTCTCGTATGGTTGAGTGTGCTCGAATTTCATATGCCCCATGTACACGTACATCAACGCAGTGCGTGAGAAGAAATAAGGCGTTTCGGAAGAAATGACGCGAATCCGTTGACTATCGTTTTTTCGGAGATGGCGAGCTGTCGTGATACCCGCTATCCCATTTCCAATAATCACAGTACCGTTTTTCATTCAAGACCTTTAGAACTTTCAAATTACGGCTTTTTGATACGCAATTTCGGGTCGGATCGGCGACAGATTCGAAATCAATCCACGAATCGGGCAAATTTGGGGGTATTCAATCCAAGACGATTCCCTAAATTGCACCTTGCGAAAATCACAATTATGAGAAAAATCTATACGCTTTTGGCCGGACTGGCTGTACTCATTTCTTTTCCCACATTTTCTCAACATGCTTTCTTAGAGCAGGGTCTCATCGATATGCTTGACAGCACTGATGATGGCGAGTTGATTCCCATCATGTTTTTGGTGGAAAACGCGGTGGATATGGGAGCCTTGAAAGAAGAGTTTCGAATCAACCAAACGCCCGTTTCGGAGCGACCCAAAATCGTGATGCAGCGTTTGAAAACTGCAGCGAGAGAAAACCAACCACAGGTAATTTCAGCTATTCGCAATTCGGGCTATGCCTACGATAATCTTCAGGAATTTTGGTTGGCTAACGCTATTTCGCTCGAAGCAGAACCCGCATTGATCGAGGTTCTGGCTAATCATTCGGCAATAGAGCACATCGGGTTGAATATGCCAGAATACGCCTTGCAAAAGCCGACTCGCGGAAGTGGTGACGCCAAAATAGAAGGTGGTAATGAGCCAGGTCTGGAAGCCATTGGAGCCCCTTTTATGTGGGCTATGGGCTATACCGGCCACGGGCGTGTTGCCATGACCTTTGACACGGGTGTAGTAACTGATCACCCCGCGCTTCAAGAGCGGTATTTGGCTAATCTTATGCCGATTCAGTCCACGTGGTTTGGCTACGACAGCGAACTTCCAACCGATAAGCCTAGCAGCCACGGTACCCACGTTACGGGTATTATGCTCGGTCTCGACGATGCCACAGCCGATACCATTGGCGTGGCGCCAGAAGCGTACTTTATCGCAACTGATCCCATCGTTTCGAATTTGGCTGATATTAAGCCCCTTTCTGAGCTAATGCTGGCGTATGAGTGGGCCCTGAACCCCGACGGCGATGAATCAACGACAAACGACATCCCCGATGTGATCAATAACTCTTGGGGTCGCGACAACAGCGTGATAGACCAAGGTTGGACCGTTTGTCCGGAGCTCGTGGTTCCCTTTCTTGACGCTGTTTTGGCTGCGGGAATTGCCAACGTCTTTAGCGCAGGTAATGAAGGACCAGATGCTGAGACAATCGGCGTGCCGCACAACATCAACACGGGTCTTGTAAATTCATTCACTGTAGCTGCCACATCGGCTACAGGCAGCCATACGGTTGCCGACTTCTCGAGCCGTGGGCCAAGTCTTTGCGGTGGTGAAGGAAGTATTTTGATCAAACCCGAAGTAGCTGCTCCAGGTGTCAATATCCGCTCTGCCATTGGTGGTGGCGACTACGATTTCTTCAGCGGGACTTCGATGGCCGCGCCGCATACATCGGGAGCTGTGCTATTGCTCAAAGAAGCTTTCCCTATGGTGACTGGTGAAGAGATCCAATTAGCTCTGTACAACACGGCACTCGATCTTGGTATACCTGGCGAAGACAACACCTATGGAATGGGCTTTATTAGCATCCCCGATGCATACGATTACTTGTCTGAAACCTACGAACCCGTTCCCCCAGCGGTTTTGGTCAACGACCTAGCCATCACAGCAATCACTTCACCAAACTTGGATTTCGGTTGTTCGCCCGATGGGAATACCACTGTGGTACCAGTAATCGAAGTAACCAATTTCGGAACAACGGCAATCGATGAGTTTACCGTGAGATACGATATCAACGGTGAAGGTGAAGTCGAGATGGATTTCTCGCAAACTATTGCCGTTGGTGAAACAGTAGAAATTACCCTTTCTGAAATTTCCACTTCGACTCAAGGACTCGCAGAACTCCACATCCGCATTGATGAGTTGGACGAGGAGTACGACCTTTGGAATAACCACCGCGTAACGCGCTGGTATCAATTGCCGAATTTCGAAGACGACCTACTCACTTTTGGTGAAACCTTCGACAATGGTATCGATCCTGATCTTTGGATTGTAAGCAATCCCGATGGGGAGATTACATGGGATACGATCAACGCCATACAAATAGATGATCAAGTGGGGCCAACTGCCTGGATGAATCACCCGGACTACAGCAATATCAACAGCCAAAAAGACCAGCTTGTTTCTCCCGTTTTTGATTCGGAGAGCTTTAATGGTACCTTGTTTGTCGTACTCGATTACTTCTACCGTAAGCGCGGAAACAATTCGTTTACACAAGATACGATGAGTGTCTATGTAAATCAAGGCTGCTCTGAAGATCAACAACTTCTTTGGACGGCAGGTGGTGAAGAACTCTGGACTAATTCCGATGGGGAACAGAATGCCTTCCCAGAATCATCGAGCGATTGGAACACCTTGGCTTTGCCTTTTGAAGTGGAAGAATCGAGTTTCTACTTTACCATTGAAACCAAGAACCGACGAGGAAACAATATTCTGGTTGACAATATTTACGTTGCCACTCATGTTGGCGTAAGAGATCAAGGACCAGATGTCAAGTTCTCGGTATTCCCCAACCCTAGCTCTGGTGAGATCACCATTATTCCAAACGAAGCTCAGGAAGTAACGAGCATTTCAATCCGCGATATTCAGGGCCGAACGATTGAGCAAATCACAGGCTACCAACAGGCCTACCAACTCAATCTAAACGTAGAATCGGGCGTTTATCTGATCACCTTAAATTATGCTTCTGGACAGACGAGTACGCAGAAGTTGGTACTGCATGAGTAGGCACCGTTTTTTCACCCAAAATTCGCGATTGCCGGCCTAGAAAGTGGACATATTAAACACTCATATTCTGCGACTTAAGGTCGAATGACGCAGTATTTCAGAAAGCGCGACTAAACGCACTTAAGGATGAAGTCACTATATTGCTAAATTCGACTTTCAAGATGGCTCAAGCAAGAGCTTGACCTTGATAAAATAGTATTTTATGAGACTGACACTATTCATCATTCTATTGTGCCAAATACTTCCACTTTATAGTAGTTCTCAGACCGATCAGACCCTCGATTGGTTTACCTATTACGGTGCTCAAGGTGGAGAAAACATTGCTTTTATTGATCAATTATCTAACGGTAGTATTGTATCTGTTGGTATTGGCTATGATAGTGGTTTAGCCGCAGGCGATGATATACACCAGTCTTTTTCGAATGGAGAAGGTGATGTGTTTTTGGCCCTTTGGTCTAGCGATGGTGAGTTGATATGGGGTACCTACTTTGGCGGAGAAGCAATAGAATTAGTAGAGGGTATTGTGATTGACCAAGATGACAATATACTTATCGCTGGATTGACCCATTCTAGCGATCATATTGCCTTCGGTGACTCCGATCTGGATGAATTCCTGGGTTATAACTGTGGGTTTCTTGCGAAATTCAATCAAGAAGGGCAAATTCTTTGGTCAACCTATATCGGGGGAGAAAATGCCGACTTTATAGCTGATCTAGCTATCGATTCTTCAAACAATATATACGTGTTAGGTGGAAGTACATCTGAGAATTTATCTGAATTAAATGAATATCAGGGAGACGGGGATGCGATTATAGCGCGATATAGCCCCGATGGAACGAAGGAATGGCTCAAATACCGAGGGGGAAACATGGATGAAAGAGGGCGTTCGATATCCATAAACTCAAACGATGAAATCTACATTCTCTTTGCGACCAAAGATCAAGAAACTCTTGCATCGGCCGATGCCGAACAAACCACAGGCGGAGGTGATTGGAGCTTGATCTTAGAAAGGCTCAACCTAGCAGGAGATGTCGCTTGGTCAAGGTATATCGGTGGAGATGGGAAGGAGTCTATAGGACACGTCGTATCTACAGAAAATGAAATCTACCTGTTGGGAAGTACCAATTCGGACAATAACATAGGTACAGATGGTGCATTCGAACCTGAAAGATTAGTAGGTGGAACAAATATGAGCTTTTACCTCAATAAGTTTTCAACTGATGGAATCAAGGTATGGGGCACCTATTTTGGATTCGGGTTTATTTCCGACGTGCTACAACGTTCCTCAGCGCTTGAAATCTCTGATGGTAATGTATATGTAATGAGTACTCTAGGCAGCATCATATTCGAAGGATTTGTATTTGGGGATAATCCTTTTCAGTCAGATGCTCAAAGCAAAGATTTAATTGTAATGAAATGGGGGTTCGATGGACTGCCGGTTTGGGGCACAAGGTTTGGTGGCAATGAACCAGAAGATTTTGGTGCACTTTGTGTAAGTCAAGATGGAAGTAAAATTATTCTCGGTGGTCAAACTGAAAGTGATGAGTTCTACGGCTTGGAATCAAGCTTTCAAGGCGAATATGGTGGGGGTTTTTCAGACATGTTTCTTGCAAAGCTTTCAGATCAAACTTTGGGGGTAACTAATTTCCTAAAACCGAGTCAGTTTGCAGTTTATCCGAATCCAGTAGCTCAAGATGGTGTTTTGCAGATAACAAGCGATTTCGACATCCAAAGAGCAGTTCTTTACAACACAGAAGGAAGAATCATTGAAACTTGGGATATCCTTTCACGCGAAGCTAAACTCGATCTCGCTTCGTTACAAACGGGTGTTTATATTCTAAAAATTCAAACTGCTGAAGGAATTGGAGTAAAGCGAATAGTGATCTGAATGGCATGCGGATAGAACTATTATTGTCTATGTACCATTTGGAGATTTCGTAGTCAACGAAAGCATCTAATTAGACAGGTCAAATAAGACGAATAAGCACCAACAGGTTATAACCTAATTAAAACAATGAACCCCGTCTTCGGTCGGGGTTTTTTGCGTTTAAACAATATCTCACCAACGACTCCGTTTCCACAATAATTCAATTCTTGAGACTATATGAAACAGACGATTCTTCTATTTTTCTTAGCAACATCTATAAGCTTCGCTCAAGACCAGTCTCTGATCTATGCCAGCTACCTCGGCGGATCGGGACAAGAAGGGCATCTACCAAAGGTGACTGGCAACAACGGTAAATGGGCCGTTTTAGGGACGACTGAGTCTTTGAATATGGAGACATTAAATCCCTTTCAGACAAATCACAATGGTGGTATCGTTGACAACTATATTTCTGTATTCGATGAATATGGACAGCAAACATTCGCTACGTATTTTGGTGGTTCAGGTATAGAAGTGGAATCTGGGGGTATTCGAATCACAGATTATGGATACATCTTGATTGGAGGAACCACCAACTCATTTGATATACCTGTGACAGAAGGTGCTCATGATGTTACGCTCAATGGCGAGACAGATGGATTCCTTGCTTTGCTTTCTGAATCCGGCGAACTACAGTTCTGCACGTACTTTGGGGGGGACGCTTTAGACGATATCCGCGACGTCGAATACGATCAATTTGGAAACTTCTATCTCGCAGGGAGAACTTCGAGCCCGAATCTGGCTACAGAGGGCGCTCACAAAACAGAAGTATCAGAACATGATGCCTTTCTCGCAAAGTTTAACAGTGAAGGAGGACTGATCTGGTCAACTTATTTCGGTGGCGAAAATTTGGAAGTCTTTAGAAAAATTGAAGTCAGTAATGACGGGCAGAAAATTTACTGTGTAGGATCCACTTTTTCGAGCTCAGGGATCAACTTTAATGGTTGGCAAGAAACTCAAGGATCAGCTACTGACGGATTAATTACCTGCTTTAACACTCTAGATGGTACAGTAAACTGGTCAACTTATTACGGAGGAGAAGAGGGTGACTACGTGTTTAGTCTGGCATGTACTGAAGATGATAAATTGGCTATTGTTGGTCAAACTTCTTCTGACAACAGTATTGCTTCTATCGATTCTTATCAATCGGAAAGAGCAGGAGAAGGTGACCTTTTCGTCGCTCTCTTTGATGAGAACGGCCAGCGCGAATGGGGAACTTATCTCGGTGGCAGTGAAAATGAATACCCAAATGCCGAGATCATCATTCAAAACAATGAGATTATCGTTCAAGGCTATACCCTTTCTCCAGATAATATTGCTTTGGGTAGTCCTATGGAGCCTATTTTTATCCCAAACAGCGCAAACGGTCACCAGTCATTTCTGAGTTCCCTTAGCCTAAATGGCAATCTAAATTGGGGTACGTATTTTATGACAGGCCAACCTGGTGGGGCTCATGGTTTAGCAAGTGTAAGTAGTGAAAAGTTCGCCGCAGTTGGGACGATTACTCCAGAAGGAATTGAAGAGATGATTACACCTGACGCCCATCAAAGTTCTTATGGCGGGAGCAACCGAGATTACACACTTTTCATTTTTAAAGCGAACTCGTTATCAGCAGAAAACATTTCCAAATAAAGTCTCAGCATCTACCCCAACCCTGCTCAAAATCAGGTAACCATCTCAGGAATTGAAAACCAACAAATCTCTCGCATCGACCTACGCGATATGACGGGGAAACTGGTTTTATCCACTTTTGACCTTGAATCAAACAAAGTGAATTTGGGTGACCATCCTCCCGGAGTTTATATCATCTCGGCTACTTTCGCATCAGGTGAAATCGCCACGCAAAAACTGGTCATTCGGCCATAAGTCCATTTCAAACTGAATCGTCAAATACCCCGGCTTAGGTCGGGTGATGTGATACCCCAGTTATTGGCAAAACTGGGTTCAATCGAGAACAGGTAGCCATTTAATTTTTAGGTTCTGGGGCCAATTGGCTCACAGCTTGCGGAATTGGGGTCTTACAATTCGCAATGGCAGTCGTGAGCCAATTCTTGGCCTTAATTTTATTCTCTTAGAAACTCTGAAATAAGCGAAAGTCCGCCGCACCCTTGCAGAGGTCAGGCATCGAAAGCTATGCTTTCGCTAATGCCGTTTCCGAGTTTGGGTAAGGCGCTGAAGCGTTTTCAAGAGTTTCAAGAAATAAAATTACAGCCCTGACTTTTTGTTCCTTTTGTGTCAAGACAAAAGGAAGTGGAAGAGACTAACCATTACCGTTAAATTAAGTCGATGCCCTCATCAGTGTCATAACCCTGAGTCGGGGTTTTCCAATTTAATACGTATCAATTAAACCTATGTCGTTCTCTAATTGTCATATTTAACGTATATTCTGTTTACCTGACACAGCCAATGCATAAATTGACTTACTTTTGTAAACCTGTTATGAGTAAAACGCTTTTAGTATTTCTCTTTTTCAGTTTAATGGGCTTTTCTATTGCCCAAGCGCAAACCAATGACGAAGACCTTATCCAGTTTTCTGGAGTCGTTATTACAGGTGATTCACTGAGTCCGGTTCCCTTTACCAACGTGATTGTTGAGCAAAGCGCTCGCGGTACAATGACCGACTATTACGGTTACTTCTCCTTCGTTGCGCAAAAAGGTGACTCTATTCTTTTCTCGGCCGTAGGGTACGAACGTGCGCGCTTTGTCATTCCCGATACCCTTTCGAGCAATAAGTACTCGCTGATCCAAATCATGCGTACCGATACCATCCAGCTTCAGGAAACGGTGGTTTACCCCTGGCCGACCAGAGAGCAATTTAAGGAAGCCTTCCTGGCCATGGAGCTACCCGACACTGATTATGAAAGGGCGCAGCGAAATCTGCAGCAAGCCGATATGATTGCACGAATGGACGCAGCCATGCCTAGCGGTGGTGAGACTTTTAAGTACTCCATGAACGAATACCAGAGTCAGATTTACTACGCCGGACAGGCGCCCCCTCAGAACATCTTCAACCCCATCGCCTGGACACAATTTATACAAGCTTGGAAAGACGGCGATTTCAAATCTGAACGCAAACGCGGCGAAGGACAATAAACTTTCGTCAAATCAGTTATGTTTGCGGGTAGAATCGAAAGATTATAAAATTGGGTTTCAGACATTTTTTACTTGCACTAACTGTGCTAGCTCCTGTGCTCACCTGGGCGCAAACCACGGCATCCGTAAAGGGAAAACTTAAGGACAAGAGCGGCTTACCGATTGAGTATGCAAACGTGTATGTGCGCGCTCAAAACGCTGGAACCTTCACCGAAGACGATGGTAGTTTTGACTTGACCCTGCAGCCGGGTGATAGTATCCTACTCGAATTTTCGCACACGGCGTTCAAAAATAGCCAGCAATACATCAAGCTAAACCCCGGTCAAAACAAGTACCTGGAGATAACCCTTGAATACAACAGTTTGAAAGGTGTGGAAGTGCGGGAGAACAAATCGAAGCGAACCACCTTGGTGCCCGTTCCCATCAAAGACATTAAAGTAAATCCCAACGTACAACAAGGTATAGAAAGTGTGCTGACTTCGCAGCTCGGGGTGAGCATGAACAATGAGCTGAGTTCTAACTACAGCGTGCGTGGTGGATCTTTTGCTGAAAACCTAGTTTATGTCAACGACATCGAAGTATACCGCCCATTTCTGGCTCGTTCTGGTGAGCAAGAAGGTCTGAGCTTCCCCAACCCCGATATGGTTGGAAGCATCTATTTTAGCGCGGGTGGATTCGATGCGCGGTACGGCGATAAAATGAGCTCAGTGCTCGACATCCAGTACAAGAAACCAAAGAAGTTTGGGGGTGCATTTTCAGCGAGTTTATTGGGTGGATCGCTAGCCCTGGAGAGCGCATCCAAAAACGGAAAATTAACCCAGGTTTCTGGAGTTCGCTACCAGACCAACCAGTACATTCTGGGAAGTCTCGACACGGATGGAGACTACCAGCCCAACTTCACCGATGTTCAAACCTACTGGACCTACGCGTTCAGCAAGAAGTGGGAAGTTTCTTTCTTGGGAAACTACGCCAACAACGAGTATAAATTCATACCGAGCGATCGAGTTACCAATTTTGGAACGATAAACGAAGCCCTGCAGTTTACCGTTTTCTTCGAAGGTCAGGAAGTGACTTCCTTTGAGACCTTTTTTGGAGCGATTTCCACAGAAAACCGCCCCAACTCCGATACCCGACTCAAATTTACTGCATCGGCTTTCCGCACTTTCGAAAACGAAACCTTCGACATACTCGGTCAGTACTCACTCGACGAGCTAGAGCGGGACCTCGGTGACGATGAGTTTGGTGATATAGTCAGAAACAGAGGGGTTGGAACCAATCTAGACCATGCCCGAAACAGACTCGATGCAACGGTTTTCACCCTGCAACACCGCGGGTACAAAACCATCGACAATAAGTACCTGCAATGGGGTGTGACCTGGCGTGGTGAAGAAATCAACGATCACCTAAGCGAGTGGAGCTACGTAGACTCGGCAGGCTACTCCGTCCCTACTAGCCCATCAAACCAGATTTTTCTCCAGGATGTAATCAAAGGTCGAAACCAAGTCCAATCAAACCGATACATGGCCTATGTGCAAAATAGCTGGGATTGGCTACTCGACAATGAAGCGCAAGTGTCGGCCACTCTTGGAATTAGGGGGCAATACTGGGACTACAACGACCAAACGATAATTAGTCCACGGGGAAGCATTTCCTGGAAACCGAATTGGCAAAAGCAGATCAACGACAGCACGATTCTCAACAAGGATGTAATCTTCTATTTCAGTACGGGGTATTACTACCAGCCACCCTTCTACCGCGAGCTCCGCGGACTAGACGGAACGCTCAATCCGGAGATGCGTGCTCAAAAGTCCATCCACTTTGTACTCGGTGCCGACATGAACCTGCAAATTTGGGACAGGACATTTAAGTTTATCACCGAAGCCTACTACAAAGCGCTCTACGATTTAGTGCCGTATGAAGTAGACAATGTGCGCTTGCGCTACTACGGAAACAACGATTCGAAAGGCTATGCCACCGGGCTCGACTTGAAAATAAACGGAGAATTTATTCCCGGGATTGAATCATGGGCGAGTTTGAGCTTCCTGAGTACCAAGGAAGACATTCTAGACGATTACTACTACGACTACTACAATAGCGATGGAGAGCTAATTCAATCGGGATTCACTCAAAATTCCACACCAGTAGATTCGGTTATCAACTACCCGGGTTACATCCCCCGCCCTACCGATCAGCTGGTTTATTTCAGCTTGTTCTTCCAGGATGAAATGCCTTCGTTCCCGAGTTTCAAAGTACACGTGAACGTGCTATTCGGTTCTGGACTTCCGTTTGGCCCGCCCGACAATGAGCGTTACAAAGATATAGAGCGCTACCCTTCGTACCGAAGAGTAGATCTCGGGTTCTCAAAAGATTTAAAATCAAAAGAGCCCAATAAAGGGCTCTTCAAAAACTTCGAAAGGGCTGTGCTGAGCGTCGAGATCTGGAACCTGATGGATATTAACAACACCATCAGCTATACCTGGGTCAAGGAAAGTAGCGGACGCCAATACGGAGTTCCAAACTACTTGACTTCCCGACGTCTCAACGTCAAGCTGGCCTTTACTTTTTAAAGTTTCGGATCGTTTCGGTAATAATCCCTACGCAATCCATCAACTGATCTTCGTTCATCACCAATGGCGGAGCAAAGCGAATGATGTTTCCGTGAGTTGGCTTGGCCAAAAGTCCGTTATCTCTTAGCGCCAAGCAAATTCTCCAGGCCGTATCGCTGTCTTCTGTATCGTTGATCAAAATCGCGTTTAGCAATCCCTTTCCGCGCACCGCATTCACCAAGTCAGATTCGGCTACGAGTTCGTTCATTTTCGAGCGGAAAATTTCTCCCAAACGCTGAGCGTTTTCGGCGAGCGACTCTTCTTCGACTACTTCAAGAGCAGCCATGGCCACTTTGGCAGCTACCGGGTTTCCACCGAATGTGGATCCGTGCTGTCCCGGCTTAATCACATTCATGATTGGGTCGTTGGCCAACACTGCCGACACTGGGTAAACCCCACCTGAAATGGCTTTTCCAAGAATGAGAATGTCCGGCTTCACATTTTCGTGATCTACGGCCAAAAGCTTTCCAGTACGAGCTATTCCAGTCTGTACTTCATCAGCGATAAACAAGGCTCCGTGCTCCTTACACAATGCTGATGCACCAGCCAAGAATCCTTCGTCTGGCACGTATACACCCGCTTCACCTTGAATAGGCTCCACGAGGAATCCAGCGATGTTTTCTTCTTTCAAAGCCTCCTTCAAAGCGTCGAGATCATTGTAAGGAATTCTGATAAATCCTTGCGTGTAAGGTCCGAAGTTCTTTCGCGCATCCGGGTCGTTTGAGAAAGAGATAATCGTTGTCGTTCTTCCGTGGAAGTTGTTGTCACAAACGATGATCTTCGCTTCATTCTCATCAATCCCTTTTACTTCATAAGCCCATTTTCTGCAGATCTTAATGGCAGTCTCTACCGCTTCAGCTCCCGTATTCATCGGCAAAAGCTTGTCGAATCCAAAGTACTCAGAAGCAAACTTCTCATAAGGGCCTAAGGCATCGTTGTAGAAAGCGCGCGATGTAAGCGTGAGCGTTTTGGCCTGCTCCATCATGGCTCCAACGATTTTTGGGTGACAATGTCCTTGGTTTACGGCAGAATACGCCGATAGGAAATCGTAGTACTTCTTTCCTTCCACATCCCAAACGTGAACGCCTTCTCCCCTTTCCAAAACAACCGGTAGCGGGTGGTAATTATGCGCGCCATAGCGGTTTTCCAATTCTATCAATTCTCCTGTTCTCGTTGTTGTATCGATGTGGTCCATTGCCTAATATTTTAGATTTTTAAAACTCCTTCAAAGTTCCGTCAAATCTTCAAATCCGCCAAATTTCTGTTCCTTTGCAGCAAAATTCAAGCAGGCGCAGTTGAACAAGAAGAAAATAAAACGGGGAACCGATCTCGAAATCGATATTGAGAAGGCCGCTTTTGGTGGAAAAGGCATCGGAAAATTGGAAACGGAAGATGGTTCATTGGTGGTTTTTGTGCCCAATACCATTCCGGGACAACGCGTGAGAATGCGGGTTGAAAAATCGCGAAAGCGACACTTGGAAGGAAAGCTGCGGGAGATCATTTCGCCCTCGCCCGACGAAGTAGAAAACGATTTTCAGCCCATAGCCGGAGCACCATTTGCCCGCCTGCCCATCGCTATCCAAGAAAAGTACAAGAAGGAAACCAGCTTGGACCTGATGAAGCGCATTGGGGATCAACACGATATTGAAGCGAAATTTGACCAGTACATCTCTTCGCCTTCCATCTGGCATTACCGCAATAAGATGGAATACGCCTTCGCTGCCATTCGCTACGACTTGGAGACTGGTGAAGAGCTCGACGAGTTTGCACTTGGCTTTAAGCACCGTGGTACGTGGTGGATGGTCGAAAACCTCGACAACGACAGCGGACTCTTCGATCGCGAAGTAGAATCGAAACTCCACGAGATCAGAACCTTTTGCGAAAAAACCGGCTTGCCACCCTGGCATGCGCCGAAACGCGAAGGATTTTTCAGATTCCTGACGGTAAGAAAGAGCTACGCTGAAGATCAGATTCTGTTTAATCTCGTGACTACGAGCAAAGACCTCGATCGATTTGATATGGATGGGTTTGCCAATCTCTTGAAATCGCTTTTGGGTGATCGCTGTGCTGGGCTTATCCACACCATAAACGACGATGTTGGTGACCGGGTGCAACCACTCGATGGGTCGAGCAGAATGGTATTTGGAAAGGATCACATCACCGAGCGTATCTGTGGATTGGATTTCGATATCAAAATGGAGAGTTTCTTCCAGACCAACCCCAAATGCGCCGAATTGCTCTACACCCAGGCCATCTCCTATTTTAAGTCGATGGTCGAGCCAGGTGGTACCATTTTCGACTTGTTTTGCGGAACCGGAACGATTAGCCAATTGCTGAAAGGAGCTATGGGCGATGCCCAGATTGTAGGAGTCGATATCGAGAAATCGGCTATCGAAGACGCGAAAAAAGCAGCTAAAGCTAATGGCGTTGACGATATTAAATTTTACGCCGAAGATGTCGGAAAATTTCTCCTTAACCACCCAGAGTACGAAGGCAAAATAGACGGGATCGTGCTCGATCCACCCCGTGCGGGAATTGCTCCAAAGGCGCTAAAGAGAACCATTGACCTGGGCGCACCGACTATCGTTTACATTTCCTGCAATCCCGCCACCTTGGCCCGTGATACCGATACGCTGTGCCAAGCGGGTTACACCGTTCAAAAATTCTCACTTGTCGATCAGTTTCCGCATACGTCACATGTAGAAGCGATCGCCCTTTTTCACAAGTCATGATCGAAGCAAACGACAAAGCATATTGGGAAGCCCGCTGGGCAAACAACCAAACGGGATGGGACATCGGCTACGCTTCTACCCCGATTAAAACTTATGTTGACGGACTGGAAGACAAGTCAATTAATGTGCTTATCCCGGGTTGCGGAAATGCCTACGAAGGTCAGTACATGCACGACCAAGGCTTTACGAATGTGCACTTGATCGATATCGCTCAAGGTGCCATAGACCGCATTGCCGAAGCAGCGCCGACCTTTCCAAAAGACAAGTTGATCTTGGGCGACTTCTTCCAACACCAAGGCCAATACGATTTGATCATCGAGCAGACGTTTTTTTGCGCTTTGGAAAAGGAACAAAGAGATGCCTATGCGGCTAAAATGTTTGAGTTGCTCAAGCCTGGCGGAAGACTTGTTGGCTTGTTATTCGACGATCCCCTTTTTGAAGAACATCCACCCTATGGCGGAAACAAGCACGCTTATCTTCCCATTTTTGAGAAGCATTTCGAAATAGAAGTTTTCGAACGAGCGTACAATTCCATCAAGCCGCGCGCCGATCGGGAACTTTTTATATCTCTCCAGAAGCCAATCGTACAATAAAAATTCCAACTGCCATTGAAGGAGCCTGATAAACAATGTTCCTTCTTTTTTCAGCGATAATCCTAATTGGCTCACAGCTTGCGAAGGCTATATCTTCAGAATTGTTAATGAAGTCGTGAGCCAAATTTCGGCCTTAATTTTATTCTCTTAGAAACTCAGAAATAAACGGAAGTCCGCCGCACCCTTGCAGAGGTCAGGCATCGAAAGCTATGCTTTCGCTAATGCCGTTTCCGAGTTTGGGTAAGGCGCTGAAGTGTTTTCTAGAGTTTCAAGAAATAAAATTACAGCCCAGATCTTTTGTTCCTTTTGTATCATGACAAAAGGAAAGAAACAAATCGAGCTGCCTTTGCCTTTATCAATGAGTGCTGATGCCCGTATTTCAAACTCCCCCAGAAGCCAGCGTCTCTTTAACCTTCAATTTTCGAATCGTAGGCATAGGTCCGGGACAATACGACTGGTGACATGAAAGGCAGGCATCAACTAAATTGTTGAATTTAGCCTTCCCGACATCGATGTTTGGCGCCAAGAGAAAAGAGTCTACCGCGTGCTGATACATCTGTGCGAAAGAGTCAAATACAGGGCCGCCCACATCTGGCTTTGTCGGTGTACTTTTCACAAGCGCTTCATAAATCTCGACCGTATCGAGTGGCATGGCTCCACTTTCTAGATCGGCTCGCCAGCCCTTCGCTTCTTCATGCACAGCCCGCATCACCAAGGCCAATTCGCTAGGTGGTTTCATCACCGGTTTTGACTTCACTACTTCTACTGGCTCTGAGTCGGAACAAGCTATCGCACCGATCAGAATGGTTAAGGCTAAAAGATATTTCACGATTCAAAAATACGAGAAACTTCGATTTACTATTTTTGGCTCAAACTCGAATAATGACTGATACACGGACAAAGATTCTCGACCATAAAAGCATTGAGCAAAAGCTAAAGCGAATCGCCTTTCAACTCTTTGAGTACAACCACGAGGAGAAGGAAATTGTCTTTGTGTCAATCCAAAAGCAAGGGGTACTTCTAGCCTCGCGATTGGCACCCATGCTCGAAGAAGTTTCGGGATTAAAGGTTCACCAACTCGAGATGAAGATTAATAAAAAATCGCCCTTGAAGGAACCATCACTAGAAGGCGATCACGAAGTGCTTTCTGGGAAATCAGTCGTGCTAATCGATGACGTGCTAAACTCTGGCCGCACCTTGATCTACGCCACTCGATACATTCTCGGTTTTCCCATCGCCAAGCTCACTACCGTCGTTTTGGTAGATCGCATGCACCGCAAATTTCCCATCAAAGCAGATTTTGTAGGACTCACGCTGAGCACCACGCTCCAAGACCATATCCGCGTAGATTTTAAACCCGGGAATGATTCGGCGTATTTGGAGTAGGTTTTTGAGTTTTTGATTGACCTTTACTTGAACTCATCATTCCTCCGCCTCAGGCGGATGGCTAGGGGGAGGACAATTCCTTGATTTTATTCCTGATCTCCTCTTCCACCCGTTCTAATTCATCAAAGACTTCTTCATTCATTTTAACTGACTCACAACCCTACCCTTTTCACAATCTCACCCACCAAGTCTTCCTCGGGAACATCAGCCGGAATATGAATGGCGGCTTTTGAATAATCTCCTATCCTCTGGTCGAGCATACCTGCGATGCGCTGCTTCAGTCCTTCTGGCGAAAGCTCGGCAATCAATGGGCGCTTTTCCTTTTCTGCCAGTAAGCGATCGAAGAGCTCTTCTTCCGTACGGTCAATCCAAACAGAAGTTCCTACCCCATTCACAAACTCCATCAAGCCCGGAATGGTTGGCGTTCCACCACCAAGGGCTATCACAGCGGGCGCATCAGTTCTCACGATTTCCTTTAGCACATCCTCTTCAAGCTGCCTGAAATAAGCCTCGCCCTTCGCAGCGAAAATCTCAGGAATAGACATGGCTGCAGTTCGCTCCACTTCTTGATCCAAATCTAAAAAGGTGGTATCTAACCGCGATGCAAGCTCCTTGCCTACCGTGGTTTTCCCCGCGCCCATAAAGCCGATTAAGAAGATTCTATTCAATTGGATGAGATAATTTACTTTCGTTGAAAATTTTGATTTATGCGGGCTGTCGTAGTCGACAACAAATCTACAATAAAGACATTTCAGAAGGTTCCTTCCATTATTTACGCGAATGATCCGAACTATATCCCTCACATTAAGCAAGACATTGAGAAGATCTTTGACCCAAAAAAGAACAAGCTTTTTCGACAGGGTTCAGCCATTCGCTGGGTGTTTTATGATGATCAAGGAAACCTAGCAGGCCGCATAGCAGCGTTCGTGAACCCAAAGACTTCGAAGAAAGAGAAGCAGCCTACGGGGGGTGTCGGCTTTTTTGAATCGACCGATGATCAGGCCCTCGCCAACTTCATTTTCGATACCGCGAAATCATGGCTTGAAACCCAAGGTATGGAAGCCATGGACGGCCCAATCAACTTTGGAGAGCGAAATCAGTTTTGGGGTTGTTTGTCAAAAAATTTTACCGACCCGAATAGCTACGCCATGAACTACAATCCTCCGTACTACGTGGACTTGTTTGAAAATTATGGCTTCAAAACTTATTTCGAGCAGTACTTGTACACGCGATCGACGAGAGATGATGTGCAGGATATTTTTGTAGAAAAGACCAAACGCATTGTCAACCCAAATGTCACCTTCCGAAATGCGGTAGGGGTACCGCTCGAAAAGGTAGCGGAAGATTTTCACACGGTATACAACGGTGCCTGGGGTGGTCACGCTGGATTCCAGCCTATGAAACTGGCACAAGCCCAAAAGCTCATGCAATCCCTAAAACCAGTTGTTGATAAACGAATCCTGTTTTTCGCGTACGATGGCGATGAGCCCATTGGATTTTACATTAATATTCCGGAGCTCAACGAGATTTTCAAATATGTGAACGGAAACTTGAACTGGTTGGGGAAACTCAAATTTCTTTATCACAAGTGGAAGGGAACGCCTCGCACGATGGTGGGAATTGTCTTTGGCGTGGTTAAAAAATGGCATGGACGTGGAATAGAAGGTGGCTTAATCACCTACTCAAAAAGTGTTATGGATGAAACCGATGCATACGACAAGACCGTGCTAACCTGGATCGGCGACTTCAACCCAAAGATGATCAAGGTCTGTGAAAACCTTGGAACCGAGCGCTATAGAGAGATGATCACCTACCGATATTTATTCGACAGAACGGTGCCATTTGAGCGTTGTCCGATCATCGAGTAATTTTTTTGGGAAGGAATCGAAAAATCCTTTGTCAGATTACACAAAGCACTTATATTTGCACCCGCATTTACGGAAAGCGATTCAGTAGCTCAGCTGGTAGAGCAACGCCCTTTTAAGGCGTGGGTCCTGGGTTCGAGCCCCAGCTGAATCACCATCAAAAAAAGAAAGCCTTGTTTCTCAAAGTGGTTAAACCCGCGTGGAGCAAGGCTTTCCCTTTGTTTGGGGAGCCTTGCGGCTGCGCTTTAAAAACGTAAACGCAGATGCGAAATCAAGCAAAAAAGGCTCATTTTGTCCGAAAAGCGTCCAAGCGGCAGTTGGATCAAAATTTTGGACATTTCTCTTTTTCTATCCACCCCAATCTCAATGTTTACCAAAAGGCAGATGGTACGCAGCATAGCATATGAAGCGTAGCCGAAAAGCACAATCTCTTCGAAACAATCCTGCGTTTGCAATTCATTGTTAGATCTCCGTTTTCCCATCAGTGCAGCTGAATCAAATATTGCAGACGACCGAAGGGGAAGCGATTGCTTGACATGCTGACATCAGTGAAGCTGATCGTCAGTAAGATTTGTTCAGCCTTTCGGAAGGCCGTTAGATTCTAAAAACGGCCTGGAGAAGCACCTTTGGGAAAACAGGGAATTTTTGTTCCTTTTATTTCCCATCGGTCGCCAAAGGCTTGCCGTCGGCGCAGCATAGACAAAAGGAAAAGAACAAATGACGATTTGAAATTTGAGCTCACTATTAAACATGTTATTCTTGATCTCTATACAAGCATTCTCAGGTAAGATTTGGAGGAGCTGTGCTTTTTTCATTAATGTACATATCCGACCTTTTCTCAATTTCACATTTTTTTAATGCTGGCACATTCATCTTTTCCAACCGAGAAGCGTCATTTGTGCATGACATTCAGGCTAACTATTCTAATCATGCTTATTTGCAGCTTTGGGTTCGCCCAAACTCCCGACGACAATTGGGTGTTCGGGTATTTTGCGCAGATTAATTTCGGCCCCACTGGTCCTACCGACTCGGGTGGCGGCCCTATTGACACCGACGAAGGGAGCGGTACCATTTCGGATAGTGAAGGAAACCTGCTCTTCAGCACCGATGGGATGGTGGTTCGCGATCGGTTTGGAGATGTGATGCCCAACGGAACGGGGCTCAATGGAAATTTTAGCTCAACCCAAAACACGGTGATTGTGCCTTTTCCCGGTGATTACAATGAGCGATTCTACTATATTTTTACCGTTGCCGCCCAACTCAATGGCGGTGACGACGATAACAACGGGCTCGAATACGTCGTGGTAGACATGGAAGCAAATGGTGGTCTGGGCGATGTCACACAGCCATCAACCGAACTCCTTGCTTCTACTTCCGAAAAGATCCACGCCACCTACCAACCCAACAATCGCGATGTGTGGGTGGTGGTGCATGAAATGGGCTCCGCAGATTTCTACGCATTCCCAATCGATTGCAACGGTATCGGCGAGCCAGTGGTGAGCACAACTGGTACTTCCTACCCCATCGATTTCACCTACTTCTCGGCGATTGGAACTATGAAGATTTCGCCTGACGGCAGTCAGATCGCTTCGACCTACAATACCACCAACCCGGATGGAAGCATCGGAGTAAACTACCTGGAATACGGAAGCTTCAACAATGCAACGGGTGTAGTAGAAATCGAAGAGTCTCTGGCATACGATGTGACCGACAACCGCCAGGGCTATGGACTCGAGTTCTCCCCCGACAACAATCGAATCTACTGGTCAGTGCTTGGAAATCCATCTTATCTATATCAATTCACCACTTCTGCACCCGATCTGGAAGCATCACAGGCACTCCTAGACCAAGTATGGGTCTCTGGATATGCGGGAATGCAGCTCGGACCTGATGGAGCTATTTATTTAGCCCGTACCAATGGGCAGGACTATTTGAGCGTAATCAACAATCCCAATGATGATGCTGACGACATCATCATCGACATAGGGGTGACGATAACTAATATGTCGAAGCTCGGTCTTCCAAATAACTGGATGTACCCCTACCCAGAACCTGAGATAGCTGCCGACTTTGAATCTACTGAAGTCTCAAAATGCATCGGTGAACCCATTACCTTGATTCCAGATATTTCAGGTGAGATGTACGTGTGGAGCGATGGTTCAGATGGCCCTACGCTTACTGTTTCCAATCCTGGTGTGTACTCTGTTATCATCAATGAAGCCTGTGCCACCTACGAGCGAGAATTTGTGGTGAACGATAGCGGGCGCCCGGAGTACACCCTGGATCAACAGGTCGAAAAATGTGAAAACGAGCCCATAGCGCTCACCATAAATACCGATCACGATGTGATTTGGTACAACGGGTCGGAAGAGAAAACGATTGTTGTAAACAATGCGGGGCAGTACAGGGTCGAAATCTTTAATGAATCTTGCTCAGAAGAAGCTTTTGTGAATGTTGCTGATAATCCCCTCCCACGGATAGAGTCACTAGACACGTACACTTTTTGCGAAGAAAAACCCATTGGTTTTACCCCCATCATTTCCAACGACGACATGGCCTATGTAGACGGCATTCCGGCCGAGTTTCCGTACCTGGTCGATCATACGCATCAAATTCTGCTCAGGGCTGACAATGAATGTGGTATGACTCAAAAGCTCGTACAATTTGTTGAAGAAGAATGTGGCTGCGAGTTGTACATACCTAATGCCATTACTGCTAACCAAGATGGCGTGAATGATGTTTTTAAAGTGGTTGCGGAATGTCCGTTTACCGACTACGTTATTTACATCTACGATCGTTGGGGAACCCTTCAGTTTCAGTCTAATGATCCCGCTGAACCTTGGTTAGCCGCCGATCAATCGGGCTACCACCTTCCACCTGGCATCTATCCCTACCGGATAGAATGGACCACTGAGAAAAATGGCTTTGTACAGTCCGACAAAATTTCGGGCCACGTTCAGGTTTTGAGATAAGTACTTTTGGTCTGATCGATAAGTAGTCTACCAATCAGTTAACTAGCGCATTTTTTCTGGAATGAGTGATCTCAATTAATCAAGAAGGTCGTCGGTTCGAGTGCACCGAATCCTTTCCGGGTGTATCGAGAACCATTCGGGTGTACCTATTTTTTAAAAGCAAAAAAAATCCTGACGCCTGCGCCAGGATTCTTTCTTTGTTGCTTAATGTTTAGCGAACCTCTACGTCGCTGTGAGACCCGATAATCTTTATCGTTTTCGATCCCGCTGATTCACCTTTTGTGTAAATCATATACTCTTCTCGGTTATAGTCTTTCTCTTTCGTGCGAACGAACCAGTTATCATCGAAATCAAAGTCGCTAAAGCTGCCTTCCATTTCGAGTAGGAACTCTTCCCCATCCACTCCCCCAAGGCTCACATCCGAAAACTGGGCATCGATGTGGATCAGGTTTACGAAGCTCGCCACCATATTGTCGATATCGAAATCGCCGTGTGCCACGCTGATTCTGGCATCACCTTTCAGCACGTCAATACTTCCATCACCGAATTGAAACTTCCCTTCTATAGGGCCTACAGAGCCTAAATGCGCATCGCCGTGTTGCACGCGTACATCCACTTCACCAATCTCCTTAACACGTAGGTCGCCGAAGCTGACTCTCAGATTGTTTCTTCCGCTTCCAGCCTTGGCTATGTAGCAATCGCCGTGCTGAACATCGACATCCATATTGCCGACCGCTCCATTTACCGTGACATCTCCGAAAGAATTGCGCACTTCTATATCCAGTCCTTCTGGAACCTTCACGTAGTAGTTGATCTCAAACTTTTTGACATCGCGTCCACCGTTCAAGTCATTTACAGTGCGAACACTCACGAGATTTCCATTCTCCGTCGCTTCAATTCTTACTTTGTCGAATAACTCCTCCTTGTTCTTGTCATTCTTCAGTTCCAGAATGATCGTAACGTTCACATCAATAATATCGCCTCCATATGACTCTATCTTCATATCGCCAAAGCTATTGCTCAGCTTGAGATGGCCACCGCCTTTCACATCGAAAGTGTGATTGACTTGGCGCTCAGATTGAGCCATGGCCACGCATACAGCAAAGACAGCAATTGCAGCGGTAAATAATCCTTTTAGCTTCATAACGAATCTTGTTTAGTTTTGAATTCTTTGATTTCTTCGAGCTTCTCGATGATTTCTAACCGAAGTCGGAAATTTTCGATCATGGCGAGTACCACGCGCTCATGTGAACCACTCTCGTAAAGCTTAGCTTCTAGTGTATCGTATTGATCATTGAGAAATCGGAGCTCTTCCATAAAGGTGTGCACTACTGGATCGGTCTTTGAAAGCTTATTGACTTCTTCGTATTCCTGAGAGAGTTTGCTTTCGTAGTAGAGCTCCACATCGGCCAGTTCGCTCGACACTTCACTCAAGGACATCGATCCATACTGCACATCTGCCGGACTATTAAATCGTGGCAATAGCACACTTGTACATACTGCTGCCATGACGATTACTGCTGCGGCAATTCTCCAAAAAAGCACCCTGCTCTGGTCTTGCTTCTCTTCTACCCTTTCGAGCTTCCTCAGGAAGCGCTCCTGGTGACCATCGATTGGTTCAAATTTTTCGAACCCCTCTTTATTGTCTTTAATAAACTTTTCAAGCTCTGACATAGTTCTTGCTTACGAGTTCCTTAATCCTGTTCTTGGCTCTGGCGTACTGAGCACGCGATGAGCCTTCTCTAATTCCCAACTTCGCGGCTATCGCATCGTGATCCATCTCCTCAAACATGTGGAGGTAAAAAACGATCCGGCAGCCCTCGGGCAATGTTTCCATCGCCGCCTGTATGCGCTCTACGTCGTACTGAACATCTTCATGCACGGGTTGGGCGCTCTCCGCTCGGTTCTCCCAATTATCATCAAAGTCGAGTTGTACTTTTCGCTTTTTAAGGTGATCGAGGCACTTGTTTATCGCAATGCGACAAATCCAGGTACCCAGATTAGATTCACCCCTGAAGCTATCGATCTTCTGAAAGGCGTGGATAAAGGCTTCTTGCATCAAGTCTTCGGCCTCGTACTGATCTGTCAAGATTCTCAAACATGATGCATAGACACGCCTATAGTACGTGTTGTACACTTCTGTCTGAGTTTTGCGATCGCTCTTGATATTCTTCTTGATCAGATCGTAATCCAAGTTCCCTTCAAATTGGTTAGTGATTCGTTTAATTAGACGCCAAAAGATTCTATTCTGCTACAAGGTGATGAAATTATTTTTTCATAAAGATCATAAGCACTTGATTTATAAACACTTTCAGACACAGAACCACGCGATACGCTTTCGGCAAATCGAGTGGCAGCGTGTAAAGGTATTTCATCAGTTTGCACAAAAAGGCTGCGCTGGATTTGTAATCCTGCGCTTTACGCAGTTTTGAATACAACGAAAACCAATAGTTGAAATTCAAGAGCTGCTTTTGAATCTAGGACTTAATTGAGCGGTTTAATTGGGCGCAGCATTGCAACTTAGTGAAGCGATATCACGACCGATGGAAGTAAATGCGGCGCAGCGGTGCGCATGCCGCAGCGGAGCACAGAAATCTCAATTGTGTCTGCGCTCCCCACTTTCACTGCCAAAACAAACCAAAGAGCCTGGGAATGAAGCCACTACCAAATAAAGAAACCACGCGATACGCTTTTAGCTGGTCGCTCGGCAGCGTGAAATCGAATCTAATCAGTTGGCACAAAAAGGCTGCGCTGGATTTGCAATCCTGCGCTTTACGCAATTTTGAATACAACGAAATCCAAGAGTTCAATGTCAAGAGCTGCTTTTGAATCTTGGACTTAATTGGTCGATCATATTTAGGCGCAGCATCGCAACTTGGTGAAGCGATATCACGACCGATGGTAGTAAATGCGGCGAAGGGAAGCTAGGAAAGCGCCGCAGCATTGCAAATGCTTCGGAGCGTGTTAGCAATAGTCACTTCGAGTAATTTATCTGAGGAACGAAGATAAAATGTATCGAGAAGTTCTATTAAAAGAGAAACTCACTAAAGGCTCGCCATACAAACATCGTATCACCAACTGCCCAGTATGAATATATAGACACAATGAGATACGAGCTGTTCTGCAAAACCCTTCCTAAGAAACCACGCGATACGCCATCAGCTAATCGCGCGGCAGCGGATACTTATATTTTCAAATCTGAAGCAAGAGTTCTCGGATTCGCTGCTCTCTTTTGGTTTGGGCATTCACCAAATCGCCGATCATAGCCGAGGCCGTAGGATGGCCACCAGCACCCTGACCTTGGAGGATAAGGCGTCCGGCGTGAGCGGTATCGATTTCGATGGCGTTGTTCACCCCATCTACATAATATAGCCCATCAGTTTGATCGATCAGCCTGGGCCGCACATCCACCTTATACTGTTCTCCGTTCTTTTCGATTTCGGCGATAAGCTTCACCTTCTGCCCCTCGCGGTAAGCCTTTTTCAACTCGTGGCTCTCCAGGTTTCTGATGCCTTCCACCTTGATTCTCGAGAGGCTAGGCGCAGACTTGTTGATGGTGTGAGCCAAGATCAAAGCCTTGTAGTAAGAGTCGACCCCATCTACATCCGATGATGGATCAGACTCGGCATAGCCAAGAATCTGTGCATTTTGCAAGGCCTCGTCAAAGCTGAGATCTTCATTGAGCATGGAAGTCAGGATATAGTTACAAGATCCATTGACGATGCCTCGAACTTTAAAAATATCTTCACCGCCGAGATGCTCGCGAATGGTTCGAAGCACTGGAATGGCTCCACCCACTGCCGCTTCGTAGAGCAGTGTACCGCCGCACTCCTGCTCAATTCGGTGCAAATCAGCCAACTCATTGGCCAACATGGCCTTACTGGCTGAGATAAATGTTTTGCCAAGTGTAAGTGCACGTTTGGCATAGGCCAAGGCGTCTTCGCTGTTATTGATCGCTTCGAAGATGATATCGATTTCGGGATCTTCGATCAACTCGAAGGCATTATCAGTTACCGGATACGAAAACAGAGCCGTTTGCTTTGTTTTTCTTCGTACGGCAAGGGTTTTGACGGTATATCCGGGCAAGGCTTCTACTTGTTTGAGCAAGGCCGAACCTACCGTACCGAGTCCTATTATTCCAACATTTGCTTTCATGCTACTGCTGTTTTTAATTCGATTAATTCATTTGTTGATTCTGGGAGAAACCGCTGTATATGCTTAGAAATCTGATTGGTTTCAATTAAAAAACCGTCATGGCCATATCGCGAGTACACTGTTCGGTGCGTGGCCCTTTCAATTCCCCGCGCAATTCTAATCTGCTCAATAATCGGGAAGAGAAGGTCAGAGTCGATGGAGATGACGAGTGTTCTCGCTTTGATTTCGCGCAAAGCTGCTTCTACTCCACCTCGATCGCGACCCACGTCGTGGCTGTCCATGGTTTTACTCAATGAATAGTAGCTATAGGCATTAAACCTTTTGGCTAGCTTTTCACCCTGGTAGCGTTGGTAGGACTTCGCCTTAAGCGTTTGATCTCCACTTTCTCTTGGCTGCGAGAAATCGTAAGTTTCGTAAGATCGGTATGATAGCAAAGCTATACTCCGCGCAGCTTTCAAACCGTTCAAGCCCCCTTCCCTGTTTTGCTCTCCCCAAGTGGGATCGGCTTCAATCGCCGCACGCTGGGCTTCATTGAAGGCTACACCCCAAGGCGAATGGATGGCACTCGTGGCGATAAGAATCAGATTTTCGATCCGAGTCGACTCCAAAATAGCCCACTCTAAAGCCTGATGCCCACCCATAGATCCACCTATCAGCGTGTTGATGCTCTCTACTCCGAGGTATTCGGCCAAGGCAACATGCGCCTTCACCAAGTCGCGAATGGTCAAATCCGGGAAGTTTTGATACCCGCAAAAAGGGTCGTATCCCACTGGCCCAGTGGAACCGTAGCAAGATCCAAGCACATTGGCACAGACCACAAAATGCTCTTCGGCGTTAAATACTTTGCCCGGGCCAAAGAGTCCTTCCCACCAGTCAAACACATCGCTATTGGCCGTGAGTGCGTGACATACCCACACTACATTCGACTTCGATTCGTTGAGCGTGCCCCAAGTCTGGTAGCCAATGGAAGGACTCAAAAGAGTCCCCCCATTTTCTAGCTTGATGTTTACACCCGGACTATACGTTTTTAGTTGGCTCATGGTAGTACACAGGAGTTTTCTCGCTTTGATACAGCGATGGCTTGTTCAAAATCGGCTTTGATATCGTCGATATGCTCGATCCCCACCGATACGCGAAGTAAGCCAGGCACGACACCTGACGACTCTTGCTCGGCAAGTGAGAGCTGTTCATGGGTAGTCGAAGATGGATGGATGATCAAAGTTTTGGAGTCTCCCACATTGGCCAAATGGCTAACAAGGCTCAGGCTGTTCACCAATTGGTCGGCGCGATCTTTTCCACCTTTAAGCTTGAAGGTGAGCACCCCACCAAATCCATTTCGAAGGTATTTTTTGGCTAAGCCATTGTGCGGACTCGTCTTAAGACCAGGATAGTTCACCCATTCCACTTCGGGGTTTGATTCCAGCCATTGCGCTAGCTCCAGAGCATTCTCAACCGTGCGCTGCACACGTAGCGAAAGAGTCTCAAGCCCTTGAAGAAGCAAGAAGCTATTGAACGGAGAAAGTGCCGCCCCGAAATCGCGAAGCCCTTCTACTCTGGCCCGAACTCCGAAGGCTACGTTGGGAAGGCCAAGTGGATTTCCTTCGCCGAAGGTGTCCCAAAAATTGAGCCCGTGGTAGCTCTCAGAAGGCTCCGAAAACTGCGGGAATTTCCCATTGCCCCAGTTGAAATTTCCAGCGTCGATCACTACCCCACCTACCGAAGTACCGTGTCCGCCAATCCACTTGGTAGCCGAAGCAACCACCACATTGGCCCCGTACTCGATTGGAGCAGCGAGGTATCCACCAGCTCCGAAGGTATTGTCCACCACAAGTGGTATCTGGTAACGGGATGCGATCTGAGCCAGGCTTTCAAAGTCTGGGATATTAAACCCGGGATTCCCGATCGTTTCGACATAAATCGCTTTGGTCTGTTCTCCGATCTGGCGCTCAAAGCTGGTCGGGTCATCCACGTCGGCAAACCGCACTTCGATGCCGAGTCGCTTGAAGTTGGACTTGAACTGGTTGTACGTTCCACCGTAGAGCGAAGAAGAAGCAACGATGTTGTCGCCAGCCTGTGCGATGTTGTTGATCGCCAGGAATTGCGCGGCCTGCCCTGAAGCTGTAGCCACTGCGTAGGTACCACCTTCGAGTGCTGCGATGCGCTTCTCAAACACATCGGTTGTAGGATTCATGATTCGGGTGTAGATGTTCCCAAATTCCTTTAATCCGAATAAATTTGCAGCCTGTTCGCTATCGTCAAAGACGTAGGACGTAGTCTGGTAAATGGGCACCGCTCGTGACTTGGTTTCGCGATCGACTTCCTGGCCAGCGTGAAGCTGCTTGGTTTCAAACCTTTGGTTTTCTCTGATTTGTGTCATTTTATTTTGTTTTTGTTGTTGTGAGCAAGTTGGGGGAAACGAAAAAGCCCGCTGAAGGTGTACTTCAGCGGGCTCAATTCCGTATTATTTTATGGAGTTATCTCATTCGCTTCAGCACATTGTACAGGAGTACATACACATGATGTTCATCATATGCATACAACACATGGTGTTGTTCGGCTGGGCGTTATTTTGAGATATGTAGTTCATTCCTTTTGTAGGAGCTACAAAGTTAGGGGTGGAAATTTTAAAATTCCAAATTAAATTTTCGGTTCACAAATAATCAATACCGCAAACACCTGACTTTCTTAACCTTAAGCGGGTTTATTTTTTTGAGTAAAGTAGTAAATAATGGCCGTAATGATGCTCAACAGCACAGCTCCAATCGTCCAAACGAGCTTCTCCGTGTCGGTCAATCGATCGTTTTTTGTCCACACATCGTAGATCACCCAAACAGCACAGACTAATGCAATAATTCCAATAAATGACATCTTCTTTTAGTTTTGGTTTGCCTGGGAAAGTTAAGATTTGTTCGGGATTTTTGGTTTAAAAATGAAGGGATGATGTTGGTGGACTTTGACAATTGGGAAAGTGTTGGACACTCCTGTTCAGCCCAAGGCTGATTCGACGAAAAAAGAACGAATGATGGAGAAACAAACTAGGTGTCTACTTTTGAAAAAGGAATCTTCACTTCTTCAATCATAGACATGTGAATGGGCAAACAAATACCCTGAATCGAATGATTTCACAAAAAACAACCAAGGATATATTTAGGTTTATCTTGTAATAATTTTCCCTCGTTTAACCACATCACCTTTCGAGTTTGTAAGTGAGATTAAAAACAAACCTACGCCTATCTCATTTTTTGAGATTGAATAAACGCTGTCTCTAATTAATCCAGAATGTACTTCTCTTCCATTCGAATCAAATACCCTTAAAACGAAGTCCTGATCCTTAAATGCACTTACTTCGAGGTAAACTAAATCGGAAGAAGGAACCGGGTAAATGGCGATATCTTCAATTTCAATTAACTCATCTCCCAAACTGGAGAATTCAAATACTTCGGAAATCGTTGAGCACCCATTACTATCCCATATTTCAACTGAAAAAAGTCCATTTGATTCTGGCTCTACACTTTCCATGTTAGAATTGGGAATTGGCTCACCATTCAAATACCATTGATAGGATTCGCCATTATCACCCGCCTGTAAAAAAGGATAGTTGAAAGTAATAAAGGGAGTTGGAGAGATATAACATTCGATTGTGCTAAGAACTGTGTTAGTATATATCGCTGAATTATAATCAAAGAAAATCTCAGCTGAATTTTCGATCGAAGTATTCGGGTTTAAATCTGCCAAAGGTGAAATCCGAAACTGAACAAACCCTTGACTTCCTTCAAAACTTGCTCCACTATCTGGTAACATGATGTTGTAGAAAGCAAACTCAACATGTCCATCATTTTGCAAATGAACTTGCATTGGGTGACTACTAGCGATTGGATCAAACGAAGTATAATCTAACTCACTGGCGAGGTAATCATCAATGATTACGTTAAATGCGGTATCAGTCCCCGTATTTTGAAATCGGATGAGATAAGTCAACTCTTGGTCCAATTGAATATAACCCTGAGAGTCAACTCCTGCTGGAGATACGGATTTGTCGTTAGGATCAAAAGAGCATTGAATAAGTTGTGAAACTGCAGAAGAATCTGAAAAGCTACCCAGATCTTCATACACGGTAATAAAATGTTGCAGCTCTGTACCTATGTACTCTGCTCCTGGAATCTGCACATTTGCTTCAAACTGCAAGCTTTCGAAATAAGCCAAGGATTCAAAATGCCAATAAATCTTGTTCTCCACAATCGAGTCAGGTTGTTCTGAAGCCCAGAGATAGTTTGAAGCAGTGTCAAGATCAAGTTCTACGATTCCAGTCCCGGTTGTGGTTCCTATATTGTTGATTGTGATATACAAGGGCATCACTGTATTACATCTCGGAAACCCTGGAACAAAACTCAACTCCCATGATGTAAAAATAGAGTCAGGCATGCATCCGAAATTTAAGCTATCTACCGATGTGAAATCATCAGTAACCTCAACAGTGTGTACTTCAGGGAGGGATGTCAACACCCACCCTTCCGGCAGTGAAGGACTGATCTCATAAACTCCATTTTCAATTTCATTGAAGCTCAGTTGATAGCCTCCATCGTCATAAGTAAAGGCGTATTCACTTTGCGGAGAACTAGAAACTTGAATAAAACTCAGACCTGGATCGAGTGAATCTTTGACACCATTTTGGTTCTCGTCCAGATAAACTAAACCACGAGCAGCCTTTGGAACAAACATTAGGTTTTCAGCGTATCGAAGATGACCATCTTCGATCATCAATAAATCCATATCACCATCTCTGTCAATATCAAAAACGTCTCTAAGGTTCATAGCATGCTCATTGATAAATAAAACCTCTGCAGCTTCAAAAACTCCTTCTTCAATTTGCCTGAAATAGGCTAGGGATTCATTTTCTTCATCCTGAATACGTGAAACTATATCCTTTAATCCATCTCCTTCTACATCGAAGAACTTTAAATTATTTATTAATAATTCCACACCGCCATACAAAGTGTCAGAATCTACAAATTCACCATCCCCTTCGTTCCAAAGTAATTCCAAGTAATACTCGCTAATACTTGGAACATCATCTCGAAATGTCAAAGCAAAATCTAAATCTCCATCGTTGTCAAAATCTTCGACTAGGGTCTCTGAAATATTTGCATATGGTCGAGTTCCAATATTGTGAACTGTCCAATCATCTACGGTGCCAGTGTTTTCCAACCACACCAAAGTACACATTGCCCCTCCTAAATCTGAGACTAGTATGTCCAAATCATTATCTCCATCAACATCCATTAAACAGATATCCCAGATTAATATTCCATCATCTGTGTTATATTCAATTGGGACGAACTGACCATTCCCAATATTCATCAAGAACATTAAATCTGCATCAGAATTCGCTGAAGGCGAAAACACAATATCTTGATCTCCATCGCCATCAATGTCAGCTGGGAAAACAGCATTTCTTACTATACTGGTTTCAATTAAGACATCTCCTGAGTCGTAGTTTCCAACACCGTCATTTTCATTCCATCCAATTGATCCACTTAAGGTATTGCTAACCCCTCGGTACCAAAGCAAATCCAGATCTCCATCATTATCTATATCAAGAGGCCAAAATCGATAGATACCTGTCCTATTTTCGACAAGTACATTTTGATCTGAATAAACACCTTGCCCTAAGTTTTTGTACCAGGAAATCTTCCCATCTCCAGTTGCAGAGCTCATTAAGTCACTTAAGCCATCTTGATCAAAATCAAAATGCTTAAACTCTGCCGGATGGGTAACACTAGTAGTCAACTCTTGACTTTCCAGAAAGCCATCAACTCCATTATGCAAATAAAAGGTGATATGATCTTGAAAAGTGCTCCAACACAGAATATCTTCTTTTCCATCACCATTGAAATCGCTACACTCAAGATTTGTATAATATCTAGTTTCATCAATCGGTTGTATGGGCAAGGCAAACTGACCATTCGAAAATTCACTCCAATACAAGCCTTTGTAATCACCCCCAGATTGTTCAAATGAAATTAACAGGTCGAGATCACCGTCTCCGTCAATATCCGACACTTGTAAACTTCTGCATGAAGTTTCAATCCCATTCACTTCAAAATTGCCTATTTCCCTAGTAAAATATCCTCCATTCCATCCTGCATCTTCATCCTTTTCGTACCAGTACGTCTCATCGGAGCATTCATTAGTTGGAATGTAATCTTCATCACCATCATTGTCAATATCTAGAAACTGAAATCGTAAATCATCGTCATCCGACAACCCCGACCAAAATACGTAATCAAAGTTTAAAGAGTCGACCACATTTCTCAGATAAAAGCCATTATCCCCATGAGTGCCAATAACATCTAAATAACCATCACCATTTACATCGTGCGTGTCAATGAAATTCACTGAACCGAAAGTTGACTCGAATTGTACAGGTTCTGCAAACTCCAACTCTCCTAGGTTTTCCAGATAAAATGCCCCAGTTGTAACCAAGCCATATAAGCATTCTAGGTCTCCATCGTTGTCAAGGTCGCTCAATTTTATTGATCGAATACCGTTCGAAAGCTGAGCAATTTGTTGATTTTGATACATGCCCGTGCCATCATTCACAAGAATATTTATTTCTTCATCTTCATCCCAAACGTCCCCTACAACTATATCTAAATCCCCGTCATTATCGACATCACCAAGATCCATTATTCGACCTTTAGGAGTTTCGAATTCATAAATGGTCTGTACCGCACCAAATTCAGCGTTTCCCAAATTTTGAAACCACGAGACGTGTGAAGATGTCAAAAATAGTACATCGATGTCACCATCTTCATCATAGTCGATGTCCTTTACATCAGTTGCGTCTATATTCCAAGGTCCGAAGTGCTGTGGATGTGAAAATTGAGCATATGCTGCATCAAACAGACTCAAAAGCAAAGCAATGACTATAAGAAATTGTCTCATTGTAAATAGTTTCTCTCTTTCAGTTCAGTACAATGCAAATATAACATTGAATCAATATCAATTGCATCGTTGGCGTTCAATCAATCATACAGATGAATACTGGCCTAAAAACAAACTAAATTCCTATTTCAAAAGAAAATCCACTCCAAAATTTAGAACGAAATAGGCCTTAATTTGTTGAAGTTTAAAACAATAAAGATGATTTTCCAAGCATCGATGAAAAACAGAGAAGAGATTGAAGCCTGCAACGAGCTTGTGGGGAAGCCCTATGGTTTTTTTAATCGCATTGCTCTGAAGCGAGTGGGAAGTCCGCGGATGGTGATTGAGTCCTACAGCGAGATCTTTTACGAGCACTTTGCCCGGCTATCCATCGCCCACGCCAATATCGAACTACGACCGAAGGGAATTATCGTGCACTTCAGAAAGTACAACAGCCACTTCAATTGGGCTATCCCCTATTACAAACTCCAGCTCTTTCTATCGCAATCCATAACCATCCACGCCGATGGCCATTTTATGAAGTTCAAGCGTGATGAATCGGAACGCACATCACTTGATTTTATCAGGCGTGTTTTGGAGTTGAAGGCGGAAAGTGTTGGGTGAATGCTAACTGGAAATTACGCCAAAGTGGTTTACAGTAGGCCAAAGATAAGTGAACTTCGTATTTCAGAATCAGTTTAAACAAACAAACCCAAGCATCAATATACATGGGTTTGTTTGCTATTACTCAATTTGACAACTCAAAGGTAGTATCACCTTTATCTCTATTCGGAGACCACAAATTTCTTAGATAAAATGAGTCCATTTAGATTGAAGCGCACAAAATATATTCCTGTTGTAAAATCTTGAATATTGATGCTTAACCTTTTAGACATCTCATCCATGTAAATTAGTTTACCTGAAGAATTGAAAATCTCAATTTGGCAAGCTGTAATTACATCTGTATCAACGCTCAGATTGAGAACTTCAGTAGCTGGATTTGGAAAAACAGCTACATGAATGCCAGCACCTATCCATTCATCTGTCCCTAAGGTATTTCCGTTAACGGTATTCGAAAAAGTAACTTCCGAGTATCCTAAAGAATAAATTGTCTCAACAGCGTAGCGGATGTCAACATTGTTTCCGAAAATATCCCATTCGCTATCAAGTGTTTCTAATTCGGAAATTGGAAACTGGTTTATCTGAGACCAATTTGAAAAATCGGGAAACTCACTCGCAAGCCCGCGGTATACATTGTATGTTAATTCTTCACCGTTAGACAAGTTTGATCCAAAATTCAGAGTGTGTGCACGAATTAGAAAAGACAAGTTAGGTCCTCCTCCGAAAAAATCTGAAAGCAGTACAATATCCTGATCTGGATATTTAATGGCTGCGGTGTTTGGAATGTTTTCATTTGAAAAATCAATGCACAATGCATTTGTACTGGCCTGGTTGTCTTGCCAATGCACGGCTACGAACACGTTTTCATACACTACAATATTGGGAATATCAACGACATATGTGGAATCTGCATAAACTAAAATGGGGTCAGATGCTGAAAGTACGTTTCCTTCAAGATCAAGCACTTCCAGGGTCACAAAATCAACTGCATTCTCGTATATATCTGCCCTAAATTCTAAGTCTGTCAGCGTTAAAATTTCATTTACTTCGAGAATATTCCCTAACCAAACGTTCTCATTTGGCTCATTAGTGTAGCTGAACGAACAGAACCCTAAATCGTTCTGAACTATTTCAATTTGACTAGATTGTGGATTCTCCCATTGCACACTAACTCCTGACTCATACAATGTTGCTTCAACGTTAAAAGGGCTAAGATGAATCTGATTCAAAATTAAATCACCCAAGTCAATGTCACTTTCAGATGTAGTAAAATACAGATTTAGATCTTCATATCCATAAAATGAACAATTGATCGAATAATCTGAGTTACTATATAATTCTGTGAATTCGAAAGTGCCATCCGAATTTGAAGATAACTGTCCAGTCGAGTAACCACCTAAACTTATTTCTACTCCTTCAAGGCCGGTTAAGGTATTATTGCTTCCGTATACAGTTCCAATTACGCTAATCTGAGACAACGGCTGCAGGACAAAATCTACAAGGACATCTTCAGCGTCAATTTCAACAGGACTTGTCACTTCATCAAAACCAAATTTTTCCACTTGAACTTGATAATTGCCATAGGGCATTTCAGGCAAAATATAGTACCCATCTGAATCAGTGTATGTCAATACTGACGTATTAAGAATTTTCACTTCAGCTCCTTCTATAGGTGATGAATCAGTTGATGACGTGACATATCCCGAAATTTGTCCAAACTCAAATACTGGATCGATTACAAATCTTGAAAAAGGAATATCCTTCATGCTTGCATACAAGTCAAACTCTTGATCAGGGTCGATTTGATATCCATCTAGGATTGCAACAGATCTTACTGTCCCGTCGTTTGGCATATCTGAATTCCAAAAATTAAAAATGGCAGGAGGCCAAGCAGGATCATACTGGAAATTTTGAACAACTACATTGTCTATCCCATTGATGGCAAATGGGGCATTAAATGGAATGTATATATCTCTTTCACCAGGTAAAAAAACGAGGGTATCATCAAATAAAAGAGTAAGTTCAGAAGTAGGTATGAAGCCATCGTTTAAGTTGGACTGATCCATCTGTTGAGCCCATACTTGAAGAGGAATTTCCTTCTCTTCTTCGATATTCAAAATATTGTTGTAGCTGTAAATCATTCCGTATGCATAACCTACCGTACTGAACTGCTCTGATGTGTACAATGTCTGTGAAATATCATCTTGTCCTAAGGAGTTCGTGTTTCCATTTGCATTAAATGGCAGATTCAAACTCAGGAAATCTTTAGAACCCATAGGGTCAATTACAGCTGAAGATGGCACGGCATGTACAGCGTAGTTCCACGATACATTATTGGATGGGTTTTGATCTCCATCAATACTTATCTCAAAATGTAATTCAGCCTCTCCAAGTTCCTGAAAAGTATATTCGAGTTGGAACAAAATCTCCTCCTGAGGAGAAATGATTTGACCAGGTACAGATGCCAGGGTAGTTCCAGAATCGTTTACAATGCTCACGGTATATTCGTTGCCAATGATCGCACTTGGGCCCTCGTTCTTAACCACACAAGAGTAGACTTGTTCTGCACCAATTGGCGCAACAATGTCCATATCACCTTCTAACAATTTCAAGTCTTGCTGAAACTGGTATAGAGAAGCAGTAGATGTGAACAAGTCAAATTTAGTCAGTCCAGGCCCCTCCACAACTGAACTCACAACACCTATGCGCTTAACCCCAGCTACACTTGATAAATCCATTTCCAATTCGACCCATGAATTAGGCTCGACGTTCATCTCTTGGATTACTTCGACATTGCCACTCATATCCTTTGCAACCAGATGATGTATTGCATCGAGAAAATCGCTGGTTTGAAGATGAATTGTATACACATCACCCACTTCTATCTCCAAAAACGGGCTATATAATGTATCGCTAACTTCACCGAAATAATTATTGTCAGGTGATGAGCTATAAAAGTAATTTCCATGTCGAGGTACACCTAAATTGATGTTGTCTCTTACACCAAAAACTATTGACCAATTATTTGGAGGAAAGTCGAAGCCTTCAAAACTCTCCCATAGAGTATCTACTGCAACATAAGCCAAGTAGAAATTATCCTCTTGCCCAATATCTCCAAGAGCATTTGTTTCAACTTGAATTTCACTGATGCCACTTGCAAACGAATATTCTCCGATCATAATTTGGACTACTGCCCCAGGAGCCAAATCGAGGGAAGACTCTTCATAAGTCTCTTGAATCTCGCCATCTACATTCCAATAGACCTGTAAGGTATCAATCACAAACTCGCCTATATTCTCTATCTCTATCCAAACGTCCTGATCTCCAGCACTTGGATACATTCCTTCTGGTTTTACTCGGTTTAAACGCAGATCTTTTTCATTCGAAATCGAATAGACTGTTGATGCCGTATTATTTTCAGCAATCTCATCACCGTCTACAACACTTGTTACACTAATTTCATAATACCCTGACTGATCAAAATCATATGATCCAATACTTAAATCAATATTATTTCCACTCTCCAAGCCGAGGGTGTTATCAGTATATGGGCTTTGGGGTTCTCCGTTTACTGCCCAGTTCACCACCAACTCATCTATCGAATTGCTACCAAAATTTACAAGATTGATGGTCACATCCTGCTCACCCAATGAAGTACCCGACCCAGTTGGATTCACAATACTATTTATGGCAACATCAATATATTCTAAAGGTGCAATTGATACCTTATCTATCAGCCAGGCATGCCATGTACCCTCATGCTGAAAACCAACGTAAATATTCTGACCAACATACTCCGATAGATCAATTGTACGCTCAATCCATTGCTCGCTCACATCTTCACTCAAATATACCTCAACAAAATCTCCCATTTCTGGGTTTGGGCTTCCTACGGATACATGAACGGAAGTTCGATCGTAGAATTCTGGGGATAGATTGTAGTCCCAGAAATTCAGTACATAATTGTCCGTCCCTATTGAAACCTGAGGACTAACCAACCAGCTATCGCATTGCGAATTGTTTATTGCCGTTAGGGCAGATTTCTCTCCTTCATAACTTATACCCTGCCAATCTTGAACCCAGCCATTTCCAGCTCCAAGTATATACGTCTCCCAACCCGAAGCTGGCCAAACTTCGAATCCTTCATTTACTGTTTGAACTTGCCCTTGTGAGCCTACACTAACCCCTATACACAGGATAAGTGTAAGCATAATTTTGACATATGATTTCATAGACTTTTTCTTTTACTGTTTAATCACTTTTTTGATATAACTACTCCCTTCAATTTCCATTTCAAGGATATAAACGCCACGCTCAAAATCGGACATCAAGAGACGGTGAACATTCGAATTGGCACTGGTGAAAACTTCGCGATGAACAAGTTGTCCAGTGATTGAGAATATACGCAGTGATACGGTCCCTTCGATATTCGGAAGCTCCATGTTTAGGCTACTTGTACATGGATTTGGGTAAATATTAGCCCCAGTCAATTCCGAAATATTGGATGTGCCCACTGATATTACTTCAACGCACTCTGAAGTCACCGAGCAATTATCTACTGTAATCACCACAGCGAAATTCCCATTCGCCTCAGCGGTAAACTCGGCAGTGGTAGCCCCTTCAATCGACTCACCAGAATCGCAATCTATCCATTGGAACTCTCCCATATCAGATTGCGCCGTCAGTACATTCCCTTCTAGCTCGACATCTGAATTAATTGTAATTTCTACTGGATTTTCTGAAACAGATGCACCCTGGCCTCCGCCCAAGCATTCTACAGTAACAGAACCTGACAAGGTCTCGTAGCAATCCTTGGCTATGGTGTACGTGTACTCGCCGAAGGGAACATTCTCAAAAACATCTCCTAACAAGTTGCCGGTAACAATCGACTCATTGTAACCGTTTGGCCCCACTAAAGTTACTGTCGCATCAGACAGTGTGAAGGGCGACCCAACGAAAAAGAATACACTATTGGTCGTTTCTGCAGTAAGGTTTACATTCTCAGCTAAATCTCCATCACTAATACTCGCTGAAAAAGATTCAAACAAATAGCAGTCCTTACTTACTGTGTACATATATTCTCCATTGGACAAGTTTGCGAATGTGACTTGCCCATTCTCGTCAGTTTCCTGAGACACAGAATTAAATACAACCGTCGCACCCTGAATAGGATCAGAGCTTGAATTGTCTAGTACTGTCAATTCGAAATTGAATTGCCCTTGAGATAATAGCGTCAAGAATATTGATGCCAGAAAGGTGAGTAGATATTTCTTCATGCTCAGGGATTTTGATTGATTATTTTGTGTTTTCATTGTTAATGTGCTTTATTATTTTCTTTATGCCATCTATTCTGGATTTGCTCAATTCTTTGAGTTTATGCAACTCCTTATCTACGTTTTCATTATTTGGGTCTTCCGAAGTCTTAAACCTTTTTTTTTGTTCGTCCATACGTTTCCTTTTTTCTTAGAAACAGTCAGATTATGATTAATCCAAGAAGTTTGGAGTCACAAGTTAAGGAGGGCTAAAGGGGAAAAGAGTTAATCTGTGGTCACTTCGATCCTACAGCTCAAAAACCGACAACCACAACACACCTACAGAGAGATCCAACTCACTGCTTACCAATGTATTAAAAACCTATAAAAATAAGGGACTACAACTGCATCATGTGAGCAATCAGGTTCTCATCCTGATCAATATTTAGCTTCTTTCTGAGCCTAAAACGAGCCATATTGATGCTTTTGACAGATTGATGGGTTATGGCGGATATCTCTTTTGTCGACATGTTTAACCTGAGAAAAGCACAAAGACGCACTTCATTTGGGGTAAGGTCGGGATACTGTGTTTGCAAAGAATTATAAAACTCAGAGTGCACATTTTTGAACCGCATTTCAAACTCCTCCCAAATGCCTTGAGATGAATTTCGCTTAAGCTCCCCTATTATACCTTGCACCAATTCCATATTACCCTTGTTCGCACGCTCTCTTATTTCAACCAATTTATCCACAAGAGATCCAATAAATTCATTTTTCTCAAGCAAATACATCATATTGGTCGCTAACTCCTTGTTCTTAAAACTCAACTCATCTTTCAATCGCTCTTTCTCTAATTCCGAATTCTGTCTTCGTAAAATTTCACGATCCGTCTTAATCTTTTGATTCTTGTATTGAATAACTACAATCGCTCCAAACAGAATTACTACAATCAATGCGGATAGGTACAAAATTTCTTTTCGCTCGTTTTCAGCCTTTGACTTTAACAGTCTCAACTCTCTATCCCTCTCCATAGCGTCAAACTCTTGCTGCATTCTCAATTGAGTGATTTGCTTCGTGTCACGGTCTGATTCGTAATCGGTGTAATATTGAATAAATGCTAAACTATAGTACAAGGCAGAGTCAAGCTCCTGTCTATCAATAAATATCCGTTGTAAAATTTCAGCATTTTCGAATGAAAACTTCAAATACGACTGTTTTTCGGCAATCGCAAAACCCAGTCTCGCGGACTTGAGCGCCTTATCAAAATCTCCTTTCTTAAATGCAATAGCTGAAGACCTGGTTAAAACAGAAGCACGGTAGAAAGAACTAGGCCCTTTAAAGGAATCTATGTTTGAACGAACCGTTGCAAGTGCTAAGTTCACAAACTCTTCCGCTTGCATCTGTTTTCCTTGAGCAAAATAGACTCCTGCTACTTCGTTATAACCATGTGCGACATATTCCCAACTCTTCACCTTCAAGAAGTAACTGATCAAATCTAAATAGCCATTAATCGCCGTTTGCGATTCTCCTTGAATAGCCATAATAGAAAAGACATTAGCCTTAGAGACAGCTGCATTGAAAAAATCTCCCTCGGATTCGAAAGCCGAAATAGCGGTTTTAAAGTAGCGCGTAGCATCATCAAAATCTTCAACATCTAGATAAATTACACCTAGGTTATTGTTTATGTGGGCGACAAGATCCGCAAACCCTTCTCGCTCCGCTATTTCTAATGATTTTAAATAGGTAGTTTGAGCATCTAGGTATTTATTCTGTGCCAGATAAATATTTCCAGTTATCATCGTTACTTGAGCGCAATCGAAATGAGAACCTGACTCTGCGAAAAAACTGGCCGCTTCAACATACTTTGTTACAGCGCTATCCAACTCGTCGAGCCTTAAATAAATATCTCCTTGAATGGCCAAATTCTCAGCCATTCCTTCGAGGAAGTTTGAGTGACGAGCAAACGATAATCCGCTACGACTTGCGGATAATGCTTCGTCTTGCCGTTCCGCTTCTAAAAACTGAGCATACTGTAAATACGCAAGTGACTTCTCTTCATCCGTCTTAGAACTATCAATAAGTTTGATTAGACTATCTTCTTGAGATGAAACTTGAACGGTATCTGATAACGAAATTGGCTGACCTCCCAATGACACAACGTAAAATGGTAGGTAACCGAAAAGCAGAGCAATATGAAGACGAATAAACTTCAGGCCAAAAAAGAATTTTCAGAGCCAAAATACATTTATTAAAGTGATGCTCTACTCTCTTGACTACAAATTAACCGAGTATCACAAATTCTGAACTCAACTGTGCGATAAGGTTGTGAATCTACTACAATACTTAAGTTGGCGCTATCTCAATTACATACACCCCGTCTTTCAACTACCTCCCCACAACCACTTTCTGCACACCCAAAGATCGATTCTCAGAAGTGACGTGCACGAAGTACAATCCATCGGGAATTTGCTCGAGTGTAAGAATCAAGTTCTCTCCCCCTACTTTTGATTCTTCCAGAACCTGAGCCCCTACCGCATTGTAGATGGACACTTCTAGCTCGTTGTGAAAATCATCCAACTGAATGTTCAAATCACCATTGGAAGGATTCGGGTAAAGCGAGAATTCAGCCTTTTCTTGGAACTCTGTATTCGACCAGATATCAGCAGCGAAAGTTTCGATATCATCGATCATCCAACCGTCGAAAGGCGTATCAACACTATCCGAAATAAAATTAAAGCGTACGAGCATGGTATCCGTCTCATTCAAATCTGACTTTGGAGGAGCGATGGCCATATAATGGAAGGCGACGTAGACTTCGGACCATTCATCTATACACCCAGAATAACCAGGTTCACCATTGTACAAGGTATCACTTGATATATACATTCCATTAGAACCTTGACTCCATGCAGGTGTGGCATCCCACCAATGACAGGGTTCTTCACTAATGATATTTAACCAAGACTCACCCATATCACATGAATAGGTAATGTATCCACCATCAAGCCCTTCATCAGTGCAGTATTTGTGCCTAAATCGAAGAAATAAAGCCTCAGGAAAGTCAAATGTGTTCTCCGGCGTTAGTATCAAATCAAAATAGGAATGTACTCCTTGTGGATAGGCCGTTATGCTATCTGTGATCATAACATTGACCGGTGAATATGCCTGATTCAAGAATTCCTTTTGTGGCGGTGCCACCTGCCAAATATTTGTTGCACTTGTATCCATCCGGATATAGGGCGATTCATCTTCGAAGGTGATGGTATCAATCCCGAACCAATATTCGTACTGCGCCTGAGCGCAAAAGGAAATGGCCGTAGCAAGAATTAGCAGAGCTGATCGTCTCATCGATATAGGTTTAAAATTCCCTATTAATATAGACATTTTCTAAAAATTAACATTTGCTCGGACAGAATCCCTTTGCAAAGCCCTTGCTCTGAGTCAATGAAAAACCCCGCCCGCTCCCGTACCCCTGAAGGGGCTAGCGCTCAAAATTCATCTATGACGAACATTCCATGAGACCTTCGATTTACCAATAGAAGCACAAAGATTTATCGTTTATCACTTTTAGTTTTTAACTTTTTTCATCCGCCGAATCCGCCTGCCCGCGTGTCGCCGAAGCTTGCGCCACCGCTGAAGCTAAGGCGGCACGCGGTTAGCGGAGGAGCAGGCGGAGAAGGCGGGTCACTTATCATTTCTAGTTCACAGACACCCCGCCCACACCCTGCGCCCTAAAGGGGCTGGCGCGCAAAAACAGACTCTAAGCAATCCGCGCGCTCCCGTAACCGAGAAGGGGCCAACGCGCAATTAAGGCTACGGTCAAAAGGCAATGCCCGCATACAATCACTACTAAAGACTCCCACATTAAGAATCGGACAACGGATCCCCGTTTTCGAACCATGAAGGCCGATAAAAGTGGTAGTCGACTTTGGAGCGGATTATGCGCGTGCTATTATTTACAATTGCTTCCTGAAAGTTTCTAGAGCATAATACTGACATCAGCACTTTGTTGATCGTCAGTATGATAAAAGTTTTGCTGACATCGGTGGAACCGATCGTCAGTATCGTTGTCGGCCGGTCTGGCGCTTCTCTATTCTTCAAAAAAGAGAAGCAGAAGATCAACTTTCGAAAACAAATGATTTTTTGCTTCTTTTTCATCTACGGGAATCCATCTTTTGGCCATCGAAAGTAAACTTAAAAAGTGGATCACGACCGGCGGAGATGATAATCTCCTGAGCGTCTGCCTTAGCGAAGGGAGCTAAAAACGAAGAGAAAAGAATACGATTGAAGTCAATAGTTTTGAATTAGAATTCACTGAACTATCCTAAGCTTATTACCACACAACAACCTGAATCATTCTGTGAGATTTTACAATATCCCTTTCCGCAACCAGCTGTATTTTTCGTTTTTCACCTTTCACTTTTAGTTTTACCAAAAGCCCTCCCGCTCCCTGCGCCCTAAAGGGGCCAACGCGCAAAAACAGACTCTGAGCAATCCGCGCGCTCCCGTAACCGAGAAGGGGCCAAATCGCTCACTCCCAAATCGTCATTCCCCATTCCCAACTTCTTCAAACCCCTGCTCCACAGCCAATTCAATTATTTTTCTTAAAATTAAGGAGAATACTCCCTGAATTCAGGGATGACTTTTCAGTAAAAAACGTGGGTGACTAGTGAGGATGATTACCAATTTTTGACCAAAACCTATCTCATGAAAAATAACTCTCCTTTTAGTAGGTACTCAACCTTAGGATTCATCTTTCTAGTGGCGGTAGT
This sequence comes from Bacteroidia bacterium, assembly GCA_030427905.1. GTDB lineage: Bacteria > Bacteroidota > Bacteroidia > Flavobacteriales_D > Cryomorphaceae > CBDDKU01. The sequence goes on from JAUICL010000005.1 coordinate 163,796, forward strand.
CATGTACGCTTGCGGTGGCTCCCAAAATAGAGAACAATCACAAGATCAAATTCAACCTCCTACCGAGTCCAACGCTAGAGAAGCTGAGCAGCAAGATCGGATACAAGCAGCTCGAAATGCCCTTTATGATGGTAGTATATTCCGAGATAGAGCGCAGTTCTTGAATAATTTGATAGGCCCTTCGCCTGAAGAAGAAGATGATAAGGCCTTACTTGCCCCTCTAAGGAGAACTGCCACCATAAACGCTCTTTTAGACTTCATACTCATGTACGAAAACACGACCAATGACCTGGACTACACACCAACCAAGGTCAAGTTTAGTAGCCTAGAACCCGTGTTTGATAGGTATTCCAAGCAGGACACCTTTGGTCTTGTTTTCCATTTTGGCTATGACTCTGATGATGATGAGCTGGTGTACATATTGAGCAGAGGAAACCTTGTAGAAAGCAACCTAAGTAGCAAAGATGATATCGTTAGTTTCTGCCCTTTCCCAAGTGGTGAAAACAATCAAAATTTCGAGCACTACCTACTTTTAAAAACAGGTAGCCCAGCTATTACTCCAATTCGACCAAGCGATTTTACTGATCTCACCGATGACTATGAAACACTCATAAAAGTTGATACGGTAATTGACAATACGGACGATTACGTCTTGATTTCTACTTTGCAAAATCACCCCCGAATGGTTTACCATAATCCAAGTGATCTTTGGGAACTCTATGAAGCATATAAGCACGAAGATGATTTGGATGATATGTACCTGTATTTAGCGCACGGTTCCCTACACCAATCCGTGGACATTTCCGCTTCAAGACACACTCCTGTATTTATGTTTGGAACTTCAAGCCAGTTTTATATGCTTCTCGAGAATCCGACGGGTTACCGAGGTGCAGCTCTTGACGCTGGTCGTCTCTGTCCGCCTCGATGTCCTTCAGCCACCCCTACCACATGCACTAAACAGTAAAATTTGAGTTGGATTGAATACTATGGAATCCCTAGCACGACCTGTTTGGTTGTGGGAATAGTTTCAATCCTGTTATACAAGAAATTCGGACTAATTGAGCGGCTTATTGCCATTGTAGTTCTTCTGAATGTAAGTGCTGATCTTCTAGCCGATTACGTTTCACGGACACATGGCGAAAATGGGCATGTCTATAACGTTCTCGCTCCACTTGAAAGACTACTTAGCTTGTACATCTATCTACTCGTAACAACAAATACGAAAACAAAAATGCTCATCAGAGTTTCTATGGTTTTGGTCTTGGGACTGAGTATTGTGGGATACTTCACCCACTCTGGAGTCACAGATTTTCATGCCATACCCTACGTAACATCCGGGTTTCTCTTAGCTGTCCTTTCCTATTTTTTTCTGAGAGAAAGGGCCATAGATAGCACTGTAAGCCCCATTCTCGTTTTTGCCTTCGGAATGGCCAACTTCATCTACTATACCCTAATGATCTCCGCCATGAGCGCCCTACAACTCGCCCAAGAGCTATCACCAGATCTCGCTGATAAAATTTACACGGCAAACGACATAGCCTATGCGCTTTGGTCTCTCACAATCTTAATTGGAATGATATGGCAGAGAATCAAGACTTAATACTCTTTACGGTTATCGCTTCTTCGGCCGTGGTTCTCCTTTTGGTGGCGGTTGTTTTCGACATACTACTCTTGTCGCGAAAGCGCAAAATCATCTCAAACCAAGAGATTGAACTCCGCGAAAAGAAAATAGACGAGCTGATCCGCAAACAAGAAGTCGATAGCGTCAACGCCCTGCTCAAGGGCCAAAATGCTGAACGGAGACGGATCTCCCAGGAGCTTCACGACCGACTAGGCAGCATCCTGTACTCCGCCAAGCTCCACAACCAAAGCATCGAAAAAAAGCTGAAGGAAATAGCTCAGGAACAAAAGGAAGGCTTTACCCGTTTGACTGGCATTCTCGACGAAGCCGTTGAAGAAGTCCGAAAGATCTCACACGATCTCTACGAAGGTTCACTTGCCAAATTTGGCTATGCCGTAGCTCTAAAACAACTTATTTCAGCATTGGAAGAAGCTAATGGCACCAAAATTACTTTCACTCACGATCGCGAATTGGACGAAACCAACGAGACCATCCAGTTTGAGCTATACGCCATCACCCAGGAAATGCTGAGCAATACCCTCAAGCACGCTGGTGCTTCCAAAGTGGAAATAGCCATCCGGGTAGAAGACAAAATCGACTACTCCTATCGCGACAATGGCGCGGGGTTTAATCCCGATGAAGTAAATTCAGGGATTGGATTGGAAAACATCCGCGACCGAGCCGTGAAACTCAATGCAGAACTAACCATCGAAAGCGCCCCTAACCAAGGCGTATTCTACCACCTCGAAATACCAAAATCATGAAGGTCAAGGTCAACATAGTAGACGATCATAAGATAGTAGCCGATGGCTTGCGGATGATCCTTTCGGAAGAAGACAAAATCGAAATCCAGGATATCGCCCACACTGGCGAAGTGGCCCTGGCTCAGCTTGTCGATCGTCAGCCCGACATCGTGCTTATGGACTATAGCCTCAACGGTGGCAATGGAAGTCTCAACGGCCTCCAAACAGCCGAAAAGATCATTGATGCCTACCCAAACACGAAAGTCATGATGCTCACCATGCATCAATCGGCCGACTATATCGTGCCCTGCGTCTCAGCCGGAGTGCACGGCTATATGCTCAAGAGCGAGCGCAATTCCGATATTGGAGCTGCCATTCTCCACCTCTACCAACACGGCCAGTACTTCAGCCCTGAAGTAGCCAAAGACCTGGCCTTCAGCATCCGGAGGCAAAACGCAGAAAAAGTCCTTATCTCAGAACGTGAGCAGGAAGTCTTGGAAGCCCTATTCAAAGGAGCCAACACCAAGGAAATCGCCGAAGCACTCTTTATCTCCCACCACACCGTAGAAACCCACCGCAAAAACCTGATCCAAAAATTCGGCGCCAAGAACAGTGTGCATCTGATCTATTTGGCGCTGCAGGAGGGGGTCATCTCGGTTTAACTGAACCCAATTGAATTCGCTCGTAAAAAACTGAATATCACTGAATTTGGCTACTCAAAATAGCCAACAAGAGTAATCTATCTCCACATATCAAATAGTTGTTTTGCTTAGAACCAACAATCAAAGAAATGAAGGCAAATCAACACCAAAAACAGATCAAAGTTTCTGTATCAATCTCGATTCTCATAATGACACTTTTTACCGGAAGTGTTTTAGGGCAGAAATCTGAAGATGCAAAGGAAAGAAGGGAAGAATACAAAAAGGAAAGGCAGCTCCAAAGGATAGATGATAAGCACAAAAAAAAGGTGAACAAGAGATATATGCGCAAAACTGCGCGACAATATTCACGGAGAGTTTGGGAGCTCACATACGATGCAGAATCGAGAGAACTTGTGAGCTCTGAGTTGATATTATCCGACTCAAGAGTGGATAGCGTGAATAATGACACCATTCAATTTCCGCCAAGTGAAGTTCATGAATATGATGGGGTAAAAGTAAAGTTTACTAACTTAAACCCATTCATGTACCGCACCAAACTTATTGAAGTTCAGTCGGATAGAATAAACTCAGAAGAACTGAGTTCTTATGAATACCAAGTTGGTGCTGCATACTCAGTTAAACCTATTACCCAGCTAAAAATTGTAAAGCCTACAATCCCATCTCCTGATGCGACTTACGCACAAACACTTACATCGATTGACTCTCTATCAACGCGCTTAGTGCAAAACAAAGGAACCTTCAACAAATTATTGAGTGGTGATTCACTCTATGTGACTGAACAACTATTCAAAATCTTTGAGAAGAATGATGTACCAGCAGATTCTTCAGCCATAAAAAATTCTATTCTTGATGATTCGGTTCCAAGCTCACTTCCGAATGGCTCTGAACCAACAAAAATTTTCCCATATCTCTCAGAACCAACTCGAAGGTTATTAGTCGCCTACCTTATTAAACTGGATGATACTATAAAATTGCAAAGTGAAACGCTCGCCGACTTACAATCAAAATTTAGCACAGCTATGCTTGAGAATATTGACACATCAGAAGTTGGTCAGTCGAAAAGCTTCTCTTCTGCTTCTTTAAGAGTTTCCTCTGACAAAATGATTGCACTTTTAGAAGAGATCAATAGGTTTATATATTTCCATAATCAGTTCGTCAATGTTTTCAATCTTCCAGAAAATAAATACAGCAAAATCAACATAAAGAGAATAGAGCTTCAGAAAACTATTTATCCTGGCCAAAATCTAGAAACCATATTTGAAAGATTCGCTAAAAGCAAAATGAACTTTCAATCCGAACTAATTGAACTACAGAACACTCTCAGATTCATTCAAAACTCCAAGATTTTTAATGAAAATGATGTCAACTACGACCTTGGAGCCTACGATCAAGCTTTAAAAGATTTATCTCTGAAAGTATCAGAAATAAATTTTGGAGAAATGATCAAGCGAATTCGGGATTTGAACTCACTTTTAAGTGAAGAGAATTTCACTTTGACATATCAATCTCTTGACATCACTGAAAATGCTGACTTCAAATCAATCCAAGTAGAATTCGAACAAATCAAAGGAGCAGACGTTCCAAAAGGAAGGGGCAATTTCAAATTCAATATGGGGTTTATGATTCGAGAGGGCGTGAAAATAGACATTACTCCTACTATCATGTTTGAGTCAGGTTTGGTTCCTAGCGACTACTACTTTGAGCCCGATCCAAACAATCCCGGCTTTGCACAGGTCATCAAGGAGAAGAATGAACAAAATGCTCTCGGAGCAGGTGTATTGCTCAACGTTTATAAAAGAAGCGGTGCCAACTTTAAACTAGGAGGATCTGCAGGTTTTGGAATCAGTCAAAATGTGGAGCCAAGATTCTCCTTAGGCCCTACATTGATTATCGGAAGAAAGGAAAGAGCAGTAATTAGTGCTGGAGCAATTTTTGGCCAAACAACTCAACCAAAAGCTAGATACCAAACTGACGAGTTGGTTGAAGTAAATGATGACATTCTCCAGGCTGGTGTACCACTTGAAAATGGTGATATTGGTGTTGGGTACTACATTGGTGTCGGCTTTAATCTCTTTAGTGCAAAAAATAAAGAGGTTTTCAATAATGGTTATGGAAGATTCTCTCCATACCCTTAAGACATTTTATTGCTCGTTCATCTAAGATGATACGGCAGCCGTTACTCTATATAGCTCCGACCTTCCCGGTCGGAGCTTTTTCTATGGAACATCAAAACGATACTCAAACGGCTGCTTCCGAACGTAGCTACTGTATGAAAGGCTCAGCACGTTGCCATTAATGGTGTATTCTCCTGGTGGCAAAGAGTCAAACTCAATCTGTCCAAATTCAAAGGTGTTTTTTGCTCTTGCTTTCAAGTCAGTTGGCTTCCCATCTTTGGTGAAACTCGTGATATCTATTATCCTATTTTCTGTTTGTTGGATAAAATTGTCAGAGAGTGAAATGGTGTGATCAGACTCTTGAGCCAACTGAACTTCAGAGAATCGCCAACCGCAACCGCCCATATCAGCTATATTAAAGAGAATAATATCATTGCATAAGGTGTTGGAGAAGTTTTTAAACAGCAATACAGTTGTCTTATCAATTCCTTCATGTTGCTTTAAGAAGGACAAATCATTCTCCGATCGTTGGAAATAATAAGGGTCAGTGACATGACAGATCATACTGTCGACAGAAGTTATAAAGACTTCATAAATCCGATCGTAATCTAATTTCTCGCTTTCCAGTACCGAATCGGAGTAAAGCTGGAAGCGCTCATTCAATTTCCAGGCCTTCAACGACTGGGCGTGTGCATCGCCATACTTCTCCTTGTTCTCGTTGTAGTATGCCCGAAGCTTCATGAAATTATAATCAACGAGATAGGAACTAGAAACATTGCAATAATCGATAAGCGACCGATTGTACTTATGAATTGACTCTTGGTGGTTACAGGATACGGTCAATAGCAGAGCCGCTCCAATTGTGAAGTTGTTTGGTTTCATGGGTTGCAGGTTTAGAAACACAACGCCGAATTCACCGAGGAAATTGTCACAACGGTCCTTTTCAATAGCATTCTAATCCTGTATGTGTAAACAGATGTTTTCCCGCCAGACTTCGATCACAACGATTGGGTTTGAGAAGAAGTGATTGTACATAAAGCATGTGCAAAAGGTGTATCACTCTTACCTAACCCGCCCGCTCCCTGCTCCCTAAAGGGGCCAGCGCACAAAAACAGACTCTAGTCAATCCGCGCGCTCCCGTAACCCTGAAGGGGCCAGCGCTCAGCAGTTATGGTAGCCATAACGAATGTATCACCCACAAACAATCACCACAAAAGACTCCCACATTGGGAATCGGACAACGGCTCCCCGTTTTCCCACCAGTGCAGCGAAGGCAAATTTTGCAGACGACCGAAGGGAGCGAATGATGCGCAATTGGAATAATTACTTTTTCTGTTATTGCATTTGACCGCATCATGCTGACATCAGTAAAGCTGATCGTCAGTGGGATTTGTATCGCGTTTTGGAAGGCCGTTAAATTCTAAAAACGGCCTGGAAAGGCACCTTTGGGAAAACAGGGAATTTTTGTTCCTTTTGTATCCTTCGGCCGCCATCCGCGTACCGCCGTAGCTATAGCGTAGGAGCAAGGCTTGCCGACGGCGCGGCAAGACAAAAGGGAGATGAAAAGAATACGATTGAAGTCCTTTAGTTGATTTACAAATCAACTGAATCCACAGAATAGACTCATCTCACAAACTACCCTCCTCCCCCAAAAACTTCATTCCACAATCCCTTTATCTTCCAAATTCTCTATTTTCGGCTCCAAACAGAAAAACCATGAAAACCATCTTCACTTCCCTCCTAGTCCTTTGCACTACGGCCATTATTGCCCAAACCACCTTCACCCCCAACTGGAAGAAAGGCGATATCTACCAGCTGATGATCGAAACCGAAGAAAAGGAGTGGGAAAACGACACCCTCATCGAAGATGAAGCCTATTACTCCGACCCAATAGTGGAAGTAACGGACGTGTCGGGTGAGACCATGCGCATCAAAGTCACCTTCACCGATGTATTGCTCGAGTCTTTCTCAGAACTACAGGAAACCCTCGATTACGAACCCGAAGGGCTCGACCTGGAGCTCATCTACGAAGTAAACCTTGCTGATGGCTCCTACGAATTGACCAATACCGAATCAGCCACAGAGTTTATGAGCACCTCGATCGAAGAAGTGCGCGAGGGAATGAAGGCCAAAACCGACGACCCCGAGATTCGCGATGAGATCGATTCGCTCATCGACATGTTGGCCATGTTTATGATATCCGACGCGATGATCGAAGCTTACTTCAACGAAACCCTAGACTCCCTTCTCGCGATCTACTACAAACCACTTAAAACCGGTAAGCCATATGAAGTAGAAGACAGCGGAGAAAACCCCTTCTCCCCAGGCGATAGCCTATCCGCCACAACCATCTACACCCTAACCGAAAACAAAAACAACCTGGCCAAAATCGAAGTTGAGCGCGTTTTAGACACGGATGCCTACGTAGAAGTGGTAGTGCCCATGATCAAAGCCATGGTTGAAGGCTTTGGAGCGCTCGACACCACTGCCACACCCGAAGAAATCAAAGAAGCTGCTGATAAGGTGGGAGAAGAACTGGAAGCCATCGACATGGAAGTCACTATGATCTCCTATTACGAACTTAACACCAAAACCACCTGGCCTACGTCAATCCGTTCCGAAGGCATCGTGAACATGAGCATGGGCCCCATGGGAAATGGCCGCCAGACTTCGATTACAAGGATTGGGTTTGAGAAGAAGTAACTATATTTCAACCAAACTATTACTATGAGAGCAGAAAAATACAAATGGGCGAATCTTACTAAGTTTCAAATTGGCCGCTATGCGGAGTACTTCACCAAGATGGAATTAACGCTCTACGGTTTTGACGTATACACATCAGAAGTGGATGATCATGGGATCGACTTCGTTGCGAAGAAGAATGGCCAATATTATGATGTACAAGTAAAGTCCATTCGCAGTGGTGCCACCACCTATGTTTACATGACCAAAAATCATTTTGTTCTAAGACCAAATTTATGGTTAGCACTGATCATTTTCACTGAAAGCGAACTCCCTTCTCTTTACTTGATCCCAAGCATGAATTGGGCCAACCCAGACTCCTTACTTGTTAGTCGGGACTATATTGAAAAAGCGTCTAAACCTGAATGGGGAATAAATCTTTCGAAAAAGAATATGTCTCTACTGGAACCTTATAGGATCGAGAATATGGCGGACACTCTTTTTAGGTGAAATACAACTGTAAGTTAGATATCCTGTTGTCGCAGTCAGCTTCTAATTGTCATATATTGAAGCTACGAACCCTTCTATTGTCAACTGCAAATACAGAATACTCAAGAAGCTAGGTAGTTAAGGGAAAAAGTAAAATCGACGGGGCAATTGCCGTAGATACTACCCATGTGGAGTGCTAGACCAATATAGCTACAAAGCATTACTTACTTCTGAAGCTGCTGCACCCGATCAGTAAACTTTAATAAAAACAGCATAGGGCACCAACTCTCCAACACTAAGTTGAGAATTTGAACCATCCGAGCTAAAGTCGTAGTTCAACTCTTCAAACAACCTTTCAATGTTTCTGGACTTGGTGATAAATGAAACATTCTCAAGCTTAACTCCCATTTCCCTGTCGAAATCTATACTTGCGGCTAGACCCAACAATTCACCTTTATCAGAGAAACAAGGCCCTCCTGAGTTCCCGTACCATAGCGGTAGGTCTGTTTGAAAAAAACCACTACTACCCTGTTGATCTGTCAATGCACTTACAATTCCTTTGTTCAACTTGACGTTTTCACCGAGCTGAGAGGCTATAGGAAACCCCAATGAGTACACTTCATCACCATACTTTGGGTTAAAATTAAACTTGATTGGTTCGATACCGAGCTGAGGAAGCTGATCTTCACTTATTCTTAATAAAGCGACGTCATAATCCTTATCAAAAGTCAGCACACGTGCTCGACAGTTCACCACTGAAGAATCAGGCATCTGAATTTGAACAATGATAGAGTCCGCATCATCAATTACATGATGATTTGTCGCCACGTAACCATCCCTATTTAGTAATACCCCACTACCCGACGACTTCCAATCTGCCGAAGGCATAAAATCCGGTTGGTAATAAGTCACTCCTCCTGCGGGATAGAGCTTTATAAAAGATTTTAAGCCAATCTCCAAAACGCTATTCGAGTAGCTTGCAAGTTTGTTATCAAACTGATAACCAGCCTTGTTTTGATACTCTAGAAAAAATGCATCCGGTCTGGCAGTTTTTCTGAGACTAAATATACCAGCACCGATACTCAGGTCTGTATCCGTTGAATTCATGACCCAGCCGATGTATTTCTCGGGGTCCGATTGCGACCGATATACAAAAATGTCATACTCAAACGATTCACCCCCATCGATACTTCTATAGACACCTTCGACCGGATCGAGGGGAGATCTCAATGCGGTAGCAATATTCTCAAAGAATTGTGCCTGACGCTGCCTTTCGAGTTCTCGCTGCTTCAATATCTCTTCTTCAAAATAAGTATAGACTTGCGCCTTGAGATTAACATTGTCTCCTTGGGCCCACTCCAGAGAGTCCCTAACAAAGTTCACCAATTCATCTCCAAAGTAATTGTACAGGCTGTCTGGAAAGGTAGACGTGGTAATAGTACCCCTTATCCTAAAATCATACTTCTCTCCTGAAACCTGATACTTCCCTATTCGCGACCTATTCTGGTAGGCATATCCATGTACAAAATCGATTTTTGGATAACCCACGGTGTAATCAACGATATACTTAATTCTCTGATCAGGATACTGAGCGATCAATTGATTTTTAAACCCTGATTTGTAATCCAGCTTATTGCGGATAGTTCGGAAACGTACTTCTATAAATTCAGGACGTTTTTCCACTACTCCTATCATCGTATCATCTACAAACAGGGAGTCATTACGGTAGCTCAAAATTGGTTCTGTTTGTCCAAAACCGTAGTATGCAATCACGGTTTGAAAAAGAATCAATAAGATGGTTGTCCTCTGCTTCACTCAATTACATTTCTATTAATCCCCACAAGATAATATGAATCAATGAAATTAGGGAACTGACATCATCCAAAGGGATTCTCGAAAGACGGCCACCATTTTTTAGGAAGCGAAAGTAAATGGCCCTTTTGGTCTAAATGAGCTTGCGCTCCAGCTTAAATAAATTGTCTTAAAAATACTCTCAATTCTTCAAAACCATGCTTGATCAATTCATGGTTATCGTGGATTGATTTACTGTCATTCCATGAGCGGCTCTTCTTATCTGTATACAGATAGATTGGGTCGTCGAATCTATTCCAATAAAGTTTGAAATTGGGTATAATAAACTCGTCATAATTAGGAATGAACCTTGAGTGTATTTCACGTAGACGGCTTTCAGGATAATTAAATTTAAAAATGAATCTTTTGTAATCTACGATTAAGTCTAGGTGGTCAATAAAGTTCTTGCAAAATGGGAAGTAATCACCATTAATTTCTTTCATTACAAACCGTTTATGGACAAAGGTTTCGCTCAACCGAAAACACATGTCTTCGATCAATTCCTGGGAAGTTTTTAGAATTTCGAATTCAAAACCTTCCTCTGTCGTTTCTCTGCTAGGACGTTCAAGATAAGATCCATTGACAATTTCTTTGATTTCTTGGATAACATCTTCAAGTAAAAGTTCATGCTCAAGAATTTCATCATTTCCAAAGCTATAGTTTAGTGATCTCTGGACTGTTCCATAATCTTCTCTAATGATCAGAATACCCATTTCTCTATTATTCTTTTCCGAGTACTCATACATATTCATTGAAGCAACTATAATGTGCTTCTCATTCATGTAGCACTTGGCATGCAGATTAGGGTGATGAAAAAGGTTCAGGTTTTTTATACTTAACAGCTTTTCTTTCTCAAAATCGTTTAACTTTTCTTCCCGGTAAACGACAAGTACTTCTACACCTCTGTCATCTGCATTTTTTAATGCTTTATAGAGCAGCTCCGATGTTTGAATATACGGAGCAAGGATTACAACTTCTCGTTCAGCCTCTTTAATCATTCTCGGAATCCATTCCGAGAGTCCCTGTGTATTTAAAAACTTAGCCACTTTCTCTGCTTTCTAAAAATTCAATTTTTGCAATAATATCCCTCCCAATCCCCAAATTCAACCCATCCCCATCTAAAACATCCACAAACCCCAATTTACAATGATGCTCCTGCTCATTCAAAGGCATGTGGTACTTCCCTGATACATCTTGTTCATCAGAAGACTTCGGGTACAGCAACATACTATACTTTGCATTCCAGTGGTGATTGTAAGCGAAAATCTGTTTTAGATCATTGTCATCTGGCCTTCTATTGGAAGGAATCTTCCATTTCGTATCAATGATGTATGTTTCTCCATCCTTTTCCAGAACAAGATCAGGCTTAATTGTCTTATTCTCCCAAAAGAGTTTTGATCGTTGGCTCTTTACCTTCCACCCAGGGGGAGAATCCCGAAGCAACTTCCGGTAAACGTACTCTTCCCAAAGCCTGTTCATGTCAAACATCAAAGCGATCATATCGTTCTGCCCAGTGCGAATATCAGGACGGAAGTTTAAGAGCAGCAGCTTGGCGATTTCAAGGGCTTTTTGATAAGGTTCCGTTTTACGGTTGCGACTGAGGCGCTCGAACGTTTTTGGATTGACCTTCAGTCGTTGGACAGGGGGAAAATCAAGCATCAATCTACCGATCAAATCACCAAGCTCAACTTTGTTGGCGAGACTTTCTGTAAGGCACAACGCCTCGTATAAGATCTGATGGATCAAATGATCCCTGTCGTATGTAGTATGACGTGTGTAAAATCGTTCCTTATGGACGATGTTCTTGCTTATGTGTTGGCCAAAAACCAAAGCTCCACGCAAGGCTTTCTGCTGTCCTTCTTTCTTCCGATACTGCTTCATTAATCCTCTTCGGAACAGGTAATCGAGCTCGTTAAGAAACAACTCAAAGTACAAATCCAAAATGGAGTTGGAGCGTAGCCGAAGGGGGGCATTGCCAACATCCTTGGCTGTAAGCAGCGAACAAGTCTTCAGCATTTCGAGCAAGACCTGATGCCAGACTTCCGTACTCCCAGACTTTCCCGTTTTTGGGAGAACTTCTATCGTAAGTTTCCCGATATGTATGACTCCGACATAAGAAGTGAACTTAATACCCTGTGGGATAAGGACAAAAAAAGGACACCCATCATTCTCTCGGAAATAGCTTTCAAACGCCTTGTGATGACCCTCTGTGAACGCTTCCCTAAAGCCCTTTTGCCCACTCTTAAAACAAACTGGCTCGTACTCAAACACCTGAAGTACCGTAGCCATATCAACTTACGTCCGCTTTCTTATTCATTAGGTGCTCTATAGCTTCCTGAATACTTGTTTCATCCACTAGCTTAATGCTGTACACACCCTTGTTCTCATAATCGCTATCAATCCCATCATCAAAATCAGCAAACCCAACCGTATCAGACTTACTTGTCACAAAACCCCTTCCGACCACCATTCCAATCTTCGCGTAATCATTGTAGAAATACTCTTGTAAGAGTGGCACAATTCTATCATTAAAAACCCTAGCTAGTTGAGAAGCATCTTGAACACCAATAAAATAGGCATGCCCTATTAAGTGGTCTTTATCAAGCAGCTTCTCAATTCTTGAATTGATGGTCCTTAGAATGTCACTCAACTTAACACCTGAAATCACTACTTGGAGTTCTTTTAAATAATATTGTGGTGGCATCTCAATAAAGCTGAATCGTCTGCGCAATGCAGTGTCCAATGCTTCAACTGATCGATCGGCAGTATTCATCGTGCCTAGAATATGAAGATTAGAAGGCACTCCAAATTTCTTTTTTGAATAAGGCAGAATAATTGACAATTCATTTGCTTCATTTATTCGCTTATCAGGTTCAATTAATGTGATCAGTTCACCAAAAATGGCGGCGATATTTCCTCGATTAATCTCATCGATAATAAGAACGAAGTCCTTTTTCCTGTTGTCCACAAGATTCGCTGCTCCCGAACTCTTGAAAAAATATTTCTTGAAATATTCTACGATTGGTATCAGATAGGGCTTCCAGTCTCTTATCTCATCGTTATAGATATATTCCTTTATGAATTCCTTTGTAACTACCATTTGAGTTCCCACTCCCGTTTGCGGTGTAGCTACGAAATTTCGCATAGAGTTGACCCTCAAGTTAAAAGGTTTCTTTTGAGAAGGAGTCTCAAGTATAAATTCTCCTTCTTCATTAAGCCAATTAACGAAGTCATCATATGCATCATCGAAGCTCTTATCTTCCTCACTCTTCGTGGCCTCTGTGCATATTTCCCTAAAAATACCTGGAACTGTAGCATACGTGATCGTGTCGCCTTCTGATTTTGGCTCTTGAGGTTTTATACCTTCTACAAAATCTTCGTATGTCATACTCTGGTGGAAGGTGACCATTTGAATTTGTCCAGCAGCCACCAGTTCATCATAGACTTTCTTATTGCTTTTATGATCACCTTCAACATATCGAACTGGAGAGCAAATTTGTACAGAAAGATCAATGGAATTATAGGTTTTCCCTGTGCCGGGCGGGCCGTATAAAATGGTGTTCTTTGGCTTCATCGATTCTGTTGTTTTTTTGTCCCTTTTTTTTTCACTTGATGTTGCCGACCTATTTATATCCGGAGCAACTTCAAGAGCCTCTTCAACTTTGATATTCTTGTAAGCCAACATCTTTAGAAAAGAGTTAGATGTACTACTATCCCTCCGATTATTAAGCTTGCCAGTTTTCGCATTTCTCCTGATGTATTCTGTGGCGGCAGCTTTATGATTCCCCAGTAAATCTAGCGGAAGATCATTCCACTCTTTGACTTTTACAATGACATTAACCAAATTGTCAACACTTTTGAATTCAAATTTGGTTTCAAACCGTCTCTCATTTTCTTTTGCAAAGTCCCGATTGAGCATGAATCCCAATCTTATAAGGCCTGTATCACCATAATGATATTCCCACACGAAGCAATTTCCTATTTCGACTCCGAATAGCTTCCCATCTGTTTTTAGTGCGAACCTTGTATAGTAAGGGGGTACTTCTAACTCATTGAGTACTCCATTCACGAAAGACAACCAATCATAAAAAAGCTTTTTATCTGCAATTTGATTAAATGCTTCTAGAAAGTCTTTCTGTTCAGTCCTATCAAATACAAGCTTTTCAGTAATCTCAACATCAAACTTCTTGGCAAATCGATCTCTTACATTGTTATCTGAACCAAAGGATCTAGTAGATAAGTCAATGTCTTTCAGCTTGGCCAGTTCAGATATCACATATTTTATGGGAAAGCTTTTGCCAAACTTTTCAAATCGGTACTTCCATTCTTGTTGACCCGAAGGGACGCTCTCTTCGTTTTGTGTATGCCACCATTGGTCTACTTCATTGGTAGTTAAGCTCTCTAGGAGTATAGAAAAATCAGATACCATTCTTTATTCATTAAATCATAATCAAGCCCTACCCCTTTTAAAATTCTCCGCCTGCTCAAAAATCTCCTTATACACCTCGTCTCTATCTACAGGAGGATAACCGTGCTCTGCCAGCAAGATAATTAAGTCTGCCTTGAGCTCGGCTTTTATATCATCTCGCTTGCTCCAATCGGTGTACTTGGCCTTGTCATCAACAACATCCTTTACCTCCTGAGCTAAGGCAATCAGCTTATCTTCTGGATAATTGAAATCATACTTATGAGCGAGTTCTTTTAAAATGTCATAAAAGGCCTTTTCCTCAAAGTCTATCCCCATTTCTGCATACGACTCCCGCTCTTTTCTCATTTCGTGGTAGAGATTGATAATCTCATCCGTAAAGTCTTCGAGGACTTCGCTTCGTAGCACATCATCTTCTTTTCGTTCATTGTAGGCATCAATCAAGCTCCGGAATTTCTGCGAGAAATCAATTCCCTTCATTCTGTTTACCATCTTGAAGTCGGCGATAGCTTTAGCTAGTAGCTTCTGAAGAAGCTGTATTTTGGTATGCGGCAGCTTGATTTTATCAATCTTGGCCAAATACGTTTCGTCAAAAATATCCACTTCCTTTTCGTCCTTCTCACCAAGTTTAAACAACTCCTCTACTCCCTCACTCACAATGGCATCCTTTATCAAATCGCGGACCTTGGCATTCATTTGAGCTGTATCTGGAGCATCTTGCTTTGTGAGCTTGAACACAATCGAACGCACGGCAACATAGAAGTGAATCCTATCGCGCTCCGTATTCTCAAATGCCTCGCTCCCCGAGCAGATATCATAGGCAGCTTTCATACGTTTTACGATTCCCATAAAACGCTTTTCGAAAGAAACCGTCTCCAATACGTACTCAGCAGCTTGGTTTAAGGTGTTTAACTGGTCGAGCGGACTGCCATTAAAATATGGAGCCGAATCGAAATGATGAAACATATTGTCGAGCATCGAAAGATGATCCCTGGCGACCACAATCGACGTTTGTATATCCTCGAAGTTCTGACGATCAGCCTGACCATATTGCTTTAGAGCTTTGTTCATCTGACGCTTAATGCCGATGTAGTCCACCACCAAACCTTTGTCCTTACCTTCAAATTTTCTATTGACCCTTGAAATAGTCTGTATCAAACTGTGCTTTTGAATAGGCTTATCGATATACATGGTGTCCAGAAAAGGCACATCAAACCCAGTGAGCCACATATCTACAACGACAGCAATTTTAAAATTGCTCTTCGCATTCTTAAACTGACGGTCAAGCTCCTTTCTGTACTCACTTGTACCAAGGGCTTCATACATTTCTTTCGGGTCATCCTTTCCACGAGTCATTACCATTTTGATACGCTCCATCGGCTTTATTTCTCGCTTCTCCTTCTCAGTGAGCTCCACTCCTTCTTCATGCGTTTTAACCTCCGCCCATGCTGGTCTTAATCTGATGATTTCATTGTATAAGTTCCAGGCTATTTCCCGCTTGCTGCAAACAAACATCGCCTTCCCATAGAGTGTTGCTCCTTCATCTACCCGCGACTCGTAATGATGCACGAAATCTTCAGCAATAGCCGTTAGCCTATCCGGATCACCTAGTATATGACTCATATGGGCCATTTGCCGTTTGCTCTCGTCAATATGATACTCCGTCGCACCTTCAGCCGCGGCATTCTCGTAGTAAGTCTCAATCTCTTCAAGCTTCGAGTTGTTCAACAACACCTTTGCTGCTCTACCTTCATAAACGATGCGGACGGTGATTTCGTCACGCACCGACTCGGTCATGGTATAGGAATCTACAATTTCACCAAAGACATCCATGGTCGCATCAATAGGCGTACCAGTGAAGCCCACGTATGTGGCATTTGGCAGTGAATCGTGAAGGTGTTTGGCGAATCCAAACGACTTCTTTACGCCTTGATCAGTAATGCGCACCTTTTGGTCCAAATTCGTTTGACTGCGGTGCGCTTCATCCGAAATGCAAATCACATTAGACCGATCCGTCAGGAGCTCTGTATCTTCATTGAATTTGTGAATGGTGGTAAGAAACACGCCACCGCTATTCCTGCCTTTTAACTTTTCGCGCAAATCTTCACGACTCGTAACACTCACGATCACATTATCGCCTACGTAACCTTTTGCACTCGAAAACTGTCCCGAAAGCTGGTCGTCGAGATCGGTGCGATCTGTAATCAATACGATGGTAGGGCTGGCTAATTCGACACTCTTCATCAACAAGCGCGAAAAAAAGAGCATGGTAAAGCTCTTGCCACATCCTGTAGCTCCAAAATACGTTCCGCCTTTCCCATCGCCCTCTGGCCTTTTATGAGATAAAATGTTCTGGAACAACTTAGTTGCCGCATAATACTGTGGATACCGACAAAGTATTTTCTCATCCTTCCTCGATGAATCAGGCAAGTAAATGAAATGGTGTACAATGTTGAGCAAACGCTCCTTGTTCAACATACCTTGTATCAGGGTATACATCGATGTGATCCCCTGTATATCGGTCTCGTGTCCATCTATCTTACGCCACGAATAAAAGAACTCATAAGGGGCAAACAATGAACCAGCCTTGTTATTGACTCCATCACTAATCACACAAAACGCATTGTACTTAAATAGTTCTGGGATGTCTCGCCGATATCTAATCGTCAACTGCTCATAAGCCTTGTATATAGATACGGTTTCGTTAATCGCCGTTTTCAATTCGAGTACAACCAATGGAATACCGTTGATATAAAGAATCAAATCGGGTATGCGTTTCTCAAAGCCAACTATCTCCAATTGATTCACCACTCTAAACTGATTATTCGAAGTGGTATCGTAATCGAGAAACTGGATATAGATGTCCTTCTCATTTGGGTCATCGCGCTTGAGCATAAATCCATCGCGCACCCAGCTCATTACTTTCTTATTGGACTCGTAGAGATCTGATGCTGGAAGCTTTTGAAGCTCCAGTATGATAAAATCGACCTCATGAGCAGTTATACCATCTTGAGCATACCGCCCAAAGAGAAAACTCCGAAGATCACTTTCAATAAGCACTTCATCCGGCTCACGCTCAATCTGATCTCCTCTTAAATACGTATAGCCTTCCCCTTTCAGGAGATCTATATAGGCTTCTTCAAGTTGCGACTCAATAAACTTCATCGTCTAGATTAGAAAGTATAAAATTGATAAAACTCCTCCACCACCTAACAATAGAAAAACCAGGCACCCTGAGCTTCCTGCTTCTTTTGCATAGCTAGATGCGCCACTCGATGTTGTTGATGACTTTCTTTCTATGTTTCGGTTTTCAATATAATCTTCTGGATGCCCAAACAACTTGTAGCTACTGCCCCATTTATTGACGGCTAGAACAACTATGCTATCTATTTTGCGCTTGCTGAAGGTTAAATACCCGTTCCCCTCTTCAGAGTACGCCTCGATGCAATTGTTGTATTCGAGAGAATTCTTGACCGATGAAATACGGTGAACTTTTACTTCGCCCGGGCTCTTGCTATAATGCATTGTAGCTACATACCCATGATCAATAACGTGCTTAATTGCACTAGATATTGCGCTATAACTTGCCCCAGACTCAACTTCTTGTCTTGCTTGAACAATTTCTTTTACTCCAAGAGTATCGATCCGGTTTAATACAAACTTTCTGACTTTGCCCGAGACTAATTCGCGACCGTACAAGTACGTTACTTCTTCTTCCGTACTTATCCGTTGGGGTTTAACAACGCCAATATCTCCACCGTACCTAAACTTAAGGTGATTCCCTGAAGCTATCACATCTCGGATTTTGACTTCTAATGCACTCGGGCTGTGTCTCTCAGCTTTATTTGTATGAATTGACGACGAACTGCGATGAGAATGTGAGCCAAGACTTGAGCTTCGGGATGATCTCGAAACAGGACGTGTCAAGCTTTGTCGATCTCCGTACGCAGGTAAGCTCCTTTCATCCACTTCCGACCCTGACTCTCTTCGAATAAACGTGGTGTCCACGTCTGAATTAGTCTGAGGCACTTCTTTTCGCCCAGTATCGGTGCTATACTCTATTACATTTGGCTTCTCTTCTTCTTTTACATCAAAGCTGATACCCAAATAGGATTCTCGGTACTTCTCCTCAACCATTTTTAGCGCTTCATCATAAGTCCATACCGCTATGGGGTCTGGCCACTTTTGAGCACTTGCAGAGAACGGAGCACGTGGATCCAATAAACGAATGAGATCTACCAAGAAAAAGATACACTCATCTAATTGTTTCACGATTTGCTCTTCTGCAAAACGTACCACCATCCAGCCACTCTCGTTAAAAACTCTGTTCCGGTCTACGTCATATGAGTTCTCATAATGGGTGGGTCGCCTGGTTACACCCGAATAGGGTTCGTCTACTTCAATTACAAATCTCACATCGTGAAACTCAAATATACCGTCTGGAGAATACACGCGCCCAATCTGAGTACCAGGCACAGGGAGGCTACCTGAAACGCTCACACATGAAGGAAATACCTGATCAAGCTTTTCAAAAAACTTTCGCTCACTCACCCCTTTCACAACTGTCTCTGTGGCTTCTTCAAAAGCAACAAAACCAGCATCTGACTTTGATGGCCATATTTGTGGATAGTTCTGGCTATCGACGCAAGCCATAAACTTCTCTGGCACCTGAATCATACCTCTTACATCCATCTTGGCTTCAGACGCGATAAGACTCGTTGACAACTCTTCTGCTGGCTTTTGGTATTTAGCTCTATAGCCTTCCTTAACCACAATATTTTTGTCGATCTCACTTTTTGAGATGCTATCCACTAAGCCACTTTCCCTTTCCGGATTTTGACTTTTGAAATCAGGGCTACCCGGATGCATTTGCTCATCACCCCCACTACGTAATGTCCAGTATACATAGACCAAAACCCAAGAAAATACAAATATTAAAACGATAACGTACAAGTCGAAATACCACCTATACGGATTGTAATTTGCTACGAAGAAGGTAACACCGAGCGCATAGCAAAATACGATAGCAAGAGATCTGTAAAAATACTTGAGTAGCGGGTTAGGCATTTAGTTTTTCGAAGTTTCATGAATCAGCTCTACCTCGGGGTAATCGTCTGCTTCGGTCCGACTCGAAATTTACTGCTCTTTTAGGTGATTTTCAATTCTTTCTACACTAAAATTGGCTTCATTTTCGGAACTAATCGATGTGGGATTAGATCTTGAGCAAGATGCCATGGACAACTTTACTTTTTGATCTGGTTGCACAAATAATCTTCAACTTTCTGAAATGTAGCAAGGAATTGATCACTATGGAGCTTATTCTTCAAGAATCCAGCAAGGTCAAACAAGTCGTCATCCGTTACATGGTATGTTCTTCCAGCAAAATGCGACCACGCTCTATCTATTTCGTAAAATCTATTGTAAATTATTCCTTGTTCATCTGTTTCGAACTCTTCTTTCTTCAGATCTTTACAGATTTCCACTGCTTTTCCATTAAGCTCAATAGCCACTAGCAGCTCCCTCTTAGTAAGAAGTTTTTCGAAAATTATAGTAAACATCAAATCAGAATTCTTTTCAGAGCGGTAATAAGCCAGCACGCGGCCGTTTGAAGATGTACTATTAAGTTTCTTGTCAATTTGAAGGAATGCTCTGTCTACCTCTCTACGTATATGGTTGAATACATTGCTTTGAATTCTGACTAATGATTCTATTGGTTTTCTGTTTTCGAGGTAAAAGTCAAGCTCTTTCTTATCCATTTTCTGCGTGAGGTTAATAAGGTTTTGGTGTAGGTCGTTTACGAATACTGAATGCCGCTCAGATACATCACTCTCCAGTTGGTCAAATTTCTCCATGACTCTATCCATAAATTCATGGTGAAGAATGTTTGTGAATCTCCTCCCGTCATAATCCGAGCGATCCACTGGGTTTAGCGAGATGATAACACCGGCTTTGTTTCTAACATTGATCGAATTCCAATAATCTTCCAGATTGTTGACCAGACTATGGTACACTTTATTCTCAATGATAATGGCGCTTTCTTTGTTGAATATCAAAATATCAATTCTACCCCCTTCGTCAGTCACCTTCTCAGTTTTAACCTTGAGCACTTGTGAATCCTGAAATAATTCACTCACATCTTCTGGCAAAAGCTCTAACAATGAATCTAAAAACAGGCTACCCAACCCATGTTCTTCCTCCGCATCAAAATAGAATGCGTAAATACTGCTAATAACATTCTCATAGTGCGGCTGCCGAGCTATTTCCAGAAGGGTTTTCGGTTTCTTTTCCGGAATAGGAATATCTGCAGTCTCAAGGAATTTTTGAAGGTATATTAAGTTCATAATGGAATGTAATTAACGATAGTTCCATTGAGCAGTTAGATCACTTATAGCTTCGATTAAACCTAATTAGAGTTTTTTTATTGAGAAAAACCATTATCGAACTTGGTCAAAGGTTTATTTCAATCTCGTATTCATTCTCAATATCCCTTATTCGAATTGCACTTTCTATATAGCTTTCAGTCGAACCAATAAACTCATCCCATCTCACCGTCATTATGTAGGAATAATCTCCTTCATGAATAATCGTTCCGTTGCATAAGCGAGTAGATGAGTTTTTCTTATTAAACATATTTCGACTCAAAATTCTAAACAAGAGATTCGTATTGTGAGTAATTGATCCACAATTTGGATTTGGAATATAATACCATCCATAACTTCCATTTTCGTCAGGTAGGACTATACCCAAAACCGCATTCTTAAGACTTTTTCGGCCTTGGACCGTCGTGGTACGTAGAGAATACGAAATTTCCCATGGTATCCATTGATCCTTTTCTAGTTTAGTAGGATCTTTCATACCCTTAGAAATGAGCACGATAGTAATACTACTACCACGTATTTTCTCCTTTAGCCTTGTCCGTATAGTTTCGTCTGCAAATTCTGCAAGGCTTTCACCTTCTTTTTCGCCAAGATTAATATGATTTCTAGCTTTAAGTACGTCTTGTAGTTTGTCGACATAATCTCTCACAGTGGATCGAAAACCAAAAAGACTGTTTGGAGGAATGGATTCAACCAAACTATCTCCGTACTTGTATGAAATAAAGATATTCCTTGGCATCGTCAATATTTACTTAGAAGATCGTTAAAAAGTGAACTATATGAATAATCGGCAATTAGTCTGTCATCATCGAAATCAAATCTTTCAAATATCTTTTTCGCTGCGGCACCTGTACTTGCAATAGGAAATAGTTTGGCATTTGGATGAAGTTCTTTAAATAAGTCAAATTCGATCTCAACCCCTTCCATACCTCCGATAAATACTCCCGCTTCAAATGATCCAAATCTAAACATGTGCTCTCGCATCCTGAGCAAACTGCTTTCTCTTTCTCCTGTGCTCTCAATGAGTCTAACATTCTCAAACTTATTATTATCAATAGGGAAGTACTTCTCAAAGAATCTAGATTGATAAAGTGTGACATGCTGTCGAATCAATTCCTTTGAATTCTGGCCTCTTTTAAGAATAACTTGGTAAACCAACGGAGTAATAGAAGGATGACCTCCCCAAACCAAATGGTACTGAGGTAGAACAACTTCAGTTAATGCAGTAACAGCATCTCGAATTGCAATAATATCAGCACTTCCGAAATACTTGGGATCTCTTTCTGACAAAGGAATACTAGCGGAAAGAAAGATGTTCCTTAATTCTGTTTCAGCCATTTCTCAAATTCTTGTTTTTTAATTGTCTTTACTTCTAATTGACCATTTAACCAGTCAAGATGATTAATCCATTTCTCTCTTATCCTGAGGTCGTCATAAATTAAATGAAGTGTGTCTATTTCATACTGTGAAATCTCTTTTTTTATTTCCTCAGTTTGCTGGCAATCCAATGACTGAGGAATTCCAACACTAGGTATGAAGATCCTACGTCTATTACTTGGCAACGATTCTGATATAAATTGTTCGGGCTGAACTTCCATTTTACGCCCTACATTCTTGGCTGCAATCAAAAACTCGGTGATTAAGCTATCGCGACGCGAGGCGAGATTTCGCGCTCTTAAAGACTCTACTTCTTTAGCAATTCTATCAACAGTTGGATCTGTAAGGCGGGAAGTCACCTCGTCATTATAAATCTGAGATCTAAAGTCATCGCTCGATAATTGAAATGGAAAGCATACTTCATCAGTAGCGGCTATTTTATTATCCGGCCAAATCAATTGAACTATCCCTATCTTCTTTAAGCCAGCTTCGGCTATTTCTTCCTTACACCACTTCCGCTCCAAGAATCCCTTCGTGTTAAGCAATACTAGTACATCAGAATCAGTCATTCTGTGCCACAATTCCTCCTGAAATGGTTCCCCTTGCCTAATTGAATGAGTGTCTAGGAAACAATCAAAATTGTTTCTTTCCAAAGCTTCAAATAATTGGATCGCAACTGAAGTCGATTCACTCCTTCGATAGCTAATAAATACCTTCCTAGTATTTCTCAGTTTTCCAAAAGACTCTAAACTCAGATTGACAATTTTCTGAATCTGATTAAACTCGAATTCTAGTCCATTTTGATTCTCTAACAAACTTGGAATTTCATTGCTGAAAGAATAGCTAAAAATCGGTAGCATAGGCACACCAGAATCCATTAATATTTGTACTTCGTTGAGATGTCTTGAACCCCCATCAATATCCCCGTAATAAATTCCAAAACAAGGTTGATTCTTTTTAAACTCAGAATAGAAGTCCGACTGATCTATGAAAACAAACGAATCGGAAGGAAGGCCCAAGTCATTCAGTGTTTTGGTAAATTCCTGTTCAAAATCAAAAAGGTACTTTGATTGATATCCGAGTTGTACAATTTGATATTTGTAAGTACTCATGCTTTTGTTTCCTTAAGATTTAGTTTTTCATTTCCTAAATACTCACACATTGACTTTAGGACCCTAACCTCCCCACTAATCAGCTTCGGCAATAAGGTGTCTCGAAGATTCACGAGAGTCTTGTTTCCACTCGTAGTCATCTTCTTTTTTCTGTAAAAGTCGTTGACGATTTCATCAAATTTTTTCAGAATAATAGAGTCCGGATAAAGGATATTCAACGCATTCAACTGGGCAGTTGTCATGCTTGGTACAGCAGAACCTTCGTTCATTTCTTCTAGTTTAAGACTCTTAATAGTGTAGAAAAAATACTTGGCCAAATTTTCGTCATGCATAATCGAATAGAACATCGTGTCGACGGACCAAAAGGGCTCATCAATATGGATTATATTGCTAAGAGTCCCCTTTCTAGGGATAAGAACCGCTTCCTCTTCATAAATCGATGAGTTCACATATCTCATTATTCCACCAGATCCGAAGCATGGTATGTCTCCGTCATCAAGCTTTTTGTGATCTTTTCCGTATTTTATCGTCGCTAAATCTTCAAGCTTCTTCACCTCCCACCCCTCAGGAATCCATTTCCCTAATTTCTCATTGTATTCAAAGGAGTTGGGAAATTTATTGGCCAACTCCGGGTTTTTATGTAGCAACTTTTTTTGGCTTGGAACTATCGTCCTTTTCTCGGCTTTCTTTTGAAGGGCTTCAGGGATTTTATTCCCCGCAGCAAGAGCTTTATCCAATACCGGATCAAAATCTACAAACCAGCTTTTAAACAAAGCTTGAGCCATGGCTTCAAGGGTTTGGTTTATTTTGCGGTTTAACTCGATTTTATCATCAAGGGTGCCGAGAATATGGGCGATGGCTTTTTGTTCGGGTAGAGATGGTAGCCTTATTTCGATTGATTTGATGGATGTCGAAGCTCTTGCAATCGCCGGCACTCCAACCTGGGATGAGTTCATCAATAATCGATATTGACCAACTCTTGTCTTAAAGAAATAATAAACAAATTCAGGAAAAACTAAATCCTGATTCAGCGAAACTTTAAGTTGACTTTGCGAAACGACATAACGCAAATATTTACTATTTCTAGGAATTAGTCCAACCTGACCAATAGTTCCTCGGTGTGTTATGACAAGGTCTCCCCTAAAAGCATTTGAACTTTTTAACTCGTCAGCCTTTTCTTCAGTAAGAAAGTCAAAACTATCCTCAAGGAGAAAATCGCCATTTAAATTTTGACCTTTTATTACTGGTACACCTTCAGATACAAAATTTTCTTTCTTAATTCTGGAACCAAAAGGCCCCATAGCAATTGCATTTTTACGAGGTGACTTTAATTGATCGATTGTATGTATCTTCCACTCACTCATATCCCAATCTTTTCAAGTTATCAAGAATGGCAACATCAAATTCTTTAGCTTCGGACATTTGCTCTTTAAGCATTTTTGTTAACTCCTCCATTTTCTCTTCAAAGGGAATTCCATCGTCTTCTTCTTCGGCTACGCCCACATAACGGCCAGGAGTAAGCACATAATCGTTGGCTTTGATTTCTTCAAGGGTAGCCGATTTGCAGTACCCTGCCACATCTCCATACACGCCCCTTTCTTGCGGGGCACTCGATGTGCCATCCCCATTTCGCCATGAGTGATAAGTGCCCGCAATAGCTAAAATATCTTCTTGAGTGAGTTCTTTTTGGGTCCGGTCTATCATCGTTCCCATATTCCGCGCATCAATAAACAGGGTTTCGCCGCTTCGGTCGCGGTAGCCCATTTGCTTGTTCTCCTTCTTGTTTTTGGTCATAAACCAAAGACAAACGGGGATCTGCGTGGTATAGAAAAGTTGACCCGGGAGAGCAATCATACAATCAACCATATCGCGTTCTACAAGCTCTTTTCTGATCTGTCCTTCGCCAGATGTATTGGAGCTCATAGAACCATTGGCCAACACGAAGCCTGCCGTTCCATGCTCACTTAGCTTATTCACCATATGCAAGATCCAGGCATAGTTGGCATTCCCAACGGGGGGAGTGGTAAACCCTGCCCAGCGCGCATCATCTTCCAACTCGTTCTTCTCTCGCCACTTACTCTGGTTAAATGGTGGGTTGGCCATAATATAATCGGCCTTTAAGTCGGGATGCTGATCTTTAAAAAAGGTATTGGCGGGCACTTCGCCCAGGTTGGCCGTCATTCCTCTAATAGCGAGATTCATCTTGGCCAGTTTATACGTAACCGCCGTAAACTCTTGTCCATAAACCGAAATATCCTTGGTATTGCCCTGATGACTCTTGACAAACTCCATGCTTTGCACAAACATCCCCCCCGAACCACAACATGGATCGTAAATCTTCCCTTTGTAGGGTTCAAGCATTTCGGCTATGAGCTTTACGATAGACTTCGGGGTGTAGAATTCACCCCCGCCCTTACCTTCTGCAGCGGCAAATCGCCCGAGAAAATACTCGTAAATACGTCCTACCACATCTTCTTCTTCATCGCCAGTGGTGTCAATATTGTTTATGGTGTCCAGGAGAGCCGCCAACTTACTGGGGTCCATTTGTAGCCTGGAAAAATAATTGTCGGGAAGGGCACCTTTGAGCTGGTCATTGTTCTTCTCAATGGTATGCAGGGCGCTATCGATAATCAGGGCAATATCGTCCTGCTTGGCATGGGTCATAATATGGGTCCACCGACTCTCAGCAGGAAGGAAAAAGATGTTCTTCATATTGTAGAACTCTTTCATCTCCAAGTACTTTTCTTTCCCTTCGTCAACGAGTTCCTGCCGGCGATCTTCAAACTTATCGCTGGCAAATTTTAGGAATATTAGGCCGAGTACTACGTGCTTGTATTCTGAGCTTTCTACGGTTCCCCGCAGTCTATTGGCTGCTTCCCAAAGCTGCTCTTCCATTGATTTATTTGATGTTTTTTTGGCCATGTATTCGGCTTAGTATTTTTGGTTCATTAATAGCTTCGAACTCAAATCACATTATTTTCAAGAAGGCAAAAAAGCGCCAACCTGTTACCCATTAATTAACGTGATCTATTGAAAATCTCACTTTTTAAAGATAGAATATATTCCGAATGCTATAAAGGCAAGAACAACTATTCCAATCACCACACCGACTAGAATCCTTATTCCAGCAAAAATCCAGGTTAATAGAGGAAAAAGCAATAAACCTCCTACTCCCATAATTAAACAACCAGGCATACTGGCTTTATCATTCTTTTTGAATCCTGTAACCCAAAGAAATCCGACCAATAACAAAATAGCTCCGAGAGCAGTCAATGGCCAGTTTACGGGTAGGAGCGGTTCTTCCATATCATAAAATCTCCCTCCACTACCTTTATAGCCCTGTATTGACAAAACGTGAATAATAGTCATAGTCTACTAAATTGGAAATTCAGTTATCCAAGCCCCTGTAGGACAAGATAAATGTAAGATGACATGGATTCATTTTCCACCGTTTTTACACCCTAAAACACTTCCGAACAGGCTAATTTAATATTCCTAGTTTCATGAAATCCTTGTCGTCTCTGTAAAAGGCTTAGAGAATTGTAAATAGACTTCACATACGTTTACGTTCAAGGACTAAATAGCATATAAATGCTAACGGCATGACCCCTACGGAGCCAGCAAAAGCCTGTACCTTCCCTTTACGGTTCTGTTATAGAACCCACCAAATGAACTTGAAGCTACAAAAGCGTTCCATGTTTCTTTCGGTACATCAAAATGAATAAAGCTTCGGCCAGATTTGAGATTTACAATTAGATATCCTGTACTTGAGTTACATGAATAGAATTCAGCTGATTCCAACCAAGAACTTTTAGAAAAGTCAGCAATATCTGAATAGGTGAACTTGAAATTTCGAACTTCCTGTACCGCAACAGTATAGGACTCGTAAATTCCATTTTTTGCAGGACATGGGGTTTGTGCATTTAATTGCCCATAATACGATAAGCACGTCACTATCAGTACGAACCAGACACGAAGAAAATACATATAGCTCAGCATAAATCTCATTTTATTAATTCTCATCCATAAATTTTTCAAACTGCCCCATAGCTTTCTGCCATTTATTATCACTAAATGTGTGTCTTGATTCTGAATGGGTCCATAACCTATAGTAAGGTCCAAACCCTTCGTCTCCAGTTTCCAGAATCATGCTTTCATTAAATCGATAGAGTTGGACATGGGTTTGCGAAATTTGTTTGGCCAATTCTTCAAACTTCGAGTTCAATTCTGAAAGCTGCAAATAGCTTAAGTGAACATTTCTATACTTATGGATCGATTTCTCAAAGTTTTGAGCACTAAACGTTGTAATGACTACGCCGTAATTGTCATTGTACTTATACGCCATCAGGACAAACATAAATCCTTCATCACTATCGACTTCCTTTATTAGCTTCTCCACTATCAGTGTATCGGCATTTGTGGATGAGACTTCATAGACATTGTCCATCAAAAATCTTTGACCTTCGTACTCAATTAGTGTTTCAAATGACTTCCAACCACTAAATACCTGTGCACTCAACATTTGGGCGCAAAGCAACATAGGCACTGTGATAAACATGCGCGTGGTACAAATCCAACTTTGAAGCTTTAAACCAGTAACCATAAATGTTTATTCCTTTTTGTAAAATGTACTAGACCAAGCTGAAATACCAACATCTAAAACCCCTTCATCACCATATCCGGCATATCCATAGTAAAATCTAAACTTGATGAAATAGTCAGTTCCTTTCACCTCGTAAAGATCACCAGGTCCATCGGTAATCTCAATCTCGTATTGTCCTTCTTCGATTTTAGTTTCATAAAAAATGAAATCTATTTCGTCCCCGTCTTCATCAAGAGCACCATCATCCAGCTCTATTTTCTTGTAAAAAGAATCGATGCCATGTTCTTCATATTCCTGAGCACTTAAATTAAGTGGAACCAAGAGAACTAAAACGAAAAAACAGAAAAAACTTCTGAGCATATGTTGATTCTTAAATTGATCATCCACTTCATCATTCTTAGAAAAAAACCATCAAGGTGTAATTTGAGTTTCAAACGTACCAACTTAGAAGGCTACTCTTTCAGTTCCCCATCTTTGTACTTTTGAAAGCTTGTCACTTCGTCCGTTCGTGTATCTATAAATTTTGTTTTACCATGCCGAAGACCATCTTTAATATTTCGAACTTCTTTTATTTGGTCTTCTTCATTCACTAACACAAACTCTCCAGAAAATGGGTTTCCATCCAAGTCAAAATATCTCTCAGTAGAGAACTCACCAGATTTCATCTGAACGAACATCTTTACACCTTGACTATAGAAAAAGAACTTCCATTCACCTATCTTTTTACCACTTGAATACTGCCCAGTAACTAGTTTTTTACCGTTGGAGTCAGATAATTCATATAGCCCTTCCCTTGGGCAGTGAGATGATTCTAGGTTTAGGTTTACATATTTCAACAATGCCTGCTCTAATCCTCCTGAGTTTTCAATTAAGTATTTCTTCAGAACAAAATCTTGCATTTCAACACCTGTCGAGTGGAAATCAATTCGCCGCCAAGTATCACCGATTGAGTATGTTTCCTTTTGTAAAACAAACTGAAAGGTCTTTTCAGTTCCTTCAGTGTTGTAATAGCTAATTTCTTTTAGTGTATTGAACCGATAAACAAACGCCTTTTTGGGTTTCCCTAAATCATTATAATAAATAGTACTTCCATGGAGTTGATCATCGGAATACATACTTGATTTAAGTAGTCGTCCGGCTATTGACGACTCTTCCCATTTCCCATTCTTCTTTCCATTATAATATGTTCCTTCCAAACTGAAGTAGCCAAATTCGTCATTGTAAGTAACCTCTTTCCAGAGTCCGTGTTTAAGACCTTGCAAGTAATTTCCTGTTTCAAGTAAATTACCTAATGAGTCTTCTAAAGAATATGATCCGTCTAGTTCATTATGACTGTAATTTGCTATCTCTTCGTATTGGATATATTGCAAACTGTAGCAAGTATCAATGGAGTGCCGATCTTTTACATCATCTTTGCACGGATAGCTTTCTTCAAAAACTTCCGATAATCTAACACGCGGTCCGTGGAGTTCTCCATTAAGGTATGTTTCAGTGAGATATAGTTTGCCTGAAAAGGCATACTTTTCTTGATTCATATCCATAACATGAGTATGGAAATAATTCCACTCTCCCGTTTTTAACCCCTTTTCGTAACGCCCCTCACGAATTAAATCCCCACTAAGGCTATAGTACTGCCATTTTCCTGATTTATCGCCAAAGTGATAGCTTCCACGAGCTAAAATATCTAGCTCCGTCGTATCTGTATTTATTATTCCTCCTATCATAAGGTGGTTGAAATCTAAATACTCCCTGTATCGTCCATGCAATTTATCATCTCTATAACTTCCTACAATCAAGGTATCTCCTTCAGGCTTCATAAACTCACCATTCAGAAGTCCATTTTCATAATTCCAAAATGAAATAACTCGTTCAGTATCATCTTTCATTACAATAATTTGCCACAAACCATGCTCGTTGTCATTGGAATAATTTCCTTCATATGTTGCAATCACATCTCCACTATCATCATCATATACGACTTCCGAATATGGCCCATTCAAATATCCATCCACATATTTCTTGGTAACGGAAATTCTGCCGTTCTCATAGGCTTTGTACACGCCATCCTTCCTCCCTTCAAGCATTGAATATATAGTCGTGATTTCACCATTTTCATCGTATTCAACAATCTCACCATCTTCAAACCCATGACTATAACTACCCTTTCTCTTGACCTGTCCATCTGGATAATATACTGTAAAAGAACCATGTATCTCTCCATCTTTCATATGATATTCAACTTGAAGATTACCCGAATCATAGTACTCTTGCTTCAAACCATTATCTGGGTCATATATACTTGATTTCTCGGTTACTATAAAAGTATATCCCGTGACTGTTCTGTCTCTAAATGTATAGTCTTCGTCTTCGAACTTTGCCGTCAGAATCTGAAGAATAAAACTATCATTCTCATAAGATGCTCTAATCCGATCGTCCATAACTTCGTTTCGATCCAACTTATATCCAAGCTTAGGTAATGTATTTAAAATCTTCGCATAGTGATCCTTTGAAAAAATGCTATAACTAATCTTACTCGGAATATTTTGAAATGCATAAAGATGGAGCCACCCTGTCGCTTTGTTATTATACTCATCTCTCCCGAAAGTGTAGGTGATAATATCATACTCGTATGATGTCCCTTTTTCGGATTCGTAATACTCCCACCCTTTATTGAGCAAATATCGGTTTGCACCATCCCAATTCTCCATTTTACACATTTTATGCAAGTCTCCAACATACAACTCTTGCCCAATAGCAACGTTAGCCAACAATACAGCAACAAGAACCCCGAGTTTTATAAGGGCTTTGAAACGCTCAAAGGGTCTCTCTGATATTTTGTATTTGTTCCTAGGTACACTCATAATGTATCTATTCCTTTCGATCAAACCATTCTCAATTTCTTACCATTGGTAAGAACAAAAATTTCAACACGATACAACCACACTCATTCACTCACAAACTAAATTATGCACAACAATCTACGGATTCTTGGTAATTTGAACAGTCAAACACCGCCCAAATTAAAACACCCACCCTTCGTTCTCCACCGTGTTTTCACCCTAAATTCCCTCCATCCTACCATCTCGGCCAGAAGTTAGGTACTCAACACTCACCCCACAACCCAGTTTTACCCACCGAATCCGCCTCAGGCGGCGAAGGTGGATTATCCGTCGAATCCGCCTGAGGCGGCAAAGGCGGACCATCCACTCTTCCCTCTCTTCCCATACCGCTGCAAATACCGCATAAGCCTACACGCCTTTTGGTAGGAAGGGTGCCACTCTTCAGGGAACTCGTGGAGTAAATAACCCACTTCTTTCTTCCGGCCATTGGGTTTAATGAATTCAATACTCAAACAAGGACCATCGCAAATCCCCATCACATCATGTGTTTCGTAAAAACGCCGTGTAATGTTCTTCCATGTCTCCGGCTTTGCTCTGGTCTTTAGGTATTTCTCAAGTTTGCTCACATCCATTTTCACAGGCTCCCACCCCCAGGTATCGTTGATATGAGTCAATGCAGCTTCTGGTGGTATCGTAGGCATCCCAAAAGACAGTTTTCTGTAATACACTTCCCACGGATCCTTATCTCGCAAGATGATATAATCCCAGTGATAAGACGCGAAATAGGCACTCCACTCCAGGCTCAAGTAGTCTTTGGAGATCATTTTTCTTGTTTCCATATCTCAAATAAACAAGCGCAGAACGTAAGCTATTTACGTTCTCACCAAAAGCCCTTCTCAATCTACGGGCATGGCTCCTTCAAGCTAAACACCTTCTACTTAAAATACGTCTGATAGATATACATCCCGACTATCGCGAGCACCATCGCAACGATGACAAGTAAACCTTTCATCCGCCGAATCCGCCTGCTCCTCCGTTCAAGCTCTGGCGACACGCGGTTAGGTGGAGAAGGTGGATCCCCAATTAAACTCTGGTAGTTTTGGTCTCACCCCTTTAGGCGTTTCATACTTTTCTTTCGGATACATGCAGGCAATATAGGTACTTCAAACTATTTCTTTGGCCAGATTCTTTCAGGCTCGCGTCTCATTGGAATTTGGAAAGTGCGCGGTCCCCCCTTCAGGGCCGGGGAAAAGCGCGGCCAATATAGATACTTCAAACTATTTCACTAGTCTGATTCTTTCTCGCTTGCGTCTCATTGGATTTTGGAAAGTGCGCGGTCCCCCCTTCAGGGCCGGGGAAAAGCGCGGCCAATATAGATACTTCAAACCATTTCACTAGGCTGATTCTTTCACGCACCTGTCTCCAAAACATAGGTAGTACCTACGGCACATAGCTCTAAGGCTTTACATTCCGTTACCCACAGCACGTCCCTACAGGACTGCCAGTAATAGGTAATAACCTCATTCAACATAGAGTCAATTTTTCACTTATAGTTTTTAATTTTTCACTGCCTACCAGCGCAGCAACGCCCCTAGCCTAGCCCGATCGCAAATCCCCATTCATCCGCCGAATCCGCCTCAGGCGGAGTAGGAGGATCAATTATCAATTGCCTCTCCCTCTAAGGCGGTCTTAAGGCGGTTCTATGGCGGTCACGTGGCGGTCAAAAGGCGGACATACAAGCACCTAATCCTGTACACACCCGTACCTAACACGTACCTTACTCGCACCCACACCTAATCGCGTACTATCCTTTAGCGCAGGCACTTAATACACTTACCCCATACTACAAACCCCTTGACACCCGTTCTATTATTGCGTATCTTAAGGGGACCGATTACAAATCCATTAAAGAACAGGCGATGGCAAAGATCACAGGTACAGTCAGATTTAGAGGAAAACTAGGCGAATTTGTCGGCAAGCGCCGCAACGGCAAGGATATCATTTCACTTCCCGGTGGATTCGATTCGGAACGGCTCCGTAGGGAGAAGAATACAACCTATAAAAACTCCTGGAACCAGTCTTACCAATTCGGTAGGGCCTCCAAATTTGCCCGAGCTATTTACTACGGGTTCATCGAAGCCACAAGTCCGCAGCACCAATCCGAAGATGCATACGCGCGGCTCACCGGCCTGCTCAACAAGCTCAACAAACTCGATCACACCGCCCGGCTAGGCAACAAAAAACCCACCCCAGACGCCGTATCAAACCTACGCCGATTCGTATTCAACCCCATAGGTATTTCTACTTGGAAATCCGAACCTAAAATCACGACCGAGACAAAAGAAAAGCTCACCATTTCCATCCAAAACCCCAGCACATCCATCAAATGGCCCTTCGAAGCATCTATTCTCGATGTTATCGTGACATCACTCAAAGTCAATATACCCCAACAAACCATCGATGATGTCATCAACTACAGCTTCACCATCCCCCGGGAGTCCAGCTCCCAACCCGCTACCTTCGACATGCCACTCTTCAAGTCAAACAACCTCATCGCCATCGCCCTTCAATTCAATATCGGCACCCTAGATACTTACCTCCCCATCCAAAACAAAACCTACGCCCCGCTCCACATCATCGACTATATCAAATAAACGACTGTAAGTTCAAATCGCTACCGCGCGATTAGCAGAGCGTATCGCGTGGTGTATCATCACTTAACTTTTCAAAACACAGGTAGTACCTACGCCACATAACTCTAAGGCTCTTCTCCCGTTACCCATAACGCGTCCCTACGGGACTGCTGTATGGGTACAAATATCACCCGACTCACACCCAACCAAAGCACTGAATTCACTCTGTTCACCAACATCAACTTTCAAGGCCCTTTGAATGACTCCCATTTTATGAATCCGATAACGGGTCCCCGTTTTCGAACCATGAAGGCCGATAGAAGTGGAAGTCGACTTTGGAGCGGATCTCTTTTGTCGGCCGGTCTGGCGCTTCTCTTATATTCAAGAAAGAGAAGCAGAAGATCAACTTTCGAAAACAAATGATTTTTTGCTTCTTTTTCATCTACGGGAAAAACGAAGAGAAAAGAAAACGGTTTTAATCAACATCCTTAATTGAGAACCAACAGAAAAATCCAGAGTTAACCATCAAGTTCAACCAGATCAATATAGACCACCACAACACAAAATCCTCCAGCCCCACATTTCCAATCATTTAGAATTTATAAAGTACATTATCACCTGATTCCTATCGGAAAACCATCTACACTACACAGGTAGTACCTACGGCACATTGTCGTAAACTTCCATACCCCGTTACCCATAGCGCGTCCCTACAGGACTGCGGCTCTTGAATAACCAATTCTATTCAGTGCTGAGAGTTTGGTCAACCAAATATCCGAGGCCAATGACTCATCTCCTCTCTTAATTCGACGCTAATAGCCCCTCTGTGAGTTAAACACCTTCTACTTAAAAATACGTCTGATAGATATACATCCCGACTATCGCGAGAACCATCGCAACGATGACAATTAAACCTTTCATCCGCCGAATCCGCCTGCTCCTCCGCTGCAGCTCCGGTGACACGCGGGCAGGTGGAGAAGGTGGGACCCCAATTAAACTCTGGTAGTTTTGGTCTCACCCCTTTAGGCGCTTCGTACTTTTCTTTCGGATACATGCAGGCAATATAGGTACTTCAAACTATTTCTTTGGCCAGATTCTTTCGGGCTCCCGTCTCATTGGAATTTGGAAAGTGCGCGGTCCCCCCTTCAGGGCCGGGGAAAAGCGCGGCCAATATAGATACTTCAAACCATTTCACTAGGCTGATTCTTTCACGCACCTGTCTCCAAAGCATAGATAGTACCTACGGCACACTGTCGTAAACTTCCATACTCCGTTACCCATAGCGCGTCCCTACAGGACTGCTCTTATGAAGTAACCACCACATATAACTTATTCCAGCCCAACCATCAAACCATCAATCAACGACCACTTTTTAAATCCGATAACGGGTCCCCGTTTTCGAACCATGAAGGCCGATAAAGGCCATATGGCCATGCAATTTCTCGGCACTGGGTCCAATTGGCTCACAGCTTGCAGAGTTTAAATCAGACCATTCGCAATGATAGTCGTGAGCCAAATTTCGGCCTTAATTTTATTCTCTTAGAAACTCAGAAACAAACGGAAGTCCGCCGCACCCATGCCTGAGCTCAGGTATCGGAAGCTCTGCTTCCGCTAATACCGTTCGCGAGTTTGGGTAAGGTGCTGGAGTGTTTTCTAGAGTTTCAAGAAATAAAATTACAGCCCTGATTTTTTGTCCCTTTTGTATCAAGACAAAAGGGAGAGAAAAAAAAACGGTTTTACTCCATCTACGTAGTCTAGAACCAACAGAAAAATCTACAACTAACCATCAAGTTCAACCAGATCAATATAGACCACCACAACACAAAATCCTCCAGCCCCACATTCCCAATCATTTAGAATTTATAAAGTACATTATCACCTGATTCCTATCGGAAAACCATCTACACTACACAGGTAGTACCTACGGCACACTGTCGTAAAGTTCCATACTCCGTTACCCACAGCGCGTCTCTACGGGCCTGCTATTATATTGGAATTACAGCATTCAAGAGAATCCAGCCTAAACATCAAACTTTCAATCAACGACCACTTTTCGAATCTGTTAACGGCTCCCCGTTTTCGAACCATGAAGGCCGATAAAGGCCATATGGCCATGCAATTTCTCGGCACTGGGTCCAATTGGCTCACAGCTTGCAGAGTTTAAATCAGACCATTCGCAATGATAGTCGTGAGCCAAATTTCGGCCTTAATTTTATTCTCTTAGAAACTCAGAAATAAACGGAAGTCCGCCGCACCCTTGCAGAGGTCAGGCATCGAAAGCTATGCTTTCGCTAATGCCGTTTCTTGGAGCTTCTGACGAAGGAAGATGCGGAAATCCCGAAGCATTTCGGGACGAGTCTGCCCTGGTTGAATCGGCTCCTTCCGTGGACCACTATTTCATTGCTGACCTTCTTCTTAAGCCGCGAATCAACTTCAATTTATTAACTGAGATAATTCGTTCATTCCATTATTACATCTTGAGCAGAAGTATAGTACGTTTCACGAAGTTGTTGATTATTCAACGGGGTTGGGTAAGGTGCTGGAG
>JAUICL010000003.1 GCA_030427905.1 Bacteroidia bacterium
AGCCGCGAATCAACTTCAATTTATTAACTGAGATAATTCGTTCATTCCATTATTACATCTTGAGCAGAAGTATAGTACGTTTCACGAAGTTGTTGATTATTCAACGGGGTTGGGTAAGGTGCTGGAGTGTTTTCTAGAGTTTCAAGAAATAAAATTACAGCCCTGATTTTTTGTCCCTTTTGTATCCATCGGCCGCCATCCGCGTGCCGCCGCAGCTTCAGCGGAGGAGCAAGGCTTGCCGACGGCGATGCAAGACAAAAGGGAGATAAATAAAAAACGATTTTAATCAACCTCCTTAATCGAGAACCAACAGAAAAATCCACAACTAACCATCAAGTTCAACCAGATCAATATAGACCACTACAAAACAGAATCCTCCAGCCCCACATTCCCGATCTTTTAGAATTTGTAAAGTACATTATCACCTGATTCCTATCGGAAAACTATCTCCACTACACAGATAGTACCTACCGCACATAGCTCTAAGGCTGTTCATCCCGTTACCCACAGCGCGTCCCAACGGGCCTGCCAGTATTTGGTATTTACCGCATTCAACATTGAGTCAATTTTTCACTTTTTCATCCACAGTAGCAGCTTTTAGCGCGGAGGTGGATAGTTTTTCATTTTTCACTGCTTTCCAGCACAGCAACGCCCCTAACCTAGCCCGATCATTCTCACTCTTGCTCTCACTTACTGACGAACTCCTTCGTCGTTGTCAGCACTTTCGCTTTTCGCTTCAGCTCGCTCTCATTGTCGCTCTTGCTCTTGTCCGCCGAAGTTTGCGCCACCGCTGGAGCTAAGGCGGCACGCGGTTAACGTAGGAGGACTTGCTCTTGCTCTTGCTCTCATTGTTGCTCTCACTTACTGACGAATACTGACGAACTCCTGCGTCGTTGTCAGTACTTCAGCTTTCAGCTTCAGCTCCCTTCGTCGTTGTCAGCACTTTCGCTTTTCGCTTCAGCTTGCTCTCATTCTTGCTCTTGCTCTTGTCCGCCGAAGTTTGCGCCACCGCTGGAGCTAAGGCGGCACGCGGTTAACGTAGGAGGACTTGCTCTCACTCTTGCTCTTGTCCGCCTTAGCGGAGTAGGCGGACAAGTCGGAATTCCCTATCTTAGAGACCGCTACCAAAACCCAGCAACATGAAAAACATCTTGACCCTGATCGCCTTCTCCCTTTCCCT
This sequence comes from Bacteroidia bacterium, assembly GCA_030427905.1. Classification (GTDB taxonomy): domain Bacteria; phylum Bacteroidota; class Bacteroidia; order Flavobacteriales_D; family Cryomorphaceae; genus CBDDKU01. The sequence goes on from JAUICL010000003.1 coordinate 1,181, forward strand.
TACTAGCTTTTCCCAAAACACCTTGCCCATTATCCAAATCACCTCGGTGGAAGTAGACCAAGTAGAAGAAGAAGTAACCATCAACTACAACCTCGCCGCTGCCGACAACTGCGAAGTATGGCTTAAGTTTTCGGAAGACGGTGGAGAGTATTTTGAAGTAGCTGAATCGGTTTCGGGTACCGTGGGCGATGAAATAGCTCCCGCCGAAGGCCTGACCTTGACTTGGTCTTACGCCAATTTGGGTGGAAGCATAGCCGATGTCCAGATCAAACTCTTCGCAAGCGATCATCTCGAAGTCTCCATCCAGGAAATGGTGGATGCCATAGACGAAAATCAGATTCTCTCCTACCTCGAAGATGTTGTGGGTGAGCGACACCACATCACCGCTCCAGCGGCCCTTGAAGATGTGCGGGGATACATCACCGATGCCTTCACCGATGCCCAACTCCAAACCGAAGACCACAATTTCACCTACGAAAGCACCCTGATGAAAAACATCCTGGGTCGCAAGCCCGGCGCCAAAGACGAAGCCGTGACCTACATCATTGACGGCCACTTCGACGGTGTACCAGGGAGCCCAGCCGCCGACGACAATGGCACTGCCGTGGCAGGTGTGCTCGAATGCTTGCGCGTACTCTCTCAGTACCAATTCGAACACTCCATCCGCTTCATCGGGTTCGATGCCGAAGAACTCGGCCTGATCGGGAGCTACCGCTACAACCTGAACGGAATAAAGCCCTATGAAGAGCTCGAAGGTGTGCTCAACTTTGAGATGATCGGCTACTACTCCGACCAACCCTATTCTCAGACCCTTCCCGAGGGCTTTGGGATTCTTTTCCCCGAAGCTACGGCCCAAGTTGTCGATGACGAATTCCGTGGCAACTTTATAACCGTAGTTGGAAATGTCGACTCCAATCCACTTATCTCGGCCTATGAGTCGGCGGCTACCACCTACGTACCCGACTTGCGGGTGATCTCCGTAGCCGTTCCTGGCAATGGCACCATTGCTCCAGACCTGCGGCGCAGCGATCACTCTACCTTCTGGGATGCCGGTTACCAAGCTGTAATGCTCACCGACGGATCTGAGTTCCGAAACCAGAATTACCACACGCCCAACGACGTGATCGACTCCCTCCACATGGGCTTTCTGACCGATGTGGTCAAAGCTACCTTGGCTACTGCAGCCCAATTAGCCGTGCCGATCAGAGCTTCATCAGACCACGCCGATCTCTCGACCATTGTCGGGCTTGACGACCACAACCACGGATTCCCAGCTACAGTGGGCGTTTACCCCAACCCCACCGACGGACTTGTCACCCTTGAAATTTCCAACGCCCTACACGACTTCCGCGCCCGGGTTGAAGTCTTCAGTCTGGACGGCAAACGCGTAAACCGCCAGGTATTGCAATTCGCAACCGGCGACTCCAAAACCCAGCTCGACTTATCGACCCTTTCACCTGGCACCTATATCCTAAACCTACTCACCAGCGAAGCCAGCACTTCACTTAGCCTTGTAATCGAGTAAACACAACTGATACAACCACTTGAGATAAACCCAACGCCCCACAAAGAGAACCTTCGTGTAGCTCTGTGCCCTTCGAGCCTTTGTGGCTCCTACACTAACCGCGTGCCGCCTTAGCTTTCCGAGAGCGCCGAAGCTACTCTGCGCCGTGCCGACGGCAAGCCTGTGGCGACCGATGGAAGGCTCTAGCGGTGGCGCAGGCGGACAAGAGCAAGTCCTCCTACTCCGCCTGACCGCGTGTCGCCGGAGCTGTAGCGTAGGAGCAGGCGGATTCGGCGACAGCGTGGTGCCTTTATAACCAGACCTTTTCGATTTCAGAAGTTTTGTCCATTGTCAATTATCAACTCCCCATTCCGTATATTTAACCCCAACCGTAACCCTAAACCAATAAAAATGAAATTACCTAGAATGAGCAAATCCATCTTCGGAGCCTGTGCAGCTGTAGTTTTCTTGAGCGCCTGCTCATCGAATGAGCCTAAAGAAGAAGTTGTTGTTGAAGAAGTTGTTGCCGAACCCGTTGAAGAAGAAGTACACGAAGCCTGGGTGGTACACGAAACTGGATTTGGAGATGTAAGTCTTCACAATGATGAGCCAGCTCCGGAACCCGTTGAATCGGAAGAAGCTTCAGCAGAAGCAAGCGAAGTAGAGCCGATGGAGACAAAAACCACACCAGCACCCATTTCGCACGACGAATTTAAAGAGCGTATCAAGCCTGCCACTTACATTGCTGGGGAACCATTGGAAGTGGAAATCGCCCTAGCCACTGTGCCAATTTCCGAAACCGAAACAATCACGGCGTACAATAGTCACGGAAAGGAAAAAGGAACCATCGAAGTAGTGCACGACTCTCGCACAGGTGAGATCGTATCCGTGGCATACACTCACAAGGGTCACCGAGACCAATACGATATTAGTCCAGGGATGTCAGCAAAGGATGTGAAACATATCCGTAAGGACTTGAAACACATGAAGCATCGCGGTGAGCACTTTCTGTACTCTGATGTTTCAAACATCATGTACGTACTCGACGTGAGCGACAACAAGGGCCACGAAATGACCGAAATCGACTTCGAACAAGTTGAAGTTGATGCCATCGTCTGGAAGGATAAAAAGCACCACAACGACATCGAAATCCTGGACTTCGAAATCGAAGAATAATCCAGAACAACATTTTAGTCAGTGTGCTTATTTGTAGTCACTTCGAGTATCGCTGATCGACCAAAGGGAGCTGCTTAGCAGTGCTGACCAACTGAAAGGCGAGTCAGTGAATCAGCGATGTATCGAGAAGGTGCTTAAAATCGGATAAACCAAAAATTTCTTAGTAGAAGGAGCCTCGGCTCCTTTTTTTATGGGCTGTTTGATACCCCATCCTCTTACTACCGAGCCTTGATCAGGGACTCAACAGAGTTTATATCAATTTAATAATCTGTCAGTTCGAGCCAAAGCCCAGACAGCAATCTTTAGGGTAACCGTGAGCAAATGAAATGAACGTCACGGTTGTATCGAGAACCGTCCGGGTGCTCAGGTATTCAGCCATTTCTCGATATACCACTGATGCTCCCTCTGGTCGATCGAAGTGACTTATGACAAGTGCAATGTTATTACATAGTATTGTCGACAGCTCTGCAATCCTGCCCCCCTTTCAATCCTCTTGAAATCATTATATTGCCCTGTAAACCAACAACCTTTCACTAATGCCCTCCCCAGTACATCCATCACCAAAGACAAAATTCCAATTCAGTGGCCTTCTCGCCGTATTCATTCTGTCGCTTGCCGCCTTCGTCTACAGCTGTGATCCGGAACCAGATGATGATGATGGTCCAGTCGACATCGTAACCTTAACCAACTTTGTGCTTCAAAAGGTTGAAAATGGTGCGAAGGATGTTAGCCTCAAGCCAACCCTGGTTTGGGAACCATCCCGTGGTTTTATCAATGGTTTGGATGCCGAAGTGGTCTATGAAGTGAGCATCACAGAGGCGGGCGAGTCCTTTTTCACCGGAATGGTCATCACATCCGAGAAGCCTTTTGTAACGCTCACAACTGCGCTTGATCCCGACACAGAGTATCAATGGATCGTGACGGCCAGAGTAGTGGGTACAGGTGAAATAAAAGCTTGTGAGGAGACCTTTTCTTTCGTTACATCAAATGTCGAAACCAACCCCTTACCGCCGGAACTATCGCTGACATCGCCCGAGAATGAGATCACCAATTTTGTACCCCAAACATCCGAGTTTAGTTGGGAGTCTCTACCTGAGCCGGGGTCTTACGAATACCTGCTAATCATGAAAGAAATTAGCGATGCGAGCAGTTACCAAACCTATCCTACCATTCAAAATACAATTCAGGTTGAAGAAGGGCTCAAGCCATCCACGACTTACGATTGGTCAGTTTTAGGAATGGATGAAAAAGGAAATGCTGTTGAATCGGAAACCAGACAGCTGACCACGGCTAGCGAGGGGTCCACAGGTCAGAGTATTCCTGCCAGTTCGCAGATTGTCAGCTCTGCAATTCGCAGCGGAACAGGCCTGGAGTTTGGTGGCTGCTTCGGACACGTCATGGTTAGCCACAACGACAAACTCTACGACATCGGTGGTAGGGCCAATGAAGATGGCACGTGGCGATTTGGAAACGACGTTTACGAAAGCGCAAACGGTGAGACTTGGACGACACTCTCAGAAAACACGGCCTTTGGTGAAGGTCCCTTTGATCCAACCAATACACACACGGCACTCTCCCATGCAGACTTGCTCTATGTCTTCACCGGCGGGCAATCGGGTGTCTACACAAGCTCTTTTGGGCAAATTTGGACACGATTAGATTCGGGTTCGGTTGCTGATGAAACCATGTATCTAAACCGCAGAGAACACGCCGCCGTAAGTTTGAACGACAAGCTCTACGTAATGGGTGGGTACAACGGTAGCAACATGTACAGCGATGTATGGGTCAGCAATGACGACGGTATCTACTGGCAGAAAATCAAAGACTCCGACAACAGTGCATGGAAAAGCGGCGCAGTGCATGCCGTAGTGGTCGATGGCGCCATATACCTATTCGAAACGCGAGAGAATGATCAGGAACCAGCCATTGGCATTTGGAAATCGACTAACGGCTCGACTTGGCAGTTCTTAAGAAACGTCCCCTTCACTGCCAACGACAAATTCTCCGTTTGCACCTACCTCTATGGGATGTGTGTGATCAGCGGTGACGAGAACAATGAGATCTGGTGGTCAGAAGATGGCTTGGAGTGGAGCCCTGTGGAGCTCGATACCCCAACCAACCTACAGTGGCGCAGAGATCATGCTGGCGTCGAACTCAATGGCTCCATTTACGTGAGCTACGGCCACGGCTCCATCACAGGTGAATCCAGAACCGACGTGGTGAAGCTTTGGTTTGATCCGTGATGTACGTTGCTCGAAGATGAGCTCACTCATCTTCACAAACTTATTCCTTTAATACCTCTTTCACCCGATCTCGGTCGGCAGCGTTGTACACCCCATCAACCGGTAGCTCAAAATCTGCTTGCAAAAGGCGGAGTGCGTTCTCCGTTTTCGCCCCAAAGATTCCATCGGGGTCGCCGCAGTTGTAGCCCTTGCGGTTGAGAATGCGCTGAAGCTGCTCTACTCCTTCCCCCCGACTTCCGCGCTTGAGCACGGGCTTTGGAGCTACGAGTACTTCCGAATCGGCGAGTCGCTGGTAGCGTAGCACTTTAGCAGAATCGTAGGCGTCAATGCTCACCGAGTCGCCCTGGTTACCACCGAGGCAATACACCTTCGATAGGTCTTTCGAAAAACCGAGAAAGAAACCCACATGTCCCTTCCAGGAGTGCGGACTCTCCCGCCAGAAAACGACGATATCGCCAGGCTCTGGATCGCTTACCGTCTGCCCCACTTGAGTCCACGATCTGGCGTTTGCTTTGCCAGAGCTTGCCAGCCCGGCCTTTTGGCAAACCCAATTGACAAAAATGCTACACCACGGCGTCTCATCGTTGTTGACCCACTCCATACCTGACTCGTGGGCGTAGGCTACTATTCGGGGTTCGTGTTGGCTGCCGCTAATCTCAGATACGCCGAGCTCATGGCTGGCTATTTGAATAATCCGACTCATGACTCATCTATTAAAAGTTCTATGAATTTATCAAGGGTATGTTCCCCAGGCTTGGCCGTGCACGCATCTTCGAGCGCCATCCCTCCTGCGGTTTTCAAACGCTGTATATTCTGCGCCCTTGCATCCGACATGTCCGCCGCATATGGCGGTGGTCCACCCGAAGCTTGTTTCGGAAAGTCGACACGCTTGAAGTTCTTTCGATCTTCCTCATGCTCCAGAGATTCAAATAGTTTCTTCACCTGATAATTGACCGTATCGAGCCCACCATCCATCATGATATCGGGCGTTTTCTTGGCCCAGGTCAGCAGCCCCCACCCTTTGGCTTTGTGGGCCTTTTCCAGATCGATATAGCCCCCACCTGTCCCCAACGATAGCATGAGCATGTTCTTCGCCGTTGGGAATGGCTTATTAGGATTGGTGGCGTCTTCCCAATTGTCAAACTTGGTACCCCTGCACTCAGCGTACGCACACATAGCCGGGTTATTGGCAAACACGCCCCCGTCCAGGTTGACCATCTTCTTACCATTGACGGAAATAAACTTTGGGTCAAAATAGGTCGGTGCGGCTGAAGTGGAACGGAGCACATCTCTGAGCAGGAAATCCTTCATTCCTGGTTTTGTTTCTCGGCTATTGAAAAATACTGCAGCTCCCGCACCCATATTGTAAGAAGTAATCAAACAGGGTTTTAGAAGCTTATCCAGGGTTTTGTCTCCCAGCTTTTCAGCGAAGAGTCGCTCCAGGTTCTTTTCGCTAAACTTCGATGCCTTGCTCAGCTGACCTATAAGCCCTCTGATCTTCGACTTATTGAAAATCTCCTCTCCGTGCTTTGCGTAGAAATCAAGGGCTTCCTGAGCCGTGTACTTTGGCTTTCCGTTTGTGCCTGGAACAAGCAGGAGCGCAGCCAGAATGGCTCCGGTACTTGTCCCTACCACCATGTCGAGATACTCTCCCAGCCTGGCTTCAGGATTGCCTGTCGCCTTTTGAATCTCTGACTCCATATACACCAGCACGGTTGCCGGAATAATCCCCCTGATGCCACCCCCATCGATGGAAAGGATACGCACTTTATTTCGCTTCTTCATCCTAATTATTTTAGATCCTTCCAACTCCCAAACGTGACGTTGGACGGAAGTTTGAAATTCATGATAGATCGCATTTCGGCCATTCGGCGGTCGTAGTACTTCCGCTCAATCCCCGAATAGGCAAAGGCTCCCCTCGTAGACTGACCCTTGAACTCATCGAGGCGGTTGTAATCGTCGAGTATAATGTGAACGACGTATTCCACTACATCTCCTTCACCAATCCTACTCACAGATTCGTTCAGTCCTTTGAGTTTCTTATCCGTCCATTTTTCAATCTTTTTCGGTGAACTCCCGATTCGGGCCGGTGGGCCATAGTGGCTTGCGTCAAACAGGCTCGGCATCTTCAAATCGAAGTTTGAAACGATCTCTTCAATCTCTTCTTCGTAATCGACGATCCGTGTACCGATGTCTGTCTCAAACTGGGAGTTACCATTCCACCGGAGCTTATTGGCCAGATGCTCATAAAACCAGGTATTCTTCCACTCGGGCACGGTGAGTGGGTTCCGCATAGGAATGCCCGTTTCTTCTGATACTTCGCAGAGCGCTTCCAGGTACGGGTCAAACCAATAGTGGGAGTTGTGATGAGAGCTCAAGTGAGCTACTACAATACCGGCTTCCTTCTCCAGCTTGTGAATTTGCTTCTTGATTTGATCTTTTACCGCCTTTTTGGATGCGGTGACTTTGTTCTTCTTCGGACATTTAAATTTCGAGAACTCCCGAAACCTCGTATCCTTCTTGGTGCGCAGCATATGGTTTAGTCCGGCAAGTGGATCGATCGGCCTTCCCGAAGTCAGGGTCAAGTGGCACCCGATTTCTACGGGGATCTCGGTATTGGCCGTTTCCTTGACCAATTGTTTCACATTCATAATGGAGCGTCTGGCGTTTGAGAAGGCCGCCACGCTGTTGAGTTTCCCAGCTTTCGCGGCATTAATTACTGCCCGATCGATAGCTGGTACAGCCCCAAAGTCATCTGCGGTAAAAATTACTTTCATGGTTGGTTAGCCTGTTTTGGTTGAGGGTCTTTAAAAAGACAACACAAGATAACCACTTGATTTTAAGCCAACCAATACCAGCGCTCATCAAGACTCAGGCAGGGTGATTTTCCCAGATTATCAAATCAAGTCCAGTACAATGGTCTACAATCTTCCTCTCGGCTTCTATTCTAGTGAAATGCGCAAATGAAATGGGTGAAAGAACCCATGGAAATATGTTAAAACAAAAAAGCCTGACTCAAATGAATCAGGCTTTTGTGGGGGTGGCAGGATTACCCCGAATTCATCGTGTTGTTCCTAGTTTGGAAATCCAGAAAGCCTTTTTGCTAATTACATTCGCAAAGTTCTTTTTTATTCGATATCATCTCGAGCAAGCTCGGATTTATATCAAATAAAAAAAGCCCTCACTATTGTGAAGGCTTTCTGTCGGGGTGGCAGGATTCGAACCTGCGACCTCCTGCTCCCAAAGCAGGCGCGATGACCGGGCTACGCTACACCCCGTAAGTTTTTCGTTTTACCAAAGATTTCTATCTCTGGAGCTAGTTCGGTCTGCGACCTTCCCGCAATGGCGGGACGCGATGACCGGGCTACGCTACACCCCGATTAACAAGCTTTACTTGTTAAATTGGGAGCGCAAATATAGGAATATTTCAAGCTTACACAAACCGTATTTGCTCATTTTTTAAGCGAATTTATTTCCCGTCTAGAATTGGGCTGAATTCAACGAAATTTCATTCTACTCAAACCAATAAAAACCAATCACTTACTTTTAAGGCCTAACCCTACCCTATGCGCGATCTCGTATTCATTTCCTTTCTTATCCTTAGTGTTTCTTTTCCCGGAGTGGGACAAGAACTCCCTGCTAGCTTTACGATCTATGCCGAGTGCGATGATTCCCAAAATTGTGATGCTCTCTACCAAGAAGCGCTTGCATCCATAAGTGAAGCTCCGCATGACACGACAAAAGGCCGGTATCGGCTGGAGCTGGCAGAGATTCGAAAAGATCAAGGTAATTGGGATGAAGAAGTCATTTCGCTCTATGTGGATGCCGCAGATGATTTCAAGCGAGCAAAAAATCTCTGTGGTGAAGCGAAAGCAATAAAATACCGCGCTTCTTTTCACATCTACAACGAAGAAGATGATCTAGCGCTAGAACTCGCAAAGAGTGCACTAGAAATGGCCAAAGCCTGTGGGGACAAGGCGCTTCTTGCTGACGTGCACTCTACACTGGGGGTCGCCCTTTCTTACAAAGGTGAATATGCCGAAGCACTGAAAGCCCATACAGAAGCCGATCGCCTGGCACGGGAAATTGACGATGTCGAAATGCAAGCCGTTTCCACCCAAGAAATGGCATCGATTTACGCTTCCATGGACGATGTGGACAAGTCAAAAGAGCTGATGTTCAGGGCCGCGAGACTTTATCAATCTATCGGTGCGGAAATGCGCTACGCGGTCTGCATCACCGACATCTGCGCCGACTTCTTAGCATCTGGTCAGCCCGATTCTGTGCTCCATTACCTCCCCGAAGCGGGAGCCATTTTTAAAGGAAAACACCAAATCGGCGAAGCCATGGTGGCCTACAATATGGGTGATGCGTACATGCAAAAGGGTGAGTATGAAAACGCCCTGAACTACTACGACCAAGCGAGTGAATTGGTAGCTGGTGTGGGGTATACCCGACTTGAGATTGAGATTGAACTGTCGCGATCGCAGTGCTACACGGGGATGGGACAAGACCAAAAAGCCTACGAACACGTCTTGAAAGCTGAAGCGATTTCTAAAAACTCAAACAATGCAGAAGGCTTGCTCAATGTCTACTCATTTCTCATGGATGTAGCACACGATGTCGGTGAGCACGACGTTTCCTACCGCGCTGCTGAAGAATTCATAAACCTCAACGATAGCCTGCTGGGAATAGCTCGTCAGGAAGAAGTGGCCATGCTTCAAGAGCAATACGAAGCCGAGAAAAGAGAACATCAAATAGAAGTATTGGCCAAGGAAGCGGAGATTGAAGCGCAGAAGAAAACGGGGCTGGCTATTATTTTGGTCGTTTCTATTCTCGGGGCTGTGCTGATCATTAACCGCGAAGTACAGCGCCGCAAAAAAGCACGCCAACTTCACCAAGCCCAACTCGATCTCAAAGAAGCACAGGAAAAAATGCTCAAGGAAGAACTGGAGTTCAAGAATCGTGAGTTGACAAGCAAGGCACTCCACATTGCACAGAAAAATGAAGTTCTCGAAAAGCTCCGTTCCGACCTGGCTGAGCTCTCCAAACAGCAAGGTGCTACTGAATGTGTCAGAGAAGTGACCAACACGCTCAAGCTTGAGCGGGTGATAGATGGGAACTGGGAGCAATTTACCCAGCAATTCACGGAGCTAAACCCCGACTTTTACCAACGACTGAAGTCTGTGGGTGATGGAATGACCAAGAGCGACCTGCGACTTGCCGCCCTATTGCGAATGAACTTGAGCTCAAAAGAAATCGCTTCCATGCTCAATATCTCTTCAGAGGGTGTCAAAAAAGCCCGCCAACGATTCCGCAAGAAAGTCAATATCGAATCCGAAGAGAGCTTGGAAGCCTTTGTTTTGGCACTTTGATCCGGCCTAGTACACCTTCTCCTCTACAACGAAGATGCAAATTCATTCTCCCTATCCGACAGAAGCCTAACCATTCGGAGCTCTGGGATGATTGGCTCAGAGCTTGCAGAATTAGCTTCTAACAATCCGAAGAGAAGGTACTGAGCCAAATTTCGGCCTTAATTTTAGTTCATAGAAACTCTGAAACAAACGGAAGACCACCGCACCCATGTCTGAGCTCAGGTATCGGAAGCTCTGCTTTCGTTAATACCGTACGCGAGTTTGGGTAAGGTGCTGGAGTGGGTTCATGAGTTTCATGAAGTGAAATTACAGCCCTGATCTTTTGTTCCTTTTGCATCAAGGCAAAAGGAAGATAAAAAAAGACTTTTCCAGTAAGAAGATGAAGACATATATCCCGATTAACACATCAAAGATGGTGTAAGGAAATTTTTCGAACCCCAGTATCCTTTTTGTCCCCCATCAAAATTAGTGCGTCTCGCTTTGGCCCGCGATACTTGTTGTCAATTCAATCACAACACCTTTTATCATGAAAAAAATCATTCTACTCTCCTTGTTCTTGGGTATTCTAACCAGCTGCGACAAGGATGACGACAGCGGAGACACACAACCCCAACCAAGTTCGAATCTACCTGCAGAATATGCCGCACTCCAAAACATCTTTGATGGAGAAGGTGTTGGTGCAGCAGCGAATCTGGGTATGGATATCGTCATCTTATTCAACCAGTCGGGAACGCGATACGCGTGGTTTCAAGACCAAGAGCTCAAACTTGTCAAGGACATCGGCGACAGCGACAGCCACTTTTCTGGAATTGTTCCAGAAACTATTGGAGCCGCGAGCCTGGGTTTTCCCAACAAACTCTGGTTTTTTAATCGCGAAGGCGATCGATTCTCGGCAGTCACATTTGATGAAACCAATCTCGAAAACGGGTGGATGAACCCAGACTTATTCGATTTAGTGAATTACAACGAAGTAACTACCAACTGGAGCCAAAACAACGACAGCCAATTTGATCGCGTGACAGCCATGTGGCCCTATTCCGACCCCGGCAGTGGTTGCTTCGAAGCCAGTACCCAAGCCGATGTGGTGTATATGGCAAACGGTGCTGGAGACAAGCTCACACGATACTCCCACAGCGAAGGTGCTTTCGTGGATGGACCATTCGACACAAACATCCTAATAGCTCGAAACAATTGCGGCGGAGATGACCAAACCCTTCCGATGGATGGCATTGGCGCAGCTTGCCGATACGTGGAGCCAGACCGCATCAGAGAAATTTTCTTCTCTGCAGATGGAAAGCAGTTTTGCTTCTACACCGTTTCGGAAGGAATCTTCTCAGAAATCTACGACCTGTATTAATCCGATATATAAAATCTCTCGATGCCATGTGTTTCGAGGTGATTGAATGGAAGGGTAAGAATTCGTTCTTGCCCTTCTCTTTTGATCTGTAACTTCTATAAAGTCCTTCTCTTGCTCAAATTTTAAGTTCTTATCGAGTAAAAGGTTTATGGAGAGCGTCAGCGTAGCTATTTATTGTTCAGGCTATGGGCCCGATTGGCTCACAACTTGCAAATTTGAAATCAGACAATCCACAAAGGTAGTCGTGAGCCAAATTTCGGCCTTAATTTTACTTTCTCAGAAACTCAGAAATAAACGGAAGTCCGCCGCACCCTTGCAGAGGTCAGGCATCGAAAGCTATGCTTTCGCTAATGCCGTTTCCGAGTTTGCCCTTGTTGAATCGGCTTTTTCCTTCTACAGTTGTTTCAAACGCTTTCATTCTTCCGGAGCCGCGAATCAACATCAGTTTAGTCACTGACATAATTCTTGCCGTCCTTTTTACTTCTGTGAGCATAAGTAAATACGCTTTACGAAAATGTTGATTATTCAACTGGGTTGGGTAAGGCGCTGAAGTGTTTTCAAGAGTTTCAAGAAATAAAATTACAGCCCTGATCTTTTGTTCCTTTTGCATCAAGGTAAAAGGAAGATGAAAAATCAAACTTCTAACTAGAAGCCAGATTGTAGCCAGGTTGCTGGTCATCACGTTCTAGAGAGCGCCAATATGGCCATTATCCAATCATCGCATTCTCACCAAACACCCCAAAAACAGGCCATTTCAGAGCAAAAAACCACCCAGTCTCCCTTTTGTCCCCCTTCGTAATTAGGCTTTCGATTTCAACGCTCCGATACTTGCTTCATAATTCAATCACACAAAACATCTACATTATGAGAACTACATTTTTATTAAGCCTCTTCGTTTTGCTTTTTGCTTCTTGTGACAAAGACGACGATTCAAGTCCTGCTGGTACGCCTACCCCAACTGATCCTGTTTCGATTTCACTCAACACGATCATTCTCGAGGAATTTACCAATGTTTCCTCCAACGGAAGCTTTTGGGATAGCGCTACAAACAATCCCGACCCCTTTATCAAGGTCTACAAAGAAGGGGTGTTGGTATTCGAGTCTGTGCCGATTTCCAACGCCGCACCAGGCCCGGCCTATCCACTCAACACGCCGAGTACTGGCTCTATGCCCGTTACCATCAATGCCGGCCAGAGTTTGCGGTTTGAGCTTTACGACAACGATTCTGAAACAAGTTATCAGTACATGACTTCTATCAACTTGACCGATGCGGTCAGTTTTATCGACAACCTGGATGGAGCGGAAAGCTTCACTGATTTGATCATCTATGGACCCAACGACATAGCACTGGCTATCAGCGGAGATATCAATTACTGACGAGAGTGAAGCGAGCAATGATTTAGAAGGCGGCAGTTCATGTCGCCTTTTTTTGATGAAACTTTAATACATGCGTGGACTATTCCTCCACCCAAAAGCCCACGTTGTACACCGTATTACTGCGATTGGTAATCAGTGAATCTTCTGCCAAGACTCGAAACCGTATGCGGTGGTCGGGGATTCCCTTTTCATTGACCAGGTAGGATTGAATAGCTTCAGAGCGAATAGTTCCTACCCGGTCTGTTTTTGCGATAGCGCGCTCTTCACCAATCCACATCATGCACTTCTTCTGAATGGGGAGTTCCCAGTCGGGCTCCGGAATTTGCTTATTCACAAATTCAATAAATAGCGAGTCTTGCACATCTAATTCATTCAAAGCATCCATCTCATCGTCGGTCACGTGGTCAGGCTCTGGTACTTCTTTGCCTTTATTGAGGTAACGGTACTTGGCTTCATTAACAGCATACCGTTCTATCTCTGTATACCGCTTGGTGATTCGCTTAAACTCAATGTTCAAGTCTTCCTTTTCATCCATCACTTTGGCTAAACTATTCAGCTGCTTTTCGTGATAGTCGGTCAACTTCCATCCCAAAAGCCCAAAGTCTATTCGCTTCAGATCATCTTCCTTCATTCCAAACTGTCGCGCCAACAATCTAAAAGGAGCTGTGACGGCTTTCACCACAATATTCTTCAGCACTTGCCATACTATCGGCATTACTTTGAAAGTAGGGTCGTGCAAGTCTCCTTCTACCGGCACATCGAGGTGAATGTCGCCCCGAACATCTTTGAGTAAACTCACTGCAAGTTTTACAGGTAGGTTGAAAGGTGAATCACCATCAACCCGATCACCAAAATCGAACTTCTTGCATTCCATGGTATTTTGGCTAACCAGTTTACCATCGCGAATTTTGGTATCGTTCAAATAGAGTAGCTCACCATCTACAATCGGATAGTCGATGTAATCGCCTGTATAAGGTGAAAAGGCTGTCAAATCCGTACCAGTGATCTCATAATGCATATCCAAATCTTCCAAATTGGCCGTGAATGGCCGGATATACCCTTCAAACCTTCCCGTTTCGTTGAGAATGGCACTTGCATTAAACGTCAAGTGCTCGTTGTCGCTGTTGAGTGAATCGGCATGAACCGACAATTCTTCAAACACATATCGGAACGGGTCTGATGTTGTAAAATCATTGAAACCAAAGCGGCTGTTGGAAACTGAGATCTCATCGATCCGATAAGAAGACTCTGCGTAAGACGCCGAAATCTCCTTGAGATAGAAGGTCAAAACGGAGAATGGGTTGGCATAATCAATCTCTGCTTGGGGTACGGAGTCGGCAACCAAAGTATCTGCCGATGTTGAGATAGAACTTGTGTCGACGAGCATGTTAGATATCACATCGCCGTCGGTGTACATCTCATAAAGCCCAAAAAGACTATCCATCCGCAAATGTTGGATGCTGTAAAACCCATCTTTCATGATGATGGTATCTATGGCCAAATCAGCGTGCTTTACACCAAACACTTCGAGATCCCTTTCATCGCTGAGCAAGAAGTCATTGAAAGCGATTTTTCCACCTAGGTTAAAAACGTCAGTATCTTCCCAATTTCCTTCCACGCTGAAGTCGGCATTGAGCTTTCCTTCGAAACGAGTGACTTGCAAGAAGGGCTCTAGGTAGGGTTTCACAATCTCAAAATCCATCTCATCCGCATCGATCAAGACATTGTAAGTGGTGTTGAGCTGATTGATCACATTGTGTAGCACGAGCTTTCCTCCCGTAGACACTTCAAGGCTAGCATCTACGAGCATGACATCAGCAGTATCGGATAGGAAATCGCTCTCCACCCGAATGGAGTCAAACTGCATGCGCGGATGCAAATCGCTTTCATAAGCCACGCTCCCCTTAGTCAGCACAAAATTGTCGATGCGCACATGCCAAGGCTCCCCTTCTGATGTGGTGTCCTTTTCAGTTCCGGATTCTGCTTGAAGAAGGTCATCAAAATTGAAGTATTGCCCATTTTGGATCACCTGACCATACGGTGATGTCAGCTCCAACGATTCGAGAAAAATAACGTTGTTCAACGCTGCCCATGGATCTATGTTCACCCGCAACTTTTCGAAGGCTATAAATTTGTCTTCACCTTCTTTTTCAGCCAAACTAAAGCCCAAGATGGTGAAGGTCATAGTGAAATAATTGGCTTTGATGGATTCTATTTCGATCTCTCTTCCAATAATCTCCTGGTCGTGCTTTTCAATATAATTTCGCAATAAGCCGGGAAGTATGGCTAGAAAAATGATGATCAGCACACCGAGCACGATAAAGGCCCAAGTCAGAAACTTCTTCCATTTTTTCATTGAATCAGAACTGAAATAATGATGAACTGTTTGGTTAGCGAAAGCTTAAAAATAGAATAAAGCGCGTTAATCCGATTCATTTCTATTTCCACTTAAGATCAAAAAAAATTAAAAAAAGGTGAAAACCCTGTAACCTTTTCCGTTTTTCAACAGTATAGGGTGGTAATAATCCGTGTTAACTTTGAATTATGAAAGCTAATTACCTCCCAAGCCTCAACCGTCCCCTGAACGAAGATCTTCTCGCAATCGCTATTTTATTCAACGACGGAATTCTAGACAGCAAAGCCCTTTCGAGCATGGTGGGGATGTGCAATCTGGTATTGGACAGGCTACAGGAAAACAATGATGTGACACGTCCTTGTTCTGTGGAAGCAGCTAAATCTTCTACTCCAAAAGAAGAGTCTAACTCAAAGATTCGATTCGATGCTCCAGGCTTTGATTTCTCAGCAATGAACTTCTGGGGGGAAGCCGAAGATTACGAATAGGCCAAGCCTGTTAATTTTCCGTTAAATCCCCTTTTCACCCCTTCCTGAGCGGTAAATTCATTCCAGATAACAGGCATTTTTCTTTTGAGAAATGCTACCCAAAAACCGCTCCTATGAAGTTGGACCACCCCAAGTTGGTCGACTTGCTCCAAAAAGCCTACTCGGCAGAAAAAGCAGCAGCTTTTGCCTATATCGGCCACCAAAATGCAATCAGAGACGAAGCTGTTAAAAAATCGGTTCGCCAAATTGAAGAAGACGAATGGCACCACCGCAAAACCGTGCTAGAAATCATGAACCGGTATGAGATTCCGGTTTCTAGACTTTACGAACTTCGCTTTCAACTTATCGGTAAATTTATTGCCTTTAGCTGCCACGTTATCGGGTGGTTTATGCCACACTATTTCGCAGGAAGACTAGAGAGTGGAAATGTCTGTGAGTATTTCATTATGATGAAATATTTCCACGAGCTCGGTATTCGAGATCACGATCATGATCTTTACGAAATGGGCATCAAAGAAAAAGAGCATGAAGACTTTTTTCTGGATCAAGTCAAAGACAGTAAGCTCCTTCCTTATTTTGAGAAAATTTTCAGTTGGGGAAAGCGCCATAGTATGAATGACGTTGATCTAGATAAACTAAACCCTATTGAAAAATCGGATCAATATTGCGACTCGACCAAGTAGAGTATACTACATATCAGTATCTTGCGTTATAAAGCAAAGCAATTTTTAAAACCATGAAGCTAAAAACCATCGGAGTCATTGCTGGGATAGTTCTGGTGTTTGGACTACTCGCTTTCGGATCGCTCTATGCCCTTGTAACTGGAATAAAAGGTCAACGCGACTGTGAATGGGCCAATATTGACAATGTGGAATTTTACGCTCACGTGAATATTCCACACATCCACGATTCAAACTGCAATTTTGACCCGCAGACAAATACCAAGTACGCTTACTTCTCAGTAGACAAGGATAAAGTAGATCCTGAAGAGTATATCTTGGTGAACAAGCTTGAAAAGGTAGATCCATCATCTATTTCTACAGCCGATTTTTTAGACCACAATAAAGATGGGCTATTAGCAGGTGATCTCTATCAAAAAAATTGTGACGAACACGAATCAACCGCCAAAGTGCTATTTGACAAAAATTCTGGTGGCCTATGGGTGACCATCAACTACGCTGAGTAGGGGTCCGTAATGTAAGCCGGTCAAATCGCAGAGATTTTATATTGACGCTTCTATTTGTACATTACGGCTATGAAAAATTTCATTGGCCTCGCATTACTCCTGAGTGCACATGTGGCAATTGCCCAAACCGAAGACCTTCCGCGCTATCTGACCGACCACGAACGAAGTATACTCAACGATTACGTCGTTCCAGTTGCCAAGGGAATTGAAACCCCGCCCCCGTTCGAGAATCTTCGGACAATGGCTGAGTGGGAAGAAATTCAAGCACTTACCATTACCTGGCGGAGCTACCCTTCCATCCTAAAACAAATCGTAAAAGCAAGTCAGGCCGAAACCAAAGTCATTATTTTCTCCGAAAACCCAAGCGACACAGAGTCGTATTTGCTCGGCCCTAATGCTGGAGGACCACTTGAAAATCTAGATAACATCGAAATCGTAGATGCTGAATCAAATTCCATTTGGATAAGAGACTACGGTGCCAACACGGTTTACGGTAACCGAGTTGACACGCTGATGCTCGTGGATTGGATTTACAACCGTCCACGTCCAGATGATGACATGATCCCTGAAGCCTTGGCCGAACACTTAGAGCTAGACCTATATTCAACCACTTCCCCACCCTACGACATTGTAAATACCGGTGGAAATTTCATGAGCAACGGGCAAGGCCAAGCTTTTGCCAGCGAACTTATCCTTGAAGAAAATGAAGCCGGCTCACCGTTTAGTATTGAGCCCAAAACTGAAGAAGAAATCGATGAGATTCTTGGTGACTTTATGGGGCTGAATACCTACATCAAGATGACCGCCCTTCCTTATGACATCATCAACCACATTGATATGCATATGAAGCTTTTGGATGAAGAAACACTCTTGGTAGGTTGGTATCCTGAAGGAATAGCCGACGGTCCACAGATCAACGCCAATATTGATTACGTCATCAACAATTTTAACTCTTATTTCGACACACCTTTTGATGTAGTGCGCATACCTATGCCAAATAGCGCGAGTGGCTTGTGGCCCGACGACAACCCGGCCGGCTATTACAGAACGTACACGAATGGGGTATTCGTAAACAATACATTCATCTACCCTTCTTACAGAGAAGAGTATGATACCACTGCTGCCCGAATTTACTCGGAGCTCCTTCCCGGATACAACTTGGTCCCCATCGATTGCGACGATTCAGGGGCGAACATTATTTCTGCTGCTGGAGCGATTCACTGCATCACGCATAGCGTAGGGGTGAATGACCCCTTGCTTATCGTTCACCAGCCGCTTGACGACACTGAAGACGATGTGAATCCATACAACGTAGTAGCCGAAATAGATCACCGCAGCGGTATCGAAAGCGCACGTCTCTTCTGGCGATTGGAAGGCAGTGATGAATATGCCGAAGTGAATATGGAGTATCAAAGTGAAAGTGATTGGTCGGCAGCCATTCCAGCACAAGAAGTGGGCTCTGTGGTTGAGTATTACGTGGAGGCCACTGCCAACAATGGCAAGACTCAAGACCGACCCATTGTAGCTCCCGAAGGCTATTGGAGTTTCGAAGTGTTGGGAGAAGTTGTAGGAATCGACCAAATCTCGGCCCTAAAACTTAGCCCTGTTTACCCTAACCCCGCTCAAAATCTAGTCAGCATTCCCGTTCAATCTGATCGGAATGTGGAAGTAGATATTCTGCTCTACGACATTGCTGGTCGCTTTGTGGATCAGTTATATTCAGGAATGGTTTCGGGCGACAACCGAATCAGCTATTTTGTGGATCACCTTGAACCCGGCGCTTATGTGATCGTGGTAGAAAGTGAATTTGGTAAACGAAGTGAAAAACTAACCATCACGCGCTAGTTAGCGCTTAATCCATTTTGATATGCATCCAATACTCAAAAATATCCTTGGATTGTTAGCAGGTCTCCTCATCGGCGGCATCGTAAATATGTCAATCATTAAGCTGAGTGTTTTCTTGGTGTCACCACCTGATGGCCATGACCTGCAAACATTGGAAGGAATTCAGACTGCAATCCCTTACATGAACTGGAAACACTTTATGATGCCGTTTTTGGCCCACGCTATTGGAACTGGAGTTGGGGCCTATTTCGCAGCTCGGATTGCAGCCACATACAAACTCGTTTTTGCCATGGTGATTGGCGTGCTCTTCTTGTTTGGAGGAATTGCCATGGTCCTGTCGCTCCCAGAAGCGCCAACATGGTTTAAGATTCTCGATTTAGGCCTAGCTTACATACCAATGGCCTGGTTGGGGTGGAAAGTGGCGACGGCAAAAAGGCTGCCTTAAACGGCGCAAGTCCAGGAAGTCTTATCGCCTTTCGCTTCTTTGTTCTTCCAATGAAGCGGCTGGAGATTGCGCATAGAATGCATTGAGAAAACATCGCTAGGCCTGATCTGATCGATCACCCAGCCATAAGGTGATTTTTCGTTGCCGTATTCTGAGAACCGAATCAATCGCCCGCACATATCTACTCTCCACATCGACATGGGTGAATTGCCATGTGGTCTGGCCTTATTCCATACAGCCAAAACGATGGCATCCGACAAGTTGAAAGGAGAGTTTGAATTTTCTGGTGTGCTCATGTGCTCAGTGTTTTCATCTGTATACGAAACAAGTTGCAAAAGGATACAGTTGAAGAGTTAATCAGGAAGTCAAATGCGGTTCATGGTTAATTCTAGTCAGAACCAAATGACAGTTTTTCAGAGTATTATCTTTAAGCAATTATTACCAAAGCTCCTTTTTTCCCTATTTACACACCAACTTTTGCCAATTGAATTATATTTGCTTCGATTTAAATGAGACGGATGGGAATAAAACACCTCAAGTACCCGATTCTGATCTTCTTCCTGCTTATGCAGGTGATCTCTGTTGGTCAGACACATCGCTGTGGAACACATTTCTCCGAAGCCGATATGGCACACCTGCGAAACGTTGTGAAGCGTATGCCGATTGATATTGCCAAGGATGGTGATTTCGAGTGTATTCCGGTAAGATTTCACGTGGTAAGAGAATCAGATGGCACAACGAGTTCAAACCCGATAGACTTTGTTAAGGTTTTAGCAAATATCAATAGTTATTCTATCGATGCTCGAGTCAGATATTTTCTTGTTGAAGATCCCATCTATGTCGACAATAGCGCCCATACAATCCTGCCAAACACAACAGAAGACAACATAGTCAATTTGTTTGGGACAACTTTAAATGCCGTTCAAGTATACGTGGTAGAAGAGCTCAATCCCGGAGTGGCAGGTTACGCGTATTACCCATATCCTGCTGCTATCAGCAATCGAATTTTTTTAAGGGCAGACTACGTCAACAACCAAAAAGGGACAACTTTAGCACACGAACTTGGACATTTTTTCAGTCTGCCCCATACCTTTCGGGGAACTGAAAACGGGCCTACAGATCCCGAAGCAGAGAATGTTGCTCGAACTGGCCCCAATTCAAACTGTGACGTAGGTGGAGATTCATTTTGTGATACAGAAGCCGATCCCAATGACTTTATTGTTGGCTGTGATTATACTGGGACTATTACGGATGTAAATGGAGAAGAGTATACCCCTCTCACTGACAACATTATGTCGTATTTTACTGGGCCGTGTAGAGAAGGATACACGCTTGAGCAGTCCGCAGCTCTGCGCCAAGGCTACTTCGTGCGTCTTGGTCATGACACGTATTCATTCGATGCTCAGCCCGAAGACGTTGCTGCACCAACCGATCTTGTCGCGACAATTTCCGGAACTGACCTGGATTTGACTTTTACCGATAACGCTGATAATGAATTCGGGTACATGTTGGAGTATTCGACTACTGGAGTCGATGATTTCCAAGGATACCTGGAAGCTGGTATACTCGCAAACCAAACTAGTTTTACTGTCACCATTGACCCTGCACTTACCTATTGGTTTAGAGTACGACCGGTAAAAGGTGGATGCGACTCCTATAGCAATACCGTATTTATCAGCTCAGGAATCGATTTGGATGGAAACGATAGCAGCGGGCTTTCAGGAAATGAATACGACGCCGGATCGCTCTGTGGTGCTGGCTCGGCTACCATCACCGACAATGATGTTAGTATTGTCGGTAATTTGAATCAAGCTTCTATTCATGTCCAATTAACTGGAGCTTTGGATGGCACGGCTGAAAAATTACTCGCACCAGAAGAAGTAGGCTTGAACATATCAGGAAATGGAACAGCTAGCTTGATTGCCATTAATGAAGGGGACTTACCGGTTCAAACGCTCGCCAACTGGATTTCAAGCATAGAGTACGTTCATGAAGGCGAAACTATCATTGAAGGCACACGAGAAATTGAGTTTTGGGTTTCTAGTTCAGGTGTCAGCACGGAGCAAAGCACTTCTTTCATTGCAGTAGGGAATGATTACTCTGCTGGAAATGGAGGAACACTCACGGCTTGCCCTGAAGGAACTGCCAATTGGAATGAACTAATCCCGGAAAATGCGAGTCCCAATGGATTTTGGGAAGATGAAACCGGAAATACCATGAGTGGTACATTCAGTTTGGAAGATATAGACGGTTCTTATCAGTACTCAGTTGGGCCGGACTACTGCTCTGATCAGGCTACTTATTTAATTTCTGAAGTAGATGCACCCGAGTATACACTAAACACAGCACAACCTTTTTGTGAAACGAAGTGCGACGGGATGATTTCTGTAGATATTCACAACGAGTTTACAGGGTTTTTGGATGGGATTTATTTCGAAGGATCTGCTGATGAACTGTGCAGTGGAGAACACGACCTGTTTATTACCAATGGTACAGGATGCAATAGAAGCAGAACAATAATTCTGTCGTACCTGTTCGTTCCACCTCTTTCATTTCCAAACAGAATTTGTGCGTCCGATCAAATTGTTCCGAGCGAATACTTTGACGATTTACCCCCATTTACAGATCTGAGCATCGAAGACCTGTATTTTTATCCGGGATATCCTCTCCTATTGGAACCTGATAGCTCATACACCATTACGGTATTCAATTCGGAAGCCTGCCTGAATAGGAGTTTCAATTTTGAAACGCTGATGTGCCCAACTCCTAATAGTGAAGTTTTCTTTGTCCCCTCGGCCTTTTCACCCGATGGTGATGGTTTAAATGATATTTTTAAGCCTGTTACCATATTTGATCTAGCCTTTTATGAGCTAGTGATTTTCGATCGAATAGGGGGAGTTGTATTCGAATCTGATAATCCTGCCAAAGGCTGGAATGGCGCTGATGTTCAGAACGCCGAATACTACGCTCCACCAAGTCTATACAACTACAGACTTACCTATCAACTTACTCAAGATACAGACCGAGAAGTACTAAAAGGAAACATCACTTTGCTTCGCTAAAGTTGGTCAGATTGTCCCGATTCAATTTTGGAAAAACTGTGTTCTACGATTTCATTTGGTGAAAAATCGAGATCAGTAACAATCATAGAGAAGTCTCCCCTCTAATTTCAGTTCTTCAACGCCTGTTGATTCTTTCTCTAGAACTGAATTCAGCGTATCAATCACCCCTTCTTGCATCTTGAGTGAACCACAGATAAGTATCACCGCACCACGACTTACTGCCATTCGAAGCTCTTCGCTGTCTTCATGCAATAATTCTTGAACATACTTAAAAGGATACGAATCATCTTTTGAAAAAGCTGTTTTAACATTCAAACCACTTCGCTTCGAGGCGTCTAGCTCGGGCTTATACAAGTCAAAGGATTCTCGGGATTTTCCTCCCCAATAGAGCTTGACGGATTTTGACACATCAGTTTCTTCGATCATTCCCAAAAAAGGACCGATTCCCGTTCCATTACTCACGAGAATGTATTCGCTGGCATTGGGTGGAAGGTGAAAGCTCGTATTTGAAACAAGGCGGGCTTTAAGTCGATCGCCTTTCTGGAGAGACCCAAGGTATGGTGAGCAAACCCCTCCTTCGTGAACACGTACGGCCAAGAGGGTTTTATCACCCTTCTGCCCTAGCGAATAGTAGCGTTCATAAGACTTGTCGGGTGGCTGGATGGCGAGCAAGTCTCCCGACAATACCTGGTGTGTACTTAGGCCTTCCAACTCCAGCAAAACTGTTGGCCCCACCCTTTGGGATTGCGTAACTCTCAGGTTAACCAGAAAACGCTTATCGACAGGAAATGGGGATAAAACGGGAAGATCGAGATCTATTGCCGAAGATTCTGCCCATGCCTTTGCCCAGTTTCGGAAAGTCTCCCAAGAGCGGTTATTCACCTTCACCAGCTTCAGTTGTCGGCTCATGTATTCTTTCTCATCCAGAAAGTTGTCTACATCTTCGGCGTACTTGCAGAAAAAAGGATAAGATTTCGACCCAAATCCTACAACGCTGTATTCGATTGGTTGAGTTTTGACTAACTGACTTGCTCGATCAAAAAACAGCTTAGCATTGGATGGTGGCTCGCCTTGTCCGTAGGTGGCTGCCAGCACCACAAGGCGGCGCATTTTCGGGTATTCAGAAACGTGGTTGAGCTGGGCAACGTGGACCATCTCGCCAGCAGCTGTTAGCTTTTCAGCTAAGTACTTGGCAAATTGCATCGTCGTTCCATTCTCTGAGCCAGCTAGGATAACGATCTCGGCCGAATCTCCGGCCGAAAAGGATTTGAACCGCGCAGATCTTCGTCTGACTGTAACGGCAAATCCGGTGTACATAAAAACCAAGACTGCTACACACGTAATACCTAAAACCACAGCCCACCACGGACTCCCCTGCCCTGTATGCAATACGGCAGACCAATAAGTGAGTCGATTTCGCAGGTCATAGGATTCCGTATTTACTGATTGCCCTGTGACTTGGCTAATCAAGTACTCTTCTTGATCCGTGCCTACTTTGAAGTACTCATCGGGAAAATCGGAAAACGGAAACTCGATGAAGCGGACGTCAGCAAGCTTCAGGTTTTGAAAGGCCAGAAAATCACGAGGCGACATTGCCGTTCCTTCTGCCAAGACATCATCGCTTATCACATGGTTTACCTCTACATCGGCTATGACCGAAAAGCGGTAAAGCGACAGGTAAACCCCTGATGTAGCCACTATAAAAAGCGGTATCAAAAAGATTCTTGCCAACTGGACATGTACACGTGGGGCTGAAGAATCTGCATCAACTTTCTTGAACAGCCCTTTTAAACCTTGCTGTCGTCGCCACAACAGTACCGAACCCGTGAGAGCGATAATGAGAAGAAGGAAAGAATTTACCCCGACGAGAATTCGACCGGTACTTTTTAGGAAAAGCGAGCGGTGTAGATTTCTAGAAAACTGAAAAACGGTGCTCGGTTCGCGCGTGGGCCCCAAGTTTTGACCG
This sequence comes from Bacteroidia bacterium, assembly GCA_030427905.1. Classification (GTDB taxonomy): domain Bacteria; phylum Bacteroidota; class Bacteroidia; order Flavobacteriales_D; family Cryomorphaceae; genus CBDDKU01. The sequence continues at coordinate 25,558 of JAUICL010000003.1, forward strand.
GTTCTTGGATCGATGTAAAAAGTCCCAAAATCACCGTGTTCATCAAAAGCAGTAATAGTGAGGAGCCCTTGATTGTCGACTCGTGCTTCAGCAATTTCAGTGAAGCTAGAACCCGCGCGATCCACGAATTCGGAAACGGTCAGTTCGGGATCGACATCAGCTTGTGGAACACCCTGCAATTGAGCATCTATAGGCTCAAAAGCAAGAATGGCACCAGTGACAGATAGTAAAACTAAAAAAGCGCCAGAAACTAGCGCTAAGCCAAGGTGTGCATACCTCCAGGCTGAAAGAATCATTTAGGAAAATTAGTTTTTCACCAACCTCAATTGCTGTATATACCCCGTACCTTCGTACTTATCCCCTCCAAGCTCTCCATCCAAGGCGATTTCCAGATCAGCTGGAAAATACTTTTGATCTTCAACTGATGTCTCAAACCGGAGCTTGTATCCCTTGTCAAATTTATCAGAGGGGATATCGAGCACGAATACTTTTCGCTCGCCACCTGCAATAGTAGCTCCGGTAATGCCATCTGTGCTTCGCTTTTTCTTCCCAAAAAAGGCCCACCACTCGTCGATCATATGGTACCACTCAGGATCTTCACCCAGAATATACAGCGTCTCTTCGTAGTTTCCTTCCGGATTCATGAGCGACACAATCACATAAGCTCCTTCACCACTGTAGTTGATAGTTTGGATCAAGCACTTGTACGAAACTGTTTCAGCTTCATCGCTCATATTAAATCCCATCAAAGCAATGCCCAAAACGGCGAATGCAATCCACTTTTTCATACTTCTAGTTTTGCAAAAATTCAAAATTACCACCCTCGCTTCTCAACTGCTTATTCTCCCTTGCCAAATCGAAAACGCTTTCTTCAAACTCCGTTTTCTGAGATGGGTCAGCTCCGATCTCAACCAAGTACTTAAGCGTCTCAATCGAATTTGATTTCATAGCAGCGATAAGCAATGGCGTCATCCCTTCCTTGTTCTTAGCATTGACATCGAGCTTTAAGCCATGAGCTTGCTTCATAATGTGCAAGGCATTTTCTTGAGCCGCTAGGTGAAAAAGATTGTTTCCATCTGGATCATTTTTCTCAAAAGACACCCCGTTCTTAGAGAGTAGTCGCGACTTGGCATCATAATCTTCCGCACTAGAAGGCTTGTAAGATTCAACCAAATAGTTCATCAGTCCTTTCCCATCCTTATCCTTGACATCTGCATTTGCACCGGCTTCGAGCAAAACATCCACTACTTTGGCTGAATTATATCGAACGGCATAGGTAAGAGCTGAGCGCCCGTCTTTATCCACTTTATTCACTTCCGTAGAAACGGGCAGAATGGCTTGTACAATTTCCAAATCATTGTATTCAGCCGCGTTAATCAAGGCTGTCTTACCCGATGTATTCGCATCATCTACTGAAGCACCGCTCTTCACAAAGAACATAATCACAGATTTGTACTTTGTGTTTGCCGCAGCGATCAAGAGCGGGGTTTCGCGCTTACTATCCATCTGCAGCGGATTAATTTTGAGCGATTGGAGGTACTCAAACACTTCCAGTCCATTGCTATGTCTTCTGAGGCCTTTGGCAGCAAAATGCATGGCGTTCTTTCCATTAACTGCTTCGGCATGTGGTGTAACACCAGCGCCTACCATCCATTTGAGCAGGTCGACGTTCCCTCCTGCCGAAGCGTAATTGAAGAGACCGTTCCCAAATTTATCAGCATCACTCAGGCTCAAACCTTTATCAGTAAAATAATTGATCATTTCCTTCGACTCTAGATGCGGGGATATCAATAGCAATGAATTTGCTCCATCTCGATTCTTTTCGGTTTTCACATCGGCGCCATGCTCGATAAGAAAGTCGTAGATCGCAGGATTTTCCAGCCCTGTAACGGCGGCAAAATTCATGATCGAATATCCATAATCGTCGATATGCTTTAGATCTGCACCTTTCTTTACAAGGGTCGTCATGAAATCTAGATTATCCATGTAAGCCGCCCAGAAAATGTACGTTCTGCCGTCGTGGGTGATTTTGTTGACATCATTCCCTTCTAGGCCTATCAGGTGGTCGAGCACATCACCAGGTGCCTTCTCGAGCAGTGCATACACAAGCGCATCAAACCCGTGCTCATTGAGTTGGGTGGGATCGTTTCCCGCTTCCGCCTTCGCTTTCACATCAAGCAGGGTTGGGTTTCCCTTCCAGTAGGAACGCTCTAAAAAGATATTCTCGTTTGAATAGACAGAAGTGGCTATTGCGATGAGAAGGGTAAGGAGAATGGATTTAATAGGATTCATTTAAGGAATTGAGTTTCTCGTGGAGTTAAAATTAGAAGCTAAAACATCGGTTAGCTTTCGTGACACCATCGGTTTAGGCCGCTTTTCCGATTCACATTTGAGCTTTAATGCAAAAATCGTTGATTTTTTATTTAGAACAATTCTACATTGGCAAAAGTACGACCTAGACTCGCCCAACCAAATACCCACTTTATGGTATTATCCAAAATCCATTTTTAACAAAAAGAAATGTCGTCTCTACTAACTTTACACTGTGCAGAGCAAGCTCCATTTTGAAGAAGAATACGATCCAAATTTAAACCTATTGCCCCATGATGGGACGGTGTATTATTTCGGTAAAGTACTGAGCGAATCAGAGGCCAGCGCCTACTTTGAACAACTATTGAGGGGAGTGAAGTGGAAGAACGACGAATCAAGGATTTTCGGAAAGCACTATGTAACCAAACGAAAGGTAGCCTGGTATTCTGATATTCCGACCACATACTCCTATTCAGGAGTGGTGCGAAAATCGTTGGCTTGGAACAAAGCCCTGCTCGAACTGAAAGCAGTCGTTGAAAATGTAACCGGGGAAACATTCAACTCTTGTTTGTGTAATCTCTACCACAATGGCGAAGAAGGGATGGGGTGGCACAGTGATGATGAAGCTTCGCTGAAAGAAAACGGAGCCATTGCATCTTTGAGTCTTGGTGCTGAGCGCAAATTCGCTTTCAAACACAAGCAAAATGGCGAGAAGGTTGAAAAGTGGCTGTCTCACGGAAGCCTACTACTTATGGGCGGCACTATTCAAAAACATTGGCTCCATCGCCTTCCGCCTACCAAAAAGGTAGATTCACCCAGGATCAATTTGACCTTTCGGACGATGGTTTAAAGAAAGTTAAGTTTCATTTAAACTTTCTTCTTCCAATTTGGTCTAATAATTAGCGACCCTACCCATAGCGATTCAAATGGATACAAATGGTTAGATTAAAGGTAGATTAGCCTATATGTTTGTTTAGTTGAAAAAGCGGTCTTTGGCCGCTTTTTCTGTTTGCGCCGATTAGGGGACAATATTTGATATAAACACCTTAAATTCAATCGGAAATAGAATTGACATGCAGCCCATAATCGACCATATCCAAATCACCGTGAAGAATCTGAAACGTGCAGAAGAATTTTACGACAAACTCATGCCTTTGCTGGGTTTTGATTTATCGCGCAAGTCGAAAGGCCGGGTTCACAATCACGACTTTGATGTGATTGAATACACTCACGACAACTTGATTATTGGGTTTAACTCCCCTCGTGAGAAATTTAAGCACGAAGAAGTCCACCGACGAAAACCGGGATCACTGCACCACTTAGCATTCAAGGCCAGCTCAAAAGCCGAGATCGATCGACTCTACCCACAAATAAAAGATACAGGCGCTCAAATTGTTGAACCACCATCTTACTACCCACAGCACGGAGAGAGCTACTATGCCCTGTTCTTCAAAGATTCGGAAGGGATTAAATTAGAGTTGGTTTTTGATGAGATTGATAGCTAAAACTATCATCTCTTCTTAAAATCACTATTTATCAATTCAACGTATAAACAAATAAAAAAAGCGGCCTTTAAGCCGCTTAAAAATGTCAATTCAACTGGCCTAAGGCTTATAACTCGCCCACCACGTTTCCAGATCTGCGACAACACTTGGCACTGAAATCAATGAGCTTAAGGGCTTGGGTGAAGATGGATCATTAACTACATCCTTGATTGTAAATTCTCCTCCGCCTCCAGGATTAATACTTCCACAATCTCCTATATTGGCAGAACCATAGCCAGCCACCCAAGACCCAGCATCGTCGTGTCCAGTGACTACGACTAAAACTTTATAACATCCCGGAGACATCACCCCCACGAAGAAGCAATCGACCGTATACCTAAATGTAAAATTTTCCGATAATTCAGAAGTACAAATGTCTTTTCATCGATTTTTTTTGAGATCACTCGTTCCTCAAAATTTCCGCTGCAAACTAAAAAAGGATTCTTTCCTAAACACAAAATTCTGTACAATCCCGTGGCACTAAGGGTTCTTTCACAAAAATAAAACAAGAACGCTTCTATGGCTTTCTATTTGATCGTATATCTTCTAACATACTACTTTCAACAAAGAATATCACTATGGCTTCACAATACCTTCACAAGCTTCTTTTCCGCTCCTGACATGTGGAAATGACCGTAGAAAGAAATGCAAAACAATCTTCTATCGAGTCTTAGTGCTGAGAAAGGATATCGCGTCTTCACGCTCACTTTAGAAGCGAAGTTGCTGTCACCGGCTTTCATTGGTTGGAAATTCATCTAAAAATATGGATGAATTTGACATCTTTGATACTACTCAATGAACATAAGGAATAATATATACCCTATAAATCAACTTGGGTTATTCGGTTAAATTTAGTTCAACATTCAGCAACTATAGATAAACAAATTGCTAATAACATGTCAACCAAATTCCAATTTTCATCAACACGTTCCATTGTTTTATCGATTTTATCTCTTTTAGTTTTTTCAAGCAGCGGCCAAGAACACTCACAAAAAGACTCTGTCGGTATTGAAGAAAATCAATGTTTCTGTTTTGAACATGAATTCGCCGGAAAAGTTTTCAGCGAGCGTCTCTACTTTTTGAATGATTCCGTTTTCATTCGTGGGGCGCTAGACGTAAGTTGCAAAGAAAAATTTGACCCCGAGGTCGTTATCGAATCATGCAGGAATGCTGAACAGGCTTTTCCATTTAGGACAGAAAATGATAGTATCCATTTTGAAAAAAAGATCATGTCCTCTTCAATGGATATAAGTTTCTCAATTTTGTACAAGTATGAATGTAAGATTGAGAAGAACGGCATCTCTACTCTAATTACCTACGAGCCCAAAAGTTTTAAAGACAGCATGGGGCCTCCAAACCGTTTTTATAGAGTTCAGAGAAAATAGGTAGCCATCTTCTGGTTATACATCTATATGTCATCCACCTACTTGGTAAAGATTCTATGTACTCAAGTAAATCTTGGAATAGAGTTTTCTAATGCCACGAAGCTCTGAAGCTCAGGCTTCAGCTTCAGGCATCACATATCAACTTACTGTTTTCAATACGAAGGATTCTTTTCCGCTTGGGCGGAAAAGATCCCGTGAAGGGAGGCCATCAAGAACCTTTAACCCTCAAGCCCTTTCAGGCCTTGGCGTTTTTTAATGCCAAGAAGCTCCGAAGCTCAGGCTTCAGCTTCAGGCATCACATATCAACTTACTGTTTTCAATGCGAAGGATTCTTTTCCGCTAAGGCGGAAAAGATCCCAGAAAGGGAGACCAACACCGAATGAAAACCTGATCCGACTCTCGTCGGTTCGGTTTTTTTATTTCTATTCCCACTTGAAAGCTCGCTTTCGCGGGAATAGAAATAAAAAAACCACCCTGAAATTTCAGGGTGGTTTTCCTTCGGTGCGGAGAGAGGGGGATTCGAACCCCCGATACCCTTACGAGTATAACACCTTAGCAGGGTGCCGCTTTCAGCCACTCAGCCACCTCTCCAATGGGAGCGCAAATTTATAACATATTCTTAAACAGAAAATAGATTCGCGATAAAATGTGACCCCAAGATTAAATCCATCCTTATTGTTCATAAAACACTTTGCTTTTGACTCTCTTCCCTATTCATCCCTCTATCTTTAACGCTCAATTATTTACCATGAAGAAAGATTCTAATCCGGAACTAGAAAAAACGATCGATGCAGCAGGAAATGAAATTTCACCTCAGCTTCCTGAAGGCGTCAAAAATTACTTAATCGACATTGATGGAACCATTACCGAAGACGTTCCCAACGAAGAACCGGAGCGAATGGAAACGTGTATCCCCTTCCCTGACGCACTCGAAATCTGCAATAAGTGGTTTGAAGAAGGACATATCATTACGTTTTTTACTTCGAGAACAGAAGAGCATCGGAGTGTTACCGAGATCTGGCTTGATAAACACGGATTCAATTACCACCACTTGCTCATGAACAAACCCCGAGGTGGAAACTATCATTGGATCGACAATCACATTGTGCGGGCAACAAAGTTTAATGGGAAATTTACAGACTTGGTTCGAGTCCAGAAGGAAATTGAAGTTTTCAAACGGTAATTAATCTTTCTTCCAACTACTCCTTTTTTTACCTTTACCCGCTCAAATTGTTGACCACTCCGAATGGACATTAAAATTACCCTCCCAGACGGTTCGCAAAGAACCTATGCATCAGGCGTAACAGCCTTGGACGTTGCTCAAGACATCAGCGAAGGGTTAGCCCGTAACGTGCTAGCTGCAGAAATTGATGGACAAGTAGTAGATGCAACCCGTACCATTGAAAAAGACTCAAACCTGAGCCTTCTGACCTGGAACGACGACGGAGGGAAAACGACCATGTGGCACTCTTCTGCTCACCTTTTAGCTGAAGCGCTTCAACACTTTTACCCAAACATCAAATTCGCAATTGGTCCGCCGATCGAGAATGGATTCTACTACGATGTGGATTTAGGAGAAGAGCAGATCTCGGACAAGGATTTTCCAAAAATCGAAGCGAAAATGCTCGAATTGGCTCGGGAAAAGAATGCCTATACTCGATCGGAAATATCTAAAGCCGAAGCATTAGCTTATTACCGAGAGAAAGGCGATGAGTACAAAATCGAGCTAATTGAAGACTTGACCGATGGGGAGATTACCTTCTACAATCAAGGAGAGTTTACTGACCTTTGTCGCGGGCCTCACATTCCACACACGGGCTTTATAAAAGCTGTGAAGCTGATGTCAATCGCTGGAGCTTACTGGCGTGGTGATGAAAATAACAAGCAGCTTACGCGTATTTACGGGATCACTTTCCCAAAGCAGAAGGACCTTAAGGAGTACCTTGTCCTTTTGGAAGAAGCGCAAAAACGCGATCACCGAAAGCTTGGTAAAGAAATGGGACTTTTTACATTCTCGCAAACTGTGGGAATGGGTCTTCCGCTTTGGTTGCCGAAAGGCGCCATTTTGCGTGAACGCCTCGAGAACTTCTTGAAGGCTGCCCAAAAGAAAGCGGGATACCTTCCGGTAATGACACCGCACATCGGAAGCAAGGAGCTCTACGTCACTTCGGGTCACTACGCGAAGTATGGGAAGGATTCATTCCAACCGATTTTGACGCCACATGAAGGTGAAGAGTATCTGTTGAAACCGATGAACTGCCCTCACCATTGCGAGATTTACAAGTCAAGCCCAAGATCATACAAGGATCTTCCACTCCGCTTGGCAGAGTTTGGTACGGTATACCGATATGAACAAAGTGGAGAGTTACATGGCCTTACACGCGTACGTGGTTTCACCCAAGATGATGCACACATTTTCTGCACACCAAACCAAGTAAAAGCAGAATTTAAAAAGGTCATAAACCTTGTTCTATACATATTCAAGACGCTGAGCTTTGATGAATTCATTACGCAGGTGTCTTTACGTGATCCCAACGATCCGGATAAGTACATCGGCTCGGATGAAAACTGGGTGAAAGCAGAAAACGCAATCAAGGAAGCCGTTCAGGAAGAAGGACTAAACTATGTGGTAGAAGAAGGTGAAGCTGCATTTTACGGCCCCAAACTCGACTTCATGGTAAAAGATGCTATTGGGCGTCGCTGGCAGCTAGGTACGATCCAGGTTGATTACAGTCTTCCAGAACGATTTGAGTTGGAGTACACAGGTAGCGACAATGCCAAACACCGTCCGGTGATGATCCACCGAGCACCGTTTGGTTCTATGGAGCGATTCGTTGCAGTACTTATTGAGCACTGTGCCGGAAAGTTTCCATTGTGGCTAATGCCAGAACAAGTGAAGATTTTGCCTGTTAGCGACAAATACAACAATTACGCCCAAGAGGTTTTAAATAAGCTAAATAATTACGATATTCGCGGCCTTGTTGACGAGCGCAACGAAAAAGTGGGTCGGAAGATCCGCGACGCTGAAGTAGAGAAGATGCCTTACATGCTGATTGTAGGGGAAGAAGAAGAAAACAGCGGAACCGTTTCGGTACGAAAACAAGGCGAAGGAGATCTGGGAGCGCATAGCCCAGAATCGTTTGCAGAATTGATAAATAATGAAATTAACGCCCTTTTGGGTGATTTATAAACTAAAAGTAGAAAGCCATAGCAAAGAGATTTCACAAAAAACGAGGCCCAAGAAGGGTTATTAAAGAAGATCCGCATCGGATCAATGACAAGATCACTGCATCAGAAGTGCGTGTGGTTGCTGATGACCTTGAACCGGGAATTTACCCAACTGCAAAGGCAATTCAGCTCGCTGAAGAACGTGAGTTGGACCTCGTAGAGATTGCGCCAAAGGCTGTTCCACCAGTTTGTAAAATTATCAACTACAAGAAGTTTCTCTACGATCAGAAGAAGAAGCAGAAGGAGTTGAAAAACAAGCAACAGAAAGTTGTTGTTAAAGAAATCAGATTCGGGCCCAATACCGATGATCACGATTTCGAGTTTAAACTGAACCACGCGAAGAAGTTTCTCGAAGAAGGATCGAAGGTTAAAGCTTACGTTTTCTTTAAAGGTCGTACCATCGTCTTTAAAGAAAGAGGAGAAGTTCTCTTGTTGAAATTTGCTAAAGAACTAGCAGAACTCGGTTCGGTAGAGCAGCTCCCTAAGCTTGAAGGAAAGCGAATGATCATGATGATCAACCCGAAGAAGAGCTAATTGAGGATAGTATTATCAATAATTCAATAAATAGATAAGGCCATGCCAAAAATGAAGACTGTATCCAGTGCCAAAAAACGCTTCAAGCTTACTGGATCGGGTAAAATCAAGCGAAAGCATGCGTTTAAGAGCCACATCTTGACGAAGAAAGCCACTAAGAGAAAGCGTAACCTTACGCACTCTACGTTGGTTCACACTTCCGACAAAGCGGCTGTACTAAACATGCTAAACGCCAAGTAAATTTAAATCAGGTTAATAACCGGAGGATGAGTTTAAAGCGCATGGGAGTCCATGCCACTTATTTTCAAAAAAATTAATGCAATGCCAAGATCAGTAAATGCAGTAGCATCAAGAGCACGAAGAAAAAAGGTGCTCAAGCAAACAAAAGGGTACTTCGGACGCCGTAAAAACGTTTATACGGTTGCGAAAAACGCCTTGGAAAAAGGACTACAGTACGCATACCGCGACCGTAGACAAAAGAAAAGAAACTTCCGCGCACTTTGGATTCAGCGTATCAATGCCGGAGCTCGACTCCACGGTATGTCTTACTCTGTGTTCATGGGTAAACTCAAAGCTAAAAACATCGACTTGAACCGTAAGGTTTTGGCTGATTTGGCGATGAATCACCCTACAACTTTCAAAGCGATCGTTGACGCGGTTAAATAAATTTAAGTTGATTCTTATTTTTTGAAAAGGAGCTCCAAGTGGGCTCCTTTTTTTATGCCCTTCTCCTTATTTTCACGCTACCAAATTGACCTTATGATCCGTCTGATTTCCACATTTGTATTTTGCCTTTTTGCCATTGTCTCATTCTCCCAAGAAAATGCCTATCCCATCTCAAGCGCTGAGTGGAGAGATATGGATGCCAAACGAGAGACCTTTTGTGGGCTTCCAATCCAGGGGTGGATCAATGCAGCCCCTGGTAGTAAACCATGGATTATTGCAGGAAAATTGAACGTGGTAATTTGGGGCAGTCTAACAGATGCAGAAACCGTAGAGAATCTGAAAACATTAACTCGCATTCAGAGAACTCTTCCGCAAATTAAAGTGGTGTATTTGGAAAGAGATAGCACCATGACTGAAGAGCTGGTAAAGCGCTACGTTAAAGTCTACGAAATAAATCTTCCGGTAAACCGAATTTCAGCCGACTGGTGTATGGATGAACCATATGGAGCCCTTTTTGTATCCCCTACCAACAAGGTCATCTCACAGATCGATGGCTTGATTGATTCAGATATTTTGATTCAGCATATTGAAGGTATCGAGAACATCCTAATGGACTTGTACCAAATGGACCGGCGTCCGTTCTATCCACCATACAGTGGCAAATATCGGATAACTGACCTAATCTCAGCGCCCACCGATATTGTGCAAACACCAGATCAAAACACCATCTATATTTCAGACTATACCGAAAACCGTGTGATCGTAATGACTTCTTACGGAGAATTACTCGATATATTTGGAGCAGGTCGGGCTGGATACAAGGAGGGGTCAATCAAGTATTGTCAATGGAATGGGCCGCGCGGCATGGCCTACGACGCAAAACGAAATGTACTCTACGTAGCCGACTCGAAAAACTTTCGCATTCGGGGTGTAGACTTGATAAACCGAGATGTATTTACAGTGCTAGGTGATGGAAAGAAAGGTTCACACCTTGCCAAAACGATATCCAAAAATCAGGGTAGCATTGATTATCCTATTGATCTTTCCCTCTCAGGCGATCACCTGTATTTCTCAACCGCATCTGGAATTTTCGATCTCGACCTAAATACGGAAGTGGCCACAAGGATCACATCTGACGAACCAATCTCAGGGATCACAGGACTGGCTGCTAACAGCGAAGGTGACATAGCGTTTACCATTGGCAATCAAGGAATAATAGGTCAAATAGAAGGCGGTAGTATCTCGTACATCTATGAAAACTCGAACCACTTTGGGAAAAAAGATGGCAAATTGGCCGATGCACTATTTCACAGGCCCACCGATCTGAAATGGACTGAATCGGGCTTGCTGGTGCTCGATCAAGGAAACGCGGCCATTCGCCTAATCAGCAACAACAAAAAGAAAGTCACAACCGATTTGAACCTTGATACTGATGGACCAGTTTGGAGCTTTGATCTCATTGGAGACGAGCTCTATTACACGAATTTGTATTCCAATATTTTCAAGTCTTCACGCAGCTCTTCCCAAACATCGAAGGTGAAAATGAGTAACTACCTTCCCTTATCCATTGGGAATAAAGAGAGCTTGAAAATGCTCAATGACGGACCTGAACTAAAGCTAGGCCCAAACACTCAAGAGATTACGTTTTCGATACAACTAGACTCACTGTGGAAGATTGATCCCAGCGGCTATAGCTATGCGCAGTTCAACTCAAATCTTTTAGTAAATGCTGCAGATGACAATGCAACTGATCTTGAAGTTACAATGCGGATTGACCCCAATGAGCTCACAGCATTACGTGACCTGACGCTGGATTTGTTCTTGTACGTGATTCGAAAAGATGGAGCATCAGCGCCAATAGAGTTGGCAACGGCTTATTCTTTTCCGTTCCATATTGACGACATGTACTTGGAAGAAAAAGCGCAAATAGAAATCCCGATCTCAGAAATAAATCGCTAATCCAATAGTCGCTCCAAGCCCATAGCAGCTGCCGTATATTGGGGATCGGCGTTGAGAACTTCTCGGTAAATTTCTTCCGCTTTTACATTCTCACCTTTTTCTTCAAAACATAGTCCTTGATTAAACCGGGCATCGATATAAGTTGGATCTATGGCCAATACGGTATCGAAATAGGCTATGGCTGTATCGAACGACAAGTACTCTACCAAATAGATGTAGCCTGTATTGTAATATCCCAAGAAGCTATTGGGATCAACTTTTATCAGGCGCTGGTAAGTTTCCATTGCTTCGTCGATCTGCTGGTTGGCCTGGTGGTACATTCCTTTGTTATAGAGCGCTTCAGCACTTTCTGGGCGGATCATCAGAGCCGTTTCGAAATATTCCAACGCTAAAGGGTCTCCTTTGTAAGCTAAAATGTTTCCCAACTCCATGTATGCTTCGTAATGCTCAGGATTGACTTCAGTAGCGGTTTGAAAAGATGATACGGCCAGTGTGGTATCGCCGAGTTCCTTGTAAATAAACCCCTTGATAAAATACCCTTGGGCAAGCTTGTCATCTACTTTGAGAGCATCGTTGATAATGATGAGAGCATCGTCATAGCGGCGCAGCAAGAAATTGACTTCGCCCAATTTTAATAGGGCTTCCGTATTGGTTTCATCATATGCCACAGCTTTTTCAAGGCTCAATCGGGCTTCTTTCAAGTCGCCTTTGGTAAAGTAAATCTCTCCTTTTACCGTATGAAAGTAGGAGACTGAAGGGTCGATACTCAAAGCCCTTTCCACATCGCGAATAGCCAAATCGTACAAGTTCTTTGACTTATACTCCAGGGCTCGTTTGATGTACAAGTTGGGATTATTGGGATCATTCAAAATCTCATCGCTCAACTCTTCGGCTCTTGTTTCTGGCATGCTCTCAGCCGTTTCATTGGATTGATTCTTTGCCTTGTCTTGGATGCATGACGTGGCAAGAAAGGGAAGTACGATGAGAATAAAGATGAGTTTTTTCATAGGGTAACGTCGCAAGAAAGATGGAAAATCTTTCTGGTAATTGAAGGTGCAAAAATATAAAAGCCGGAAGTGAGTTCACTTCCGGCTTCAAAAAATATTGAAAGGCCTATTTGGCGATTTCGGCTTTTATCTTGTTTTCGAGTTCATCCATAAGCTCAGGGTTGTCTTCGATGAGTTGTTTCACCGCATCTCTCCCCTGCCCTAGCTTCGTTTCACCGTAACTAAACCACGAACCGCTCTTCTTAACCATTCCGAGTTCTACAGCCATATCCAGAATTTCACCACTCTTAGAAATACCTCGTCCGTACATGATGTCGAATTCGGCTTTAGCGAAAGGTGGAGCAACTTTGTTCTTTACAATTTTTACTCGTGTTCTGTTACCGATAACGCTATCGCCATCTTTGATTTGAGTAGAACGTCTGATATCCATTCTCACAGAAGAGTAAAACTTCAAGGCATTCCCTCCTGTTGTGGTTTCAGGATTCCCAAACATCACCCCGATCTTCTCGCGAAGCTGGTTGATAAAGATGCAGCAACAACCCGTTTTTGATATGGCTCCAGTCAACTTTCTCAATGCTTTCGACATCAATCTGGCTTGAAGTCCCACTTGAGAATCTCCCATTTCACCTTCGATCTCAGCTCTTGGCGTTAGCGCCGCAACAGAATCAACGACCAAAAGGTCGATTGCTCCTGAACGAATCAGGTTCTCGGTAATTTCAAGTGCTTGCTCACCATTATCGGGCTGCGAGATGAAAAGGTTCTCAGTGTCTACTCCCAAGCTCTCTGCGTAGAAACGATCAAAAGCGTGTTCGGCATCAACGATTGCAGCGATTCCGCCTGCCTTTTGTACTTCTGCTATTGCATGAATTGCCAAGGTTGTTTTCCCCGACGACTCAGGGCCGTATATCTCAACGATTCTTCCTTTGGGATACCCACCTATTCCGAGAGCTAGATCTAAGCCTAGCGAACCAGTCGGGATCGAATCAATCTTTTCAACGGCATCATCGCCCAATTTCATAACGGCACCTTTTCCATACGATTTCTCAATGCGGTCAATCGTCATTTGAAGTGCCTTTAACTTCTCTTTACTTGCTTCTACTGCCATAATCTTATTATTAATTGTTCAGAAGGTCTAATACCTGCTGAGATGCTTCTTTTGTTTTTACTTTATTTACTACCAGGGCAATTTTTCCTTCTTCATCTATCACAAAGGTTTTGCGAATAATGCCCATGTACTCGCGCCCCATAAATTTCTTTTCTCCCCATGCACCGTACTGCTCGATAATTTCCTTTTCGGTATCGGCTATCAGTTTGAACGGTAGATCAAATTTATCTGCAAACTTTTGATGCGACTTCTCACTATCGGCACTCACTCCGATAACTTCAAATCCTTGTGTTGTAAGATACTGATAATTATCTCTAAAATCACAAGACTCCTTGGTACATCCTGGAGTATTGTCTTTTGGGTAAAAATATAGAATAACCTTCTTTCCACGGTAATCTGTCAGCGAAACCGATTCGCCGCTTTGATCGGTTCCGACAAAAGTTGGAGCGGTATGACCTACTTCTAGCATAATTTAAATTCTTGAGTTTTCAGTTAAACTAACAATCGTGATACAAAAATGACGATTACAGTTCGTAATCTATTTACGTGGTCGCAAAAAAATCCTTCCTTAAGTTTGCAACATGGATCACACCCCTTTAGCAGAGCGACTCAGACCCAAAGACCTTACTGAGTACATTGGTCAGGAACACCTTGTGGGTCAAGGCGCTGTATTTCGAACAGCGCTGGAAAATGGAATCATTCCTTCTATCATATTATGGGGGCCACCCGGTGTAGGTAAGACGACTCTTGCTCAAATCATCTCCAAAAAACTAAATCGGGCATTTTACACCTTGAGTGCAATAAACTCTGGAGTAAAAGATGTGCGTGAAGTGATTCAAAAAGTTGAAAACGCAGGCCTATTCGGCACGGGAAATGCCATTCTTTTTATTGATGAGATCCACCGTTTTAGCAAATCTCAACAAGATTCTCTGCTCGGAGCGGTAGAACGGGGTATTATCACCTTGATAGGTGCAACTACCGAAAACCCATCCTTTGAAGTCAACGCAGCACTCCTATCACGGTGCCAGGTATACGTACTTAAGCCTTTGGAGAAATCTCATTTAGACCTTTTGCTTTCGCGGGCTCTTAATAATGATGAGACGATAAGGAAGCTGAACATAGAAGTGAAGGAGACAAAGGCATTGTTCAGATTGAGCGGTGGTGATGCCAGGCGATTGTTGAATGTACTGGAATCTGTAATTGGTGCGCTTCCTAGAGGTCATAAAACCATAGACGACGCCATTGTCAAGCAGATAATCCAAGAAAACCCTGCGCTTTACGACAAAGATGGTGAGCAGCACTACGATATTATATCGGCTTTTATAAAATCAATCAGGGGAAGTGATCCCAACGCTGGAGTTTACTGGCTTGCTCGAATGCTGGCTGGTGGCGAAGACCCTAAGTTTATCGCCAGAAGATTGATCATATTGGCTAGTGAAGATATAGGAAATGCCAATCCTACCGCTTTGGTTTTAGCGAATACCACATTCGAATCTGTCCAGAAAATCGGAATGCCCGAATCGCGAATTATCCTGAGTCAATGCGTAGTTTATCTGGCATGCTCTCCCAAAAGCAATGCTTCTTATGAAGCGATCAATATGGCACAGGCCATAACTCGTGAAAGCGGAAACTTAGCTGTACCGCTCCATTTGAGAAATGCTCCAACAAAACTTATGAAAGAACTAGGCTACGGAAAGGAGTACAATTACTCTCATTCAAACCCGGGAAATTTTGTCGAGCAAGATTATCTACCTACCGAACTTGGAAATACTGTTTTTTACGAACCAGGCCAAAATGCGAGAGAAAATGAGATGCGAAACCGCCTAAAGAATTGGTGGAAGAGATATAAATATTAGCCTTTTTCCGACTCCAGAAATTTATCCCTTCGACGAGCTAAAGTGTAAACAAGGCCTATTACAGAGCCACCGGCGCCTTGTTCGAGCATTTGCCAGATGAAATCCATTAAGACATGAGGAGTTCCACCATTGCCTTTGAAAGATACTCCAAGAACGAAAGCGATCAGGTATATAAAGAACCCCATCGTCACGCCTATGATCGAGCTCTTTAGCTTGAGCCCAATTCCCATACTTAGATAGTTGTATACAAAAGTGAGCCCAAACCCGATGACCACATAGGTCAAAGCAAAAAGACCATAAAAAACGTGAACTGGATTTGGAATAAAGTTAAGGTCATTCAGTATGACTCCGTGCCAGATCAGGCTAGCTGCAGCCATGACCAGCGTCGAAAATAACCATGCTATAAGAAATCTTCGTTTAAGCATACACTTGAGGCGTTGAAATTAAATATTTCACCGTTGAATCACAATTTTTGGCTAGATCAAAACTTGTTAATTATCAATCCAAGATGTTTAGTTTTTTTTGACAAGGCCAAATTCTTTCGACTGATCTTTCCCCTATCTTTGAATGATGCGCGTTTGGCTCTTATTCACTATAGTTGTACTGGTTTCATCATGTCGGAAGGAACCCACCACTTGGGATGCCGAATACAGCCTTCCACTTTTGAGAACGGAGCTCCAATTGGGCGACATCCTTCCCGACTCAATCATTGGATTTAACAACAATAATGAAGTTCTCATCCAATATTCAGAGCGAATCTTGGAGTTTAAAGTTGACTCACTTTTAGACTTGAACGGAGACACCATAGAAAGAGATTTTTCAATTGCTCCAGTGATTGAATTCTTGTTTGAGCCAGGAGTTCAGTTTTATTCTAGTACCGAAGAGCTGGACTTTGATAACCTGAATGTGGAGTTGAAAGAAGGAATTATCGAAGATGGTAACTTAGTGATTCGTGTTGAGAACACCATAGAAAGCACGCTAGCCGCGGAACTATCGATTCCGAGTGCAGAGCGAAATGGCAAGCCGCTTTTAGTAACAGAAGATATTCCACCTGCTCAAGGTGGAGTAAATGGTGTATTAAACTGGGAAATAGACATATCCGGCTACAGCATTGATCTCAGAGGGGAGTCTGGAAATGAGTTCAACAAACTTTCTGTGATCATTGACATGTTTGTACCTGAGGATGAAGAAGCCGTGTTAGTTACTAATCAAGACTGGGTAAACATCAAACTGACATATGAAAACATTGATGTAAAATATGCCAAGGGATATCTTGGTCAGGAGCTATACACCTTCAATGAAGGTGACGCTTTTGACTTTATTGAAGAGCTCAATGGTTCCTTGATTGATCTAGACAATGCTTTTGCCCAACTTCATTTGAGTAATGGATTCGGAGTAGATCTTCAAGCGAATATTTTTCAATTGAAAGCCATCAATCAATCTACAGGAAATCAAGTATCTCTCGACGCCAACTTTATTGGTACGACGATCAATCTATCGCGGGCTACCTATACCGATGGGGCTGTAGTTCCTGTGCGCAAAACATATAGCATTGACGGTTCTAATTCGAATATCACATCCTTTCTGGAGCTACTGCCCGACTCTATCCTTGCCAATGGATCAGCGTATATGAATCCCTTAGGCAATATTTCGAATTACAACGACTTTGCTACTAACCAAAGTGAACTTTCTTGCGATATAGACCTAACTATTCCCCTTAAGCTGAGTCTAGCCAATCTTATGATTTCCGACACAACTGATTATAATTGGGGTGACATGAATACCGATCTGGAGCGTACTACTTTATTTGTTCACTGCATCAACACGTTTCCGGCAGACATCACATTAGATTTAGTCGCAAGCAACACTTCTGGAAGTGACATCGTCAATCTGAATGATTACTTAGTCAATGTAGATTCAGCCTTAGTTTCGGGACGAATAGGAACTCAGGAACCAGAGTCGGTTCTTGTCTATGAGTTAGAGTCATCTGCTATAGAAATTCTGAAGAACATGGATCAAATTGCATTTATCGGTCATTTTCAATCAACTGACTACCCGCAGTATGTCACTTTCAAAAAAGAAGATCGACTCATTATTCAGATTTCATCAAACGCATCAACAAGGATTAGCATCTAGTGAGAGTTTCAAAATACTTAATCGTGATGGCCTTGTGTTTCCTTGTGAAACTCGGTAGTGCCCAGACCTATTTTAACCGCATAGGAGAGTCACTTTCCGATAGTACAACAAATCATCTCTTCGAATTATATGGTACCAGGAGTGATCAGAGTAATTCCCTCACGACAAAATTTGTTCGGAAGTCACTATATGGAGGTTACATTGATGCTAATCTTAAGGATGAAGTTTCGAGTAATCTGAGTAGTGAAAATGCCTATTTTGGAAATGCTGTAGGCGGTTTGAGATGGACCCTATTCCAACAAGGCAAACGACTTGGGTGGAGTTTTGGATATGAAGTGAATGGAATTGCTAAAACGGCCTTCAGTCAAGATCTTTTCACTGCTGCCCTATACGGCAATGCGCAGTTCGGTGCTGAAACGGCCAATTTTGAGAACTCTGGACAAAGTTGGATGACATTTAGCAAGTTCACTTTGGGGGTCGTGTTTCAGCAATCGAATAATACATCAATTGAGCTGGGAATCTATTCACCGCATACCTATGGTAACTACGATTTAGGAAACATGGCCATGCGTACGAAGTATGATACAGTAAGTAACGTTGTTTTTCCAACGGCTATTGAAATTTCTACAGCAAATTTCGAATCCACTGAAGACAACGGCGATAATGGTCTCTTCGAGTCGGGGGTTGGAATCGGGCTTTCTTTAGAACACCAACTTGAGTTCAACTACGGTAAACTTAAAGTTCAGGCTGCGGACATTGGAGTAATCTACTGGCAGAATCTTGAACAACGAGACACTGCGGGAACTTTCGACTTTAGCGGATTTTATTGGGAGTATGGCGAAAATCAAGACAGCCGCTCGATTTTTGAAGCGCTGAGAGACAGTCTTTCACCAGATGTAAAAAGTGCCGATGAATGGATTGTTCTCCCTACTAGGCTATCCCTAGAATTCACTGCGCCAATTGGACAGAGTGACAAGTTTTATTACTCAGTTGGTGGATACTATCAGCATGGATTCGAACTTAACCCAGAGTTCAGGGGGAGTTTTTACACGAGATACGCCAAATCCAATCTCGCTTGGGTGAATTTTTCATTTTGGGGCTACTACGGAGCAACATTTGGCTTTGGCACGGAAGTAGTCGCGTTTGAGAAATCTCGACTTTTGGTCACTGCAGATTATGCTCCCGGGCTTTGGGATGACTCTCACAGAGCTATGGGAGTGTTTTTTAAATATGCGCTCACCTTATGAAAACCATTCACCTAATAATCGTCATCCTTTGCTCTATCCTAGCAATAAAAGCTCAAGGCCAGGAACCTTTCCAGCGCAGCTACGGTGGGCTTGGCAGTGACTACGGGCGTGCCGTGGCGGTTTGCTCAGATGGCGGATACCTGCTCGCAGGCTCTACCAACAGCTTTGCCGATGAGTCTACAGACATGTATTTTTTGAAGGTAGATGAAAACGGCGATTTTTTATGGGGAGAAATTATCGGGAGTCCTGGAAGTATTGATTGGGCACTAGACATTGAAGAAACCATAGATCAGAACTTTATTGTGGTTGGATACACCAATGATGCACCAGAAAACAACTACCAAGGGGTCATTTTAAAAATGAGCTCTACAGGTGAAGTCATATGGCAGTATCAGTACGGTGGTGCAGGTTGGGACTTTATAGAAGTCATGACCCTAGACGCGGAAGGCAATATATACGCAGCAGGACAGAAAAACGATGGAAATCAAGCCATGGGTTGGATAATCAAAGTCTCTGAGGATGGAGACGTACTGTGGGAGAGAACATACGCTTCTTCCGGGAATATGAAGATTACTGGATTAGACCTTTGCCAAACTGGTGATATTGCTTTTTCTGGGTACAACTATAGTTTCGCATTAGCTGAGCATACTCAAATAAGTGGACTTGTCAGCGCAGATAATGAAACGCTATGGATCACATCCTACCCTGAATTTGGGGATGTAAAAACTGGGAAGTGTGTTTGTTCAAATCTCGGAATCATCTTCACATCCGGTCAGTTTTGGAATGGCTTAGACTGGGATACTCATTTATCACGCCTAGAAAGATTCAGCGGATTTGACCTTACATCAATTACCTTTAATCATCCAAACGACGGCCTCTTTCTCGGAGTAGATACTTCGATCAATGGAAATGTCCTTGTATGCGGAGCTATTGAAGGGTTTGGTTTCTCGGAACTAGATGCTACATCTAACATGTACGATTTGATGGGAGTAACCTTAGGAACAGATTTCACTCAGGTACTAGGAGGCTTTGGAACTGATAAGCTATACGACATACAGGGTACTCCAGATGGTGGTTATGTTGCCATTGGCGAAACAAATAGTTTCGGGAATGGATGGCAGATTCACTTAGTGAAAGTCTCTGCCGATGGTGACCGTGATGATGAAAATGAAGACTATCTCGATACTACCACCCCGGTTTTATATCAAAGTCCGCTCGAGTTAGTTGGAGTATTTCCAAATCCAACTTCTGGGTTTTGCAGGATTCAAACACATGACTTAAGTCGTATCCTCGAGACCAAGGTTTACAATAACACTGGTGAGTTGGTGATGTCGATAAAAACAGAAAGGCCTTCTGTGGAGATGAATATCTCGCTCGAAGGCCTTCCAAATGGTGTTTACTTTTTATTGGTTGAAACCGAAAAAGGGTTCACTCAATCGAAATTGGTTTTAATCAACTAGATCATACCAACAATCTTGAACTCCGTTCGTCTGTTTTCAGCTCGTCCTTCTTCTGTATCGTTTGTAGAAACCGGCTTATCGGCTCCGTAACCCTTCGTTTTGATACGCTCAGCATCTATGCCTTGTCGCTGTACGATATACTCTTTAACGGCCTCAGCTCTTCGAAGAGAAAGCTCCTTGTTATATGCCGCGTCGCCCGTGTTATCGGTGTGACCTCCGATCTCCACGACCAACTCTGGGTTCGCTTCCAAGAAGGCTCCAAGCTCTCTTAGCTCTGGCACAGAGTGCTGCGTCAAGCTATCGCTATCCACACCGAAATAAATGTTCTGAAGGATTACCGTCGAACCTTCCTTTACCTTGTGTAGCTCAACATCTACAGCGTAAGCTTTAAAATTGCTTGCATCCGGCACAGTGAAGGCTTCAGAGTGGATTAGGTATCCAGGAGCAATAACCGTTGCGCCATAGTGGTCGCCAGCGTTCAAAGCAATGGTAAATTCACCCGATGACTTATTGCTGTGGAATCGCTTCTTAAAGTTTCTATTATTCAAATCCGTAAGTCGGATCTCAGCGGCAATTGGCTCACCCGTTTCGGCATCTTTGATACGACCTTTGGCGTAAGTAACTGGAACAGCCCTTACTCCTTCATGTAGGTTGAACTCGTAAAGATCCATGTCACCAAAACCACCCTCACGATCGGATGAGAAATAAGCTATTTGTCCATCCGCGCCTACGAGAAGGCTGTTTTCATCCGTATGGGTATTGATTGGGTACCCCAAATTTACAGGTGTCTGCCATCTACCAGAATCATCTTTAGTGGAAACATACAAATCAAGCCCCCCCATTCCAGGATGTCCTTCGGAAGAAAAGTAAAGCGTCTTACCATCGGGGTGAATCAAGACAGATTCTTCGCGAAACTTGGTATTAATTTTTGAAGATAGTCGCTTTGGATCAGTCCAGGTACCATCTTTTCGCTTTCTAGCCATATAGATGTCTTGCTCTTTCATCCCTTCGCCTCTGGAAGGTAAACCACGAACAAAGTAAAGTTCCATTCCATCGGCTGAAAGACTCGGTTGGGTCTCCCAATATCTGGAGTTGATGGGCTCTCCTAGATTCTTTGGTGTAGTCCATACCCCTCCAATATTCTCTGAAATGAAAAGATCGCAAGATCCATAGCCGGTTCTACCCGCTCCATAATCTCCCATAAGCTCACATCCCGTGAACACAAGTGTTTGTCCGTCTCCTGAAATAGACGGTGCACCTTCATTATATTCCGTGTTAATCTCACTCAAGGGAAAAGCAGGAAACCAAGTACCATCTCTTCGATTGCTTTGATAAAAATTCTCGTTTTTTCCTTGAAAAGATCGGTTGTCGTCAATGAGTCTGGTAAAAATGAATGACTGATCATCGGCCGTTACTGTCGGGTAATATTCAGCCATGGGCGAGTTAATCGCCTCCCCCATATTGATTGGTTCAAATGGAACAGGCTTCTGCTTCGCCACGATCGCATAATTGCATTTCTTGATCTGCAGATTGGCCCATTCTACAAAATCAGGATTTAGATTTCGGTACGAAAGAAACTTCTTGTAGTGCGGCTCGGCCTCGTGGTATTTTCCAAATTCCATTTCTATTTCGGCTAAGAAATACCAGGCATTTCGAAAGAAATCCGGATTGATTTCTAGGGCATCTTCCAAGGCCATTTCGGCATTGGCTAGATCGTCCATCTCCACATAAGTTTCAAACTTTAAAAGAAATGCTTCTATAAATTGCGGGTCTCGCTCTACTGCCTCGTCGATATAGGCAATGGTCAGTTCATAATTGCGAGCATTAAATGCCGATTGAGCATTCTCATAGGCGCTCAAGGCTTTCTTGTTGGTAGAAGTATATTCTTGACTAAAGGCGGTTGGTATTGTCAGAAACAAAACTAGAGCCAAGCCTAGCAGGTTCTTCCACAAGTGGCTATGGAATGTCCATGTATTTGTGGGTTTGAAGGGAGATTTTCCAGTGAGGGTTTTCTTTGACATAGTCTATGATTAAAGGCAACATTTGGTTCGAGCGTTCCCACTCAGGTTGAAGATAAAACAAACATTCTTTACGGAGCATTTCGCGATGAGTTTCAGCCCATTTAAAATCGTGTTTGTTATAGACCACAACTTTGAGTTCGTGCGCCTGCTCATATACAACGGGAATTGGAGCTTTAAATTTTTTAGGCGAAAAACAAACCCAGTCCCAAACACCGGTTAATGGGTGCGCTCCCGAAGTTTCAATGTGGGTTCTCAAGCCCGCATCTTTTAACTTCTCAGTTAGGGTGTTTAAGTTATGCATGGCAGGTTCTCCACCTGTTATCACAACAATTTGGGTTCCAGATGCCTTCGCTTCTGAAACGAGCTGATCAACTGACACCTTCGGATGGGCTTCGACATCCCAGCTCTCCTTTACATCACACCATACACAACCAACATCACAGCCACCCAACCGTATAAAATATGCTGCCTGCCCCGTAAAAGCTCCTTCTCCTTGAATGGTGTAAAAAGACTCCATTACTGGAAGTACATTGTCGGATACAGATTTAGAAACTTCTTGGGATTGCATGGGCTGATAGAAAAAGGGAAACCCGTGCGAGACCATGGTTTAGAAAAACTCTAAACGACATGAATGGATCTGCCAGAACAACTTTGTAATCCTCTCGTCTTGCCTGAGCAAGAAGCCCACATAAGTGAACCGAGGCCCGCCATTATCATTCCGAGCTTTGAACCAATTTTAATCTTGTTAGTTTTTCAAACTTATATTTCTCGCACGGGAGTACGTTTACATCCCTTTAAGGCAAAATTACTCTTTTCAGATAAGATTAAAAAGGATTTTACTTACTCGAAAAATAATCATCCTTGTCTGCAAACAATACGTTAAACGTTGTCAAACTTCCGTATATTCTACTGATGTATTGTTGTAAGTGAACTTTGTCTGAATCACTAAGCTTTTCGTGGCTATTGATATTTTGCTCCAATACCCGAAGACGATCCCGCACCATCACAATTTTATGAAAGAACGTTTCGACTGGAATCTCTTTAGCTTGGAGATCGGGGTTGGATGGATGCATAACGAGTTTTCCACCCTCCCACTTAGATCCAATTTCAACCGGGAATTGAATCATTTCAAAGTCTCGAAGTACGCGCTTCAACGTTCGCTCCAAGGTGTCGAGCTCAAAACTATTGTCCACATCACGTGGCGACTCTTTGACTTTCAGCCCTTCAAATGATCTCGAAATTTCGCGCTCTCCTTCACCTTGAAAAAAGACATCCATAGTGGATGTATTGATACCTATTACGATACCTTCTCCAAAACTTGGGTGCGCTACGCGAGCTCCGATTCCCAAAACAGGTGTATTTAAGTCCATGTAGGTTTCTTTTAAACTTGATGCGATCTAAAGTACAACCTACCACATCAATGTGAATTGATGCGTTCAGACTAATTCTAACAAAGCTTCGTGAGTAGTTTAGCTTACCGCTCTGAGCGTGTTTAGAAGGAGCGCGACTCTGGTCATTGGCCCTACCCCTCCTGGAACAGGTGTTATGGCACTGCACTTTGGCGACACTTCGTCAAACAGAACATCTCCTTTCAAGCCAAATCCAGATTTCTTGGAAGCATCAGGCACACGGGTGGTTCCAACATCCACAACAACGGCACCTTCTTTCACCATACTCTCGGTGACATATCCTGGCTTGCCAATGGCTGCTATTAGCACATCTGCTTGGTTGGTGATTTCTTCCAAATTCTTTGTGCGGCTATGGCAGAGTGTAACGGTCGCATTCGCACCATCCGCGTTTTGTGAAAGCAGGATGCTCAATGGAGAGCCTACAATATTGCTACGACCAATAATGACACAATGCTTACCGGAAACATTAATATCGTTTCGCTTAAGCAACTCAACAATTCCCAAAGGGGTAGCCGGTTTAAACGTCTCGAGCCCTAGAGCCATCCGCCCTACATTTGATGGGTGAAAGCCGTCGACGTCTTTCGTTGGATCTATAGCCAACAAGACTTTGCTTTCATCGATATGATCGGGAAGTGGAAGTTGGACAATGAACCCATCAATCTCCGGGTTATCATTGAGATCTTGCACCACCTGAAGCAATTCTGATTCTGAAATGTTCGATTCTTTGCGAACCAAGGTAGATTCAAAACCAACTTCTGCGCAATCTTTGACCTTGTAACTGACATAAGCCTCGCTTCCACCATCATTTCCAACTAAGACAGCTGCAAGGTGTGGCACTTTCAAACCAGCTTCTTTCCGCTTTTGAACTGTCGCAGCTATTTCCGCTTTAATCTCTTTTGCTGTCGCGTTTCCACTGATAATCTTAGGCTCCATCATTACTTACATTCCGGGCATTCCCTTCATGTTGCCCATTTGGCGCATGAGGTTTGCCATGTTTTTCTTATTCGACATCAAGTGCATCATTTTACGCGTTTCTTCAAACTGCTTGATGAGCTTATTGACGTCTTGAATTGAAGTACCACTTCCAGCGGCTATTCGCTTTCTTCTGCTACCGTTCAATATTTTATGATTGTCGCGTTCAGCAGGGGTCATCGAGTGGATAATGGCTTCAATACCTTTGAAGGCATCATCGTCGATATCGAGGTTTCGCACCGCCTTACCCATTCCTGGGATCATCGACATCAAATCCTTCATATTCCCCATTTTCTTGATCTGCTGGATCTGATCGAGGAAATCGTTGAAGTTAAATTCGTTCTTGGCAATCTTCTTGTGAAGCTTTCTAGCCTTCTCTTCATCGTACTGCTCTTGGGCTTTTTCTACAAGAGATACAACGTCTCCCATCCCCAGAATACGATCGGCCATCCGCTTGGGGTAGAAAAGATCGATCGCTTCCATCTTTTCGCCGGTTCCGATGAACTTAATGGGTTTGTTTACGACCGACTTAATTGAAATAGCGGCTCCACCGCGGGTATCCCCATCAAGTTTTGTCAAGACAACCCCGTCAAAATCGAGACGGTCGTTAAAGGCCTTCGCCGTATTCACCGCATCTTGCCCTGTCATGGCATCCACCACAAACAAAGTTTCGGTAGGGTCAATCGCCTTCTTTACGGCTGCGATCTCGGTCATCATCTGCTCATCTACGGCCAAACGCCCCGCAGTATCGATGATAACGACATTGTTTCCATTACTACGCGCATGCTGAATAGCTTGCTGAGCGATAGCCACGGGATTCTTTTCTTCTCTATTCGAGAATACATCAACACCAATCTGCTCTCCAACCACATGCAGCTGGTCAATAGCGGCAGGACGATAAACATCACAAGCTACCAGCAGCGGATTTTTACCCTTTTTAGTCTTCAGATAGTTTGCCAACTTTCCTGAGAAAGTTGTTTTACCAGATCCTTGAAGACCTGACATCAAGATGATTCCAGGGTTTCCCTTTATGTTTATCTCTTCATTCTCACCTCCCATCAACTCAGCCAGAGATTCCTGCGTGATTTTCACGAGTAACTGACCGGGCTTAACCGCCGTGAGCACTTCGCTTCCGAGGGCTTTTTCCTTTACTTCATTTGTAAATTCCTTAGCTATCTTAAAGTTGACATCAGCATCGAGAAGTGCGCGTCTTACCTCTTTAAGTGTTTCGGCTACGTTTACTTCTGTAATTTGACCTTGACCTTTTAAGACTTTAAAGGCCCGATCAAATTTGTCGGTGAGATTTTCAAACATAATTTCAGGGCTTATTTAGCGGGCTGCAAAGATAAGAATTAATAGACTTTTACATTCTGTCAGGTACGGAGATACCCAATAATTTCATACTCGTTTTGATGACACGCCCCGTCATTTGGGCCAATCCAACTCGGTAGGCGATTAAATCATCTGTTTCGGCTTTCAAAATGGATACGTTTTGATAGAAAGAACCAAAGTCTTTGGTCAAATCGTACACGAAATTTGCGATCAAAGCGGGGCTGTATTCTGCGGCAGCTTGAGCAATCACTTCTGGGAAGCTATAAAGTTTGAACTGAAGGCTACGCTCTACAGACGATAGCTCTACTTCGTTCAATTTCTCAACATCCTTCCCAAAGTTTCTGATAATTGACTGAATACGCGCGTGGGCGTATTGAATAAACGGGCCCGTGTTTCCAGCAAAATCGATGCTTTCCTCTGGATTGAACAACATGTTCTTTTTAGGGTCAACTCGTAGCAAGAAATATTTCAATGCCGCAAGACCAATGCTTTCATATAACCCTTCCTTTTCTTCCTTTTCTAGGCCGTCCAACTTTCCGAGATCTTCTGTGATCTCACGGGCTGTCTCAACCATGGCATTCATGATATCATCTGCATCGACTACGGTTCCTTCTCGCGATTTCATTTTACCATCGGGAAGCTCTACCATTCCGTATGAAAGGTGGTAGCAGTTCTTTGCCCAGGCATACCCGAGCTTTTCCAATAGGATAAAGAGCACTTTGAAGTGATACTCTTGTTCGTTTCCAACTGTGTAAACGAGCTGCTCTAGGCTCGGAAAATCTCTGTATCGAAGAATTGCCGTTCCAATATCTTGTGTCATATACACGGCCGTTCCATCTTTTCTCAGGATGATTTTTTGATCCAAACCATCTGCTGTCAAGTCAGCCCAGACAGATCCGTCTTCTCGTTTCTCAAAAATTCCGTTTTCAACGGCTTCTAGGGCTAGTTCCTTCCCGATACTCCAGGTATCGCTTTCGTAGTAGAGCTTGTCGAAATCTACTCCCATGCGTTCGTAGGTTGACTCAAACCCTTTGTAGACCCACCCGTTCATGGTTTCCCACAGCTGATACGTCTCTGGATCCTTTTCTTCCCATTTTTTGAGCGTATCTCTGGCTTCGATCATAAGTGGTGCTTCTGCTTCAGCGTCATCCTGGCTCATACCATTCTCCACCAAATCGGCAATTTCTGCCTTATACGCTTGATCGAATTTCACATAGTACTTTCCAACGAGGTGATCGCCTTTCATTCCGGCCTGCTCGGGCGTTTCTCCTTCACCAAACTTCTTCCAGGCCACCATCGACTTACAGATATGGATTCCGCGATCGTTGATGATTTGAACTTTTTTCACTTCATGACCTTCTGCCTTGAGAATCTCCGCAACGGAATAACCCAAAAAATTATTTCGCAGGTGCCCCAGGTGAAGGGGCTTATTGGTATTGGGGGAAGAGTATTCCACCATAACCAAAGGCTTGGAGTTGGGCTCTTTCAAACCGTAGTTTTCTTGACCGAGCTCTGACTCAAGCTCTTTAATCCAAAATGCCGATGTCATTTTTAAATTGAGAAACCCTTTGACCGTAGAGAAAGCTTCAACTTCGGCTAGGGAATTCTTAAGATATTCTCCCAGAGCTTCTCCCGTCTGCTCTGGCGACTTCTTGGCAAATCGAACAATTGGAAAAACTACGATTGTAAACTCGCCTTCAAACTCTTTCCGAGTAGGTTGAATTTGAATCTGATCCTTTGCCAAATCTGCTCCAAAAAGCTCTTTTACGCCTTTGGATACTTCTTCTTTAAGTTTTGCTTCGATTTGCATTCTCTTATTTTTTGGGAAGGAAAATTTCGGCGATCATGCACCGGGCACTTCCTCCACCGTACTTTTCAATAGTTTCTAGTGGCGCATGAATGATCTGCGCGTGTTTTTCAATAGCTTGAACTTGATCTGGTCGAAGAGATTCGAAGGCACCTGAACTCATAACCAAATAAGGCTTCCCATCCTTTCCTTCGAGATGCAATGCATTTCCAGCAAAGGCGTTGAGCTGCTTTTCGGTCAAATCAATAATCTTTCGTCCTGACTTCTTCAACGTATCCAAAACGGCTGTTCTATCTTTCGCATCCGATATAGATTCTGTACCTAGAAGAGCATATGTAGGGCCAACCGACATCATCACATTGGTATGGTAGATTGGCTTCTTCTCTTCTCCTACTTTCTGAAATGCTCTAAAAACGATAAAGTCGTAATTTAACCTTTCACAAAAAACTTCGAGAACGTGGTAATCTGTGCGCTCGCTCAGGTTGGCATATACCAATTTATCCTTGCGATCAATCACCATGCTCCCAGTACCCTCTAAAAACAGATCAATCTTTTCAAAATCAGAAAAGTCCTCTACTTCCGTGATCTCATATCCATATGCATCGGCTATGATATCGAAGATTTCCTCCCGTCGTTCCCCTCTTCTATTTGGAGCCTTCATGGGGTACATGCACACCCTTCCGTCTTCGTGAAAGGAGACCCAGTTATTTGGAAAGACAGCATCAGGTGTTTCTGGAAAGGCATCGTCCTGAAATACGGTGGCTTCGATTTCATGCTTTCTCAGCAAATTCACGAGTCCATCAAATTCGGCTTCTGCCTTCTTTTGGATATCGGACTCAGATTCATCTCCTGCTCTTTGATAAAAATTATCGCTCAAGGTTTGCTGATTCGCCTTAAAACTGAAAGGTCTCATCATAAAAACATGTGAAGTCGCAATTTTCATGGCTTTATCCTTTTGCAATAATATCGCGAATCGGCACTATCAAATCGAAAGCAGTTTCAGCCATTTTGTTGAGTGTATCGAGTGTTGGATTAATTTCAACCACTTCAAATGCCACTAACCTTGGCTCAGCGGCAAAGTGTTCTAGGATTTCCTTGGCTTCTTCTACTTCCAATCCACCTGGAACAGGGGTACCAGTACCAACCGAAATTTTGGTGTCGAGTGAATCAACATCGAAGCTCACGTAAATCATATCGCATTCAGAAAGAATCTGAAGGCTTTCCTTCGCCACGGCCAAAGGCGACTTCTCTCTAACTTCTTCGACTGTGAAGTTCTTGATTCCGAATTTATTGATGAGCTTATCCTCAGCTTTATCGATATCACGAGCAGCGATAAACACAATATCTTCAGGGGCAAGTGCTCTTCCTTCTGGCCCCATAGATTTTAGTTGTTCCCAAGCCTTTTCAGTTGACTCCTTAATTTGATTTACTGCTGCTTCTTCATTGTCATCAGCTATGGCCATGGCGAGCGGCATTCCGTGCATATTTCCCGACTCAGTGGTGTATGGTGTCTGCAAGTCTGCATGCGCATCAACCCATATTACGCCTAGTCTCTTTTCGGGAAATGCCTTTTGTATACCTGCAATGGTTCCAGCCGCAGAACTGTGGTCGCCTGCTAGTACCAGCGGAAACTCACCCGACTTGAGTACGCTCGAAACAGAGTCTGCCACTGCTTTACACGTATGCAAGACTCCTTCTTTGTGTATAGCATATTTAGATGGATCATCTTCAAACATCACATCATTGGCCACATCCACCTTTACACTATTATCCAAATTGAAAAACTGGGAATTGCGATTGAAGCCTACAGTCTTCAAAGCTTCTACTCCCATGCGAGCACCGCGGGTTCCCGCTCCTACTTCAGACTCCACTTCTACGCGAGTAATCTTTCTCATATTCTTGGTGAAAATTATTGTCCGTAATAATGAGTGCAAAGATCAAATTTTAAACGAAGTATACATCATATCTATGGTTGAAGATAGCCTTGCAGTGAGGGATGCGAAGCACTCGTAACCTTTTAGGGTCAAGATCGTAATAGCAGGAACCAAAACCATTTTACACAACCTGAAACAGATTTATTTTGAAAAGACCACACCCTTATTCTAAAGCAAAATTGAAATTGGCCTTGTCTGTCGTTTGGATGGCACCAATTTTAATCATGAGTCTTTTGGTTGCAGCATGTAGCACGATATCTAATGAAGTATTTGACAAGCGAATTAGCGAAGGTATCATAGAATACCGTGTCAGTTTTCCTGAAATGACCGATGAGTCAATTACAGCTAGCCTCCTTCCCGAATCCATGATTTACGAGTTTAATGAGAAAGCATTTTCATCGCATTTTGAAGCGGCTGGTGGTGTTTTTAAGAATCGAATTGTTGCCAACAGAGACACCAAAACTGTTGAACATCAACTGAAGATTTTCAGGAAGAAAATCAAAGTAAAAATGGACAACACAGGCGTAATTCAGATGCTTTCAAACTACCCGAAAATGACGGTAATTGAAACAGAAGACACCGATACGATAGCCGGCTACCATTGTAAGAAAGCCTTGGTGGTCTACGAAGATGTTGATATTCCAGAAATAGAAGTGTTCTACACGACTGATATTAAAATGGAGTCACCAAACTGGTGTACACAATACAGAGATATTGAAGGAGTACTAATGGCCTATGAGCTCGAAGAGTTTGGCGTGCGAATGAGACTCGAAGCTGAGTCGGTTCAAAACACCCCACTCGATCCTGAAGCCTTGGCTACACAAGATGATTATACTGAGATATCACGAGAATCGATGGATGTCGAACTTGAGCAGCTTGTGGAAACATTTGAACTGTAACATGAAAAGAATTGAGACAAAAATGCTTATCGCGCTGACCTTCTGTATGGGGGTCAGCCTTTCGGCATTTTCACAATTTGAGGGAGTAATTTCATATTCAATTGAATACTCAACAGATGACGATCATCTTCAGAGCATGTTGGAGTCGTTTCCCAAAACGAGCAAGTTATTCTTAAAAGGTAATATGTCAAAGTTTGAACAAAACACAGCTGGTGGTGGGAGTCAATCCTTTATTTCAAACCACAGCTCCGGTGATATGACTTTGGTGATGCAGTTTTTGGGAAGTGCTTTTAAAGTACGGGTGAGTAGTGACAACATACAAGAGCTAAAACAAGTCCCTACCAAAGAAATATTCTACGATGGTCAGTCAAGAGTGATAGGTGGTATAACCTGCCAACATGCTTA
The DNA here is from genome assembly GCA_030427905.1 of Bacteroidia bacterium. Classification (GTDB taxonomy): domain Bacteria; phylum Bacteroidota; class Bacteroidia; order Flavobacteriales_D; family Cryomorphaceae; genus CBDDKU01. Next base: position 56,774 of record JAUICL010000003.1, read on the forward strand.
CACCATTGAAAACTCGGACACGCTTCACATATACTACACAGAGAGCATCACTTCAGGAAACATCATTCCTGAATTAGCGAACTTAGAGGGTACGCCACTTTACTACGAAACAATCAAGAAGGATATTAAAATGACCTACTCTGCAAAAGCCATTGATGAAATGACAATCGCCGATGTAGAATTCGACATTCCTTCCAACATTCGTGAGCTACCTTTCAACGACTTCGCTCGATCATTTGCCGTAGTCAAGTAGTCAATTTACCCATAGCTTTACCTCAGTTGCTCCATATCCATACTCGAGCACACTAGCGTCAAAATACTCGAGATTGGTTTGAGTATCGAGCCATTTTCTCAACGCGCTTTTTAGCGTACCAGCGCCCACCCCATGGATCAAGATGATCCGATTTGCCCCACTTCTTCTTGCATTTTCCAGCGACTCCTTTGCATAATTGAGCTGCAAAGTGACTTTCTCGTGATTCGTCATTCGCTTCTGATATCGAATCAATTCATGCAAATGAAGATCAACTTCTATTGTTTCGCTAGCAGGCTGCCTAACAATTGGCTTTACTAATTTTTCATCTTTTTGAAATTCAGGGTCTTGATAGGCTATTTTTTGCTCTAAAACCAGCTGTGAAGGGAGCACTCTCCTTTCGAACCCATCTTGATCTTCAACCACAACTTCAGATGAATCTATAGCCAAAACGACACCTCCGCCTTTTTCGTCCAAGAACAAAACTCGATCTCCTTCTTTTAGGTTTGTCATGATAGAATTATGATTTGCCGGGAATATCTACATTTGCCAAAACTAACCTCCCCGTTTATGCGCTCAAAACTAACCATTCTGGGCTTTATTTTAGTTGCGCTAGTCGCCATCCAGTCTGGACGACCCGACACCATTTATCAAAAGAAGAAGCCATTCCGCGAAATGGCATTTGGGTTTTATAACGTCGAAAACTTGTTTGACACCTTAGACAATCCATTAACCAAAGACGACGAGTTCACTCCATCAAGCGAAAAGGCTTGGAATTCGCAGAGATACCAGAAAAAGCTAAATGACTTAGCTCACGGAATTTCAATGATGGGAAATGAATTACCCGGATTTGTTGGTCTCTGTGAAGTCGAGAATATCGAGGTCGTCAAAGATCTGGTCAAAACAGATGTCTTAAAACCTGGGAAATATGGAGTGATTCACTCAGAAAGTCCAGATCTACGTGGTATAGATGTGGCTTTTATTTACCGAAAAGGATACTTTAAGCCGAAGAACGTAAACATGATTCAGGTTGATTTGGGCCCAGAAGAGCGTCCCACTAGAGATATCATGTACGTGAAGGGTACCATAAAAGGCAAGACCGAACTCCACATATTCATCAACCATTGGCCATCGCGATATGGTGGGGTAAAAGCTTCGGATATAAAAAGAGCGAAAGCAGCGAAAGCTCTGGCGCACCATGTAGATAGCCTGCTGCTTTATGAACCTAATACAGCTGTAATTTGCATGGGCGATTTCAATGACTATCCTGTTGACGAATCGGTCCGAGAAATCTTGGGAGCATCAAGTGTCAATGACGACTCAAAACTTGTGAATCTTATGTTTGACGAGGCGGAAACCAATATGGGGTCGTATAACTTCAAGGGACAATGGGGCTTCTTAGATCAAATCATAGTTAGTCCAATCTTAGTCAATGAAAAACTTCCGCTTATTAAATCTGGTAGCACAGGTGCCAAGTTTGATTCGACCATGACCTATACCAACAAGAAAAGTGGAGAAATGAGCCCGAATAGAACTTACGGCGGGCCAAACTACTACGGTGGGTTTAGTGATCACTTTCCGGTTGCCGCTACACTAATTTACTAGAAATACATCCAGTGCCAGGTCAGTTTTTCTTGGGAGAATTCTAAGGCAGGTGCAGGAAATTTGATAAATCCGATCACACTAAAAATGGTCTTAAGCGCAGGTGATCTAACCGGTATTTTTGAAGCATCCACATCTAAGCTAAGCAAGTATTGCCGATATCGATCTACTGAAGGAAGTGGTACTCCTGAATCATCGAAATCGGGATTGCTACTACCTCCGAGCATTCCGTTTGCACTATACCCGAGTGAAACACTGAGCCAAGGAAGAAACTTTCTTTCGCGATTTGAAAAAGCGGATGGAGTGACCGACATCCAAATGGTTTGTCCATTGTAGTCTTTCAAAACACTTTCGACTCCACCACTCCCTAAAGTTTCAGGTCTCATTTCTGCATAGGGACTCGCACTGTACGAAAATTTAAGCTGAATCCGCTGTTCGTCCCAGGCCAGTTGCTGTCCTATAAACAGCGCTGCTCCTCCCAAATTCGCTATAGCATCACCAGGGCTAAAGCCCCATTCGGCCGAAGTTCCATCCAATATTTCAACACTTGTGAGAAAAAACAAACCGAGGTTTCCGCCAATCCAAACAGCAGGTTTCTTCTTTACCCCTGCCCAATTGAGTGCGCCATAACCATACCTACCTACTTGGTAAGCCGTAAGTGCATGGCCGAGCTTATCCATCCCCATCCATGCGTCATTGTCGTTGTAGAAATGAAATTCGGAACGCGGATAATCATTATACCAGAGCTCATTCAGCCCAATCATCGTGGCCGAATAGCCTACACCAGTTGTAATTCCTACTCCCCAAACCCTGCCTTTGTGAAGCGTATCGGCATTTTGAAAAAAGGACGGCTTAGACTGTGCGAATCCACTATTCGCTGCCAACAATCCAAGCAAGACGAGCTGGGAACTAACTATCCTCTTTGAGAAGCTCAGCAAATCTCTTTTTGAATTTTTCGAGTTTGGGCCTGATCACCGCAGCACAGTACGGCTGGTCACTATTGTTCTTGAAATAATCCTGGTGATAATTCTCTGCTGGAAAGTAGTTTTTTAAAGGTTCCACAACCGTCACGATCGGGCTTTGCCATTCACCAGTCTCAGAAAGCGCTTGAATAGCAGACTCGGCTATCTTCTTTTGATCTTCACTGTGATAAAATATGGCACTGCGGTATTGTGTTCCCACATCGGCTCCTTGGCGATTTAAGGTCGTGGGATCATGTGTCAGAAAAAAGACTTCTAGTAATTGCTGAAAACTAATCTGTTTTGGATCAAATTCTATTCGAATCACTTCGGCATGCCCCGTTCTTCCGGCGCAAACTTCCTTGTAAGCCGGATTTTTAATGTGTCCGCCGCTATAACCAGATTCTACCCGGGATACGCCTTTAAGATCGCTAAACACAGCTTCCACACACCAGAAGCATCCGGCCCCCAGGGTGGCTAGCTCCAATCCTGTTTGAGTCATAGGTTCTATATTTCAATCCAAAAGTACACCAAATATGCTGTGAAAGAATGAATCAATTTTCGGAGAATCGCAATCCAAATTTGATCGAAACTCCATCATTCATTCTCAAACTACTTCACAAGCCACTGTTGAAATACAAGTGGAATATCCCCGTTATCACTAGAGTTCAACCTTATATTTGATAATTGACCCCAAGGAGAATTTCAGAGGAAAATGGCAGGAAAAAATCGCGTTAAATCAGCGAAAAAAGGAGCGAAGGCATCATCGAGTAAGTCAAAATTTGATGGAATTAAGCGGTTTGTGGCTGACAAGCGCACAAAAAAGGTAACGGGTTTGCTCATTCTGTTCTGCTCATTGCTACTGCTTATCGCTCTCTCAAGTTTCATTTTCACTTGGAAAGCCGACCAATCAATGCTATCGGATGAGTGGGCCGCCGTATTGAGTGAAGGAAATTACGAGACCCAAAACCTACTAGGCCCTCTCGGAGCCATGGCTGGACACTTCTTTGTCTATGAGTGGTTTGGATTGATGAGTTACCTCATTGTTCTGATTACCTTTTTGATCGGGTTCAAGGTACTTTTTAAGAAGAGCTTGCTACCCTTAGGTAAGACAATTCTCGCGAGCATAATGGCTATGGTGATATTCTCACCCCTACTCGCCTTCATATTCACATCAGACTCGACCCGAATTATAGGAGGAGCATTTGGTTATAACCTCAACCACTCCTTGATCGGAAAAATCGGAAGTATCGGGACAGGCTTTTTTCTCGTGTTCGCTGCTATTTCGTACATCATCATTGCATTCAATCCGTCTTTCAAATGGGTAACGCCTATCATCGATAAGTTGAGCGGGATAAGCCTAAGCGAACGATTTAAACGGGGTGTTGACGCAGATGAATCAGAAGAAGAGCAGGAGTTTCACGACACCATTGGAGATATGGATGACATTCAACCTTCGGCGGCTGACATTGCCATGAGCGATGAAGATATTCCTGATATTCCTGATGAAGTAATTACGAAAAACGAAGCCAACGAACTGAGTTTGGAAACGGAATTTCCTATGCCTGGAGAAAGGGAGAAGACTGACTCAGAAAAGCCGGAATCAAATACGGACAAAGTGGAAGATGGTCTGGCCCTTGAACTAGAACCCGTCGCTCCAGAAAAAGAGTCCAGCTCGGAAGAAGAAGACTCATTCTCGATAGAAGTTCCCGAAAAGGAAAAAGAACTTTCGAAAACGGAAATCAATCAAAAAGTGACTGATTTCGGTGAGTATGATCCCACTCTTGATCTCGCCAAGTTTAAGATGCCACCAATCGACCTTTTGGAAGATCACGGAGGTGGAAAAGTTACGGTGAGCAAGGAAGAGCTGGAAGAAAACAAGAACAAAATTGTCACAACGCTTTCTCACTATAAGATTGGGATTGAGAAGATTAAAGCAACTATAGGGCCTACTGTGACCTTGTACGAGATTGTACCAGAACCAGGAGTCCGTATTAGCAAAATCAAAAATCTTGAAGACGATATCGCCTTGAGTCTGGCTGCTCTAGGTATCCGTATCATTGCCCCGATTCCGGGAAAAGGAACTATTGGTATCGAGGTTCCAAACAGCAACCCTGATATCGTATCGATGCGAGCCTTGCTGGCCAGCGAGAAGTTTCAAAATTCTCCGATGGAGCTTCCAATAGCCTTGGGTAAAACAATTTCGAACGAAACCTTCATTACCGACCTTGCCAAAATGCCACACCTTTTGATGGCTGGTGCTACAGGTCAAGGTAAATCGGTTGGGTTGAATGCCATTTTGGTGTCTCTCCTATACAAGCGTCACCCATCTCAGATTAAATTTGTCTTGGTCGATCCTAAAAAAGTAGAGCTAACGCTATTCAACAAAATCGAAAGGCATTACCTAGCCAAGCTTCCCGACGAAGAAGATCCGATCATTACAGACACGAGCAAGGTAGTCAAGACGTTGAACTCTCTTTGTATTGAGATGGATAATCGATATGAACTCTTGAAGAATGCTTCAGTGCGAAACATCAAAGAGTACAACGCCAAGTTTATCAAGCGTAAGCTAAACCCAGAAAAAGGTCACAAATTCCTTCCTTATATCGTTCTGGTAGTGGATGAGTTTGCCGACTTGATTATGACGGCGGGTAAAGAAGTGGAGACTCCTATCGCTAGGTTGGCACAATTGGCACGTGCTATAGGAATCCACCTAATCATCGCTACACAAAGGCCTTCTGTAAACATCATCACAGGGGTAATTAAGGCCAACTTCCCTGGTCGTATCGCCTTCCGAGTGTCATCGAAGATTGATTCGAGAACCATTCTCGATGCTGGCGGTGCTGATCAGCTGATTGGTCGTGGAGATATGCTCCTGTCTACCGGAAATGACCTTACTCGCATTCAATGTGGATTTGTAGATACGCCTGAAGTAGATGAAATAACCGAGTACATTGGTAATCAAATGGGGTATCCATCGGCCTTTGAACTACCAGAATATATTGGTGAAGAAGGCGGTGGATCTGGAGAAATAGATTTAGGAGATCGAGATGCGTTATTTGAAGACGCAGCCAGAGTGATTGTACAAAACCAGCAAGGATCTACCAGTCTTATTCAAAGAAAGCTTAAATTAGGGTACAATAGAGCTGGCCGGATCGTAGATCAATTGGAAGCTGCGGGTATCGTTGGCCCTTTCGAAGGAAGTAAAGCCAGACAAGTTTTAATTCCGGATGAATACGCTTTGGAACAGTTATTGAATTCGGAGTCAGAGAAAATTGAAAATTAATACATGAAAACCTTAAAATCGATTGCAACAGGAGCTGCCATACTTTTCCTTTCTGTGAGCGGTATAGCCCAAACTAATCAAGCAAAGGAAATTCTCGACGAGCTTAGCGAGAAAACTCGAAAGATGACAACCATTACTTCAGAGTTCGATTTCACTTTGATAGATGTTGCTGCAGATGTGGAGCAAACTCAATCGGGAATGGTGAAAATGAAAGGCAATTCATATTACATCAGATTAGATGATATTGAGATTTTCTCTGACGGTACTACTCGTTGGACGTACAGTGGCGAAATGAACGAAGTGGGAATTGACAACGAAGACAGTGGTGATGATGGACTAAATCCGACCAAGATTTACACCGTTTGGGAAACTGGGTTTAAGCACTATTATCAACATGAAGTAAATATCGATGGCCGTCCTTGTCATTTCATCAAGTTGAATCCAACCCAACCAGCTGAAGAGAATTTCCATACCGTAGAGCTTTACATTGACAAGGGTCGAATGGAGCTTCGCAGAATAAAAATCCTAGGGAAACAAGGCGACAATTACATCTACGATGTAAAATCATTTAAAGCCGACATCCCCTACTCTGCTTCGGACTTTGTTTTCAGTGAAGGAGATCACCCAGGGGTGGATGTGATTGATAATAGGTAAATTGTTTCCATTTGATTCTTTATATGCAAGAATCACCATTTTGAATTATTGAATAGCACCTTCATTTTTGGTGACCCACTCACATTTTTCGCTATAGCACTTTGACTCTTTTAATAGAGCTAGATTTTGTGTGATAAGAATTCAAAATTTAGAAATATTTAGACTGATCAGCAGTGGGTATTGGGTAGATTTGCACCATCTTAACTATTGTCATGGTGAAACAAGTCGTAACATTTTTATTCTTTTCGTTCTTTAGTACATTTCATTTTCTCGGAATAGCATCAGTCCAAGCTCAATCGAGCTACCCCGAAGGTATTATAGAAGAAGTTGTTTATGGCACTTTCGAAAGTCCTGCCGGTATTCTTCATACCGATTCGGATATAGCTGTGGTTTGGGAGCTTTCTGGAAAAGTCTGGGTAATAAATGGAAATGAAGTGCCAACTGAACCAGCCATTGACATTAGTGAAGAAGTTGCATTTTGGGGTGACCACGGTATGATAGGCGCAGCTCTCCACCCTGAATTCTTAAGTAACGGTTACATTTATCTTTTCTATAGCGTAGACCGCCACCATTTAAAAAACTTTGGTACGCCCAACTACAATCCGGAGTCTTCTGAGACATACGGTCCATCAATGGGACGACTCACAAGGTATTCCCTCAACACAATAGATTTTCAGTTTGCGATACCCGGAAGTCGCTTTGTACTTTTAGGGGAGCAAATAAACACAGGAATTCCCATTTGTACCCCGTCACATGGTGTAGGAACCGTGTTGTTTGGGGAAGATGGCTCATTATTACTCTCAACCGGAGATGGGAACACGTGGGTTGCGACAGAAGACGGAAATGGATTTAATGGAGAAGGCCCACTCCCCAGCTTTGCCTATGATCAGTACGCACTAGATGATGGTATATTAAGACCAGACGAATTCATTGGTGCCTATAGGTCTCAGTATTTAGATGGTTTGAATGGGAAAATTTTGAGAATAGACCCGGAGACTGGTGAAGGGATAGCCAATAACCCATTTTTTCAAGAAGATGATCCGAATTCTGCACGATCGAAAATCTGGAGTTTAGGATTGAGAAACCCGTATCGCATGACAATTAAACCCAATACTGGGTTTGGTGAAATGGAAGATGGCTTTCCAGGCGTACTGTATGTGCACGACGTAGGAGATTGGATCTTTGAAGAGATAAACGTGGTACATCAGGCCGGACTAAATTTTGGCTGGCCAATGTATCAAGGTCCGAGTCTACATGCATTTTACAACTCAGCACTTACTCAAAACACTAACGCTCCCAATCCATTTGGTGGCACTTCTAGTTGTCCGGAGTTTTTTTACTATCAAGATCTGGTATTACAACCGAACGAATCACACAATGTGGCGTTTCCAAATCCATGTAACGAAAATGAGCTTGTACCTGATGATATAGTGGTGTTTGAGCACGAAAGACCTGTATTGGCCTACGCCAATTCTGCAAACATTGAATATTTGCATGCTGTGATTCCGACTTTTGATGAAAACGGCGAAGCTGATTTTCAAACGATTGAGGAATCATCTGACGGAATTCCTGGGGAGAGCTTTCACGGGATCAGTGGATCTGGTGGTTTTTTTATAAATCATGAATCGATGCCGCCAGAATTGCAAGGAACTTTTGTTCAGGGTGATTTTACAGGTTGGCTTAGAGCATTCGAATTTGATGAAACAAATGAGTTGGAAGCCGTTGATGTTTGGAATGCGAATATTGGAGCCCCTATTCACGTTACTCAAAACCCATCGGATGGATGCTTGTATGTGACTTCTATTTACCCTCCTGAAATAAAGCGGATCTGCTTTGGTGGGAATCTAAAACCAGTCATTAACGTGAATCCAGAAATCGTTTTTGGAATTGGTGTTTTAGACGTTGTATTTGATGCATCTGAGTCTTACGACCCAGAGGGCGGTCCGTTAAGTTATAGTTGGGTTTTCTCTGATGGTGAAGAAGATTCAGGAGAGGTAATTTCGAGAGTCTTTAGTCCTAGCGGTAGCGGCATGGAAACCCTTGAGCTCATTTTAACAGTAGAAGATGAAGAAGGGGCTCAGAGTAGTCAAGTTATACCTATTTCACTGAACAACACCCCTCCAGAAGCTGAGATCACAAGTTTCAATGATGGTGATTTGTACTCGGTTATTTCCCCAACATTGCTCCAACTACAAGCTTCTGTAACGGATGCTGAGTCGAATTCTAGCCAAATGGAGTATCAATGGAACCTTCTTCTCCGTCACAACACCCATTTTCACCACCTCGATGAGATAAGTGGCAATAATTCGAGCGTATTGATTTATCCTACTGGCTGCTCCGAAGACGAAACGTATTGGTATGAAATGGTCTTAACAGTGACGGACCCTGGAGGGTTGAGTGCAACAGATTCTGTCCAAATATATCCCGATTGCGAAGGAACACTCGTTCCATCAGGAGACCCTGTGATTACCTTATATCCAAACCCAGTCGCTTCAGGTTCGTTTCAGGTTAAAAGCAATTCGGGGTTTGGTCAGGAGATAGAGTACAATATTCTGAGTTCAGATGGCCGGATAGTTCTCTCAAAAAAGAGAATCATATATAGCGGCAGAGCCTATTTCAATGTTGATGTTGAAAGCCTGAGCGCAGGAGTCTATATTTTTGACTTAAAGACAAATGGTAAGCATCACAAGACCCGGTTTGTAGTTAACTGATGTGGCGACTTGGTTGCGAGTACCAGGCTATCGTTGTTTGTGGATGAATAATTTGATAAACATATAGTTATTCCGAATGGACAACTATAAATCTTCTTGTTTCACTCCATCCTGAAGCACTTTTGCACTTCAAAACATATCCACCCTCGGCTAAATGCGCCACAGAGAATTTCAACTCACGAGAATCTGAATCATCAAGATTAACCTTGACAAATTCTAACTCTTTGCCCTGCGCATTATAGACCCCCACTTCTACCCATTCTCCCGGAGCAGAAGGAAACTGGAGTACTAAATTGTATGTAGCTGGATTTGGGTAGATTAAAAACTCTCCTGGAAAAGGAGTTTCAGACTCACAGTCGGGAAAAATTTGACTCTCTACCACAGTCTGAAGTCCTTGTGGATCGGTTACTGTCAATTCTATTCTATACCAATACGTTTCTACTCCACACCCCAAAGGTTCAATCGTTGATGACGCGCTTTCAGCTTCATACGTCTCTTCAAGGTGGAAGTGCGTATTGTGATGTAAGAAAACTCGCCATCTTATAACGAGGTTTTGGTTCTCCGTTTCAGCATCAAAAATCTCAGCGTCTAAGTTCAAAGTGGAACTAGAATTGATCGAGTATAGATCACCATCTTGAAACCCAGTAATAGTAGCTTCGGGCGGGGTATTGTTCAAAGAAACGAGCCCAGTAGTTTGGTTAGACTTCCCATCTTGGTCCGTGACCGTAAGCAATACCTGAAAAGATTGTGGTCCTTCATTATCAGGTTGAAAGAGATGTGTAACATTTACTCCACTGCCTTGAGTACCATCGCCAAAATCCCATTCGTAAGTCAAGGCCGTGCCTTCTGGGTCGTAAGACTCAGAAGCGTCAAGTTGTATGTTCATTTCGCCACTCCCAAAAGTCGTATCAGGATTAAAAATTGCAATTGGTCTCAAGTTCCCGGCAAAACTAATTCGCTTGATTTCGCCAGGGAACAAGGTTGCAACATAGATGGACTCGTCATTGGGATTGTAACTTATATGGACAATATTTCCTATATCATTATCCCAGTGCTCCATTTTCGCAATAGTCCCGAACTCATCGAAATGATAGACTTTTAGCCATCTGGCAAAATCGGCATGGAAATAGGCATTGTAGTATTCCGTCGGAAATGCCCCTCCAGTATAAAAAACGCCCCCAACACTTGCCGCTCCAGCAAAGTCTATCGCACCATCGACACCCAATTCTGTCACACTTGTAAAGTTTACGTTGCCATTTTCATCGAATCCTGACACTACAGCTTCTTCAGGAGGTGCCACTACCCAATTTCTATAAGACAATACTGGTAGCTCTTGAACGAATAATATCTCTTCATCAGGTGAAATCAATCCACCACAAGGGTGTTCCCACGTTTCGTTATGATCTTCTTTTGGTTCAACAAGTACATCTTGAAAGTAATAGTATTGCTGAGGGCAATCGTCTCCAATAGGTCTTGTCAAATCTTTGGTTTAATTGAATATAAAATGGTAGTAGAATTCAGGCCCCTGATAAATGGGCCATCCAAAATTTTGACCTGGTGCATTTGCTCTATTTACTTCTTCCCAAGTCCAATCTCCTACATCACCTAACATAATCTCTCCTGGATTGCCTTCTACAGGATCAGCTGATCCTGTATTTGGGGTAACAGTCATTCGAAACGGGTTTCTGAGCCCAAGGCTCCATACTTTAGATGCTGGTGAGTCTGGATTCTCTGGATCATAAAATGGGTTGGAGCTTATCCCTAGCCCCGTGCTTTTATCCACACGAATAACCTTACCACAATAACTATTGATAAGCTGTGATCTAAAAGCTCCGACATTTTCAAAATCTTTTAAAATCCCATCATCCAAGGCTTGCTGTTCGTAACCAACCCCTGTAGGAGGATTACCCTCGCCATTGTATGTGGAACCTGGAGGGTTCGAATCACCCATAGTTAGTAACATAGTCTTATCTGACCCGAATACGATCTGCCCTACCCCATGACTAGTTGTCGCAATTGGCAACCCTGTTTGTGGGGTTTCGCCTATAATTATTGTACGGCTCCCTTCAACAATGTTCTCAAGATTGTTTAGATCCACTTGATATCTAGTCACTCTTCCAATAGTAGCTGCTTCGTACTCATTAATATTTGAATCGTAGTCGGGTGTTCCGAAATTCATGAGATGATGTCTATCCACAACATAGAGCATATAGATAAATCCATTTTGTTCAAAGTCAGGATCTAGCTCTACAGAAAGCAAGCCGTGATCTGCCCAAAACCCTACTTCATCATGGATATCTATCAAAGGAAAATCAGCTCGCACCCCATCGACAATTGGCCATACGATTCCTTGCAAATCCCAAGCGTAAGAAACTCCCAATTCTGAATGTGTCAAACCTGCTGGGTATTCAACATTGTCAACCAACACTTCTATCTGAAAACCTTCTGGATATTGGGCATATCCTTCGAAGCAAAAGAGCGTAGTCATTAGAAATACTGAAACGATTTGCAATCTCATAATTTGGGTGTCTTGTACTGGTTACGAAGCGCTCTATGTTCGAACTAAAAGCTCTGATTTCGCGCCATTGCAAAACTACTCAAATTATAAACGTTAATAGTTTCAATAGCTTTCGAAGCCATTTGGTATTTCGTATTGAAAAGCAAAGTGGGCCCACAAAAGAAATGTACTTCACAATTGTTTACTATCTTCAAAAACGCAGTTTATATCAATGAAATAAAACAAATAAGTAAAGAGAAAACCAGTGAGAGAATAATGCTTGTTACTTTTGAGCTGCCCCCTTGTATTAAAATGGCCATTCGATTGAAATATTCCTTACTAATTCTCGGCTTTCTGATTTCTTGGTGCTGCTGTGGCCAATCATACCCAGATGGCTTCAGTGAAGAGATAGCCTTTGAAAACCTTGAAGCTCCGGTTAAGTATCTTCCGGTGTCCGACGACATCTCATTTATAGTAGGCCTTTATGGACGAATCTGGGCCGTTCGCAATAGTGCTGTTGATGAAACACCCATCCTAGACATCAGTGAGGAAGTAGGAAGGTACCATGATCTTGGTTTAATAAGTGCTGTACTAGACCCTGAGTTTTCTATGAACGGTTACATCTATCTACTTTACACAGTTGACCGACATCACTTGTTCTATTTCGGAACTCCAGACTATGATCCCGATGCCAACGACTACAGCAATGGCGGAATTGGAAGAGTTACGAGGTATACTATGGATATTAAAGAGTTTGATGGAATCATTGAAGGATCAAGACATATTGTACTTGGTGAAGGAATCCATGATGGCATTCCGATTAGTGCTGGGGTTCATGGCTTGGGAGAAGTCCTTTTTGGTAAAGATGGATCACTCTTGATTTCAACCGGAGACTCCAACACTCCATGGTGCTGTTATAATGGCGAAGGCCAACAACTGAAAGCGGCATACGACAGCACAAATTATTACGATGGCATTCTTGGTGAAGATGAATTCGTGGGTGCTTTTCGATCTCAATATGTAGATGGACTTAACGGAAAAATACTCCGCATCCACCCAGAAACTGGTGAAGGTCTAGCTGGAAATCCATTCTTTGATGAATCTGCTCCAAATATACCGCGAAGTATGATTTGGTCATTGGGACTGCGTAATCCTTTCCGTCTCACCATCCAACCAGGTACCGGGTGGGGCAGCATTGAAAGCGGCCATCCAGGTGTTATTTTCTTGTCGGATGTGGGGCAGAGCGATTGGGAAGAGCTAAACCGCGTGGATGAAGGCGGTCAAAATTTTGGGTGGCCTATATACGAGGGTCCTACTCTCTATGAAGGATATGCCAATCTCATCACTCCAAATAGAAATGCACCGAACCCTGAGTTTGGGAAACCAGGGTGTGATGAGCCTAACTTCACATTCCAAGAATTGCTCGTTCAGGAAAACCAGTTTCATAACTATACTTGGGAAAACCCGTGCACTGAAGCTCCTATCCAAGGACCAGCTCCCACTTTCTATCATACCCGTCCGTTACTCTCGTATCGGAATGACACTCCTAATGAAGATGCGGCCGTGATCTCGACTTTTGATGAATCAGGAAATGCATCTGTAACTTCAATTGATGATGTATCTGTTCAAATAGGAGAAGTTTTTCGAGGAAATTCGGGTAATGGTGGAACATTTCTTTCTGGAGACTTAATTCCGGATGAATTCCAAGGGAGCCTAATTCTTTCTGATTACACGGGGTGGATCAGAGAAATCCAATTCAGCGAAAACAATGAAATATCGAAAATTGAACTCTGGCGGGAAGGTATTGGAAGCGCGGTAGATATAGTCCAAAACCCTTTTGACGGCTGCGTCTATGTTACTTCCATTGCCGAAGGTAGAATTAACCGCATTTGTTTTGGTGGAAATCTGAAACCAATTATTGAACTTGAGCATGATACCATCTACGGAGTGAGTCCATTTCTCGTAGATTATGATGCATCCAATTCTTATGACCCCGAAGGAGAGAATGTCTCATTCACATGGGATTTCGGAGATGGTAGTGCAATTGCAAAGGGCCCAATTCAATCTCACACCTATGAGTCTATTCAAACCATGGCTTCATCTTTTGAAACGGTTTTGAATGTGGCCGACGAAAGTGGCGCTGTGGCCGAAAAGAAAATTTGGGTTTCATTGAATAATACTCCACCGCAACCCCAAATTGAGAGTATCGAAGAAGGCGAGCTATATCCGTTGTCCAGCCCTACTCAGTTTGACTTAATTGCCACTGTATCAGACGCCGAGCATGCACCCACAGAAATGACCTACGAGTGGCAGTATCGGCTGAGACACAACACTCATTTTCACGTTCTCGAGACCATTTCAGGAAATAATCAGACTATTGTCGTTGATCCTACTCCTTGCGATCAAGAAGACTACTGGTACGAGGTAGTTCTGAAGGTTACAGATCCTGGAGGACTTACAGGTTCTTCATCAAGACAGATTTACCCCGATTGTACTGGTAAGCTTAAGCTCGATAACACAAGCGATATTCTATTGTATCCTAACCCCACGACAAATGGAACGATAAGGATCTATAGTCCGAATGGATTCGACTCATCTGTGGACTATCGAATCTACACTATCGGAGGCAAGCTGATTGACTCAGGAACAAAAGAAGTCTATAATGAGAGACAGCATATCGATTTGAATATTGAAAATATACCATCCGGGCTGTATGTGTTAGAGATAAAATCAGGTGATGTGTATAACAGACTTAAATTTGTAGTCAACTATTCAGATTAGGTGTTTGAGCAGTTTACATCTTCAAAATTGCTTTAATTATATTTGCGCCGCCCTGTTGAGAGACTCATCACCCTACTTACCAAAGGAAGATTATCGTTTTGAAGTATCTATTTATTATTCTATCATTCCTATTAGTTTCTGAATTATTTTCTCAGAACTATCCAGAAGGATTCAATGAAGAATTGGCGTATGACCAATTTGAAAATCCAGTTCAATACATTCCAGTTAGTCAAGATTTAAAGTTCATTGTAGAGCTGGATGGTCGGATTTTCGGCATCCGAAACGGAATCCTAGATCAAGAGCCACTTTTGGATATACGCGAAGAAGTAGGGCGCTTCTTTGATCATGGAATGACTGGAGCAGCTATCCACCCAAACTTCCTTGAAAATGGGTACATCTACCTGTATTACAACGTGGACAGGCATTACCTTCTTAACTTTGGAACGCCTGAATACGATTCGAATACCGACGATTACCATAATGGTGGCATGGGTAGAATCACTAGGTACACGATAGATACCAATGGCTTTAACTCTGTAGTACCGAATAGCAGAACAATCATTCTCGGAGCTCAAATTGGAGAGGGCATACCAATCGCGGCTGGATCTCACGGACTCGGCTCAATTGTATTCGGCGAAGACGGGAGCTTGCTCGTAGGTACGGGTGACGTAAGCTCATACATTTGTTGTTACAACGGCGAAGGAGAGCTTCATGAAGCTGCATATGACAGCACTTCGCTCAATGATGGAGTCTTGAGAGAAGATGAGTTTGTGGGCTCCTTTAGATCGCAATATCTACACGGATTGAATGGGAAAATTCTAAGGTTGAACCCTGAGAATGGCGAAGGATTATCATCGAATCCGTTTTATGATTCAGCAGACCCCAATAGTGCAGCTTCTAAGGTATGGGCTCTTGGGTTTCGCAACCCATTCAGAATGATGATTAAACCAGGAACTGGATTCGGTGATTTAAACAATGGGCATCCTGGGCAAGTCTTCGTAAGCGACGTGGGGGAAGCAAGGTGGGAAGAGTTAAACTTAATTCTGGATGGTGGTGAAAATTTCGGATGGCCCATATTCGAAGGACCAATAAAACACTGGGGCTACGGTGATTTGATCACAGAAAATAAAACCGCATATATAGAAGAGTTTGGAATGGACGGTTGTGACCGTGAGCTCTATTCGTTTCAAGAACTTTTGGTGCAAGATCACTATGATCACCAGTTCTTTTGGGAAAATCCCTGCACTGGTGAGCAAATTGAAAACGTGGAAACCTTTAGCCACACCAGGCCTTTTTTAGCCTATGCAAACACATGGTTGGGATCAGTCCAAACCGTGGTGCCCACCTACGATTCTGAAGGAAACCCGACAACCCGCTCCATCGATGACCCGGCAAACTATATCGGTGAAGTTTTTATTGGAAGTTCTGGAAATGGTGGAGCTATTCTGAGCGGCGATCTCATTCCTGAAGAGTTTCATGGCAACATGGTGCTGTCTGATTATACAGGTTGGATAAGGTATATTTCCTTTGATGAAAACGGAGACATTTCCAGCATCGATAGCTGGAAGGAACAACATGGCTCTTCAGTAAATATTATTCAAGACCCCTTTGATGGTTGTATTTATATCTGCTCTCTAGGTCCAGGAAAAGTGACCAGAATTTGCTTTGGGGGAAATTTGAAACCCATCATACAAATAGAACAAGACACCCTATATGGTGTCAGCCCATTTGAAGTGGAGTTCGATGCTTCACTTTCCTATGACCCAGAAGGAGAATCATTAACCTACACTTGGGACTTTGGCGATGGCAGTGAACTAGGTTCGGGCCCACAACATACGCACACCTACATTTCAGAAACCGAACAAGCTGAATCATTTGAAGCTCAATTGAGCGTAGCTGACGAATCTGGGGCAGCAGCCTTCAAAAACATCTTAATTTCGCTAAACAATACCCCTCCCACAGCTGAAATAACGAGCATTTCGGAAGGTGATCTCTACACCATCGAATATCCTACAGAATTCAATTTAGTAGCAAACGTTACCGATGCCGAGCATACACCCAATGAGATGACCTACGAGTGGGAGTATCGGCTGAGACACAACACTCATTTTCACGTTCTTGAAGTATTAGCTGGGAATAATCAATCTGTGGTGGTCGACCCCACACCCTGCGATCAGGAAGAGTACTGGTACGAATTTGTGTTGACTGTTACTGATCCGGGTGGATTGCAAGCAAAAAGCGTTCGGCAGATCTATCCAGATTGCGAAAACACCTTGATATCTGTTGATTTCGGTGAATCACTTGTATTGGCTCCAAACCCTACAACTGGAAGAATGCAGTTTTTGAGTAGTGTAGAACTCGATCACCCGATGAAGTTTGAGATATACTCGAGCGAAGGAAGATTCGTGAAGTACGTGGAAGTACCGATTTACAACGACCGACGTTTTGGTGAAATTGATGTTTCGGACTTAGATGCCGGCGGGTATGTAATAAAATACCGCTTGGATGGCGCAGACCATCGCAAGCGGTTTATAAAAATCAGTGAGTAAAGGACGCCTTAGTGCTTTTCGTCCGTACCCGATTCGTTCTGTGATTCTTTTTCCATTCGCTCTATCGCGTTTACAGAGGCAAAAGAAGTGGTAAGCTGAGTGAGCATATCACTAGCTGAGCTTGGATTGTTCGGAAGCAAAATCAAGTTACTCTTCGTATTCTCACTTACCGCCTGCAGGGTATCGTAGTGCTGCGTGATTACGATAAGTGCCGAAGCTTCTTGTGAGTTGATCCCCACTTCGTTCAAGACATTTACAGATTCTTCCAGACCACGAGCAATCTCTCTTCGCTGGTCGGCGATACCGCGCCCTTGAAGCCTTTTACTCTCAGCTTCAGCAGTAGCTTTTGCTACGATTCTGATGCGTTCCGCTTCACCCTGATACTCTGCAGCAATTTTTTCACGCTCAGCCGCGTTGATTTTATTCATGGCATTTTTCACTTCCATATCCGGATCGATATCGGTCACGAGAGCTTTGATAATTCCATACCCGTACTCGCGCATCGCCTGCTCCAACTCTCTTCTAATCGCTATGGCGATGTCATCTTTCTTCTCGAATACATCATCCAATTTCAGCTTTGGAACTTCAGCTCTTACCGTGTCGAATATGTAAGAGGTAATCTGCGATTGCGGATCTTCTAGACGATAGAATGCATCGTAGATATTATCTTTCAATACAACATACTGCACCGAAACTTTCAACCGAACAAAAACATCATCTTTGGTTTTGGTTTCAACATTTACATCGAGCTGTTGGATTCGCAATGAAACCCGACCAGCTATCTGATCAATCACCGGAATTCGAAGTTGAAATCCAGCATTTCTGATACTGTGAAACTTTCCGAATCGCTGCACAATCGCAGCACTTTGCTGCCGAACAATAAAGATGCTGAAGAGCAAAAAGATGAAAGCAATAATTCCCAAGACCAATATTCCCATTTTTCTATTTTTTGGTTCTAAAGATAAACATTGGACTGCCCTCACCAAGTAAAATTGGGATAGGCGGTAAGGCTTAACCAAAACTTGATGATGCTCGGCGTTTTAATATTAGTTTGACCTAACAAATAACCGTACCTTTGCGCGGCCATTTTAAGGACACCTTATGCAAAACATTCGGAATATTGCGATTATCGCGCACGTTGACCACGGGAAAACGACCCTTGTCGACAAAATGATTATGATGGGAAAAGTCTTCGGAGATCACGAAAAGCCTGGAGAACTCATCATGGACAATAATGATCTGGAAAGAGAAAGAGGAATTACTATCACTTCCAAGAATGTATCTGTTCAGTACAAGGATTACAAAATCAACATCATCGATACTCCTGGTCACAGTGACTTTGGTGGTGAAGTAGAGCGTGTTCTCAACATGGCTGATGGTGTCCTTCTTCTAGTTGATGCTTTCGAAGGTCCTATGCCACAAACGAGATTTGTTCTCGAGAAAGCAATTCAACTTGGTCTAAAACCGATTGTTGTCATTAACAAAGTTGACAAGGAAAACTGTACACCTGAAGAAGTTCATGAGATGGTTTTCGACTTGATGTTCAATCTCGAAGCTACTGAAGACCAACTTGACTTTCCTGCTGTATATGGTTCGGCCAAACAAGGCTGGATGAACTACGACTGGAAAGATCAAAACGATGATATTTCTCCATTGATGGATTCGATCATCGAGCATATTCCAGCTCCGAAAGTGGAAGAAGGAACATTGCAAATGCTGATCACTTCACTCGACTACTCTTCTTTTATCGGTCGTATTGCGATTGGTAGAATCAAGCGAGGCTTCCTGACTCCGGGAATGCGTGTGAATCTCATCAAAAGAGACGGACGGATCGAGAGTGGACGGATCAAAGAGCTTTTCGTTTTTGAAGGTCTTTCAAAGAAAAAAGCAGAGCGCGTAGAAGCGGGTGATATCTGTGCCATTGTGGGTCTGGAAGGATTCGAGATTGGAGATACCATTGCCGACATTGAGAACCCGGAAGCCCTTCCTACGATCGCGATTGATGAGCCTACCATGAGTATGGTTTTTACGATTAACGACTCGCCATTTTTTGGTCAAGAAGGAAAATTCGTCACGTCACGACACGTGAAAGAGCGTTTAGACAAAGAGCTAGAAAGAAACCTCGCACTTCGCGTTGAGCCTACTTCTTCTTCAGATTCATTTAACGTTTTCGGAAGAGGTGTACTTCACTTGTCAGTTTTGATCGAAACGATGCGTCGTGAAGGTTATGAACTTCAAATTGGCCAGCCACAAGTAATCCTGAAGGAAATAGACGGTGTCAAAAGCGAGCCGATCGAAGAATTGCGAATTGACCTTCCAGAAGAATATTCAGGTAAAGCAATCGAAACCGTGAACCTACGTAAAGGTGAAATGCTAAGCATGAATCCGAAGGGTGATCGTATGTACCTAGAGTTTAAAATACCTTCAAGAGGAATCATTGGACTCAGGAACTTCCTTCTGACTGCAACGGCTGGAGAAGCGATTATGTCGCACCGATTCATCGGTTTTGAGCCATTCAAAGGAGATATTCCAGAGCGAATGAACGGATCATTGATCAGTATGGAGAAAGGGAAAGCTATTCCTTACTCACTGAATAATTTGCAAGATCGCGGTAAGTTCTTTGTAGATCCAAACGAAGATATATACGAAGGTCAAGTAATTGGTGAGAATACACGTCCAGGTGATTTGGTTATCAACGTTACAAAAACTAAGAAGCTAACGAACATGAGAAGTGCCGGAGCAGATGATAAAACAAAGTTGGCTCCAGCGATCAAGTTTTCACTAGAAGAAGCTCTCGAATATATTCAAGCGGATGAGTATGTTGAAGTTACTCCAAAGTCACTTCGCCTTAGAAAAACACTTTTGACAGAAAACGAAAGAAAACGCGCAAAAAACGCAGCGTTAAAAGTCTGATAATCAAGAAATAATTAACGGTGCCATCTAAACATTTCGAAAAGCCTTGAGTTTTCGAATCTGTGGCACTTTTGTAAAAGTCTAGACAAAGACTTCGTCGAAAAAATACAGGGATTAAGCGAATTCCTGTATTTTTTTTGTCCAATCGCGTACCCCCTGAACTACAGACAATCTTAAAATCCGTCGATCGAAACATCCCATTTGATTGACATGAATACCGAGTTCATCGATTAAAGACCGAAAAATGCCCCTTTTGCGATTTCAAGAAACGGGCCCGAGCTGGTCGAATAGCACTTTATTTTGATCAAATCATGCCGTAACTTTGTCTTGTATTAATCCCGAAGGGGATATACAGCGAGGTTTTGGTTAGCCCGTTAGCTTATGAGGATAAGCTAACACCCGCAAGCAGAGTCCGGTCTTTAAAGGTTGTTTTAGATTGATTGGTTATCGATTCTCAGAATCGCTTTCATTCGGGCTCGCTTGCGGTTTCTTTTTTTTCTCTATAATTGGCGCCAAATCCTTTTCTTGTATACATCACTCGATCACATCTCAGTTCAGTTTTCAGACGGAAGTCTCGTACTTCTAAACATTTGCCTTGGCATCATCATGTTTGGAATCGCTCTTGGGATCAAACCTTCAGATTTCAAGCAAGTGGCTTTGAACCCGAAAGGTGTGGCCACGGGTTTTGTATCCCAATTCGTGTTACTACCGGCGCTAACTTGTCTTCTTATTCTAGCTCTACGCCCGCATCCAGCTTTGGCATTGGGAATGATTTTGGTTGCAGCCTGTCCTGGCGGAAACATTAGCAATTTCATCGCGTCAATCAGTGGTGGAAATACAGCACTATCTGTGGCGCTCACAGGTATTGCCACCTTGGTAACTCCCATTCTTACACCTCTGAATTTTGAGTTTTGGGGAAGCATCATTCCCTATACCGCAGAGTTTATGAGGAGCTTTTCGCTCAATTTTCTTGACATATTGCAAACTGTTCTGCTCATTTTGGTCATGCCACTACTAATCGGGCTGTGGTTCAGATCTAAATTTGATAATCTGGCTGCCAAAATTGAAAAACCCATTCGCGTAATCAGTGTTTTGATTTTGATCGCCTTCATCATAGTGGGTCTATCAAAAAACATAGACACGTTTATGGATCACATGGGCAAGGTGTTTGGCCTCGTTTTAATCCATAATGCCCTAGCGCTGGCGGCAGGATATGGTTCGGCAGTTCTCGCCAAGCTACAAGAAAAAGATAGACGAACTGTGGCCATCGAAACTGGAATTCAAAACTCAGGCCTAGGCTTAATCGTCATTTTTACGTTTTTTGATGGAAACGGTGGAATGGCGATCATAGCTGCCTGGTGGGGTATCTGGCATATGATTGCTGGTTTTGGAATCGCCTATTGGTTTTCGCTTAAGGACAAACGCCAAAAGATCAAACAAAGTCCAGTTTCGTAACCAGAGTCAACCACCCATCTTCAGAATCGTAGTAGCCCTTGTTGTAGCAAAAGTGATAAGCCCTCCCACCCTTGGTTTGATATACATTTGTATGGTAATTGAAGTCATACCCCTTCCCGATCAGATCATCCTTTTTCACTCTTTTTTTATCATCGGGATTTAGCTCTGAAAGAATCTTGAGATTTTTCTTGAGCGTATAATTGATCTTGCGAACTAGAGCCTGATCTATTTCTGTGGTTTGATTGTGGAACGCGCTGCGACAGTAGCTCGAACAAAAACGAGCATCAGCCCTTCCCGAAAACTCATCGCCACATTGTACACATTCCTTTTTCATGTCTTATACTCTTGATTGCCATGAATATAAATATTTTTCACGCAAAACTGGAATCTACCATTCCCGTGGACAGTTGAAATCCATATATTTGCGGCATAATTTAAAGGTATGCTTGAGAAGAAAAATAAAGAACTAGAGCCAAAAATTGGTGGACCAGTCGTTTTCGCTTTGATGATCCTAGGCCTTATCGTTACGGCCATTTGGATGGCATCTTAGTCTTACCAATCTATGGGCGACTTGCCCATCCTGAGCAAATACTCATTTGCTCTGCTAAAGTGCTTGTTCCCAAAAAACCCCCTGTGTGCCGATAGCGGCGATGGGTGTGGCGACTTCAAAACTAAGTTCTCACTTGGGTCTACCACTTGCCCTTTCTTTTGGGCATAGCTTCCCCACAACATATAGACCAAATTCGTACGGGTTTGAAGGGCCTGTATGGCTGAATCAGTAAAGTCTTCCCAGCCTTTTCTCTGATGAGATCCGGCATCACCCCCACGCACGGTTAAGGTGGCATTCAATAACAAAACTCCTTGACTGGCCCATCGCCTTAGCGAGCCTGATACCGGAACCGGCGTGCCAAGATCTGAATGAATCTCCTTAAAGATATTCACCAGTGAAGGTGGATGCTTTACACCATCAGCCACCGAAAAACATAATCCTTCAGCCTGATTCGGACCATGATAGGGATCTTGTCCAATGATCACCACTTTCACTTTGTCAATTGGTGTGGCGTCGAAGGCTGCAAAGATTTTATTGGCTGGGGGGTAAACTACTCCATTTCGATACTCGTCCTTGACAAACTCACGTAGCTGTTGAAAATAAGGCTGCTCAAACTCATCCTTTAGCGCTTCTTTCCAAGTAGCCTCTATTTTCACATCATCAGCCACTTTACATGAGTTTCTGTCTGACTTCGTTCTTGAGCTTTCGCATATACGTGTCGATCAACCACTCGCAATAGCTGTCAGTAGCGTTGTGCAGGCAGCTACAATAAATACGGCATCTATACTCGATCTCCTCTTTCAATTCTTCGATCAAATCAAGGCCGTCGTAGTAATCTTCTGTATTCTTAAAGATTTGCTTCGCGTGATTGTCAATACTCAAGTCGATGGCCTTCTTAGGACGCTCGCCCGTATTTGCTAGCCTCGTATAGGTTCCCTTCATATCGAAAAGATCTTCATCAGAGAAGTTCTTAAACTTCTCAATTAAGGAAGCAGAACGCTCGTATTGGTAATCGACCAAGAGATTCTCATCTCGCTCCTGAATTTTCTCAAAGTACTTCTCAGGAAACCGAAAGATGTCCGTCCAGTTGATAAAATCTTGCCAGAGACCCAAACGCTGAACGTTGTTTCCAAGATCAATGATGATGAATTTTCTCTTCTGCTTGGTAACACGAGATCCACGACCAATCATCTGATGATATAGTGTAAGCGAACGTGTGGCGCGGTTGAGAATGATGGCTTCGACTGAGGGTTCATCAAATCCTGTGGTCAATATCCCCACAGAAGTCAAGATAGCTCCCGGGGTGTTGCGAAACCAGTCGAGCGTGTCTTGACGATCTTTGGGGCTAAAGGTGCTATCGAGGTGCTTGATGGGCATCCCTGCATTCTTAAAAAGCTCAAAAACGCGGGTCGAAGTGGCGATACCACTATTGAATATCAGGGTTTTCTTTCCTTTTGCTCTCTCATCATAGGCCGCCAGCAAGCGATCTTGCATAGAGTACAAACTGTAAAGTCTATCGAGGGAACTCACCGTATAATCGCCATCTGGTCCCACTTTCAAAGAGCGGAGATTCACGTTAAATGTAAACGTAGTGGCGGAGCTGAGATAACCATCTTCAATAAGGTCGGGAATGCTGTGACCGATAATGAGTTTGCTGTAATTCTCATTCAGCGGTAAATTTCGGTTGGAACTGAGGGGAGTAGCCGTCACCCCGAGCATATTGGCCTTCTCAAAAAACTTAAAGAGCTTTCTGAAGCTATTGTAGTGGGCTTCGTCAATAATGACCAGCCCGATGTCCTTTAGGTAGTTTTCGTTGTCAGAAAGTCTATTGTTGAGCGTTTCCACCATAGCTACATAGCACTGGAAGTCATCTCGATCATGGAGCTCCTTTACATCGCGATCTATGATTTTATTCTTGACTTGAATTTCGCTGAGCGAGCTCGAAGTTTGAGCGCAAAGCTCTACTCGGTGAGTCAGGATGAGAACTTTCTTCTTTCTTTCTTCAATAAAACGTCGTGCGATCTCAGAGAAAATAATCGTCTTTCCACCACCAGTAGGGAGCTGAAAAAGAATTTTTGCATTTTCCTTTGCTTCTTTAATACCCTCAAAAATCTGTCGAATCGCCTCTTCTTGATATGGGTATAACTCCTTACCTACGACCGTTTCTTCTGCTCGATTACTTTCCATAAAAACGGCACAAATTTAGGGCAATTGTATCTTATACCGAAGGTATTGGCCAGAAGAAATCCAAAAAGTCTGGAATACGTGCGAAATGACTAGGTCTGGTCAGCTCTCATTTGGATGATTCCGGGGATGATCTTGTAATTTTCCATCTGCCCAATCAAACCTGCTATCAAACTATCGCTCAGCAACATCTTTTGAAACGGGTCGCGAAGAAAGCCCTCCTTGTTCATATGATCTATCATCGCAACGAGGTGATCGTAATAGCCATCGACGTTGAGTAGACCTATAGGATGATGATGCAGACCGAGCTGGGCCCAAGTCAGCATTTCAAATAGCTCTTCGAAGGTGCCAAACCCACCTGGAAGAGCAATGATCCCATCGCTAAGCTGGTGCATTTTCAATTTGCGCTCATGCATTGACTCTACGGTTATCATTTGAGTTATACCTGGATGAGCCACTTCTCGTGTGGTTAAAAATGTTGGGAGTACGCCCACTACTTCACCGCCATTTTCGAGTGCACCATCGGCAACAGCGCCCATAATACCCGTTTGCGACCCGCCATAGACGACCCTAATATTTCGTTTTGCAAGAAATGCTCCGAGCTCACGGCCAAGCTTGGCATAAACTGGCCTACTTCCTTCACTCGAACCACAAAAGACGACAACACTTTTCATGATTTTCCTTTTATCGCAATCAGTCTACGGCATATTTGATTGATGGTAGCCGCTACTAGAATGAGCATGGGCACAAGGTATGGTAGCGTATAGCGCTCTTCTACCCCTCTCTGGACAAAACAAAGATACACCAGATAAGATGCACAGGCCAACCAGATTAAAACAAGATTTCGGTTTTTGCGATTGAAGACTGGTACGACCAGAAACAGAACAAATATCAAACTGTGCATAACAAATGAAAGCACTCTGAAAATTTCAACGATCCAAAGTCCTCGCCATGGTTTTTGGAATAGGTAAAGGGATAGATTGCTGTGAAAAGCCAAGTTTCCATACACCTGTGCGGGTACAATAATGAACGAGTGAAATAGATTGGCCTTTACAAAATCGCTCTTAAACTCTCGAAAAGTCTCCCTTAACTCTATCTCCAAACCCGTTTCTCGATCCATTTGCTTTCCCTTCAATTCAACCAGTACTTGGGTGTATTTGAAATAGGCTTCAGACAGATTTTCCTTTCCCAACTCAGCAACTACAGACTCCGGAAAGGCGTTGATGTTTTCTTCGACCAACATTCTGCGCTCCGTTTCATTAAGCTCGGCTGCGTCCCAATAGCTCAGCATCTGCCTATGAAAATCGGCTCCTTCCCTGCCCCACATTTTTTCAAACGACCATATCTCTCCATGTATGGGGCGATATAGATTAGTAGCATTGGTATGATAAACAGGATGCAAACCCTGCCACTGCCCCGTAACAGACCATGTATACCCAAGCCAAATCCCAATTGGTAAAAGGGAAATCACGAGGGCTGCCACTAACTGACTCCGCTTCATGCCTTTGAAAAACAGAATACCTACAAAAGGGATGAGCCAAGGCAATAGAGCCGGTCGAACTAAAAAAACAAAACCAAGTAAAGCGCCCAATGGTAGTGGCCTGGTTCTGTCTTCCATCAGAAAGGAAATCAGAAAAATGACCAAAGCGGGTGTGATCCCTTCGGTGAGGGTATAACCCAAGAACCCAGAAAATGCAGGGAACGCACCTATGAAAAACGCCATGACCCAAGAAATCTTTTCAGAAAACCCAAAGCGAAGAATGAGCCTAGGGAGCTGCGCTACCGCAAGTGTCCAAAGACATATTTGAAGGATAACGAGACTCAAAATTGCGGATGGCGCAGCGAGCCAAGACCGAAACATAAGGTATACAAGCCCGTAACCTGGGGTGCGCTGTACGAGACCTTCGTCTCCAACGGCATTGGTTCTCCAGCCATTTCCAGCCAGAAAATTTTCAACTGAAGCCAGATACGAGGCGTCATCACTAGTGATAACAGAAACACCAAAACGCAGAGAGCTTGGAGAATCGTTGCTGAGATAGTGCAGATTCAAGGTATACCACAGCACTTGCATAAGCATTGTTACTCCAATCAATATAATTATGCGACGGTTCAAATTCACTGCGGCCAATTTACAAACTATCAAACACCGAATTGAGCCCTTGAAACTTCTAACGTTCCAGATCAAACCACTATTTTTGAGCAAAGGACAGTCGCCCCGCCAATGCGCAAATTTCTAGGAAAACTTTTAAGAGTGATAAAGTGGATCGTCATCATCGCGGTCGTCCTTCTTGCCATCGTTCTGATCGGTATTAATTCCAGCGCATTTCAAGAGTTTGCATTGAGAAAAGGCGTTGCCTTTTTTGACAAAAAAACAGGGGCGAAAACCACTGTCGGCGAACTAGACTTATACCTTCCACGTGGCTTATCCATTTATGATTTGGAAATGGCCTACCCCAACACGGACCAGGTTTCTCGATTTGATGAATTACACGTTGAGCTCAACTGGAAATCGCTACTCGACAATCTGATTAGCCTTGATCATGTTGACATTACCGGTCTCGATGGACGAGTTATTCGAGCTAAAGACGGGAGTTGGGACTTCGATTTTATAACGGATGGCTTTGCCGCCGATACGCCAAAAGTAGAAGATACCACTGCGGTTTCAGCGCCATGGGATTTCACCTTAAACCGCATCGGAATTTCTGATTCGGATATTCTCTACGTTGATCGGACCACCGGTGACTCTATGGACTTCTCAATCGGAAAAGTGAGCGTGACGATAGATGACTTATCGACTTTGAATTCCACCTACCAAGCAGACGAAATCATCATCGGTCAAACACATGTCTGGATTGGAATGGGGAATGCAACCAGCTCGATTCCAGATTCAAACGAAGTAGATTCAGCTTCGAGCTCAATCGCAGTAGGGCTCAAGAAATTAAGACTCAACGAGAGTAATTTTGGGTATTCGGGAAGTCCCGAAGAGCACTACAACATCGATATTGGATCAATAGAACTCGAAATAGGTCAAATCGATTTGGATCAGCTCTTGTTCAGAGTTCCAAAGATTGAAATCGAAGATACACACGCCGATCTTCATCTAGCGGCTACCACCGATTCAACATCTACGAGCTCAATCTTCTCACCTATCGACTTGCATGTAAGTCAATTTGGAATGAGCCGAAATTCTCTTCGCATAAACCAAAAGGGTGCGTCGGAAATGTCGATTTCAGATTTAAACTTGTCGGTTGTCGATATTTCAGTGAATCCAGAATTGTACGCTGCCCAGATTAATTCTGCTCGACTCCAATACAATGATTCCCTAGCGTTAAGCGGGCTTTCTGGTGGAGTTCAACTGAATCCAAGCCAAGCATTGATCCGAGAAATCGAAATTCAATCTGGAAATAGCGCAGTAAGTCTGGATGGACACATCAATTTTGAACGTGTTGAATTGATGCTGGACTCGATGCAGTTCCTTGATTTCGGTATCAATCAACTTGACGCATCGATTTCCCCAGACCTAATCAACCCATTTGTTCCCGATAGCCTGCAGATCAAACTAGATCAAGACATTAAATTTTCAGGCAAAGCGAGTGGAACACGTAGTCAAATTGATATCGCAAAGGCTGATTTGCGACTCGGCCAATCTGAAGTCAGAACGGTGGGCATCGTGGACTTGGTTGACCCTAATTCACCCGGGCTCAAGATTGACACTCTGCATATTCATTTGCTTCGAAACGACATTTTCACCTTCGTAACTAGCGCAGGAGTAGACACCGCAATGATTCCAGAAACTATTGCCGTGGATGGCCACGCGACTTATTTCAAAAATAAAGTAGATGCAAACTTGTTGGTTAATTCTAGTCTAGGGATGATCTCAGTCCTTGCTAAAGGCTCTCAATCTAACGAAAGCATACATGTATCCTATCAACTTGAAGGTGACTCTATTGACCTGAATCAAATCACCCAAGTTGATCAGCTCCAGTACATCGATTTTGTGGCTGACGGCGTTTTTGAACAGGCAGGTGAAACAATATCTGGTACGTTCAATTTCCAAACCGACGAAATAGTATTGAGAGACAAGCGCATCAGAGGGGTCACCATCAATGCCGAACTACATGACGACGATCTACACTCCACTTTCCAAATTAGAGATAGTGCCCTTGTTTGTGATTTTGCATTAAAGGCTGTTCTTTCCGATTCTCCTTTCTATCGATTGGAAGGAGATTTTGAAGGAATTGATTTTCAACTATTGGGATTTACTGCCGCTGACGTCCGGTCTTCATTCCACATAACAGCAGACTACAACCAGACTGAAAATTATCAACAAGGTAGCCTCAAGGTGGATGACATTATCGTGTTAAAGTCAGGGAGTAGATTGGAACTAGATTCTCTATACGCGGCCATCTATCTTGCACCAGATTCCACGAATGCGCTGCTTCACACCAACATGTTGGAATTGGAATCCGTTTCCAATCGCACCCCCCAAGAAATAAGCAAAGCCATAGCTAACATGATCGCAAATGGCAAAGTCCAAATTCCCGATTCAACGGCCTATTGGAAAGCGAATCTTAAAGCACATGATTCCAAAGATATTCGCGAAGTATTCTTCCCCAAACTCAAGGAATTTTATTCAGCTGAAGCACAAATTGATTACAATCCCAAGGAGAAAGATTTATCAGTAAACTTTGATCTTCCCAGAATCCAATACGATAATATCGAGCTAGATAGTTTGTCTATTCATATGGAAGGTGATGATTCTGGCATAAAAGCTGAACTACTGATAGAGCAGGTAGCTTTGGACTCAATTGGAATTCAAAACATTTCACTCACATCAAATTCGACAAAAACAGAAACTCTTATCGAGTTTGCGATACACGACGAACTAGATTCCCTGAAGTATCATCTTGACACCCAATTACTTCGCGCTCGAACAGATATAGAAGAAAAAGTAGAAGTGCGCTTGGTCTCCCCGCTGATTCTGAATTATGAGAGATGGTCACTTAATGACTCCAATAGGATAGCCGTGAGCACCCAGACTTTCGAGATCGAAAACTTCGAAATAAGCAAAGGCGATGACGAACTTTCCGTCAACAAGCCTATGAACGAAGATATCATCAACTTCACAGCATCATCATTTGACCTGGATTATGTTTCGAATATTTTTACTTCGAGTGCCCCATTGGCGAATGGAGAACTTTTCGGGAATTTGAACTACAATTTGAATGGTTCGTTTACAGGTTCAGGTCGAGTTGAGAACCTTGAACTACTAGAAGTAGACTTGGGCCACTTCACTTGGGAAACAAGCAACGAGAATCAATCTTATACCGTGCTGGTAGAAACTGATGGCGCTGATCTCAAAATGAAAGCAGATGGCGTGTTTTATGATGCAAGCTCAGCCGACCCTGGGATAGCCGTGGAAGTAGATATTGCTCGATTAGAAATGGAAGCAGTAACTCGTGTTGTACCGGAGTACATTTCAGATGGTGGCGGTGCACTGGACGGTGTGATCTCGATTGACGGAACCGTGACCAAACCTGTGGTGAAAGGTAATCTGAATTTTAACGATGTTGCCTTTAGGCTTGCTGCCAATGGTGAACTTTACAAAATTAACAACCAGCGTCTCGAACTCAGTTCTGGGCTCATCCAGTTTAAAGATTTCACCATTCGTGATTCTTTTGACAACAAGCTTTTTCTGAGCGGTAAGATTACTCATGAGTTTTTTCAGGATTTTCAGACTGACTTTCGGATCAAGTCTGAGAACTTTGGACTTCTCAATGTGACAGCCGAAGAAAACAGCCGACTGTACGGAAAAATGTTGGCATCAACAGACATCTACATTAAAGGGCCGGCCTTGAGCCCTAAGATTGATGCACGTGTCCAAATCCTTGATAAAACAGAGGTAACCTACACCGTGCCCGAATCTGAATTTGATGAAGAGTTAAATGAAGATTTGATTACCTGGACGGATTTTGACCTGTCGGAAGACGAGATCATTTTGACTCGGGAAAAGGAAAAGCTCATCCAATCGAACCAATACGTTTCCAATGCTGTAGAGCTTACAGGTGGGCTGTTCATTGATGAAAACGCCATTTTTCGTGTCATAATAGACAGTTTGGCCGGAGATTACTTAGAAATAAAAGGTGGTGGTCAGATAGGCGCATCGTATGATAGAGCGGGAAACATCAGGCTTAATGGAACCTATATGGTGAAGGATGGGTTTTATAAAATGACCTTTTACAACATTGCTAAGCGTACCTTCAAATTTCAGACGGGAAGCTCGATCACATGGAACGGTGATCCTATGGAAGCTACAGTTGAAATTGCCGCTCTCTATCGCACAAACGCCAATGTTGCCAATTTGATGTCGGTCAGTGGAAATACAGCAGCCGCCGAGACTTTTCAAGAGCAACTCCCCTTTGAAGTGGTGATGAAAATGACGGGCGATCTGATGAGCCCAGACATTCAATTTAGCATTAGACTGCCTGAAGATCGCCGAGGGGCCTTCGGGGGTGCTGTAGAAGCACGGCTCAACGAGTTGGCTCAAGACGAGAATGAGCTAAACAAACAAGTATTCGCTCTTCTTGTGCTCAACACCTTTATTAGCTCCGACTCGAATTCAGACCAAAACCTTGTCCAAAACCAAGCGCGAAACAGTGCAAGCCAGATACTTTCACAACAATTAAACTCACTCAGCGACCAATACATCTCTGGAGTGGATGTCAACTTTGATCTACAATCTTACGAAGTGGCTGCTGGGCAAGGGAATACAGATTTGAATATTGATATTGAAAAGGCCTTTCTAGATAATCGAATGATCGTAAAAGTGGGGTCAACTATTGCTATCGAAGACAATAGCGTCAACGCGAAAAGCGATGAACGTGTTATGACCAACGTTTCTGTTGAATACAAGCTCACACCCGATGGCCGGTATCGATTTAAAGTGTATTCTAAGACAGATCTCGAAGATATCGTGGTGGGGCGAATCACCCGAACTGGAGCTGGTGTGGTCTTCCAGCGTGACTTTGATCGAATTGATCAAATATTTGAGAAATCGGAATCGAATAAAACAGAGGAACAAACATCGGACGAAGAATGAGAAAGTTTCTCCTATACATATCCGTCATTCTTCTGACCGCCTGCTCTGCCAACAAATTCTTACCAGAGGGAGAGAAGTATTTTGAAGGGCACGAAATTGAATATGTGGATGGCAAAGAACATATTCCGAAGTATGTTCAAAACGAATTGGATAAAGACTTTAAACCAGACGCAACAAGAAGGTTTTTAAGAAGCCGTCCGGGAACCTGGCTCTATCAGAGCATTGACTCACTTAAAAAAGATAAAGGACTCAAACATTGGATAAAATACAAGCTGGGGAATGCCCCAGCCTACTTGTCGCGCTTAGACTCCGACAAAAATGAGCGAATGCTTCGAGCCAAGCTGGCAAACAACGGTTTCTTTCGTTCAATTGTTGAAACACGGATAGACTCTTCGAAGCACAAGGCCAAGGCCGTTTATCTAATCACGCTAAACGAACCGTACCGCCTAGATACGGTGTACCAATGCACTGACTCGACAGAATTGTGCCAAATCATCGATCGATTTCGAGAAAAGAATACCGTATTGCACTCAGGTGACCTTTACAGCACAGCAAATCTGAAAGAAGAGCGAAAGAACATCACGCGCGACTTCAGAAACCGAGGATACTATTACTATTCATCTGACTATCTCTACTTTTTGGCTGATAGCAACGATGGCGAAAAACGGATTAGATTAAAGTTGGATCAGCAAAAAGATATCCCACCTTCATTCCTAAAACCTTACACGCTTAGCGAAGCATCACTGAATTTGGCAGTAAACTCTGAGAACACCATCACATTAGGCGATAGTCTAAAAGTAGTTGTAGATACGAATCAACTCTTTATTGATCCGATCAAGTTGAAGCCATTCATAGCCTATGAACCAGGAAGTCTTTATTCAAAAAAAGAAGAAGAACTCACCTTGAAACAATTAAATAATCTCGAGGTCTTTCAGTTTGTAAATGTGCAGTACGAAGAAGATACAGCAGCCTCGACTCCTTCAATAAAAGCCCGCTTGCTTGCTACCCCTCGACGAAAGCACTCTCTGCGCACGGAATTCAACCTTTCTACAACTTCAACGAATTTCACAGGCCCTGGTCTCCAAACGGAATACTATAATCGAAATTTATTTAGAGGAGCTGAAAAATTGCGAATAACGGCTATCGGAAGGTATGAATCTCAGCTTTCTGGCTCGCGAAAAGGGCTTGACTCGTATGAAGTAGACTTGCAGGCAAGCTTGCTTTTCCCTAGGCTTGGAGGCCTTCTGCGCACTCAGAAAAGGACGGGGTTTATCCCGAAAACCAAGTATCGCGTTCAGTATAGACTGTACAACCAACCGGAGTATTACGCACAAACTAGTTCAAGTTTTAGTTTTGGATATGAGTGGTTGCGTGATCGCTACACACAACACGAGTACCGCTTGGTAAGTTTCGATTATGTGCGCTTACTTCAATCATCCGATCGTCTGGAAGAACTATTCGATGAAAATATTCTATCGCGTGAGAGCTTTGAAGATCAGGTGATTTTTGGTGCTTCATACAGTTTCTCCTTCTCACCACCTTACAAGCGTGGCAGAAGGATCAGATCGTACTTCGGGGCATCCGCAGAAATTGCAGGTAACTTGCTTTACGGTATCAATGAGTTATCAAACTCTACAACAAATGACAATGGTCAGTATACTTTCGCTGGCGTTCCTTTCGCCCAGTACTTCCGGATCCAAGCAGACTATCGTTTTTATTTTGAGTGGAGTAAATACAATGAATTGGTCATTCGGCAGAATGTTGGGTTGGGTATCCCTTATTCAAATAGTACCGCTCTCCCATTCTCCAAGCAATTCTTTGTTGGTGGAGCATCTTCGCTCAGAGGGTTTCAAGCCCGATCTATTGGTCCAGGTACTTACCGAAACGAAGAGTTAGGAGACGACAGTTACTTCGATCAATCGGGAGACATTTTGATCGAAATGAATGTGGAAAACAGATTCGATATGGGGCCATATTTTGAAGGTGCTGTATTCGTGGATCTTGGTAACGTTTGGTTGAAAAACACCTCGGATGCCAGACCGGGTGGAGAATTTAATTTTGACACCTTTTTGAGCCAAATGGCAGTAAACACGGGTTTTGGGATCAGGCTAAATCTTGATTTTGTCATCGTCCGACTCGACTTGGGTATACCACTGGCCATACCTTACCGTGGAGAAGGCGATAGATGGGTAGGCGATAAAATGAGCTTCAGTCGTGACTACAGGAAGGACTATCTCATATGGAACTTGGCAATAGGCTACCCATTCTAGTAGCTTATGCCCATATAACGCTGAAGAATGATTGCCGCACTTACTTTGTCAACATTTTCTTTAACCCGTCTCTTTTCCTTCCCCACCCCTGCTTGTATCATTGCTGAAACAGCTGCTGATGAAGAGTGAGATTCGTCCTGTCTTTCAACTTCTATTCCCGGAAATTGCTTCACAAACTTCTTCAAAAACGCTCCGATCTTCTCCTCGATGGCAGATACTTCACCACTTGATCTCAACGGCAAGCCTACCACCAGCTTTTCGATCACATATTTCTTGTGGTAATCCATGAGAAATGCCAGAAGCTCTGCTGTATGCACGGTTGTGAGAGGTGACGCTATGAGCTTTAGGTCATCTGTTTCTGCTATTCCGCAGCGCTTCCCTCCAAAATCAATGGCTAAAATTCGAGACATGGTACAAAAATAACAGTCTTCACTTCTTATCTTGTATCCACTGTAAAATGATAAGATAATAGGTTAAGGCCATCTGACTGCGCCACATGATCAGGAAAGCCGATAAACATCGGCACGGTAGCTGTGTACCAAGGCATTGAGACCTGCACATTATGGGATCACACTCTTCCAAAAAGCCACTCGTGATAAATACCCCCGATAAAACCTGATAACGATTGTATCTTTGGACTCCAAACAGAATTTATGAGCCAGCAAGAATTGATAGAAAAAGCATGGGATGATCGCTCCCTGCTGAACCATGAAGAAGTAAAAAAGGCCATAGAAGCCACGCTAGAGCAGGTCGACAAAGGGACCCTAAGGTGTGCGGAGCCAAAAGGTGATACTTGGCAGGTAAACGAATGGGTGAAAAAGGCTGTACTCCTTTACTTCCCCATCAGACAAATGGAAACAATAGAAGTTGGCCCTTTTGAGTTTCACGACAAAATGGCCCTTAAAAAAGACTATCAATCGCAAGGAGTACGTGTGGTGCCGCACGCCATAGCGAGATATGGAGCCTTCTTGGGCAATGGTGTGGTGATGATGCCGAGCTATGTAAACATTGGAGCCTACGTGGATGAAAATACCATGGTAGATACTTGGGCTACAGTAGGTAGCTGTGCACAAATTGGCAAAAACGTGCATTTGAGTGGTGGTGTAGGGATCGGTGGCGTTCTCGAACCGCTTCAAGCTGCTCCGGTCATTATTGAAGACGGTGCTTTTATAGGCTCGCGATGTATCGTGGTAGAAGGTGTGAGAGTCGGTAAAGAAGCTGTACTCGGAGCTAATGTGGTTTTGACTAAATCCACCCACATCATTGATGTAACTGGAGATACCCCTATCACACATAAGGGTGCGGTACCAGAGAGATCTGTGGTTATTCCAGGGTCGTACACCAAGTCATTCCCAGCAGGTGATTACCAAGTATCTTGTGCCTTAATCATTGGGAAAAGAAAGGCGAGTACCGATTTAAAGACTTCGTTAAATGATGTTCTGCGAGATCATCAAGTAGCCGTATGACGATCAAAAAAATATTGATCATACAAACTGCTTTCCTGGGGGATGTAATTCTGGCTACTCCGTTGATTGAGAAGCTTAAGATGTTCTACCCTGAGAGCTCAATTGACTTCTTATTACGAAAAGGGAATGAAGGTTTATTAAAAAACCACCCCAAGCTTCGCCGAGTCATTATTTGGGATAAGCACTCAGGAAAATACAACTCACTGTCAAAAATCACCAAGGATGTGCGCAAGGAAAAGTATGATGTTCTAGTCAACTTACAGCGCTTTGCTTCTTCTGGTGTTATCACAACGGCTTCAAATGCAAAAATGAAAATTGGATTCAATAAGAACCCCCTTTCATTTTCGTTTACGCATAAGTTCCCTCATGTGATCGACAAGAAAATGCATGAAGTGGCGCGAAACCTAAGCCTTGTCGAGCATTTGACAGACGATAGTTTTCAAAGACCGGTACTTTATCCTAGTGAATCGGACTTGGCTAAAGTGAAGCAGTTTAAGCAGACACCGTACGTGTGCATAGCTCCAGCATCGGTTTGGTATACCAAGCAATTTCCAACAGAAAAGTGGATCGAACTCATCGATAAATTAGATCCTGACAAACACATTTACTTGATTGGTGCCCCCAGCGACCTTGATCTCTGTGATGAGATCAGAGAAAAATCCATTCACGGAAGCGTAACTATTCTAGCTGGCGAGCTAAACTTGCTGGAGTCGGCTGCCTTAATGAAAGACGCCAAGATGAACTACGTGAATGATTCAGGGCCGATGCATATGGCATCAGCTGTGAACGCTCCTGTCACGGCTATCTATTGCTCCACAGTTCCCGATTTTGGTTTCGGCCCCTTAAGCGATGAGTCAAAAATCTTGCAAATCGAAGAGCAACTTCCCTGCCGGCCATGTGGTTTGCACGGAAAAAAAGCTTGTCCAAAAGGCCATTTCAAATGTGGTTATGACATCAATGTAGATCAAGTTTTAGTTTGAAATAGATGAATATCCAAGAAGGTGCTGAAGTAATCCGAAGCGGTGGCTTGGTGGCCGTTCAGATTAAAAGCGGTGCAGCAGTAATCGGTTTAGCAACTACTGACGGCTTGACAAACGTCCTCCAAGAAGGCAAGTCAATACGGGACCGCTATGTATTGATAGATTCTGAACGACGAGCGTTCCAGGTTTTTGATGACATACCAGAAATTGCATGGGATCTACTTGATCAAACCGGGAATCAGTTAATTCTCGAATTATCGAACCCCAAAGGTATCGATGTGAAATGGCTTGAGCTCGATGGGGCCTTGCGGATTAAGTTCTTGAACAACCTGGAAATCAAAAAGATGCTTAACCAAGTCAACAAGCCTGTGATTTGTTTTCGATTCAATCATATCGACGATGTCAGCGCACATTTGAACACGGAAGAATATGTATTAAATTTGCAAGCCGATTTACCGGATGAAGGAATGCAAATGCTCCCGATTATCAAGTTGGATGAATCGGCCAACATTCAAATTCTCCGCTCATAGCCCAGCTTTTGAAAAACTATAAAGCACATCTCACCCACCCCATATTTTCGACACTGAGAAAAGTAGTTGAAGAGCAAAATCTCGAAGCTTATGTAATCGGTGGCTTTGTACGGGATTTGATCCTAAACCGCGATGTAAAAGACATCGATGTGGTAGTGGTAGGCGATGGCATTGAAATGGCCCATGCCGTTGCCAAGAAAGCGAGTTTGGGCAAGGTAAAATTCTTCAAGAATTTTGGAACAGCCATGGTGAGATACGATGGTTACGAAATCGAGTTTGTCGGTGCTAGAAAGGAGAGCTATTCGCGCGATTCGCGAAAACCCATTGTCGAGTCGGGAACGCTTCAAGATGATCAATTGCGGAGAGATTTCACCATAAACGCCCTTGCACTTTCACTGATGCCCGCCAATTTTGGTGAATTAATAGACCCCTTCAATGGTATTGAAGATCTCGATAGCGGCTTGATTCGCACTCCAACGAATCCAGAAACCACCTATAGTGATGATCCGTTGAGAATGATGCGTGCCATTCGATTTGCCACGCAACTGAATTTCACCATCGATAAAGACTCTCTACGTGCAATCCGGAAAATGAAGGACCGGATAAACATAGTAAGCCAAGAAAGAGTTACGACAGAATTGAATAAAATAGTAGCTGCACCAAAGCCTTCTGTAGGGTTTAAATTGCTCTTTGATACCGGTTTGCTGCAAATCATATTTCCTGAACTTTGCTTGCTACATGGCGTTGAAGAAAAGAATGGGGTACGCCACAAAGACAATTTTTATCACACGCTGAAAGTACTGGACAATGTGGCGTCCATGTCAGAAAACCTGTGGCTGAGATGGGCGGCAATTTTACACGATATAGCCAAACCAGCTACTAAGCGGTTTAATGATAAAGCAGGTTGGACTTTTCATGGGCACGAAGACAAGGGAGCGCGAATGGTGCCAAAAATCTTTAAGCGATTGAAACTCCCGCTTGATGCCAAGATGAAATTTGTGCAGAAATTGGTTGCCCTACACCTGCGCCCGATCGCACTAACGAAGGAAGAAGCAACCGATTCTGCCATCAGGCGGCTGCTCTTTGATGCTGGTGAAGACATCGATGATTTGATGACGCTTTGCAAATGCGATATCACATCGAAAAACGAAGCGAAAGTGAAGCGTTTTCTTTCGAATTACGAGATGGTCAAAGAGAAGCTCGTTGAAGTAGAAGAAAAAGACCGAATTAGAAACTGGCAGCCGCCCATTTCGGGGGAAGAAATAATGAAAACCTTTGGAATAAAGCCATGTAAAGAGGTTGGTGTACTCAAGTCACGAATTAAAGATGCCATTCTCGATGGTCATATTTCTAACGATCACAACGAAGCATTCACGTTGATGGTAGAAATTGGCAAAGAACTTGGGCTCACACCAAATAGCTAGTCTTCAACGACGTTTACGCCACGCCAAAAAGCCACATACCCTTCTATGCCCTTGGCAGCGTCCTTAGCCTGCGGGTAGTACCAAGCCGCGTCAACATTTTCTTTCCCATTTACCACAACGGAATAGAACGAAGCAGTGCCTTTCCAAGGACAGAAAGTATGGGTGTCACTTGGTTTTAAAAAGTCCATATTCACAGTATCAGGCGGAAAGTACTGATTACCCTCAATATTGATCGTATTATCGCTCTGTGCGATTATTTCGTTATTCCAGATAGCTTTCATTTCTTAACGAATAATGTATTTACGTAATAGTGCTTACAGTCATAGAAATGCTGTTGAATAGACAACCCAGCTTTATCAGCTAATTTTTCGATTTCTTTAATGGAGAACTTTTTACTTATCTCGGTGTGGATCACTTCACCGGCTTCGAAAGGGAAGGATTGATCAGCCAGGCCAATTCGAACAGACTGCTTCTTTTTGCTCACTATATAGCTTTTGGCGATACCTTCTTCTGGATCGTAGAAGGGATAGTGTTCAAAAGCACTTATATCGAAGTCCGCACCCAACTCACGATTCATCCGCTTCAACAAATTCATATTGAACGCTTTGGTTACTCCCTGACTATCATTGTAGGCACTCAGAACAATGTTCGGATTCTTACGCAAATCAAAGCCCACCAACACTTTGTCACCGACATTAATCCGTGTCTGAAGTGCTTCTAAAAACTCGCTTGCCCGGTCGATGTCAAAATTTCCGATACTCGATCCAAGAAATAGTATGAGCTTCAACCTCGATCCCTTTTCCCGGCTCAACTCTTCTAAAGCATCAAAGTAGGACGTGTTTCTTGGAGCTACTTCAATTTCGGGAAACTCTTCACTCATGGTGGATTTCAACCCATCGAGTACGTCATTCGATATATCGATTGGGATATAACGAAATGAAGCCCCATTCTCCAGCAAGCTCTTGATCAACACCCTGGTTTTAAAGCCATCACCAGCTCCAAATTCTAGCAAATCAAATGAACGGCCATCGAGCTCGAGCTTCTCTAAAATGGCACTTCCTTGATTTGACAGAATCTCAAACTCTGAGTTAGTCAGGTAATATTCTGGCAGCTTCATGATTGCCTGAAAGAGTGCATCCCCTTCTGAGTCGTAAAAATATTTTGATGAAATGTGCTTTTTCTCCGAAGAGAGTCCTTCAATCACATCTTCTAAAAATCCCATATTATTTTGCCAATCTTATTCCTGCAAATTGCCACTGCAGGTGTGGGTGAAAAAAATTGCGATAAGACTTACGGCTGTGGCCAAGGCTTGTGGCCTTCGAACCACCTCTAAGAACCATTTGATTCACCATAAATTTCCCATTGTACTCGCCTAGGGCTCCTTTGGCTTTTTTGAACCCCGGGTATGCCGAATACGCACTTTGCGTCCATTCCCAAACAAATCCCCAATCAAAATGTTCAGATGCCACTTCCCATTCAAATTCAGTGGGCAATCGAAGTCCTTTCCAATTTGCAAAAGCTTCAGCTTCGTAGTACGAAACGTGCACCAAAACAGATTCTGGGTCAATGGCTTGCCAACCAGCTAAGGTGTACCTGCCCCAAACACCATTCTTTTTTTGAGCATACATCGGTGCGTTTACCCCGGAATCCTTAATCCAAGCCCATCCTTCATCTAGCCAAAACTCAAACTTTTCGTACCCTCCATCTTCGATAAACTCGATGTACTCACCCCATGTAACGAGATTAGTCGCTAACTGAACCTGATGAATGTACTGCTTATGCCTTCCCAATTCATTGTCAAAATGGAAACCATCACCCGAAAATCCAATGTCATAAACGCCTTCATCGATCGATACCCAGCCGGGTGAATGGCTATTCTTGAAATTATCGACTAAGCAATTTGCATCGTAAACCGGGTGAATGGGGTTATGGCCAAAAATG
The DNA here is from genome assembly GCA_030427905.1 of Bacteroidia bacterium. Taxonomy (GTDB): domain Bacteria; phylum Bacteroidota; class Bacteroidia; order Flavobacteriales_D; family Cryomorphaceae; genus CBDDKU01. Next base: position 96,875 of record JAUICL010000003.1, read on the forward strand.
TATTTTATATCAGTCATCAACAGCTCTTGATGCTGCATTTCGTGGTGAAGCCCAAGAGTTAGAACTTCTTGTACCTGTGATGTAAGCTCAGCATTCGCTAAAAACTCAGCTAATGCTTCATCAACGTATGCTCGATAGGCCATAACTTCATCGATAGTTGGACGAGTTAACTTTCCACGTTCATGCCGTAACACCCGCTCTCCTACATGATTGTAATAGCTGTTAAAAAGGTATCCAAAGTCTTGGTCGTAGACCCTGTAGTTTGCACGATTGGGAAGGAGAACAAATGTTTCGAAAAACCAGGTAGTATGGGCTAAATGCCATTTTGGTGGAGAAACGTCAACAACTGGTTGCGCAACAAAATCTTCCTTTTGAAGTGGACGGCAAATATCAACCGTTCGTTTGCGCACGCGGTGAAAAAACTTTCCTAAATTCTCGTGAATAGGCAAGACAAGATTGGGCTCAAGTTCTAGGTTAGCCATAAATTGTTTTTGCTGAAATTACAGGTTTTAACTGCAAGAAAAGGAAGGCAAATGTTAATTTCTGATGAATACCTTTTCGGTATGAACATCTAGCCCCCCACGCAATACCACGGTGTAGAATCCTGGCGGTATTTCACTGTTAATACGAAATGTGTCGCTTCCCTTGAAGACTGCTTTATGAAACGCTCTTCCCCAAGTATCGAAAACTTCAATTGTGTAAAGCTGGTCTGATTTAAGCCCATCACAATGCCAAGGTAGGCCTTGCAAGTAAGGATTGGCGAAGTAGCAGTTGATATCTGCTGTATACTGATCTAAGTTACCATTCATATGAACGGACCAAAAATTTAACTCCTTTTTGTATGAATCCCATTCTTCTTCGGTTTCATCCCACCTTTTTTGGATTATTTGGTTCAAGTTCCCATCCGCATTGTAAAGGGCTTCTTCCGAATGAGTGTATTCCGCATCTTCGCTTCCCACAACTTGCTCCTCGGTACTAGCCATTTGACCTTTATCATCATATGCAATGGAAAGGCTAGTGGTGTTGATCCATGACTCAAGTTCAACATCCCAGAGGCTGCGCATTGATCCAATTACTTTATTGTCTTGGTTGTACTCAAACGTTCGACTTGACTCATTCACCCATGTTTCGAGTGAATCATCCCAAAACTGCAAAACTTGGGTTTCAATAAGCCTGTCGTTGTTGTAAGTAAACATCAATCGCTCAACGGCTTCCCAATTTTCGTTAGATGAGTCCCAGGAGTAAACAGTTTCCTTGCTAATTAAACTACCTTCTGTATAACTCAGCTTTCGCTTTTCGGATCTGACCCAAGAATTATTCTCCCGGAGTAGCAAAAGCTCTTCCAAAAGGTTATTCTGGACATTGTAGGTAAATACTTTCTTATTTTTCTTTTCCCACTCCGATCTCTCGGAAGTCCACTCGAGCTCATCTATTTCGGTAATTTCATAATCGTAGCCATAGAAAGTCTCCCAACGCGTTCGGTTACTCCATACACCGTTTACATTTTCGCGCAGAACTTTACCCACTTCATTTCCCAGGTGATCATACTCAAAATGAAACGCCTCAATAATATCCCAGATTGGGCTTCCGTCTTCACTTTCGTCCACCAACAGAAAGGTATGAGATGAGTCTCTCAGAAAATTGGTCTCGACAACGCTTTCAAGATTAAAAGATCGAATTCCAAATGAATTATTCTGCAGTAATTCCGAACCAGCTTTGCCTTGATCAATTTGCCCAAACGTCTGTTTCGGTGCGACAAAAAAGCACAGCAAGAACAAGGATATGGTATAGGCCTTTAACGACATTTCGTCAATTAATAAGATCAAAAGGTACGTATTTGAATATCCAATTCCAATCAAATACTTCAATGGAAGTATCAATTGTACCTATTGGTCGGCTAATTGACGTAAAAAAAGCCGAAAAAGATGCCTGCTATAGCTTAATTGCTTTTCGAAACGATTTCATAAAGGGATGGAGTTCCGGGTGTGGCTGCAACTTTTTTCAATTTCACATTCCCTTTATCGACTTCAACTAAAAGGTTTTTTTGGCTTTCGACGCTTTCAAGAATCATCTTTTTTATCTCTACTGCCGTTGCTTCAGGGTAGACCCCTCTCAATAAGGCGGCCATTCCTGAGACAACTGGCGCCGCCATGCTCGTTCCTGAATACGATTCCGTTCGATTACTTGGAATCAAGCTTAATATATCAACACCAGGGGCCAATACATCAACTTTCTTCTTTCCAAAATTGGAAAATGATGCAAGGAAAGTCGTGTCCCTAAACGCACCTGACGCACCTACAGTTATCCAGTTCGAAATACTGCGCTTTCCTCCCAATGTACCATCTGGATAATTCTGTTGGACTTCTAAATTAACACCATCATTACCAGCGCCATGCACTAAAAGCACATCATGATTCTGGGCATACTGAATTGCTTCATCGACAATGGCCTTATCGGGAGAAAATGACTTTCCAAAACTCATGTTAATTACTTTTGCCCCGTTGTCAACAGCATACTTTATGGCATTGGCAATGTCTTCGTCTCTTTCATCGCCATTTGGAACAGCTCTCAGAGCCATAATCTTAGCATTTACAGCAATTCCATCAATACCCAAGCCATTTTCGCGACGGGCGGCAATAATACCTGCAACGTGGGTGCCATGCGAAGGGTCTTCAGCCCAAACCATTTTATTTCCATAGGCCGTTTGTAGAGCTTTGGCCTCTTCTTCATTCACAATACTTCTTGGATCGAACTCCAGATTGTAGTGGTAGTTGAGCCTTTCATCAAAAAACTCCCCTGCCTCCATCAGATAATCACGTATACCTTCTTGTGATGCCATAACTAAAAAGTTGCGGATCTGATCTTCCTCTTGATCTGCTGGGGTGAATGCTAGGAGCGCATTTATGGTGAGCGTATCCGATTTCAAGCGCCCTTTCATATACGCTGTGGCACCTTGATAAACAGCTAAAACCTGTGAATATTCGGCAAACTCTTCATTTAGATCCAAAAGTTCAGCTCTATACGCAGATTTGGCATCTTGGTATAGCTCGAAGCTTTTCTTTTCTTCAGCAGGAACATCACCCTTATCAACACCTTCAAACTTCTTTCCGAGCTTTCTACAAATCCGCGTTACTTCTAGAGTTTCATAAGAAACATTCTCACCATCAGGATTTCCCAAGAAATTCCAGCCGTAATAATCATCAACATAGCCATTCTGGTCATCGTCAATTCCATTATCAGGAAGCTCAGCCATATTGACCCACACTTTTCCTTCCAAATCTTCATGAAATACGTCCACCCCATCATCAATTACCGCGACGATCACTTCTTGGATTTCCGTTGTACTCAAGGCGCTATACGCCCTGGTTACCTCAACTCCTGAAATAGAATCTTCGGAATAGGACAGATTGAACCAATCGGTGTTGTACACTTGAGCGCTTCCTAGGTTGGACACTAGAAGCATAGCAATCAAAACTCTTTTCAAATTCAAGAAATTTAATGGATCAAAGAAACGCGGCTTCACCCTCAAATGTTGATAGACCGGCTTTAAAGAATGTTAATATCAGAAGAGCTTGGTAACTCCAGCTCGCCCCCCGGAAAGACGTGTTCCTCCACCAAATTCAACGTTGATGGCCCACTCATTATTCCAAAAGTACCTTCCCCCAACGTGCAGGCCGAGCTGCAGACCTGTATCATAGTCATTGTCGATTCCAAAACCAACTCCAAGGTCTAAACCGGCGTATGCATCAAAAGTGCTTATAATTTCAAATATACGGTTGAAGTGGTAGTCTCCTCGCACATCTAAGGCCAAGTAGTTGAAACCAAGATCAAGGCCTGCTTGTCCGCCGACGGTAATATCCTGAAAAACACCAAAATCAACCCCACCGTAAATTGGGACCCCATCACTACTAAATCCAAGACCAAAATTGACCTGACGCTCCCCTATGGAGAGTGGAGCTTGTGCCACTAGGACATTTCCAAAAAAGGAAAAAATCGCTAACGCGAAGAGTGCTTTTTTCATGCCGCAAAGCTAGTGATCTATTCAGTGATTAACTGACTAATCTGTGCAGAATTATGCGAAAAAAAACAGCTCTTTACCAATTAAAAAATTAAGACGCTCGGTTCAATAATGTCAAAATTTGAATTGAATATGATAGCAACCCGCGAATTTTTTCTCGTCTACCATACAACCAGTTCTACCACACCATACATAAACACCTAGTAACCTGTCATGTAGGATTAGTGGGAGTACTGATTTTACCAATCTACTCTATGAATCTTAATCCATAAAGCGCATGAAACACGTTTACTCTCTGTTTGCATTTCTATTTCTCTTTTCGTCTCAAATCCCATTAAAAGCTCAGTCTATAGCCCGGGAATGGAATGAGGAGTTACTACATTCGATAAGCGCTGACTTTGCCAGGCCGACAGTCCATGCCAGAAATCTTTTTCACTCTTCAATTGTGATGTATGACGCTTGGGCAGCATACAGCCCAGACCATCAAACTTATCTCATTGGTCAGGATTTGCACGGATTTCAAAGCCCCTTTCTGGGAGTTCCCGAACCCGATGATGTCGAGGCTGCTAGAAGAGAAGCAATAAGTTTTGCTATGTATAGGCTTATTGAACATCGTTATTCAAGTTCACCTGGGGTTCAGACCATCACCGATGCCATCAACATGCGTATGAGCAATTTAGGATATGATCACACCAATGTATCAACAGACTACGTAAACGGAGGGCCAGCGGAATTGGGTAACTACATTGCAGAGCAAATGATCGCCTATGGTTTTCAAGATGGTGCAAACGAAGAAAACGATTATCAAAATGAGTACTACGAGCCCTTTAATGTGCCTATTGAAGTTGAGATGCCTGGGAATCCATATATCTTAGACCCGAACAGATGGCAACCAATCTCTCTGTCTCTTTCAATAGACCAATCGGGCGAAGTAGTGGCATCTACCCCTCCTTTCCTTAGTCCAGAATGGGGAAATGTCCAATCATTCTCAATGACAAGTGATGATTATGAAGATCTGGAAAGAGATGGGCACACCTACCGTGTGTATAAGAACCCTGGCGAGCCGGCCTTATTCGATTGGCAGTCTACCGACGGTTTAGACGACCCTTATCGCTGGAACTTTACACTAGTTGCTGTTTGGCAATCACATCTCACCACCGAAGATGGAGTGCTCTGGGACGCATCCCCGAATTCCGTTGGAAACATTCAAGACTACCCTGATACTCAAGAGGAATACTTTGAATTTTACAATTTACTAGAAGGAGGCGATCCGGGCGAAGGGTATGATGTAAACCCTGTAACGGGTCTTCCTTATGAGCCCCAAATGGTAGCAAGAGGAGATTATGCACGCATACTAGCCGAATTTTGGGCCGATGGTCCGAACTCTGTGACACCTCCAGGTCACTGGTTTGAGATTTATAACGAAGCTGTTGCTGACCACGAACTTTTCGAAAGAAGATGGATGGGAACAGGCCCGCTTCTTGACGATTTGGAGTATGACGTAAAAGCCTACTTCTCAATCGGTGGCGCCATGCACGACGCAGCAATTGCGGCATGGAGCATAAAAGGATATTACGATTACCTGAGACCAGTATCGGCGATTCGGTTTATGGCAGAGCAAGGCCAATGTTCTGACCCCGATGCCTTGAGCTACAGTCCTGCAGGAATGCCGCTTATTCCAGGATATGTAGAGGTGGTAGAAGTCGGAGATGAGCTTGCGGGTGAATTCAATCAACACGTAGGAAAAATAAAGCTCTATACATGGCGAGGACCAGACTACATTGAAGATCCTGAAACGGATGTTGCAGGAGTTGGCTGGATTTTAGCTGAAAACTGGTGGCCCTACCAACGACCTTCTTTTGTTTCCCCGCCATTTGCGGGATATATTTCAGGCCATTCGACTTATAGCCGAACTGCCGCTGAGCTACTTTCCCTTATGACTGGGTCAGAGTACTTCCCAGGTGGAATGTCGGGTTTTGAAGCTCAAGCAAACGATTTTCTCGTTTTTGAGAATGGACCATCTCAGACTTTCGAGTTGCAGTGGGCCAAGTACATTGATGCTTCCGATCAATGCAGCCTTTCACGCATTTGGGGTGGTATTCACCCTCCTATTGATGATATACCCGGAAGAAAAATCGGGATGGAGCTAGGCCCTCAGGCGATGTCTATGGCAAATTCTATTGTTGCTGTGCCCAAACCTTATGTTACCAGCGTTGACTTTTCGCAAACAGCAGTTAGTGTTTCTGACATAGGCGATACTTTCACTGCATCCATTGAATTCGACCAACCAATGTTGGCTTCAAGCTCACCTACCTTATCATTTGTAGGACTTGACTTATCAAATGTTTTGACAATTGATCAAGCCGAATGGACGTCAGAAACGACTTACACGATAACCTACAGCGTTGAAAATTTTGAATTGGAAGCCTTGAATAATGGTATTCATATCATCGGTGCTTCAAGCGCTGATGGGCACGATCAAAAACCTTTCTTGCAACTAGATGCCATCTCTATCGATACCAAAGCACCTGTTTCGGCGCTCGGAAACCTAGTCTATACAACCATTAATGACGATGCGATGGATGATGTATTCTATTTCATAAACTTTCAGTTTAATGAATTGTGTAATACATCCATAGTCCCATCAGTATCTCTTACTGCAGACATCGACCCATCTGGCGCACTCGCATTTTCATCAGCGTTCAGCGCGTGGACCAATGATTCAACTTTCATTGCCACATTTGTTCTAGCTGATACTGACGAGGCAATTCCAGGTATAGATATTTCCATTGAAGGAGCCTTCGACCTAATAGGAAATGAGATGCCAGCTCAAGTTTTTGGAGATCAGCTTTCGGTTGATACCAAAAACCCTACTGCCACAATTTCTATCTCAGACAACCATTTGAACACCCAGGATATTGGGGCAAACGCACTTTCGTTTACCATTGAGTTTGATGATCCCGTTGATACAACTAGTGATTTAATAGTAGAATTTATCGATGAGCCCACAATTGGGAATGCTTTGCTTCTTAACTCGCTGACATCCGAATGGATAAGTGAAACTGAATGCCTCATTTCCTACGATCTATTGAGCGATCCAAGTGAGCATTTTGATGTCAGCATTGGAATTGATCATATAGTTGATACTGCTGGAAACGCATTGACCAATGCTGTCTTTGAAAACGTCGTAACAATTGATACTAAAAAACCATTAATCGCGACCTACTCTCTGCTCAACGATCTAGTATCCGATCAAAATGTAGGTAGTAGTGGTCAAGTGATCACATTTGAGTTTGACGAGCCCATGTCAACAGATTTAACCCCGTTGGTGAGTGTAACAAACTCGGAGCTTATGTCAAGCTTGAGTTATAACATCATCAACAGTGAGTGGACAGATGAAACACATTTTGATGCTCACTTCACCGTGACTGACCAGAATACAACGGCTGATTTGCTTGGCTTTTCAATTGATTTTGGTTTCGATGAAGCAGGCAATGCTATGGATGGAGCAGAATTTGAATCGGCCATCATGTTCGATACCGAAAACCCTTCAATTATCTCTATAACATCCAATTCTTACAATATCACTTCTCCGATGGCCGGAGGGCTCGAGCTGACAGCGATCTATGATGAGCCTATGAGTGATGCCACCTTACCTGTTATAGATTTTGCCCCAGAGCTTGCTCAGAATTTCTTTCAACTAAACTCTGATGAATCAGGATGGCTAAGCCCTTACACCAGTGTAAATAATTATGATGTACCGGCTCAAGAAATATTGGCAGGCGATGTTTCAATTTCAGTTTCGACCGCAACAGATTTGGCTGGAAATCAACTTATCATCCATGATGAAGATGCGTTTTTCGCACTTAATATCGAAATCTTAAGCACCTATGAATCATTTGATCAGGCCAAAGTTGTAGCCTACCCTTCTCCTGTAAGGAGCGGCGAATCACTATTCTTGAGCTTTGGTCAAAAAACAACAGGAATTGTTCAAATTAGAATTACCGATGTGCAGGGTAAAATAACGTATGAAGAACAAATCAACGTGGGCACAAATTCCACTACAGAAATAAGCACAAGTGGTTTATCTTCTGGGCTCTACATCATAAATGTGACAGCTGATGATCTGCAGGCAGTAGGTAAGGTAATTGTAGATTAAAATTCTATAGATGAACATAAACTTAAAAATTGCTATTGCGCCGCTACTTTTCGGCGCCATGACGGGGCAAGGTCAGGTTTTCGTTGATCAGGCTGATGAATTAGGCATTACTCAAACAGTTACCACACCAGATTTTGGAAGCGGCTTGAGCACCTATGATTTCAATGGAGACAATCTAGATGACATCACGCTTTGCAATAGTTTCGGTGATGTATATTTCTATCGAAACAATGGGAGTACCTTCGAGCTTTTAGATTTGGGCGTTGCTTCACCCGGTGAAATGAAACACTTTCTGTGGGTAGATTTTAACAATGATGGGAATCTAGACATGTTCTTCACCGATATTTTCGGCTCAATTCACCTGATCAGAAACAACGGAAATAATACCTACACTGAAATAACAGCAAGTGCAGGTCTTCCAACCCAGGAAGCTTTTAACACAGGTGCATCGTTTCACGACTACGATCTAGACGGTGATTTGGACCTTTTCGTATCAAAATATGTCTATTCCAACTTTGACTCGGCAGACTCATCCCAATACAATAGACTCTATAGAAATGACGGGAGTGGAACATTTGAAGATGTAACGGTAAGTGCTGGAATTTTAGTCCCTCCTACCCTTTCTTTTCAATCGGTTTGGTTTGATTTCAATGGAGATGTTTGGCCAGATTTATACGTCATCAACGATCGAGATCCTAGAAACCATCTTTACATCAATGATGGCGATGGAACTTTTACTGAAAAAGCATTAGAGTTTGATATGGGCTTTGCTGGACACGATGTGATGTCAAATTCAATTGCCGATTTCGATCACGATGGAGATTTTGACATTTACATGACGAACACAGGAGCTATTCCAGAAGGAACGAACAACAAGCTGTGTATCAACAACGATGGTGTAGGTTTTACTGAGTCAGCATCAGAGTACGGAATCGGAATTTATGATTTCAGTTGGGGTGCCCTTTGGATTGATAGTGATAATGACACATGGGATGATCTGCTGTATGTAACTCCTGATGACGGCCCAATTTACTTTTTTGAAAGTCAAAGCGCCGACACGTTTCTAATGGCAAATGATCAAGTAGTCGTACCGAATCACAGAACATCTTATTGCCCTGCCAAAGGTGACTTTAACAACGACGGATATCCAGACATTGCCATTCAGTGCAACACGGGAAACACACCGTATGTGCTGATGAACCAAGGCGGTACAAACTCGTTCATTGCAATTAATCTTCATGGCACTTTATCTAATAAACAGGCTATCGGGTCATGGATAGATGTTTATGCAAATGGCGTGGAGCAACATGTCTACACCACCTGCGGAGAAAACTACCACGGGCAGAGTAGCAATAAGAAGATATTTGGTTTAGGGGATGGAGTAGGGACCGTAGACTCTGTAATAGTTAGATACCCGAGCATGCACATCGACCGATACTATAACCTAGATGCAAATCAGATGTATCAATTTCACGAGGGAGAAACGTATGAGATATCCTTCACATCTTCAACTGGTCAGTTCCAATTTTGTGAAGGAGACTCCATTCTTATCTCTGGAGGTGTGCATAGCGAGTACCTCTGGAGTAATGGATCAACACAACCTACAATTTGGGCGACCAATACAGAGACATACAGCCTTACTGCAACTTCAGAAAACGGCATTGTGGCAACCAATTCAATTGAAATCGGTGCTTTTCCAACACCTTCCATATCCGTAAGCTATGAACATATCCTATGTCACGGTGACAGCACAGGTACAATCACATTGACAAACCAAACAGGAGTGGAAGCCGATAGCGTATCATGGAGTAATGGACAAGATGGAGCATTTATAGACTCCTTGACACAGGGTGAGTACTCCTTTGAGTATTGGGATATTAATGGATGTTATACAAGTGGAGATGCTTTACTTGTGGAAGCTCCGGCATCGCAGTTTGTGATAAATTCAGTTCCTGAAACAAATGACAATGCCGACGGGGTCATTTTTGTTGGCGGTTTTGGAGGAACTCCTCCATTCACATATTACCTTGATGATGAGCCCATATCTTTTCCCTTAACTAATTTAGTTCATGGTGAGTACGAAATATTGGCGGTAGATGGCAATGGTTGTGAAGAGTTGCTTCTCATTATCGTGGAGCAAATTCTTTCAACACAAGACTATATTGAGCAAAGGGACTTGGTATACCCCAATCCGGCACAAGACCAACTCTTTTATGATTTCGACAACAAACCATTTGCTTATTCTATTTATTCGTCTGATGGTAGATTGGCTATTTCCGAAAAGAAGGGTGCTAGGAAAATGATTCCGCTTACAAGTTTGGAGAAAGGAGTTTATGTGATAATTATTGAACTGGGTGATCAAACGTATAAACAAAGGTTTGTCAAACAGTAAAATTCGTTTGAAGAGTATTTAATGGGAGGCTATCGCCTCCCATTTTTTTTTGCCTTTTGCAATGGAGTAATCTCTCGACCAGTGTTGTGACGATCCATTCGATCGGCCAAATCAAAGGTCGCTCCTTTATAAAACCGAAGGTCAGACCATGAAAACAATATGTACACAAAACAAGGCATCAGAAAACAAAAAAGGGAAGCAAATGCTTCCCTTTTTAGCGGTCCGGACGAGACTCGAACTCGCGACCCCCTGCGTGACAGGCAGGTATTCTAACCAACTGAACTACCGGACCTCGTATATGCTTCTCTTGCGAAGCGGTTGCAAAAGTAAACCATTTTTTAATTCGTCCAAATAAAATTGACTCAAAAAAGCTTTTTTCTCTTGATTAAATATCTCGACAAAATCTGATTGAAACCTTCTGAGATATCGGCTTGCATAAAATCTATTCCGTATTGTCCACATTTTAAGGACATTTCATCCACAAAGGCATTCATCTGCTCCAAATACGCCTGCTTTATTTCGTTTGGATGAACCTTAACTTGTTCTCCACTTTCGGAGTCAATAAAGGTGTATGGCCGATTCTCAAACTCAAAATCTAGCTCAGTCTTCTTATCCACGACATGAAATAAGACCACTTCATGTTTGTTGAACTTCAAGTGCTGAAGCGCAGAGAACAGCTCATCTTGCTTCTCAGAATTGTCGAACATGTCGCTAAAGATGATGATCAGCGAACGGCGATGTGCACGCTCGGCTACCTCATGCAAGGCATGGACAGCCCCTGTAGCTTTATGACTTTCTTCTTCGTTCAACAAGCTCTCAAGTTGATTGAAAAGAAACTTGTGGTGCGCTAGATTCGACTTCGCAGGTGTGTGGAGATTCACACGATCTGAAAAAGTTGAGATCCCAACAGCATCCCTTTGTCTTCGCATCAACTCGATCAGTGCCGCCGACGCATAAACCGAAAAAGTAAGCTTGCTATGCTCATCATCTCCACCCCGCTTGGGATAATGCATAGAAACTGACTGGTCGATTAAAATTTGACAGCGCAAATTCGTCTCTTCTTCATATCGCTTGACAAATAAGCGATCAGAACGAGCAAAAAGTTTCCAATCAATATGCCTCGTGCTCTCACCTGTATTGTACAGTCGATGCTCCGCAAACTCCACAGAAAACCCATGAAACGGACTTTTGTGCATACCCGTGATAAACCCTTCGACTACTTGTTTGGCCAAGAACTCAAAATGTGAGAGATTTTGATATTTATTACGATCAATATTTAATGCCATAAGTCACGAAATTAAGAAGAATCCACCCTTGATGCTTCAATTAAATTGATGCGGCTTACCAAAGGCCTGAGATATCAGATCCTACCTCGATGACAGGACTCAATAATTAGCCTATATTTGCGGCCATTTTATTGCAAAGAGCCATGACTAAATACCTGAATCTTTTCGATTTATCTCAGAAAGTAGACTACAAAACGGAAGTGCTTTCTGGGCTGACTGTTGCCATGGCTCTCGTGCCTGAAGCCGTCGCTTTCGCCCTCATAGCAGGCCTGTCTCCGCTTACAGGTCTTTACGCTGCCTTTATGATGGGATTGGTGACTTCAATCCTAGGCGGTCGCCCGGGTATGATTTCAGGAGCAACTGGTGCAGTAGCCGTAGTCTTGGTAAGTTTGGTTAAAGATTTCGGTGTAGAGTATGTCTTTGCGACAGTGATCCTTGCTGGATTGATTCAACTCGCAGCTGGTTTTCTCCGTTTGGGAAAACTCATGCGACTAGTCCCCCACCCAGTCATTTTCGGTTTCGTAAATGGTCTGGCAGTCATTATTTTCTTATCGCAAATGGCGCAGTTTAAAGATGACAACGGCAATTGGCTCCAAGGAACACCCATGCTTATCATGTTGGGTCTTGTGTTGGTTACCATGGCTATCATTTGGCTATTGCCAAAACTGAGCAAAGCGATACCATCTTCACTCGTTGCGATCCTGACGATTTTCGGTTTGGTAATCGCATTTGACATAGACACGAAAACGGTTGGTGATATGGCCAGCATTAGTGGAGGGTTTCCCCCGTTTCACATCCCCGCAGTCCCGATTTCATTCGAAACGTTGCAAATCATCTTCCCTTATGCGGCCGTTGTTGCTGGTGTAGGGTTGATTGAGAGCCTGCTCACATTAAATATCGTAGATGAGATAACTGAGACACGTGGCCGTGGAAACAAAGAAGCTATAGCTCAGGGAACTGCCAATATTCTTTCAGGCCTTTTTTCTGGGATGGGCGGTTGCGCCATGATTGGTCAAAGTTTGATCAATGTTTCGAATGGTGCTAGAGCCCGACTTTCTGGAATAGTTGCAAGTGTTATGCTACTCATCTTTATTATGTTTGGAGCTGGCTTGGTTGAAAAGCTACCTATGGCTGCCTTGACTGGCCTTATGATTATGGTATCTATCGGGACGTTTGAATGGTCTAGTTTGCGCACGTTCAACAAAATGCCTAAGTCCGATATTCTCGTGATGGTTTTGGTAACCTTGGTCACTGTTTTCCTTCACAACCTGGCCTTAGCCGTATTGGTGGGTGTAATCATTTCGGCACTCGTTTTTGCTTGGGACAACGCCAAGCGCATCCGCGCTCGAAAGTATGTCGATATTGGTGGCGTAAAACACTACGAAATTTATGGCCCCCTATTCTTTGGTTCCACTACCGCTTTTGCTGATAAATTTGATATCGCGAATGATCCGGAACACGTGATAATCGACTTTGAAGAGAGTCGGGTTGTGGATATGTCAGCTATCGAAGCACTCAACAAGATTACAGAGCGCTATGCCAAAGTCGGGAAGAAAGTTCACTTGCGCCATTTGAGCCCAGATTGTGTAAAGCTGCTCAAAAATGCCGAAGCTCTGATCGAAGTCAATGTGATGGAAGACCCTACCTATAAATTAGTAGTAGACAAGGTCTAGAGCGTCCATTCATAAAACTCACTTCTTTCAAAACGTTGCTGATTACGCCAGCGACTTCGCTCTTAAAGTTTGAAATCACATCAGGTAGAAACCGTTGCTTACGGTAGGCTCGGGTAGATCTGAATCACCGATAAGTTGCTTGATGTTGGTCTCAATGGTTTGAGAAATCGCAGTAACACTAGTATCTGTTGGTCTATTCTCAAATGGATCTTGAATGTGGTAAGCTATTTTTTCAAGTAAGAAGAAGGGAATTGAAATAGCGACAAGCAGTAATACGTCAATTGCTTGATGGAAGCTTCCAAATGAAAACGAAAGCAAAACCAAGAAGGTATAGATGAATAAGTGCAAGGTGATTCGATAGGTTTTTGGGAAATATGTGTTCTTTATCCTTTCACATTTCCCCATCGATTCAACCAATCTCACTAAAGTCGAGTCTATCTGTAATTGCTGAAACTCATTTATAACTTCATCATTAAAAAGGGTGCGAAGATCTTTCTTGTGCTCATTGATCGTTCCGAGGGGCACATTCTTGTGTTGTGCAATGCGTTCGAGTTCATCTTCTGATACAAATCGCTTTAAATCCTTGAGTGGATCAAGGTGACGAAGAGACTCACCTAGTGCGTAGCACCATCCGATTTGTCTTCTTGCCATTTGCTCAACCACAGGATTATCTGTCTGTTTCACAAAAGCCTGCAATTGCAACACCAAGGACCTTGAATCGTTGACAATACAACCCCACACCTTTCTTGCTTCCCACCAGCGGTCATAGGACTGACTCAATTTAAACGACAGCAATAAGGCAATAGATGTTCCCATAAATGCTCCAAGAGAACTCGGAATGGTAAAGTCTGACTTCCTGGATATTAAGTCAATCATAAAAGCGAAGACAGCTACTATCGCCAAGTCCCACTTTATTTTGCCGACCATGTAGGTCCAAGGAATTCTCCTATCGAGTATCATTCAGTAAAACTATGGAATTCGGTTTCCAATATAGCATAGGTATAGGAATCTTCCCAACCTGTTTCGAGAGGCAAGTGGGCTTTGAGCCTACCTTCTCTTCTCATCCCCAGCTTTTCCATGACCTTGTATGACCCTACATTTTCAACAGCGCATCCCGCTGTGATTCGATGTAACTGGAGATCTGAAAAACCAAAAACAAGAATAGCCCTGGCAATATCGGTAGCCCAGCCTTTGCCCCAATGAGCAGGCGCTAGCTTGTACCAGATATCTCCGGAACGATACTTTTCTTTGTCCAAGAATAAACCGCAGAGCCCGACAACTTCTCCCTGATGGAGCACAACCCAAGAAAAAATCCGAACATCCGACTCCTGCCATGCGTCCAGCAGGTGTTGGGTTTTCTCCATCGTTTGTATTATACCGGTCGGAACCCCAAATGTATTGAACCTATCTACTTCCGGGTGCTTCAAAACGTCGTAAACCCCGGGGATGTGCTCTTTACTCAATGGCACTAGCCTGAGTTGGCCTGCTTTGATCTCATTGTCCAGATCTCTCTTCATCTATTTCGGTTCAAAAAGGGCGCGAACATGCTCTCGATTGAGCTCAATCAGGGTAAATATTCCCAAAGCCAAGCCCAATACACCTGAGAAAATATTGATGTACGAAACGATTTGAATAAAGGTCCGGCTCTTTCTTTGTTCAATCTTGCTGCGAGCAATCAGGTTTAATACTCCAATAATGATCCCGAACACGGCGAAAAATATACCAATTGCAGCTATCCCCATACCCAGATTGGTTGGAATATCCTGTTCCGACAAGCTACCTGCATAATCTATAAAAAAGCCTATTGCAAGAAAGTAGATAATAAGGACCGCCGCTCCTACCAGCGACAGAATGCCCTTTATGATGTGAAGAGTTGATATGACATTTAGGTTATTTGACAGCTTAAATTCGCTCATTTCTTTATGGTCTGATTAGTGATTGCAATATAGCCCATCAAGCAATGCGGTTGCTCCCGCATAACACAGCTATACGCCACTTATAAAAACGCTTTCAAGCCGACTTAACCCAAATTAAATAACGAATTTTGCACAAACAATTTTTTGAGATGGACATCAGGTCTTTTATTAATTTGGGTAGGGCTGAAGGAACTTCTTCGCTCATTCTCTTCTTCGTGGCTATGCCACTCAAATATGCTTTTAATTTTCCAGCAGCCGTCAAGTACGTAGGTTGGGCGCATGGTTTACTTTTTGTTGTTTACGGATTAGCCATTGTGTATATGGGTTTGAAAAATAAATGGCGCTTTACTACGATGGGCTTACTTTTCATGAGTTCAATATTTCCTGGTGGCCCCTTTTTCTTCGAGAAGAGAATACTTGCAGAATCAAAATAAAAAAGGGGCAAAGCCCCTTATATTATCGTTATTCTAGTTAGGAAGACTAATTGAACATCCTACTCGGGTTTCCTTTATCCAACTCTCCAAATCGAAATCTCAAGAATCCCATTGCGAGCGAAAGATTAGGCCGATCATCTCGAAAGTAATAGAGTATATCGCGCGATGCTACTCCAAACTCCCAGGTTCCTTCACCAAGCATGAAGTTCAACCCAAAAGGAACCCTGAACTCGTAGTTGTCTCCGGCACCAAATCCACCAGAAATACGAACTGCCGGAATAGGGATATAATCTGCTCCCATAGCAAATGAAAAGCGATCTATGTTTCCTGGTTGCTCATTCAATGGGAATGCCATATCAAGCCCTACTCTGAACTTTTCATTGTGAAAGTACCCTATACCAAACCGAGCTTTGGTCGGAAGTGTTACTTTCTTCTCTTCGACTCCATCCCATTCAAAAACGCCCTCATCTCCTGCAAAAACGTCAAACTCTGAAAAGATATTATAGCTTTCAATTCCCAAAGAGTTTATGTCGTAAATCAAGGTGTCCTTCGATGTATATGCGTTTCCATCAAAAGTGATAGACCCAATGTCGGTTATGGATCCCGTAACGCGAAACTGATCATTTAATTCAACAGCTAATCCTAAATCAAATCCGAAGCCGTCTCCTACCGGAGTAAAGCCGGTACCATCTTGAAAAGAAGGATTTGTCAAAGCACTGCTCCCGTAGTCGATATTCATCGATGGCATTGAAGCAGTGTATGCTTCTTGCACTCCACCATCTTCGATCGTAACATCGAGCACATAAATTCCTTCCATGTATTTAACACTTGCTCCAGCGTAAATGGCTATTTCGTCGTTATCGACAATTTGTCTTCCATAACCCAAGTGATACTCGATGTAGGATAAATCGCGAACCACTGTCCCGTCGTACAACTCACTTGCTAACCTTGGATCGGACGAAAAACCGAGAACAACATCATCGATTCGATCCGAATCTGGTCCTTGATTGGCTATCGTGTCGCGAAGGCCATTCTCATCTTCAACTATCCATCGGTCAAAATAAGGGTCCACAAACCCACGCCACAAATGGTTGGAACCTTCTTCATTGAAAACAGAGTAGTGAGACCCTTTAAGGTTCACGGCAAAAGCAAAATTTCCTGCATTCTCTGTATTCACGGCAAACCCAGCTAAGGTCATAGTGAAATCCAGAGACAAAACCGTATTGGTAAAGTCTTTTGCAGCATTAAACTGATCTTCAGTTGAGAGGTCATCATCTACCCCCAGAATAGCTCCTCGCAAATTAGACTTAGTAAACCCTTCGGCATAGTTTGAAAGCGACAACTGCCCCAACCCGAAGGTGTAGCGTTTGTTGTATTCATTTCCAAACGCGATGTTTGCTGGGTTTATGCCTAGGGCTTGGTAGTCGGTTGCGAAGGCAGCAGCGGCCCCTCTACCCGTTTCGGTAAAAGCCCCACCTTCGGTTTGAGAAAAGGCGCAAAGTGAAAACACCATGGCGCTTCCCACAAGTATAATTTTCTTCATTGGATTTTGGTTAGTACTTAGATGCTAATATAGTAGAAAGTGTACTACATCCAGGATCGGGTACTTTTTTCAACCTGAAGCAAACCAAAATTGAGCAAGAAATTGGCCGTTTTGGTATCGATATACTTAATTCTTTTACTCCCAGCCGCGGTGTACAATTTCAAATGACTCAATTGTCTTCGTCGTAAAAAGACGTTGGACTGCACGGATAGCGACTGCATCTTGTAAGAAGGAATAATGACGCGTTGCTTGAATATTACCCCTCTCGTAATTAAAATGAAGTGCTCATCGTAGAAAAGACGAACAGATCGGCCATAAAAATACCCGCACACGCCAATCACGATCCACACCAAGGCGGGAACAAAAGCGATAGAAGGAACGAGGAAATAGGATACAATTGACAGGGCTATTGCTGGAATGGCTGACAAGACAAGGGTGAACCGTCCATAGGCCATAGCGTTTGCCGAAAGCTCATTATTCGGAACGGCATATTCCCCAAAAACCCCTTCCGCCAAAAGCTGACTGGTTTCTGCGCGCAAAGCCGGAATTTCAATTCGCTGCTTCTTTGCCACTTCTTCCATGCTACTAGATGGTTTGAGCAAGGCCGACTCATACCCAACAGCTCGTCGTAAAGGGTTTACCGACCATTGAATATACTGCACTTTTCCCTTGGGGATGCGAAAGTGGTTTCGCTTAATCAGGCCTGTGCTAATATTGACCGTATCATCGATGAGCTCCGCTTTGAGACCGTAGAAAACCAGGAACGTACGCACAACACTCAAGCCTATTGAAAAGACTGTGTAGAGAATGAGAAAAAGCACAACCACTTTGAGACCAGAGTTCACAGCCATCAGCGCGTATTCATCTACTTCGGCTTCATACTTCTCGAGCAAGAATTCTTGGTACTGGCTTATGGTACCAAAAACAAAAGCTATGGCAACCATGCCCGTTTTCAAGTGGTTTTCGGTTAAACCAACTTTTATCAAATCCCAAAGGCCTAACTTGACCAAGGTCTTTTTACTGACTTCTTTTGGGATTGGCTCCACTTCTATTTCTTCTGTGACTTCAGCCTTCTTCTCATTCAGCACATCTCTCAGCGCATTGGCTATTTGGCGCTGTAAGGCTGGAATTTCAAGCTCACTCCCCTTCGACCCAGCCGTATCTACTTTTAGAGCCACCAGGCCTAAAACCCTTTGCACTAGGTTTTCGGTGATTTGAATGGATTGAATTCGATCTACGGTCACTACAAGCCTGTCTTTCACGAACACGCCGCGATGGATCACCAAGCTATCGCCTTCAATATGGAAAGTGAAATTGCGGTATTGATAGTAGGCAAGAACCACGAAGAAAAGAGCCAGTGTAAGCAAGATCATCGTGGAGATTAGTCCAACGCTAAAACTCTGAAAAGCCACGGCCAGATAAGAAAGTAACAAAGTGAGCATAACGCGAAAATTGCGCATGATATACACCACCACACCCAGTAAGCTCTGTCGTTGCGGCTCGTTTATGTTAAACGAATTTTGATCAAGCATTGATTGCCGCTTTCTTAGAAATAAAATCTCTCAACGCCTGGGCTTCTTCAGGTTCCAAACCTGGAATAGACAAGTCTGAAGTACTTCCTCCAGCCGTGTAAATTTTTAAAGTAGAAAGTGAAAACTTTCGTTCGATAGGCCCTTGCGAGACTTCTGTATGTTGTATTCTATTGAAAGGAATGGTCGTTATAGAGTAGAATATCCAACCCTTTTTATACGTTAAATCGCGCTCCCGCAATGCATACGAACGCTTTTTATAACCGATACGCGAAGACATGACGCCCAATTCAACGAAAATGAGCAGCACACTCCCATTGATGATAGCTCCATTCAACCCTGCTTGAGTTGAAACCACCACAAAAACAATGGTCAGAATGGCCCAAATGATTGACCATGACACAAGTCGGTACTTCCGATAGCGAATAGGGTGCTGCTGAAACGCAATCTCCTCCAGGGCGGGGATGGTATGGGTTTCAATTTGTTGGTTAGTCCAGTCGGTCTCCATAAGGTCAAAAGTAAGACTCCCTTATCAGTATTTTCTTCCGTCCAACACATTTTTCAACCTTTCGCTTTGTAGTTTTGTTTAAAACATCAAAATGGATAACATCGGAAAAGGGCATTGGATTTTTGCTGGCGTATTTGTTGTGGCTTTCATACTTCTAATGATTTGGTCGTACCGAAAAGATTTCAGAAAACTCGGTGGACAATATAGAAGGGTGTGGATGATCCTCGTTGGCGCTGGCATCATTTATGCCATCATCTTCTTTATGAATCGCTTGACTTAACCCCCAAATTCACCAACATGACCTCATCCAAAACACTCCTCACGTTCTTTACGGTATTACTGTCCGTGTTCACTCTAAATTCAAAAGCCCAGGACACGCCGCCACCAAAGTCGAATCACATCATCAAAAAGCTCTACGTTTCACAAGAAACAGAAATGATCTTCTCTTTTGCAAACATTGATGCCGACTCCATGAATTTTGACAACATCATGCGCTGGTCACCCGTGTTTAACCTTATGGCTCATTTCAACTATGATTTTAGTGAGAATTTTGGAGTAAACCTGGGTGTCGGTTTCAGAAACGTTGGGTTCATTGCCGAAACCAAAGGCGGTGAAGACGGAAACGACGATCTTAAAACGAAATTTCGAACGTATAATTTCGGTTTCCCTGTCGGATTTAGAGTTGGTAATCTCGATCAGTATCGCCCCATGTTTTTCTATGGTGGATATGAGTTTGAAGTACCTTTCCACTATAAAGAAAAGCCGTTCATCAATGGAGACAAGCAGAAAGATGAGAAAATCACGGCTTACTTTTCAGACCGCGTAAACCCCACCACACAAGCCTTGTTCGCAGGAGTACAGTTTCCTCAGGGCTTCAATGTAAAGTTCAAGTATTATCTCGACGAATTCTTTAATCAAAACTATGAGAAGTTTGAAGGCAATACGTCCTATAAACCCTACGAGGGTATGGATGTCAATGTATTCTATTTCTCGATAACATGGTACCCATTTCAAAGTACAAAGCACTATTACGATCTTAAAAAAGACTAGGATTTGAAAAGCGTAAACCCACAGAATGGCCAGCTGATTCAGACATATGAACCCGACTCTCCGAATACGGTTCAGTTTAAAATTGCCCGAAGCCATTCGGCTCAATTTTCCTGGAAACAAAAGCCGGTAGGTGAACGCGTCCAACTCGCATGGAGCCTAGCCCAAAATTTGCGTGCACGTAAAGAAGAGCTGGCAGATCTTGCCGTTGCCGAAATGGGTAAGCCCCTTTCTCAAGCCATCGCTGAAGTAGAAAAATGTGCCTGGCTTTGCGAACACTATGCCGATCACGCTGCGGCCTACCTCAGTGATGAGCGCATTGAAACAGATGCCGCGCAATCTTGGGTGAGCTTTGAGCCACTTGGGGTGATCTTAGGTATCATGCCCTGGAATTTCCCCTTTTGGCAGGTCATTCGCTTTGCGGTCCCCACTGTTTTAGCTGGAAATACAGTAGTTGTAAAACACGCATCCAACGTGCAAGGCTGCGCCGGACTTCTCGAAGAAATCTTTGAAGCTTCTTCCGAAACCAAGGTATACCAAAACCTTCGGATAGCTGGGAGCGAAATGACAGATATTATCGCTCACCCCGACATCAAAGCTGTGAGCCTTACGGGAAGCGAAGGAGCAGGCCGATCGGTAGCAGCGGCAGCCGGAAAAGCGCTAAAACCTTCTCTTCTCGAACTTGGTGGCAGCAATCCATTCATTGTTTGGGCCGATGCCAATTTGGATTCTACGCTCGAAACCCTGGTAAAAGCCCGTATCCAAAACAATGGGCAGAGCTGTATTGCGGCGAAGCGGCTAATTATCGCTGAGTCAATAGCCGAGGCTTTTATCCCAAGGCTCGTGGAGAGATTTGAGTCTTTAAAAATGGGCGACCCTTCCAAGAAGGAAACGGATGTTGGTCCATTGGCTAGCACTAGCTTTGCCGAAGATTTAGAAAACCAACTCAAAGAAAGTGTAGCACTTGGGGCTACTGTGGTTTGTGGTGGAACAAGAGAAGGCGCTTTCTTCACCCCTTGTATCGTCACCGACGTACGCCCCGGTATGCCCATCTTTGATCGAGAAACCTTCGGTCCCCTCCTAGCTGTATCAGTTGTGCAGTCGCCAGAAGAGTCTATAGCTCTGGCCAACCAGAGTGCGTATGGCTTGGGAGCAACCATCTGCACGCAGAATATGGACTTAGCTCGAAAACTCGGGAAAGAGCTGAAAGACGGAGCAGTTTTCATCAATGAGCTGGTAAAATCTGACCCAAGGCTTCCGTTTGGTGGGACAGACATTTCGGGGTATGGACGCGAATTGGGACGAGAAGGAATTTTGGCATTTGTGAACAAAAAGACTTATGTAATTCGCTAGCCGTCAGAACCAATCAAGATGGCCGATTGTTTTAATCGATGTTTAAAGGAATTAACGAACTTTGCTCTCAGATTATCACGAGGAAATGGAGAACTCCCCCGAATCAGAAATAATTGAATCTACAGAAAGGCAAGGGCGTGGGTACTGGATGGCAGGCCCATGCAGCGCCGAAACTGAAGAGCAAGTTTTGTCCACCGCACGGTCTCTTGCCAATATGGGAGTAGATGTTTTTCGAGCTGGAGTATGGAAACCACGCACTCGGCCAAACAGTTTTGAAGGGAATGGTCTAAAAGCCCTTGGATGGCTCGAAAATGTGAAATCGGAAACCGGGCTGAATGTGTGTACAGAAGTGGCAAACGCCGAACACGTAGAAGCTTGTCTAAACCACGGTATCAATACGCTTTGGATCGGTGCACGCACCACTGTTAGTCCGTTTGCCGTGCAGGAGATAGCCGACTCCTTGAAGGGTGTCGACGCAGAGGTTTTCATCAAAAACCCGATCAATCCCGATGCTAAACTTTGGATTGGAGCCGCCGAGCGAATCGAACAGGTTGGGATCGAAAACATCGGATTGATCCATCGCGGATTCAACGCATACGATTCTACAGCCTACCGAAATCAGCCGATGTGGCAAATTGCGATTGAGGTGATGCAGTACTTCCCCAAGTACAAAATGATCTGCGACACCAGTCACATTTCTGGCAAGCGGAGCCTGATAGAACCTGTAGCTCAGAAAGCCCTTGATCTCAACTACGACGGCATCATGGTGGAAGTCCACCCCAACCCCGATGAAGCGTGGAGCGATGCCCAACAACAAATTACCCCATCTGAGTTTCAAAAGCTCAAGTCTAGCCTGACCTTCCGCGACTCCGGAATTAGCAATCGCGACTTTCTAGTGACTTTAGAAGGCTTGAGAGATCGAATCGACGATATTGATTCTGAAATCATTGCGCTATTTGCCAAACGCATGGGGATAGCAGATGCCATTGGAGGCTACAAGAAGAAAAACAACATAGCCATTCTTCAAAAGGAACGCTGGGCAGAAATAGTGGCCAGGTCACTAGAACAAGGTGCGAAGCTGGGCCTTACCGACGATTTTGTGCAATCGTTTTTGCGCGCTGTTCACGACGAATCAATCCACCGTCAGCACCAAATCATGAACAAAAACGAAGGCGAATAGATTTCTGTTAGACCTGTTAATTTTCGCCATTTCGTTTTTCTTCTTTCCTAGTTTAATACCAGTTCTTCTTTCATATTTAAGAAACGAGACACCGAGGCAGAACACTACCTGATCGTTGTTGCGAAAAACTTAAATAAGATGAAAGACTTTAAAGCCACACTGGTAATCCTTTTTTACCTCGTCGGATTGCATGCCACAGCATCCCACCCGAACTCCCCAAGAGCAAAAGGATTCACCGAAAACAAAGGACAGATTTCCAACCAACATGGAGAATCAAATCAATCCATTGATTTTCACTACCACTTCAATAAAAATCTAAATGTTTTTGTCGAACCAAATACCCTGAGTTTCGACACCTACCAGTTCGACGAGCGCGTGGTGAATATTCACAGACTCGATGTCGAATTTCTCGATGCAAATTCAGAGCCGCTTCTCATCGTGGGAGATGAAGTTTCATCCAGAGAAAGGTACTATGCCGATGGGTCGCTCATGGCAAACGACATCAAGTCTTTTCAATCCATCA
Organism: Bacteroidia bacterium; assembly: GCA_030427905.1. GTDB lineage: Bacteria > Bacteroidota > Bacteroidia > Flavobacteriales_D > Cryomorphaceae > CBDDKU01. The sequence goes on from JAUICL010000003.1 coordinate 120,436, forward strand.
CCTATCAAAACTTATACGAAGGGGTGGATATCAAATACGCTATCGACCAGAATGGAAATGTTAAATATGACTTCATTCTCAACCAAGGAGCTTGCGGCGAGGAAATCACCATTCGGTATTCAGGCTTTGATTCAGTCGAAATTGGAAACACCGAACTGGATTTCAACCTATCAGGAATCCACCTGAAAGACTTAATCCCCATGAGTTGGATGACCAGCAATATGGAACCAATCGATGTGGCATACAAAGTAGAATCATGTGATGAAAATGAGCTTGTGGTTCGTTTCGAAATTCCAAATTATGTGAGCGATGAACACATCGTGATCGATCCAGTAGTACAACTGGAATGGGGTACGTATTACGGAGGCGAATTGGAAGACGAAGGTCGAGCTGTATCAGTAGACAGTCTCGGAAACTTATTTGTAACTGGAAAAACGTATTCCACCACGTTTATCGCTTCTGAAGAAGGGCATCAAAGCACCATGAGCAACGAATTGAGCGATGCCTTCGTTCTAAAAATGAATCAGCATGGGCTTCGTCACTGGGCTACCTATTACGGTGGGTCTGGTGAAGATGTCGGGCTTGACATCGATGTTTCGGCGCACAATCAAATTTACGTCGTAGGGGAAACTTACTCTACAGACTCTATTGGTGGCGAAGGTGCCCACCAAGCAGCCCAGGGTGGATTGAGCGACGGGTTTGTCGCCATGTTTGACCGGTACGGGCAATTGGTTTGGGACACATTTGTAGGTGGGCCTGGCGATGACAAAGCTACCGCCTGCCACAGCGACTCACTTGGAAATGTGATGGTAGTAGGTATTACCAACGCTGGTCAGTTTTTAGAGAACGATTCCATTACCCCTATCCAAGGCTATCAAGGTGGAATAGATGGATTTCTTGCTCACTTTTCGAAGGAAGGAGTCCTTCAGAAAAGCAGCTTCATTGGCTCCACAGGCGATGATTCCATAACAGGAGTTTCTAGCGCGGCATCGAGCACGTACATTACTGGGTCTACCAATTCCACTTTCGGACTAGGTATCGGTAATGCTCTTCAATTTGAACATGGGGGCGAAACTGATGCATTCATCATGAAACTTGACACATCAATGATGATTACGTGGAGCACGTATTTTGGTGCCGAAAATTTAGATGTGGCAAAGGGAATAGAAAGCCTCAATGATACGGTGTACATCGTTGGAGAAACCACATCAATTTTGGCCTATTCTGACACTCTAACTTATCAGGATTCGCTGGCTGGTGGGCAAGATGGTTTTATCCTGAGTCTTCTCCCAGATGGCGGATTTCACTGGTTTACGTATATCGGTGATTCCAATACTGAAGTGATGGCCGGAATCGCTACAGACCCGAGTGGTGGTATATACGTTGGTGGCACCACTGTTTCAGATTCAGCTTTGGCTGTATTGGCAGACACTTCTTATATCCCAGAAGACCTACACATGGCTTATGGCCCCGGTGGCCAAGATGCGTTTATCACCAAATTCACAAGACATGGCGAACGGCTTTGGGGTACCTACCACGGTGCATCTGGTGAAGACCGAATGATGCATCTAGACGTGTATGGAGTTACGTCCATTTACGTGGTAGGCGTAACAAATTCAACCGACAGCATTGCCAAAAGCAGCATCCAGCAACCTGCTCATCAAATGAGCATTGCATCTGATAGTTCTGATTCCTTCCTAGCGCGTTTTACTCAAGTAGAATCTACTTCCTGTGTAGGGATTAGCCCTGTAGGTAGCGGTGGACCCGGTGGACCGGGAGGCTATGGCGGTCCCGGTGGTGGCAGTGGTGGCGGAGGCGGTCCGCAACCGATTGGAATTTGTATAGGTGATTCCTTGCTACTGGGTGTATCTGGTGGAGCACTTGGACTCAACGCTGAGTGGGTTTGGTATCTTGATTCTTGCGGTGGAACGGATAATTTCTTTGACGAGGGAAGTCAGGTGTGGGTATCACCAGATACGACTACTACATATTACGTACGCGGTGAAAGTGTGGACAGCCAATGCGGTTGTAAAAGCGTGAAAGTTCACGTAGACTATCCCAATACCGCCGAAGCTTGGGCCGAAGACAGCATTTGTCCAGGAACAACGTTGAACTTGCACAGCGCGGGAGGGTTCTACTATCAGTGGACGGGACCATTGGAGTACCTGAGCTATGAGCAAAACCCCGCCATAGATACTGTACCAGCAGGCGCCGAAGGCCTATATGAGCTGATAGCCTACACCCAATTCGGTTGTTCTGACACGACTGAAGTTGAAGTTGAACTTCTTCCACCTGCCATTTTTAGTGTAGCGGAAACTCCGATCTATTGCCACAACGACTCAACGGGATCCATCTCAGTAGCTTCAGAAGATTCCTTGATGACATTTGAATGGGTTGGAATCGAAACCGATTCAATGACCATCACTGATTTAGGCCCAGGAACTTACACTGTAGTTGGAACAAATGCCCATGGTTGCTCAGCTTCCCAGAGTATTGTGTTCACTAACCCTCCCGAAATCATTGACAGTGTGGATGTGATCCCAGCATGGTGTGACAAGCCCAATGGAGGCGTTTCGATCTTTGTAACCCAGGCGCCATCTTCCATGACCTATGTCTGGAACCCGGCTGATTACTCGGGTGCCGGATCATTAGCCTTACTTCCTGGCCCGTATCACGTTACCGTGATTGACAGCATGGGCTGTGTGGACAGCGTAGCCTTCACCGTACCGAATCTAGGAGAGTTTACGGCGGTGATTCCCACCGATTCTATCTTCTTGGAATTTCAGGCAACTGACGATGTTTTTGCCTATCCGACCCCAGATGTAGATGACCCCACATACACATGGTGGCCTGAAGCTGGTTTGTCGTGCCCTGACTGTTCCGAGACCATGGTAGATCCCGACTCCACAACCACATACTACGTGATGATCGAAAGCGCCCAAGGTTGTCAATCTATTGACAGCGTGTACGTAAAACGAGAGCTCCCCCTACCCGATGCATTCGTCCCCACGATTTTCTCGCCAAACGGTGATGGACTCAATGATCAACTCTGTGTTGATGGCGTACGCATGGTGTCGTTCGATTTGAAGGTATTCGCAGATGACGGAAACTTAGTCTTTGAAAGCAGAACAAACGACGACTGCTGGGATGGACAGATCAACGGCGTTCCGCAAACGGGAAGCTACATGTATGTATTTGAAGCTGTACTCGAAGAAAATATGACACACAAAGAATCTGGTTATATAACCATTCGCAGATGATGAAAGATAATAGAACCATAACCCATTCAAGCACCCGCTCCATTGTGAGTGGGTGGGTTCTATTTATTCTATTTTCAAGCTTTTCGATTAGTTCATTTTCACAAGATATCATCTATTCGCTTCCACAGCTCACACCTATGAAAGTGAATCCAGCAAACGTGGGTTGGGAGAGCGATTTGCGCGGAATTCTCAACCACCGAACTCGATCGAAAGCGAGTGGAAGTCCCGTGAAGTCGATCGCGGCGAGTTTTGACATGGCACTTTCAAAGCCATCGGCAACTGAAGACCTGAAGAACAAATTCGCTCTTGGGCTAGGTTTTTCACGTGACAGGTATGAACCGATTGGTGCCGAAATGAGCAAGATAGATTTTAACGCAGCTTATCACTTGCGTATTTCGCAGACCGCTATGATGGCAGCAGGCCTATCGGCTACGCTCGATCAAAAACGCTTTGGATCTGGTGAAGGAAGATGGGGAAGTCAGTACACTGGCTATGAGTACGACCCTTCGATAAGCAGTGGCGAAGCGAGCTTTGCCGACAAGGAAACCGCTCTAGACATGGGCCTTGGCGTGATTTTTAAAACAGAAAAAGAGCCCACAAAGCGAAACAGATACGTCGTTAAAAAGCTTGAAGCTGGCTTGGGTGCCTACCACATCGGCAATGTGAAAATATCGGAGAGTCAATCCCTCCATCTCGAAGAGCAGATTCGATATTCTGCCTTTCTCACCTATCAATTTCCGATGAGTGAAGTAATCGGACTGGCCCCAGCTGCTTACTTCGATCAACACCAAGGACACTCCCGATTTACTGTCGGCTCACAAATCATGTTTTTGCTTATTCGTGGAAAGTCCTTCATTCACGACTTGAAGACATCTTACCTATCTGTCGGAGTATTTGCAAGAACGACGTCTACAGTGATCTTTCAAACGGAAGCCCGCTGGGGCGACTATACCATTGGGTTGGCCTACGACTTGAGCAATAGCGATGCGAAGGAATATGTCAACGCTGGAAATGCGGTGGAAATCGGGTTAAAGTGGACGATGAATAGAAAGCCTTAGTCGCTGTAGTTCATCGAAAAGCCAAAAGAGAAGAAGTACCTGAATGAGCCATCTTCCGTGTTGGAGCTCATGCCCGCTGAAATGGGGCCCAAGGGTGACTTTAAAGAAACATCGATACCGTATCCGAGCAGACTATTTTCTTCTAACTCACGTAATGCGTAGGCATCTGAAGCTTGCTCTAGCGGCACGTAATCATGGGAGGTAATGTAATTGGCTCCGTAGTTGACGAATAGCTTATTGAAGAGTACGTGCTGAATTCTCAACCCTCCTACAGCAAAATTTGGCGTTTGAAGCTCCGCATAGTTCAAGCCATAAGCTGGATTATCATCAATAGTTACCTGCTGATACCCACCTACGTACCAATCGTCTACAAAGGACAGTTCTCGCGAATTTCCGAGTGACGATGCTAAAGCCGCATAAGGAACCAGTTGTGTTTTATTTGTAAGAGGAACAAACCAAGTCCCTCTCAAAAGAATTGAAAGGTAGGGCTCTGGGGCGAGCTCATCTTCTATGAAATTGACCGCTTCCTGAAAAATCTCATCTGCATCGTCCGGCACCGTAACTTCAAAACTTGAATTGACATAGAACCTAACCAAGGCCAAGGCATCCACACCATGAGTCGGAAAATTTCGATTGTCTAAACGGTTTCGCAGGTATGAAAATTCTATGTACGACAAACGCTCATCGATCCGCTCTATCTCCTCTCTCGATGCAATATCGTACTTGGACCGTGTGCGCCTGAACTCCGTGTTGAACCCGAGACTAAATGACTGATTGAGCGATTGGGTGGTCAGCACGCGTGCACTGAGAATGTGGGCTCTGTCCTGCCGCACATCCTGTAATTCTCCGTTGTCATAAACAGGCAGCTGCTCATTGAAAAAGTCGTAGCGAAAGTTTAGCGCCAAACTTTTCTTTATCCCAAAATACTTGTAGTAGTCCGTCCTAAACCTAGGGTTCTTGCTTATATCAGCCGCAATGATTGTTCGGGATTCCTTGCCCAAAAGGTCGCGACTTTGAAAATTGAGCACGAGACCAGCCGCAAATACATTGTCGACATGAAGAGAAGTCGCAATGCGACTCTTAGGCTTCTCATCCAGCTCGAGCTCAATATCGCAAGCATTTTCGGCATCCAGATTCAGATTGTACGTCACCTTGTTGAACCCATTTATTCCATATACTCTTCTGATCCCTTCGTCAAGCTCTTCGCGATTTAAAGTGTCTCCGGGTTCATACCCCAGCTTGCTCTTGATCAACTCTTCTGAGAACAGTTCATTGTTTTCAACCGTAAGTTCATCGATCCTATATGACTTAACTTCAAGAGCCTTAATTGAAATTGGCTTTTCCACACCCAATTGCTTCTTCAGAGCATTAAACTGTTCTTTATGGGCATGTCCGGCCAAGAGACCCATTTCTAGGATTTCACCCCCCTTGCTAAAAGATCCTGTAGAATAAAGCGACATATCGGGCTCGATGTAAATATCACAGCGCTCGATCTGCTCTTTTAGTTTTGCCGTGGAAGGTATCATGGCCAAAGACATGAGAATATCGGCAATGGAGCTCGGGAGTTCTTCTTCAAGGGTGGTGCTCACATTTACTCCAATGATGATTTCGGCCCCCATCTCTTCTACAATATCAACCGGGAAATTATTGGTCACCCCGCCATCTACAAGTAAGGTGCTATCGACAGCTACCGCAGTAAATGCCGAAGGCAAAGCCATACTAGATCGCAGCGCAAGCGGCAGTGGTCCGTCTTCAAACACCACGGGTAAACCCGTTTTCACATCAGTAGCTACACACCTAAAAGGTATTGGAAACTCATCGAAGTGATTGTAATTGTAAGATGGCCAGCAATAGTGTTGAATCATCTCGCTGAGCATCTGCCCTTCGATCAACCCCGACGGCAGTTTTACCGAAAGATCTTCCACCGGAAACTCGAGCATAAAGCGGTTGAAGTATTCCTTTTCTTCAAAAGAAATATAGTTGAGCGGCACCTGATTGGAAAGTACGAGTCCCCAATCTACATCCCCGATCATTTTTTCGATTTCGTCAGCCGAATAGCCTATGGCATAGAGTCCACCAACAATGGCTCCCATACTGGTTCCTGCAATGTAGTCAGGGCGGATTCCAGACTCTTCTAGTGCCTTTAAAACGCCTATATGAGCGATTCCCTTCGCGCCGCCACCACTGAGCACCAATCCTACCTTTGGCCTATCTTGAGCCAAGGAAACGTGAGTCAGAACAATCTGAAAAAATAGTAACACTGAAGCCCACGCGAATTTCATAGCCGCAACTTAAGAAACTCTCGCGAGCTGCTGATAAGTTCAGCGGATAAAAACCAAATAGTCTTTGCTCCACTGGTACATCGATTGCTCATGATTATCACGATCAAAATGAAATAAAGGTGGAATCTCAAGCAGGAACTGCTTATATTTCCAATCAGATGCAAGCAACTGATAACGATTTGATTGAGGAAGTCGAAGCCTATGTGGTGGACACTTTGAGACGGCAACTGCCAGCCAAAATCAAATACCACAACCTGGTGCACACCAAGAAAGTGGTACAGAAAACACGGCTTATGGCCGAACACTCGGGAGTAAATCAAGAAGAAAAGACGCTCTTGATTATCGCGGCCTGGTTTCACGATATTGGCTTTATCAAAACGGAAGAAGGTCATGAAGAAGTGAGTGCGGAAATGGCCGAAGACTTTCTGACTGGAAAACTCAGTAAAGCCCAAATTGAATCGGTTAAGAAAATAATTCTGGCTACCCGAATAGATGAAAAACCCAATTCGCTTTTGGAAGAGATCATTAAAGATGGAGATATGGCACATCTCGGTGGCAAAGACTATTTTGAACGTTCAAATGCCTTGAGACAAGAATGGAAAAACTGTGACAATAGAGTGTACACCGATGAAGAGTGGTTTAAAATCAATGAAGATTTTATGCTGAATCAGCAATACAGGACGGTAGCCGGACAAGAAATCTTTAATGCGCAAAAGGAGAAAAACCTGGCTTCGTTGAGGAAGAAAATGGCCGACTCAAACGAGCCACAGGCATTTCGAAAATAATTTTTGAACTCGGTTTCAGTATCTCCTGAACTATTTGGTGGCGGGTGCCGATAATCGTACTTTTGCAGCCAAATACAGACCCATGAAATTCTTTATTGACACAGCAAACCTAGATCAGATCAAAGAAGCCCAAGCATTGGGAGTTCTTGATGGTGTTACCACAAACCCTTCGCTTATGGCCAAAGAGGGCATTAGTGGTGATGAGAATGTAATTCAGCACTACCTCGATATCTGCGCAATTGTAGATGGACCCGTGAGCGCCGAAGTCATCTCTACAGACTACGAAGGAATGATCGCCGAAGGAGAACGCCTTGCCGCTCTTCACGAAAACATCGTCGTGAAAATCCCGATGATCAAAGACGGTGTGAAAGCCCTACGCTACTTTTCTGACAAAGGGATCAAAACCAATTGTACCCTCGTGTTTTCTGCTGGTCAAGCACTGCTCGCTGCCAAAGCTGGAGCTACTTACGTCTCGCCGTTTATCGGACGTTTGGACGACATATCGTTCGACGGTTTACAGCTTATCGAGCAAATCAGATTGATTTACGATAACTACGGATTCGATACGCAAATCCTTTCGGCATCAGTGAGACACACCATGCACGTGATCTCCTGTGCAGAAGTGGGGTCTGATGTAATGACAGGACCTTTGAGCGCTATCGTTGGTCTTTTGAACCACCCTCTGACCGATATCGGTTTAGAGAAGTTTTTGGCCGACCACGCCAAGGTGAATTCGTAAGCTAAAGAATTGATAAAATATAGCCGCCCCGAAGGTTTTGGGGCGGCTTTTTTTATTCTACTTTTATAGAAAGTCAATACTCGAAATCATGCTACTCAACATCCATCCAGACAATCCCGACGAGAAAAAGATGAAGCAAGTGGTCGATGTGCTTCGCAAAGGCGGAGTGATCATCTACCCTACCGATACCGTGTACAGTATTGGTTGTGATGTAATGAATTCGAAAGCCGTAGCGCGGATTGCCAAGATAAAAGGGATCAAACCAGAAAAAGCTAACTTCTCTGTGATCTTTTACGATCTCAGCCATATCTCGCAGTACGCCCGCGTTGATACACCCGACTATAAACTACTCAAGAAAAACCTTCCCGGGCCCTTCACGTTTATCCTAAACGGAAGCTCGAACCTGCCAAAGATTTTTAAGAATAAGCGAAAAGAAGTTGGGATACGAATTCCCGACAACAATATTGCCCGGCAGCTGGTGGAAGGATTGGGAAATCCGTTGATTGCGACTTCGGTTCACGACGATGACGAAATACTGGAATACACCACCGATCCAGGACTCATCCACGAGAAATACCAAAATCAAGTAGACTTGGTAATCGATGGAGGCTATGGCCACAACGAAGCTTCGACCATTGTGAACCTAACCGAAGGTGACGTAGAAATCGTTCGTCAGGGAATTGGCGAACTAAACCCTTAATTGGACGCAGGCACCAACTGCACTTCGTAAAGTTTAGACCAGTACTTTCCAGTAACCAGCATATTCCCCGTTTTTGGGTGAAAGGCTATTCCGTTCAGTACATCCATGTTTCTAGTGGCATCGGCCTGATCCACAATTCCACGAGCTACAATCCGATCGGTAACCATACCCGTTTTCGGGTCTATGATTACTATTTCAGCGGATGTGTAAATGTTGGCGTAAATGGATCCATTTCGGTATTCGAGTTCATTCAGGAGCTCTACTTCACCGAGGTTGTCAAAAACTTTTAGTCGCTTCAATTCTGAGAAACTAGCTGGATCAAGGAAGTACAGATTCGGACTTCCATCCGAGGCAATTAAGACCGAATCATTGTGTGTGAGCCCCCACCCTTCGCCCGTGTGAAAATTGAAGCTGTGCTCACTTTGGCGTTCCAAGGTCTCCACATCGTACACAAAAGCTCGCGATGATTTGTAAGTCAGCTGGTAGAGCTTGTCATCGAAAATGGTGATCCCTTCCCCAAAAATATCATCTTCCAAGGGCATTTCCTGAAGGACTTTCCCGGACTCGATTTCTAGTTTTCGCAAACGCGTGCCACCGTAGTTTCCAGTTCCTTCATACAATACGCCATCCTCTACTTCCAGTCCTTGGGTAAAAGACTCCCGGTCGTGCGGGTACTTTTTCAAGACCTTGAGCTCCCAAGCACGGGGCTTTTCTGGCGCAAGTATCTCCAGCTCCTTGTACCGCGATGACTTTAGTCCATTTGAAAATACGGCTTCGCACTTCAACCTGATATTCCCACCACCGAGCATAGTTGTTGGCACTGCGATGCTATTGGATTTAGTCTCCTGAGCATACGATCCGTCAATCTGGGTGATGCTGTAGGAAACATCCTGAGCGGCTGTATCATTAAAAGAAAAAGAAAGCTGAATGGTATCCCCAAAACCAACGGGGCTTGGCTTGTCCAATCGCACTTTGAGCGAAGGTCCCTTCTTACTCTTTTTCGGACTCGGGGTTCGCTGTTCATTCTTCTGTGGCCCACAAAAGCTGATGATTCCAACCAGCAAAAGTGCTCCAATTACTCTAATTACTCTCATAGCCTATGGCGTTAAAGGCACGCCCTAAATTTTCAATAACACAAGTGGCCGAAAGGGTTTCGAAGCTCTCATTCTCTAGAGCCAGATCTCCTGCCAGACCATGCAAATATGCACCAAAAATAGCTGCCTTCGCAGGCGAATATCCAGCGGAGATCAATCCAGTAATAATTCCAGTGAGCACATCCCCCATTCCACCAGTAGCCATTCCAGGATTTCCGGTGGTGTTGAACCAAACCTGGCCGCTGGGCAAACTTACCGATGTGTGTGCACCTTTGAGCAAAATTACCACCCCATGCTTTTGGCTCCACTCCCGCTGTACTTCAAGCGCTTCAAAGTGGCTTCCACTGTGGCCTGTAAGCCGGGAAAACTCACCCGGATGTGGTGTCAAAATGCTACCCGCTGGAAGAAATGAAAGCCAGGTTCTATTCTCAGCCAAGATGTTTATCGCATCAGCATCAATGACTAAGGGTACCTTACTCTCTTGGATCAATAGCTTCAAGGCTCTTGCCGTTTGCTCATCTTGTCCCAGACCCGGCCCAATTCCGATGGCGCTGACTCCTGTCAATGCAGGAACTTGTGTCCAGTGACTATCGCATTCATCAGCTTGGTACATGACTTCAGGCACGGCGCAGTGGATGATATGACCGCCGTTTCCTCCCGAATTCACGGACACCAATCCCGCACCCGCTTTCAAACAGGCCTTGGCGCTCATCACCGCTGCGCCCCACATGCCATCGCTACCAGCTATCAGCAAGGCGCGACCATAAGTTCCCTTGTGCGAAAACTTAGTGCGCTTCTTTCTTAGCGCTGTTGCGTCATCCGATTCGAACGTGAAGAAATGGCTTTCTGCCTCCTGAATGAACGTTTGATCGAGTCCAATATCCAGACAGATCACCTCTCCAACAAATGGAGCATTTTCCGCGAGGTAAAAAGCCAATTTAGGAACTTGAAAAGTCAAGGTAAAATTAGCGCGAACGATGGCTTCGAATTCTTGCTCACTCGGGTTGTCGCAAAACATGCCGCTCGGGATATCGACTGACACTACTTCTGCGCTAAGCGTGTTGACAGCTTCGATTGCTTCGGCATGCTCTCCTTCTGGTTTTCGAGAAAGACCGGTTCCGAAAAGTGCATCTACCACTACTAGGTTTTCCTGAGAAACTCCATCAAGTGAGCTGCGCATTTCAATCTCCGGGCATTCCTGTTGAATCCGGTCCAGATTAATCTTAAAATCGGCCGACCCCTTTTCGGCTTGGCCTACAATACGGACCAAAACCTGCTTCCCAGCCTTAGCCATCATTCGGGCTATTGCCAGGCCATCGCCACCATTATTGCCGGTACCTGCTAAAACTAAAAAGGCTTCCTTTTCAGGATAAAGTGTCGTGATTGCTTCAAATGCAGCCTTTGAAGCCCGTTCCATCAAGTCTATTGACGAGATAGGCTCGTGAGCAATGGTGCAGGCATCTGCTGCCCGAATAGACTGGGCATCGAGAATTTTCAAATCACTAGAAATAGAAATTCATGAATAGCGCTCCACCTGAATTGTCGTTGTCAATTCTGAAAGTAGAATTTCCACCGGTATCTTCAATGGTGGTCACATACTGCTCATTGGTTCCACCAACGGGCACAGTCCACTGCTCAGACGTTGTGCTTCCATTGCCTGTGTAGAAAAACGCTGCGCTAAATCCGTATTCAAATCCTACCGACCACTTTGGGAATACAAAGACTTCTGCCCCGATAAAGGCCCGAGCACCCAGGCTAAACGTAGCCCCCTTCTTGAGCTCAGTGATGTATCCACCAGCATCATTGACATTGGTCATCTCGGTTGGATCGTTCTGAAACTGAATTTCGTAAACCGTTCTGTCTGGCGTAGTATTCTCATTTGTGATGTCATTCCCGTATTCAAACTTGTGGTTTTCCGTACCAAAACCGATCATAGCTTCTGCACCATAGAATCCCTGCACACGCGTTTTTCCTTTACGCTTTTCTACTCCAAGAGATAGGTACACGTTGTTGAAATTGCGCGTGTATTTATCTTCAACCGTGGTATTGGTGGGATCTACACTAAATTCTGGGCTAAACGAACGCTGCGTTTCACTCAAAAAATTGAGTCGCAGACCACCTCTGTACGCAAAGTTGTCCGTTTTGAAATATTTACCCGTGATCGCAAAATTGTTGTTTTCGAAGCTGCTAGTAGGCGCCTCGTTATCGCTATCCGAGAAGAAATTACCCAAGTAGTCAAAGAATGGCATTGCATCCACGCCTATCGACCAATCGCCTTGTTCAGGAAGGATATACTCCCCTTTTTTAGAAACAGGTTGAGCAAAAACAGAAGCACAAAGGCCAAGGAAAGCGAAGGATAGTAAGTACTTTTTCATGTGATGATTATCATTAATTGGTACAAGGTAAACTCTTTTGTACGAAATTTATTTTGTCTGGTCTCAATACGACTGCTTATCTTCTAGCATTGGAACAAACTTAAACGCCCCGTGTTCAGTCTGTTCGAGCGTTCCATCAGCATTTTTAATGATGCGAATCATAGTTTGAGAATCGCCTTCACCAACGGGGATAACCATGATACCACCTACTTTGAGTTGATCGATCAGGTCATTGGGAATGTAAGGTGCCCCACAGGTGATCAGTACCCGATCGAATGGAGCAAATGCCGGAAGCCCTTTATAGCCGTCACCGTAAAAGGTCTTGGCTGTGGAATTCATCTGGCTCAGTATTTTCTTTGAATTTCTGTGAAGGAGCTTCTGTCGTTCGATGCTGAAAACCTTGCAGCCCAAATTGGTGAGCACCAGCGTTTGGTAACCGCTTCCAGTTCCCACTTCCAATACTTTCATTCCGGGCTTGAGCTCCAATAAGCTCGACTGAAAAGCCACCGTGTAGGGTTGCGAGATGGTCTGCCCAGCTCCAATTGGAAATGCTTTATCGTCGTATGCAAAGTTGATAAAGGCCGAATCGAGAAAAAGGTGACGCGGAATTTTGAGCATCGCAGCGAGCACTTCTTCTGATTCTATCCCCTTTTCGCGCAAGAGTGCTATGAGCTGTCTGCGCATTCCTTGATGCTTATATGTGTCGACCCAATTCATTCTGTGAAAGTATGTATTTCGACATTCCATCTTGTGCATGTTGATAAAAATGAAATCCACAATTCGCGGTGCAAATCACTTGTCCTAAATTTGCAGAAAACACGTGCAAACATGCTTAAGATTGGCGTACTAGGTGCCGGACACCTAGGAAAGATACATATCCGATTAAACAAAGAGATTGAAGCCTTTGATTTGGTAGGCTTTTACGACCCAAATCCACAGGTAGCAACGGAGACGGCTCAGAAACTAGGAGTGAAAAAATTTGACTCGATGGACGAGTTGATCGATGCGGTGGATGTCGTAGACATTGTTACTCCGACGCTTAGTCACTACGAATGTGCTGCCAAGGCGCTTAAAAAATCGAAGCACGTATTTATCGAAAAGCCAATCACCAATACCATCGAAGAAGCTAAATCGCTTATCTCATTGGCGCACGAAGCCAATGTAAAAGTACAAGTGGGCCACGTGGAGCGTTTTAATCCCGCATTCACAGCAGCCGTTGAGCACTTCGACAATCCCATGTTTATCGAGACCCACCGTCTGGCGCAATTCAATCCGCGTGGCACAGATGTATCTGTAGTACTCGATTTGATGATTCACGATCTAGACATAGTGCTGAGCGTGGTCAAGTCGAATGTTAAAAACATTAACGCCAGTGGTGTGGCCGTGGTGAGCGATGAACCGGATATCGCAAACGCCCGTATCGAATTTGACAATGGCTGTGTTGCCAATCTTACCGCGAGCCGTTTCTCCCTAAAGAACATGCGTAAATCGCGCTTCTTCCAGCGAAACGCCTATATCGCTGTTGATTTTCTTGACAAAGAAACAGAGGTGGTTCAGATGCGCGACGTAGTGGGAGAAGTCGATCCCTTTTCGCTCAGCATTGACCTTGGCGATGGAAAAGGTTCCAAAGAGATTTACTTCGAAAAACCTAAAATCGAAGAAAACAATGCCATAAAAGATGAGCTCAGCGCATTTGCTCACGCCATCAACACCAATACCCAACCCCCTGTAACTATCGAAGATGGGTACAAGGCTCTGGACGTTGCCTACAAAATTGTAGATAAGCTCAACAAGGCTTCTGCAGCGGCCAACAGAGAATCTTAGACAAGGGATACAATAATTGGTTTAACCCTTCGTTAAAATTCTGTTTACGGTTGTGGTTTAAGGCTTCCTTCGAGGCTTTGACCATTTTCTTACATTTGCCACCTTATTCTTGAAATTTATGAAGCATTTTACATGGATGCTTTTGGTATTGACTCTTTATTCTTGTGATGTATTCGACAAGGAAGAAACAGTGCCTGGCTATGTCGTTGTAAAGTCCGCGAACTTGATTACCAATGAGCAAACTCAAGGTGCAAACACGAGCAGTATTGTGGATGCTACCATCTATGTGGACGGTGATTTTATTGGTACGTATGAAATGCCCACCACCGCGGCAGCCCTTAAGAATGGCAATGTGAACGTGCAGGTAGCCGCGGGAATAAAAAACAACGGAATCTCAAACGACCGGCAGATCTACCCTTTCTACGACTTTTACGAGACCGATATTGAGTTGTTGCCCGATGGCAGAGTAGCCTTGGAAGACGACTCAGTGCTGACGTTTCGCTACTTTGATGGATTGACTTTTTACATCGATGATTTTGAAAATCTTGGGACGAGTTTGACTCCTGGCGATGACAATACGGCTACCATTACCCAAACTTCTGACCCCAACGATGTGCTCTCTGGAAATCAAAGTTTGAAGGTGGAAATGACACAAGAAAACGATGTGTTCACGGCCTACGCCAACTGGGATCTTACTAATGTCCCTGTCGGAAACAACATGTACTTGGAGATCGATTTTAAAGGAGATCAATTTCTCGAAATCGGAATCTACATTCCAGAGCTTAACCAACGTGTTTTTGTCGCGGGAATCCTTCCGCAAGATGAATGGACCAAGGTCTATTTTGACATGAGAACGGCCATTTCTCAGCTCATTTTCAATTATTCTGACATTCAGATCTATCTGCACAGCAATTTGAGCAATACCGATGGGTCGAAAACAATCTTTGTCGATAATCTCAAGTTTATCCATCCCTAATTGATGAATAAAAGGCTTCAAGTCATAAAATACCTGGTATCCGATCTCATATCGGCGGGGGTAGCTTGGGTCTTGTTTTTCATATTTCGGAAGAAGTACATCGAGCCAGAGAAGTACGGCGAATTCGTGGGCATGGAGTTCGATTCCAATTTTTACCTCGGGCTTGCCTTTATCCCACTTTTTTGGGTGGCGCTCTACGCGCTGCTTGGGATGTACAAGAGCATCTACCACCGGCACCGCGTTAGAGAATTGGGCCAAGTATTGATGGCATCGGCTCTCGGAGTCATCATTCTGTTTTTCATCGTGCTCTTAGATGATGAAATAGCCAATTATCAATTTTACTACAAGTCATTGATCGCGCTTTTCACCATGCACTTTCTGCTGACTTTCATCCCACGATTCATCTACACCACTCAGACGGTTAAGCGCATTCACAAGCGCGTGATAGGCTTTAAAACCGCTATTATCGGTGGAAACGAAGAAGGACTAAAGGTGTATCGTGAAATGGAGACGATGGTGCCTGCTCCTGGTTTCGATTTTGTGGGCTACGTTTCGGTAAATGGAAAGGATCACCTGCTCGAAAACGAGCTCACCTGGCTGGGTAAGTTTCAGAAAATAGAAGAAATAATAAAGGAGCACCAGATCGAAGAAGTGATTATCGCCATCGAATCTTCGGAACATAAAAATCTGGGAAGCATCATCACCAACCTGGAAGGTCTTGGGGTGAATATCAAGATCATCCCCGATATGTACGACATCTTGAGTGGATCGGTAAAAATGTCGAGCATTTTTGGTGCGCCGCTCATCCAGATCGACACCCAGATTATGCCGGGTTGGCAGTTTTTCATCAAGCGTTTGATGGATTTTGTAGGCTCATTTATCGCTATCATACTCCTGTTTCCGGTCTATATCATCTTGGCCATTTTGGTCAAGCTTTCATCTCCAGGCGAGATTATCTTCAAGCAGGAGCGTATCGGTCAGCACAACAAGCCTTTCTACATTTTCAAGTTTCGATCTATGTGTCAGGATGCGGAAAAAGCAGGGCCACAACTCTCGAGCACCCACGACAATCGCATCACGCCAATCGGGAAATTCATGCGGAAGACTCGGATGGATGAACTACCACAGTTCTTCAATGTTTTGCGCGGTGAGATGAGCTTGGTTGGTCCACGTCCGGAGCGACAGTTTTACATCGATCAAATTTCGAAAGTAGCGCCCCACTACCGCCACCTGCAGAAGGTGAAGCCTGGCATCACGAGTTGGGGTCAGGTGAAGTACGGCTATGCCGAAAACGTAGATCAAATGGTGCAGCGTCTCAAGTACGACGTGCTTTACATCGAAAATATGTCCTTGGCTATTGACCTGAAAATCATGGCCTATACCTTAATCATTATATTCAAAGGCTCAGGAAAATAAAGAAACCCTTATGAAAAACATTGCTGTAATTGGAGCGGGTACCATGGGTAATGGAATCGCCCATGTATTTGCTCAAAACGGATTTAACGTCAAACTAATTGACATCTCAGAAGATGCGCTAAACCGCGCCGTAGCCACCATCACCAAAAACCTGGACAGAATGGTAGCTAAGGAGAAAATCACCGAAGCCGATAAGAACGCGGCCCTGGCTAACCTCAACACCACCACCGATATGGCGAGCGGTGTATCTGATGCCAATCTCGTGGTAGAAGCGGCAACGGAAAACGTTGATTTGAAGCTGAAAATCTTCAAGCAGATGGATGAAGCGGCTCCGGCTGACAGCATCCTGGCAACCAATACTAGCTCGATTTCGATTACGAAAATTGCCGCTGCGACATCGCGTCCCGACAAGGTGATCGGTATGCACTTTATGAACCCGGTTCCGATTATGAAGCTGGTTGAAATCATCCGTGGATACGCCACCAGCGATGCCACGACAGAAGCTGTTGTGGACATGTCGAAGCAATTGGGGAAAATCCCGGTAGAGTGCAACGACTACCCTGGGTTTGTGGCCAACCGAATTTTGATGCCGATGATCAACGAAGCCATCATCACCTTGCACGAAGGCGTGGCAGGCGTAGCCGAGATCGACTCGATTATGAAGCTTGGAATGGCTCACCCGATGGGACCACTCCAACTGGCCGACTTTATCGGGTTGGACGTTTGTCTCTCAATTATGAACGTGCTTTACGAAGGACTCGGAAATCCAAAATACGCGCCTTGCCCCCTACTCGTGAATATGGTAACCGCAGGAAAGCTTGGTGTGAAGTCGGGTGAAGGTTTTTATACCCACGTTCGTGGAAGTAAGGATTTGGTGGTAGCGCCAAATTTCAACAAGTAATTAGAAAACAATTAGAATTTGGAAGGCCGGGGTTACCCGGCCTTTTTTGTTGGATCGTTGAGCTCTTTGATGAATAGGTAAAGAATTAAGTCGGTATAAACAATTTACCAAAACATCCTATTTGAGTCACTTCGAGTGCCGCTGATCGACCACAAGGAGCATCAGTGGTGTATCGAGAAGTTATATACCAACATCAGTACCTAATTGGTTCTCAGCTGCTCCGTATTTCCGCCTGAGGCGGAGCTGCGGAAATTGTTGTTGCTTGGTTCGATTTAGTCGACGGTAACGTTAAAACATTTATTGCTGCATGGCTAAAACGAATTCAATCAGTTTCCCAAGAAACCACGCGATACGCCTTCGGCTAATCGCGCAGTAGCGAATGTATCGTTGCGCTATTTGAAGAATAGGTAAAGAAAGAAGGCCCGATTAACAATTCACCAAAACACCTTGTTTGAGTCACTTCGAGTGTCGCTGATCGACCATAGGGAGCATCGGTGATGTATCGAGAAGTTATATGTCAACATGAGCATCTTAAGGTTCTCGATACAACTATGACCCAAAACTCTCGGAACAAATCCTTTCTTTGAAGAATCACCCGTTCTTCCTTGCGGCCTTCTTTTTCTGGCGTTTGATCTTCCGCTCCAGCCGTTTGCTTTTATTGCTCAGCACTTCGCTGGCCGCCTTGGTTTTCACTTCTCTTACTTCTACGGGTACCTGACCCGTCTCAATTAGCTGTACGATCTCTTCGATGATCTCATCAGTCTCGTTGTTTTCGGGATCGTAGTTCGACTTCAAGTCATTCCCGAAGAGCTTCGCTACACCCTGCCACATAAAGGCCGTAAAACCGCTCTTGAGATCCTTGATCAGCTCGTAGCTGGTTCGACCCGTTTCCCTATCGATAAGCTTGATCAAGACTTTTCCCTGACTCATGGTCATCTTGCGGAGATCGCCATCAAACTCGGCTTTGAGATCTTCTTCACATTGATCGAGATATGCGTCGCGCTCAGCTTGGGTCTCCAGCTCGGCCAGGTTGTGGTTGTACTCCGTGATGAGTTCACCCGCTACCTTGGCGTAGGGATAAGTCTTTACTACGTTTCTAAAAATCTTGTTGCGCTTCCGCTGATAGCGCTTGCTGCGCTTCTTTCTATTGGCCGAGATGCTCGTAGGCCGCAGCGTAACAATGGGAATGGTATCGCCATCCACCACGATCGTTTCCAAAATATAAAGCCCGTTGTGAGATTCGACGTTTTCGGGCACTTGCGCGGAAACGGCGAACCACAACGGGCTTAAAGCTATTATTAGGACCAGGTATCGCAGCATGGTATGATAACGTGGGCTTCGCGAAAATCTTATTCGCCTGCCCTACCATGCAAAGGTGCAATTCTTAGGCCAATACTTCTTTTACTTTATCGGCAGCTTCTTGGAGTAGTACAGCAGAGTGCACTTTAAGTCCAGATTCATCGATCAATTTCTTCGCTTCTTCAGCGTTTGTACCCTGAAGACGAACGATGATTGGCACATTGATGTCACCAATGTTGTTGTAGGCATCAACGATACCCTGAGCAACGCGGTCGCAACGTACGATACCACCAAAGATGTTGACCAAAATGGCTTTCACCTTCGTGTCTTTCAAGATGATTCTGAAAGCCGTCTCAACGCGTTTTGCGTCAGCCGTACCCCCTACATCTAGGAAGTTAGCCGGATCACCACCCGATAGTTTGATGATATCCATCGTAGCCATGGCCAGACCAGCTCCGTTTACCATACACCCTACGTTTCCATCGAGTTGTACGTAGTTGAGTCCTACGGCTCCAGCTTCCACTTCTGTAGGATCTTCTTCCGTCAGGTCTCGCATTTCTGCGTAGTCTGGGTGACGGTACAGAGCGTTGGCATCAAGCGTTACTTTTGAGTCAACGGCGATGATGCGGTCGTCAGACGTTTTAAGAACTGGATTGATTTCGAAAAGGCTTGCATCACATCCGATGTACGCTTTGTAAAGGTTGGCCACAAATTTGGTCATTTCCTTAAACGCCTTTCCTGAAAGACCCAGGTTGAAAGCGATCTTACGACACTGGAATCCTTGAATTCCAACCGCTGGATCGATCTCTTCCTTAAAGATCAAGTGCGGCGTCTTTTCAGCTACCGCTTCGATGTCCATACCACCTTCAGTAGAGTACATGATCGTCACGCGACCCTTGGCTCTGTCTAGAAGCACAGACATGTATATTTCACTCGGCTCACTCTCACCCGGATAGTACACATCCTCGGCTACGAGCACCTTGTTTACTTTCTTTCCTGTAGGAGGCGTTTGCGGTGTGATCAATTGCATTCCGATAATATCAGAAGAGATTGAGTTCACATCATCGTAACTCTTAGCGAGTTTCACCCCACCACCTTTACCACGACCACCAGCGTGAATTTGCGCCTTAACCACAAACCACTCTGATCCCGTTTCTTCATTGATTTTTTTAGCAGCTTCTACCGCTTCTTCTGGCGTATCAGCTACCAGACCTCTTTGGATGGCAACTCCGTAAGATGCCAATATAGATTTTCCCTGGTATTCGTGAAGATTCATTCCTTGAACGTTGTTTGCGGCAAATGTACACACCGAGTATGGTTTATCAAAGGTGATTTAGAGAGTTTTTCCCTGAGTTTTTAAAGGGGCATACACCTTCAAATAATGTAAGTCACTTCGAGTGCCCCGAAAGCTTTCGGGGTGTATCGAGAAGGACGGCAAGATACCCCTACCAAGAGACATTCCCTATGGTTTTTATGCCTAGATCAAAAAAGAAAGAGTGTTCATGAATGATTCGACGAAATCTTGACTTTCAAGCTGCCCTAGTCAAGATTGAGTGCGTTCTGCCTAGAAACTCAGATGGAAGATTTTTCGCATATTTGAGGAAGGACGAATTTGGGTGGACAGGCTGGCGGTTGTTTGGAAAAAGTTATTCGTGTATAGACGTTTAATAACGGCTAAATGTTGAATGAATAGGAAATACAAAAAACAAAACCATAGCGGTATATCACACAGGGTGTGTTATTACCCGTTGCCACACATTAAAAAAATGAAGACACTGATATACATTTTGACTGTCCTGACAATAATTGGGTGTAGTAATTCAAACGACAATGGAAGAGTGTCTGAAACCATTGAAACTGAATCACAGTCTTTAACTGATTCAACAATTGAAGTTGAAGAAACTCAAACTGCAAATAATGAAGTTGAGCAAATCGAATCAAGTAAATGCTCAGGAACAATAAGCGACTTTTTGAAACTTAACCATCAAGACCTACAAACAGACTTGTTCGAAAAAATTGATTCTATTCGAAAAGTTCAGTATCCCGAAAATGACCAGGAAACTTCAATAATGGTCGACTTGACAGCAGAGTATTTGACTCGATTCTTAAATGACATTGACGCTGATTCGTTGACGAAAAATCAACGATTTGAAAAAGAGTATCATTTTAATATTGCACCTGAAGGTTTTACTGACCCAACGGACTGTAAAGACAAAATCGCAGTCAGTTTTGATGACAAGGACTGTTCATTTAGATTGAATATTTACAATACGTTTCTTGTTGAACCAAATTGGTGCACGGAATCAATGGTTGTTTATGGTTTCAAAATCAAAAACAGCAGAATCATTGACTTTTGGAGACAGGAAGCAGGATAAAAAATAAAAACGTGTGGCAACAAAACCTATACGCAATGCGGGCTGAAGGAATAAAAGAAAGGTCGGTGCTTTTAGCCCGCCAAAGCTCCGCTTTGACGTTTTTGTTGAATGAATTTAAAAACACAAAACACAGCTTTGGCTACAGTTCGTGCAAGATTGAAAGTTTCGGCTTTTCAATCCCGCACTGCGCATAGCCGGGTCGTTGCCGCACATGCAAAAAAACAGACATGGAATTAAAAATTGACTCGGAAGACTTAGAAGACATGCTTCTTAAAATCGAAGACTCGTTCGACATTCGATTTGAGACAAATGAATTAGCCCATGTTAGAACTTATGGCGAATTCTGTGACGCGATAAAAGATAAAATCAGTCTCGACCATTCTGAAGATTGTACCACTCAACAAGCTTTTTATAAGCTAAGGGAAGCGATAACAAAATCGACTGATATTGACAGAAAAGATATCACTCCGACTACAACACTTGCGGAATTATTCCCAAAGAAGAATAGAAAGAATCAGATAAAAATCCTCGAAATGACTTTAGGATTTAAGCTGTTAATCTTACGACCGCCATACTTTGTTTCCGGGTCTTTAGCGTTTTTGTTGTTAGCTTCTTTTATTATGCTTTTCGTTCATTGGCAATATGGACTTATTGGACTTGGAATATCAATAGGCGGCATTTGGATTGCGAGTAAATTAGGTAATGAACTTGCCGTGGCGACTATTGGAGATTTATCCGAAAAGATGACAAGAGAGCATTACGTAAAATCTAGAAGGAACTCAAAGACGATTAATAAGAATGAGCTTGATAGAATTCTCGAAGATTGGTTTGTAGACTTCTTAGGAGTTAGAAAGTCTGAATTGACAAAAGAAGCTCAACTATTTTGAAATAGATAAAAACCCAACGCGGCAACAACGAGTTTTGTGTATGACCTGCAGGACACGCACCATACACAAAATGTTGTAGGTAATTGAAATGGATAAACTTATATCTGCATATATAACGCTGATTACATTACTGTCCTGCTCATTCAGCACTGACATGAGAGACAGGCAACCTTCAGGATATTGGACGGTTGACCCTAATATTGAGCTTGAATGCAAGACATATTATATCCAAAAGTCGAAACTTAGAAAAAACCAACATGGCTATTTCTTTAATGAGCCAGGCCAAGTCACAATTCGCATGAACGCTGCGGGATGTGCGATTGTCGATGAAAAAGGCGATACCCACACTCTTTTATCTGATGTAAAAGGGAAATACGAACGGATAGGTGAAAACTTGTATTTATTGACTTATGAATCATTTATGGGGGTCCATAAAGATGTTGTCTATTTCGACGGACAAAAAATGTATTTGAGACATTAGACAACTACCTACAACTACTAAGCCTTCGTTTGGTCTGAAAGTTTAAAAGCTGGAATAGGTTCGAGTTAAATTTAGGTCTGATTCCACAACCTGTCCTAATGCATTGGAATCCTTGTTCAACATATATAAGAGATTTAAACTAAATTGGTGGTTTTTGCGGGGGACTCCCGATGGGCACAATTAGAATATGAAAACTCTGACAACATTCATCTTAAGCATGGGGCTTTTATTTTCTGGATTTGTCATTTATGTGATTGACCTAGAAAATGGAGATAAGGGTGTAATCGGTCTCTACGTGGTGGTATTTGCTTTACCCATTCTTACGCTTGGAATATTAAATACAGTAGTCCTCGAATTCGCGAAAGCCAGAAAGACAGTGATGAGAAGAAGGCTTTGGAGCTTGATCCCTATTTTATTAATGGCACTGCTTGCAGTCTCAAAAATGACTATTTTCGACGCTGGCATTTGGTTTCTCGGAATTGTTGCAATTCCAGCTTTTTCCATTACTAACTTGCTTTGGAACTTAAAATTGAAGAAAGAAATAAAATAGCTGAGCCAACAACTAAGCCTTCGTTTGGTCTGAAAGTTTAAAAGCTGGAATAGGGTCGAGTTAAATTCAGGTCTGATTCCACAAGCTGTCCTAATGCATTGGAATCCTTGTTCAACACATAATAAGAGATTTAAACTAAATTGGTGGATTTTGCGGGGGCTCCAGTCACAAGCTAAACAAACATCCTTTAAATGAAAGAACTCTTGTTTTCATACGGAACACTTCAACTCAAAAAGGTGCAACTCGAATCATTCGGACGAGAACTGAACGGCACAAAAGAAATACTAACAGGCTACAAATTGGAACAACTTGAAATAACGAACAAGACTGTTCTTGACAAAAGCCAACAGAATTTTCACCCTATCGCTGTTCCAACTCATGACCCAAATGACCAAATAACAGGAACACTCTATGAAATTTCCGAAGAAGAACTCAAGCAAGCAGACTTGTACGAAGTCAATGATTACAAAAGAGTTAAGGCAACATTTCATTCGGATAAGCAAGGTTGGGTTTATGTGAAATCTTAAATTTAATTTGTTTCGTTAGGACTCCTTACTATATTTGTAAGGCAATAATGCAATAACAGTTTAAATTCATTCAGAAAATGAGCAAATCAATTTTTTATCACGCAGGTTGTCCAGTTTGTGTAAGTGCAGAACAGGACATAGTAAACTTAATCGGAGTTGACAACGTGGAAGTTGTTCACATTGGCGAAGACAGGTCCAGAATTTCAGAAGCTGAAAATGCAGGCGTAAAATCTGTACCAGCATTGGTAACGCCAAAAGGAAATGCCCTTCACATCAACTTTGGTGCATCAATGGCAGATGTAAAAGCCTAAAATTTTTAGACCACATAGTTAGGATTCCGAATTATTATTGGAGTCCTAACTTACTTAATCATTAAAAATATGAAATCAATTCTATTAATACTTTCAGCAACAATGCTTTTGAGCACCACAAAGTCGTGTGCACAGGAAAGCACATATAAAAATGATGACTTTGCAATAAAGGAAGTTCGCGTAACGAACAAATCTGACTTGGGAATAACCGTTTGGGAAATTGACGTCAACGGAACCGCAGGAAAAACAACGCCTAAAAAAGCAGGACAGTTGGACGGAGCACCAATTTTGGGCTATGTCTTCCCTACCAATTTAAAGCCGACTGACGTAGGGTTTGGAGAAACTGACGGAATCGTTGCACTCGCACTAACATCTCATCCCGATTTTGACGACACACCACTTTGGGACGAAAACAACGATAGAATTTTTGACAATGACGGTCTTGTTTGGCATCCACATTGGGTGGTCTTGACCAAAGATGAAAGAGTCACAGGTGGACTTTCGGTAAAACAATTTATAAAAGGAGACAAAACCGTGGTATTGCCACCAACCAACCCAGGAATGCCGATGTATATGGACTCGCCAGGATTTCCTGTAACCACAAGCGGAAACACGATAAAAATCATTGTTCCAAATTACAGAATGAACAATCAATCAAATTTTAATTATGATGGTGTTACAGCATTTATGAAAGTGAACACGAGCAAAGAGAATATGCCAATGTTGGGCGTTTACGAAGTGTATGGCGTTGCAAGTGGCGATTTATCATTGCCTTACACCGTTAAAAAACAATAAAATGAGAGTTTCAGTTTGGGATACCTACGTTCAACGAGAAGACGGAAAAGTGATGCATTTTGACATCCTCGTGCCAAACACAATTACAGACGAAGAAACTATTTTTGGTTTCGGCAAGCAATTTTTAAAAACAAAACCTTTTGACACAAGGCATCTTGCGGCAAAAGAATGCAGGTTTTGCCATATAGAACAAGCTACCGAACAAATAATTTCGTCCATTCAAAGAGTTGGCTTTCACATCATTGAAATGGAAAATTGTAATTAATATAATTAGGATTGCTAACTTTATCCCGTTGAACAAACGGGACTTTTTTATGGATAATAGCTTATTTAACCCAAAACAACAGGAAATAGATACTTCGAGTAAAATCGTTGCAGGATTGGAACGTATTTCGGAAGTGTTCAAAGTATTGCTATGGGAAAAAGCCAAAATGGTAGGTTTAAGTCCAATCCAAATTCAGATACTAATTTTTATAGCATTCCACAAGCAGGAATTGTGCAATGTGAGCCATTTAGCCAAAGAGTTTAATGTAACCAAGCCAACAATCAGCGATGCGGTCAAGGTTTTGGACAAAAAAGGAATGGTTTCAAAAAACTTTTCAACTTCGGACAGTCGTAGCTACTTACTACAGCTGACCGAAATGGGAAAAAAATTGGTGACAGAAACAAATGATTTCGCTACATCTCTCAAAAAGCAGATTGACAAATTCAATGAAAGTGAATTGGAAAGCCTTTTTAGTACAATAAGCCAACTTATTTTTAAATTAAACCGAAGTGGAATATTGACTGTTCAACGTACTTGTTATGGATGCACATATTATCAAAAAAATAACGGAATAGACTACTGTAACCTACTACAAAAAGAATTAAAGACTACTGAAATTCGCTTGGATTGCCCAGAATTTGAAGAGAAAGCCAGTGGCTAACAACTAAGCCTTCGTTTGGTCTGAAAGTTTAATAGCTGGAATAGGGTCGAGTTAAATTCAGGTCTGATTCCACAACCTGTCCTAATGCATTGGAATCCTTGTTCAACACATAATAAGAGATTTAAACTAAATTGGTGTTTTTGCGGGGGCTCCTGTTGAGTGTTGTCTGGAATATCACGCCGTGGTAGCATTATCCCTTATTCCGAAATCACTACTTTGAAAAAGTCGTCAATCTTCTCTAAAACACTAGAGAAATTCATCGAGAAAAACTTCCCTAAACTTCGATTGTTTCTTTTACCAAATCAATAGAAGTAGCTTCAAACCTACTAGAGATAGAAGGAGTTAAGAAACTTGTAGATTACAATACATCAGCATACGACTAATTAATTAGATTAAAACAACTTGGTGTGGAAGATGCCAATCTTTTATCGAACTTAGTTATATTGCAAATGCATCCCTGGATACTGGGAAACCCACAGCTACGAAGTGAATCGAATTAAGTATGTCGTTCTTCTACTGTTTGCAATGGCTTTCAGTACTTTCTTGATCTTCGGTCAGTCGAGTTATTCTCCAGAACAGCTCAAACAATTTGAAAACGTCCTCAAGCACTACCCCTACCCCACAGATGGCAATGATCGCTTCGACCTATATCAAGAATTGTTCAAAAACTACTACTTTGCGAATGTTCCCGCGCGTGATAGTTTGTGGCGGATCATCAATGCCATGCCTGTCGGGAGCTCTGGAGTCGATTCTGCTACACATGAAGCTTTCCAGGGTCTCGAATATTACTTCAACCGCGCTTACGATAAGGCTATCCCACATTTTACCAAAGCAATTGTTCTCTTCGAGAGAGAAGCTTATTGGTCTGGGTATCTCGAGATGAAAAGGCAACTTTACAATGTAACCTACATCCAGAAAGCAGTTGATAAAGCATACGAGGGGTATAAAGAAATATACGAACATCCCCACGCTTCAAACTACATGAAGTCTAGAGTGGTTCACAATATGGGGGCTCTCCTCATGGAACTTGAAGAAGACATCTACAGAGGTGCTCCCGGCCAAAGAAAAGATAGCATAATTTCAATAATAGCAGGGCATTTAAGAGAGTCGCTTGCCTTGGTGAAGGAAAAAGATTCATACAGCAAAGCTTCTACTTATACCATATTGATCGATGTGTATCTCGAAAACCAACAGTTCGACAGTGCGCTCTATTACACAAACAAATCGTATCAGATGGCTGAAGCGATGAATGACCTCGGAGGACTGGCATTCATCAACATCAAGAAATCAGCTTTACTCGATTCTCTTGGCTTGCATGAAGCATCTTTAGCTTGTTTGGATGACGCGATAGATTACTATCAATCCATCAACGAGTATGATCAGCGCTTGCATGCGCTCACCAGGAAAGCAGAGACACTTTTACTTATGGACAAACCGGTAGAAGCCTATGAAATCGCAAATCTGAACGTCCGATTGATGTCCGAAAAAATGTCGACTGAAATGGCTCAGTCGTTAGCAAAACACCAAGCGGAATTTGAGGTCGCATCGAAAGAGTTGACCATCAAAAATCAAGAGATTACAATTTCAAATCGAACCAGATGGATTCTTTTACTAGCTCTTGGTATCGTGTTGACGCTTTCCATATTCACTTTCTTCTTTCAAAGAAACAAGCGCATAGCTTCTCAGGAAAAAGCGGTGCTGATTATTCAAACGAAACAAGAAAACATCAATGCGGTAATCCACGCCCAAGAAGAAGAACGAAAGAGAATTGCGAAAGATTTACATGACGGAATTGTGCAGCGTTTGGGCGGATTAAAATTGGGTCTTCAAAATTTGTTTCACTCTTACCCATCTGATGAAGCAAACAAACTTCTCGGTGTACTTGATGAATCCGCAGAAGAATTGCGACAACTCTCCCACCAGATGATGCCGAAAGCACTTTCTGATTTCGGGTTGGTTCCTGCTTTGAAAGATATGCTCGAAAATAGTTTAGGGCATTCCAAAATGAAGTATCAATTTGAGCACTTTCGGATGGAAGAGCGTATAGATCAAAGGAAAGAAACCGCATTGTATCGCATAGCGCAAGAATTGGTCAACAACGTTATTAAACACAGCGAAGCGACTTTGGTGAATATTCAACTCATCAAAAACAAGAATCACATTATTCTCATTGTTGAAGACAATGGCAAGGGGATTTCTAAGGACAAACAAGAAAAAGGCATCGGTCTAATGAATATTCATTCTCGACTAGACACCGTAAAAGGCAACGTAAACTTCGAACCGAGTCCGAACAGCGGAACGATAGTTACCATTAAAATTCCACTGGAATGATTGAAGTTATACTCGCAGATGACCACCCGCTCATTACCCAAGGGATTTCGGATTTACTCGCCAATGAAAGTGGCATTGCTGTAAGTCAGGTCTTCCGAAATGGCCGAGAAGTGATTACCTATTTAGAAGAAAATAGGTCATCATTGCCAAACGTCCTTCTACTCGACATAGACATGCCTGTGATGAATGGAATTGCATGTTCGAAAGAAGTGCTGAGTCGCTTTCCCTCAGTGCATATTGGTATGTTGACCATGCATAGCGAGAAAGCATTGATTTCTGAATTGATGGAGACGGGCATTAAAGGATACCTCTTGAAAACCATTGATAGAAATGAGCTATTGCATGCCGTTAAGGTAATAGCAGAAGGGAAAGAATACTTTACAAGTGATGTCACTAAAGCATTGATTCTTCCTGACCGCAAGCCCCATCCCCTGAATGCTAGCCCGCTGCTTCAAACTTTATCAGAGCGCGAAAAAGAGATCGTCCGTTTACTCGCCACCGGTTTATCGAACAAAGAAATCGGCAAAAAACTATCTATCAGTCACCGTACTGCTGATACCCATCGGACGAATATCATGAAAAAACTGGGTGTAAAAAACGTTGCTGGTGTTATACGGTTCGCTTTTGAAAACGGACTAGCCTGAGGCTGTTTTTCACCTATCTCTACGACTAATCACGTAGAAATTTCAGTTGAACCCCCTATTTCAAACCAGGCTAACTAGGGGTAACTTTGAAACGTTGGTTTTCAGAACACTACACCTTTTAAATCACTAATTGAATGAGTCCACTCCCACTTGAGAATGGCTCTGAAACCAACTATGGAATGGGCCTCATCAGAACTTAATATTTACAACATGAAAACACTTTACACTTTAATCATCTCTTGTGTTCTTCTATCCTTCCATTCCAATGCACAGGTAATTGACACGTTGAACACACGTGCTGAAATTCAGCAGTTTGCTTTCCATGAACCGGGGTTCGATATCAATCAAAGCGATGGAACCTTGTATTATGGGGGCTCAACAGGCCTTTACTACTCTACCGATAATGGAGATACATGGAACTACAACCCTTTTTTGGTAAACGGAAATGAACGCGGAATTCATTACATCGAGATCAATCAAAACACAGGAAGAGTTTATGTATCAAGCACCTCAGGTGGATTCGCTTATACCGACAACAATGGTAGTACATGGGAAGTTCTGAATACGAATAGTTCCTACGCGATACATATTGAAAACAATATCTGTTTAGCCGCAGTGGGCGCCGTGTTTCGATTTCAAGATGGCGATTGGGCGAATAGAGTGAACACAGGTGTTCAAGCCGATAAAATCACTTCTGGAAACAACGGATATCTCTACGCCGTTTCTGAGGGTGCAGATAAAATATACTACTCTCTTGATCAAGGTTCAAATTGGGAAGTGGGTATCGACGCTGATGACGAAGCCAAGTTTATTATACCGAAGGCGAATAATGAAGTAATCTATAGCATATGGGGCGAAGGCCTGTTTGAATCCCCAGAAGATCTCAGTTCGGATGGAGAGAATATTGGAGGAACCTTTTTAGACGGTATCGGCTTAGAAAGCGGTTTCATGTGGCTTATCGCTTCCAATACTACCTGGCTGATGTCTTTTGATGAAGGAGAAAATTTCGAAACTTATTACGGTTCATCCACCACAGAGTTGTTAAACGGCGTAGAGCCTCCGAGCATAGATGCCGACGGTATACGTGACCAACTCGACACATATAATGGAAAAATCTACCTTGCAGAAACCGAGGGAAGAATTTACACCGTAGATCCTATGCCCTTGAACGTCTTACAAGAAGAAAATAGCACTTTCAACATCTACCCCAACCCGGTGGCGAAAGGCGACTACCTGAATATTGAAGGAGCACCTTCAGCTTATCAAATCTTTGATTTAACTGGAAGATTAGTAAGAACATCTCCTATGAGCACCCGCATTTCCACCGCCGAAATGAAAGAGGGTATTTACTTTCTAAAATCAAAAAACAATGAACGATCACAACTAGTAAAATTCATTGTGCAATAAACTATACTAGTACAGTAAAAGAAAGACCCCGTTGAGCTGAAAGCTGATTGGGGTTTTTGTTTTTTGCGGGCATTCTCAAAACCGCTACTCAACCTACCCGAGGAAAGGGAGACACACTTCATTCAAGGGACGATGCAAATCGAAACCTGGATTCTGACAAACTTCATTTACCTAAATTAAAGCTTTACCAAGTCGCTAATAGCGGTTTAAGCCCTTAGCCAGACAGGGGCTTCCACCTATCAATGAACTCTTCTTTCATTAGATTATCTCCTCAAGAGATATGCGAAAAAATCTACGAGAATAATAGGGGTGACGCCAGATCCGCGATGGTCGCACACGACAAATCATTTAATAACGTTTGAAAAGAAGGTTGGTATTTTGAAAGATCTTAGTGACATTAATAGAATACTCTGTTTTATCCCCTTCATTTCGATGATGGCATTTCTTACTATTGGCTTGATTGGAGTCATGGTGCGCAACGAGATTCCTGTTTTGGGGTAAACCCTGCCCCCTACTCCTTGGGAATTGACTGGATAAATGTAGTGGCCATATTGCTCTCTGTTTTGAGTATTCTAACAATCCCGATGTCATTTTCTATTATAACTCACTTGACATTGAACCATGTGGAGCTTCGGAAATCAGACTACCTAAGTATTTCGGTCATGATATTCTCAATTGTAGGTTTAATCTTTCTGAGATATGAAATGACAGACTTTTTTCTTTGGATTGTTGACTAAGTAATCAATACCTAACATTTACAAGTCATTTCTCTTGCTTCTCATTAGAGCTCGATTGTGCCCAACAGGAAAAATGCATTATCTTCCATATGGCTAATGGAAAAGATTCACGCGTACTACAAGCAAAATTTCAACATATCAGATTCTGATTGGGACTACTTTTCTTCCAAACTGACCCAGCAGAACTTTAAGAAGAAAACTAAAATCCTGAACATCGGTGAAACAGAAAAACACCTTTCATTCATCGACAAAGGAATTGTGCGGCTTTTCATCCCGAAGGAAGATTACGACTTCACATTTGGTTTTACTTTCGCTGACTCGTTTCACTCCGTTTACGACTCATTTCTAAATCAATCGCCTTCCACTTGTTGCGCTGAAGCGATAACTGACACCACCTTGTGGCGATTGACATTCGATGATTTACAATCGGTTTATGCCAAAACATCAATAGGAAACCTGATAGGCCGCAAGGCGGCGGAGCAGCTGTACTTGTTCAAAGCTCAACGAGAATTCTCGCTACTCAACAAAACAGCCGAAGAACGCTACCTAGAGCTTTTTGAAATGAGACCTGAATTGATTAGACATATTCCTTTGAAATATATCGCATCCTATATAGGCGTTACCCCTCAGGCTTTGAGCAGAATACGCCGGCGAATTACTTAACCTAGGTTCATTGTTTCGACCTGAAGCTCCCTCTAATTTTGGCACATCCAAAATGAAGAAACAATGAAAGCAAACACTAAAATTTTATTTGCGTTGATCATTGGCCTATTGCTTCTCAATACGAGCCATGGCCAGACCACAGAACAAAATGTAAAAGTCACCAATCTTGAGGGTTTAGAAGGAACTCTATACATTGGCTGGTACAATTCTCCAACTGACTTCCGCATAAATGACAAAGCCGTGTACAGGGCCGAAATAGAAGTTGGAAATCAGTCTGAAGAAACCATTCCATTTTCCAACATCCCTCCTGGAACATATGCTATTGCCGTGTTTTTGGATGAGAACGGAAACTATGAGTTGGAAAAAAACATATTTGGAATACCTACTGAGAAGTACGGATTCTCGAATAACACACTTCCTACCTTCAGGCCGGCAACTTACCATGAATCGGCCTTTACCGTGAATCCAGGCGAAACCAACATATCTATTGAACTCAAGTAAACCATGAAACCACTAATCGTACTTATCTCCGTATTTGTCATCTCGGTATTAGCACTAAAGGTTTTCCGTGGTGAATACCACCTTCCACTTGCGGGTCGAATAGCCCTTTCAGCCATGCTTTTGCTTACTGCCTCTGGTCATTTCATATTTCCAAAAGGCATGTCCATGATGGTACCTGGCTTTATACCGTTCAAAACAGAACTGATTTACCTTACAGGTGTTTTTGAAATTGTAGCTGCAATAGGGCTCTTTGTTCCAAGCTTCAGAATACTCACTGGGTGGTTCCTTATTGCGTTCCTTGTATTGATGCTTCCTGCAAACATCTACGCGTCCATCAATCACATAAACTATCAAAGTGGAACTTTTGATGGGCCGGGACTTTCATATCTGTGGTTTAGAATTCCTCTTCAAATCTTGTTTATCGCATGGACGTACTTCGCTGCAATCAAGTATTGACCTAAAATGCAAGAGCCACTGAACCCGGCAGAAGATTCCCTATTTTCTAGTTTTCAAAGTCTATGCAGCGATGATCTATGTATTCAAAACTTCCCTGAAATCTCAAAAATCACTTGAAGAATTAACTCCACAACTCAATCAATTAGTAGGTCCATCTAATTGGCACGTTGACTTGGAAGATTGCGATCGAATATTGAGAATTATCAGCAGAAGAAATGTTTCTCTGGAAATGCGCAAAACCTTGCACGCCTGCGGTTATACCTGTGAAGAACTCTTGGACTAAGTCGACCTTGTCCATTGACAAGGTTTCAAACTGAGTGTGCATTCAGTAATGAATCTCTGACGCTGAAAAAAGTACTTGAAGTGTTTTAAAAACGATTTCGGCTTGGCCGACTGTCAATTGAGTTTCCATATCCCCTATCTTTAGAGCTTTGCGCAAAAAGCCCGCACCAAAACCCGATCCCTATGAAAAACTCATTTCACCTATTTCTGATTGTCCTAATAAGTGTGGTGGGGATCTCAGAAGTCTGTGCCCAAGAACTCAAGTTGAGCGGTCTGCAAGAGAAAATCGAATCGTTGGTGCCGCCTGCGGTAAACGATACTACCCCGGGGCTGGTGATCGGTGTGGTGCACAATGGGGAGCTTATTTTTAAAAAGGGCTACGGGATGGCCAATCTCTCATACGGCATTCCAAACAATACCGAAATGATCTACAACCTCGGGTCGGTGAGCAAGCAGTTTCTGGGCTATGCCTTCGCTATGCTCCAAGCCGAAGGCAAGCTCAATGTGGATGATCCCGTTGGGAAATACCTGGACGACTGGCCGGAGTTTGATCAAGAAGTGACCATCAGGCATCTGCTCACCCATACCAGCGGGTATCGCGAAGCCTACACCATCTCGAATTTGGCGGGACGAATCGTAGAAGTGGACCGCCTGAGCAGAGAAGAATGCCTGGAAGTGGTGCGAAGACAACCCGAGCTCGAGTTTGAGCCTGGGAGCCGGTACAGTTATAATAGCACAGCCTGGGTTATTCTAGCTGAAATACTCGAAGAAGCGACGGGCCAATCGGCTGACGAATGGGTAAAAGTGCAGATTTTTGATCCCCTGGGAATGGACCACACCTACATCGAATCTTTTGTGGGTGAAGTGATGCCCAACGCCGCGGAGTCGTACTTTCACGACCCGAATCGGGGTTATGGCAACTCAAAGAGTAACCGAGCCATTTTCGGAGCGGCCGATATTTGTTCATCGATTGATGACATGAGTCTTTGGCTTGCACATTTTCAGACTCAAGTAGTGGGAAATGAAGCGATCATGAACGACTTCCTGACGCCCTACACCCTGACCGATGGAACCAATTCAGAATACGGGTTTGGGATCCAAAACCGAATTCACAAAGGCCTGAAGCTCTATAGCCATACGGGTGGTCACGAGTCGTTTGCCACCCAGCTTAGGTATTATCCTGAACACGATTTGGGTATCATCACCGTCTCCAACTACGGCGGTCGCGGCTGGATTCCCACCAATCAGATCGCCGAGTATGTTTTGGAAGAGTTCATGACATTTCCCGAAGAAGTGGAACATAAACCCTTCAAAATATCGAGTAAGGTGCTGAAGCGCTATGCTGGGCTGTACATCTCTCCTACGCGCAATTCGACCAATGAACTGGAGTTGAAAAACGACACGCTGACCATTTGGGGCGGCACCCAGCTTATTCCCATTTCCGAAAACCGGTTCTACTCCAATACCTGGGGTGGTCAATTTGAATTGATTGAAGTAAAAGGGCAGCCCACTCAACTTATCATCCACGGTGATTCGAAGAGCTCTTACACCAAAGTAGAAGACTGGACGCCATCGAAAGCAGATCTGGAAGCATACGTATCGGACTACTACAGCGCCGAGATCGAAGCGATCTATCACATGGTGATCAAGGATGATCAGCTAGTCATAGAGCATCGATGGTTGGGCGAAATGGCTCTGACACCCGTCACCAAGGACTTGTTTCGATCAGACTGGGGGATGTTCGTGGAGTTCACAAGGTCGCCAAGTGGTAAAATTCTCGGATTTAACCTGAGCAGTGGGCGAACGCTTAATGTGTTTTTTAAGAGGAGGGAATAGTTGCTCAGTGACGCCAGAAAGAAGTGGAAAAAAGAAATGTAGCAGAAATCAAGTTTAAAAGTAATGTTCGGCCTTCTCAAAAAGAAATTCAAACAAGAATCTGAACTCGAATTCTTCAAGAAATTCTGTCAAACCGATTATCCCAACTTTGCGAAAATTCTCTTCCCTATTCGGGTCTATACCAAACTACCAAGTCATCCTAGAAACTTATCGTGGCCGAATCTCCGAACCTACATTCTGGATAATCTAATTTCAAGTTCGTTCGCAGACGAATTTGAAAGGTCATACCAAAAAACGAATCCTGATCGGTTTGAAATTATTGAAAACGCAGAAAAAGGAGACATCAATCTAACGAAGCGAGACACACTTGTTCACCATTTTCTGGAGAGTCAACCTAGTATTTTCTTGTCCAATCTTGAATTTAAAGATTCCGAACATAAGCTAGGTGATTTGAATGTCTTTCCACAATTCCTGGACTATACGCCGCAATACATCCTTGAAGAAGTACTCAAAACGATTCATGCGGTATTCCCAAATTCACGACTATCATGGCAGAGACACTCCTACGAATGTAAGGATTGGAATTTAAGCGAGGTGCTGAATGCACTTGATGACCTTGAACCTTTCAGCTTTTTAGACAGGATGTATGATAAAAACGGAACTTGGGAACTGCTTCAACCAGAAGAAAGCCCCTTTCTGCTAATTGGAACCAGCTCTAAAGAGTTGATTCATGAACTAAGTAGAAAACTGGAAATTGAGAATATGGGGAGTTCTTAGTTTGTACTTTAGTCCTTCCACGACAAGCCTGCTTAAGTCCTCTGCAGCCCAAAGATTAAGGTTAGATAACCCACGAATTTCGGACTCAAATATTCTTCTTCCTCGCAATAAAAACAGTCAACCCACAAAGAGTGAGCGTGACAGCTGTACCAAAGATTAGTTCGGCTGTGGTGGTAGAGAAGAGATTTCCGATTGTGTTTAGTCCGAAAAATGCCGCTATAACCCAAAGTAAAACATTGGTAGCACGCTGCTCTCTACCCTGCGCTACATGCCGACTTTTGAGTAAAAAGACCACAGCAATTACGACCACCACAAAAATGGAGAAGGCCTCGTACTGCAACATTTCTTCCACGGAATTTAAGCGCCCCGCCCAAACCATTTCGTAGGGTACAACCTGAAAAATGATCAGAAAATGATAGAGCATCATGACAGCCAAAAGCATGAATACGATATTCAGCGCGCAGGGCTTGGTGATCTTAAAATACGGCCTTCTCATATTCATGCTTTTGTGTTTTGGTCATGCCAGGGTTATCGTTCCCTTAAAATTTAAACCCTAAATAAATATTCGGTTCGAAAAGAAAGTAATCTTTCCACTCATCGTCAAGTTCTGCGAAACCTTCTGGTGCCGCAGTCTCAAACATCCAGTGCTGGCAGTGAAGTTGTGGCTCTACAAAAAACTGCTTCTTTCCCCCAAAAGCCAGGTGATAACCGATGTGGTAGGAGTTGTACAGCTTAAAGCCATCATCTATTTTCTTGTTGTTTTCATCAAGGTAGGTCTGAAACAAGGGCAGCACTTCCACCGCTGCGAAGAGCCCCTTCCACAACATGCGCTGATAAGACACCCCTACTCCCGACTCGCGAACGTGCCCAGGGTAAAACTGACTTTCGTCCTTGAGCTTGTCCCGTAATCCATCCGTCCAAAGAATACCCATGGGCTGAAAAAGGCGCCAAGTAGCCAGTTTGACCCCCACAATGTTTTTGTCGTCAAGCTCCCGCTTCACATGTAGTTCGAAATGTTGGGTATTCTGCACATCGTCCCAAGAAGTGGTGAAGAGCTGGGGAATGATAATACCGGGAACACTGATACGGTATTTGTGTTTTGGTTCAGTTTCAGTAGCCGCGTCTTTTTTTGTTTGAGCGAACGCTCCTAGGGTGCAAAAGATCAGGAAAAAGAGAATGGCGTGTTTCATCTTGAGTTGTTTTGGTTGAGAATCGAAATATTGTTTTGATTAGAATTCGTTTTTCGCAATAGCGCGGAGAATGCTATCGAGCTGTGGGGTTTTATCTGTGCGGTTGCTCAGGAGAATTACCAGGCTATTGGTTTCAGGAAAAAGCCCAATCAGAGCTGAGAAGCCGTCGATATTGCCACCGTGGTAGTAACAGAGATTTCCACTCATCTGCCCCGTAAACCATCCGAAGCCCACCGTGGCCACACCTTCTTCGTGGTAAGGTTGCTCAAAGACATCTGTCTTTTCATCGGCCGAGAGAAAATCGCCCATCAGTCCATCGCCCCAGCGTTCTAGATCGTAAACTGAGCTCTCGAGGTAGCCCGCAGAAAATGCGATCTGCATTTGGTAGGGCTCTACTTGCCCAGCGTCGTCATAACCTTGTGCCCGATTGATACCGGTAATCATGTCTTCGCCAGGACGGGTATCCGTCATACCCAGCTCCGAGAAGATGTGCTGGTGCAAGTAGGCGTCAAAACTCATTCCGGAGAGTTCTTCGACTAGTGTTCCGAGCAAGAAATAGTTGGAATTGCTGTAGGAAAAGTATTCGCCCGGGGTAAATTGGAGTCCATCTTCTTCAATGGCTTCAACAATAGCATCCATAATCTCATCGCGATCCACGTAGCTCCCTGTAGCGTCTACATAGTCTTCAACAGGGCCTACATAATCAGGTATACCCGTGTGGTGTCGCAAGAGGTGTCGTATGGTTATCTGATCGCCTTGGGGAAAAGTATCGTCGAAGTCGGAAATAGGCTGATCAAAGCTTTCGATCAGGCCATCGCGCTTGAGCTGCACTACGGCAAAAGCCGTGAAAGCCTTAGTAACCGAACCTATTCGGTATACCAAGTCTGTAGCATTGGGCATACCCGTAGACTCGTTTGCCAGTCCGTAGCCCTTGTCGAGCAACACATCTTCGCCACTTCTCACATAAGCAGCACCGACAAAATCCATGTCAGCGATGTACTGATCAGCTGACGAATATGCCGGAGTAGAAACCTGGTTAGTATCATCGTCCTTGTCGCACGAAACGAGAAAGACAAGCGCTAACGACAAGAATATGAATTGTTTATAGTTCATTTTGATTGGGTTTTGATTTTGACGGGGCAAAGGTGTAGCCGAAGGAAGGATGAGACGCCCTGATTTTCACATCGGGTACTAAAAAGTGAGAATCAGGACTTTTTTATTCGGTCGGCTTCGGTGGTAAAATGGTTGCGCAGGCGACGCTCTCCGTAGCGCGGGGCTACTTGGTCGTATGCCATCATGGTTAGAAAGAACTCGTAAGGTCCATAGTATTTTTGGGAGGTGAATGTCCGAAGGAAGAAGAGCATAAGCTTTCGAGTCCAGTCGGGTAAGTGCGTTATTTTCTCCGGCTTAGATAGTGCAGCGAGCGCCAATTGGCCTATTTCTTCTTGAGTGAATATATCGGGCCCACCTACATCCAAATCGGTGTTAGCGCGATCTAGCTCATCGAGAATGGCATTGGCCAAATCGGCACCATGGATAGGGTTCAGTCGTTTCTTTCCATCTCCAAATAGGTAAACGCGGCCCTGCCGAGCCATGTCTAGAAAATCACCCATATCAGAGTAGAACCCATTTGGACGCACCACGATATAGTCCACTCCCGATCCCTTGAGCAAGTCAACAAACTTTTCTTTGGCTTGCAGTATTTTTAGATTTCGGTGTTGGTCACCATTTAATACCGAGATGTAAACGAACTTCTTGACGCCTGCACGTTTAGCTTCTTCGAGTAGGTTAGCATTGGCCTGATAGTCCACATCCATATAGGTGAGTCCATCCTTCTGCCGCGTAATACCGATGGTGGATATCAGGACATCTACGTCCTTGAGACATCCACTTAGCGATTCTGCTTCTGTGGGTTGAGCCACTACAATTTGCTCAGGCTGTAGACCGTGTGCTTGCAGTTTTTCTGGCTTTCGAGCCATCGCCTTAAAATTAAAAGATCGACGCTTGAGCTCCTTCACAATATGGCCACCTAGGTAGCCTGTAGAGCCAGCGACTAAAACAGTTGGGTTGTTTTCTCTAAGTTTCATCTGAATCGTTTTGATGGCACAAAACTCCTTCAGAATCACCGATTAAACGACCGAGATTACAAATCAGGACTTCTTTGGGTCAATCCGCAAGTATCAGGTGGAATGAAGCTTAACCCATTTGCTCGGTGTCTCACCTACCGATTTCTTGAAATAGTCGTTAAAGACCGACTTAGAATTGAAGCCACATTCGTAAGCGAGACCAAGCAGGCTGAGATGTCCATATGCTGGATCGATCGCTCGCTTTTGAAACTCCGTTACCCGACTTTGATTAACAAACTCACTAAAGTTTTTTCCCACTTGATCGTTTAAGTACCAAGAGAGCTTATTGGGGTTGATACCGATCTGACTCGCCAAACCTCTAAGCGACAAGCCGGGATCTAGATAGACACCATCTTCGAAAAGCTGGTCGAGTGCTTCCCCGATCGACCTGATTTCTTCCGGGTCAATTTGGACTTTTTTTACTTCTCTTTTCTTAGTGGAACTCCCTGCTATTTTAGGAATCCGATCTGCCGAAAGCATCTCTGCGGCGAGTTGCTTAAACCGAGGCG
This sequence comes from Bacteroidia bacterium, assembly GCA_030427905.1. GTDB lineage: Bacteria > Bacteroidota > Bacteroidia > Flavobacteriales_D > Cryomorphaceae > CBDDKU01. The sequence goes on from JAUICL010000003.1 coordinate 159,456, forward strand.
AATGGCGCAAAGGCTCCAAGAGGGGCAAATGAACAAAATTGACGTATTGCCCTTCCTTGTTTTCAACCACTTGTTCCAGAAGGTCTAGCCCGGCTTCAGTATCGCCCGAATGCGTGAGTAGATAAAGCTCCCATCCCACCAGCCCTGTATCTTCGATAGTCGGCAGAAATTCGGCAATTTCACGTTTCATATCTGGTGACACAGTTGGTGCATTGACAATGGCGCCCAACAGTTCGCAAGCTCTGCGGTGAATTGGGGATTCAACCCCTTCGACGTGTATGGCCAGCTTCTCGAGCTCACCGAGATCGATAAGTGCGAGAGCTTTGTAAAACAGCGAGTGCAAAAATTTAGGATCGACCCGCAGTCCGGAATTGAAGTAGTTAAGTCCCTGTTCGCTACGCCCTTGCTGGTAGTGAATATTACCCATTGTGAACAGGTGATTGGCCGAAATAGGGTTGACTTTGAGCGCACGAGCTGTGAGTTCATCAGCTTGTTCGAAATGCCCGATAGCGATGTAGAGCTCAGCCAGGCCTTCCATTGCTTCAGAATTTACCGGGTTCAATTCAAAGGCCTTTAGATAAGCTTTTTCGCCTTCCAAAAAATTCCAGTGCCCCCAAAACTCCAACGTTCCTTTTGCGAAGTAACCCAGATCAGACTCTGCATCTAAGGCAAACCCTTTCTCGATGTGATCGGCTGAAAGATCGAGCAAATCAGGTCGCTTAGCCCAGGAGCCAATCATGCTGTAACAGTAGCTCAAACCGAAGTGGGGCAATGCAAAATTGGGGTCCGCGGCGATACTCTCTCCGTAGTACATCAGTGCATTCTGAAGACCTTCCCAATCCCATTTCAAGTGATTATACCGGCCTTTTAAGTACAACTCATAGGCGTGTATGCTCACGGTAGATGGTTTGGCGAGATGCTTGGCTATTTCAAGGTGGCCGTAGTTCTCCCGAATTCGATCGGCTATGTCCAAGGCTATTTCATCTTGCAGCAAGAAAATGTCTTCCATTTCCCGGTCAAAATTTTCTGACCAGATGTGAAATCCATTATCGGTACGCGTTAAGTGAGCGCTGATCCGCACGCGATGCCCTACCCTTCTGATGCTTCCTTCCAGCACCGTACTCACGCCCAACTCATTACCAATCAGCCGTACATCAATGCGTTTGCCTTTATAGCTGAATGAAGAAGTACGTGCCGTGACCTTTAATCCCTGAATTTTGGCCAAGGCGTTGATGATCTCTTCGGTGATTCCATCGGCCAGAAAATCATTCTCTTGATCTGCACTCAGGTTTTCGAAGGGAAGTACGGCAATGGACTTTTGGTTGGTCATTCTAAGAGGTAATCGGTATGAATAGGGAACTCAATAATAGTGACTTAGAAATAAAGATGCAGGAAACCTCCACATGAATTTTAAAATATCGGTACGATTCTGGTCGGATTCGAATTTCAGAATCCACAAATAAAGGAACATTCTACCACTTGCTTCCTAACTCGCCTACCAACCACCACAGGCCTGTGCCCTTCCTTTGTCAAAGCGACTGAGACTGGATTGGTTGATATTTTTCCCTTATTTGAAAAGCATGTGTAGAGTGAAGCGGAGAAATTCATTACTCGGATTAGAACTAGCTGGATCTAATACCAGTTTAGAAAAATTTAGAAACGATCAATCAGCCATTAGGTTCAATAGCTATATACTGCGCATGCCGAAGTCTGTGCCACCGCTAGCACATCACACCGGACGCTTCAGGCTTAGTATGTGATTCAAGTGTAGAATTTCAGGCAAAGTTAAAGTTGTCCGATAAGACAACATTCTTTATCTTTGATGTATGTCGAAAAAGCGAGAGCTATTTTTCTTCAAGGATTACTTTGAAAAGTTTTTGACAGTCAAGATGACAAGGTCAAAAAGAAAATATTGTGGACTTTACGGGTGATCACTGAACTAGATCAAGTTCCTGAGATTTATTTAAAGCACATCAAGAACTCTTCGGGAATTTACGAAATCAGAGTCCAGGTCGGGAACAACATATTTCGAATCTTCTGCTTCTTCGATATCGACAAATTGGTAGTCATTGGTCACGGATTCCAAAAAAAGACTCAAAAGACACCGAAGCAACAAATTGAGAGAGCCGAACAAATAAAACGGGAATATTATGAAAGCAAGGAATAGAAACCTGACGAGTCTTGACGAGTTCATCGACAAGAAAGTCGGTAAAATCGGTACAGAAAGTCGGGAGCTATTTGAGAGTGAATATGACACGTATAAGCTCGGCGTTCTAATCCAGCAAGCCCGCGAGAAAAAGGGGTTGACACAAGAACAGCTGGCTAAACTTGCGGGAACCAACAAGTCTTACATTTCGAGATTAGAACGGAATTTAAAGGACATCCGATTCTCGACTCTACAGCGCATTATCAATGATGGACTAGGTGGACACCTTGATATCTCAATCAACTTGGACTAATAAACGAAGTGCGCAAGCCCAACATTGTGCTTAGTGCATAGCATCCTAAGGTCGGCTGCGACGTTGTACGCGAGCCAGATGGATTAAATTAATGAGAAAGCGAAATTTCATAGAAAACATAAGTGCGTTGTCGAAATTTCGTCTTGCATTAAGAAAGCTGTCGGAAAAGTCTTTGCTGGAAAACTCCCTGTACCGACATGTTCTCACGGGTGAACTGTGGGAGCGGTACGAGTTTGACTGTACAGACCAGTATTCTTTTGGAACTGGTTTCCGCACCTATCCCTATCCCGAAACTTCGGAGTTAATCCAAACAGCTTTAACTTCAGATTTTGATGATGAAATTATCGGCGCTTGCCGCCTACTATACAGACTTGAGTTTATCGGAATTGAATTCAGAGAGTATTTGGTTAAAGGAATGGAAGGTAAGTCCAAGAATATTTCTGAAAAAAGGTTCGCTCTAATCTATGAATATGCGAACTTGGGTAACCAAGGAAATCTGAGGGAAATCATGAATAAGACTAATGGAGAGATTGAAGAAGATTTCGATTATTACCAGGATTTATATCATCGAGCCTTGGAATTAAAAAGAAGAATTAATGCCAATAAGGTGTGAAATGTATAGATTCAGAACGTTAGTCGCGACAACTTAAACTGAGCGATGGGCATAATAAATAAATGGAAGATATCTTTTCTAAATTTTCATCTGGGAACATCAAATGTAAGTATCAGGTAGTGAAATTGGAGTTTAAGCCATGGCGAAAAATTGTGGCTTTGTTTTTTTATCTCTTTCCTTTGTTTCTACCGTTCATATTGTCGAACGGACTAATTGCAATAATTTCTAGTTCATTGTGCCTTTTTTTCGTTTCGCCGCAGTTAGTGAAACAATTTTTACCTTACAGTAGAACCGAGCAACTACTAATTTTCGAAGGTGAATCAATAAGATTGGAAGTTGGGAACACAAAAGTTTGGGAGTATCCAATTAAAAAAATAAAATGGATCAAAGCATGGGTCGGAATTGGACCTTACTTGCCAACAAAAACTGGTGGATTGAGCAATGCGGTGGTAATAAATCTCGAATTTGACATTGACAATTCAAACCACAACTTCTCTCTTAAAAACGAACTCTATTTCAGCGATGATGATCAATCACATTTTAGAAGGATCCCTCCAAACCTGTGGTGCACACTGGAATTGATTCAGGAGAAATTCAGATTAAAAGTGCTTAATAAAAGTGGAAAAGAAAGGAGTTAAATTCTAAAGGGAAGAGAACTGATCTTAAAACTTGAAGAAATTGGTTCTGGCCAAGTTAGAAACCAAGTATATTTCTTGGACTCGGATGCTAGAGAAGTGAAGAAATGGTCATGAGTAAACCTAAAATACCGGGTAAGAAGTTTGGCCAAACTCTGGGTACTATTGCCAGAACTCGTGATAATTTTGGATATTTAGAATAAATAAGTAGGAAATGGCAACAGTTGATAAAATAAGAAGTCAGTTAATCGACAAAATAATGGCTATTAAGAATAAAGATTTTCTGGAAGCCCTCGATAACCTTGTAGCTTCTAGCAGTTCGGCTTCAGACGTTGTAGAACTTACGTCTGAGCAAAAAGAGATGCTCGAAATGAGTGAAATGGATATTGAAGCCGGTCGACTTATTTCTCAAGACGCAATGAACAAACGTAATCTTGAATGGCTAAACGGACAGTAGTTTGGACAAGAACAGCAGACATTCAATACGCCGGCATTCTTCAATTCTGGGTCGATAAAAACAAATCAAATACTTACTCGAAGAAGCTAATAAAGCGGGTATCCGCTCGCACCGAGCAAATTGCCAAGAATCCCTTTCTCTATAAATCAGCTGACTTCAAGAATACGCGTGTAGCCTCTCTTGGACATTTCAGTATATATTACCAAGTGCTCGAGAATAAGATAATTGTTACCGCATTCTGGGACAATAGACAGGACTCCAAAAAATTGATGGAAATTTTAAAGGCTAAAAAATAACAATTGACAGTCTTCGTAGCTGATACTGACAAACCTTTTGGCAGGCATACGTTTCTTGTCAGTGCCTATTAGAAACACACTTCTCAAACAAAAAGTCATGAACTAAATCTAATATAGTTGGCCACGCTAGTGTGAGATATGCCATTCTTCAACTTAGTGTTGTCCCTCAACCTTGCCCCAAATCTCTTCAAGAAAAATCAATTGAAGATGTTACTTTTCAGGAGCTAACTTCGTCACATAGGCGACTATGACCAAAAAACTCCTTTTAACCACCATCTTGGCTTGCTTTGCGGCGGCCATTTCCTTCGCACAAAACTTAAGCGGCCTCGTCCTGGACGACGAGGGAAATCCGCTGGCTTTTACTACCATTTTCATTAAAGAAACGGGAAGCGGAAGCATTTCAAATGAAGCGGGTAAATACGAGCTTCGTCTCGATCCAGGAACCTACAACATCATTTTTCAGCACCTGGGCTACCAAACCCAAAAACTAAATGTTACCGTGACCAATGCGAAGCAACGCAGAGATGTGGTGATGGTCAAGCAGGCCTACCTTCTTCAGGAGGCTGAGATAGACGGCGGAAAGGAAGACCCCTCCTACCCTGTGATCAGAAAGGCGCAGGCCAAAAGCGCCTACCACCGTCAGCAAGTGGAGAAGTACACCTGCGAAGTATACCTAAAAGGTGGCGGTAGATTGGTCTCGGTGCCGTGGTTTTTGGAGTCGGCGCTCGAAGAAGAAGGGATCGACACCTCGGCCACTTTCGTGACGGAGAGTATTTCAGAGATCACATACACTCGACCTAACAATTACGAAGAAAAAGTCATCAGCATCCGCACTTCGGGCGATTCGCGAAATACGAGTCCGATGAACTACGTGAACGGGTCATTTTACGACCCCAAGGTGGGTGGGCTGGTATCGCCCCTTGCACCAAACGCCTTTGCATACTACAAGTTTCGCCATATCCGAACCTTTGAAGACCAAGGGTTTCAGATCAACGAGATCAAAGTTATGCCGCGCAGCCGCGGTGAAGACGTGGTTTCGGGCTATATCTACATCGTAGAAGATCTCTGGTGTATTCACAGCCTCGACTTTAGTTCTCAGGTGCAAGGAATCAAGGTCGATTTCAAGCAAATTTTTACGCCGGTACGCGAGGCGGTTTGGATGCCGGTTTCCCACCAGTTCGACGGCAGCGGGAAGATTCTGGGTGTGGCCTTCGAATTTCAATACCTCGCCACCGTGAGCAAATACGATGTGGAGCTCAACACCGATCTCGCTACCGATTTTGTGCTATTGGATGAGAAATCGGAGAAGGATGAAATCGAAGCACGGGATGAGAAGCTCGAAATAGCCGTTCCAGATATGAGCGAAACCGAAGAGAAGCTAGTCAATGGCGATGAAGTGACTCGAAAGGAGCTCCGCAAATTACTTAGGGAATACGAGAAAGAATCGCGTAAGGAGAAGGAGGAGCCCACAGTGATGGAAACGCGGAAGATGAGCATCGACTCCCTCGCCTACAAGAGCGATAGCGCCTACTGGGCAGAAAAAAGGCCGATAGCACTTACCACGCGAGAAGTGAAGGGCTACGCCGTGCAAGACAGCATGGTAGCGGCTCAGGAAGCCAAGGCCATTGGCGACACCCTTGACATCGGTGAGAAGGGATTTAAAGCTTCGCATCTTCTATTGGGAAACCGATACAACTTGGGCAAGGACAATTATCTGGAGCTAAAACCGCTCTGGACTGGGATCAATTTCAATACAGTAGATGGTTGGAATGGAGAGGTGAGAATGGAGTATTTCAAGCGATTTGATAGCAACAGGCGGTTGCGCATTTCACCCGCTGCCAGATATGGATTCTCTCGCGAGAAGTTTATGGCTAAGGTAGATGGAGAATACCGCTATGGATCAGGGCTCAAGAAAGGAGTCATCGAAGCTAGTGGTGGATCCTACTACAGCCAGTTCAACCCAAAAAATCCACTTGACCCTTTCTTAAACACTTTCATTTCCTTGTTTAACGAGCGAAACTATATGAAGGTCTACGACAAAAACTGGGGTGAAGTGGAATGGCGGCATATGGTGCGCCACAACGTGACATTGGCCGTGCGCAGCTCCTACACAGAGCGTATTGAAACCTTCAACTCTACCAGCCAGGTCTGGACCAAGCACGATCACCGCAGCTACACAGCCAACGCTCCCGAAAACGTGGAGTTGGCTTCTACTAGCTTTGACCGTTCTACGGCGTTCAAGGCCCGTATTGCCTTGGATATTCGCCCTGGCGCTCGGTATCGGAAGTCGGAGGACAATTACTACCGCGTCAATCGCCCACCTAGGCTGGTTCTAGCCTACGAGAAGGCCATCCCGGGTGTGGCCGACGCATTTATCGATTACGATTTAGCCACGGCTTCACTTGAGCACAGGTTTGATTTCAACCTGTTCGGAAAGTTTGGATTTAAGACTACCGCCGGAAAGTTTTTGAGAGATGATCGGATGGATTTCACAGATTTTGCGCACTTCCAAGGCAATCAGACAGCCCTGACCCGAAATGGCCAGATGAAAGGCTATGCCATGTTGCCATACTACGCCCTTTCGACGGGCGATGAGTTCTGGAGCACGTACCTAAACTATGAATTCCGACAGTTCCTATTCACCAATATCACCGCCTTAAGGCTAACCGGTGTGAAGGAAAATATCAATGTCAACCATTTGATCACACCATCGGTACAGAACTATCTCGAAGTGGGGTACAGCGTCGACAATATCTTCCGTTTTCTGCGGTTTGACCTTACCGCGAGCTTTATTGATGGGAAGTATGAAGATTTCCAATTCCAGATCGGTATCACATCAGACATGTTGACATTTGATTGATGCCACTATGCACGAGAGAAGGATTACTAAATACGGCGACCATTTTGATCAGTTCTATGCTCAACACGACCAAAAGGTGAAGGACAAAATTGATTGGACATTAGATCAAATCAAGTCCTTAGACCATGTTCCTGCCGATCATTTAAAGCATCTGGTTGGAAGCGAAGGCCTATATGAGATTCGGATACACACGGAAGGCAATCAATACAGGATTTTCTGCTTTTTTGCCGACGACAACCAACTCGTCTTACTCAATGCGATTCAAAAGAAAAGCCGTAAAACACACCACCACGATCTGGCCCACGCCGCCGAATTAAAACATGCCTTTTTGGAAGGTAGGAATGGATAGTGGCGGCGGAATTTTGGTTGAAATCGAAAATGATTTAACGAATGATCCATTTAATGCTACTTTTTCAATCATTTGCCATTTCTCGATATGAAATCATAGGTCGTTAATTATGCGACCCCTTCAGGGTCGGTCGGTTTCTTTGCAATTACGGGCAATAGATATGCAACCCCGTTGGGAAAGAGCTAGTGGAGGGGCTATCAAACGAAAATCGAGTAAAGACCAATGCTAATGGTGGAATAATTGGACACATGACACACAGTAACGTCTGAATGAAAACTGATGAAAGCTTTGGAATGACTCTGACGGGGGTCACATTCATTTAGAACAAATTTGATACAGGCCAATAAGAATATTGGTTGAAAATCGTTGGTTCGCATGGATTGACCCTGCATGGGTCACATTTTTATAGAACAAAATTCGATCGATTCGAATAAGAATGTCCCATTGTAAAAGGTTGGTATTCGTTGAATGACCCCGAAGGGGTCACATATCGATAGAATATCGTTACAACAGAAAAACGACCCTGAAGGGGTCGCATAATATTTCAGCCGTATACGTTCCATTCAAAAGCATATAATGTCGCAGCAATTTATTCTGGAATGGGTATATTACAATCAAGAGCCATAGAGTCGAACAAATCTGAATCAATATGCCTGGAACATTTTCACAAATCTATATCCAAATTGTATTTGCTGTGAAAGCAAGGGCAAGCCTAATCAATCCACTTTGGGAAGACGAGCTGTTCAAATACATCGCTGGGACAATCAAAAAACAAGATCAAAAACCATTGGCGATAAACGGAATGCCCGACCACATTCACATTTTCATTGGGATGAAGCCATCATGTTGCCTATCTGATTTGGTGAGAGAAATCAAAAAGGCTTCAAATGAATTCGTTAATCAAAAGCAGCTTGTCAAAGGAAAATTTCAATGGCAAGCAGGATTCGGAGCCTTCTCTTATTCGCATTCTTCAAAAGGCAATGTGATTACATATATCAACAACCAAAAGAACCATCATCAAAAGAAATCATTCAAAGATGAATACAAAGGTCTTTTATCTGACTTTCATATGGAATACAAAGACGAATACCTCTTTGATTGGATAGAATAATTATGCGACCCCTTCAGGGTCGGTCGGCTTCTATGCAATTATGGGCAATAGATATGCAACCCCTTCGGGGTTGGAAGGCGCAGTGCTATTGTTTGATCCAACAAAAATCGAATGATAACCATCAATGGTATGCTGAATGCTTGAACATCTTTACTATAAACTAGGTCTATTTGCATATGGTTGGTATGCATGGATTGACCCTGGAAGGGTCACATGTTTATTGAATGAAATTTGGTCGATGAGAAAACGACCCTGAAGGGGTCGCATAATCTTTCCACTATCGTTCATCCGCCGAGCCCTATTATCGGCATGGGACATATCACAGTCGAACAGCTTTCTCCAAATGAGCTAAATGATTTGGCTGTGTTTAGCTAAAACAATTCTAGCATTCTAATCCCAAATTCACCTATTAGAAAACCCCTAATTACTCAACACCTGCAAATTACCTTCTTTGGTGATTCGGTCGCCGACTAGGCTAATTCCCGAAATAACGTAGTAATAGGTACCATCACTTGCATCGCTTGGATCCCATACATCAAAACTACCTAGCTCCCCTACTTCCACTCGGTCTTCGTGAACCAAAGTTCCCCAGCGATCATAGATAATCACATCCAACTCCTGGAGCCCCATCATCATTACCGTCAGCTTATCATTTCTTCCGTCCCCATTTGGCGTGAGCACGTTCGGAATGAAGAGATCGATAAGCTCCGTCACCTGAACCACCACTTCAGCAGTATCCGAGCAAGCCAAAGAGTTATTCCACGCTACTTGCGAAATGACAAAACTCCCTGCATCTTCAAACGTGATGGACTGCGTGTTTCCAGGAAATACCTCATCACCCACGAAATAAAGGATGTTGGTATTATTGGTGCTTAAGTCAGTGAGATTGACAACCAAAGGGTTGAACCCTTCAAGGGGATCGGCGACAAAATCGGCATTCACCAAAAGATCACTATTTACTGTGAAATTCTCTGAAATAAAACACCCATCTTGACTGGTCACAGTGAGCGTGTAAAAGCCTTGAGCCAAATTATCGAACACGCTATCTGACTGAGAAGCCCCACCGATATCAAAGAAATACGCCGTACCGCTTCCTTCCACACTTTCTACCATTAACTGCCCCGTTTCTTCTCCGCAAATGGTATTCACCACCGCGTAATCTACCCCAGTTACACCATCACCTAGACTCACTACCACGGTATCCGAACCGTAACAATTGCCTTGGTTGGCATCGACGTAATAAGTTCCAGGTACCTCCACCGAAATAGATGGCGCTTCACTGCCAGTTGACCATTCAAAATCGTAATCACCACCCGGGTTGAGCTCTGCACTTTCACCAGGACAAAGGCTAAAGTCGGGTCCCAGATCAATATCCAAATACTCGACGTCGATACGGGTGCTGTCGATCTGCGTAACGCCACAAAGATCAGTATAGGTCAGCACGAAAGTGGTGGTGTCATAGACCACCGCTGTTGGGTTAGGAATGGTCGCGTCGTCAAGGTATTCTGCCGGCTCCCAGCTATAAGTTCCAATCACTGTCTCGCTAAAGATGAGTTGGACTTCATCACCAGGACAGGCCGTGTAGACTTCAGGAAGACCAAGGATGTATGGATCGAGACAGAGATTCATCTCGGCAAACTGACCGCCTGTAGCTCCGGTAAATCCCCAGAAAACCATCGGGTCTCCTTCAAAAACGTCATTGATCAGGTCTGTTGTCGCTTCCACACGGAGCTCACAATCAAACCAGCAAGAGAGCAAGTTTGAATTCGGATCCCAGGAAATTTGAACGATATGGTCAAGTCCATCTTCTATGTTCGGATCGGTTAGTGAAGCCTGCACAGGGCCGCCCAGATTGGTCGGGGCATTGTGATCTACACTTCCATTGCTAATGATAGCGATGTGATCGAAAATGGGATCGGAACGATTGCCGTTTTGGTAGATATCAAACTCGATTCCCACCGAAGGGTCAAATCCACCAAAGCCGATATCGCCACCGTCGGTTCCTACCACGGTATTGCTCACCTGCTGAAACACGAAGACCATTCCATCTGCTCCCGCTTCGCTATCATCAAAGTTGGCGGTAAACTGAATATCAAATGGTTCATTGAGATCGATTTGGTCGTTGTACCAAATGCTTCCAGATTGATTTGTTACCGGCGGGGTGATATTGTAGCAATTGCCACCAAGTTCGGAGGCATCACCATTTACGGTGTATCCTTGCGAAAATGTGGTAAGCACGACCACTAGAGCCGTAAAAGTGAGAGCAAAAGATTTCATTCGTGCGTAATGTGGTTAAACAAAGGGCTTGAAAGTAATCAAGTTAGTTGATTTACGCCGAAACTTCAACACAGTTGTCTCGCTGACTCCACAGATTGGGGTGAAAATCCGCCCGATTACCGACGTCGACCCGAATAGGTCATGGTCTCCCCTTTTCCGAATCCATAGCTCAAACCAAGGGTAAAGAAGGTACCGCGTTGTGAGAAGGAATAATTATTGAATGTAGGCTGGTATACATAGTTCTCGCGAAATCGCGATGCAAAAATGTCGCGAACCCCCATGCTAGCCACCAATTTCCCTTTCATAAAATCCTTTCGCAGTCCGGCATTGGCAAATGCGAACCCAGATACATCGCCTTGCACCGTTTCGTACTCAGACCTGTAATTCCCCGAAACTTCGACGGTGAATTTCGCTGGGAGCTTAATCTTGGTAGTGATCTCGGCACTCCACTGATCGCCCGTGAAATCGAAACTTTGATCTTCAAAACTTCCCTTTCTATCGAAGTAGCCATAGTTAAAATCCCAGTTGAAAGTCAGCCACTTTTCCGGACTGTATTTTCCGTTGAGTTCTAGCCCAATTTTGTCGTTGGTTCCGATGTTAATCGGCATCGTAACTGTCACATTGTCTTCGGAGAACGAGACACGTTCGCGCACATCTGTTGTATATAAATAGTAAGCGCTGGCGTTGAGCGACACTTTTTCGAAAATGAAAATACCTGTCACTTCATATGAATCAGCGTACTCTGGTTGTAGTTTTGGGTTTCCGCGGCGAATATTGTAGTTGTTTCGAATATTGAAGAACGGATTCAAATCCCAAAGCCGTGGCCGGAAAATACGTCGAGAATACCCCGCTTGCAGCGAAAACATTTCGTTGATCTTGTAGGAGGTGTGAACACTTGGGAAGAAATCAGTGTAGTTCTGACTATCTTTTTGATCCGTATCGACAAGCAATGTGTTCAGGTCGGTGCTTTCTACACGGAGCCCTACTTTCACCCCCCATCGCTCTCCTTCGTACGATCCGGTTCCGTATACCCCCAGTACTTTTTGAACATATTCAAAATCGTTGGTCAACCCGTAATCGGGAACAAAAATCCCATTTTCTTCATTGAATACGGCGTAGTCATTTCCGACATCATTAATTTCGTAAAGCGCTCCAGTTTCAACTGTTATGCGGTCGGAAATAGGATTGGTATAGTCGAGTTTGAAGGTGAAATCGCGCTGATAAAAATTGGTCTCCGTCTTTTGATTGGGGTCTACATCGGTTCCAAAAATGGCAGTGTTGGTAAAGTCAGACTTCTGCTCTTTACCGAAGAAGCTACCAAGGGTGCTAAACATCAAGACGTGGTCTTCCTTTTTGAAATCCTTCTTGTATTGCAGGTCGTACTGATATTTTGGGTTGGAAGCTTGAGTGGACTCTTCTCTTCGCCAAGCCGACTCCGCAACACCACTTTCACCAAAAAACTCAAAATCGGTTTCAGATGGTTGGTCTTCATCTTCGAAGGCAAAGTTTCCTGAAAGGGTGATCACATCGTTTTCGGTGAGATAGTAATCAGACCCCAAGGTGATGTTGTAAAAGGCTTCATTGCGGTAGGCCGTACCATCAGACTCGATCACAGTTTGGTTTACCAAATCTTCGTTTCGGCTCTCATTGTAATTGGGCATTGATCGGTACCCTGCTCCAAATTGGGTAAAGAGATTGAATTTTTCTGTCCGGCGATTTAAAGATACGCCCACGCTATGATTGGCTGGATACCCTGCATTGGCCGAAATCGAACCATTGAATCCTTTTTTCTCTTCCTTTTTCAGAATGATATTGAGAATTCCGGATGTCCCTTCAGCTTCGTACTTGGCAGATGGATTGGTGATGACCTCAACGCTTTCGATCATATCGGCGGTGATGGTTCCTAGCGCATTTCCTTCCTGATCGGCCAGTACGGATGGCTTTCCATCTATGAGAATTTGCACCCCAGAATTTCCACGCAGGGTGATTTGTCCTTCAATATCCACATTTACCGAAGGCACATTATCGAGTACATCCAAAGCACCCATTCCAGTGTTCGAAATATCTTTTCCAACATTAAAAACCCGCTTGTCGAGTTTAAATTCCATGGTTGACTTTTCAGCTGTAATCTCCACTTCATCCAGCCCCAGCGCGTTAGACTCCATCACGATGGTGCCCAGACTCACTACGCCGCCATTCGCATCAAACTCTTTGACCACTTTTTTCTCATAACCTATGAAACTCACTTCCACATAAAAGTCGGTCAGATTGGTTTGTATGCTGAAAATCCCTTGATCGTTTGTCGTGGTACCTGTAGCTATTTCATCTGTGGTGCCATTTACTATGGCTACTGTAGCATACGGAACAGGCTGCCCTGACTCCTTGTCGTGAACTTTTCCCGAAACGGTGACTTGACCAATCGCTTCGATAGACAATACTGCAAATACGAAAAGACAAATTGTGCGTAAAATGTGCTGCATGGTACACCTGAAATTTATTGGGCAAAGATGATGATGAATGGTGACTCCTTAAAATACTTTGCGCCAAACAGCATTTTTGTATTGCCAAACGGCAGGTTGACCTTCCTATTCATGTCGTTCGCCCGAATCTTCTTTTCGCAAATAGATTCTAATTGTACGTTTGTAATATGCCGAACAACGCAAAGCGGGTAAAACTGAACATTTGGGAAGCTGTTTTTCAGCTCGTGCTTCTCGTACTCGTTTTTATCTTCTACTCATTCCGCAGAAACGATCAGACAATTTCGAGCTTTGAAGTCGGAATTTTTCTGAGCTACGTGGCCGCGGCCTACTTGATCAACTACTTTCTCCTCCCCCGATTTCTCTACAAAAAGAAGTACGTATCATTCGCCATTTACGTGGTGATCGTCATTGCGGCTGTAATTTATATAGAAGAAGGAGTTCTCGAAAAGATCTACTTCGCCAACACCCCACGTGCACTGCGCTTTCCCGGTGTGTTTTTCAATCTGGTAAGCGCCCTTCCGACCATCGTTATTCTCACGGGGTTCAAATTTGCCTGGGATGCACTGACCAAGGAACGCCAATTGGAAGAATTGCAAAATGCAGCCAGAGAGAGTGAATTGCTTTACTTGAAGTCGCAGATCAATCCGCATTTCTTATTCAATAATCTCAACAACCTTTACGCCCACGCATTGGAGCAATCGCCCAAAACCCCAGAGATAATCCTGGAGCTTTCTTCGGTGCTACGCTATATGCTGTACGAGTGCCAGGAGCGCTATGTGCCCCTCCACAAGGAGATTGACCAGCTTAAGAGTTTTGTAGAACTGAGCAAGTTACAACTCGAAGATCGCGGAACGGTGAGCTTAAACTTCGACGATGCCCCGGAGCACGTTCGAATCGCGCCATTGATTCTTCCCGTTTTTGTTGAAAATGCTTTCAAACACAGCTTGAGCAGCGTGAACGATAACATTGAAATCAGGATCGATTTGCACCTCGATGAAAGTGATAGACTCCACTTTCTTTGCCAAAACTCTTTCTCGCTGGAGACCAATACCGACGATCTTTCGAAGGGAATAGGCCTAGCAAATGTTCGGAAGCGTCTCGAACTCTTGTATCCCGATTCGCACCAGCTGCACATTGAGCCTGGGAGAGACCGGTATCAGGTAGAGCTAAAAATTGATCTAACCAATTCTGATCAGGCATGAAGTGCATTATCGTAGAAGATCAGTCGCCGGCGCAGCGTGTACTCAAAAAGTACATCAGCGATATGGGAACGCTCGATTTGGCGGGAACGTTTTCGAATGCCATCGACGCGATGTCGTTTCTAAAGTCCGAACAGGTCGATTTGATGTTCCTCGACATCCACCTGCCCAAAATATCGGGAATGGACTTCTTAAAAACGCTGCAAAATCCGCCGCAGGTCATTCTTACCACTGCCTTTAGCGAATACGCTGTGCAGAGCTATGAGCACGATGTGCTCGATTACTTGGTCAAACCATTTTCATTTGAACGGTTTGTAAAAGCTGTAGCCAAATTTCAACCTGCCGCTCAGCAAGTGAAACTAGCGCATGATGGTCTCGACTTCTTTATCAAGTCGGGATACGAGTACATTAAGCTCAATAGTCGGTCGATCACCCACATCAATACCGATATGGATTACACGGAATTACACACCATCGAAAAAAAGTACCTCAGCAATGAGACCCTGCAAAACTGGGAGAAAAAGCTGGGCAACCATCGATTTACCCGCGTACATAAATCTTATTTGATCAATCTTGACTTTGTCGAAAAAGTGGCCGGTAATCAAGTGTACCTGAAAAATGAGACGGCTATACCAATCGGACGCGCGTATAAAGATGGATTTCTTTCAGCCTTTGTGAAATAGGGCATTGGGAGACATTATCAAGGTTCAGAGTCTTTTTTTGCACGTCGTTTACATCAATTTACAATTGGTTTACCCTTGTAGGCTGGGCGTATCCGTAGATTAGAGAAAAAAACGAACAACATGAAAAAAGGAATTTTCTTCTCCATTCTCGGGCTCCTTTCTCTGGGACTCGCATTCGGATTGTCAAACACAGATGAAAAAGAGAAAAAAGCCAAAACGCCTCACAATTCATCGTGTGCAGCCAGTGAAACAGCAAAACCAAAACTTGATTTCATCTACAAAGTCAGTAATCGATTTTTAAAAACCATTCCGCTAGAGAAAGCTTCGAATGCTCAGACCATATACGACTTGATGCCTGGAAATTACGAGGCCAGGGCTGACGTAAAAGAAGTACGACTTGAAATCTACGAAGATCAGGGTATGGTGCATCGTGAAGCCATCGGTGAAGGAGCAGATCTAAACGCCACGCAGCTCGATCTACTCAAAACACTCTCATACCGCTCTGACCTGCACGTATCGGCAGATATAGAGTGGATGTCAAACAACGAGTCGGGACCAATCGCCGACGAGTTGGTTTTGTTTCTCACTGTAGTTCCAGAAACTGAAGCAGAATACCTGATTGGAATTGATGGGCTCGAGAACTATCTCAGGGAATCCAGCAAGGCACAAATCGCAGATGTGGAAAGAGATAATCTAACACCCGGAAGAGTTAAATTCAACATAGGCCCCAAAGGGAATGTCATGCATGTTTGGACGGCTAGTTCTTGTGGATACAGCGATATTGATAGCCACATGCGGTCACTGATCCAAAATCTCCCTGGGTCATGGAGCCCAGCCAAAGACAAGGACGGTAATCCCGTAGAGCAGGATTTCACTTTCTTTTATGGGATCATGGGATGCTAAGTGATGGACTAAATCCAAAGCTCGCTATTATTGTAGATTTGACTCAAACTCCATCGTGAATTGAAGAATCATTTAGGAAGAATATTTTATCCAACATTTCAGGCTTTACTGGTAATAACGTTCTTTCTGACCCTCACATCCTGCGAGGGTCAGAAGGCGGAGTCTCCCAAAACACAAAGTCAGTTTGGAACTGAAATCTCCGCTCTTGGTCAATCGGCTTCACGCATATTCGAAGATAGCAAAGGTCGGTACTGGTTTGCCAGCGATGGTGCGGTATGCTACGATGGCCAAAAAATGATCCGCTACACTACAGATGACGGGCTCAAAGCCAATCGCATCCGCGGATTTCGAGAAGGAGCCGATGGCCGTATTTATTTCGATTCTGGTGAAGGAATTTCCGTTTTCGACGAAAATTCTATCAAGCCAATCGATTTGGCCAAGCCTCCCTTTACTACCGATGCATACGGCTTGGGGTTTTCGGATATCTGGTTTGAAGGAAACTGGAGTAAAAATGGAGCTTACCGCTTTGATGGTGTTAAGCTTTATCACATTGAGTTGCCTGAGCATCCAGCAGAAGCTGAATTTCATGAATTAAACCCGAGTGCTTCTTTTATCCCTTACGATGTGTACTACACATTTCGCGATTCGAAGCAGAATGTGTGGATCGGTACGTCTACATTTGGGGCTTGTCGGTATGATGGTAAGTCTTTCAAGTGGCTTTCGGAAAGGGAAATGACGGAACTCGACCCCGGCCCTGC
Source organism: Bacteroidia bacterium (assembly GCA_030427905.1). Lineage (GTDB taxonomy): Bacteria > Bacteroidota > Bacteroidia > Flavobacteriales_D > Cryomorphaceae > CBDDKU01. The sequence goes on from JAUICL010000003.1 coordinate 176,536, forward strand.
CCCAGGCGTGCGGTGCATTGTAGAAGATCAAGATGGGTATTTTTGGTTCAATAGCAATCTCAATCACAAGTATCGCATCTTAGAAACCGACGAATCGAATAATTCGGATGCATTGCAATACGAAAAGCTGCCAGGAATTGACACTGCGGGCGAGAAAAGTCTTCCACCTTATGTCATGGCTATGGCGCAATCTGCTGACGGCACTTTTTGGTTGGCGCAGTACTCAGGTCGGGTCTGGACATACCGCGATGGTACGCTAAAGCCCATCCAAGTGACCGTAGATGGCATCACCGCGGAGATTTTTTCCATTTACGTTGATCACCACGACAAAGTGTGGATTGGCACCCATAATGTCGGGGCCTTGTATTACGATGGCAAAAAATTCACCCAATTTATGCCCTAGACAGATCAGTCTCTTTAAATTCGGCCAGACTCATCTCGATTTGAGTATTGGGAAAACAATTCAAGCTTGACTTTGTCAAGTACTGGCATGAAACTTCTTATCAAATACAGTCTTTGTATCGTCTTCTTATCGAGTTGTGCTTTCAGCCAAAAAAAGGCTACAGCTTATCTTCAAGAAGCGAAAGAAAAAGGTCCTTACGATGCCATTATTGTTCCCGGTGTTCCACACGATGGCCAGTCCTGGTCGTCGACGATGGAAGGTCGGGTACGCTGGGCTAAGTATCTCTACGATCAAGGCTTGACCAATAACATCATATACTCAGGTGGAGCTGTTTATTCCGAATATTCCGAAGCAAAGATCATGGCAGAATATGGAAAAGCGATGGGCATTCCGTCTGGACATATTTTTACGGATACGCTCGCAGAACATAGCGCTGAGAATGTGTATTACTCATATCGGCTTGCGAAAGAAAACGGATTTGAAAAAGTAGCCCTTGCAACAGATCCTTTCCAAGCCAAGCAAGTGTATCCCATGATAAAAAAACTGGGACTCCCAATCGGTTTGCTTCCTATCGTTTTCGACACACTGAAGACTGTTGACGGCAATCCCGAGCCAATAATAAATCCCGATCTGGCTAAGGAAGACTCTTTTGTCTCCATTAAGGAACGAGAATCTTTTTGGTTTCGTTTTCAAGGAACACTTGGCAAACAAATCATTTTCTACGAAGATGACATCAAGAATAAGAGGCTTCTGAAGAAATACAAAAAAGACGGTCGGGTGATTTCCACTTCTGAACAGGTCAATTAAAAGAATCTGAAGGTTGCATTCCGCTTAAATCAGTAATTTCCGCTTCTTTGAACACAAATCATTATCAAACCTACTGAGGCCATAGCGCAGAGAACCTTGCCAATAAAACTAGCTGGGGTATTTGTGATAGTGGTGGCAGTGGTCCTAAACGCCTGCAACACTGCTGAAGTACCTGAAGAAAAGCATTTGGAGTACGAGCTCTTTATTCAATGCAATGACTCCATAAAGGTGCATGAGAAATCCGACATCTCGCTCACTCAGCGGATAAATGGGGTAGCACAGCCCAAAATCATTGGTAGGATAGAGCGCCGTGGTGGCTTCTCAATCAGCTATCCCAAATACTCTTATGAAATAGATCTTTACGAGGACGTTTCCTTGGCTGGTTTGCCAAAAGACGACGACTGGATTCTCAATGCCAATTACATCGACAAGACATTTATACGTCACAAACTTAGCTACGATCTCTTTCGTGAGATGCGAGAAGAAAATAAGGCCCCGTACAGCAATTACATCACTTGCTTTTTTGATACCACCTACTACGGGTTCTTTCTTCTGACTGAAAAGCTCGACCGCTCTTCGCTTGATGTCTCCAAGTCTGACACGTCTGCCTTTATTTTCAAAGAACCCCACGTCTTCAGGGAAACCTATGATGGCGTAATTCCACAGAAAGCGAACAATTTTCATCAACAGACTTTCCCAAAGAAATCAAGTCGCGACAAAGCTTGGGTTTTGAAAGAATTGCGAGCGATTATATTGGAAAGCGATGAGAGAACATTCGAAAATGAAATCCAAAACCGTCTCGATGTTGACAATGTGGTCGATTGGCATCTGCTTTTGCTTATCACCAACAATGGCGACGGAATTCTGAAGAATTTTTACATCTATAAGCCCGATGCCAATTCAAAAATGAGATTTGCTCCATGGGATTACGACCACAGTTTCGGACGGGACGGTGACAATGAGCTGAATATGAACCAACGACAGGCAGTTTACGATAGATCCATCCTTCTGAAACGCCTATCGGAAAGCAGTTGGTACACCGAGCTTTTGAAAGCCCGGTGGAATGAGTTGAACCAGAAAGGAATCATGTCGGTAGCTGGTCTCCAAGGTCGGATTCAAGCACTTTCCTCAGAAGTAAAACTACGTGCCGAACGCAATTTTGAAAAATGGCCAGTAGATGGGGGCTTTTACTACGACAACAACTCATTCGATCAAGAAATCGAGATTATGAATGCATTTGTGGAGGCTAGGCATAAACATGTTCTTACCTATATCCAAGGCCTATAAGGCATCACCATGGAGCGGTAGCAAGTTCCTTACTATCAAAAACTTTCTTATCTTTTTGGGGTTCAAAACTGAAAGATATGATTCTAGCCGCCGGCCCCATTACCCAAATTGGACTCATTGTAGGTTTCATTATTGCACTGATTTTGTTTGCCCGGTATCTCAATAGCAAATCGAGCAAAAAGAAAAGTCGAAAAAGAAGATAGTCATCAGAAAGGCATCAATTTCACTTATCTTAGCTGCGCATGATTGTAGCAAGTGGCATCCGTAAGTCTTATGGAGACTTAGAAGTTCTCAAAGGGGTAGACCTCGAAGTGAAAAAGGGAGAAGTGGTTTCAATTGTCGGGGATTCAGGTGCCGGTAAAACCACCTTGCTTCAAATCCTTGGCACGCTAGACTCGCCCGATCAGGGTTCACTTGCTATTCACGGACAATCAATTGAGAAACTCACTCGCCAGCAGCTCTCAAAGTTTCGGAACAGAGAAATCGGATTCGTGTATCAATTCCACCATCTCTTTGCTGAGTTTACCGCACTCGAAAACATTGTTATTCCAGCCATGATCGGAAAAGACGATCCGGACAATGCCGCTGAACGTGCAATGGAAATTTTGAAACTTCTAAACCTAACAAATAGAGCCCAACACAAGCCAAGCCAGATGTCGGGAGGAGAACAGCAGCGCGTGGCCGTAGCTCGAGCGCTGATCAACCAACCAGCTGTAATCTTTGCTGATGAGCCTTCTGGCAACTTGGACTCAAAAAATGCCGATCAGCTCCATAAGCTCTTTTTCGACTTGAGAGACGAATTGGGACAAACCTTTGTGATTGTTACCCACAACCCAGAGCTTGCCGAAATGGCCGATCGAAAACTCAAAATGGTAGACGGAGTTATTGCCAAATGAGTGACAGAAAACTCCAAAAACTTCTTGACGATGCTGTAGAGCGGTACAATCGCCCCGACTTCATCGAATCAGATCCCATACAGATTCCGCACCGATACGCGAAAAAGGAAGACATTGAGATAGCCGGGTTTCTGGCTTCAACCATTGCATGGGGCCAGCGCAAAACCATAATCAATAACGCCAAGCGACTCATGGACTGGATGGATGATTCGCCCCATGATTTCATCATCAATCACTCGCCTAGAGATCTCAAGCGTTTTGAGCCGTTCGTTCATCGCACGTTCAACAGTGACGATTGCATCACCTATTTGAGTGTGCTCCAACACATCTATCGCGATCACGGCGGCTTAGAGCCCGTTTTGCTAGATGCTTTTCAGAGAGAATCGACACTCCCCGGCTCTGGGTGGAATCAATTCAAGGCTTTCTTCTTCTCATTTTCCCATTTACCGCGTACTCGAAAACACTTGCCCGACCCGCTAAATGGATCGGCAGCTAAGCGCATGAACATGTACCTGCGCTGGATGGTACGCGCAGACAGTTGCGGTGTCGATTTCGGAATTTGGAAATCGTGGTCGGCAGCCAATCTATACATTCCACTCGACGTGCACACGTCCAACGTAGGAAGAAAACTAGGTCTGCTAGAGCGCAAACAAAACGACTGGAAATCGGTGGTGGAACTAACCAATCGGCTGAAGGAATTTGACCCAGCCGATCCGATCAAGTATGATTTTGCACTTTTTGGTCTCGGTGCGTTCGAAAAGTTTTAATTTCAAAGGCACCTATGAAAAAACTTGGAATAGCCATTCTCGCATTGGCCCTGATCTACCTACTCGGCCCTACCCCTTCCACACCGGAGTACGCCCCCGCTCTTCCTGATGTGCCAAACACACCTGGAGCGCTCGAAACGTACGTAGAAGCCATGGAGCAAGGCCACAAGGTAAAGCCTGACAACGAAGCGAGAATTCTATGGAACGACGCGGAGACCAAAGCTAAAACCGAGTATGCCATTGTCTACCTACACGGGTTTTCGGCCAGCGAACACGAAGGGTTCCCGACCCATGTCGACTTTGCTAAAAAATTTGGGTGCAATATGTTTCTGGCTCGACTTTCTGATCACGGTATTGATACCACCGATGCCATGTACGCCCTCACAGCCGACCGACTCTGGAATTCGGCGAAGGAAGCCTACGCCATCGGAAAAAGCCTCGGCAAAAAGGTTATTTTGATGAGCACATCAACCGGTGGAACACTCGCTTTGAAATTGGCAGCAACCTACCCAGAAATTGCTGGATGCATCAATTTTTCACCCAATATCGAAGTCAACGATCCACTGGCCTTTCTCCTCAACAATCCATGGGGTTTGCAGATTTCTAAAATGTACTTCGGGGGCAACTTTCGAGAGTTGGAAGCAAGCCAAGAAGCGCGGAAATATTGGTATGCCAAATACAGACTTGAATCAGTGGTAGCCCTTCAGGAATTGATTGAAACATCGTGTACCGAAGAGACATTTCGCGATGTACGTTGCCCAGTTTTCACTGGTGCCTACTACAAGGACGAGATTCACCAAGACCCCGTAGTTCGTGTGGACGCCATGCGATGGATGCATAGTTGCCTGAGTACTCCGGAAGAAAAAAAGCGTTTTGTTGAATTTCCAGATGCTGGCGACCATGTGATCGCATATGGACCAAAGTCGGGCGCCCAACCCGAAGTTTTCGCTGCGGCTTCTATCTTTGCCGAACAGGTTTTAGGAATGAAACCTCTTCAATAATTACCCCAATTTATGAGAATGATCACCGCGCTATTTGGCGCTTTCCTTATTTTTGGCTGCACAGCACCCCAACCCGAGATTTTATTTAGCACAAAAGACACCGGAGTGGCTATGATCTTCAGAATAGATCAAGCCGACAGCGTGACTTTGGTTTCTTCTGGGAGTTCTAAAGCGCTCAATCCAGCCCTTTCGCCAACGGGAACTCAAGTAGCTTACTTGAGTGAAGAAATGGGCAATTGGGATATTCGTGTGAAGAATCTGGTTACTGGCGTTGACAGCAACTTTACCAACAGCCCTGAACTAGATGCTGCACCCGCTTGGTCGAGCGACGGTAAACTGCTCGCATACATGTCTGGAAAAGCTGGAAATCGAGATATTTTCATACTAAATACCGAGTCTGGAGAGAGACATCAGGCCACCTTCAACCCAGCCATCGATGCCGACCCCGTCTTTCACGAGTCCGACCCGAACACCTTGTTTTTCACATCCCTTCGAAATAGGTATGAAAACGTCTACAAACTCAATATCAGAGACAGCCTGGTTACAGAGCTTTCAGACCCCTTGTTCAGCAATAGCAAGCACGCTATGATCCCTGGTACCAACAGCATTTCTTATGTGCAAACTGATGCCATTAATTTTGCGCTGATCCGCTGCGATGTGGAAAGTGGTGAGCGCACTCCCCTGCTCAATACCGAAATCGAGATTAAGTCTTACGAATGGTCATCAACAGGCTTACTGGCTATCGCTTTCCAGTCTTCCATTGCTATTTATGAATACGAGTCCGGATTAGATTTCTTGTTCGAACTAGAATTGGCCGAAAATCCGGCTTGGTCCAAAGATGGCAAGACTTTGTACTACAACACCAAGGGGTTAGACAAAAGTCAGATCGTGGCATTGGATATGGAAACCGATCAGTATCAGTACCGCACACCAGAAGGATTTAACGCTTTCGACCCCATCCCAATCGAATAGTAAAACAGAAGGAATTTTTAGCATTTCTACTTCAAGTATTCCATGTATATTTGACACCCGATGGAATTTTTGTATCCCGGATTTCTGTACGCGCTCATTGCTCTCGCTATACCTATCCTGGTTCACCTCTTCAATTTTCGTCGTTTCAAGAAAATCGAGTTTACCAATGTTCGGTTTCTAAAGGAAATCAAACACCAAACTCAGAATCAGAACAAGCTTAAGCACTTCCTTGTACTCGCTATGCGAATGCTCGCTCTGGCAGCTCTCGTTTTTGCCTTTGCTCAGCCATTCATTCCGCTCGAAGATCAAGTTACTAAAGTGGGCAAAAGACAGGTTTCAGTTTTTGTCGACAACTCCTTTAGCATGCAGGGCGAAAGCGAGTCTGGTGAACTCCTCGAAGTTGGGAAAAACAAAGCCATCGATATCGTTCAGGCACACGAGGTAGATGATCGGTTCCAACTCCTCACGCAAGACTTCAAGTCGGAGCATCAGCACTTCATTACGAGTGAGACATTTGCTAATTGGGCTACTCGAACGGAGTACTCACCGCGCACCAACCAGCTCTCTAAAATAGTGGAGCGACAAAATGATCAGTTGTTAAGAGATAGCGAAAGTGATCGACTGTCGGCCTATATCATCAGTGATTTTCAAAAGTCGCAATTCAACTTTGAAGACTTACCGGTTGATTCCACAATCACTTACTCCCTTGTACATATCGAGCGGGCATACCCTGCCAATATTTTCATCGATACAGTATGGTTTGATTCGCCGGTCCGAACGATCGGAAATTCCGAAAAACTCAATATCCGGATTGTCAACACGGGTGCCAATCCTATTTCAGACATCCCGGTCAAACTGATCATCAACGGAGAACAAAAAGCCATTGGCTCTATTGGCGCAGGTGCCGAAACCGCCGTGGATACAGCGCTGCACTTTGTACACAGCACTCCGGGAATTAAAGAGACCCGTGTACACGTCGATGACCATCCTGTAACGTACGACGATGAGTACTATTTTTCATACGCCGTTTACAACCAAATAGATGTATTGGTTCTGGTGAATGGGGGCGAATCGAGCCCCAAAGGAATCCGTTCGGTTTTCAAGAGCGACTCGCTAATAGCGTATCGAGAATCAGCGTACAATCAGATTGATTACAGCAAGCTCAACCAACAAGATTTGGTCATCTTAAATGAACTCCATGAGATTCCCACAGGATTGGCATCTGAGTTGGCAACTTTTTGTCAGAATGGTGGTACTGTATTGGTCAATCCAAGCGCCCAACTGGATCTGAGTTCTTACAATGGATTTTTGGCTCAACTGAATGGTGACGCTATGCGCGAAGTGCGGTCTGGAGAATTTCAAGTAAGGGAAATCAACGTGGAGCACCCGATTTTCGAAGGTGTATTTGAGAAGATTCCAAAGAACGTAGCGCTTCCAACTTCTGGAGCTTACAATCCCCTTTCTCAAAACACGCGCTCGCGGTCAAATACCATTCTCGAATTTGGAAATGGCGATCCTTTCTTGACCTCCTACCAAAAAGGTGGCGGAACGGCTTATGTGCTCACAACTCCGCTGAGCCAGCCTGAAAATAGCCTGAGCCGCAATGCGCTTTTTGTGCCAATCATGCTGCGTATAGCCGAGTTGAGTAAAAGCAATACCCCTTTAATCGAGAAAATTGGCAAAAGCCTTTTCAGCCTTAACCTACCCAATGAATTTGTCCAAACCGATGAATCGGTTGTGCACCTGATCAACGAAAGTAAGAGCGTGGATGTCATTCCAGGCTTTCAATTTAGAGAGGGAAAAGTACAAATCGATGCCTCGCAAGGAATTGAAGAAGCTGGCAACTATCAGGTCAGAATAAACGACGATTGGATCGGCTCGGTGGGAATGAACTACGACAGAAGCGAATCAGACTTAGCTTCATTCAATGCGGATGAAATCGCAGAAGAGCTGGAAAAGCATGGTCTCGGCAAAATTCGAATCTTCAACGGGCTTGCCGACGACTTTAAAAATGAAATAAATACCGCTTCGACCGAAAAGGAGCTATGGAAAATCTGTCTAATTTTAGCATTGAGTTTTCTGCTCATCGAGTCACTCATTTTAAGATTCTGGAAATAGCGCTCACATGAAAATCAAAATCTCCCAAGCCACCATAGTCGACAACCGCCACCCGCTGAACGGCCAAGTCAGAGACATTTTGATTGAAGATGGAATAATCTCTTCTATTTCTGAAAAGATCAGCGACAAGGCCGATGTGGAAATTTCGGAAGAAGGGCTTTGCGTATCCATTGGATGGATGGACATGCGTGCCAATTTTTGCGACCCGGGCGATGAAATCAAAGAAGATATCCAATCGGGGCTCAAAGCAGCTGCCAATGGTGGATTCACTGCCGTGGCCACATCTGCTCAGACCAACCCACCGATTGACTCCAAAGGGCAGGTCAAATACCTGCTGGGAAGCGCTAGCGATAGCTTGGTTAAACTCTACCCAATTGGAACTGTATCGCAAGGATGCGAAGGCAAAAGCATGGCAGAAATGTACGACATGTACCTAGCGGGAGCCGTTGGGTTTGGCGATGGAAAACACGCCATCTCCGAATCGGGATTATTGCAAAGAGCCCTACTCTATTGCAAAAACTTCGATGCTGCCGTTTTGCAATTTCCGTATGACGATACTTTGATTCCCAATGGACAAATGAACGAAGGTGCGCTTTCGACATCGCTTGGCTTGAAAGGAATCCCCACCATCTCAGAAGAAATGGAAGTGCGCAGGGACCTTACCATTGCCGACTACACAGGTGGAAGGCTCCATCTCGGGCCACTTTCTACCGCTAAATCTATAGACCTGGTAACGAGCGCTAAAAAAGATGGCGTAAGTGTAACTGCTGAAGTGGCGGCCTCGCATTTGGCCTTTAACGAGTCTGAACTCGAAAATTTCAACTCCTTCTTCAAGGTTTTACCCCCGCTTCGAACGGAGGCTAACCAAGCTGCGATCATCGAAAAGCTCGAAGCTGGCGAGATTGACGTGATCAGCTCAGACCACAGCCCAGAAGACGAAGAACACAAAAAACTCGAGTTTGACTACGCCAATTTTGGCCAAGCCAATATTGAGACTTTCTTTCCAATGATTTGGAACACCTGCGAAGGTCGTGTAACACTGGACCGTCTAATCGCTACATTTACGACAGGGCCGCGTGCGATACTCAATATTGCTCAACCCGAAATTGCGGAAGGAGAGCCCGCAGAGCTCACACTGTTTACCCCAACGGGAGAAACCGTAGTAGACCGATCTAAAATGAACACCAAAGCATATAATACGATGAGCCAAGGTGTGAAAATGAAAGGCCGCGTGCTCGGAATTGTCAATAAAGGCCAGTACAAGGCTTCTACCCTTTAGGAAAAACCAACTTCAAGCCCATCTTCAGCGAGAAAAACCCCATCGGGCAGTTCCCGTGCTACATCCGCATGCTTTCCCATCAGGTGCGAAATATGCGTCAAGTAAGCTCTCTTCGGCTTTAATTTCTCTATCACTTCAATAGCTTCATCCAGCGTGAAATGCGATATGTGCTTTTCCTTGCGCAGAGCATTCAAAACCAAAACGTCCAAACCTTCAAGTTTCTCCATCTCCTCTGGCGCAATGTAGTTTGCATCGGTAATGTAAGCCATATCTGACACTCGAAAACCGAGTACTGGCAACTTGTAATGCATCACCTCAATGGGAATGAAGCCCACACCATTCACATCAAACGGACTATCCTTGTTTATGGACTGGAGATTGAGCTGGGGAATACCTGGATATTTAAAATCGCTAAATACGTAGTGAAACTCCCGTTTCAGCGCATCCTGCACATCGGGTGTAGCGTAGATGTCCATGGCTCGTTTATTGAGAAAGTTAAAAGCACGCACATCATCTAATCCGGCAATGTGATCTTTATGTGCATGGGTGAATACGACCCCTTGCAAATCTCGAATACCAGTTCTGAGCATTTGCTGACGAAAATCTGGTCCGGTATCGATTACAATATGCTTATCACCAACCGAAATCAAGGCCGATGTACGCAACCGATTATCCCTCGGATCTACCGACTTACAAACCGCACATTGACAACCAATAACGGGCACACCTTGTGATGTTCCCGTTCCTAAAAATGTCAGTTTTTTCTCCATGTATAAGTCCTTCGGAAAAGCTTCGAAAAAGGTCTGTAAAATCTATGTTCTTTTATCGAAACACCCTAATATTGTACCGGATTAAAGTTAGAAAGAACTATTGGAACGGGTCATTCTCACAGCCAAACAAAAAGCGCTAAGATTAAACTTAGATCCTAGCATTTACGGAACCTTCTCGGAGATTGGCGCCGGACAAGAAGTTGTGCGTCACTTTTTTAGGGCTGGTGGTGCTTCCGGGACCATTGCGAAAACCATGTCGGCATACGACAAGGATGTAAGCGATGCGATCTATGGAAAGGAAGAAAAGAATAGATATGTCTGCGAGCCGAGGCTTCGGAAGATGATAAACCACGAGTATGGCTTGACGGAAGAGCGTCTGAATCGCGATGTACATCCATCTAAAAAGTTCTTTTCTTATGCCAATACGGTAGCCACCATCGACTTTAAGAAGCGATACAAGGGCCACGGCTGGATGGGAATCAAATTCCAAACGAGTCCTGAGAAAGCGCCAAATGAAGTAATCTGCCACGTGCATTTGCATGAGAACGACGCGGCGCTTCAACAAGAAACGATCGGGGTGATCGGGGTAAACATGCTTTATGGCTGTTACTTCTACTACCAGAATCCCACTGAGTTTTTGAAGTCGCTCTACGACAACTTAGATCGTGACCAGATCGAAATCGATATGATTTCGATGGAAGGACCCGACTTTGAGCAAGTAGACAACCGACTACTTAGCCTTCAGCTCGTTAAGAATGGAATGACCGATGCGGTTATTTTCAGCCCTGATGGCAAAAACTTACAGCCCGCCGATCTACTTTACAAGAAAAACATCTTAGCAATTCGCGGAAGCTTCCGCCCGGTAACCAAGGTCAATATTGACATGATTATCAATGGGTACAATGCCTTCGTGAAAGAAAACCGCGTAGACCCGGACGATCTGAAAGTCTTATTTGAAATAACGCTCAGCAACTTGAAGGCCGATGGGAGCATTGATGAGCAAGATTTCCTCGACCGTGCAGATATTCTTTGCTCTTTGGGGCAGACGGTAATGATTTCGAACTACTCGGAATATTACAAACTCATTCAGTACTTCTCTACGTTTACCAAGAAACGTATGGGCTTGATTATGGGTGTGAATCACATGATCGAACTTTTCAACGAGAAGTATTACCGCGATTTGAACGGGGGTATCCTAGAAGCTTTCGGTGTCTTGTTTACGCGAGACCTCAAAGTATACCTCTATCCATCTCAAGGCGAAAAAGAGAACGAATTGCTCACGAGCTCCAACATTGTCGTTCACCCACGTCTGCGTCCGCTCTACGATTACCTGATAAACAACGGTCGCGTAGTAGATCTACAAGATTTCGATCCGGAGGTGTTGTGGATTCAGAGTCGTGAAGCCCTACAGATGATTAAAAACGGGGTATCGGGATGGGAGAAAATGGTTCCGAACTACGTCGATGTGATGATCAAAAAGGATCGGCTTTTCGGATTTGACCCCGAATTATTTGAACAAAAAAACAAAGCCGAGAGCCCCAAGGAGAGCTAGGCTGACATAAGAACATAAAAAAAGCGATCGGCATGGCTGATCGCTTTTCTTTTGGTTTCAAATCCCCTAAGCTATTTCTTCTTCGAGAATCATGTGGTGCGATAAGCGCTCCACTGCGTAATCGATCTCTTCCTTGGTGGTGTATCGACTGAATGAGAACCGGATACTCGGTGAAAGCGAATCCACTTCGAGTGCTTCGAGTACATGCGACACTTTGCTGCTCCCACTCGAGCAAGCGCTACCACTCGAACAAGCTATTCCATCAATATCAAGCAAGAAAAGAAGCATTCCCGCATTTTGTGTTTTTGGAAGTTTGACGTTGAGTACGGTGTACAGACTTCGCACCGGACAGCCATTTACTTCCACTCCAGGAATACTCAACTGGAGCTTGGACTTCATATAATCTTTCAACCCTTGTACATGAGCGATATGTCCATCCATATCCTCGTAGCAGAGCTCTAGAGCCTTTGCCATTCCTACGATTCCATACAAGTTCTCCGTACCAGCACGCACGCTGCGCTCCTGGGCACCACCGTGTATCAGTCCGTCTACGTGGATGCCTTTGCGCACAAACAAAAAGCCAATACCCTTAGGCCCGTGGAATTTATGAGCCGCCCCGGTGATAAAATCAACCGGCATTTCGGCCAAATCCATGGTGTAATGCCCCATGGTCTGCACAGTATCTGAATGGAAATAGGCTCCGTTATCTTTACAAATTCGGCCAATTTCATGGATATCGATCATGGTACCAACTTCGTTGTTGGCGTGCATAAGCGATACCAAAGTCTTCTCTTCAGTAGAGTTAATGAGCTCTTTAAGATGATCCAGATCTACATGCCCCATGTGATCTAATCTCACCTTGCTCACCTTTACTCCATATTGCTTCTCGCAAAAATCGAGTGAATGCAACACAGCGTGGTGCTCCATCTCCGATGAAATGATATGCTTTACCCCAAGCTGTAAAATGGCACCTGTAATGGCCATATTATCTGCTTCTGTACCACCAGAAGTGAAGAAAATCTCCATCGGCGAACAGTTGAGCAGCTTGGCAATCGTCTTTCGTGATGTTTCGATTGCCGACTTGGTCTTACGTCCATAATGATGTGTACTACTTGGATTTCCAAAATGACTTTTCAAGAAAGGCATCATGGCATCAACCACTTCTGGGGCTATGGGTGTAGTAGCCGCATTATCTAAGTATACTTCCATGCAGAATGATTTTTCGAGCGCGCTAAATTAAGAAATAAGGCTCTTAATGTCACTTTTTATTGACTCTGCTAATTGGATTGCTGACTCTTCAGAATTGCTCTCCGCATAAACTCTGATGATGGGTTCGGTATTTGATTTGCGCAGGTGAACCCACTCCTTATCAAACTCTATTTTCACCCCATCTATCGTATTCACAGGCTTATCGCTATACTTGGCTTCCACCTTCATCAATACTTCATCGACGTTCAATTCTGGGGTAAGCTCAATTTTATTCTTAGAAATATGGTAATTCGGATATGAAGCTCTCAATTCTGATGCAGTAAGCCCACTTTTAGCCAAATGCGTGAGAAACAACCCAATTCCGATCAAAGCATCTCTTCCGTAGTGAAAGTCGGGTACGATGATTCCACCGTTTCCTTCGCCACCTATTACGGCATTGATATCCTTCATCTTCGCTACCACATTGACTTCTCCAACTGCCGATGCCTGGTACTCGCACCCATGCTTCTCACAAACATCGCGCAAAGCTCGAGTGCTCGACAGATTGGATACGGCTCCCCCCTTTCTCTGAGAAAGAACGTAATCGGCCACAGCTACAAGAGTGTACTCTTCGCCAAACACGTTTCCATTGTCAGACACGAAAGCCAAACGATCTACGTCGGGGTCGACTGTGATTCCAAGGTGACAGCCCTTTTCAACTACAGCAGATGTCAAATCAGTCAAGTGCTCGGGAAGTGGCTCTGGATTGTGCGGGAAATTCCCTGTTGGCTCACAGTACATGAGCTCTTGCTGGTCAACTCCCAAGGCTTTTAGCAAGACTGGCACAAAGATACCCCCTGTACTATTCACAGCATCGACGGCAATCTTGAATTTAGCCTGTTTTATGGCTTCGACATCTACTAAAGGATAGTCCAAAACGGCCTGTATATGCTTTTCCAGATAAGTATCATTGGCAGTGATCGAGCCCAACTCAGTAACGTCGGCAAAATCGAAATCGGCTTGTTCGGCCATTTCAATAACCTCTTGCCCTGCTTCGCCAGAAATAAACTCTCCGAGATGATTGAGTAGCTTCAAGGCGTTCCATTGAGCTGGATTGTGACTGGCAGTAAGAATGATACCACCCTGCGCTTTTTCCATTGGCACGGCAAGCTCTACTGTAGGTGTGGTACTCAAGCCCAGGTCTACCACATCTATACCCAAGCCCACGAGGCTCGAAGAAACCAGATTGCTGACCATTTCACCACTCATCCGTGCATCGCGACCAATAACCACTTTCACGCGGGTTTCGGGGTGAGCGTTTTTGAGCATCTGACCATAAGCCGATGCAAACTTCACTATATCTAAAGGAGTAAGGTTATCGCCTGATTTTCCACCGATGGTTCCGCGAATACCTGAAATTGATTTGATTAAAGTCACGAATTCATATTTTTTGCAAAGGTAGAATTCCATCGAGGAAGACTCGTCCAATATTGGCCATTTTTTCAACGATGGCCCTCTGGATTCCGATTCGAAAAAGCGTACCTTTGTAGCACTAGTTGCGGAAGAGCAATAGATTAAGTAGAAGGTCAAATTCGGGAAAACAAGTTGTTAAAAACAATATTTGGAACCTAATGACATAGGGGTTCAACTTTCCTAAATTTGAAATGGATCGCACTAGACAAGTTAACTATGACAGGACATTCGAACAGTTTTTTTCAGGAATCAAACCCAGTTTTGATTGAGAAGTTTGAGGACATGTTGAAGTTGAAAACCCGTTTTTTCTTCGATGTGGACGAGATAGAATTACTAGCAGATCACTTCCTGGAAAACGGCGATCATACCAGAGCAAATTTAGCCATCCAGCACGGACTGGAGCTACACCCGGCAAGCTCGGGAATCAAATTAAAGCAAGCACACGTACTCCTTCAGCTCAATGAGCCAAAGGCGGCGCTCAGAATTTTAAATGTATTAGAAGCTTCTGAGCCGACCAATACAGAGCTTCTGCTTTTCAAAGCAGTGGTGCACCGAAACCTGAGCGATCACGAAGGCACGAAAGCTTGTTTGCTCAAGGCGCTTAAAGCAACGCCCGACAACAAAGAAGAGATTTACTTGGATCTAGCTTTTGAGCAAGAATTGGTAGAAGATTACAAAGGCGCCATTACCAGCCTAAAGCAATCGTTGGAAATAAATCCAGATCACGACGCCAGCCTTTTTGAGCTGGGATATTGCTACGATATGGCTCAAGATTTGGAAAACGGAGCCGACTTTTTCATCTCCTATCTCGACAATTACCCGTACAACTTTGTAGCCTGGTACAATTTGGCCTTGTGCTACGAGAAACTCGGTCTTTTTGAAAAGGCCATTGAAACGGTAGGTTTTGCCATTGCTATCAAACCAGATTTCACCAACGCATACATCCTTAAAGGTAACATGTTCACTGCATGTGACATGGATGCTCTGGCGATAGAAGCTTATAGCGAAACCTTTGCCTACGATGCCGACAATCCCATGGTGCACACAGCTATCGGTGAGTGTTTTGAGCGGATGTCAGACCACGTTTCGGCAGAGTACCACTACAAGCACGCTTTGTCTATCGACGAGCACTACGTAGACGCCCTGATGGGGTTAGGTGCCCTTCGCGAGTTTGAAGAGCGCAATACCGAAGCCATCGCCTACTACCGCGACGCTATCCAGTATGACAAAACCAACATGGACAATTGGCACATTTATGCCGAACTCCTGGTTAAGGTGAATAATCTGGAAGAAGCCGAGAAGGCCTATATGCACATGACCATTGCCTTTCCCGATGATCCCGAGTCGTGGATCGGTTTTGGAAAGGTAAAAGATGAGCTCTACGGCCCTGGTGAAGCCTTATTGACAGTAGAAGAAGGTTTGAAGATATTCGTTACCGAACGAGACCTGGAACTCAACAGAATCATGTATCTCATTAAGGATGGACGAATGATGGAAGGGACTAATCTCTTGGCCCAATCCCTCTCTTCAGACCCATCTGGTGGTAAATATTTTGAGTCAATCTTTCCTAATGCCCTGCAAATTGCGAATATTGCAGGCTTGATTGACCTTTTTACCCAAGAGAACCCAAACGAAAATGAATTTTAATCTCCCCTTTATTCCGGAGAGAACGGAACAACCGCGATCAAACGGATTGACTATGGTCATGGATAAGGGACTGAGCATGAACGGTGCTCGAAACCTTGTGGAAACCAGTGGCCACCTGACCGACCTTATCAAACTCGGTTTTGGAACATCATACGTTTCGAGAAGTCTGAAAGAAAAAATCGACTTTTACCACTCGCAAAATTTGATGGTATATCTGGGGGGAACCCTTTTTGAAGCCTTCATTGCTCGTGATATGTTCGATGAGTACCGCAAGCTACTCCGAGATCTAAATCTCGAAACGGTGGAAGTTTCGGACGGATCGATCCACATCCCACACGACAAGAAGTTAGAATACATCTCAGAACTGGCTAAGGACTTCCGCGTTCTATCAGAAGTAGGTTCGAAAGAAGAAGGAATCCTAATCGCTCCTGGAAAGTGGGTGAAAATGATGGAAACAGAGCTGGCTGCCGGTTCTTGGAAAGTCATAGCAGAAGCTCGCGAGAGTGGTAACGTGGGGATATACAGACCCAATGGAACGGCTCACGTTGTTTTGGTCAATAAGATCTTGGCGAAAGTAGCTGCCGAAAACATTCTTTGGGAAGCTCCACAAAAAGCCCAACAAGTTTGGTTTATCAAGCTTATCGGAGCCAATGTAAATCTTGGAAATATCGCACCGCATGATGTCATCCCTTGCGAAACCTTGAGAATAGGTTTAAGAGGTGACACGTTCTTCGAGCACCTTCCAAAGGAAATCGCAGACCAGATAAAACCGTAATTACCCCCAGAGATGAAATCTATGACCCCGAAAGAACTCAAGGAGAGACTGGACCGTGGAGAAGATATTCAAGTGATCGACATTCGTGAAGATCACGAAGTGGAATCGGGAAATATTGGCGGCTTGCACATCCCTATGGCCGAAGTTATGAGCCGACTAGACGAAGTGAGAAAGGATTGTACCGTAGTGGTTCATTGCAAAAGCGGAAAACGCGCAACTGCAATGGTTTACGCACTCGAAACCCAGTTTCAATTGACCAACGTTTTCAACCTAGAAGGTGGAATAGAAGCTTGGGCATCGGATATCGATCCTGAAATCGAAGTGTATTAATGCGAAGTATTAAGGACTACGTCCTTCTTTACCTGAAGGGAATGGGCATGGGCGCAGCCGACGTTGTCCCTGGCGTTTCTGGCGGAACCATTGCTTTTATTTCAGGGATTTACGAAGAGCTTATTGAATCGATAAACGCCTTCAATCTAAATAATCTCAAAAGACTATTTAGTGAAGGCTTTGGGTCATTTTGGAAGTCGATAAACGGGAACTTTTTGGCCGTTCTGTTCGCAGGCGTATTTACCAGCATCCTTTCGCTTGCGAAGCTTATATCTATCTGCTTGGAGCATTACGGTATTGCCACCTGGTCGTTCTTTTTTGGGTTAGTCGTAGCGAGTATCCCACTGGTTTGGAAGCAAATCAAAGTCAAAACCTACTTCAATTTCCTTTTTGCGATTCTGGGAGCCCTAATCGCTTATTGGGTGATCAATATCCCGCCCACTCAAGATCCGGGATCGCTGTGGTATTTGGCACTTTCTGGAATGATTGCCATTTGCGCCATGATTCTTCCGGGAATTTCGGGAAGCTTCCTACTAATCATTCTTGGATCGTACATTACCGTGCTCCAAGCCGTCAACGATCGCGATATAATCAAGGTCATCACTTTTCTCTGTGGTGCTGGAGTAGGCCTGCTCTCATTTAGTCGACTTTTGAAGTGGCTTTTCGCCAAATACCACGACTTAACCGTTGCTACCCTTACCGGTTTTCTGGTAGGTTCTCTGGCCAAAATTTGGCCTTGGAAGCACGTTTCTGAGTGGTTTATCAAACACGAAGGAGAAGTAGATGAAGAAAAAATTGCCCTTGTCACCGACAACGTGAGCCCATTCAGCTTCGCTGAGCTAACCGGACAAGAGTCCTTTTTGGGTATAGCATTGGCTATGGCGCTTATTGGATTTGCCGTGATTTGGGGCCTAGAACGAACGGCCAAACGCAAAGCATAAATGAAATCCTATGGACTCATAGGGACCAATCTCGCCCACTCCTTCTCGGTAGGCTACTTTGCAGATAAGTTTGAACGGCTTGACATTGATGCTAAGTATCAAAATCTAGACATTTCGACCCCAGCTGATGTGTCGCAACTCTTTGAGCGCGATTCAAGCTTAGTAGGCATCAATGTCACCATGCCCTTCAAGGAAACGGTCATTCCCTGCATCGACAAGCTGAGCAGTGACGCTCGAGCCATCGGCGCAGTGAATACCATCAAACGCGAGGGGAAGGAACTTGTAGGCTACAATACCGACTGGATCGGATTTGGTCAAAGCATCAAGCCATTCCTCGCACACGGCATGGAAAAAGCTTTGATTTTGGGAACCGGTGGTAGCAGCAAAGCGGTAGCATACGCCTTGACGCGGCTGGGAATCGATGTGGTCTTCGCTACGAGGAATCCCGAGAAGGAAAACCATTTGGCCTACTCGAGTATCAACGAATTTGCGATTGGGGTATTCAAACTCGTCGTAAACACTACACCACTAGGATCCCTAGCCCAGATTGACCAAGCACCACCTATTCCTTATGAAGCCTTCACGGTAAATCACTTAGCCTTTGATTTGGTCTACAATCCTTCGGAGACTAAATTCTTGAAACTGGCCAAGGAACAAGGTGCAATTGCTGTGAACGGGCTGAGCATGCTGAAATTGCAAGCCGAAGCGAGTTGGAAAATCTGGAATAGCTAGTAGCCCAGCTCCACTCTGATCATATCCTGGAGCTTGATTCCCAGGAGCCCAGCTGCTCCACCACCACTACCTTCTACCCCTCTATTGATGGCGATTTCAAGAAATCCTTCGCTGGTAAATAACGCTACTACCTCGCCTTGTGGCACTTCCGAATACGTGCGCGAAATAGTGCTTAACACCGCGTCTGTTCTGTTCACCACTATTTGAAAATCTCGACCAGCAACGAAAGCATCAAACTGGTCTCTCGTGATATTTGTCACGACATTGCCGTAAGCATCGATGTATATGGCGATGCCTTTTAGTGCGTTGTGCTCGACAACAGGAATAAAAGTCGATCTGGTTTTAAAATGCTCTTCGCGATCGGCGAATGATTCCAAGTCTTCTCCCGCAAAAATGCGCGCCGCAAGTGGAATGAAAATGGTCTTGGTAGGAAAACTCAGGTCTTCATCACCGCGCATATTGACCCGATAAACACCATCTACTTTCGTTTCGCCAAAAAGCAGAGAGAAAAACCCATTATCGGTACCGATGAAATAGTGGCCCATGTGTTGGATCACCACATAAGGCGTGTCGTGGCCCCAGTCGGTCTCAACCCCTACTAGATGGATGGTACCTTCGGGAAATTCCTTCCAAACATTTTTCAACACAAAGGCAGCCTTTGCCATATCAAATGGTGGAATGTGATGCGAAATATCAACCCAGTTTAATTCTGGAACCGCCTTTAAAGCGGCGGCCTTCACCGCAGCGAGATAGTAGTCTCTCGTGCCGAGATCAGATGTTAGTGTCAGAATATTCATCTTGGAAATCTCCCGTCTGTGGTGCGATAAAATCGAAGAAATATTGATTATTTTCGGCTTCAAAAGTAAGTAAATTTCACCATCGGAAACCGAGCATTAAAATTCCCTTTACCCGAACAGAATTATCGTATTGAGCGAACGAATTATCCCAATAGAATCAATTGATCCGAGAGAACTACTCGGTGTCAACAATGAGAAGTTTCACTTTATCTCTAAACACTTTCCCAAGCTGAAGCTCATTGCTCGTGGCAATATGGTGAAAGCCATTGGCGATGAAGACGAACTAGATATTTTTGAAGGAAAGATTCAGCTTTTTCTCGAACACCTCGACAAGTACAACCGCCTGACGGAAGGAAACATCGAGCGTCTGCTAGTGAGCGATGCCAATGATGTACTAAAGGACAGCAAAGGTGGTGATGTGCTCGTGCACGGTAATAGCGGGTTGCAAGTGAAGGCGCGCACAGCCAACCAGCGCAAGATGGTGGCCCTTTGCGATAAAAACGATATGGTTTTTGCCATTGGGCCAGCAGGTACAGGAAAAACCTACACAGCCGTGGCCTTGGCGGTAAGAGCATTGAAGCGGAAAGAAGTTCGGAAGATCATCTTGACACGCCCGGCGGTGGAAGCTGGCGAAAATCTCGGTTTTTTGCCCGGTGACTTGAAAGACAAACTCGATCCATATCTCCAACCCCTTTACGATGCGCTCCGCGATATGATTCCACCAGAGCGACTGAGGGATTTTCTGGAAAGCGGAACGATACAAATTGCACCTTTGGCCTACATGCGTGGGCGCACGCTCGACAATGCATTTGTGATTCTCGACGAAGCGCAAAACGCTACCCACTCGCAGCTCAAGATGTTTTTGACCCGGATGGGGCAATCGGCTCGCTTTGTGATTACGGGCGATATGACGCAGATCGACCTACCGCGAAAGCAGCAAAGTGGTTTGGCTCGTGCTCTGAGTTACCTAGAAAAAATCAAGGGAATTGGGGTGATACACCTCAACGAGAAGGACGTGATCAGACACCGACTCGTAAAGCAAATTATTCAAGCATTCGAAAAAGAGAAAGATAACCATGACAGTAATGAATGAGAAGGGAGAATTTAATTTCCCAGGCGTAGAGAACGTATACCACGGTAAAGTCCGCGATGTCTACACCCTTCCCAACGATGTATTGGTCATGGTTGCGAGCGATCGCATCTCTGCTTTTGATGTAATTCTCCCGCGTACTATTCCATTTAAGGGAGCCATTTTAAATCAGATTGCCGCCAAGTTTCTGAAAGCTACTGAAGACATCTGCCCCAACTGGTTGGTTGACACTCCAGCCCCTCAAGTGGCTATTGGCCACCGTTGCGAGCCTTTTAAGGTAGAGATGGTCATACGCGGATACCTGACAGGTCACGCATGGCGTACTTATAAATCTGGCGAGCGAATTCTTTGTGGTGTGGCTTTACCCGAAGGGATGAAGGAACACGATAAGTTTCCAGAGCCCATCATCACCCCGGCTACCAAGGCCGACGAAGGGCACGATGAAGACATTTCGCGTGAAGATATCTTGGCTCAGGGAATCGTACCACAAGAACACTACGAAACCATGGAGCGATACACCCGCGAACTTTTTCAGCGCGGTACCGAAATGGCAGCCCAGAAGGGATTGATTCTAGTGGATACGAAGTATGAGTTTGGTCTGCGCGATGGCGAAGTGGTATTGATGGATGAAATCCACACACCCGATTCTTCGCGGTATTTCTACGCCGATGGCTATGCCGAGCGACAAGCAAATGGCGAAAGCCAAAAACAGCTCTCAAAGGAGTTTGTAAGAGAGTGGTTGATCGAGAATGGTTTTCAAGGTAAAGATGGGCAGGAAGTCCCAGCGATGAGCGATGCGTGGGTAAATGAGATCACCCAGCGTTACATCGAGCTTTACGAGAATATAGTAGGTGAGCCCTTTGACAAGGGGGCATCCAGCGCCACACCCGAAGAGAGCATTGAAGCCACTCTTCAGGCATTGGCTAAGCTAGATTAAATTCATTTAGTGTGATCGTTGTTTTTCCTTCTCCTTGGTGAGTATCACCTTGAGACGGTCGAACGCTTGTTGAGCAGCAGAGATAAAACTCTCGGCAGCCTGATCTACAAACACGTCTTTTCCAGGTAGGAAAATGCGCACTTCTACAGATTTATCTCCAGTAGGAGTTTCGCGAAGAGATTTGAGGTAAATATCGGCCTTAACTATACGGTCGTTGTACTTCGTCAGCTTATCGAAGATCTCCCCTACATGGTTTATCAAATCTTGGCTCGCGTTGAAGTTTACAGGTTCTATTGTCTTGTCCATATGTTGGAATATGTTTTACTGGTTTCTACTCGTTAAGGTACGGATAAAAGGGGGAATTGGTTTGAGAAATAATAGGAAACTTGCATTTGAAATATCTCAGAAAAGCCATGCAAATTTCGCCGTCAAATCAATTTTTAGTAGATTGAATTTTAGATAGAATCGAGTGGGCTATCGAGATGATCGCTTGCATCAAAATTTAAGATATGGGACTATTCAACAAGATTTTAGGCAATGCTAGCCAGGTTTCTGGTGAGAAACTAGAAGAAAAGTACGGACGACTGCTGATGGATGAAGAACAGGTAGAACTGGGATTTGAGTTGCTGAGAGACACTTTTATGTTTACGAATAAAAGATTAATTCTAATAGACGTTCAGGGGTTTACGGGCAGCAAGCGTGAATACAAGTCTTTACCTTATAAGAGTATTTCGCGCTTTTCTCTCGAAACAGCCGGAACTTTTGATTTAGATGCAGAACTCAAAATATGGGTGTCTAGCGAAGAAACTCCATCCATCAGTAAGAAGTTCAATAAAAGTATTGATGTTTATGAAGTTCAGAAGTATCTGGCTGGAAAAGTCTCCTAGCGACATAGTATCAAGCATTTTATTTTCAGCGAGACGTGTTAAGAAAAACAAAAGCATTGAACATACTTTATATGATATTCAGACTAGTCTTGCTGAATGTCGTTCTTTTCTCTGGATGTTTTCTTTTCGGAATCATCCATGGTCAAATAGCTAGTGATGAACTGCCTTTCTACAATTTTCCTATTAAACTTTATACAATTACTGCTTTTCTCAGCAATGCCGTGTACATTCTTGGGGTAGTATTCGAAACTATCTATATCCGTATCTGGAAACTGGAAATGAACTTCTTAGCTGAGGAAAAGAAGATCTTTTTAGGAGCTTTGGTGATCGCATCAATTGTGATCGTCACAGCTATAGCCGTTTTTTTAATATCTCTGCTCCAAGAAAATCCAAGTTCCCCTATCTTAGTCCAATAGTCATGGACGGTATCGAGACTATAATTATGTTATCATCAGAAACGCTTTTCGTAAACCTTGAATGGAGTAGAGAAAAATATTGACCTATTAACTTCAAGTGACCCAGTTATTCAACATCTCATTTCAGAGAAGAAAAAAGGTCGCTCTTCATCTGAGCTAAAGCAGGAGCTGAGGAAGAAGGGGTTGACGGCAGAAGAAATTTCTAAACTGATAAAAGAAGCCGATGGGCAATTTCTCGAGTACCTTACCGAGAGCCGAAGTAAGCCGAAAGAATTTAAAATTCACCCTAGGATCAAAGGGTATGCTCTGATCATTTTAGGGTTAGGTGTGACATTTCTCACCTACTCTGGAATTATCGACTTAGGAAACTATTTCATACTTTTCTATGGACCAATCTTAGCAGGATTCGCGATGCTTGGAAAACGAAAAACAAGCCGCCTGGATTTCCAAAAGAACATTTTTGAGCGACCCTTTGATAAATTGAGAGAACGGAAATAAATAGAGCCCCCTTTCGGCTTCAAATCCACCCCATGCATCTCACCCCAATATTCCGTATCTTTACAAGTCACGGCTATCAAATCGCGGGTTTATGAAAAACGTATTACTCCTATTCTCCTTATTCATTGGTGTCAGCGGATTTGCGCAGCTCAGCGATGGTCTCACAGCACCAGATTTCACCTTGACCGACTACTACGGAACGGAGCATACGCTCTACGATTACCTCGCTGAAGGGAAGACCGTCTTTGTCGAAATATTCGCCGCTCATTGCCCTGGGTGCTGGAGCTATCACCAGACCAATAAATTGAAGAATCTATACAATGCCTACGGTCCGGAAGGAACTAATGAAATTATGGTACTGGCGCTTGAGCACGACCAGTGGAACCATCACAACGCCTTTATCGGAGATGGCCCCCCATGGACCACACAAGGAAACTGGCTGGAAGAAACGCCCTACCCCATCTTCGATGTAGAAGATCCTGATCGTGGCGTCTTTGTCGATTACAATGTCAATTTCTACCCAGCCATCTACAAAATATGTCCCAACCGTATTTTGGAACGCATCATGACCAACGAATCGGAAGCGGAACTCTACGAAAAGGTGGGCGATTGCCAGGCTCTGTTACCGGTAGAAGAAGTCTTAGACCTTGGTAACGTCTATTTCAACAGCGCAACAAACAGCCTCGTTGTCGACAGATTTCAGAAAGTGAAATCAGTGCAAGTGATGAATATTGTTGGTGAAGTGGTTCAAACCATTGATGGGATCACTTCTCCAAAAATTGCTGTTCAGGAAATGAAAAGCGGCGTATACCTGTTCAGGTTCGAAACAGACTACGGCGTAGTTGTAAAACGCTTCTATGTAAACTAAACCCAAGTAATCCGCTTACATCACCTGAATTCATAAGATTACGCATACATGACCTATTCCGAGTCGTCGTACTTTTTCGACTTTGATTCAGACGCTATACAGGCCCTTATCGAGCCATATCGAGATGCCCGCCTTTCTGACAAAGAGCGCGCTATTGCACTCTATGAGCGAGTGCGTGATGGATGGATTTACAACCCTTACCACATCAGCTTTTCAAAAGAGAATTACAGAGCCAGCAACTTGGTGAAAAGTGAAAGTGGAAACTGTGTCGAAAAATCGATCATATTGATTGCTGCCCTTCGCGGCTTGGGGATTCCCGCGCGCATCCATTTAGGAAAAGTGAAAAATCACATTGCCGTGGAGCGTTTGACCGAAAAGTTCGGGTCTAACGAGCTCACCCCACACGGTATGGTCAATGTATTTTTGAATGGGAAATGGCTAAAGTGTTCACCAGCGTTTAACAGCACGCTTTGCGAGAAACTACACGTCGAACCGCTCGACTTCGATGGTGAAAACAACTCCTTTCTTCAAGCCTACAATAGTGATGGGAACCAATTTATGGAGTACACAGACGACTACGGTTTCTTCGATGATGTGCCTTTAGACTTTATGATCGAAAAGCTCGTTGAACACTATCCCCACATCTTTGATACCGAAGAGAAAAAACCGGAATACAATCTCTAGCCCGAATGAAGATTTCGTATGCCAGCGAGAAGAGGGGTGAAACCCTTGAAGGAAATGTGATCAAGCGGATTTCAGGGAGCACATTCATTTGAAATAGGCTAGAAGTAGCTACCGCTGGGGTTTTAATATCTGGTACCGTGATATCGGCATTCCATGCAGTGTTCATAAGTAGAGTCACTTCCGTGTTGGCGCCCGTTTGAAATCAACCGCACCAGAATAACACCCTTCCCCCACCCTGTTTTTCAACCCATTACCCCTTCAAAGGGGTGTCCCACACTTAATTTTTTAGTATTTTAATCACCGACCAACCAAACCCCGTGATTATGAAAAACATTTTGCTGTGTTTAATTTTAATGTCTTGTTGTTCCAATAAATCAGGCAATGGACAATTTGGCGGCTCCTTCCCACTCACGTACTACACCAGCCAAACTTTGACTGAAATCCTTGACCTTGAAAAGTGCAAAGGCATCAGAATCTATCCAGTCATTGACAAAGGAGGGAACCCTTCAACGATGATCGTCGGTATTGACGCCTCAGGGGCAGAATTGCCATTCACTTTGGATCGGTCTGGTCCATACCAAATGTACACGGGCCTCCAAGACGTGAAACCTACAAGTACTGGATTAAACAAAAATCAAGCAAAAGAGCGGTGCGCGGCCTACACCCAATTGCGGGATGGGTTTGTTGTCGATTTCAGCGACGACATTATAAAATCTATGTTGGGAAATATTCCTGACGGAGGGATTGTGTTTTCCTATCTGGCTGAACAGAGCGGCAACTTTGAAGCACAAGCCTATAAGGTATCGAATGACAGACTAGAGGGCATGGGAGCTAAAAAACGGGGAGAGCCCTGCCCCACAGCCTGTGGTGTAGAATCCAACTATCTTTGCTTTCCAGGACGATAGTTTCTCATTGAAATGAAAACTGAAGGCTATCTTCGACAATCGAGCCGGTTCAGAAATAATGTCCGTCTTCGGGGCATATTCCTGCTATTCTTTGTCACCGCACTCAGCCTGCGATGTCAGGTAAAGTCAGCACCGGAGCGATCGTGCTTAAACGTAGACTTGGAGCATAGCATTAGCCAGGGCGAAGATTTCCTTGATGCAAATAAACTAGACTCCGCCAGAGTGTGGCTCAAGCAGGCAGTAAGGTGCTCAAAGCAGGCAGGCGATGAAAAATCTGAAGCCAAATCTCTCCTTCTATTGGGAAAAGTAGAGTTTCGCGAACTCAGTCCTCGAGATACACCTACCAAACTTTTTCTCGAAAGCCTTTCCATCTATTCTGCCTTAGAAGATTCCATTGGCATGGCTATGGTAAACTTGCAGCTCGGGCTCGTAAACTACGAGATTCACAATTTTCAAGGTGCCATCCCGTATTTCCAGTCTGTTTTAAATTCAAACCAAACGGAAGAGCACCTGCATGGATTGGCTCAATACCTTCTTGCCATTTCATATTCTGAGCTCGGCTATTTTGGCGAAGCCAAAGAGATGTTTGAAATGGCTTCCAATGAAGTTCCTAGAGCAGACAGTCTATTCCACCTTCAGGTTTTGACATTCAAAGGCAAGATGTACTCCAATAAAGGAGAACCAGAAGAAGCAATAAGGCTCTTTGAAGAAGCTTTTCGAGAATACTCCGCTTTAATTCATCAGGAAAAATTCACGCCAATCTACGCCTTCTTGGCCAAAGCCCATTTGCAGATGGGAAACCATCAGGCCGCTATTGAGTATGCCCGATATGCCTACCAGCACTCTCTGGGGCGAGGGGCTACGGCCTTATATCTGCGAGATGCAGAAGAAACACTCCACGAAGCATTCTATGCCCAAGAAAAGATCGACAGCGCCTACTTCTACCTGAAGGCACTCAATGCTTTGGTGGAATCTACCATGAATGACAGGGTCCTGCAACGGCTCACAGAAATGAGCGGGCAATTCGAATATCAACAAAAGCTCAAAGCACAAGAGTCGAAAAGACAAATGGAAATGGCCTTGAATGAGAAAAAGTTAGAGCAAGAGCGTTTGCAACGAAACATATTGCTCGGTGGCTTTCTACTCGTCTTGGTATTTGCTGCGGTATTCTATCAACAACGCAAAAAAATAGCCCGTGAGCGTAATCGGTCTGAGTCCCTTCTACTCAATATTCTGCCCAAGAACATCGCCGCCGAACTTAAAGAACATGGCCGCGCAGAAGCCAAAGAGTACGAAAACGTGAGCATTCTTTTTACCGATTTTGTTGCATTCACTCAAGAGTCTGCGAGACTCAATGCCAAAGAACTCGTTGAAGAAATAAACGCTTGCTTCGAAGCATTTGACCAGATTACTACGCATCGTGGAATTGAGAAAATCAAAACGATTGGTGACGCATATATGGCTGCAGGAGGGCTTGCCGGAACGAATGGTGACTCAGCAAAAAATACCGTTCTAGCCGCCATCGACATGCAGGACTACATGCGAAAGCGCGCTGAAGAAAAACGCTTCAAAAAAGAGCCCTTTTTCGAAATGCGCCTAGGAATACACACCGGTCCTGTAGTAGCCGGAATAGTCGGGGTAAAAAAGTTTCAATACGACGTGTGGGGTGATACGGTGAATACAGCCAACCGTTTGGAAAACACTGGACAAAAAGGTAAGGTTAACATCAGTAAAGCGACATACGACCTCGTTAAAAACGAGCCAGAATTCAGCTTTGAAAACCGGGGCAAGGTCGTGGTAAAAGGCAAAGGTGAAATGGAGATGTGGTTTGTGAGTCATACCCTTTAAGGGTTCCAAACCCTTGATGGGTATGATTCATGACAATTTATAAAGTTGGACTCCCCACCAAAAGCTTCGATCACTGCTTCCTTTCGTACAGTAAAAGGCTCGTTTGATGTAAAAGCTCTGTACGAACTAAACTTCCAGTCGTGAAGATTATTTACAAGATGGGCTTCCACTGGATTTCGATGGATATAAACAATAAGATTGCGCAAGTAGTTAATATCATTTACTCTTTTTCGCTTGTAAGGGTGCATCAATAAACTCCCCTTTCTTCCGTGCTGCTTGTTGAAAGCCTGAACATAAGAATTAAACAAATGAGAGAATTGCCTAGATAAATACGCTGATCTCTGAGCCTGCTTCTCAATTCCTTCAAGTTTTTTAAATCCTTGGATGCTTCGAGAATTGGATAAATCAATAACTTCATCTACTTCCTTGACATCCTTTATTCTGATCAAAAAGTGAAAATGATTCGGCATGAGACAATAACAGAACGTTTCAGTAAAAGGAGTGATATATTTCTGGTACTTTTCTAAAAAGAAAGCATAGTTTCCTTTATTCAAGAAAACCTGTTCGCTCCCATTTGCCCTGTTGTAAACATGGTACACACCTCCGGGAATTAAAATGGCCTTTTTATCCTCCATGACAACTGAATTGAAGTGCTCCTCGCTCAATCCATCGCATTATAAAGCTTGAATATCAAATACATCGATACACTCGAACATATCGATTTGAAGAGTTTAACTTCTAAAGCTATGAAATCCTGAGCCTTCTATTCACGAGTTGCGAGCATTCCCGTGAAAAAACGGTGTCTTACCCTTCAAGGGTTCGGAACCCTTGAAGGGTAAGACATATCCATTGTTATCAGCATCACGTAACTTCTAGAGCAAAAAATCCGTAAGGAACTGAAAACTATGAAACATGCTACCAATCTACGACCAAAACAGATCATGGGATGCTTCAAAGCTTCTCTCCTTAGCCAAGCAAATTGAAGAAGGAATGGCGTGGGGCACAATTCTCTCGATGCATACCCCCGAAAGAATTCAGCTTGAAACAGCTAGCACCGAACTAGAACAAGCCATTTTGCTCGCTTCCTTCGGTAGTGAAAAAGCCAGGGAAGTCTGCCATATTGCAGAACAAAAGCTCCTAGAAAGCATCAAGCGGCTTCACGATTTTGTGTTAGCATGCTGCGATGGCGACACGAAAATATTGCGAGACGCGGGTTTCCACTTTTCAAACTAGAAAACCCGCCCTTAGAAAATTGAAAACCCCGACATAAGCCGGGGTTTTCGTGTTCTTTGCTAAGCATGTAGACCTCACATACTCAACGATCTAAATGTTTAACCCAAATCCTTCTCTCTCCTCAAACTAACCAATAACCAATCAAAACAACCTCTCCTACCTCGTTGATTTGGGACCGCAAAGGTACGCAATACTAAGTGTTATTTTGACATTTTTTCGTCGAGGGAATCATAAGGCAAGACGAACACCGTTGGTCCTTCGGCATACGATGCTACCTCATAGGAATTATAGAAGAAAAAGACGCCTTCTTTTGTAAGTGTCAAATTCTCAGGCAGAACGAATTGCCCATCAGGAAACATATACCCGCTATCATTGAGACTAGTGGTGTCTGAGATTCCGTGGAAATTTCGAAAATACCGCTCTCCTAATGATAGCAAGCCATCCCGATCATAGATATCTTCAACCCTGATCTCCTCCCCATCTTTGAGACTCAAGGTTCGCGCGATCACAAACTGATTTGGATGCGCTCCCCCTGTATAAGAATCAGTGGTGATAATAAGCGCTATAAAATCCTTTCCGAGCTCAGTCGATACCGAGTTTAGCTTGTAATACCAATATCCCTCACTATCCGGAAATTCCATCAAGAATAAATCGTGACCTTCAATAAACGAAGCGCAAAGCGCCTGGTAATTCATGGTATCGATCTCCACATTCACTTCGCCCATGATCAATTCGTAGCAAAGTCTGTCGATGTAGTTGTTTACCTCATCACGCACTTGGGCGTCTCCACCACGCAGCTTGGGCACATCAAGGGATATATACGTGCACTCATTTACGCAGTCTTCATCTGCTAAGTAGAAGGTGTCGCGCTCTAGCGTATATGGTTCTAATGGCTTCGACTGACTACGACTAGATTGATCTGAAGTACAACTAACTTGTACAACTGCGATTCCAGTTACTGCGAGCAAAAAGAGAATTTGTTTAATCATGGAGTCTGGATGAAATTACTTGTTTGAGTTCGTATACAAGGTCGGCGTGGGGTTCATCGCCGTGCTCATTGAGAAAATAATCGAGGTCGTCTGATGCATTCTGCCAGATTTCCTGATCGATCTGTGCTTCGATGTTCTCGATCACGGTCAGTGCCTCGAGCGAAACGAGGTAATCTCCTTTCATAGCTTGCTTGATCAAAACCGGGATATGATTGACCGGAAAAAGCCCTGCGTTCCAAAAAATGGAAAGGATGAGACCGCGTTCCTGCTCAAACTCAACATCTTCGAGAGCAGTGATCAACTCAGGAATGGCCTTCTCGTCTTTCATCTCCTTTAGCACCTGCTCAATATCTGCTTGTAAGCCCTTATCCTGAGCCCACGCTTTATGCGCTCTGAGCATCGGCACTACCATCTGGGCATTTCCTTCCTTGGGAATGACCTTGATCGCCGACTGGACCACTTCGTGTTTTGACGAAAACAAATCGCCAATTAGCTTCTCGATTTTCTTATCCGCTGCTGTTCCCATATTCACGATTTAAAAATTGCCGATCCGATTCGGATCATATTTGCTCCTTGACTTAGAGCAATTTTATAGTCTTGTGTCATTCCCATACTCAAGGTTCGAACTTCAAAATTCGCACCAGTGGAATGCTCCTTAAGCCAATCAAACACTTCTTTGGCTATAGCAAACTCATGGGCTACTTGCTCATTATCAGAAGTATTGGTAGCCATAGCCATCACACCTTCCACCTTCACAAATGGCCAGTTAGCAAAACTACCTGACTCCACCATAGCTTTTAAATCAGAAGGGAGAAGTCCAAACTTGCTCTCTTCTTGCGCTATCCTGACCTGAAGCAAGCAAGGTATCTGTCGATTTACCTTTGCCCCTTGCTTATTGATTTCAGCGAGCAGGCGCTCACTATCGCAGGCCTGTATCAAACTCACAAATGGAGCAATATACTTCACCTTATTGCGCTGTAGGTGACCTAAAAACTGCCATTCTATATCTTTGGGCATGGCTCCATATTTGGCTGTCAAGTCCTGAACTTTGTTTTCCCCAAAAACGCGATGACCAGCTTCGTAAGCCTCCATAATCTCTTCTTGTTCGCTGTATTTGGTAACGGCTACAAGTGTGGCTCCCTCGGGCAATGAGCCCTTGATATCTCTGAGGTTACTGGCTATGGACATAGATTACATTTTGACCAGTGCACCATCGCGATACACCGGGATGACATCGGTCTGATTTGGCGTAAGACAGTACTTTATGTCTTCATTCAAATTCAGGTTTCGCAACCTTCTGCGATGCGATGATGCCTTCAAAAAGCCAAAGTAATTGTCCTTTGCCTTCTTGTACAAAAACATCGCGGCAATAGTCGAGTCTTCATCGCTGATAAACTCTCCGCTCTCCAAAAGCGCTTCGGTAATGGCACCTGCGCAGATGCTGTCTTCCAAATTGAACTTTCCTTGCCAGCCAGATGCAAGAAGCAAGGTATCTTCCTTCAGCTCCTTCAAGTAAGCAATCACCGCATCGAGATTGATCAAGGAACCCACGATAACCTGATGCGTCTTGGCCGCCAGATTAATGGCCTTCGTTCCATTGGTTGTTGAAAGCACGAGTGTCTGCCCTTTGATGGAATCGTTCATATAGCTGTAGGGCGAATTTCCAAAATCAAACCCTTCTACTATTTTTCCTTGGCGCTCTGCTCCCACCATGTAGCCTTTGTTACGGTACTCTTCGGCTTCTTCTATGGTCGACACGGGAATGAGTTTCTCGGCGCCATGTTCAAAGGCCGCACAGATGGCCGTGGTAGCTCTGAGCACATCAATTGCCACCACCACTTTATATTCTTGTTTGTAGAGGTCGAAGCTCTCAGGCGAGAAACACACTTCTACTCTTTTCTTTTCTTCCGACATAATCACTTCTTGTAGAACGGCAATTTAACAACTTCTGCCTCGAGTGACTTGTTTCTTACCTGAATGAAAATAGATGTTCCGGGATCTTTGTGTGCTACGGTAACGTATCCAAGTCCGATGGCTTTGTCGAGAGAGGGGCTTTGGGTACCTGATGTTACTTCACCAATCACTTCACCATTGGCATCTGCTATGGCGTATCCTTTTCGTGGAATCCCGCGATCTTTTAGCTCAAAGGCAACGAGCCTTCTTTTCAAACCATCGGCTTTTTGAGCTTCTAACGCAGCCTTATCGATGAAATCATCTTTGGCAAATTTGGTGATCCACCCCAGCCCAGCTTCAAGCGGCGATGTGGTATCGTCAATATCGTTCCCATACAAGCAGAAACCCATCTCGAGGCGAAGTGTATCGCGAGCAGCCAAACCTATTGGTTTGATTCCCTCTCCAGCTCCAGCATTCATAATGGCATCAAAGACGCGCTCCGCCGATTCATTCGGGACGTAAATTTCGAATCCGCCTGCACCGGTATACCCAGTAGCCGAAACAATGACATCGGGCTCTCCAGCAAAAGTTCCTTTATCGAAGGTGTAGTACGTCATCTCCTTCAAACTGATCTCGGTGAGCGACTGTAGCGCTTCGGAAGCTTTTGGCCCCTGAACTGCAAAAAGCGAATAAGCATCGCTCGAATTGATCATCTCAACCCCTTCGGTATTGTGCTGAGAAATCCAGTTCCAGTCCTTTTCAATATTGGAAGCATTTACAACCAATAGGTACTCACTTTCTGAAAGACAGTAGATCAAAAGATCATCGACAATCCCCAGTTTTCCGTTTGGCATACAGGTGTACTGCACCTTGCCTGGCGTGAGTTTGGAGACATCGTTGGTCGTGACTTTCTGAAGAAGCGCTAAGGCACCATCACCCTTCACAAAAAATTCACCCATGTGCGAAACGTCAAAAACGCCTACGGCTTCTCGAACACAAACGTGCTCTTCTTTGACTCCGGTGTATTGTACGGGCATTTCATATCCTGCAAAAGGAACCATTTTGGCTCCGAGTTCGATGTGTTTATCGTGGAGGGCTATTCTTTTCATAATCCTGTTTTGGGCTTGCAAAAGTAACATTATATCTCGTGACTTAAGCTGCGAAATTACGGGAAGGTAAATATTGTATATTTGGCCAATCTTGCCCAATTATATGGTGTTTCCGAACCAAAACGTACCTCGCTGGATCATCTTTCTGATTGACACTTTCCTGGTTGTCTTTTCGCTCTTTGCATCCTATATGCTTCGGTTCGAATTTACCATTCCCGATGTGGAAGTAGGACCGCTTATTTTTGCCTTCCCCATTTACATGCTCATTCGGGTTTCTTCCTTTCTGATTTGGAAAACCTACGCGGGCATTATCCGGTATTCGGGCACCGAAGACTCCATTAGGGTGATCAGAGCCATGTTGGCAGGCTCTCTAATTATGGGCTTTTTAAACCCGATTAAATACTTGCTTTGGGATGGCGCCTACTTTCTCCCCACGTCTATCATCATTATCGATTCCATCCTTTCTTGTGCCTTGCTTATCATCTTTAGGCTCGGTGTAAAAATGGCCTATATCGAAATCAAAAACCCCCGATCAGACCGCAAAAGTGTGGTGATATATGGTGCCGGTGAAGCTGGAGCGATTACAAAAAGAACCATAGAAGGCGACCTAAACAGCCAAAGTAAAGTGGTAGCATACATCGATGATAATCCAGTTAAAAAAGGAAAGCGACTGGAAGGCGCTAAGGTCTATCACACTTCTGAGTATACCCGGTTAATCGAAAAAATGCCGCATGAAGAATTGATCGTCTCCATGCAAAATCCAGATCCCGACAAGCGAAGAAAGGTAATAGACATGGCCTTGAAGGGAAAGGTGAATGTGCTTAATGTGCCACCTGTTACCACGTGGATCAATGGAGAGCTCAGCGTCAAACAGTTGAAGCAGGTTAAGATTGAAGACTTGCTAGGCCGTAATATCATCACTTTAGATGATGGTAATGTCGGCAGACAGCTTGAGGGGAAGACCGTCTTGGTTACTGGAGCTGCCGGATCAATAGGTAGTGGCCTGATGCGCCGCATAGCAAATTACAACCCCGGCCTTCTCATCGCTCTTGATCAAGCCGAGTCGCCGCTTTACGAGCTGGAAATTGAGCTGCGACGCGAGTACCCCGACTTGAAACTCGATGTGGTCATTGGCGATATCCGCCAAAAAGAGCGCATGAAAAATATTTTCAACCATTTTCACCCGCAAGTTGTGTTTCACGCAGCCGCCTACAAGCATGTTCCTATGATGGAGCTCAACCCCACAGAAGCGGTTCTGACGAATGTGCTCGGGTCCAAGAATATGGTTGATCTAAGCATCGAGTTTAATGTGGAT
This sequence comes from Bacteroidia bacterium, assembly GCA_030427905.1. Lineage (GTDB taxonomy): Bacteria > Bacteroidota > Bacteroidia > Flavobacteriales_D > Cryomorphaceae > CBDDKU01. The sequence goes on from JAUICL010000003.1 coordinate 210,943, forward strand.
ACCTTTGTATTGATCTCCACCGATAAGGCAGTGAACCCCACCAACGTAATGGGAAGCACAAAGCGAGTAGCCGAGATTTATGCACAGGCCAATGACTCCAAGTCGAGCACTAAGTTTATCACCACGCGTTTTGGGAATGTATTGGGCTCTAATGGAAGTGTCATCCCCCTATTCAAGAGGCAGATTGAAGAAGGTGGCCCTATTACGGTAACACATGAGAAGGTGACTCGCTACTTTATGACCATTCCCGAAGCCTGCCAACTGGTACTCGAAGCTGGGGCCATGGGCAATGGTGGTGAAATCTATGTTTTTGACATGGGCGAATCGGTTAAGATATTAGATCTGGCTAAGCAGATGATCAAACTGAGTGGGCTGGAGCTTGGCAAAGACATCAGCATAGAAGTGACTGGCCTGCGCCCGGGAGAAAAGCTCTACGAAGAACTGCTCAACAGTGCTGAAAACACCATCAAGACGCACCATCCACAGATAATGATCGCCAAGGTTCGCAGCCAGGATCTGGACCGTGTCAACACCGACGTAGATGAACTAATCTCACTGTTTAAGGCTCAGGATAACAATGCGGTGGTAAAAAAGATTAAGTCAATTGTACCCGAATTCAAGAGTAAAAACTCAGAGTTCAGTAAATTTGACACTTAAAATTCTCCAGAGAACCGCGGAAACTTTTATTGATTTCGCGCATCGTTTAATCCGATACAATTATTAAAAATGGCAAAAGGCGGAAAGTATCCACTCCACGTACGATTTAGAGACTTAGACTCCTACGGACACGTCAATAACGCGGTATACCTGACTTACCTCGAAGAAGGACGAATGATGTTATTCAAAGAGCTGGTAGGTGGCAACTGGGACTGGGATAGACATGGGATACTTCTGGTAAAGCACGAAATAAACTATCAACTGCCTATTCTATTGCACGACGAAGTACAGATAGAGCTGATCTTGGGCAATGTGGGCACCAAAAGTTTCGATGTCAATTTTGAGATCACCAAAAAGCGGTATGATGGAGAGTGGGTGCGCTGCACCTATGGTAAAACAGTAGCCGTATGCTTTGACCACAAAAACCAAACGACAACGCCTGTACCTGACGAGTGGCGAGCTATTTTCGACGCTGACTAACCGTGTACTGTGGCTTCGTTTCCGTACGATTCCATAACCGTAGCCTCGTATTCAAGGAATTCTTTCCACCTTGCGTCTACGTCTATTCCTTGGCCTAGCCTGCGGGCGTGATTGAGAAAAAGGGTGTAGTGGCGAGCTTCACTTGCCATAAGTCCGCGGTAGAACTTGCGAAGGCCTTCGTCGGCAATTTCTTCAGACAATACGCGAAATCTTTCACAGCTGCGAGCTTCAATCAAAGCTGCCATCAAAAGAGCTTCAACCAACTGGAAGGTGCGGCTCCCGCCCTTTTTGACAAATTTAAGCAAGTCGTGTACGTATGGATCCTTGCGCTCATACCCCAATTGGAGATCGCGTTTCTTAAGCTCTTCGTGTACCAAAGCAAAATGTTCCATCTCTTCCCTAGCCAAGGCGGTCATATCCTTCACCAAGGTTTCATCTTCGGGAAAGCGCACGATAATGCTAATCGCTGAGCTGGCAGCCTTTTGCTCGCACCAAGCATGATCAGTGAGTATCTCGCCAATATTCTTTTCTACAATATTCACCCAACGCGGGTCCGTCTTCAACTTCAGTCCTAACATGAAATGGAATTTGCTGCAAAAATCTCTATTTGATGCCAACTGACCAAACCACGCAGCCAATTAGATTTGGAAATCAATTTTTGATTGCAGTATTTTAAGGCAATCAACCTCAATAAATTCGACCATGGTAATTGCCCTCGGAGGGGTATTCCTCTACTCAGAAAATCCCAAAGTGCTCGCAGAGTGGTACGAGTCCCTACTCGGCCTGAAATACGAGTACACAGAGCAGTACAAAGCTTACTACGTATCTTTTCCTTATAAAGATGCCGACTCAGACGAAGATCGATACACCGTATTCTCGATCCTTCACAACAAAAACCGGCCGATAGTAGATGGCAAAATCTTCACCATCAATTTACGCGTTAGTAGCATGGACGAAACCCTTGCCAACCTCGCCAAAGAAGGTGTGAAAGTAAAGGGGCCGGAAAAACACGATGAAGGCATCTTTGCCTGGGTGAACGACCCAGAAGGAAACTACATCGAACTCTGGGAAGATATTACCTAATTCACAAGGAGTTTTCCGAGCGTCATCCCGTTTTGCGACTGCAAGACATATAACCCGTGTGGTAGATCACCCACGTCAAAGCTTTGGATTTCATTGCCAGCCATAGTCGGCAGCGATTTCACCACACGTCCTTGCAAATCGATGATAGCAATTTCTGTAATCCCATCCCAGTTTACGCCCGCAATATTCACTTGATCTGTGGTGGGATTTGGATAAATCTCTGCGAAATATGCTTTGCTACCCCCATCATCCGTACTACTCACAAAATCGATATGGAATAGTGACGAAGGACTGATTAAGTCATCGCCACAGGCTGTGGGTTTCACAATTCTCCAGTGGTAGGTCGTTTGCTGATAAGGCATCCAGAAACTAAAACTCGTTCCCTCTCCGAAAAGCTCTCTTTCAAAAACAATCTCTTCGAACTCAAAGTCGAGAGCGACTTGCAAAATACCGTATCCAGGAAGTGGGTCTTCAATGACAAAATCAACAAATTGAGAAGGTAATATATCGTTGGTAGGTTGAACCAAACCAGGCCCTGTAAGCCCATCTCCACCTTCAATGATTAGAACAAACGGCAATCTGACTTCGCCTAAATTGTAGTTGATAACAACTTGGCCAGAATAGTACCCGGCGGGTATCCCAATGAGTCCTGCCCACGAAACCTGATTGACCAACGGCGCTCCATCGGTTTGTACAAAGTCAAAGTCACCTGAAATATTGACGTCTTCATCATCCATCTCGATCGCAAAGGTGATCTCTCCTTCAATTCGTTTATTGATGATCACATCCAGCGAAGCTTCGTCGGCGTTGCAGACCGGCACTTCCTTTTGAGACAATTCGAAGAACTTCGGCTCCAAAATGTGCAAGCCCCGGTACATATTGGTGGTCGGTACGACTCCACTTTCGAAGTAGGGATAGTTGCTCCACGTACCAGTAAAGAAAGGCTCATTGGTAGAAGGCTCTACATCGAAGTAACCGAAATACTCCAAATCACCATCAGCCACATCTAGCAGGTCTAAAATTCGAAGACCTGAAGTGTAATTGGACATGTACACCATATCATCGCGCACGTAGAGATTGTGATCTATGCCGGGCGTATCATGGGTGTAATAATTGAGTACTTGTGGATTGTCCAGATCTGAAAAATCCCAAACAAGTGTTCGGGTATTGATCCCATAGTCTAACTCATCAGTCTCATCATTACTGATCACGTAGCGCTGGTCTTCCGTAAACCAACCTTGGTGCACATACCCAACATTTTGGTATGGAGTAGATGAAATGACTTCCACATCGGTTTTGTCTTCCAAATTATACACAATCACTCGTTCTTCATTGAAACCAATTCCAATCTGGATCCCTTGATAATCTTCATCAGGCCCTGTATAGGTGAGCATTTGCGCATCGTGGCAGTATCCTGCTGCTTCGTCGCTTCCGGCGTAGTTTGGGTTGAGCGGGTCGCTCACATCGATGATATGTAGCCCCCCACCAAAAGTGGATGATCCAACCGCATAGACAAACTCATTCTCTTCATCTGCCACAATATTATGCGCATTGCCAAAGCTCGGATAGTATGCATCGGCGTCAAAAACCACCGGAGTATTACTCGCACTCAGGTACTCGAGTCGCTCCATGTCAAAGACTTGCATACCGTGATTTTCTGCTTCGGCAACTATAAAGGCATACTGCCCCACCATTTTCACATCACGCCATAGGCTTGGTCCGCTCGCGGTGGGCAAATACCCAAGATATAACGGATAGTCGGGAGATGTGACATCGATAAAGGCCGTCTTATTGTGCAACCCAGCGGCAACATATTCTCTTCCTGTAGTTGGACTAGTCCAACCCCAGATATCGTTAAAGTTTTCAGAGTTGAATTCGGAAAGAGGCAAATAGCCTCGCTGATCAACATGTTCGCAAGGATATGGTCCCGCAAACCCATCAATACAGGGTTGGGCAAACACGTTAGAAATAGACAATAGGAATACTAGGGATAAGGCAGGCTTAATCTTTACAATCATAGTGGTGGTTTCAAAACACTGCAGAAGCTTGGAAAAAGCATCCACAATTCGACGTCTAAAAGTAGAGACTTATCTCCACCTTGTCCACATCATTTTAGGGTATTTTTGAAAAGCCAAATCGAAATGCAAGGAACAATGACAAATCAGTCGGATTGGATATCAGTAGACGACCAACTTCCAGATGATGGGCAGCGAGTACTGGCCTTTTTGCCCAATAATCGAATTTACCTTCCGGGCAAATCGGGTCAGGTTCGCTTCTTACCAGTCATTTTTCTGCGATTTGCGAAAGACTTCTTTAAGGAAACAAACCCGAAGCGCGAAAATTTTGGAGCGCACTTTTGGCTCGGTGAAGGTCAGAGTAATCATTACTTCAACGATGTGACCCACTGGTTACCCGTTCCAGAAGGCCCTGGTGGAGAAGTGGAGTATTTGGAGTGACTTTCTCGTTGAGATTTTCTAATTTCATTGCAAACGAAAGACAATGAGCCTACGCGCGCTGAAGTACTCCATGGTTTTTTCAGTACCCTTATCATTTGTACTGGCCGTTTACCTTCAAGGGTGGTGGTTGTACTTACCAATTGGCTATGCCTTCCTACTGGTGCCGTTACTCGACTTTCTCTGGGCACCCGATTCTAGCAATATGGACAAAAAAATTGCGGAACTTGCCCTTCATACACCGATGTACACCTGGCTGCTTCGCTTTGTTCTGATAGCTGTTTATGGATGTGTTTGTCTAGCAGTTCTACTTCTATTAAATTCGAATCTCGAGACCTATGAATTGATTGGCATGATCCTTTCACTCGGACTAGTTCTGGGCGGCGTTGGAATTAATGTGGCCCATGAACTCGGCCATAGACCCAATAAATTCGATCAGACACTTTCCAAACTATTGTTACTTCCTTCCATCTACATGCATTTTTTTGTAGAACACAATCAAGGGCATCACAAAAACGTGGGTACAGAAGGTGATGCTGCAACGGCCCGCAGAAATGAATGGCTTTATCAGTTTTGGCTACGCTCCGTAGTGACTGGGTACATATCGGCTTGGCAAATTGAAAACAAAAGGTGCCAAAGAAAGTTTGGGACAGCCTTCACCACCAAGAACCAACTTATCCAATTCACACTAGTCGAGGTTGTCTACTTTGGGGCGATAGCTCTATTGTTTGGGATTCAGATTATGGTGATCATGGTGCTCTCGGGGATTGTTGGTCTCTTGTTGCTCGAAACGGTTAATTATATCGAACACTACGGGCTGGAAAGAAAAAAAGTGAATGAACACAGGTATGAAAAAGTAGAACCACACCACTCTTGGAATTCCAACCACTTGGTAGGCCGATTGCTACTCTTTGAGCTCTCAAGGCACAGCGATCATCACTACCAGCCTACAAAACCCTATCAGGTCTTGAATCACCACGACCAAAGCCCACAGCTTCCTGCGGGATACCCGGGTATGATGCTTTTGAGTCTGTTTCCGCCAATCTGGTTCAGCGTAATGAATCGCCGAATTCCAAACCAAGATTAATTTTCTAGCTTCGCTCTACACGAAACCAATTGACTGGCATCGATAAAAAGAACATACGCGGAACACATGAGCCTCACGACCGCTCGGTAAGGCAAGAGCTTTTTATAGTCGTTTTTGGAACTCATACACGAGCAGGAAAATTGTTCGATTTAGCTTTGCTGTGGCTAATTATTCTCAGTGTGCTCATCGTACTCTTGGAGAGTATTCCAAATTTAACCTACAATATCACACACGCCCTGCGAATTGCCGAATGGGTCGTAACCATCCTTTTCACAATCGAATACGTTCTTCGAATTTGGATTGTTAAGTCGCCCCAGAAGTATATTTTGAGCTGGTACGGTATCATCGACTTACTCTCCATCCTGCCTACCTATCTCAGCATTTTTCTCGTTGGGTCGCAAGGCTTGGCCGTAATCCGCGCATTGAGATTGCTCCGGGTGTTCCGAATCCTAAAGCTCATGCAGTTCGTTTCAGAAGCCCGAACGCTTGGTAGGGCATTGCGTGCGAGCCGGCATAAAATCACCGTTTTCTTTTTGTTTCTCATTGTTCTAGTGTTCATCCTAGGCAGTATCATGTACTTGGTGGAAGGGGGTGAAAGTGGTTTTCACAGCATCCCACAGAGTATCTATTGGGCTATCGTGACACTTACCACGGTGGGTTACGGCGATGTCACCCCAGTAACCGTGGTCGGTAAAATGATATCGAGCCTAGTCATGCTCATAGGTTATTCCATCATCGCCATCCCAACCGGAATAGTTGGGGCTGAAATTTATCGCGAAGTGGATGATGTCAGAAAACGCGGAAACCGTATCTGCGAAAACTGTGGTGCTGAAGGACATGAACGAAACGCCTCGTTCTGTAAGAACTGTGGAAACCGGCTAACAGAGCAAGATTAATCGATTTTTCTCAACCTTGATTTGTTCAACAATTGGGTATGGAGATTTTTTCTCAGGAGCCATACCGAAGGAACCCCATTCCCATATCTTTGGTTTTAAGGAAGCAAAATCTTCTACTTCATGCGATACTCTATGCCAAGATGGTTTTTCAGGCAATTTCTGCCTTTAATCTGTTTGATAGGTTTAACACCATCCGTCACCAACGCTCAAGTTTCTATTTCTTGTCCTGCAGATATTACTGTTGCGAACGATCCTACTGTTTGCGATGCGGTAGTGACTTATACCGAACCAGTTGGAACCGGATCAGGAACCAATATTACCACAACGCTTAGTGCTGGACTCCCAAGTGGGTCTGCTTTTCCTGTGGGAAACACGTTGGTGGAATACACGGTCACAAATGACGAAGGCGACTCTGATGTTTGCTCGTTTAACGTATTAGTTGAAGATCAGGAAGACCCCGTATTCTCCTGCCCTCCCGACATCGTAGTTACTGAAGATCCAGGTACCTGTGAGGCTATCGTCGTTTTTTCGGATCCGAGCGCGACCGACAATTGTATTATAAACTCCATTACACAAATCGGTGGGCTTCCAAGTGGTTCCGTGTTTCCAGTCGGAGAAACTAACATAGACTTTCAAGCAGCTGATCAAGCAGGGAACATGGCTTTCTGTCGGTTTAAAGTGATTGTAGAAGATGTCACAGATCCAACAATCACATGCCCCGCCGATATCGTGGTGGATGTTTACAATTCTTGCGACTCGGTAATCAACTACATAGCACCTGTTGGTGTAGATGCATGCGGACCATCGCTCACTACCCAGACTGGTGGATTGGGCCCTGGCTCAAGCTTCCCCGTTGGTACTACAGTTGAAACCTACACTGTGACCGATATTGCTGGCAACACGGCTTCTTGCAGCTTCAACATCACCCTTGTAGACGCCGCTCCGCCAGAAATCACCTGTCCGGCTGATGTGAATGCCGTCGCAGACCCGAGCACTTGCGAAACGACAGTTACATTTCCAGATGCTACTGCTACCGACAACTGCGCTCTCGCAAGCATCACGCAGTCCCAAGGGCTACCTTCAGGCTCTGCTTTTGAAGTGGGTGTGCACATTATTGAGTACACAGCCATAGATGATGCTGGCAATTCGGCGACATGTACCTTCACGGTAACTGTTACCGAAAATGAAGCACCAACCATCTCCTGCCCTGCCGATATTGTGGTGGACGCTGATGCGAGTGCCTGCGGTGCAACTGTAACCTACACAGCACCAGAAGGTGTTGACAACTGTGACGGAGCGAGCACATCGCTCACAAGTGGTCTCGGATCAGGTAGCTTCTTTCCGGTAGGAGTCACCACAGAAGAATATACCGTTACAGATGGATCTGGCAACACGGCTTCATGCTCGTTTACGGTGACCGTAGTAGATGCTGAAGACCCTACGATTGTTTGCCCTTCTGACATCGCCGTAGATGTGGACCCAGCTACATGTGAAGCCATCGTAAACTTTGTAAGTCCGACAGGTGCTGACAACTGTCCGGGTGTGACAGTCACACAAACGGCTGGCCCAGCTAGCGGAAGCGCCTTCCCTATCGGTAATACGGTGATCGAATTTACCGCTGAAGATGCCGCTGGAAACACGGCAGTCTGCTCGTTTAATATCGATGTGACCGACAATGAAGATCCACAAATCATTTGCCCTGCCGACCAAACTGTTGATCTACTCGGTGGTGAATGTCAAGGTGTGGTGACATACCCAGACCCAACTGTAACGGACAATTGTCCTGGAGCCACGTTTACGGTGGTTTCTGGCCCTGCATCAGGCGATGTGGTTCCTGCTGGCGTGTACACCATAGAGCTTCAAGCCATTGATGCCGCGGGCAATACAGCCGATTGCTCATTCCAGCTAACTGTTACTGAAGATTCTGACCCTGTTTTTGACTGCCCAAGTGACATCACCGCAGCCAATGATGCTGGGGAATGCGATGCCGTTGTAAACTTTTCGGCCCCTACGGCAGTTGACTCATGCTCGGCGGTGACGGTAACCCAGACAGGCGGACCGGCTAGTGGTTCTGCTTTTCCAGTCGGATCCACAGCCATCGAGTTCACAGCAGAAGACGCCTTCGGAAATACATCGACCTGTACCTTTAATGTCATTGTAGAAGATCAAGAAGATCCGACCATCACCTGTCCTGCTGACATCGCTGTAGACGTTGACCCGGCAACATGTGAAGCCATCGTAAACTTTGTAAGTCCAACAGGTGCTGACAACTGCCCGGGAGTGGTAGTCACACAAACTGCTGGCCCCGTTAGCGGAAGCGCCTTCCCTATCGGTAATACGGTGATCGAATTTACCGCTGAAGATGCCGCTGGAAACACGGCTGTCTGTTCGTTTAATATCGACGTGACTGACAATGAAGATCCGCAAATCACTTGCCCTGCCGACCAAACCGTAGATCTATTAGGAGGTGAATGTCAAGGTGTGGTGACTTACCCAGACCCAACTGTAACGGATAATTGTCCGGGAGCGACGTTTACCTTAGTTTCTGGCCCTGCATCAGGCGATGTGGTTCCTGCTGGAGTGTACACTGTAGAGCTTCAAGCCATCGATGCCGCGGGCAATACAGCCGATTGTTCATTCCAACTTACCGTTACTGAAGATTCTGACCCTGTTTTTGACTGCCCAAGTGACATAACCGCAGCCAATGATGCTGGGGAATGCGACGCCGTTGTAAACTTTTCTGCTCCTACGGCTGCCGACTCATGTTCGGCAGTGACGGTAACCCAGACAGGCGGACCGGCTAGTGGTTCAACTTTCCCTGTCGGATCTACAGCCATCGAGTACACTGCAGAAGACGCCTTCGGAAATACATCGACCTGTACCTTTAATGTTATCGTAGAAGATCAGGAAGATCCGACCATCACCTGTCCTGCTGACATCGCTGTAAACGTTGACCCGGCAACATGTGAAGCCATCGTAAACTTTGTAAGTCCAACGGGTGCTGACAACTGCCCTGGTGTGGTAGTCACGCAAACGGCTGGCCCGGTAAGCGGAAGTGCCTTCCCTATCGGTAATACGGTGATCGAATTTACCGCTGAAGATGCCGCTGGTAATACGGCTGTCTGTTCGTTTAATATCGACGTGACCGACAATGAAGATCCACAAATCACTTGCCCTGCCGACCAAACTGTTGATCTACTCGGTGGTGAATGTCAAGGTGTGGTGACTTACCCAGACCCAACTGTAACGGACAATTGTCCGGGAGCCACGTTTACCGTAGTTTCTGGCCCTGCATCAGGCGATGTGGTTCCTGCTGGCGTGTACACCGTAGAGCTTCAAGCCATCGATGCCGCAGGCAATACAGCCGATTGCTCATTCCAGCTAACTGTAACTGAAAACTCAGATCCGGTATTTGATTGTCCTGCTGATCTAGAAGTACCTGCTGACCCAGGATCTTGTGAAGCCATCGTGAATTTCACCCTTCCGACGGCCGTTGATTCATGCTCGAGTGTAACTGTAACACAAATCGCTGGGCCTTTGAGTGGTGCCACATTCCCTGCTGGACCTACCACACTGGAATTTATTGCAGAAGACGAGTTTGGAAATACGAGCACTTGCTCATACGTGATTACCGTAGTCGACGATACTGACCCGACGATCACATGCGAAAGTGATATCAACTTATCCGTAGACCCCGGAACATGTGGAGCTCTTGTAAACTACAATGCTCCAGTCGTGAATGACAATTGCGGGATTGCCACCGTTGTACAGACCGAAGGTTTGGGTTCTGGAAGTACATTCCCCGTAGGGACAACAACAGAAACATATGTGGTTACTGATGTTTCTGGAAACACTGCCACTTGTAGTTTTGATATTACAGTGGTAGATGATGAGCTGCCAACGATCACTTGCGATAGCGATATAAACATCGTACTGCCAGATGGCGACTGCGACGGTGTAGTAAACTATGCCCTACCCACTGTAGATGACAACTGCGGAATTGCTTCCACAACGCTGATAGCAGGTTTAGCATCAGGTGAAACTTTCCCAGTAGGTGTAACCACGGTAACGTATGAGACCGAAGATTTGAGCGGCAATACAGCGCAATGCTCATTTACGGTTACGTTGATTGAAAATGTTGTACCAACGATTGATTGTCCCGGTGACATCACTGTTTCAAACGACCCAGGTCAATGTGGAGCCGTAGTGACATACATCCCTCCAGTAGGCCTTGATAACTGTCCCGGTGCTCAAACCAATTTGACATCAGGATTAGGATCGGGAGCTAGTTTCCCTGTAGGGACTACCATCGAAGAATACACCGTAACAGATGCAAGCGGCAACACAGCTACTTGCTCGTTTACCGTAACAGTTACTGATGGTGAAGATCCGGTTCTATCCTGCCCAGCCGATATGACTGTACCAAATGATGCCGGGCTTTGTGAAGCCACTGTGAATTACAACCTTCCGACGGTGACCGACAACTGTACTGTCGGAATTGCCCCGGTTCTCATAAGTGGACAAGCTTCAGGAACTGCTTTTGCAGTAGGTACACACACCATCACCTACGAGGCAACTGACGCTGCTGGAAACTCAAGCCAATGTTCATTTACGATCACTGTGGAAGACCAAGAAGACCCGATGATCACGTGTCCTGCTGACATTGTAGTAGATGCTGGTTCGGGCAATTGCAGCACGGTAGTGAATTACGCAGACCCTGTCGCTACTGACAATTGCACTAATGTAACGCTGACTTTGATTGACGGCCTTACTTCTGGAAGTGACTTTCCTGTAGGGGTAAATACGATAACCTACGAAGCAACTGATGACGCTGGGAATTCGGTTGAATGCTCATTCACTATCACCGTTACCGAAGACGTGCCACCAACCATCTCCTGCCCTACCGATATCGTGGTATCAACCGATGTGGATGCCTGTAGTGCAATTGTAAACTACACAGCACCAGTAGGCGATGACAATTGTGGTGGAGCCGTTACCGAACTCATCAGTGGCCTCGCGCCAGGTAGTGAATTTCCGATTGGCAGTACGACTGTGACTTATGAAGTGACCGACATTTCTGGTAATACGGCTCAATGCTCTTTCAATGTGACCGTACAAGATGACCAGCCACCTACCTTTAATTGCCCTGGAAATATCGTGATGTCGGCAAATGAAAACTGTGAAGGGATATACACTTTTGTCCTTCCAACCGCTACCGACAACTGCTCAAACAATTTGATCGTAACGCAAACTGCAGGACCACCGAGTGGTTCGGCATTGCCGCTCGATAATACATTCTTCACGTTTATAACCACTGATGACGCCGGCAATACAGCTGAGTGTTCATACACTGTGACAGTGATAGACGATATATCGCCGGTGTTTACGGTATGCCCAGGTGATATTACCATTCCGGTTGACCAAGGCGAGTGTACTTCGGTAGTGACTTTCGACACGCCAGAAGCGACAGACAACTGCTCTGTTTCAATAACTCAGACAAGTGGCCCCGCCAATGGCAGCGACTTGGCTCCAGGCGAGTACGACTACACATTTGTTGCCGAAGATCAAGCAGGGAATGAAACATCTTGTTCTTTCACCATAAATGTGGTGGATGATCAGAATCCTGAGATTGACTGTATAGACTCATTTGAAACCTGTGATGTGATGCCGATTTTTGATCCGCCAACGGCTGCCGACAACTGTGGAGTAGCGCAAATAGTCCAAACAGCAGGGCCTGCGAGCGGAACCATGTTTCCACTTGGTGAGAGTGTGATCACATTCGAAGCAACTGATGTAAACGGAAATGTATCGGCTTGCTCTTTCACAATCGAAGTCTTGTACAATGCGCCGAGACCCGAAGCCGGTGCCGATCAAAATACTTGCGAAGAAACGAGCACAACACTCTTCGGTAATAATCCAGAAGACGCTACCGGAATGTGGTTCTTACTCGAAGGACAGGGCGATATTCAGGATGAAAACAGTCCAATGACTGATGTGACGAATCTGGGAGAAGGCGAAAACGTGTTTATGTGGCAGCTCGATCCAGAGAACGGATGTGAGATTAAAACAGATACGGTAGTAGTTTATGTGGAGCCAGGTGTATTTGTTGAAGCCGGATCGGATCTGCTCCTTGAGAATACCGGATCGGGAATGCTAAACTCGATCACCGAACCACCAGGTGGCGATATTTTCTGGTCGCCACAAGAAGGGTTGAATTGTGTGGACTGCAATAACCCTATAGCCAGTCCAGACGAAACCACACAGTACTTTATCACCTACACCACGGCATTGGGGTGTGAAAAAACGGACTCAGTAATGGTTCGTGTATTCCAAGAGTTCCCAAACACCATTACACCTGATGGCGATGGAACCAACGACGTTTGGAACATACCGGGCATTCAAGACTATCCCGATGTGCATGTCACCATCTTCAATAGGTGGGGTAATATGGTCTTTGAATCGGTTGGCTATCACGAGCCATGGAATGGTAATAAAAATGGGGAAGAACTTCCGACAGGATCGTACTTCTTCATCATCGACTACAAAGTCGAAGGGAAGGAAGTATTAAATGGAACTGTCAACATTATTCGATAAGGGCATGACTAGAATGAACAAAAGCATAATCTCCGCCATTGCAATTTGCTTCGCAGTCTCGAGCTACGCTCAGCAATTGCCACAGTTTAGCCAGTACATGCAGAATATGTATGTAATAAATCCTGCCGCTTCGAGTCTTTATAAGGATGTAGATATGAATCTAGGCTTTAGGCAGCAATGGGCGGGGTTTGATGGTGCACCGCAAACCTATTACGCCAGTGGGACAGTAAATTTGGGCAGGAAGCCACAAGCCACATACAGCACTTACTCAATACCTATCAGCCATCGGCAGCTCTTGAAAACAGAGTCGTCTGAGCGCTTTGGTAAGCATGTAGTCGGGGGAATGGTTGCACAAGATGAATACGGCGTTTTCCAACGCACTTCACTTATGGCGAGTTATTCGTACCACCACCCTATCGGCGACAAATACTATCTGGCCGTAGGTACGAGTCTTGGATGGTATGGAATGAATTTTGGCTCAAACGATATCATTCTCGAAAACCCAACTGACGCGACCTACAACGACTTTATCACAAATGGAAACCGGAGTAATCTATTCGATATCAACGCTGGAGTATTTTTCTATGGCGACAGGATTTTTGGAGGGTATTCGATCTACCAATTGGCTCAAAACGAAATAGAGCTTGGAAATGAAACCACCGCCGACAATTTGAGTGATGCTAAACTAGCTATTCACCATTTTGCTACCGTGGGTTACCGGTTTACAATCAATCAAAACTTTGATCTGACGCCGAGCATCATGTTTAAAGCATTGAAGCCAGCACCTTGGTCTTACGACATAAACTTGAAGGCCGATTTGTATCAAAAGTTTTGGGTGGGTGCATCTTGGAGAAATGAAGATGCCGTATCCATTTTAGCAGGTATTCACGCCACCGAATGGCTTGGGGTTGGCTACGCCTACGATTACGTAACATCAGATATCAACGACATGAGTAGCGGTAGTCACGAAATTGTCCTCAGCTTCCAGTTCAACCGCAAACAGAAAGCAGAATGAAGAAATTAATACACATATCGCTCCTGCTTGGAGGAATGATCCCCGCGGTGAGCTTTGCTCAAAATGACACCATTTCATTTGCAGAGCCCGAAAAGCTAGGAGAAACGGTGAACAGCAAAGCTGAAGAAAGCTTACCTATTTTGAGTGCAGATGGAAAGTCGTTGTACTTTGCCCGTACTTTTCACCATGGAAATAAGGGTGGAAAGCAGTCGGGTCAAGATATTTGGATGAGCACCAAAGATGGATCTGATTACAGTGATGCTGAAAACGTAGAAGTACTAAACGACAAGCGTAGCAATGTTGTTATTGGGATTTCGAAAGATGGAAAGCGCTTGTATCAGTTGAATCAGTTTCCAGATGAAAAGGAGACTGTTCCCGGGATTTCCGTTTCAGAAAAAACGACAGATTCATGGGCGACTCCCACTCCGGTGGCTATCCCAGAACTGGATGTGAAAAGCACATTCTACAGTGCCTTCGTGAGTCCGTATGAAGACTTTATTCTATGGTCGCTACCCGCAAGTGACTCTACGGGAAATGATCTCTACGTATCGATTTCAGGTGATCGCGGACAATCTTGGTCAGCGCCTTTCGCTATGGGGAATGTCAATTCGGAGTTTGATGAAATCAGCCCCTATTTCGATGCAAAGAACGATCTACTCTTCTACTCGGTGAATAATAATGGTGATCCTTTCAACTACGATATCTATTACTCAAAAAAGCTTGATGAGTCTTGGACGAATTGGAGTAGCCCTGTAAAAGCCGGAAATGGGATTAACTCATCTGGATTTGAAGCATACTTCTTTGTGAATGAAGATGGACTGGCTTATTTCAGCAGCAATCGTGTCGATTCGCTGTCCAATATCTACACTTCAGAATTGATCATCACAGAGATTGAAGAAGAAGTAGAAGACACTGTAGAAGTGGAAGACGATCCCGTTTTGATTATCGAAACTGCGGCTGGAACAGCCACCAACAGAGAGTTGGGAAGTATGACAAAGGAAGAGCTCACGGCAGCTACAACTAAAATCCGATTTGTTTACTTCGATTTTGATCACTTCGACATTTCTAGAAAATACATTGAAGTTTTGGATGATGCCGCTGAAATTCTCGACAAGTATCCCGAATTAACTTTAGTAATTGAAGGACATACCGACGCTGTTGGTACCGACGCTTACAACAAGCAATTGAGTGTAAACCGTGCCAACTCAGCTAAAGAGTTTATGCTGATAAATGGTGTGGAGCCGAGCCGAATAGAAGTAGAAGGATATGGTGAATCGAAGCCCTACGCTTCAAATTACACAGCTGAAGGAAGAGCAAAAAACCGACGTGTAGAACTTCGGTTCAAAGAAGACTAGTTAGCGCCTTCGACCTTTACTCTTTGAAGAACGAGAAGCTTTTGGAGATCCCTTTCCAGGAGCTTTTCTCTTTTTCTCGTGAAATGCTCCCTTAAAAGTTGGATCGGCTATTCTTTTTTGTCGATCGAGCTCACGGTCGATCTCCTTCTTTTCACCAGCTAGAAATTCGCCTTTGGCCACTTCTTCAGGCCACTCCACTCTTGCGATGTGGCTATCGATGCGTTTCTCGATACGCTCGAGCAAGATCACTTCTGCCCTGTTGGCAAAGGACACAGCCACACCATCGCGGTTGATTCTAGCCGTTCGACCGATCCGGTGTAGGTAGTCTTCGGACGATTTAGGGATCTCAAAATTTACAACGTGACTTACATTTTCTACATCGATACCGCGGCTCGTGACATCCGTTGTGATCAGCAAGCGTACTTCACCTTTCCGGAAATCATCTAAGGCGTTGATCCGCGCATTCTGGCCCTTATTGCTGTGGAGCACTCTCACTTCGTCTTTAAGCGTTCGATCCAGATATCGCGATGTGCGCTCCGCTTCGTCTTTTGTCCGGCAGAATACGATAACCCTATTCCACTCTGGGTTCTCCATAAAGTGGAGAAGTAAATTCAACTTCGACTTGAAGTTTGGAACGGGATACCACTGCTGGGTAACTTCTTTTACTGCTTTCTCTTTCCCTTCGCTCTCCACTCGCGTTGGAAACTCGAGAAATTCGGCTGCCAATTCTTCAACTCTTTGCGGAAAGGTAGCTGAGAAGAGTAGATTCTGTCTTTTGACTGGAATGACTTCAAGGATTTGGCGAAGCTGCGGCATAAAGCCCATTTCCATCATCCGATCGGCTTCATCGAGCACAAGGGTTTTCAATCCTCGGGTATGAATATGGCCAAAGCTGTAGATGTCTATAAACCGGCCAGGCGTGCTTACCAAAATATCAACACCAGCTTCAATTTCGGCTACCTGCGTTTTCTTCCCTATTCCACCGTAAAGACAGACCACTCTCAAGTCGGTGTAGGTGATCAAAGACTCTAAAACGCGGGTAATTTGAATAACCAGCTCTTTGGACGGGGCCAAAATCAGGGCTCGCGGATGCATGCCTTCAGCAAATTTCACCTTCATGACTAGTGGAAGTAGGTAGGCCAAAGTCTTTCCACTACCCGTTTGAGCTATTCCCAACACGTCTTGGCCATTTCTGGCGGGTCCAATTGCTTTCGACTGAATATCAGTTGGATTCTCCAATCCCAAATCATCCAGTGCATTCAGAAACTGCCTTGTAATATTCAGATCTTCGAATCGCGTACTCATGAAGCCAAAGTTAAGTTTTCATCAATTACCAATAGCCTTCACTCGATAATTCTTACATCCCCAAGAAATATGTACATTCGCCTAGCCCAAAAATCTCAGTACTGCAAGGGTTCCCCCCAATGGGATACAAGAAAGAATTTGACGAAATACGTCCTTACCACGATAAGGAAGTACCGATGGTAATTGAGCGACTCAAATCTGAGCCAGCCTTTTACACTATGATGAATTTTGTTCATCCCGACTGGAATGCAGAGCGGGTTAACGAGTTGATTTCGTCTATTTCTTCGATTCAAGAGTTTCAGAGTAAGGTGGCTTACCCTACCATGAAACAGCTTATTGAGAAAACGGTGCGCAACCTGACCATTAGTGGGCTAGAGCACATCGATAAGGGTGAATCTTACCTGTTCATTTCGAACCATCGCGACATCATTCTCGATTCTGCAATTTTGAATATCGTTTTGTTCGAAGCTGGACACGGTACAATTCAAACGGCTATTGGAAACAATTTGCTCTCGAGCGACTTGATAACCGACCTGACCAAGCTCAACAAAAACTTTGTAGTAAAACGAAATACGACGGCTCGGGAATTCTACGAAAATTCCATTCTGTTATCGTCGTATATCAATTACACGATAAACGAAGCCAAGGAGAGTATATGGATAGCCCAGCGCGAAGGGAGAACCAAAGATGGATTGGATAAAACGCAGCCCGGCTTGTTAAAAATGCTGAGCATCAATTGCGAAAAGCCTTTTGAAGAGTGCTTCAAGGAATTGAAAATTACACCCGTTGCCATTTCTTACGAGCACGATCCTTGTGATGTTTTGAAAATTCCTGAGCTAAAAGCTATCTCGCGAGATGACAAGTACCAGAAGGCGAAGGACGAAGATTTCAATAGCATCATTACTGGGTTGACGGGCTCAAAGGGAAGGGTACACATTAGCATTGGCGAGCCAATCGAAAGTGAACTCGATCAACTTGTAGAGTACTCCAATACCAACGATAAAATCAAGGCCTTGGGCGACATTATCGACAGCCACATTTATCAAGAATACAAGCTTTGGCCGTCGAATCATCTAGCCTACGACATTCTCGAAAATCAAGTTGAAACGGGAAAGGAAACGTATGAGGGAATAGATCCAACCGTTTTTCAAGAAGAACTCTCTGCTCGATTGAAGCGCGCGGGATTGAATTCAGAAGAAGACCGTAACTGGCTTCTAAAAATGTATGCCAACCCCGTTAAGAATCATCTTAACGAGGTCAGCACTTAATTCTAAGCATTACCCTTCTTCAGAGTAATTCAGTATTTGATCGATAGTCTCAACCGAGACTGCGTGGTACCCAGATCTCGCTTTTGCATAAACTCCTTGGGCCCATGCTAAGTCATCAGGATTTGTAGCAAGTGCTTCGTAAAGCGGCTTCAAAAATTTGCGTCGCCCTACTTCTAAGAGAAAAGCTTCTAACTGTGGGTAGGCATCCTTGTAGCCCTTGTCAATTGACTGCTGGAACCATGCAGCAGCAATTTCGCTGTTTCCGGTTTGAGTCAATTCAAAGGCCGTATCGAGCTCCTTCATTTGGTTAACATCGACATCCGCTGACAAACCGCGTACAAAGTGAAGCCATTCATGCGTAGTCCACTCTTCCGACTCAATTTTATCGGCGTTCATGTCACCCGATTCCCAAGCCATACGCGCTTGATCTACTTTTTCAAACCTATCAGACACAGGCACGGGATGTCCTTCAGGTAAGCCTGGCTTATAAATCCAAGCCTCCACATCTGGTCTTTCATCCATTTTATTAAGAAGATTCTCATCGAGGTAAACAATAAACTCTTCAGTAGTCATCGTTTCAAAAGCGTGAGAGTTGAAGTACGTTTTCAAGAACTCATCGAAGGTTGGTCTTCCAACCATTTCTTCGAGCCATCTGAGAAATAGGTAGCCCTTTTCGTAAGCTACATCGGTCATTCCATCATCCGGATTTCTTCCATCTAGCTCTAGTTTCAGGTGCGTGTCTTTGCTATCTCTTCCGAGCTCTTCCATGGTATTCTCAAGGTCTTGGCTTCCAAGCACGTTGAGCATTTCAGCATATTCTCTACCGTACAAGGCTTCCATGATCCGCTTCTCGAAGTAGACTGTAAACCCTTCGTTGAGCCAAAAGTCATCCCAAGTGGCATTCGTGACCAAGTTGCCACTCCATGAATGCGCCAACTCGTGCGCGATCAATGAAGTCAACGATCTATCGCCAGCGATAATGGTGGGCGTCGCAAAAGTCAAACGGGGATTTTCCATTCCACCAAAAGGAAAACTTGGTGGAAGAACAATAATATCGTACTGCCCCCAACGGTAAGGTCCATAGAGCTCTTCTGCAGCTGTGGTCATCTCTTCTACATCGGCAAATTCATAGCTCGCCTTGTCGATCATAGCAGGCTCAGCATATACACCGCTGCGCTCACCAAGTGAAGCAAATGTTAGATCTCCAACGGCCAAAGCCATCAGATATGGAGGAATGGGCTGGTCCATTTTGAACGAGTACACACCTTCATCATTCTTTTCTGTTGGATTTTCGGCACTCATCAAAGCCATCAATCCCGATGGCACTTTTACCTGGGCTGTATAGGTTATTCGGATTGAAGGACTATCCTGAATTGGAATCCACGAGCGGGTCAGAATAGCCTGTCCTTGGGTAAACATGAACGGGGCGGTCTTCCCTAGGGTTTGTTCAGGGTTCATCCAGAGAAGCGCGGTTGCTCCTTTTCCCGTGGCATATGCTACTTCTACGCTTTTCGTATCATCCAATAGTTTGATGTGAAGTGCATCTCCGTATTCATCGCCTTTCTTCACTTCAAAGTCGAGGGTTCGCCCTTGATCGTCCTTTACAGATTGAATATCTAGATCATCGACATCCAGAATGAGCTCATTTCCCGATGCCCGATCTAATTGATGGGTAACCGTTCCAGAAATGATTTTTTCATCAAAATTCACATCCAGATCAAGGTGAAGTGAACTAACCGCTACCTTTTCGGGTTGGCCAAAGCTGTGGGTGTCGTGGGCAAAATGCGCATGCCCTTCAAGACTCGTTTCTGACATAGTTTCAGTCTTCTTTTCTTCTGTACTGCAAGATAAGAGTACTGCGGCTCCTATAATTGCACCTATTTTCCTGCTGATCATTCTCATTATTCCGATTCGGTGTAGTCTATAAAATTGTTCTCCTGATTTACGTCAGCCATTCTTCCAGTTGGGTCAATGACAATAACGGCGATGTCTTCCAGCTTCCGGTCTATTTTGAGCTGATAGGTCTCATTAGTCCAAGGCCAATCTACAGCCACGCTGTATGGCAAATCATTCTCTGGGGCCTTGCTTCCACGCATTATCCTCAAGGGGATGTTTACGATTTCGGCGCTACCATCCTTGTAAGAAATGAACAAGTCAATCGGCATCGGAAAAGTCCCTTCATTCTTCAGGTTAATGGTCGTTCCACCTTCTGAAGCTTCGGCGCTTTCAATGGCATAGTCAATCTGGGCCGTTGTATTCAGCATGTAGTGTAAATACCATTTTAGGTGGATTCCACTCTCTTTTTCCATGACGCGAATCACATCATTGGGTCCGGGGTGCTTCATTTTCCAGTCTTCAAAATACTGCTTCAGACCGGCTTGCATTTCATCGTTTCCGATCACGTAGCCAAGCTGAGCCATAAACACAGCACCCTTTCCGTACACTGCTGCACCATAACCAAAGAAGGTACGGTAGTGATCGGCCATTTGAGACATTGGTTCTTCCTTCCCACTGGCCGCAAGGCGATAATACGAATCGTAGTACCGACCAATGCGCGAATCTTCTTCCGTATCAAATAGGTAATTCATCACCTGATTTGAACTAAACTGAGTGAACCCTTCATCCATCCACGAGTACAGTCCTTCGTTGTTAGCCAAGGCGCCTTGATACCACGAGTGCATCACTTCATGGACAGTGACTCCAACTAAAGAACCGAATTTTCGCTGGCCCGTGATGAGCGTAGCCATAGGGTATTCCATTCCACCATCGCCACCCTGAATAACCGAGTACACAGGCCATGGATACACACCGTAGTGCTCACTCGCATACTCGAAAATACGAGCCGTATATGCCGGCAAAGCTTCCCAGTTCTCCTTGAGCCCTTCTTCATTCTTGTAGAGAAAATGGAGCTCAGGGCTGCTTTCTGTTTTGAAGGTAGTATGAACGTAGTCCTTATCAGCAGCCCAAACAAAATCGTGAACGTTTTCGGCTTGAAAATTCCAAGAGAGCTTACTTCCTTCGGGACGTTTCAATTTTTCGCCTGCAGCTAGGTAACCGTGACCTATTTCCTTCGGGTTTTGCAGGACTCCTGTAGCTCCTATGGTGTAGGCCGAATCGATATGGATGGTAACATCAAAATCGCCCCAAACACCGTGAAACTCCCTACCAATGTATGGATCGGCATGCCAACCCATGTGGTCGTATTCCGACATCTTAGGATACCATTGAGCCATGGAATAAGCTACACCTTCTTTGTTATCCCGACCTGATCTTCTAATTTGAACCGGAACCTGACCATAAAAGTCCATCGAGATTTTGGCCTTTTTTCCTGGTTTGATTGGATTTGCGAGCTTCACTTCCAAAATGGTTCCTTCTTCTGTAATCTCCGCCGCAGCTCCATTACAAATCAATCTAGAAACGTGAAGATGGCCTTCTTCTTCAGGGCTAAGTTTCGAAATGCGGTCTTCCACTCTCGGATCGGGATCTTCTACTCTCAAAGACCAGGTATCCATCATGCTCCCTGGTTGGAAAGCATTAAAGTAAAGGTGGAAATACAAGTGCGAGAGCTCGTCGGGCGAATTGTTGATGTATACCAAGTCCTGGGTTCCGGTAAACTGATGATTCGAATCATCAAGGTCAAATTCCATTTTGTAGGAAATTTCCTGTTGCCAATTTGGTTGAGCGAATGATAAAATGGGAAATAGAATGATAGCTACGATCGAAGCTCTTGTCATATTTTTTTGCATTAGTGGGCAAAGATAAATTTTCAAATTATCTCCGCCCTGTTCGGTTGGATAACAAGTGTTATATGCAATTATTCCTAAAACGGATGGTCGCTGGTTCGGTTAATTAGAGAAAATTGCGGTAATTCGAATTAGAAACCTGGAAAATGAAACTACCCCGATCGTATCGTTTGGATGAAATTTGTGAACTAGTCTCTTGCAAGTATGTGGGAGCTGCTGATCACGAAGTGACTGGAATCAATGAGATTCACATGGTTGTGCCTGGAGACATTGTGTTTGTGGACCATCCGAAATACTACGACAAAGCTTTGAACAGCGCTGCTACAACCATCATCATCAACAAAGATGTGGAAGTACCTGCGGGAAAGGCTCTGATTCTATCGGATGAACCATTCACCGTTTTCAACGCCTTAACGCTTCATTTCAGTCCAAAACAAAAATGGATCGAAAATGGTGAACCCGATATTCACCCTTCGGCACAAATCGCACCAGGGGTTACCATCGGTAGGAACGTGAGCATCGGGGCGAATACGGTCATTCACCCAAATGTGGTGATCTACGACAATGCTCGAATTGGTGAGCACGTTGAAATTCACGCCAATACCTGCATCGGAGGCCACGCTTTTTACTACAAGAAGACAGATGCCTACACCAAAATGCACAGTTGTGGCGAAGTGATCATTGAAGACCGCGTGGAAATTGGTTGTGGATGCACTATTGACAAAGGAGTAAGTGGAGCTACCGTGATAGGCCAGGGTACCAAAATAGACAATCAGGTACACGTAGGCCACGACACCGTAATCGGTAAAAACTGCCTGCTGGCGGCTCAAGTAGGTGTAGCTGGTTGTGTAGTGATTGAGGATAGTGTGACACTCTGGGGGCAAGTTGGAGTTCGCAGCGATATCACGATAGGTTCAGGGGCTATCGTCATGGCTCAAACCGGTATATCGAAAGGATTGGAAGGCGGCAAGACTTACTTCGGGAGCCCAGTTGCCGAGTCTAGGGAAAAGCTCAAAGAGATGGCAAACGTTCGAAAAATACCGGGAATATTAGAAGATATCAAGTCGATCAAAAGCTCTTTGAATGAAAATTGAAAGGCTTAAAGAACGAGTAAAGCTCAGAGATCTTAAGCTAAAAACACTGCTGGAGATCACCGAAGCGATCAATGACAATCTCTCGACCAAAGAGCTGATTGCGCGCTATCGGGATATCGTAGAAAATGATCTTCAAATCACCAAACTCGTTTTGTTCACAAACACGGATGGAGTTTGGCAAAAGGCACTCGCCTACGGTTCTGATGTTTCACTTGAATGGAAAGATGTCGCTCCGCAACTCGGCAAAATTGAAGGAGTAGAACTAACTCAATCTCTTGAAACCAAAGTCTTCGAAGGATTCGACTTTGTGTTTCCAATCATCCACAAAGAAAAGCCACAAGCCTATCTCTGTATTGGTGATCAGGATGAAGAAATCCAGCAAGTAAGCCCCATTATAAAACATATGCGTTTTATTCAAACGCTGACCAATCTCATTGCCGTTGCCATCGAGAACAAAACCCTTGTTGAGAAAAACATCGAGCAAGAACGGATCAAGACTGAGCTAGACCTTGCAGCCGAGATGCAATCACTACTTGTAGGAAGCGGCCAAACCGATTACGATGCATTTCAAGTAGCTACTTACTATAGACCGCACCAACAAGTGGGTGGAGATTTCTATGACTTCATTGAGCTCAATCAAAATGAAGCATTCTTTTGTGTAGCAGATGTTTCTGGAAAAGGAGTTAGCGCAGCCTTTTTGATGGCCAATCTACAAGCTCACTTAAAAGCCATACTTCAATACACTGATTGGAGTTTGGAGTCACTAGCTCAAGAACTGAACACCAAGGTAAACAACACCGTTCGCGGAGACCGATTTGTGACCTTCTTCATGGCACATTTCGACCGAACTACACGCACGTTAAAGTACCTCAACGCTGGTCACAACCCACCAATTGTTTACAATGATGGTAAGATCTCCTTCTTGGATAGCGGCACGGTAGGTATTGGCATGTTGGAGACATTACCCTTTATTGAAACTGGGGAAATGAAACTCTCACCAGGTGCCGTAGTTGTGGCCTATACCGATGGTGTTGTGGAAATAGAAAATGACGAGCAAGATGAGTTCGGCTATGAAAGACTCGGACAAATCCTTATTGACAAAACACCGGATATCAACCACGTTGATGATCTCATCGCTCAGATCATTCACGCCATAGACATATTCAGAGGAGACAATGCCTACTTTGATGATACGGCTCTAATTTGCAGCCGGTTCTTCTAGATTTTCCCCATTGCTTTTCAAGTGATAGAGCTGAATGGCTACCAACATACTCATGAAGCCCCAGATGGGCACCGATGCCTTATCGGTATCGAGATAATTATTGAGTATACCATGGAGGTAGTAGGTCACCAACCCTAACACAATACTCATGACAACTCCTTTTAGATAAGTATTGTGACCAAGCTTGGTGTAGAGTCTCATCCCTGTAGCCAAGCTAGTAACAAACAATACGAGAATTAAGAGCGCTCCCACAACACCTTGCTCTGAAAGTGGCCCGAGATACTCGCTATGGGCGTTTCCACCATCGCCCGAGTTAGTTGATATTATAGTACGATCAGAACTTTTCTGATACTTGGCGTATTGAAACATATACGTTCCAGGGCCGTGTCCGAAGAATGGCTTTTCTTCAAACATTCTAAGCGCACTATTCCATCGGTTTAACCGCTCAAGATTTGATGCATCGCTCGAGATGTTGGTAATGGATTGAATGTGTTCAACTAAGTCACCGCTCGAATCTTGGCGATTTGACTCCAACTTGTGAATGATTTGGTCTTCGAACCCAAGGTAAAATCCACCGAGCATCAACACGCCGGCTACAACCACTTTGAAATCGATTCGGAGCTTCATCAGCGCCCAGACACCTGCAGCACCAACCAAGCTCACCCAAGCTGCTCGGGTATACGAGAGAATGATTCCGATCACAAATATCGCCAGCACAATCATCCATAGCACTTTAATAACCGACCCTTTCTTCTCGTTGTAAAAGTGGAAGAGAACCATTGGAAACATCAGAGCCAGAATAGCCCCATATGAAGTGTGGTCTTTAAAAAAAGGCCACATCACCCAGTGTCCCGCTTCTTCGTCGAATCCATGGGTGGAATGTACGACCACGGTATAGCATATGGCGATGACCATACCCGCAATAAACGCCCAATTGAAGTGCTTGATGTAATTCTCAGATTTGAAAAAGTGGTTCATCATAAAATAGAGAACCGAAATAAACCAAAGCCGTGAAAGGAGAAATTTGAGAGAAACCACCGGCATGACCGATGTGAATGTGGTAACGACAATCCAGATCAACATTAGGCCGATGGCCATGGTAATAGGATGACGCATGAGCCCTTCACTCTCCTTATACCCAAATGCCACCTTGATGAGATACAAGACCATAATGGCGAAAAACAAAGGCTCTGTAGGGAAGTAAAAGCCAATGCCCCCAAAAGCCGAAATGTCTTCAAAATTAAAAGACAGGGGTGTGGCAAATACTAAGAAAGTTAAAAGCGGCTTGGGATAATTGACTAAAAAGTAGGCCCCAATTGCTGCAATTGGAAGCGCGATCAGAAATGGAAAGTTGATGGTAAGAGCAAATAGGTGAAGCGCCATAAAAGCCACCACACCAGCTCCGATTACCCAGGGATTTCTGATAAAGCTTAACACGCTACGACTTAGAGTACTTCGCGATTGCTAAAGCAAAAAGGGTAAGGATCATTGCCACAGCCAGCGATGAAGCTAGAATCAACCACCTAACAGGCCAGCTCTTTTTATCAGCAACTTCAGGCTCTACCACCACATCGAGGTAACTTACATCCTCATACCCAATAGCGCGCCAGTCTAAATATTTTTCGACGAGTATTCCATACTGTTCCGCTGAATACTCACTCACTTTTTGAAGTGTTTGAACAAGGCTTCCAGAGCTTTCAAGATCTTGGAGCCAAGCACGTAACTCTTTGGTTGTTTCCGAGTTCTTGTTTCGCGAAAGCTCGAGCACATAAGCTCTAATCAATTCGCGTGTTTGT
This sequence comes from Bacteroidia bacterium, assembly GCA_030427905.1. Lineage (GTDB taxonomy): Bacteria > Bacteroidota > Bacteroidia > Flavobacteriales_D > Cryomorphaceae > CBDDKU01. Next base: position 236,991 of record JAUICL010000003.1, read on the forward strand.
GCTTCATAGTTTAGCACCATTTTATCTTCACTGATGAGCTGAATTCTCTTTTCAAGGCTATCAATAAGGGTAAGATGATAATCCATCTGAGTTTTGAAGGATTGAGATTTAGAAAGCCCCCTCTCATTTCTAAAAGATCTAATTCCTTCATTCAGGAAAACTAGAATATCATCAGCCATTGCTTTAGCGATTTCCGGGTCTTCATCAAATACTTCGAGCAGTACAGACTCGTATTGAGTTTTGCTCGTAATAACCCGATCCGCGTATTCTAAATACAGGTAGTATTTAGAGTTGGGTTGATTTGGTTCAATCTCGTATCGTTTATAGAGGTCGTATTTCTCAACTATTCTGTCGCGAATTTGACTCGACTCAAACATTTGTAAAAGCTGCTCAGTCTCAGATTCGTCGCTATAGGTATTGATATTAACTGGATAAACAACAGCAACAGATTTAAACTTGGGAGCCATGAATGTTGGTCCGCTGAAAATAATAGCCAGTATCCCGACACAAATACCTACAAGAAGAAAGACTTTAATATTCTCTCTTATGATTCTGAAAATAAATACGAAGTCAAATTTGTTAGATTCCATCTAGACTGTTTCAGTTAAAACGCGACAAATTTAATAATATTAGTACCCGCCGTCTTATTCTTTCGACTTGATTAGCTCTACCAGCTTTTTGGGCCGAATAGCACCCGACAAACCAAACAAAACAAGTCCGCATAAAGCTGCCACCAAGGCACCTATGGTAGTAGATTCTAGAAAGCTCTTTGCCCCCCATGCCAGAAATGGAAAGCCTAGGGCAAAAAGGACGATCTGGCGCCAAAGCACTTTATCAAGCTGTAGTTGAAACTTGCGGTGCGCAACCACCCATTGGGCAATTCCAGCTGTGAGCTGGGTGACGAGGGTAGCCAGCGCTGCTCCGAATGCACCATACATGGGAATGAGTACAAAGTTAAAGACCACGTTTACCCCCAAACTAATTCCAGCGATGGTATTCAGGACCTTTAGATTGGCATTGGCCGTCAACAAAGTGCCGTAAGTGTAAAACATGGTGAGTCCAACAAAACCAAACATCATAGCCGAAAAGGACCGAGCAGACGACTCAGAAACGCTCACATATATCCAAGAAAGGACTTCATGAGAGAAAAAGAGAAAGTAAACCGCCAAGAGAATGCTTCCCCCAACCAAGAGTCTGGTAGCCATTCGAAGAATAGGTGTGAAATCTTCCTTCTCTTTCAGCATGCGGGCAAAAATAGGCATGAGCATAACTGGAAAAAGATGTGCAAACATCCCTGCCGCCTCGTAGTAGCGAAATCCTTGTGCATATATGCCTGCTTCAAAAGTTCCGTTCGGCAGCAAATTCTCTAACATAACGCCATCTAGTCGGTTGTAAAGCGAACCCATTAAAATGAACAACGCGTACGGTAAACTATTGAGTACGATAAGTCGGGCAAACCGCCTGTCAAACTCAAATCGTAGGCGCTTCGTTTTGGGAAACAAGAAGGCCAAAGCCAAAACTAAAGTGATAAAATAGGCGAGTGTTTGAACGTAGACAAACCACTCAATTTTGAACTCACCATTTGTCAACTGACCATACAACAATCCACCACAGATGAGAATTAGTAGAGCACGGTCGAGCACCGAAACAATACTATCGCGAACGAAAAGCTGGGTGGCTGTGAGATTGGATCTTACAAATAGAATAAATGAAACCATAACCTGGTTTGCCACGAGCAAGGCCAACATTTCGGGTGCCTTCTCAGCATACCCCAACGCGACACCAATCAACACGGTAAGCAAGGAATAGCCTATCGCAAATAAGGCTTTTAGACTTAACAACTTGGAAAAGTGACTCGACAACCGCCTTTCATCTCTTGAGATACTTCTATTGTTGAAGTGATTTATCCCGAGATCGATAAGAATATTGAATATAAAGCTAAGGTTTAGAATGGCGAAGTAGAGTCCGTACTCTTCCTCTCCTACTCTGTTCTGCACTTGAGCGTCAATTCCCAGAATATAAATGGGCTTGATAATCACATTCAGGAGAATGAGAAAACCCAGATTGGAAATAAACTTCTTGTGCATGGCGCAACGTTACAAATATTTATTCGTTTGTCGTTGCCTCGATACTCGCCCAAAGCTTTTCTGCAGACTTGTCCCAGTCAAATTTGGTCTTTTGAATCTGTCCTTTTGCCACCAATTCCGCTCTAAGATCTGGTGACTCAGCCAATTTCTTCATACCTCCAGCTATTTCAGAAGTGGAGTAAGGGTCCACCACAATCCCCCCTTCACCACAAACTTCGGGCATAGAGCTGGTCGAAGAAGTAATAACCGGCACTCCAGCATAAAAGGCTTCCAAAATCGGAATTCCAAAGCCTTCAAAAAAGCTCACATAGCTCAAAGCCAGTGCCGCTCCATACAATTGGTGTAACACATCCATGGGTTGGCGTCCCAAAAACAATACATCTCGACGCACAGGAGAATTGGTTTCAAAATCGGCTAGGCCTTTGCTCCACCAGTGCCTTGCTCCCACCACCACAAACTTAGCATCAGACCCTGTTTCTTGCTTGAATAGCTCGAATGCCTTTAGCTGATTCTCCAAGTTTTTGCGCGGATGGATTAATCCAACAAACAAGAAGAAAGGCTGACCACTTGTATATTTCTTACGTACTTGATCTGCTTCGGAAGCAGCCAGCGGTGTAAAACCAGAGTTAGCTCCGTTGTACACCACATCTATTTTGGCCAACCCTACACCATATCTTTTATTCAGATCAGACTTGGTAAATTCGCTCACCGTCGCTATTCGGCTTGCTTTGCGTGCAAATCGCGGAAAGAAGTAGTGGTAGTACTTCCCAATGTGCCAAGGCAGGAACTCAGGGTGAGCTTCAAAATTCAAATCGTGAATTACAGCTAGGCTCTTGGTGGATGTTCTGAGTGACAACCATCCATCTGGAGAGAGAAAAACATCGGGTTTGTATTTTTTTAGAACACGAGTTATTCCATATTCAAAAAACAAGTACCAAAGAATGGGGTGCCTGGCCTGCGGATGCGCAACAACAGCCTTTACATTCTGCCCGAAAATGAACTCTTCACTGGGCGTTCTATCAAAAATAAAAATGAACTCGTGCTCGGGATGCGCTTTCACAATGCGCTTGAGGGTTTCGAAAGTAAACCACCCAATACCTTCGAGCTTATCTTTAAGAAGCAACCGTGTGTTTACGGCAATTCTCATCCTTCTTTGATCAGGCTAAAGTTCATCCCGAAAAACATCAATTCCCGTTTCCAGGCGCTCTTCTGCCAGAGTTTGTGCTCTTTATCAATGATCTCTTGCGTATTCTCACCTGTGTACTTTCCTGGCATGTAGTACCTGATATAGTCTACACTCGACTCATCCATTTTGAACGGGCGGATAGAAAACTCCTCACGCCACTTCTTCAATGATCGCGTGTTTTCATCTCCAAACAGAATCTCCTTTTGAAGTTTCTCGTCGTAGTACTTTTTGATGCGCTTGAAGCCCCGCTCCCGAAAATGCTTGATGTTGCAAATAATGTTATTTCCATTCTCTTCGGTTACGATGATCTTCCCTTTCGGTGAAAGCGACTCGTAGAAAATCTCAACGGCCTTGTCAAAAGGTTCGAGATGGTGAAGGGTGTCTTGAGCTACAACAAAATCGAAACTACCGGGTTCCGGCCTATCGTCAAACATGTTCTTGTAAGCAAACTTGAGTTTCGACAAATCCCCAAATTGGCTCCAATATTTAACGCGTTCCTGCATTTCATCGAAATAGTACTCGAGCGTTGTCCCTTCTACTTCGTAACCGTTTAAAGCCATCAAAATACTGGTCGTACCGTATCCACATCCGATATCCCACACTTTTGCACCAGGCTTGTCGAGCTGGCTCATCACAAACTCCATACGCTGCTCCAAATATGACTTTCGGAAGTGATACAGCTTTGGGTCGTTGATAAAGCGGTGGTAGTTGGTAAGGTTTGGATTAGCTTTTAATTCATTTTCAAAATGAACAAAAAACTCAGACACAGTCATAGCGGAAATTTTCTAGGGTGCGAAAGTACGATATTTATCTACATCTGTATTGAGATGGAATGTCAGGTTCAGAGCCTTGGCATTACAAGGGGAAAACTCGGTATTTAGGCCCAGATTGATGAAAAAAAGTCGAAATTTGCCATCACATGAGCGACTCTTTTAGTGGATTTAATAGAAGAAAAGAACTCGAACCAGACGAGTTCTATATGAGTGAAGAAGGGTACATCGTTTTCACCGAAAAATACCTACTCAAAAGAGGATACTGCTGTCAGAATGGATGTAAACATTGTCCTTACGGCTTCAATGCCAAGAAGGGAAGAATTGTCAAAAAGTAATATGGAAACTGCTACCACTCCAAGTTTTAAAGAAGCTATTCAACAAGGAATTCCGCAAGAGCTGCCCGAGCATCCGGGATTAAACTCTGAATATAGTCATGCTCCCAAGCGAAAGGCAATTCTCAGTCCAGCTGAAGAAAAGCTAGCCATAGCAAATGCGCTGCGCTACTTTCCCAAACACCAACATGCCGAGCTGAGCAAAGAGTTTTACAAAGAGCTCAAAACCTATGGTCGAATTTACATGTACCGGTACACCCCTACTTATGAGATGTATGGACGGCCAATAGAAGATTACCCGTGTAAAAGCCAACAAGCCGCGGCCATTATGGTTATGATCCAAAACAATTTGGATCCGCGAGTGGCACAGCACCCACAGGAGCTGATTACTTACGGCGGAAACGGGGCTGTTTTTCAAAACTGGGCACAGTACCTGCTCACAATGAAGTATTTGTCGGAAATGACCGATGAGCAAACGTTAGTGATGTACAGCGGACACCCTATGGGACTTTTTCCTTCACATAAGGATGCGCCCCGGGTGGTAGTGACCAATGGAATGATGATTCCGAACTACTCCAAGCCCGACGATTGGGAGAAGTTTAATGCGCTTGGTGTGACGCAATACGGTCAGATGACTGCCGGTTCGTATATGTACATAGGCCCACAGGGAATAGTGCACGGAACGACTATCACCGTTCTCAACGGCGGAAGGAAAATTGCGAAAGAAGGTGAAGGGCTCGCAGGAAAGATATTTCTTACCAGTGGATTGGGCGGCATGAGTGGAGCTCAGCCAAAAGCCGGTAATATCGCAGGTTGCATTACTGTGATTGGCGAAGTAAACCCGGCAGCCGCCTACAAACGACATGAGCAAGGTTGGGTAGATGAAGTAATCACCAATTTGGATGAACTAGTAACCCGAACGCGCAAAGCGCAGGAAGATAAAGAAGTTGTATCCCTCGCCTACCTTGGAAACGTAGTCGAAATTTGGGAGAAATTTTTAGAAGCTGGTATCTATGTAGATCTTGGTTCGGACCAAACATCCCTCCACAATCCATGGGCCGGTGGTTATTACCCCGTTGGACTATCATTTGACGAAGCCAATAAAATGATGGCTGAAGATCCTGAGAGTTTCAAAAAAGCGGTTCACGAATCTCTGATCCGCCAAACCAATGCGATCAACGCACACACTGAGCGTGGCACATACTTCTTCGACTACGGAAATGCTTTCTTACTAGAAGCCAGCCGGGCTGGAGCCGATATTATGGCCGAGAACGGGATAGACTTCAAGTATTCATCCTACGTGCAAGATATCATGGGGCCCATGTGTTTTGACTATGGATTCGGTCCTTTCAGATGGGTTTGTGCTTCCGGTAAGCCCGAAGATCTCGCCATTACCGATGAACTAGCTTGTGATGTATTGGAAGAGATTAGAAAGGAATCGCCGGCTGAAATTCAGCAGCAGATGGCCGACAATATTCAGTGGATTCGTGGAGCTCAGGAAAACAAACTGGTGGTGGGGACCCAAGCCCGCATTCTCTACGCCGATGCCGAAGGTCGAATGAAGATAGCGGCTCGATTCAATGAAGCCATCAAAGCTGGCAAAATTGGCCCTGTGGTTCTCGGGCGAGATCACCACGACGTTTCGGGAACAGATTCGCCATATAGAGAAACAAGCAATATTTACGACGGCTCCCAATTCACTTCCGACATGGCCGTTCACAACTTTGTAGGTGACGGTTTTAGGGGTGCGACATGGATCAGCCTTCACAATGGTGGTGGCGTAGGCTGGGGAGAAGTAATTAATGGTGGATTCGGTATGCTGCTGGATGGATCTGAAGATGCAGACCGACGATTAAAGTCGATGCTCCATTGGGACGTAAACAACGGAATAGCCCGAAGAAATTGGGCTCGAAATGAAGGTGCTACCTTTGCCATAAAGCGAGCCATGGAAGCTGAGCCAAATTTGAAGGTGACGATTCCCGAGCTCGTGGACGAAGACATCCTAAACAACCTTCGATAAATCTGTCAAAACAAAAAGACAAATGAGATTGATGTACAAAGTCCTTTTCGTAGCAATGTTCTTGGCCTACGGAATGAAAAGTTATGCCCAAGAAATTGTAAATGGAAATACGAATACTTGGTTTTTGGTTTTAGCTAAAACCAAGTTTGCTGAAAAGTGGAGTAATACCACAGAAGTACACGAACGGACCGGTGACTTTCTCAAAGATCAGGCTACCTTTATTTTTCGCCCGTCTATCGACTATCACCTCAACAAAGATGTTGAATTCTCGGTAGGTTATTCACTCCTACTCAATGAGCCATATGAGCCTTACGACCAACTGTATGCGAGTACCGAGCACAATATTTGGGAGCAGGCACTCCTTTTTCACCGGGTAGGTGGTGTAGTGATGCAACACCGTTTTAGAGAAGAGCACCGCTGGGTTGAAGGCTTTGCGGAAGAAGATGATGAAATTGTAGATCTGGGTTATCAATTCAACAACAGGTTTCGATACCGTTTCACTATCAGCTTTAATCTTTTGAAGCTAGATGAAGAAAAAGGAAGCGCCATTTTCGCCAACCTATTTGATGAAATCTGGATTTTTCAGAACGATAATCTCATGTTTACCCAATTCGCAAGAAACTGGCTTTATATGGGGCTTGGCTACAAGTTCAATGATTCGGCAAACATCCAGTTAGCTTACATGAATCAGAATGACAATCGGATTACACACCACATTAAATCCCCTATCATTCAGTTGAGCTTTTTCAAGAACTTCGATCTAACGAAAGACTAATCCACAAAAAAAGCCTTGGAATCAAGGCCTTTTTTAACGAACTGGAAGTCTATTATCGTCTTCCCCACGCCATGATACCGCCTTTCAAATTGAAGGCTTTGTACCCGAGCTTCGTTAAGTGGGAAACTGCTTTTCCGCTACGCATACCACTTCTGCAGTATACGTAGTAAGTGTTTTCTTTTGGCAGAGCTTCGAGGTTTGACTTAAAGCTTGAGTCAAAAAAATCGATGTGCTCAGCGTTTGGAAGAGTTCCTTGAGAAATCTCTCCATCAGAGCGAACGTCAATAACGCGCGCACCTTCTTGATTCATCCTTGCTTCAAACTCTGCCGGCGACAGATCCGTTTCTGACGACTTTCCAAATGAGAAAAATGACATATCTCGATGTTTTAGGTTTAAATACTTTCTTTCATTCCCGCGGCATAAGCAGCTTGAGGAATATTGGTATTTGCAATGGCACCAAAGCCACCTTCCACATTGACCAAATTCTCAAAACCTCGCGCCTTTAGGATAGATGCAGCAATCATAGAGCGGTACCCACCAGCACAGTGTAAATAGTGCTTCGTGTCCTGGTTGAAAGCTGACATTTCATTATTCAGGTTGTCCAAAGAAATCAATCGAGCCTTATCAAGGTGGCTGATCGCGTATTCGCTCGGTTTTCTGACATCCACTACGTCGATGTCAGTCGAGTTAAATCGCGATGCGAATTCATCTGGTGAAATGCTCTCGATAGTATCGATTTCCTTTCCAGCTTCTTTCCACGCAGCGAAACCGCCGTTAAGGAATCCGATGGCATGGTCGTATCCCACTCGAGCCAATCGAGTTACTACTTCTTCTTCCCTTCCTGGATCAGCAACAATCAGGATAGGCTGCTTGATATCGAGAATCAAAGCTCCAACCCAAGGTGCAAAACCACCGTCAATTCCGATAAAGATGCTGTTTGGAATAAACCCTTCTGCGAAATCACCTGGCTTTCGCGTATCAAGGACAAGCGCCCCAGACTCATTGGCCGCAGCTTCAAACCCTTCTGGAGAAAGCGCTTGGAGCCCTCTTTCCAAAATGGAGTCAATACTGTCGTATCCTTCTTTGTTCATAGCCGCATTCTTTGGGAAGTAGAATGGTGGTGGAGCCAGTCCAGTCGTTACTTCCTTCACAAATTCTTCCTTGGTCATATCAGCGCGAAGCGCATAGTTTGTAGCTTTCTCTTCACCGATGGTTCCCATTGTTTCCTTTCGCATATTCTTACCACATGCCGATCCTGCACCGTGCGCCGGATAGACGATCACATCGTCGGGAAGCGTCATGATCTTTGTACGCAAGGAGTCGAATAGGTATCCAGCCAACTGCTCCTCTGTCAAATCAGACTTCACAGCTAAATCAGGACGACCAACATCTCCAAGGAATAAGGTATCGCCAGAGAAAATTGCCGTTTCTTTTCCATCTTCATCTAGTAAGAGGTAAGTGGTGCTTTCCATAGTGTGTCCAGGAGTGTGGAGCACTTTAATCTTCACGTCGCCAATATTCAGGATGTCTCCATCTGTGGCAATATGAGCATCAAACTTTGGATTTGCATTCGGTCCAAAAACGATTTGAGCACCTGTAGCCTTCGCTAGATCGATGTGACCAGAGACGAAGTCGGCGTGAAAGTGCGTTTCTAGTACGTACTTGATCTTAGCCTTGTTTTCTTCGGCTCTTTTCAAATACGGTTGTATTTCGCGCAATGGATCTATAATAGCTACTTCGCCATTGCTCTCAATGTAATAGGCCCCTTGAGCGAGGCATCCGGTATATATCTGTTCTACTTTCATAATCAATTTATCTGATACAAATTTCGTGAATTCTGAGCCATTCAAAGTGACTCAGGTTACAATTTATCAATTGGGCCATCGATCCTGTCAATGAAGGAGAAGCTCCTTGATAAATATGAAAATCCCCATAACGAGCACGAACCAGCCAAAGGACTTCTTCAGTTTCTCGCCTGGCACATACTTGGCCAGCCGCGTTCCCAAGAGTATTCCGACTACAGAAAGCCCTGTAAAGATGAGCAGAAACTGCCAGTCGATCTCGTAATTGGAAATATCGCCTGTAAAACCAATCAAGCTCTTTGCTGAGATGATAATAAGCGAAGTACCGACGGCCTTCTTCATAGGTAAGCCCGAGAAAAGCACCAAAGCTGGTACTATCAAAAAACCACCTCCTGCTCCTACCAGCCCTGTGAGCAACCCGACAACCGTTCCTTCAAGCAGAATCTTACCATAGGCCAGCTCCTCTGCATTTCCAGCCTTTATTTCTCTTTTCTCCCTAATCATTCCCAGTGATGCGACTACCATGAGAATAGCGAAAATGACCATGAGGAAGACATGTTTTGTCATAGTGAAGTCTGCAATTGAGAACACATTCTCAGGAATCGCAGGGATAATAAATTTCCGAGTCAGGTAAACCATCACCACAGAAGGAAGACCGAATGTTATGGCCGTCTTGATGCTCACTAAGTTTTGCCTGTAGTAGGACACAACGCCTACCAGCGACGAGGCCCCAACTATAAAAAGCGAGTAAGCCGTGGCAATCACAGGGTTCAACCCGATGAGATAAACCAAAACAGGGACGGTAAGAATGGATCCACCACCACCCATTAGGCCCAGTGTTAACCCGATAATCAATGCTGCTATATACCCTAGAATATCCATGCTAAACCTGAGCACAAAGGTGATAATGATATGGTAGAAACAAGGTGATCAAAGTCACGAAAGTTCTTCCAGATTAATAACCTCGACTATATTGCGACCTAATTTGACAGCGCCTTTTTTTTCGAGCTTTTTGAGAAGTCTACTCACCACTTCGCGGGCAGAGTTTAAGTCTCTGGCGATTTCCTGATGAGAAATACTCAACACCGCTCCTTCGCGCTCCGTTCTATCTTTTAGGTAGTACACCAGTCGCTTGTCTAGAGATTGAAAAGCGATGTGGTCGATGGTTGACAGGGTTTCTTCAAACCGATTGCGGTAGTTGCGAATGACAAATTGATCCCAGCCCGGGTATTTTCCCATCCACTTTCTTACAAATTCGAAAGGAATTGTCAATGCAGTGGTATCTGAATCAGCTACGGCTGATATCTGGCTCTTGAGCCCACTCAGAGCGCACATAATGCTGTATGCACAAGCATTTCCCGACTCTAAATAGTAGACCAGATATTCACTACCAGAATCGTCTTCTCGGTATATTTTGACGCGTCCATCCAACACGAGGATAGTCGAAGTCATAATTTGACCTGCCTTCAGCAAGTAATCGCCATGGGCAAATTCTCTAATCTGACCAGCCGCCAAAATTTCTTGAACCAAATCGGGCTCAAACTCAGTGAAACGGGCTTTTAGGAGATCTTCAGTGGTAATCATAAATTCTTAGGGCCGTTAAATATAGACCTTCCAATGAATTTTATCGGGCAGATCAGAACCAATAATGTATATTAGTTGGGTAACCACCTCGCGAAAAAAACGTAGTAGAACTAAAAACCCTAGACACGTGATAAAACGCGCAGTAATTATTGACGACGATCCTATTTCAATTTTGGTTTGTGAAACCATCCTCAAGAAATATGGTTTTGCAGAAGAAATTTTGACTTTCGACAGTGCTCAGAAAGGGCTGACTTTTTTGGAAGACGTTTACAAAAATGGTGACGTAGTTCCTGAGTATATCTTTCTGGATGTAGTAATGCCTATGACGGATGGCTGGGGATTCCTTGAAGCCTATAAAAATCTTGGTAAGGAAAGTGAGCGCCCCGATCATATCGTGATGCTTTCTGCTACCTTTGATCCCGATGACAAGTCGCGTGCGGATGGATACAGTCAGGTAGCGGCCTTTTTGTCGAAACCCATTACCCACGAAGCGCTCGATGCGCTGCGCGCCAAAGAATCTGTAGAAACGAATGCCGAATGAGACCGAAACCTTAAAAAAGACTTTTTCTCTCAGCCAGATCGCTGAGAACATTCAGGCACAAATCAACAAAATATACGCCCAGAACTATTGGATCAGGGCTGAGATTGGTAAACTCAATTTCTACCCACAGTCTGGGCATGCCTACCCCCAGCTCCTTGAAAAGAAATCGGGAGCTATAGTGGCCGATATTCGCGGGTTTATTCCCAAGCACAAGTACCAGCAAATTCAATCGAATTTCAGAAAAGTACACGGTGATGAAATGAAGGACGGGATGCAAGTCCTTCTCCTGACCAAGGTGCAGTTTCACCCCGTATATGGACTCAGCCTACTCATCTCCGACGTTGATCCTTCATTTACACTCGGCGAGATGGCTCGGCTGCGAAAGGAAGCCATTCTCAGGCTTAAACGCGAAGGGCTTTTCGATCTCAATTCAAAATTAAATACCCCACTCCTATTCAAAAGGCTTGCTGTAATCTCGGTGGAGACTTCGAAAGGCTACCACGATTTTTGCGAAGTTTTGAATGCGAGCCTTTACCACAGCGGAATTGAACTCACGCTTTTTCCTGCTCTCCTACAGGGTGACCCAGCGGTTAAGAGCATATCAGATGCGCTGGACCGAATCAGGCCGTACGCTCACTCTTTTGATGCTGTAGCCATCATACGCGGCGGTGGTGGCGAAACCGGACTGGACTGCTACGACAGCTATCATTTGGCCAAAGTTGTGGCGTCTTTCCCCGCTCCCGTTTTGACTGGAATTGGGCACGCCACCAATCTCACGGTAGTAGAGCAAGTAGGACACGCCCATTTTCTGACTCCAACACATCTGGCCCAATACATTCTCTCAGGTTTCGAAAAGGTGTCGGAGCGAATCAAAGAGAGCACCAAGGTCATAGCTGCGATCCGAAAAAACCGTCTTTCCAAAGAATCAGACCTATTGAGGTCACTATCAAGAAGTTTGGGTCATGAGTTGGAAGTGGCTAACCTAAAGGAAAAGAATAAGCTGAGCTTGGCAGGAAGTCAGATAAAGCAATTGACGCGAAACGTATTTTTAGCCGCGAATAAAAGACAAGCAATCCAAAGCGAAGCCCTTTCTCAGGTCACGGAGAAAAGACTCCGAATCGAAAACGAAAAAGTGACTGAAATCAAAGTCAGTTTGCCCGAACTGGCAGAAGAACTGATCGAAGTGAAGCGATTGAGATTGGCATCTTTTGAAGAAAAAAGGCGGATATTAGACCCCATTGAAACCCTTAAGCGTGGGTATAGCATGACCGTGAAAGACGGAAAGCCGATCGGCAGTAATGCGGAGCTGAACGAAGGCGACGCGATTGTCACCAAAATGCGCGATGGGGAAGTAAAAAGTATTGTCACCAAGAAATGACCATGGCAAAGAAGAATTCATACGAAGCATATATCGAAGAGTTGGAAGGCATTATCGCAGAGATCGAAAACGCCGAGATTCCAATCGATGAGCTAACGAACAAAGTGAAGCGAGCAGCCGAATTGATTAAAGTGTGTCAAGCTACGCTCCAAAAGACCGAAGACGAAGTGAATGAGATTATCGCTTCGCTTGATGGGAAGGGATAAAAAAGCCGTCAACCCGAAGGTAGACGGCTTCATTTTTAGCGTTCGAAAGGCCTAGCCTTCCACTTCTTCTGTACTCTCTTTTAAATGTTTAGCGAGGAAAGATTCCATAGCACGGTAGAATTCAAATTTATTCTCTTCGTTTCTAAAGCCGTGACCTTCATTATCCTTCACAAGGTATTCTACTTCCACACCCCGCTCGCGCATTGCTTCTACCATCTGGTCGCTTTCATCTTTGTTTACACGTGGATCCATAGCTCCCTGGGCAATGTAAAGTGGTGCTTGAATTTTATCGACGTGGAAAACAGGAGATGCTTCACGAAGCATGAGCGAATCGGCCGGGTTGGTTGGATCACCTACCATCTCGTACATCATTTGCTTGAATGGCTCCCAGTATGGTGGGATCGTTCCCATAAAGGTGAAAAGGTTTGACACACCTACGTAATCGATTCCACAAGCGTAAACGTCTGGTGAAAATGCCAGTCCGGCTAGTGTGGCGTATCCACCATAGCTACCACCGTAGATGGCCACACGATCTTTGTCAGCGATTCCCTTTTCTACCAAGTAGTTTACACCGTCAGTGATATCGTCTTGCATCTTCTTACCCCACTCTCTGAATGAAGCTTCCCAGAATTCGCGGCCGTATCCTACCGAGCCTCTGAAATTCATCTGAAGAACTGCGTAACCACGGTTTGCCAAAAACTGAATTTCCGGGTTAAAACCCCAAGTATCGCGAGCCCATGGCCCACCGTGTGGGTTTACGACAACAGGCAAGTTCTTAGCATCAGCCATTTCTACACCTGCTGGGAGCGTGAGATACCCGTGAATGGTCAGACCATCGCGACTTTTGTAGGTGATCGGGTGCATCGAAGCCATCATCGACTCATCAATCCATGGAGAAGGATCTCCGATATCAGATATTTCTTTGGTAGCGCGATCGTACAAGTAGTACTCACCAAGCGACTTATCGCCGTACGTTCTGATGATGAATTTGTCTTCTGCATCTGTGGTCGAAGTCACGTAGATTTCTAATCCGGGAAACTCTTTCTCTAGCTGAGCGTGCATGCTCTTGTACTCTTCGTCAAAGAAATGGTATCGATGCTTTACGCCAGTATAGCTAGCCGCAATCAACTTCTTTTCCTTTTCGCTGTAGCTCAATCCCGTTACATCGTACTCTGGGTCTTCAAAAAGAACTTCTTCTTCCTTTCCAGTAGAAGGATCAAAGACCACAATCGCTGCCTTATCGCGACCGAGATTGGAACTAGCGTAGAGTTTTTTGTTGTCGAATGTGAAGAACTGTGGCGAAAGAGTGTTCTTAAAGTTTGTGGTCAATACCGGTGCAAAGTCCATGTCTTCTGTTTCGCGGTAAAGGATGGAAGTTGATACGCCATCGCTAGTCATAGCCACACGTAGCTTTCCATCATGATCGGTCATCCAACCGGTTATGTTTCCAGGGTTCTCAGCGATCATGGTCATTTCACCTGTATTGATATTGAGTCGGTATGGGTCAAACACCTGTGGGTTTCGCTTGTTCAGCCCCACAATCATGTGTTCTTTATCGTTTTCCAGATTGTCGATAATCTGCGTACGCACACCTTCTTCTTTTGTCAAGGCGATTAGGTTTTCACCATTGGCATCAACTGCTACGATATAGAAATTCTCATCTCCATTGTCGTCCTTCAGGTAAACCAAACGGTTGTCGTTGGCCCAAAAATATCCAGCGATATCACGGTCGAGTTGCTCCGTAATTCGGATTGTTTCATTTGATTCTATTGAACGAACATGAAGGTTCATTCGCTTCTCATAAGGGGCGAGATAGGAATAGTATTTCCCATCAGGTGAGATTTGAAAAGAAGACATTTCAGGGTTCTTGAAAAAGTCTTCCAGAGCAATCTCTTTAATTTCAACAGGTGCTGTTGTACTCATTTTATCTGTATCTGTTTTTGTAGAATCTGAGCAGCTTGCCAGCAAGATGGCTGTGGCCGCAAGTATGGAATAAGGTTTGAGCATGATAAGTGGTTTTTTCCAAAGATCACTAAACTAATTGTCTTTCAGGCCTTCTTGTGATGAACGGTGTAAAACATTTTCAAACTGCAATAGGCTATGATGCAGCTCCTTGCTCGTCAAAAAAGGCGTCTGTTTTAGCATTCAGGAATATCCGAGCCCGTTGCTTTCTGTACTGAATAACTTCATCATCCGACTTGATAGATTCGTATACCGTTTCATCAATAACCGACTCAGAATGCTGGAGCTTAGCCAATTGGGCGCGCTTTGCTTCGAGCACATCTACCACTTGGGCGTCAGAGAAGGCGAGACGCACATCGTAGGGGCCTTTGTTTGACAGTAGTTTAGTGAGAATCGGAGCCGTTTCAAGAGCGATAAAGAGGAGAATGATAAACCATTGTGGCCATTTCGGAAGTTCATCCAAAGCTGTAAGTCTGGCTAAAAACCCATCAAACCCGTCAATGATAGGCTGTGTTTCTGCTACTTCCTGGTGCATAGACTCGCGTAAGTTGGCTATCTCTTCTGTATTTTGATTCTGGAGAAGACTGTGTTCAGCTCGTTTAGCTTGAAGATCTTGAAGAGCCATATCGTGTTTTTCTCTCTTCTCAGCATAGACGGGACCTTTGCCGAGCTTTTGAGTGCCGGAAGTTCCTTCCGCTTCACCGATGTAGATGTCGTACAGTCCATCTACTTCAGCCTTTTTGGCATCCAAATCTGCTTGACTCGCCGTAATTTCTGACTGCAGGCGATCGATATCGGCCTGATAGTTTGCCTGAATCTCGTTCTTGTTCTCAAGCGTGCTTTGATTTCGCTGCGAGAGCAAGACCCGGTCTATCTCCTTTTCAAAAATCTTGATCTCAAGTGGTTTCGAAATGACGATAGCGATCAAGATGGCAAGGACTATTCTCGGACTGGCCTGAATGAGTTCGTGCTTTAGTCCTTTCTCCTTTCGCATAGTGGAGACAATAAATCGGTCTAGGTTAAAGATTACGAGCCCCCAAATCACGGCAAATGCCACCGCCATGAAGATGGAGTCGAAAATGGTGAAGAGCGCATATCCACCAGAGAGCGCTGCCAAGAAGGCTGTGAAGAAAACCGTAGCGCCTATTCCGGCGTACTTCTCCTGTTCAGATTTGGGACAAGCGGATAGGATATCCTGGTCGGCCCCGCTACAGGTCCAAAAGAATTTTTTTAGCATAGCCTTGCAAGTTTGTTTGTCCCAAGGTAACGGTATTATAGGGGTTGAGATTGTGAGGATTTGTTAATTCCGTTTATCCCGAATTGGAATGTGACTTATTCGAAATGAGAATATTGGCTTATCTTGAAAGTCCAAACGACTTACGATATGCGTTTCTTTCTCTGCTTTGCCCTATTTTTCTCTTGGTTATCCGCCCAATCGCAAACCGAAATCATATTTGAAATCGATCACAGGCTCAATGGGACATCGTTTAACGAAGGGATTGAGCCAACGTGGTCGTTTGAATTCGAAGCTGAGAATAATTTGGGACATGCCTTTACGCTACAGCGATTTGACTACTACTTATCGAATTTCACCATTGTACATGATGGTGGGCAAGAGACGTTTATTGAAGAGTCGTTTTACATTCTGCACTCATTAGAAGAATCTGAATTAAACTTTGGCACCCATGAAATCAGTCATATTGAAGCCTTGAAATTTCACTTTGGGCTAGATGAGATTTACAATCATGGCGATCCCTCAACTTATCCAGCTGATCACCCTCTTGCTCATCAAGGGCTCTTTACTATGTTCTGGGATTGGCAATCGGGCTATATTTTTGCGGGAGTTCATACTCACTCTGATTCTGATATGGCCATATTTCATTTTGCCGGTGATGAGAATTACACGGAAATGGTTGTACCGTTAGACGCAGATGTGAGTGGTGATGTGTGGACCCTAGAATTAACCGCAAGAATAGAAGAAACTTGGCGGGATATAAATCTAGAAGAAGACCTTAACTCTATGGATGATTACTTCTTGGAAAACTTTACCAACCATGTTTTCTCTTACGAAGGTACGCTCTCAGTTGATGATCAAAATTTGAGTAATGTTTCAGTCTATCCCAACCCCAATTCAGGAAGCTTTCAGATCCAATGGGGAGAAGCTGATGTCCTAGTAGATCGGGTGGAGATATTCGATCTTTCTGGTAAATCTGTTTTTCTCCGCAGCGTAGAGCCAAACAGCCAAAACTTGTGGATTGAAGGACTATCAGAAGGACTTTACATTGTTAGTCTTCAGAGTAATGGGTCTGTTGTGAGTAATCAGAAAATTGTCTGCTCAGGTCAGGCCCATTAGGGCTAGATGTAGGAGATCATCTCACAATATTTCTGAGTGCTATAACCTATCGCTGCACTACTCAGAACACAGTCCATCAAAAGCAGTGAAATCGGAAGTATTTCGAGTTGCTAACATCATTTTTGGATTAAGTCTTGATGAAAATGCAATGAATCTCACCTGGTGCCGTTAATTTTGGGGTCTGAAAAGGCATCTTTTTTGATAGAAGATAGTCTTTTACAAACAGACTTGCTACGAAATAAGATACTTACTCGATGCGCGTGAACCGCTTTCTCCTATTAGGTGCTTTCATTCTCGCTTGCCTTGTATCCAAGGCTCAGTGGACTGATATTTCTCTCGATACTCAAGAAGATTTTAAACGGATCAAAATGGTGACCGACAAGGATGGCTTTATTCTTTCGGATCAGCATTTTTACAAAACTTCGAACGGTGGAGATACGTGGGATGAAATTAAAATCACAGGTGATGTCCAAGACTTTTTCTTCGTAAATCCATCTAAGGGATATATGATAGCCACGGTAAGTGGTGAAACTCTTTTGAAAAAGACGCATGATGCCGGTATGACTTGGCAGAACGTAGGTCCATGCCAAAGTGGAATTCTATTCTTCTCAAGTGAAAGCAATGGGTATATCGTTTCATCAGACTTTACGGAGTATTCGACATCTGATGGTGGATCGAGCTGGAATAAGGTTGGAAAAGCGACCAAAGACAATAAGGAAAATAGTGTTTACTCGCTTTCAGCCTATGTCGGATACATTGGTAACGATAGCCCTTCAGGGTTTGCCAAAACTACCCAGGAGCGAAAGTCGTGGGAAAGCATGATGGCCAATGGCGAAGACATGCGAACGTATGCGGCAATAGACAACATCGATGCCGATCACTGTATACTGGTCGGTAGAAGTGGAAAACTCGCTATCACCAATTCAAAAGGAGATATCCAGAGCGAAGAGCAAGTAGGCCAACACGACTTTACAACAGTTGACTGTACAGAGCGGTACTGCTTTGTGGCCGGTGATGACGGTGTCATTCTCAGACTTGAACAGGCTAAGGCCAGTGAAGATGGACCAGTAGCCCAGCCCGGCGCACCAATCAGCCTCTACCCCAACCCCGTTGCGAGTGATTTTGTAACTATCGAGATTGACAAAACCCGAGCGGTGTACCCTATCAAGTGCAAGGTATTCAATGAAATAGGCAGCCTGACTTTTACGGAAGAACTGGCCCAAGGCAATGACAAGCTTTCAGTTGCCGATTTGCCAAATGGCACCTATATCCTTCGGATTGAAAGTTCGACGGGGAGGTATTTGGGAAGTAAGAAGTTTGTGAGGTAGTCAACAGTCGAAATCAGTTTGCGCAAAAGAGCTGCGCAGGATTTATTTCCTTCGGTCATTTTACCCTGTGCCACACGCAATTTTAACGCGACGAAAACCAAGAGTCAAAAGTCGAGATCTGCCTTTTAATCTAAGACGTAATAGGTCGGTTTTATTTGGGCGCAGCATTGCAAATGCAGCGCAGCGATGAGCCGTTGACAGATTCTACTCGCAGAAATCATTGGGCTAACAATAGGAACGTATAAGTTTTGAGATTTATACGGTGATTGATTCTTTTTCCTAGTCATTAAGTTGTTCGCTAGTCGGCATTTTTCTCCAGATGCGCTTTAATTTCCATCAGCCTAATTCTTTTCTCTTCGCTTATCTCAGGGAACGATAGATTCAAACTCGAGATTTTCTCAGTGATAATCATGGAGATAAGTGCGCGCATTTTCCACTTATCGTCGGCAGGAATGATGTACCAGGGCGCTACCGAGGTAGAAGTGGCGTTGATGCAATCTTCGAATGCGTTCATATAGTCGTCCCAGTATTGACGTTCGGCAATATCAGATTCAGAGAACTTCCAATGTTTATCTGGCTCATTAAGCCTATCGAGAAATCTTTGCCTCTGCTCTTGTTTTGACACGTTCAAAAAGAACTTTAAAATTACCGTGCCATTCCGACACAGATGCCTTTCCATGGCATTGATATCTTCATATCGCCCTTCCCAAAAAGCGCTTTGAGAGGGATCGAAATGAGAAGGACTATCGGCAAGAATATCGGGATGCACCTTAGTCACAAGCACATCTTCGTAATAAGATCGGTTGAAAATGCCAATCTTTCCCCGCTCGGGCATTTTCTTCCAGTAGCGCCAGAGAAAATTGTGATCCAGCTCTTCCTTTGATGGCACCTTGAAACTGCTTACCTCTACGCCTTGTGGATTCACACCCGACATAACATGCTTGATGGTACTGTCCTTGCCAGCCGCATCCATAGCCTGAAAAACGATCAACATGGAGAGCTGGTTGCTAGCCCAAAGAAGCTCTTGTGCTTCGGTCAATTGCTTTAGGTTTGACTTGATGTAACGCTTGGCTTCCTTTTTAAGTCCTTTCTCATTGAGCTCCTGTATTCGCTTCGTACCTTTCCATTCAGTTGCGTGAGCCTCAATACGAAAGGTTTCATGTATGTCTATCCGAAACTCGTCCATCAACAGCTCATTTCGCTCATTATCATTTACCATCATTATCGGTTTTACTTTCCCTAAGGTAACAACTGATCTGGTAATTGGCGAATGCTGGAAACATCTATGGAATTTAGTGAGATGGTCCCAACTTTGCCGCGGGATATTGGACTTTCAACAGAACATTCTCGTATTTTAGTTGTCATCAATTCCAAAACCGGGACTTATGAAATTATCAGTTCTGCTCGTGGCCTTTTTGGCTTCCTTGAGCATAAATAATGAAACCCTTAAAACAGAAGTAATGAGCGTTTACGACTTTAAAATTAAAGCCCTTACAGGTGGTGAAATAGATATGAATAGCCTGAAAGGAAAAAAGATTCTATTTGTGAATACTGCTTCAAAATGTGGGTACACACCGCAATATGCTGAGCTGCAGGAACTGCATGAAAAGTACGGTTCGAAAGTAACCGTGATCGGTTTGCCATGCAATCAGTTTGGTGGCCAAGAACCCGGCAGCGAGTCTGAGATAGCTAGTTTCTGCGAAGCCAATTACGGTGTGAGCTTTCAAATGACTGAGAAAATTGACGTGAAAGGAAGTGATCAGCACCCGCTTTACGCTTGGCTTACCCAAAAGGAACTGAACGGAAAGGAAGACAGTAAAGTGAAGTGGAACTTCCAGAAGTACCTGGTGAGCGAAGATGGAGAGTGGTTGGCCATGTTTCCTTCGGGAACAGGTCCTATGGATGAGGAGATAACGAATTGGTTGAAGTAGTACCATTTGGAATTCGGAGTTCGGAATGGGGAATTCGGAATGAGAATTTGGAGCTGCGAAGCAGTGGTGACCGATAGCGTCAGTACAAGAAGCAGTGGTGACTGACTAAGGGGGAGCGTCAGTATTCGGAGTTCCGTCTCCGCGTAAGGCGAATTTTGCGGATAACTGTGGAGTTGGGAATTCGGATGTCCTTCCTTGATTAATGTTGACCGCTGCTCAAAAGTTGTCAATTTTTAATTATTCATTGTCCGTTCGTTTGGTCTCGTCCCTTCAGGACTTCACTGTGGTGCACAACCGTCGCATTCGGTTTCACCGAATGCTAGAATCTTGCGCCCTTTCAGGGCTGGCGAACTTCTAAAATTGCCATTTAATGTTTCATGTTCAAAAATCAAAACGGTCAAGGCTATGTAGAGAAGGTGATTCTCCACCTTCTCCCCTTTTGGTAGATATGTCGGATAGATGTGGAATTCAGAATGCCCAGTTTAGGTGAAAATGAAAATTAGATATGTAAAGAATTCAGCGAAGACCTTGACCCTTAGTTACCCCTTAGTTGCCCCTTAGTTGACTCTTAGTTGCCCCTGACTGGATTTGAAGCTCGGAGCTGTTAAGATTTGAAAAGAGTGTGTGCACTTACACCCTAATCATTTTATCTTGCGGAAATGAATCGCGAAGAGCAGATAGCTAAGTATGATGTCATTGTAGCCAGGGCGAAGGGCTGTGAAAGACTGGGTAAAACCATGCCTTACACTTCTTCGAACGGGTATATGTACTCCCAAGTCAACAAGGCTGGAGAAATCGGAATCCGACTCCCAAAATCGAGACAAGCCGAATTGAATGTGAGTCATGGTTTGGGGCCTTTTAAGTCGTATGGAGCTACCATGAAAGATTATGTAACCCTCAGCGAGGAAATCATTCGTGATCATTCATTTGCTACCAGCCTACTTGAAGAAGGGCTGGCTTTTGTCAATAGCTTACCTCCAAAATAATTTATGGAACCGAATTCATATTGCGCTGCCGTCGCGAAACTTGACAAGGTGCATCAAGATTACCACAACAACGAATATGGATTTCCGATCCACGATGACAATGCACTTTTCGGTCGACTGATTTTGGAAATAAACCAAGCTGGGTTGTCGTGGACCACTATTCTCAAAAAGAAGGAAAACTTCTTTAAGGCATACGATGGTTTTAAAATCGACAAGGTGGCCGCGTATGGCGAGTCGGATCGAGCCCGGCTGCTCCAAGATGCTGGTATTATCAGAAACAAACTCAAAGTAAACGCGGCTATTCACAATGCCCAAGTGATTCAAACCTTGCAAAAAGAATTTGGGTCATTTGAAAACTGGTTGGACCATTATCATCCCAAAACGAAGGCTGAGTGGGTGAAGCTTTTTAAGAAGACGTTTAAGTTTACCGGTGGCGAAATCACCAATGAGTTTTTGATGAGTACGGGGTATCTGCCTGGCGCGCATGTGGATGGATGTCATGTGTTGGAGAAAGTGGCGAAGGAGAAGCCGAAGTGGATGGAGGGATAGTGTTATTCCAAAGGGTTGAAAATAGAGCCGATCATTTAAACAACAGCAGATAAACCGGAGATACTAGGTCATTCGCAAGATTTCCAACAGTAAAATGCTTCTTCCTTTTGCCTTGATGCAAAAGGAACAAAAGATCAGGGCTGTAATTTTATTTCTTGAAACTCTAGAAAACACTACAGCACCTTACCCAAACTCGCAAACGGTATTAACGGAAGCATAGCTTCCGATACCTGAGCTCAAACATGGGTGCGGTGGACTTCCGTTTATTTCCGAGTTTCTAAGAGAATAAAATTATGGCCGATGCTTGGCTCACAACTTCCTTGTCGAATCTTAGATAAAAACTATGCAAGCTGCGAGCCAATTGAAACCAGAGCCTGAACAAATAAAAAAACAGTAATTCTGTGCTAAACGATTCTTTGCGCAGGAACAAGAGTCATTTCGAGTGCCCCGGATCCTTTCGGGGTGTATCGAGAAAGACGAGTCGCTTGTACTAATACCACACATTATTTGGGAAAAAACGATCTAGTTAGGAGCACTACAATCAAGACTTCGAAGCTTCAATGCGCTTGAGTTCCCAGAGGATTTCTTCGAGTCCGTTGAGTTTGATTTGATAGAGAATTTGGAGAAGGTCTCCGAGTTTTCCATCTGGAAATCCTTTGCGCTGGAACCACTCGAGATAGGCTATGGGCAAATCGGCGAGCAGCCTGCCCTTGTACTTGCCAAAGGGCATTTTCCACTGCACAAGAAGGGGCAAGGATTCTTTGGGAAGGCCTTCCATTCTATTTCAAGAACTCAAAACACCCCAGTGGTCGTGGGTTGTTGTAAGGAGTGCCAATGATATCGCTGTCAGGTAAATTGGCAAAATTTGACCCCTTCCCTATTGAGAAGGCATCAGCCGCCAACCTGAAGTCTCCACCTGCAAAATCAACGAATCCGGGATCATTTCCAACATAGTTCGTATCCAAAAGATAGACACCAACGTAAGGCTTGAGCTCTTCTTCTTCGCCACGAATCAAGCAGTTCTTAAACTCCAAATCAATTGATATTCCGGGCTGGTCATCATCCATATCAAAACCGAGTTCATTGAAGCCATTGCCATGGATGATGCAATTCAAAAAGTGGCTATCCTGAATACTACCTATCCCCACCGTATTCGCATCAAGGGGTGCGACGTTGGTGAGAAAAACCGAAGGTGTTTGTCTCGTTGAGAAGCGCCAGTTGTTGGCGAATGTCGCATGTTCAAATCGGTAGGAGCCGCTTCCAGTACCCGCTAAGACGTACTGCCCCGCACTTGATCCCAGAAAATTTTGAGCTTCAACTTCAAAGTTCTTAGCAAAAACGGAAGCGATCGAATTGTTTCGGATCACCACATTTTCCAACACGAGCTTGTTTGGTGAACGCTCTCCAGGGTTTGGTGACACCGTGAATGGGTCGCTTTCTGCCTGAATACCGATAAAGTTGTTTTTGATCAGGACATTTCTGAAGATGTGATCTACTCCAGAAGGAGCATCATTTACCCAAATTCGATCCCATTGACCCGGCTGTTCATCATAGAAGGATTCAAGACGGTCGCCTTGAAAAATTATTGGATTTTCGCGGGTACCCTCAGCTATGAGCTGCCCGTATCGATAGGCCCACAAACCCGACCCACTGTGAAAGAATACCTGAGTACCAGGCTCTATAGTCAGGGTTTGAGTAGAGTCTATAACAACGTAGCCATAGACCACTACGGGTCTATCTGCCGTCCAAGTAACGGACGCGTCGATTTCACCAATGCCATCCACAAAGCTAAAGTCGGGAAGTCCATTGGTAGGAAACTCAGTCGGGACGTAAAATATGGCGTCCCATCCCCAAGCCACGAGTTTCACGCTCTGATCATTGCCATTGGTAGTAAATTGCACTTCGCCTTCTACAAATGGATAGAGAGCATTGGCATTTGGTTCGACGGTCACTTCTACAAAAACGAATAAACTGTCTTTTGGTCCAATTTCTACGTCGTTCATTTCGGTCCCTGAGAGGCCATCGACATTGATTCGGAATGAATTGTTGGGATCATTGGCGAGACGAATGCGCGAGATATTGACGTACTCATCTTCGTTGTTGTAGATCATAAAGCTTCGAGTAGCTGAGCCAACTGTCGCAAACAGGGTATCGAAGTGTACCGAGTCGGTCGAGAAAGAAAGGCGCACATCTGGCGATGTATTGACTTCATCTTTTTTACAACTCGAAAAGCCCGCCATCACTACGACAACCAGCAATAAAACGGGTACTACCCTTTCAAAAATTCGCTTTCCCACAGGTGTATAACTAAATTCGCAGGCAAATATTACAAAATTGGTCGAAGTATTTTTTTCAAACGAAAGAAATCCCTACATTTGCACCCCAATTAATGAACAGGTCATGAAAAAAGACATCCATCCAGAAGACTATAGACTCGTTGTTTTCAAAGACATGTCTAACGACTACTCTTTTCTAAGTCGCTCTACTGCTCCTTCTAACGAGACAGTAAAGTGGGAAGATGGGAATGAGTATCCTTTAGTAAAACTCGAGATTTCACATACATCGCACCCTTACTTTACTGGTAAAATGCAGTTTGTTGATACGGCAGGACGTGTTGACAAATTCCGCAAGCGTTACGCGAAATTCCAGAAGAAGTAATTCTGCGATTCGAATAAATTTGAAAAAGCCTTTCCGATGCGGGAAGGCTTTTTTTATTTTGACCAAAACTTTGCCATGCAGGTAGTCTTAATTGATTTACACTGGAAGAAACTTCTTCCGCTCACTTTCTCTCGATCCCTCAGTGATCTATTGATTGGTTGCTCCACCATCAGGTCGAAATGGGAAACAGCTCTCAACGTTGATGTGGCTGTGGTGAGTCGGGATTACCTTCAAGGTCTCTATGGAGAACAACTATCAGGAGAATGTCTTGTGTTGAATTCAGGTTTGCTACCGACCGCTTCGATTCTAAACGGCATCCAAAGCCTAGAAAAAGGACAGGTATTGAAAAACGGTGATCGTTTTTTAGTGGGGAAACTGGAAGTTAGCATTGCAGAAAATCTCTTTAAAAAGGTGGCAGAAGGTGAATCAATCGACTTGGACGGATTTGGCTCAAACCCTACTGAATGGAGTGAAGATTTGGAAATAATTGACAGGCCGTCTGACATATTTGCACATAATGACACCTGGCTTCGAAAAGATTTTGAGCCATGTGAACCGACCCCAAAAAGCCAAATACCCGAAGGGGTTCAACTTATCGGCAGTGAAATCTACGTTCACCCTACTGCTAAAATTGGTCCTTGCATTCTGAATGCTAGCACAGGCCCTATTTACATTGATGCCCATGCCGAAATCATGGAAGGCAGCCTTATCCGGGGCCCTTTTTACTTAGGCGAGCATAGCACCGTAAAAATGGGAGCGAAAATTTATGGCGCTACCAGTGTGGGTGCGCATTGTAAAGTAGGTGGTGAAATTGGAAACTCCGTTATCCACAGCTATTCAAACAAGGGGCACGATGGTTATTTGGGCAATTCGGTGCTCGGTAGCTGGTGTAACCTGGGCGCTGATACCAACACATCAAACTTGAAGAACAATTACGGAGAAGTGAAGGTATGGGACTATGCCACCGAAACTCAGAGCCCTAGTGGACTGCAGTTTCACGGATTGGTCATGGGCGACCATTCCAAATCGAGTATCAATACCATGTTTAATACTGGTACGGTGGTAGGGATGTGTGCCAATGTATTTGACGGAGGCTTTCCACCTAAATTTGTTCCATCGTTTACTTGGGGAAGTCCGGGCCAAATGACGAGTTTTAAAATGGAGAAGGCCTTCGAAGCAGCAGAAGCCATGATGAGTCGCAGAA
This sequence comes from Bacteroidia bacterium, assembly GCA_030427905.1. GTDB lineage: Bacteria > Bacteroidota > Bacteroidia > Flavobacteriales_D > Cryomorphaceae > CBDDKU01. Next base: position 262,647 of record JAUICL010000003.1, read on the forward strand.
ACCTTGACTTAAGTGAAACAGAGCGAGAAATATTTCGTTTTGTTTCAGACTACGACAAGAAGTTCCGCGGGTGACATCCCCCTTTGGCACGCCTATTGACTAAATGGGATTGGACCGAAATTCCCGGAGGGGACTGACATTTTGTCCACAACACATAGATTTAGTACATGAGCATGTTCGAGCAAATCGAGTTTCAAGATATTATAGACACAGAGACGGAGATCATTCCGTTGATCACTTCGGAAGATGAAGACCAGATCAATGCGGAGGAAACCCCTCAAGAATTACCCATCTTACCCATTCGGAATACCGTTTTGTTTCCAGGTGTGGTTTTGCCTATCACTGTTGGGCGAGACAAGAGCATTAAACTTATCCGTGAAGCGTATGCTGGCACCCGAACTATCGGAGTGGTGAGCCAAAAGGATCAGGAAGTGGAAGATCCGGAAATTGAAGATCTAAATACCATAGGTACGGTTGCTAAAATTGTACGGATGCTAAAGATGCCCGATGGGAGTACCACGGTGATCATTCAGGGTAAAAAGCGATTTGAGCTTTTGGAAGTAGTGGAAGTTGACCCGTACATCAAAGCTCGTGTCAGCGCATTTCCAGAGATCAAGCCGAAAAGAGAGATAAAAAAGTTTGAGGCCTTGGTGGGGTCACTAAAAGACCTTGCCTTGCAGATTATCAAGCAAAGTCCGAACATACCGAGTGAAGCATCCTTTGCTATCAAAAACATCGAGAGCTATAGCTTCCTAATTAATTTCATCTCGAGTAATATGAATGCGGCGGTGAGTGATAAGCAAAAGCTTCTCGAAACAGCCGATCTCCGCAAGCGAGCTGAGATGGTTTTGGAGTATCTGACTAAAGAGCTCCAGATGCTGGAACTCAAGAACGACATTCAGAGCAAGGTTAAGACCGATATCGACCAGCAGCAGCGCGAGTATTTCCTTCACCAGCAGATGAAGACCATTCAGGAAGAGTTGGGTGGGAATCCGCAAGAAGAAATGGTAGCCGAGCTGAGAGCTCGTGGAGAGAAAAAGAAGTGGAATGCAAAAACCGCCAAAGCCTTTACAAAAGAGCTCGATCGGTTGGAGCGGATGAACCCACAAGGTGCCGATTTTTCGGTTCAACTCAACTACATTGAAACGCTTCTCGACCTACCATGGAACGAGTATTCGAAAGACTTGTTTGATCTGAAGCGTGCGCAAAAAATCTTAGATAAGGACCACTACGGACTTGAAAAGGTAAAGGACCGAATCATAGAGCACCTGGCAGTCCTGAAGTTGAAAGGGAATATGAAGTCGCCGATCATTTGCCTTTATGGCCCTCCCGGAGTTGGTAAAACATCACTCGGGAAATCGATAGCAGAAGCATTGGGCCGCAAGTATACGCGTATGTCCCTCGGGGGATTGCGAGATGAAGCTGAGATACGAGGTCATCGTAAGACCTATATCGGTGCATTGCCAGGGCGAATTCTCCAAAACATTAAGAAAGCGGGAACGAGCAATCCGGTTTTTATTCTCGATGAGATCGACAAATTGGGTCGAGATTCGCATGGAGATCCATCTTCAGCTATGCTCGAAGTCTTGGATCCAGAGCAGAATGCAGCTTTCTACGACAATTACGTGGAGATGGATTACGATCTATCGAACGTGATGTTTGTGGCTACAGCCAACTCGCTCAACACCATCCACCCAGCGCTGAGAGACCGCATGGAGATCATAGAAGTGAATGGGTACACCGTTGAAGAGAAGATTGAAATTGCCAAAAGACACTTGCTTCCTAAGCAGATTAAGGATAATGGATTGAAAGCCACCCAAATCAAAATTGGAAAGGCTACACTGGAGAAATTGGTTGTAGAGTACACCAATGAATCTGGAGTCCGAGGTCTCGAGAAGCGCATATCAAAATTGGTGCGACACCGCGCCATGCAGATTGCGCTCGAGGAGACGTTTGAGCCAGCTATTCTACCCGACCAATTGGAGCCCATTCTCGGCCCATCGCGAGCTAAAGACAAGTACCAGGACAATGAAGTAGCTGGTGTGGTGACTGGGCTCGCGTGGACTGCTACCGGCGGCGATATTCTGTTTATCGAAACCAGTATCACGAAAGGAAAAGGTAAATTGACTTTGACTGGAAACCTCGGTGATGTGATGAAGGAATCGGCGGTGATTGCTTTGGAGTACCTAAAGTCTCATTCCGCAGAAATTGGGTTGAATCCCGATGTGTTTGAGAACTGGAACGTTCACATGCACGTTCCTGAAGGAGCTACACCGAAAGATGGCCCTTCTGCGGGAATAACAATTTTGACTGCCTTAGCATCGCAATTTACGCAACGAAAAGTGAAGAAATACCTGGCCATGACCGGGGAGATCACTTTGAGAGGAAAGGTGCTGCCTGTGGGTGGAATTAAAGAGAAAATTCTGGCTGCTAAACGCGCTAATATCAAAGAGATTATTCTCTCGAGTAAAAATGAGCAAGACATCAACGAGATCAATCCGCGATATCTAAAAGGATTGACCTTCCACTATGTTGAGAACATGATGGACGTGATAGACAAGGCGCTCACGAACCAGAAGGTGAAGAATCCGATTGAGACAATTGACAGTTGATAGTTGATAATTGATAGGTGTCGAGTGAATTCCACCATCCGCACGTATGCCTTATGAATGGGAAGCTGCGAAGCAGTGGTGACCGACTGAAAGGAGCGTCAGTATTCAGAATTCATAGTATAACCGTCTTCGGCTGAGGAGGATATAGTTGGTGAATGCATATTTAGCGAAAACAACCATATCTTTCCGATTTATTTTACTGATTTGAGAAGAGTTAGCTCCTTCAGAAACTCATGACTTTATACTTAGTTGGTATTTAGTTGGTACTTAGTTGGTACTTAGTAGCCCCTTAGTAAGGTTCTTTTCAAGGTTAAGCAGAAATTTTATTTATTCCCGGAATAGGACTACCCTGCCTACTCTTATTTGGTTGCCATCTTGTATTTTGATTGTGTAGATACCTAGAGCTAAACCAGAGAGATCAAATTGATTCTTTGTTAGAGCACCTTTCCAAACAAGTGTACCGTCCATATTATATACTTCAAGGTAAGATTTAGGTGAAGCTTCTATGTCCAGATTTAGTATTCCCGATGAGGGATTAGGGTAAAAGTTCAAAGGTTCGATTACCAATTGATCTGTCCCTAAAGCTTGAATAGAGATTGTTTGAGTGGTTGTAATCGTATCGCAATTACTTATAGCCGTGAAGACAATGTCGTGGTCGCCTTCTGTTTGGAAGGTGTGGGTAAAGTCTTCGTTTGTAAACATCTCGCCTTCAATAGCCCATAGCACTGATGTATAGTTGGTTGCCAGGCTCGAAAACTGGACATCTAATCCATTGATGGGTTCCCAGGTCCAGTCGTTCGTTAAGTCATAGGTCCCAACAAACCAATCTTCCAGCTGATCGAAGACTACTACTTTCGAAGCCTGCCGGATCGTTTCAGCCATGTCTTCACCCAAAGAGAAGTCAAAGGTGAGAAGAGATGGATCCTTTCGGAAAAAGACGGTGTAGAAAGAACAGGCGGCGGCGTATGAACCTGCTGCTGAAGGATGACTGCCATCGCCCGTGTATAAGTTTATCTCAGGGTTGTTTTCGCGCAGGTATTTCCATACTTCACCAACTGGAGAAACCACAGCATCGTTTTCTTCTGCCATCTGCATATAGCGGAGGTGAAGGAGACTGTCCATCCCTTCATAGGTGCAGACAGGCGGCCAGAACTCACAGTTTTGCGCATCACCGTTTTCTCTACCCCAAGTGCGATAGAAGACCGTTTCAGCACAAGGGTTCGATTCCAAAACCTGCTCATTCAGTTGCTGAGCGTATGGAAAGGTCTCTTCATCGACCTGAGAATCGGGAAAAGAAGGAAGCTGGCTTTGCTCTTGAAGGACTACAAAGTCCCAGGCGCCCTGAGCGATTAGGTTTTGACTCGTCGCATTGGATGCATGTTGCATCAATCGAAATCCACCAGGCGTGTTGAACCCTACTTCGAGCGTGTCTTCTACAGACAGAGCGAGGTTTCTGACCAGATTGGGAAGGTTGTTGGAATTGGTGTAACTATTTCCGAGAAATAACACCCGCTTTGTTTGACCGCACGTCGATAAAGCGAATAGAACAGAAACAGTCAAAAGGAAAATACGCATGGTTTCAAATTTGGTGGACTGACGGGAAGAGAAATGTAAAGTTGTATTTATGAATCTGATTCCCTTAAGATTAACTATTGGTTAGAATGAAGGGGTAATTAGTCGACCACTTGACAACTCACAAAAATGAATACAATTCTGTCACTTCGCGCGAGAACGTCCTGATCGATAGCATCAGGATGCCCCGAATCGTTTCGGAGTGTATCGAGAAATTGAATGAAAACATGAGCACATTAATGGTTCTCGATACGATTTACTCCTAAGGTCGTAAATCACTCGACCTGACAACTACTGGACGGCTATATAAAATGAAGGATCCCTATGTTTTGTTCAGTCGGTAAAAGCAGGGGAATCAGGTTTAAAAATCTTCGATTCGAAGGGTTCAAGTTCAAATTGCACTTTGATACTTCGTGATTCCTAATGAAGTTTAATAGTATACATTCTATTTCACCGTAGAGTCGCGAGGAACAGCGAATAGGATTCGGTGTTTGATAAAATGTTGGGCAGAATTATTGAATGGGTAAACAATAGAAACTGACTATATTCGTTCCGAAGAAGGATGAGTAAAAGGTTTCTATTAATCGTGGGTCTAGTCTCCAGTTTGGGCTTGTTTGGACAAGGCAATGGAGAAGACAGTTTTCAGATATTGCAATCGACCAGTGCGGCGCGGATAGCTTCGCTAGGGGGCAATGCTATGGCCGTTAAAGACGGAGACTTAAACCTAGGTCTTCTGACCCCTTCTCTACTCGATTCGAGTTCTACAAGGCAAATTGCCTTGAGCTACACTCGTTTTTTTGGCGAGTCTAATATCAGTCATGCTGGATACGCCTTTGATGTGAAATCGCTCGGTACGGTATCGGTAGCTTTTATGAACGTGGGCTACGGCGACTTCGATATGACCAATAGCGCAGGCGAAGTGGTTGGGCAGTTTAATGCCGGCGAGTATATGCTTCAAGCGGGATTAGGTAGACAGTTGACCGATCGATTCTCTATTGGAGCAAACATAAAATTTGCCTGGAGTGAACTAGCCGAATACAAATCATCAGCTCTAGCTGTGGATGTGAGTGGAACTTATCACAACTCCGAAAAGCTGTTTACCGCGAGTGTTATGATGCGGAACTTTGGAAATGTGCTTTCACATTATCGAGATGGGGTAGATCAGAGTTTACCTTTTGAGATTCAAGCCGGGCTAACAAAAAAGTTAGCTAAAGCACCTATTCGCTTTGGATTGATCGCGGAGAATTTGCAACAATGGGATATGACACCCGAGCAGAATCAGATAGAAATCGATCCGCTTACAGGTGAAGAAGTCAACACCAATCCAGATGGGTTCGGTGAGAACTTAATGAGACACCTTGTTTTCAATGCGGAGATTCTCATCACCCAAAACTTTAATATTCGCGTAGGGTACAATTACAATCGTCGTCAGCAGCTCAAAATCGAAGAGAAGCCCGGTGGGGCTGGATTTACCTACGGACTAGGCATGCGCATCGCAAAAATGCACTTGAGCTACGCCCGAGCTGCATACAGTCTGGCAGGTGCCAGCAATCACTTCTCTCTAAGTGTAAAATTCAACGACTTCAAAAAAAGCTGATCTCTTTTCCCAGAGTTGAAAATGGACGTATATCTTCGCAGGTGTGAAGGCTATCAACGTTGCCATAGACGGCTATTCTTCTTGCGGAAAGAGCACCTTAGCAAAAAACCTGGCTAAGCTTCGGGGCTTTATCTACATCGATACGGGTGCGATGTACCGAGCAGTTACCCTGTTTGCTATGCGCCAAGGTCTGTTCTCAGATATCGGTTTGGACGAAAGCCAGTTGGTTTCGCTACTCAGAGATGTCACAATCACGTTTGCCCGCAAAGGTGACTTTGTGCGAACTATGCTAAACGGAGAAGATGTGGAAGATGAGATACGTAGCCTGGAAGTTTCGAACCACGTAAGCCAAGTAAGTAAAATCAAAGCCGTACGATCTAAGCTTAAACTCCTTCAACAAGAAATGGCGAAAAGCGGTGGGGTCGTGATGGATGGGCGCGATATCGGAAGTGCCGTATTGCCCGATGCTGAGCTCAAGATCTTCATGACCGCCGATCCCGAAGTTCGTGCCAAGCGTCGTTTTGATGAACTTGTGGCCAAAGGTAGTGGCGATATATCGATGGAAGATGTAAAAGCCAATCTTGAAAAACGTGACCATATTGACACCCACCGAACCGAAGACCCATTGATACAAGTTGATGACGCCCGCGTTCTCGACAATACGAATCTAAGCCGCAATGAGCAGCTTAGTTTGGTGAATTCCTGGGTGGAAAGTATTGTTTCTCGGGCTAGATAGCAGATTCTTCGATAGCCTGCTCTACTGACTTAATCGATGAGAACATTCCTAAAACTTTTTGCATAACGCGGTCTACGACTGCGTCGGGGCAAGAAGCACCACTGGTTAGAATAACAGTGACCTTTTCGGAGTTTGGCAGCCAGTTTTCTGTGAGCTCAAGCTTCTTCTCAGGGTAATTGAAGTGATTGATTGCCGCTGCCGATAAAATTTCTTCATCAGATTTTATGAAATACGTAGGAAGCTTACGCTCACAGAGCTCGGCGATGTGGGAAGTGTTTGAGCTATTGTAGCCACCTACAACTAGCGCCAAATCGGCCTGGTGTTCCAAAACTCCGTATGTGGCTTGTTGGTTATCGTTGGTAGCATAGCAAAGCGTATCGCGTGTATCGGCAAAATGATCCTTGTAATTTGCTTCACCGAAAGTCTCGATCATCACTTCTTTCAGGTAATCGGCAATCGCTTGGGTTTCTGTAGCGAGCATCGTCGTTTGATTCACCACACCAAGCTTTTTGAGATGGGTAGCTGGATCGAAGCCATTACTGTATTTCCCTTCAAAATAATCAAAGAAAAAATCTGCATCCTTCTCCCCTTTGATTACGTCGGCGAGCAGAACAGCTTCTTTCATATCCTTCACCACCACTGAAGGGGCTCCCTGGTAGCTGTGGGAGAAAGTGGCCCGCGTTTCTTCGTGCTTGTGTTTTCCGTGGATCACCACCGAGTACTCATCGGCTCCGAGTTTTGCAGATCGCTTCCAGACTTTCTCTACAAAAGGACACGTGGTATTGTATGACTCTGTCTTGATACCTTTTTCTTCGAGGAGATTCATAATCTCCACCGTAGTTCCGAAGGCAGGAATGATCACAATATCATCTGCGCGTAGCTCATCCCATGGAATAAATTGATTTCCTTCCGTATCCATAATAAACTCAATGCCACGAGACTGTAGGTCAGCATTGACTTCGGGGTTATGAATCATTTGGCTGAGAAGGAAGATTCGCTTTCCCGGATTTTCTTCAATGGCACGGTACGATATTTCGATTGCATTCTCCACTCCGTAGCAGAAACCAAAGTGTCGCGGAATCAAAAAGGCCACCGGTCCAAAATCTAGTTTTGTTGGAGAAAAGTCCTTTTTGCGCGGATCAGCGGCCTTTCTGGCCGCTTTAACTTTTCCGATTATTGGTGATTTGTAGAATGTCGGGATATCGAATGCCTTCATGTTGGAGAATGTGTTGGTGCAAAGGTATTGAAATGTTGGATGGTGTAATTCAGTCGCAGAAATATGAATAGTACTCCAGCAACAAACTTACTACATGGATAGTTTCACATCTGTAAGAAACTTATAGCATTGCCTTTCAATAACCTTTCTTTTGAAGCCAAAAGAAACAAAAGCTTTGTCCTAAAATATGCTTTCCCCCGCTCTCTTAGATTTCTAAAAGTCAATCAAAGTAGTCCCTAGCGGGAAAGGACAAGCCCCTTTAATGCCTTTTTACGAAATCTAAGATTCACAACCACCGCCGGCCCGCATTTTAGGACGGGCCACCCGCGGAACGCAGAAAAAATGAGAAAAGCTTAACTTTCATTATAAGTGTAGCATTCAAGATTGGAAGACTATTTGTGATCTATCAATGCACTTCGAATTTGAGTTATTTCGTGAAAGTTAAGTATAAGTGTATGGTGACGAGCACTCATTTGATTCCAAATTGATTAAAGTAAAATTTTGCAAGATAAAGGGTTGATGAGATAGCCAGTAATTACTGAGATAAAGCCCTGATTTTCTGATTAAAAAACACTATCTTTGCGCTCCGAAATATCAAGCCTTGATGGCGGGCCTTATTTATAACCACTCTCAGGTGGCCATCACACCCTGAGATACAAATGATTAGCCGAATGGCAAACGAAGAAAAAAAAGCTTCTGAAGAAGTAGAAGAAACGCAAAAGGTTGATGCTAAGGTTGAGGAAACGAAAGCCGCTGACACCTCCGCTGAAGCTACGGCGTCTGAAGAAGAAGCAAAAGAAGCACCTGCTTCAAAAGAAGAAACCGCTCCTGAAGTTGTTGCTGACGCATCTAAAGATGAAGCAAAAACGGAAGAAGCGAAGTCAGATGATTCTGACGACAAAGGAGGTCAAGAAGAGCCGGTAGCTCCAGCTATTGACCTTGAAAATTTTGACTGGGCAGCCTACGAAGAAGGCGTTGACAGTTATTCAGCAGAAGACAGATCTAGTCTAGACACGCTTTACGCCGACACACTTAATGCAGTACAGCAAGGTGAAGTAGTAAAAGGAACCGTTGTGGACATGACCAAGAAAGAGGTTGTGGTAAACATCAACTACAAATCTGAAGGAATTGTAGCTGCATCAGAGTTCCGTTACAACGCTGAGCTTAAGGTTGGTGATAAGGTAGATGTATATGTAGATACGCTAGAAGACCGTGATGGTCAGCTAAAAATATCTCACAAGACTGCCCGTATGCACGAAGCATGGCGTCTTGTAAACGAAGCACTTGAGACTGATAAAGTGATCACTGGTCATATCAAGTGTCGTACGAAGGGTGGTTTGATCGCCGATGTATTCGGAATCGAGGCCTTCCTTCCTGGTTCACAGATCGATGTGAAGCCTATCCGTGACTACGACATTTACGTAGGAAAGAACATGGAATTCAAGGTTGTAAAAATCAACCACGAGTTTAAGAACGTTGTTGTTTCTCACAAAGCGCTTATCGAAGCTGAGCTTGAAGAGCAGAAGAAACAAATTATCGGTGGTCTTGAGAAAGGTCAGGTTCTTGAAGGAATCGTTAAGAACATTACTTCTTACGGAGTGTTTATCGACCTTGGTGGTGTAGACGGATTGATTCACATCACCGACTTGAGTTGGGGACGTATCAACCACCCAGAGGAGATCGTAGAATTGGATCAGAAGTTGAATGTTGTAATTCTAGATTTCGACGACGACAAGAAGCGTATCGCTCTTGGATTGAAGCAGCTTAGCGAGCATCCATGGGATACACTTGGTGAAGATGTTCAGGTTGGAAGCAGTGTGAAAGGTAAGGTAGTGGTTATGGCCGATTACGGTGCCTTCGTAGAAATTGCTCCAGGCGTAGAAGGTCTAGTTCACGTTAGCGAAATGTCTTGGTCACAACACTTGAGAAGCGCACAAGACTTCTTGAAAGTTGGAGATGAAGTAGAAGCGGTGGTATTGACATTGGATCGCGAAGAGCGCAAAATGTCTCTAGGTATCAAGCAATTGATGCCAGATCCATGGGCTGACATCGCTTCTAAATACCCAGTTGGTAGCAAGCACAAGTCTTCGGTACGAAACTTCACAAACTTCGGTGTATTTGTCGAGTTGGAAGAAGGAGTAGACGGATTGGTTCACATCTCTGATTTGAGCTGGTCGAAGAAAGTGAAGCACCCATCTGAGTTCTGTAACATCGGAGATGAGATGGAAGTAGTCGTTCTTGAGGTAGATGAAGAAAACAGAAGATTGAGCTTGGGTCACAAGCAGCTTGAAGAGAATCCATGGGATGTATTCGAGACAATCTTTGTTGAAGGATCTAGTCACGAAGGAACAGTTACTTCAATCGACAACAATACAGCGATCATTGCTATGCCTTACGGTGTAGAGGCTGTAACTCCAGTGAAGCACCTTCGCAAAGAAGATGGTAGCACGGCTAAGGTTGATGAGAAACTAGACTTCATCGTTCTTGAGTTTAACAAGAACAGCAGAAGAATTATGGTATCTCACACACGTACATTCGAAGAAGATCCGAAGCTTACAAAAGCTAAGGAGAGCAACGAGCGTAAGGCTGCTGCTAAGTCTGCATCGAAAGCAGTTAAGGACATCCAAGGAAAACAAGAGAAAACAACTCTTGGTGACTTGAACGTTCTTGCTGATTTGAAAGAAGAAATGGAGAAAGGCGAGAACAACGATAAGTAAACAACGCTTATCGGAGCATACGACTAGCTCTTTAGAATAGCCGAGCCCCCCAGACATAATTATCTGGGGGGCTTTTTTTATGCGTATTCGGCGCTTGCCATCTCTGGTGAATCACGTATTTTCGCTTCCCTATTCAGTAGACTATGGCTGAGATTATTCCCTTCCAATCTGTAAGACCCCCAAAGGACAAGGTACATCTCGTAGCTTCCCGTTCTTACGTCACATACAAGCCAAAGGCCCTGCATAGAAAGCTGAAGGAGAACCCCTATTCATTCATCCACATCATAAACCCAGAATTTGGCAAATCTGAGAAGTCAGACCCAAACTCACCTGAGCGATTTCAAAAGGTTAAAGAGCGGTATGAGGAGTTCAGACAGCAAGCGTTCTTGGAGCAGGACCATAAACCAGCCTTTTACTTGTACAAACAAGTCACTCCGCGCCGAAGTTTTATGGGGATTATATGCGGAGTGCAGGTTCAGGAATATTTGGACGGGAAGATTAAAATCCACGAAGAGACCATCACACAAAGAGTAGAAGTGTTCACCGAGTATCTAGATACATGTGACTTTAATGCCGAGCCAGTTCTTTTGACTTACAAAGAAAAAGGTCATATTAATTTACCGGAGCTCGCTGAGACCTACTGCATAAACGCAGCTGAATACGACTTCACTACAACTGATCAGATCAGGCATCAGGTTTGGGTCATTGACCAGAAAGATGACATCGAAGAGATTCAAAGGCGTTTTGCCAAGGTAAAAAACCTGTACATAGCCGATGGACATCACCGCATGGCAAGCTCGGCTAAACTCGGCGAAAACCGCAAATCGCGTAATCATTGGTCTCCAACAGACATCTGCAATTACGCGCTGGCACTTTTAATTCCCGACTCTATTCTCGAGATTGAGTCATTTCACCGCTTAATCAATCTAGGGGCACCTCTGAACGAAGGCGAGTTAATCGAAAAGTTATCTGTGCATTTCGATGTCGAAAAGTCGGAGAAGAGCATATGCCCCGAAAAGCGATTTGAGTTTGGAATGCGCCTACCTAGTGGATGGTACAGTCTGAAGTTGAAATCTTCGGATATATCCTTCAAGACAGTTGTCGGCCAGCTAGACCCCATGCTATTGACCAAGCACGTATTGGAGCCCATTTTTGGAATCTTAGACCAAAAAACCGATCCGAGGATTCAATTCGTTCCAGGCATAGAGTCTCCTCGTAAATTCGAAAAAAAGGTGGATAAAGGTGAAGTTTCGGCTCTGTTTACCCTTCATCCAGTTAGCACGGATGAATTATTTGCCGTAGCAGATGCCAATGAAATCATGCCGCCGAAGAGTACTTATATCGAGCCTAAGCTAAGAAGTGGGCTGACGATCATGCCGCTGAGCTAGGCAGTGATTTAATCAAGTAATTCCATCAATTGATGCCGCAGGATGCTGGAATAGTTGACAATGGAAAATTGATAATTGACAATTCTTGGACTTCCCTAAATACAGTTGACCGTTTTGGTTCAACATTCTACTTATAATCCATCGGGAAATTATGAGCCCCCTACTCATAAAGAGTTGGTGTTTTATATCTGATTGCAGCGGTGTTTATGAGCGACCCCGAGAAACCACGCGATACGCCTTCGGCTAATCGCGCGGTAGCGAAAGCGGATTGAATCAGTTTACACAGTCGAATACGGAATTCCAACTTCTCCGCCTGAAGCGGATTCGGCGCATAAAAAAGCAATCGAGCCTACTTGGTGATGACCAAGGGCTTGGCTAGCATCTTATTGTTAGTTGTAACCCTAAAGAGATAAATCCCTGGATCAAAATTACAATCAACCGGTGCTGAAGTGCCTTGCCCATCAACTTGAACATACTCTTGTTTTAGGACCTTTCCAGCCATATCGATAATAGCAACTTCGAGCTTCACGTCGTATAGCTTTGACATTCTAAATTGTACCAACCCCGTTTGACTCGGGTTTGGATAAATCAGAAAATCAAGTTCTCCATTTGATGCATCCCTTTTCAGGCTAATAACGTGTGGCGCAAACTCAGCATCACCCATAAAGTCAACTTGACTTAAGCGGTAGTATACAATTCCGTATGGTGCGTCGGTATCAGTATAAGAATAAGTAGATGTGGTAGAACTATTTCCTGCTCCTTCGACTTCGGCAATCCTAATCCAATTAAACGTATCAAAAGATCTCTCTAACACAAAGTAATCATTGTCTTGCTCAGAAGCCGTGGCCCACCGCAAGATGTTGTCTTTTCCACTATTTTCACCTTCAAAGTAAAGCCAGGTTACAGGTAGTGGATTCACTAGTCCATCCGAAGATCCAAGTGTGATAAATCGAGTAGAGAAAGAAAGTTGATCGGTACTTGTAACCGTACCCGTATTCGTTGGTGCATCATACGTAAAGCCTGTACCACCATAGGAATCCCACTGATCTGTAACGTCGTTGTAGGACATAACCAAGAGGTTACTTTGCTCACCCGTGTTTGTGGAAACGGCGGAACTGTCTCCCCAGCTCAATTCAATATTGGCTTCAGCTGGGCTCGTCTCCGACTCCACACGCCAGTATTCCTGGATACTCACGGTTTCAACCACTGGGATATTGAAAGGGTCTGGGTCCATAGTTACAACAGCAGATTCAACTCTTGCGAGCGTATCGTAATACTGAACTTCCCAGGTTTGTGCAGATGTTCTATTACTAATCCCAAGCGGACGGTGTCTGTCTGCTGCCCCGAGAGGGAATATTCTTTTTGCCGCCGTAGCTGACAAGGTCCATTCCATAGGACCATCAACAAAAGAAGTAGGCTGCCCTCCGACAGGAGTTACCTGTGTGGCATCAGAAGTAAGTCTGATCAGATCACCACCATCCGTAAAGATATTTCCATCTGTCAGAAACAACTCTTCAGATACTTCCACTGTTCCGTCAATAGTCAGCCCTGTAGCGTTATCCAGCTCAAGGGAAGGAATATCAGAAGCGCCTGTGAAGTCGCCGGTTATTGTTTGGGGTGTTGAACCGTTGAATATTAATTTTGCTCCATCATTACCATCTTGAAATGACCCTAAGGTAGGATTGGTTGTTTTCTCAACGTTTCCTTTGATATGTGTTTCGCGCGAAATGCTTCCCAAACTCATTCCTGCTCCAGCAACGAGCAAGTTACCCTCTACAGTAAGCAGGCCAAAATTTCCTGCATCGATGAAGTTTCCGAAAAAGGAAGGGCCCAAAATTTCAGCGTTTCCTTGCACTGTAGATTCACCTTGGCGCAAATTTAGCGTACCGCCCTGGATAACCAAATCACCTCCTATATTTAACGAAGAATTATTTGCTGCAATTACAGTCGATATTTCATCCAAAATCAAATCATTGCAAATATTCACTTCACTATCAGCAATTGTAATTGTACCCAAAGGACCACGTAACGTCACTTCATTTATAGGCGGCATGTTTGAAAGGATTTCAAAGCTCTGTCCTGCCGATTTAAACTCTAATTTTCCGCCTGAGCAGCCAAAAAAATCGGTGTAATCACCTGCTGGTAGAATTCCTGAACCGTTAACCTGAATTGTACCTGTTCCAGTAACTTTCCCAAGACGGTGCAAATTTGTTTCATCAATTGTTAGTCTGGCTCCACTTTCTATCACAGTTCGATAGAAGTTCACCCCATCAATGTTAAAAACCAAATCATGTCCTGAGCTTATCCGCACTAATGCTCCAGAAGGTGCTCCACCACCGGGCACGGGTTGATCGTAAGTAGTTAAACCTTCATCGACATCATTTCCACTAACTATTGTGTAATACTCAAGGATAGTGTTGGGGATTGCATCATCGATACCCGCGAAATAATCTCCATCTACGGCATATTCATCACCGAGGAAATCACCTTGTAGATTAAATGTGAGAATGTTGTTGGTTTCATCTACAGCGAGCTGACCTAGTTTACTAATCGTAGTTTCATCAGCAAGCACACGTGCGGCGATATAATCTGCTTCGGTATACGGAGCTGTAACTTGTACATATTGCTGATCATATTGGAGCTTTAGATCCATATTGAGGCCATTTCCAATGTTGGATCCATCAACAGAAAAGAACATTCCTAAAACGTTGTTCTTGTCGTTTATCTCTGGGTTCGGTGATTCTGAGTCTTGAATGACTACCCCGTTCTCAGGCTGGTTCAGCCTTAAGAGATAACTACTTGCTGTTGAACCGCTAGAATAACCAGGTTCTGAGAAATCCAAATTGATTGGCATATAGCGATCTATACCAAGTGGCACAAAAACGTCGTTTGTAGAATTGGCTGGGACGTGTAAAAGAAGTCCAAAATTAGCGAAAGCTCCACCCGTAACGATCATGTTCGTCTCACCAAATGCATTGACAGGCGTAAATTGAGATCCACTGGCCATTTCTAGTAAGTTTCCAGTCAGCGCAAAAACCCCTCTTTGCATTCTCAGGTTATGGTTGATGACAAACTCGAAGAATCCAGCCGGAATTGTAACTCCGTTACCATTGTCGATGGTCATCACATCAATTTCCGATCGACCAGACCCCGTTCTTGTAAGCACCTGCTCTTCCGTTCCACTCATTATCAATCCTAGTGAACTTGGGTCAAAGCTGAGCTTTCCATCAGTTATAACATTACCATTTACCGTCAAGGAATTTGTCCCAAAATCCATCTCTCCATCATCATTAGAGAAATTATTCTCAACCACTAAATTGGTTTGGACATCTGTTAGGCCTGATGGTCCGACTCGCTCTAAATCGTAAAGATTAAAGCTACCCGAACCCGTGATCGTGCCTGTTAAGTCGTGCATCAACACTAAACTACCTGATTCAGAACTCAACTCACCATCGTTATCAATGTCTCCGTGAATTGTTAGGTCTAGATCCCCACAATTTAGGATGGCTCCATTTTCAATAGTTAAGTTTCCTTCCAACTCTAACGAATTAGAAATCAGACTTACAATTGGTTCATTTACGGAGTTTATTGTCAAAGAATTTAAAGGGATGGCGCTTTGGATTCCAAAATTTTGGATAGCTGCACCAGAAGGTGAATCAGCGTTACCTATAATAATTTCAGAAGCTCCAGTAACGTTATAGGTTGTAGGCGCAAGCAATAGAGATGGGCTTACCGAAGTGTTGACTCCCCTGACGAACGTAAGAGTTCCACCAGTGTGATCAAATCGACTTCCCGGATTCAAAACTTCTAGCATTCCTCGCGATGGCTCTGGAGAGCTATATCTTCCGATCAATACTGTCCCACCACTCTGGCGGTAATCCAAGGCTCCACCTGTACTTGAAATATTACGTCGAATCTGGCTTCCTACAAGTAAGGTTCCATCCGTAATATTGATTTTAGGTGAACTACCTCCACCATACTCAATGTAATTACTAACTCCTTCTGCATTTCCAATATTCAGGGATCCACCACCAATATTCAGGGATCCAGAAAGAATAATACCCGTTTCAGGCCCAGTAACTCTCAACGCCCCATCTAATAGCTCAAGCCCACCAGTTGCCGGAATCACAAAATCACCTCCACCCGTTGACAAGTCTATATTGATTCCAGGATCATCTAGCTTCAGTAAGCCATTCTGGATATCAATTGGTTTTTCGGCCTCATTGGCTGGCCCATCAATGTTTACATCGGTATTGAATGCAAATCCTGACGATATGTTGATTCCCTTATCAACAACCATCTTCCAAAATCGCGGTGTTGGGCCATTTAAATTGTCGAACTCATTTTCACCATCTCCTGTCAGAACAAGGTTTACGTATGTGAGTTCTTCGTTGGTATCATAAAGTTTTAGACCGTTGTTTGATGTAGATGAATTAGTCAAATTTTGAATGATATCACCTTCTACGATGAACCTTGCCTCATCCGCAGTATTATCTACTCCGATGTAAGGAATATTATTTTTGTATGGATGCCCCACAGGAAGCTCATCTTCAAGGCCCCATTTGTGTGCGAGATATCCTTCTGTCTTTTGTCTTTCCTCCGTAGTTAATGAGCGTTTAACAAATATCAATTCTCCGATATCACCATCCATGAATCGGTCAGTCCCATCTTCGGCAGCACCAATTGTCAGATCGTGGGTATTATTGAGTGTGGTGGCATTAGAAACGTTCGCATCAGAGATACTACCCCCAACTGTGTTGTACAGATAAGCTGTATTTCCCTGGCGTCGAGACCAGCCAAGATTGGGAGCACTAGTGTGGTTGTTCGGAGCTACCAAGCCAATTCTTCCACCATCCATTGCACATCTGAATCGACCAAGAGCTAAGTAAAAAATGAAATCACGCGATCCATAAGTTCCCTTTCCATATAAAACGGCATACTCAGATGGAGTTGCTGATGCCGGGTTATCAAACTTCGAAACTCCAAAAATTTCAAAATCA
Source organism: Bacteroidia bacterium (assembly GCA_030427905.1). GTDB lineage: Bacteria > Bacteroidota > Bacteroidia > Flavobacteriales_D > Cryomorphaceae > CBDDKU01. The sequence continues at coordinate 279,485 of JAUICL010000003.1, forward strand.
TCGTTGGCCAAGATGTTCAGTTCATTTGAATGCGGAATGGCCAAGAAATCGTCCGTTCCATCAAACCGAACAGTATTCAAACCGTTAATTCCGACTTGGTAGGTAGGACGTTTGGATGCAGTGCTTTGGGTAGCGATGTACGTACCAGATGCCTTATCTTGCCATGCTGTCACATTGCTTCCCGAAGTTGTAACTCCGTCTGTTGCATCAAGCCATATCATAGCACTTATCTCATCTGGTGTCCAAGGCACTAAAGGATCAGCTGGAATGCTGCTCGTTGGGCTCACTCCAATATAAGCTGAAGAGCCATATAGCTTAACATCACCATGAACTTCAACGGTTTTGAGGCTTCCCCTTTTATTAAATAAGAGCTTTGGATGACCTGTAGGAAGTTGGTATTTATCCAAGATTAAATCTCCATCAATCTCGATGCTCCCTCCGTTATTTTCATTGATGAGCAATTCTGAATTGGCCGCAATTTCAAGGTTTCCATTGACTTTAATATCGTTGGTTAGCATTGCTGATGTCTCTGCCAAGAAAAGGTTGGGGACTTTAGGTGGTAGAAAGTCAAAAGTAAAAGGAAGTGGCGAACCATTACTCAAAACAACCAAGGATGAGTCTTGGGCGAGGAAATCACCTATATCGGTGACCCCTAAATCAACGTTGTCTCTTAAAATAATAGCGCCTTCTCCAGAAATTTGAGCCACAGCAATAATATCACTTGTTGAATATAAATCAAGTGATGGTCTAAGAATAGCAATGTCACCAAAAGAAGAACCGAAATACCTAGGTTGCAAATTACCTGATGCATCCTGCAGCGGAGTGAAAATTATCTGAGTCGCCTTAATTCCACCAACTGGCGCACTATAGACGTGAGGTCTGTATGGGCTATCGACATTAAAACCAATTATTGCAATATCACCAGCTTCAGGAAACTCGGTAGTTGACGCTGGACTTGAAGTACTGTGGTAATCATAGATATCCGAACAACCAGTACAATCACTAAGCTTATTCCAGTTTGACGGGTTATCCCAAGCAGCACCAACAGTGGAGCTTCGCGAATAGAAAATATCAGGTGATGAACCTATGGGGAAACGGTCTGCAGCACCAGCGGAATAATTGGCATCAACCAAGAGTGTCCCGACACCGTTGTTTGCCTGCGCCTGATCCGTGCCATTGTAGTAAATGGTATTTGATGAGAAATTGATATGGCTTGAAGCAGGTGAATTATCTAAAGAGCGAGTAAAAGGTAAGACTGATAGTACTCTTCCTGACTCCAGGTTGGATTCGGTGTTTCGAACATCGTCTTGATGATAGCGAAATTCATGACTTACATTCGGTCGGTCATCATAGTCGGTAGCAGACACTTTCCAGTAGTAGTTAAGGTAATCATCGGTACCAGAAAGATCGGCAGATGAAAGCAAGGTATCGACAGGTGTGACTCGAATATATCCATCATCAGACCATCCGCTATTAACATAAATCCGAGCCCATGTATATTTTAGGTCTACGCCTGTGCTTACTCCTACTGGAAAAATAAGAGTTTGTGAATCGGAGTGATTGTAGATCTCCACCCCTCCTGCGGAGGCATTTCCACTACATACAATGAACTCATCAGTGGAGTTATATGACTGAATGGGATTGGGATCGGTTGTTTCGAATCGCAAAGCGTTATCTCCAACAAAGAAAGGGCCATCGGTAAAATACAGTCGCCATTTAATCGTAAGGTCATCGTTGAGAAGTGACACTCCATCAGGGTTGTTAATCACTAAACTATAAACGACTCCTCCATCTGAGATAATATCTTGTCGCCCTCCACTACCGATCATCCTTAAATTGGCTGTACTGGATCCATCTCCAAACTGAGTACGGTTTACAAATGTGCCCCGAACGTCTACGTTCCGATTGTTATTATCAAAATACCCTTTTTCCAAACTAAAAGTCCCCAAAATGTCCATAGCCGGATTCGGACCAACTGGCTGAATACTAACGTAGCGAGAATCTAAATCCTTGTTGACTTCTAAGTCGTAGAAAGGAAATGCACTAGAACCGCCAAAGGTGAGGGTGGAGTTTGATGTCCCAACAAAGTGGGTGGTGTTGTTATTGTGGATGTATTCACAACCATTTCCCAAGGTTAAATTACCATCGACGTATAAATCTGCTGGATCACCTGCAGACCCCATTTCTATTTTGGGATTATTAGCCCCATTAATAATGAAATTATTCTTCACAACAAGGTCCTGTACGGGCAGTGCTTCATTTGCACCACTAGGCCCAGAGTCTCCGCCGAGTACTTTAAAACTCCTATTAGTTGATGATGTACTTGAGCGGGTGAGTTCAAGGTTCCAAAATGCAGCCCTACTGGTAATTTTATAGTTGTTGTCCGTATCTGATACATCGAGTGCAACTGTTCCTCCACTAACACTCGTGTTTTCTGGGTCAGAATTAATAAAGATCAATCCGCTGCTGGTGGGACCAGTGATGTTCAACGTCCCCCCAGTCATTTGAAATAAGTTACCGGGGTAGGTCAAACTGAAGGTATAATAAGAAGATACAGCGCCACCGGGTAGGTTTCCATCAACATTTACTACACCATCGTTGATAATTAGTCCACCAATGTTATCGGCGCCCAGTAAAGAAGTTCGAATGGAGTTGGTATTGACCACCCCTCCATCTACTTGGATAAGGCCATTGTCTCTAGTGGTAAGTCCACTCTCACAGAGTGAATTCATTACCCCATCAGACACCTTAAGTATACCGTATGGAACTAGTCCACCACTGTTGCTTGAGCCTCCGAGCTGACCTTTGGTAGCTTCTCCACCATTTATCCAGAGCTGTGCCGTTTTATTGATGTTATAGTTTCCATTATTGGCATGGAGGGGAATGAAAATATTCTCTCTGATTTCAGCGGTTCCATTAACGAGGGCAAAACAATTGTAGAACTGTGGCTCAGCGAAGTAATCGGAATTACCCATATTATAATTACAGCGCCCTAGGAGCTTGAAGAAGTTGGCATTACTACTCTCGATTGACAAGGTATAGGTTTGATCGATTCCTTTATCGATGACAATTCTCGAGAGGTTGGTTAAACCATTCGCCCTTAGGAGCTGATTATTATTGTCGCTTGTAAAGAAGGCTTCAACAATGTCGGTACCTTCGCTAGATGTATAATTGGCATAACTCGCTGTAGTCCGGTTAGTGAATCGAACTTGCCCACCTGCGTTAATAAAATCACCATTAAAATACCACCTATGTTTGGTTAAACCAGGATCAGTACTGACAAATATCCGACCTAAACTTTCTACCAACACCAAGTCGTTTGATGTGATGGACCTCGATACGTTTGCAGTATTGTTTATACGCAATACCCCTCTGTTGACTTCAAATTGACCGTTTGTTGTTAGGTCGGCCGCCAATGTAATTTCACTTGAAGAATTGGACAAAGCAATTTTCAGCTTATTCACCTCCAAATCCGTAGACTGAGTGAATCCTCCTGAGCCATAAAATTCGAGGGTTCCTCCAAAAACTGGGTCAGCAAAGTTCGAAGTATTTCCTGTTGGAAAATTTCCGCTTGAACATCGGATCAACCCAGAACCTCCAATTGTAGTAAAAGATGCCTGCGGGCTAGAAGCGAAATCAAGCGTCCCAAAGACCCGAAGTTCCCCGTGATTAGGAAGAGTTTGATCAACTAATACATTTCTACCTGCTCCGATATACACATTATCAAATACATTCGGGACATCGTTGTCTGGGTTTACATATGAAGGGGCAGAACTTCCGTCGAGGGTCCAGGTCAACGGATCGCTCCAATCACCACTCTGGTAAGCGTACCAAGTTCTTCTGATCTGACCCGTCAGTGAACTAGCTGCATCGGTTGTCCCTACCGTATAAAACCTTCCGTGTGTTATGAGTTGAGATTTCGGAACACGGAATACGATCTCATCATCGAGAATAAACTTGTTGTGATCGGCTACAGGAAGAATCGAGAAATCACCTGAAGTCTCATCATCTCGGTACAGCAACACATAATTTTCAGCACCTTGTGGATTATCCCCGTCTATTCCTTCTCCAAAATCAAAACCAATTTGATAAACTTGGCTATTCCCGTCACCATTTACACCTGTAATCTCCCATAGCCTATTCCATCGCTCCAGCACAGTAGGCAGGCTACCAAGACCTTGAGTCACCACGCTATTTGGTGTAATACTGGTTACTGTACTCCCGACAACGCCGGCACATAAATAAGTTCGGTTTTGAGTCCACTCACCGCTATTTACGCGTAGCACCAGACCTTCTAATCTTGCTTCATTTATTGACCCTGCATTAGGGGTACCGTTATCTCGACCAATACCGATAGGGTTATAGAACTTACCTCCCCACTCTTCTCCAGATGCCGACTCCATATTACCGTGGTACTTATCCCATGCACTGTTTCCCGCTCCATTAAGTCCGTATTTCACCCAAAAATAAGTTCTCAGTAATCTGGTATGTGGTCGCGGCAATCGGCCTTCATAGATTATAATTTCAGCAATGGATCCGACGAAAGGATCATTTGGATAGGTATTTCCTGCATTTTGAATATCGCCTATCATCGCCGACCCCGAGTTTCCGAAAGTAATTCCGTTGAATGTGTTGTAACCGCCTTCGTGATGCTGATTCCTATTGTACTCCCAGTTACTGGAATTTGATGTACTTAATAGGGTCGCACCATAGTCCCAGTTCCCATCACTTATGTCACCAATTGAAGAAGCTCTGTCAAGGGTATTGATCATTTGCTGGCGAAACCCATTATCATTGTAGATAAGCATTTCGCGGTCATTGGTTGGAGTAGCATAACTGAACAAGCCATAATTGTCATCTTCGGACTTGATCACAAAATATATGGAGTAACCGTCTCCAGGAAGTTCAAAATTGGAACAAAGTAAGCGGGTATCAGCAATGTTATCGAATTGAACGCAAGGAGTTTCTGGAGCTCCAGAAAAAGTACCTGCAGGCCCACTAAATACCCCGCTCGTTTTAAGGACCGCATTAAATCCACCAGCGTCTACAAAGTGATGTCCATTCCCACTTTTATCGTTCCATGCTGTAATTGGTGCATTATTCACGTAAGGTATTGCACTGCTTCCATCAAGCCATAAAACCAATCTAGGCTGAGGACCAGCCGAAGTAGGGGTACCATTTTGATTCCCAATGCCCATTGGGCCAACCTGTGCATAAATACTAACAGGTATAAACAAGAAAAGAAGCGGTATTAATACCCTTCGCAAGCTCCATAGCATCTTAATTCGATTTTAAATTAAGCAGTCGGGAAAAGTACGAATTTCGTCGATGAAATTCAAGTCTTTATAGCGTATTCGAATTAGAATGAAGTTCACCAAAAAACAATACAATGAACTGTTTACCAATTAATTTATACCTAAATCAAAATCATTTCAAAATGTGCCGCGCTCTTTCTGCCAAAATTTAAAGAGTAGATTCTGTCGAATTAGTGAAGACCACAAATCAATGGTGTTTAATTGACGCGACTATCTACGTTTATTTGAATTTTTTGTGCCCTAGTATACTTAATCAATGTGTCAAGTCGCATCCAACTGCTAAACCTTTAAACATCTGGGTAGCCCTATCGCTCAAAATGAAAATAAACAGGCATTTGCGAAAAAATACAGATGTCTAATTTAAACACAGTTAGCAGCTATTAGAATGGAAAGTTGTTTGAGCTGCTTTGTCCACGTTTGAATCGCACTTCCCTTGAGACACCTTCACATATTCATTAAAATAGCCCATAAAAAAAGTCCCGATGCACATGCACCGGGACTTCTCAGTTAATTGTTTATCGAGATTACTTCGCAATCATGAACTTGTCAACGATTACTTCGTTCTCAGTTGTCATACGGTAGATGTAAACTCCGTTTGGAAGGTTTGTTCCGTTGAAGTCTAATCTGTATTCAACACCAGCTTCAGCTTCTTGGTTGAAAAGTGCTTTTACCATTCTACCATTCATGTCGTATACTTCAACAAGTGTTCTAGCTGTTTCAGCAGTAACAAATACTACTTGAGAAGAACCACTTGTTGGGTTCGGGAATGATGTCAATTGGTTCTGAGAGTCTACAGATACAAGATCTTCAACTCCTTGACCACCTTCGTTAGACTCTTCACAGTTGTGAAGTGCTACGATTCCATCTACATCAAATCCATCCATAGCTGTAGAAAGAACGTCATCGTTGGAAACTCTCACATACATTACGTAGTCGAAAGCACCAGCGTCACTGATGTCTACAAAAGGATCACCTTTACAAACTGTACCAGCTACCGCCCAGTTAACACCATCCATAGAAACTTCTACAGTAGCGTACTCAGGGTATGATGCACAACCTGGGTTGTTGTAAGATGTTTCAACCACTTCGATGTCATCACCAGGACCGTTAGGAACTGATCCGTCGAAAGAAACTGTGATAGATCCACCGTAACCAAGCGTTGTAAATACAAGTGCATCTACACGCTCTGGCTCACCAAGTGCGTTGTTTTCATCCGCACGATCAGCTGCCAACGGAGATCCGTTGAACTGCGTACCCTCAATGTACTCTTCAACAGCTACAGCGTAGCACTCACCTTCTGGTACAATCACTGGCTCATCATCGCCACATCCAGCAGCCATGTCACCATTATCGAGTGTGAGAGCTTCACCGTCAACAAGTGCCGTATACGCAGCCACTTCTGAACCGTCTGCTATGCTTACTTCTTTGAAAGTAGACGTTCCTGAATGCGCTACTACTAATCCTGTAGCATTATTAGCTTGGGCCATACCATTAGCACCAGGGATGCTTCCAACTAGGGTCGCAGATCCGCCTGAGATTTCGTAGAGCTTTCCTTGTCCACGGTTGGCTACGTATAGTGTACCATTTTGGAATTCAAGGTCACCTCCACTCAAAGGAGCGTCAGCAAAGAAAGTAGCTTGACCAGTTCCAAGATCAATTGTGTAGATCTCACCATCATTTGTATCACCCACGTATAGTTTTCCATCCGCTGGGTTGTATGTTGTTGAGTAAACAGAATTTACATTTCCGATGATTGGAAGATCACCCAAGTAAGTTTCTGTTGATGGGTCGTATGCTCTTACAAAGTTTCCGTTAGGATTTACAAGGTAAAGAATGTCATCTTCAGCATTGTATGCGATGTGTGTAGTAAATGGTACGCTCGTCAAAAATTCGAGAATTGCATTAGAACCACTAAATACTACACTGTAAATCTCTGCCGATCCACCAACATGGTGTGAATAGAAAGTAGAGAATGCATCACAGTCGCCTTCGTTCTCGTCAGAGAATGTGCTACACCCAGAAGCCATATCACCATTATCATGGTCGAAAGCTTCCCCATCTAACATAAGGGCGAATGAGTCACCAGGATTCGAACCATCTGTGTTACGTACACGTAGGCTAGCATTTCCGTTGTGAGAAGTCAAAAGACGTCCATCTTGCATAAGAGCCATTCCTGTAACTTGACCAGGAAGTGATCCAATCAAAACATCATCCATAACTTCATCAGGGTATACTTCGTAAAGGGCGTTTCCTTGACGTGTAGCCAAATACAACTGTCCTTCGTCATCGAATGCGATGTCACCACCACTTACAGGTGCGTAGGCATCGTAAAGTGATACATTGTTCGTGTTTACATCTACAGAGTAGATTTTATTCTGAGAACCAGAACCGATCAAAAGGTCTCCATCAGCACTAAACACTGCAGTAGTTACTCCAGGAACATTCTGAGAAAGGTTGAATACACCACTTACTTCTACTGGAGAAACGTGTGGGTTAATCGTAACGTAAGACGCATCACCGTTTTTCACAGCGTAGATCAAATTGTTGTCTGGGTTGTAAGCAATGTGCGCACCGTACCCAACAGAAGCGATATAAGTCAATTCTGCGTTTCCACCAACAAGCTCTACACCGTAGATATCTGTTTCACTGCTGTTAGCAGCATCAGCTAGGTAAATTACCCAATCCTGACAGTCAATGATATCGGGATTGTTGTTTGGTTGACATTCACAGTCAACAACTACTCCATCTTGACCAAGGTCAGTTTCACAAGCATCACCGTTTTCAAGATCAGCTAGATTTGGACATGGGTCTTCGTTATCACAGATACCATCGCCGTCTACATCAGCTTCACAATCACCATTACATACTCCAAGTGCGTCAAGCTCTCCGATACAGTCATCTTCATCATCACAGATTCCATCTTCATCTGCATCAGCTTCACAGTCACCATTACATACTCCTAGTGCATCAAGCTCTCCGATACAGTCATCTTCATCATCACAAATTCCATCTTCATCTGCATCAGCTTCACAGTCACCATTACATACTCCTAGTGCATCAAGCTCTCCGATACAGTCATCTTCATCATCACAAATTCCATCTTCATCTGCATCAGCTTCACAGTCACCATTACATACTCCTAGTGCGTCAAGCTCTCCGATACAGTCATCTTCATCATCACAAATTCCATCCTCATCTGCATCAGCTTCACAGTCACCATTACATACTCCTAGCGCATCAAGCTCTCCGATACAGTCGTCTACATCATCACAGATTCCATCTTCATCTGCATCTCCACCTGCATCAGCACATGGGTCAACATCTCCTTCTTCACAATAACAGTCACCAGAATTAATATCTAGTTGAACTGTACCATCTCCAGTTAGAGGGTTTCCATCATCACAAGAATCACCTACTTCAGCATTCAAGTGTACAGTCAGGTCAACAATAAAGCAGGCTTCGCCAAAGCTTAGAACTTCATAAAAAGCACCATTTTCGTCAAGGTCTTGCTCTTCGATTGTCACTAAGTTGAATTCAAATCCTTGGACATCTACAGAAACTACGTATTCATCATCACAAGTCGTAACAATTCCGTCAATGATAGTGGCTGGAATAACAGTCAACTCAAGCGTGTGCTCATAACAAATGTCATCGCTTACAGCTTCAAAGTAAGTATAAGTACCGCTTGTAGTATAAGTCTCTCCATTTACATCCCAGGTGTAGGCACCACAAGATGTTTCGATTGATGTATTTTGTTCAATTGCTTCGTTAACCGTAACATTAAGCGTTACTGTTTTCGGACATCCTGACTCAGTTTCACCAACAATTACAATTTCGTATGGTGAGTTATCAGAACTTAAAACTTGCTCTCCTGCTTGCACTGGGTTTGAAACCCAATCACCAGGAATAACAGTGTAAGAGTCACAGGCTATGATTGATTCACTAGAAATGAATTCATCGCTTTTTGTTACGCTCGCAGCATCTTCAACTTCCAAAGCATTCGAGGCATCAGCATAGGCCGTGTTCACATATGTATCATCCGCACCGGTCAAGGTAGCTGCAATCTGAATCGTTTTTGACTCGTTTACTGCGAGTGTAGCAATTTCATATGTCAAAACTTGTCCATCCAACTCAGCTCCGGCTGGCGCAGGTGCTACAATGCTTAGGTTTGCGAATGCAGCGGGGAAAGTATCTGAAAGCAATACTTCAGTAGCTTCATAACCTGTTGACCCTCCTGTATTTTCGATAGTCAATGTAAAAACCAACTCTTGGTTATCAATACATACTTCAGGTACATCAACAACTTTTGAAAGCAACAACTCAGTACCACAAATAGAGTTAAGACCTGCGGAAAGATTATCAGCAAGATCTTCAAAAGAACCTGTTGAATAATCAGCTGTAAAAATATCAGGGTTATCAGCGAAGTTTTCTGTTCCAGAAACTTCTTGTAGGTTAGGAACTACAACTCCACTACCTACACCATACGCAAAAATGTGTGTTCCATTTCCTTTGAGGTTGTTAGCAGCAGCAATAGCCTGGTTTAGAGGCTCTGATCCACCTGTAACTACGTAACCACATGAGTTCACACCTTCTATCGAGTAAGAAGTTGGCTCACCATCTGTCAAGAAAACTAAAAGGTTTGGATCCGTCTCAAACAACGTCGTGTCAAGACCAGCTTCCCAGTTTGTATTACCAACTGGACATGGCAAACTCAACCCATCATTGTTTGGATCGTAAGTTTCACCATTATAACCAGCACCGGTTAGATAAGCTTCAAGATCCATCAAGACGTCTTCAGTAACAATAACTTGATTGAATATTACTCTTGCTGTATTTTCAAACTCTACGATTGATAGACGAGCTTGAGTACCCAAAAGAACATTTGCAAGTGCCATAGTAGCATCTTCCACTTGTTCGATACCATCTCTGTTCAAAATAGAACCCGACTCATCCAAGAGAAGAGTTACTTTCAACTGCCCACATTCCAAGTCTAGGAATAGATCAGGGTTGTCAACAGCCTCAGTAAGGTTTTTTGCATCAAAACTACCTCTTGCGCCAGTTGCATTTGATAGCTCTGCAGCCACAGGGTCGATTTGAACGATAGGGTGGGTAGCAACATCATGCTCACTCTGTACAGCCACTTGTGCCTGTACCGATGTCAATTGAAAGAGGACCGCAGCCGTAAGCAGCATAAGCCCTGTTGTAAGTTTTCTACAAGAGTGTAAGCCCTTGTTCACATTTTTAATCGTAAAATGTTTCATAGCATCTTTTGAATTAGTTTTATACTCATTTAATCGATTATTGCATGACCATCCAACGCGTTTTGGATTTTATGCGGTGACAAATATATGTTGGGAAAATCTTATTGTCAAGACAGGGCGCAATTTTTAACTCATTTATCGGGTAATTTCGGCAATACATCGAATATTTAACCATAATTTCACCGCGTTTTAACCCAAAACGACATGGGTAAAACCACCCTTACATCTGATTTGCAAGCACAAACGGAATTTGATTGCTAATCCAGCAACTTAAAGATGGACACATACCAGCCAGGATCAATTGACCTACTGTACGTCCCAGGCTTTTATCACCTTGTCGTCTCCTGCGGAAAAAAGCCTATTGTTAAGACTTAATAAGGTGTTGACTGAAGATTTATGTGTAGTTGACCCCGAGTCTACCAATCGAATTGGCCTGGTCCAATCTTCTTCCGACCAGATTTTCACCTGTTTATCGCGACTGGCGGTAGCATAGCCCGAGCCTGAGATTTTGACCATATTATATATAGCGTAGTTATGAGCTGGAATTTTCCAGGATTCACAAAACCCATTTTCATCCCAGTTCCAACTCCGAATATGGCCATCGCGCCCAGTCGAGATGAGATTGCCACTGGAGTCGAACACGATTCCATATACTCCCCCTTCATGAGCCTTAAACTGAGAAAGCTCATTCATATATTCCGTGTCATATATATATAGGTATCCATCACTCGAACCAACAAAGAGTTTTTTGGCATCAGGCGATAAGGCAAACCTTCTAATTTTCTTCTCAGAAACTGGGATTTGGATTTTCAGTCTAAAGTCATCCAAGTCGAAGACACCCACACTCCCCTTTCCGCCGGCTGAATACATGAGGTTGTTTTCTGAATCGACCAAAAGATCAAAAACGCCCTGCTGGTGTATTTCAATAAGCCGCACTTCCTTTTTGGTTTTGCGGTCTACAATGTGAATTCCACCTTTTCCTTGACCAATAATCACCAGATCGCCATGTGTAGCCACAGAGAAAATCGGGCTGCCTACATTCACCGAAAAAGGAGATGGCTCAAGTGTATCGATAAACCAAGACCCAAGCATTCCGTCACCAGCACCAGAAAAGAGCAGGTCATCACTATGTCCGAGCGCATAGATTGCACCAGCATGACCTCGCATTGATCCAAGAAATTTCGGGCTTTCCATGTGTGACAAAATTATAAAAAAGGTCATGTCAAGGTGTCAAAATGAAAGTCTCACGTTGGCTTTAAAGGCGGAATAGAGTCAAATTGTCAGGCTTCGCCCCATGGCATATGAATTGAAAGGCCTTCGACATCAACAAAAGAAAAGTCATGCAAAAAGGAAACATCAACGTACAAACGGAAAACATCTTTCCGATCATCAAAAAATTTCTCTATTCAGACCACGAAATTTTCTTACGCGAATTGGTTTCTAACGCGGTTGATGCCACTCAAAAAGTAAAGACACTTACTTCACTCGGCGAGATCACTGCCAACACTGAAAACCTGAAAGTGGAGGTGATTACCGATAAGGAGAACAAGAAACTCATCATTCGCGACAATGGTATCGGGATGACTGCCGAAGAAGTGGAGAAGTATATTAATCAAATCGCCTTTTCGGGAGCGGAAGAGTTTGTAGAGAAGTACAAAGACACCGACCAAAAGAATGCGATTATCGGCCACTTTGGGCTAGGGTTTTACTCGGCCTTCATGGTTGCCGAGCGAGTAGATATTATTACTCTTTCTCAGAAAGATGGAGCGAAGGCAGTGAAATGGACTTGCGATGGAAGTCCGAACTATGAGATGGAAGAGATTGAGAAAAGTGAGAAGGGAACAGATATCGTACTCCACGTTGCTGAAGACTCGCTCGAGTTTTTGGAAGACGCCCGTATCGATGGTATCCTAAACAAATACTGTAAATTCTTACCTGTTCCGATCAAGTTCGGTACAACTGAGCGCACAGAGAAGGAGAAGGACGCTGAAGGAAAGGAAGTAGAAGGTGGAAAGGAAGAGAAAATTGTTGAAGACAAGATCATCAACAACCCTTCTCCTGCCTGGACAAAAGCTCCATCTGACTTGGAAGAAGGAGACTACAAGTCATTTTATCGGGAGTTATACCCCATGACATTTGATGAGCCTTTGTTCCACATTCACTTGAATGTAGACTTCCCATTTAACCTTACCGGAATTCTGTATTTCCCAAAGCTGAAGAACAACTTTGAAATGCAGAAAAACAAGATCAGTCTCTACAGCAATCAGGTATTCATTACTGATAATGTGGAGAATATCGTTCCTGAGTTTTTGACCCTTCTTCATGGGGTAATCGACTCACCAGACATCCCGCTAAACGTTTCTCGCTCTTACCTTCAGGAAGATGGAAATGTGAAGAAAATTTCTTCGCACATAACTAAGAAGGTTGCCGATAAACTGAGCAGCATGTTTAAGACTGACCGCGCAGATTTCGAATCGAAATGGGAAGACATAAAGATCTTTATCGAATTCGGAATGCTCACGGATGAGAAGTTCTACGAAAAAGCGCTGAAGTTCTACCTTATTAAGTCAGTAGACGGTAAATTCTACACCCTTGATGAATACAAAGCCAAAATTGAAGGCAATCAGAAGGATAAGGATGACAAGTTGGTAGTGCTTTACGCGAGCGACGAAAAGGAGCAACACAGTTTTATCGCGGCGGCTAAAAACCGAGACTATGATGTGGCCGTCATGGACAGCGCCCTTACCAGTCATGTAGTAAGTAAGCTAGAGCAGAAGTTGGAGAACACGAGCTTTGCTCGGGTGGATGCCGATACGATTGACAAGCTCATTCAGAAAGATGAAGAAATTCCATCAAAGCTAAGCGAAGACGAGCAAGAAGGCCTAAAACCCGTAATAGAAGGCAGCATTGAAAAGGAGAAATTCAACGTTCAATTTGCCTCGATGAGCGAAAAAGATCAACCTATGATCATCACACAAGCCGAGTTTATGCGCCGCATGAAAGAGCAGCAAATGACCGGTGGTGGAAATATGTTTGGTGCGATTCCAGAAATGTACAACCTTGTGGTAAATTCAAACCACCCCTTGATTGTAGAAATCGCAAACGAATCGAATGGAGACAAGAAAAAGCAGTTGGTAGACCAGGTGGTCGATCTAGCCATGCTTTCTCAAAACATGTTGAAAGGAGAAGCGTTGAGCAATTTTATCAATCGCAGCGTTGACCTAATTAAATAAGAAAATGAAAAGACTATTAATTATACTCCTCGGGGCCATCACCCTTTCTTCATGCGGATACAATAGCATGGTGGAGAAAGACGAGTCTATCACAAAGGCCTGGGCCAATGTAGAAACTCAATACCAGAGAAGAAGCGACTTGATTCCAAACCTAGTAGCCACAGTGAAAGGTTATGCAGATTTTGAGCAAGAAACGTTGACAGCAGTTATCGAAGCACGTTCGAAGGCAACAAGTGTGAATATAAAAGCCGATGAATTGAGCCCGGACAATATTGCCAAGTTTCAGGAAGCGCAGTCAGAACTCTCGGGTGCCTTATCTCGATTGTTGGTGTCGGTAGAGCGCTATCCAGATTTGAAAGCCTCGAGCCAATTCAGCCAACTTCAGGCGCAGCTAGAAGGCACTGAGAACCGCATAAGTGTGGCACGAGACAAGTTCAACGCGACTGTACAGGACTACAACACCTATATTCGGAAGTTTCCGAAGAACATAGTCGCTAATATGTTTGACTTCGAAACAAGAGGATACTTCGAAGCAGAAGAAGGGTCTGACCAAGCTCCGGAGGTAGCATTTTAAGATGGCTGAAACTTTTTTTACAGAAGCCCAAAAGAAACAAATTACCAATGCCATTGCTACAGCCGAAAAGGAGAGCAGTGGTGAAATTCGGGTGCATATTGAGCGCAAATGTCACGAAGAAGTTCTAGACAGGGCCGCTTTTGTGTTCGAACAACTGGAAATGCATAAGACGAAACTCCGCAATGGAGTTTTGTTTTATGTGAGCATTGAAGATCACAAGCTAGCCATCTTAGGAGATGCTGGAATAAATGCAGTGGTTCCAAAAGGATTTTGGGATCAGATCAAGGATCACCTCATCCAAGCCTTCAAAGACAAAGACTACGCAGGAGGTTTGAGTGATGGAATCATCAAAGCCGGCGAGCAATTGAAAGAACACTTCCCCTGGGAGAAAGACGATATAAACGAACTGAGCAATGAGATTTCCTTTGGAAAGTAGAAAACGCGGTATCAAAGCATGGTTTGGACTTAGCTTGATTGCTATCTGCATCGGGGTTTTAGCTCCCGCGCAATTGAGTGCTGACAATTGCTACCCCAAAAAACCACAAGGTCTCGTGGCTGATCAAGCTGGGTTGCTCACCGATCGTGAAGAAGCCTTGCTCAATCAAAAGCTCGTACAGTTTAACCAGAAAACGAGCAATCAGATTTTGATCGTCACCATTTTGGAGCTATGTGAGGGTGATGCGGCTATGACGGCCTACGCCATTGGAGAAAAATGGGGAGTTGGTCAAGGCAAACTCGATAATGGTATCGTCGTACTGGTTAAGCCAAAAACGAGTGATTCACGAGGACAAGCCTTTATAGCTACTGGCTATGGACTTGAAGGAGCCATTCCCGATGCCACGGCAAAAGTAATCGTTGAAAACGAGATGATTCCCCGGTTCCGCGGTGAGAACTTCTATGCCGGCCTAGATCAAGCTACGACTGTTCTTATGGAACTGGCAGCTGGAGAATACAGTCATAAGGACTATCAGAAAAAAGACGGAAAAGGTGGGTTCCTTTCTCTACTTCCTATCCTATTCTTCATATTCATCTGGTTTATGATCCGTTACTCCAGAACGCGATCCTACGCCCGTAACAATCACCTGGGCTTTTGGGCAGCTTGGGCTTTGCTCAATTCTGCCAGTAGATCGCACCGAGGCTCTTTTGGGAATTTCTCAAGCGGTTCGGGAGGCTTTGGCGGATTTGGTGGTGGAAGCTTTGGCGGCGGTGGTGCCGGTGGAAGCTGGTAAAAAAGAAACAGAATGAAAAAGTATTTGAATCTTATCGGTGGTGGAGTCGGCTGGGTTTTAGGTGGTCCAATTGGTGCCATTCTGGGCTTTGCTGTGGGCTCCATGATCAAGAACACTTCGACTGAAGGTGTTCAAAACGTCTACACACAAACGCGTTCACACCACACAACCACCAATGACTTTGTTGCCAGTTTACTCGTTTTATCGGCGGCGGTAATGAAGGCCGACAATAAAGTGATGAAGTCGGAACTCGAGTACGTCCATCAGTTTATGTCTAAGCAGTTTGGAAGTGCCAAGGCTAAGGAGCAGATGCTGCTTTTGCGGCAGATTCTGAAACAGCCCCTACCCTTGCGTCAAGTTTGCCTTCAGATAAAAGGAAATATGGACCACGCTATGCGTCTGCAGCTCATTCACTATGTGTTTGGTATCGCAATGGCTGACGACAAACTCGACTCTGCCGAAGTAAAGACCATCGAGAATATTGCTCGATACCTAGGGATTAGTCAAAAAGACTACGAGTCAATTCGCGCTATGTTTGGGCACGATTCACACTCAGCATATAAGATCTTGGAAATCGATGAGAGATCTACAGACCAAGAGATAAAAAAGGCCTATCGAAAAATGGCACTCAAGTATCACCCAGATAAATTGAGTGAACTAGGCCCAGAGATTCGCAAGGCGGCTGAAGAAAAGTTTATCGAAGTTCAAAAAGCCTATGAGGCCATTAAGAAAGAGCGGGGTATAAAATGAGAAGGTCTATCACAAGAGAGCCGGATACATACCCCGGTTTTTGGAACCATTTAGGAGTTCCATTACTTCTTGTGGTGATCATGTGGGCAGTCTACCTAATTTCTGTAGAAACGGGCTACAGCTTCACCAAATTTGGACTTTACCCCAGAACTGCAAAAGGACTCCTGGGTATATTCACCATTCCGTTTATTCACGGCTCGTGGGAGCATTTGATGAACAACTCCGTTCCGATGCTGGTGCTTGGTTGGGCGCTCTTCAAGTTCTATCGCCCTATTGCCTGGAAAACACTGATTGGAATATACTTAATGAGTGGAGTCTGGCTATGGATTTCGGGCCGTCCCTCCTATCACATCGGTGCCAGCGGTGTGGTTTATGGGCTTGCAGCATTTCTATTTATTAGCGGGTGGATAAGAAGAGAAAAGAAGGTAGCTTCACTTTCTTTGCTCGTAGCCTTTATGTATGGCGGACTTTGGTGGGGAGTACTACCCGTTGACCCTACCATTAGTTGGGAAGGACATTTATGGGGAGCACTTTCGGGATTTGCACTTGGTTTTTTGTACCGAAATCAAGGGCCAGTGAAGCGAAAGTACCAGTGGGAGATCGATGAAGAATTGGAAAAAGAGCTGGAACTAGCCCCCGACCAAAATGAAACCGCCGAAGCAGAACGCCCCGGCGGTTATCATATATCGTATACGTACATTCCCCGAAAGGAAGACGAATCTTAGTTAATCGTTACCACTTCAATTTCGAAAGTAAGCTCTTTGCCTGCAAGTGGGTGATTCGCGTCGATTGTGATTGAATCTTCAGCAACATCAGTAACCGTCACTGGAATTTGTTGCCCATTTGGAAGTTGGGAAGCAAGCTGCTGTCCTACTTCTGGCTGAAGATCAGCTGGTAGTTGAGACTTCTCAACTTTTTGCACCAAACCATCTTGCTTCTCACCGTAAGCATCTGCAGGAGCGATTGTCACTTTTTTTGTTTCGTTTAGTTTCATCCCTACTACAGCTTTATCAAATCCAGGAATCATCATACCCGCTCCAACTGTAAATGCCAATGGCTCTCTACCTTTTGATGAGTCAAAGATTTCACCGTTGTTTAAAGTACCTGTGTAGTGCACAGAAACATTGTCTTTTTCTTTTACAATATCCATGTAATCTTGTTTTGTGCAAAGGTAATCAAAACCAAGGCTTTGCCCGGCGGAAATGGGATTGATTTCATCAATCGTATTGATATTGGAATTTGTGAATTCGATACGTTCAAATATTTTTGCGCCAATGGAGGTCATTGGTCGATTAGTCAGATCGTTTTTCATCGTGCTTGTCAGTGTGTTATGCGCTATAGCGGTGCTTTTGTGTTCATGGCTTCCGAAGGGTGGAGTTTATCCATTCGTCGGTCATCGAATCTTTGGGCCTATGTTGTTATGGCTGGCTGGTGCTAAATATGAAGTGAGGGGTATCGAGAACTTGCCTAAATCGCAAGCCGTTTATATATCAAACCACCAAAGTCATTTTGATATACCGGCCATTATGGCTTCGATCCCAACACCTTTTTACTTCGTTGCAAAAAAAGAACTGAAGCATATCCCCATTTTTGGTTGGGGAATGTGGTCTATCGGGATGATATTTGTGGATCGGAGCAATAGAGAGAAGGCTAGAGCTTCTATGAAAAAAGCGGGAAAAGAAGCTAGAAAAGGAAAAGCAATTTTATCATTTCCCGAAGGAACTAGGTCAAAAAACGGACAGCTCCAAGCCTTTAAAAAAGGTGCTTTTTTTCTGGCCAAGGCTGGTGAACTTTGCGTTATACCTATCAGCGTAAGTGGTACCAACAAGGTATTGCCCCCAGGTGGTAAGCTTAAAGGTGGTGATGTCATTGTGGAAATTGGCACTCCTATCTCAGCTGAAACGGTAATGAGCGAACAACCGCAAGATTTGGCTAGATTATCGAAGGAAATCATTGAAAAGATGACCGTTAAAAACCAAGCTGAGTTAGCAGGCAGGTCAAGGAAAAACTGACTAAATTGCGGCAAATTTTGAACTAATGGGTAGAGCATTTGAATTTAGGAAAGAGCGCAAAATGAAGCGCTGGTCGAAGATGAGTAAAACTTTTACTCGACTCGGAAAGGACATCGTAATTGCTGTAAAAGAAGGTGGCCCAGATCCTGATTCAAATTCAAAGTTGCGTGCAGTTATTCAGAACTGTAAGGCAGCCAATATGCCCAAGGACAATGTAGAACGCGCCATAAAGCGAGCTTCGAGCAAGGATCAGGCAGACTACAAAGAAGTTGTTTTCGAGGGATATGCTCCCCATGGTATCGCTATACTAATCGAAACCGCGACTGACAACAATACCCGAACGGTAGCCAATGTGCGCAGCTATTTCAACAAGTGCAATGGTAGCTTGGGAACATCGGGTTCTGTTGAATTTATGTTCGATCACAAATGCTCATTCACCATAGCCAAAGGTGAAAACGATTTGGAAGAATTGGAGTTGTCTCTTATTGACTTCGGTGCGGATGAGATATTCGAAGAAGAAGAAAACATTTTGATCTACGCTCCTTTCACCGATTTTGGTTCACTTCAAAAGGGAATCGAGGAGCTTGGCTTGGAGGTCATCAGCTCCAGTTTTGAGCGCATTCCAATGGATACAAAAAAGCTATCGGAAGACCAAGAAGCCGATGTAGAGAAGCTTATCGAAAAGCTCGAAGACGACGACGATGTCCAGAACGTCTTTCACAATATGGCTTAGCAATTGATAATGGATAATTAACAATTAATCATTCCGAAAGCGATCGGGGTCTTCCATCGGGCGCCACGGGCTTGCTGTCGGAGCGGCGCTTCGCTACGATTGATCCACCTGCGCTATTCCTTCGCTAGGTCTTCCGCATAGTAGCTTCGGCGGATAAATGGACAAAGGATAGTTATAACCCATTCCGAAATAGAGTTTGCAGAATTGCAGATGTCTTCCTTGTCGCTAGCTACTTTAATAAATCGTTTTACATCGATTAGTCAATAGTTTCCTGTGGTTTCTGGGCGAAAAATGTAGTAAAGTAATTCTTCAGACTATCAACATCTTACCGTTGATTCTCCTGCAACATTGGTAGCAATTTTGCGTAAGATCATGTATCTTTAACTGGGATTAATGTAGGGATATTTGCCATTGATAGGTAGATATACCCGGTTTATCTATTGCTATGAGAGATTTTTATGTGAAGATTGTCGTGCTGTTATTTGTCTGTTCAACATCTGGCAGTTATGGACAGCAAGGACCTGGAGGAGTAAGTGTAGAGTCGCCTACGTTGAACGCATGTGGTGGAGCTGCATCCAGCACGTGTGGGCTATGGCTGGATGCCAGCACGCTGAGTCTTGCAAATGGTGCTGATGTAACTAATTGGCCCGATGTCAGTTTTTCAGAGACTTGTGATGATGCCATTTCACCAAATTCTATTCACCCGATATATAGAAATGATCCGGCTGGAACCATAAACGGGTTGCCAACGATTACATTTAATGTTGGTCAGCACTTTATACTGAACTCTTCTGACGACATGAACCTGGAGAGTGTCACCTACGATAAGATGGTTTTTTTGGCTTTTCGGACTTCAGAGGATGTGACATCGAAGCAAACAATTTACGAAGAAGGCGGTACGGTACGTGGATTCAATATCATGATTCACAATGGAATTGTCATAGTAGGAGCTTATGATAAACAGGTAGATAATGATGGTGGAGTAGGTGGAACTTCTGATAACACTCCAGCTTGGGGTTACTCATATGTATCACGAACTGTTCAGCCAAATACGACTTACATTCTGACTGCTCAATTTAGGGCAGCTACATTTGGGGTTATAGGTAATAACTCGAACTATTATTTGCAGGGTTGGCTCAACGGGGAGCCCTTTGGTGGACCTGGAAACCTCGTCAGTGATGGTAGCTATAGTGGATTTCCAGGAAACGCACGAGTCGGGACTCTATATGATCACCCCAACCCATGTGGATTGGGTGCTGTAAATGACGACACCGTTGATCGACAGCAGGTACTGAGCAATAATTCTGGGTCTTGGCCATTTAAAGGGAAATTAGCAGAGGTTTGCTACTTCAAAGATTCTCAAAATGAATCTCAGCGCGTAATCGTAGAGAATTACCTTGCTTCAAAGTATGTTGCCAGCTTAGTTCAAAATGACTTTTATGCCTACGAGTTCCTTATGGGTAAAGATTTAATTGGAGTGGGTCGATTGACAAACTCAGGGCCGACACACACATTGAGTCAAGGGAGGAATCCATTTAGGGTGACTGCACAATCTTTGAGTCCAAGTGCCAACCAATTCTGTTTTATTGGTCACAATGGGATCAATGCAACTTGGACAGATGCTGGTGTACCAGAAAATTCAGCTAATATTCAACGGTTAGAACGCATTTGGCGTGTAGACAGAGAAAACTTTAATTCTCAACTGACCTTTGAAGTAGACGAAGACAAACTCCCTGCACCACCTAGCGGATATAATTCAAGCAATGCGAAACTTGTGCTGCTTATTGATCAAACCAGCCAGTTCATCCCAGACTTCACCAAAGAGAGTACGATTGTTCGTGAAATGTTCGGATCGGCAACTGCTCCTTTTGACTATCAAGAGAATATCAGTTTTACAGATGGTGCATTTTTTACGTTTGCTTGGTTGAGACCGGAAGTGAACCTGACCGAATCAGTGACTTTTGAATTAGAAGATGATCCTGCTCCTGCCAGTTTCACGGCGGAATATGAGGTTCAACTTAACTATCAACCACTTGGCAATGTCGGTGGGTATGACGTTATCTACACCGTTGAGGGTATCACAGCAGTTCGCGGAGTTGACTTTGACTTTGGGGACGGCGCTCAACTAACAGATACGATTAATATACCTGTGAATATGACTTCAGAGGTGATTCCTGTGGAAATCATCAATGACGATATTGCTGAAGATCCTTCCACAGAAGAATTCGAAGTCATATTGCTATCTGGAGAGCCATCACTTACGGTGGGTGCTTCTGACACCCTGAATGTCACGATATACGATGATGATCCAACTCCAAAATTTACTTTTGCAGCTCCTACGAGTATCGTCAATGAAGATGTAGGTACGCACACCATTACTATTCTTAGAACAGGGGATACAGATGGCCCGGCCCAACTTCGTGTAAGAAGAATCAATGGAAGTACAACTGCTCGATGGACAGTTGACGGATTAGATCCCGTAGATTTTTATTTTGATCATTACCAATATGTTTACTTTGTAGATGGGCAAAGTAGTGCTACCGTAGATGTCACGATTTATGATGATGATATAGACGAGGAAAATTCGGAATACATCAGACTAAACATTACTAGTATTAGCGGTGCAGGGGCAGGTGACTACCTAAATCACGATATCGAAGTTGTCGATAATGACGTTCCGCTTGGGATGTTTGGTTCACCGACTCAATCTGGATATGAGACGCAATCAGCCCCATCTCTCCTGGTTACACTGAGCAATATGTCGAGCCGGGTAGTTACCGTTGGATTCACGATGAGTGCAGGGTCGGCAACCTTGGAGTCAGACTTTGATGGAGATTTAAGTGGATTTGTAATTTTTGAACCTTTTACCGACGAGGGGTTTATAGGGCCGTTTTTTGTCTATACAGATGCCTTGGTTGAGAACCCCGAGACGGTAATCTTTAACCTAACTGAGACTACACCAGAAGGGGGCACTCCGATCGTAACGATCGATGACTTAATCTACACCATTATCGATTACGCCGAGTTTGAATGGAAGGGTATTGCTGGTGTTGGACAGCTCTCCGACAATATTATATGGATTGACGCCACCCAAGAAAGTGTTGGAAATGCTGCAAGTCTCGCAAACAGATCGCCTTATGCACTTTCGATATCCCAAGCTAACAATCCTGCTACCGTCGTTGCGAATGGAATAAATAATCAGCAAGCTCTTGACTTCAATGGAAGCACAACTGCGAGCAGCGCAGACGCTTATGAGATTGAGAATAGCGATAAGATCAATACCGCTGGAACAGTCGACAAACTTTCCTATTTTTTTGTTTTTCAAGCCGATGATGTCCCATCCACCACAACAACAGGAAGTCCAAATACTACCCACGCCAGACTAATCTACGAGCAGGGAGGTGGAACCCGAGGTACTTCAATTTATCTATACAATAACCGATTGAGATTTCATGCATGGAATAATGCGAATGACGACGGTGGTGATAATGCGGCAACTACTGATACCATAGAAGGGAACCAAGCTCCTTGGGGACATAACGGAAATCGAACAAATAGCGTCCTTGCCTTTTCTAGCCAAGACATTCTGCCCAACACTCCCTATGTTGTATCCTGCCATTACAGCAATTTCTCGAATGAACCATTGATGGTTTACGTCAATGGGGTCAAAGGAACAATGACAAATGAAACTGTCGGTTACAACCAATTTGGCGTCGGCCGGTTATGGGGGCATGCCGGTCTAATTGGGTTAGGTGCCCCGATTAATGCAACTCGCTTTCATTTCTGGAATGGAAACCCATCAGATAGACAATGTGCCTTTGATGGAAAGATTGGAGAGTTTATTTCCTATCACGAACCCGGCATGAATGAGGCTAGGCGGGTTATCATCGAAAATTATCTAGCTGCCAAATTCGAGATTGACCTTACAGGCGGGGCTACCCCGCAAATTTGGGATTTGACTGATTTAGAGCAGGCCAATTTTGCCAACCAAATAGCAGGGGTTGGAGAAGCAGGAGATGCTTCCGAATCTCATACAAACTCAGAGGGCCCCGGAGCCATTTTTCAAGTAAAAACCGATGGAGATGAAATGAGCGCCGATAGTTACCTGATGTGGGGACATAATGGTGAATCACTGACAGATACCTGGCCATATTCATTCCCAAATGCTAGTCTTCCATCACCTGTCCGCGAGCGCTCTGCCCAAGTATGGAAAATATTTGAAGAAGGGTCTGTAAGTGAAATGGATGTATTGATCAATTTTAGTGCATCAGACAACGCCGATACACTGACTAATTTCTTACCAAATACCTACCTAAAACTTCTTACTCACTCCAACACAGATCCGCAAGACTTTAGCAATGCAAGTGTTTACAATGCCTTTCAAATAAACAGCGGAGGTGTTGCCGAATTTAGAAATGTGCCGGTTTCAAATGGGATGTATGTGGCTCTTGGAAATACCAGTGATTACTTTAACTCTCCCCTCCCTATCGAACTACTCAACTTCGACGCTCGACTGAATGAGCCCGTTGTGAATATCGATTGGTCGACAGCAACGGAGACTAATAACGACTACTTCGTCGTGGAGCGAGCTGGTGACGATTTGGTATGGAAACCGCTGATGCAGGTGCAAGGAGCAGGGAATAGTTCAAGCACAATATCGTATCACGAGGTAGACCGGGAGCCACTGAATGGAGTTTCGTATTATCGTTTGAAGCAGGTGGATTTTGACGGTCACTTTGAATACTCGGATGTCGTATCTGTGGTGCGAACGCACAAACAAGCCGAGAACGACCTCTATTTATTTCCAAATCCAAGTTCTATTGGTTCAGTTTATGTAACGCTGCCAGAACACAAGTCTGACGAGTTAGTTGGTGATCTGAGCATGTTTGAAATTTCAGGTAAAAAAGTTTGGGAAGAAAGAGCCGCATTCAACGGCGGGCAATTTGTGTTGAATTATGGCGATTTGCCTTCGGGAATTTACCTTATCCAATTGCAGACACAAGACCTAAACTTGACAAAAAAGCTTGTGATAAGATAATCTAGAAAAAACATTTCAAATGAAGCCATCCCACCTTAGGTCGGATGGCTTTTTTATTTTATAAGGGTCAACATGACTGACACTTAATTGTTAATAGACCAGTTATGAGAAGCAGTCATGCAAAAAATCTGTCAATTAATGACATAGATAGAATTATTGAAATGGCTTGGGAAGACCGGACTCCATTTGATGCTATTCAGGCACAGTTTTCAATAACTGAAGACGAGGTCATCAAGCTTATGCGCCAGAACTTGAAAGAAAGTAGCTTCAAAATGTGGCGCAAAAGAGTACAAGGACGGCAAACTAAACATCTGAAGCTAGGAGAGTCAAGCTTCCGCTTTAAGTCGAAAATGCAAAGGCATATCACCCAAAACAGAATCAGCAAGAAGTAAATGGCTCTATCAAGTCAACATACGATAGCAAACATTTGAAAAGACAGTAAAATGACAGCAAAAGCAAAAAAGAAAATAAAGAAAGAAGACCTGTTGAACGGCTACATGAAAGTAGTTCTGCAAACTGGATATGCTCCCTCAAGTGTTTACAGTTTCATGGAAGATCTCCAATCTGATGAAGCGGAGTTTTACGGTTTTTATAGCAGCTTCTCTGCACTTGAGAAGGATGTTTGGAATGGCTTTATGAACGAAACTATTCAATCTTTGGAAGGAGATCCCGAATTTGCTGACTTCGGGTCAAGAGAGAAACTCCTCGCCTTCTACTATACTCACCTCGAGGTCTTACTAAAACACCGGAGCTTTGTAGTCCAAAGAATTGATGATTGCAAGAAACCACAAATCAAAACACCAAATTGGATAAGAGGGTATAAAGCCGAGTTTATAGATTTTGTCAAAGGTATTGTCAACGAGGCAATCGAAGAAAACGAAATCAAGAGTCGTCCATTACTTTCTGAAAAGTACGACCAAGCATTTTGGCTCCAACTGCTTTTTATACTGGACTACTGGGCAAAAGACGAAAGCCAGAGATTTGAAAACTCAGATGGCGTGATTGAAAAGTCAGTTGACTTAAGTTTTCGCATCCTAGGTGAAACAGCCATTGATGCTGCGATTGATTTTGCAAAGCACATTTGGAAGTCGATGTAAACTATGAAAGAGCAGGACAAAATTCCCGTTGGAAAGGTAAAACGGGCAGCGAAATTCGTTGGAACTGGAGCCAAAATGGG
This sequence comes from Bacteroidia bacterium, assembly GCA_030427905.1. Taxonomy (GTDB): domain Bacteria; phylum Bacteroidota; class Bacteroidia; order Flavobacteriales_D; family Cryomorphaceae; genus CBDDKU01. The sequence continues at coordinate 304,807 of JAUICL010000003.1, forward strand.
CGGAAACTATGTAAAATATTACGCCAAGAAACTGATTAAACCAGAAACGTCGAAAGCTGAACTACACGAAGCTAATGCCAAGGATGTTTATGAGTCCTTGAGCGAGTTAAAAGGATCGGCATTGAAAGTTGCTCAAATGATGAGCATGGATCAAAATGTGTTGCCAACTGCATATATTGATAAGTTTCAATTGGCTCAGTACAATGCACCACCACTCTCCTACCCGCTTGTGGTCCGGACCTTCAAAAAGTATTTTGGGAAATCTCCAAAGGAAATTTTCGATACGTTCTCAAATCACGCCGTAAACGCCGCTTCGATAGGTCAAGTGCACAAAGCCATTTTGGACTCAAAAGAGCTGGCCATTAAGGTGCAATACCCAGGTGTGGCTGAAAGCGTTTCTAGTGACCTGAAAATTGCCAGGCCCATAGCCATTCAAATCATGAACGTGAAGGGTAAAGAAATGGATGTTTACTTCAAGGAAGTGGAAGAGCGCTTATTGGAAGAAACAGACTACATCCTGGAACTAGAACGTTCCATCGAATTGACTGAAGCCTGTAGGCATATACCCAATCTCGTTTTCCCCACATATTATCCAAAGTACTCATGCGAGCGAGTCCTAACGATGGATTGGATTGATGGCCAACACTTGCGAGAGTGGATCAAAACTAACCCTAATCAAGAAATTAGAAATCGTCTCGGTCAAGCCTTGTGGGATTTTTACAACCATCAAATCCACGAGTTGAAAACAGTTCATGCCGATCCACACCCTGGTAATTTTATTATTACCCCCACCGAAGAACTGGCCGTGATAGATTTTGGTTGCGTAAAAGTGATTCCAAAAGAATTCTACCAAAGCTACTTCGAGTTGATGGCCCCTGATGTCAGCCAAAACCATGTGACCTTTTCAGCTCTTCTTGAAAAGCTCGATTTTATAAGAAAAAATGACTCCCAAGACGAACGCGATATGTTTTATTCAACCTTTAAAGAGATGGTTGAACTGTTGAGTAAACCATTTCACACTGAAATATTTGACTTTAGTGACCAAACCTATTTTCAGTCCATATTCAGTCTAGGTGAGCGCATTTCAAAAGATAAACGGTTTAAAAAGGCAAACAGTGCTCGCGGCTCGCGACACGGTATTTATATTAACAGAACTTATTTTGGTCTCTACACTATCCTGCACGAAATGAAAGCGCAAGTACGTACAAAAGTGGAAATCAAGATCAAAAAGGCCTCATAAGGTCTCGCATTTTAACCGTCAAGAGATAGACTCACACTTTCAAGCCGGACTGATATCTTCGATATAATCGTGTCTAGTCTATTCATTATATGTGGAATTTTTATTAACTTTTAGAACCAAAACCAACCAAACCTTTGCAAATCGAGCGAATGATGTATGAGCCGATTTAACGAAATCCATAGGATCATTTTACAGTCATCGCGCGCTGAACGCGACGTCATGAAATCTCATTTCAGAACTTATAAAGACAATGAGTTTGCTCAAATGGGAGAAAAGCTCGTTATGCTTGTTGGTGAGCATGAAAACCTAAATGAAGAACAAATTTTAAAAAAGGTATTTTCTGGCCGAAGTAAGAGTAGTTTTCTAATGTTCGTGAGAGTCGTAATTCTCGAGGCGCTGCTGTTAGATATTATCGTAGATCGGCCCGACCTACACAATAATAAATTTAGGAACAGGCTCAACAACCAAAAGAAGCTGATGCAGGGGCAAGTACTTCTTGGAAAAGAACTGTATCCAGAAGCTAGAAAACTTTTTGAAGAAGTCGTTTCAAAGGGTGAGAAATATCAGCATTTTGATCAAGTAGCTGAAGCCAAAATGCTGTTGCGCTTGATGACTTTATTGGATCCAAAGTCTCGAATAGGGCGAAAGCAAGACAAGGGAGTAGAGAGAGCACGAGCCACCAGAAACTTACTTGAACAAATTGGTGACCACTATTTTGATAGTGCCAGCATTGCTAATAAAACGGGTAAATCAAAAACAGACGGACTTCGAAGTCTCATATCCAAAATAGATGACATTGGGGCTGGACGTCGCGATTTAACACAAGTCAAGTATTTGAAGAGCATTGCTGAGATTGAGCTGTGCATGCACCTCGGAAAATATGAAAATGCAATAGTCCATATTGAAAACTCCATAGATCTGGTGCGCTCCGAGCCATCTCTTCAGAGCACAGAACGCGAAATGGAACTCATCCTAAAATTGGCTGAATCGCATTCGTTTCTTTTGAATTGGCATGATGCTCTGAAGTCTTTAGACTGGGCCGATCATTTGGTGCGCAAAAATTCATTCAGTCATTACGAAGTTCTCAAGCATAAAACGCTAATTGACTTTTATAGAGGAGAGTTCGAAAGTTTGGATAAATCATTAACCAAAAACCTGAAGTCAAAGTATATCCTGCGCCATCCATATGCCGTACTTCAATTTCGCTTCTTCTATATCTGGCGGGAATTTATTGGTGGCCAGTATATCGAAACAATCAAACTTCTTACCGATGAACTTGAGAATACAGCGGATATCAAGCCGGAACTCAAGCTCCATATGTGCACCCTACTCTTTATGAGTATGTATGAGGCGAAAAATGATAGTGAATCTTACTCCAACTCCAAAAATCTGATTTTGAAGCGTCTTAGCGCGATAAAACCTGATCAAATGGGAGAACGAGGATGGTTTATTCTAAAGCTTCTGGAAGAGCTTCTCGATCAAGGCGCTAACCTGGATATTAAAGGTTTTGTTTCTAAAAACGTGATCAAAAAACTCAATTCAACCCGAAATGGGTGGAAATGGTTGCCGTTCAGTGATGAAATTTACCCCTTTCAATATTGGCTTGATTGGAAAATAGGCCATCGAAAAGACTCTCCTTTTACCGTTACTTAGATTCTTCAACCTGATTTAGCACATAAATGAGCTCGTCTATGTCTGTATCGTTGAGTCGAAGAACTCCTTCAAATGTGAGTCGTTCGTCAGTCTGATATACTCGGGGATCTTCCTTGAAGTACAGTGCCATGACCGATTCGGGACCCGCGTTTCCACAAAAAAAGCATGCGCTAAACGGAAAGGCTGACAGAACATAGAGATTCTGATCAACGTCAATAGGAATGATGTACCCCGTAACCGTGACCTTCTGACCATCGAATTTACGCTGTTTCTCATCGAACAAGGGGTAGTAAACATAGATATCATCTGCTTCTAAATAGATGTCCTTGAAGGTAACGTCCATTAATTCATTCCACTTCACTTCTGGCGTTTGAGCCTGTAATCCGATAACTGCAAACAAGCAGATCAATAAAAGCCTAATCTTCATATTCTTTCAACGTTTTAAATACATCTCTACGCGATGCGCTAAGTGCTGGAAAAAGCGCAGCCAAAACACAGATGAGTACGGTGCCCAATATCAAAGCCGTTTCAAAGGCTGTAAAATCTAATGGGTTTAGTTCAAATCCGTATTTCATCATCATTTGCTTCTTTAGCAATGCTTGAGCGACATGTCCGAAAATAATGCCAAAAACCGCTCCAAATAGTCCCAAAAGTGCGGCTTCAGTTAATATCATCACCAGCAGTTTCGATCGCCCCGCACCCATAGCCCTGATTAAGGCTAACTCGTAAGCGCGGTCGCTCATGGCGTTGATCATCGATACGAGAACACTGATCCCCCCCAATGCCAACAACAAAATAGTCACGATTTCAAAGACTTGTCTTCCCACGCTAAACAATCCCATCAATCTATTTACTTCGATCGCTGGCAAAGCTGCTTGCATGGACGTTTGCTCGTTGACTATTCTAGGTAGAGAAAGCATGCCCATCTTGTTCTTAAACCGTACCAACATAGCTGTGATCTCTTCTTCCGAACCCGGCTCACTGTGATGCAAGTCCCTGATGCTTTGGTCTGAAACCAGAATGACCCTATCGAGGATGGTAGAGCTGTGCTCCATGATTCCAACCACCTTGAAGTCAACATCATCGTGAACTTCAGCATCCATATCGCTACCGTGAGCACTATGAAAGGTAGAACCTATACTCAATCCAGTCTCAGCAGCCACTTGTGCTCCCACCACCGCTTCAAAAGGTTCACTCCAAACTCGCCCACTCTCAAGACCGACGTCATACCAATCCATATATTCGGGCGAGGTACCGATGATTTTACGGCCCTTGTAGCTATCTCCGAAAGAGAGTTGTACCGTTCGGTCTACCAATCTGTTTTTGGCCAAGTTTTCGGCTTCGGCTTTGGAAATATTTCCGGTAGGATTGTCTATCTGATAGATCGCCGATAGTATCAGCTGCAAAGGACTTCCCTTAGCTCCCACTACCATATCGGTTCCTTTGATATTCTTTTTGAACCCCTGATCTACACTCTCATTGAGCGCCGAAAGCAAGACAGCCAATGATACACCAGCCGCTAGCATAATCAAGGTGAGTACGGATCTAAGTCCCGATGCCTTCAAGTTCTTGTATCCAATCGATATCACGTTCATAGGGAAACAATGTTTTGAAAGTGAGATCTTATGCGCTGATCATGCGAAACCAGAATCAAAGTAGCTCCATGGGCATTGGCTTCCTTCACCAACAAGTTGTATACCTTTTCGGCATTTTGGTCATCGAGGCTGGATGTGGGCTCATCGGCAAGTAGAATCTTAGGCTGTGAGGCTAAGGCACGAGCTACCGAAAGTCTCTGGCGCTCTCCCCCACTCAGATCTCTCGGCTGCTTCGATTTCATTTGAAGGAGTCCCAAAGATTTCAATAAAGCTTCAGCCGATTTCGAATCTTTCTGCTTTCCCGCGAAATACTGCCCTGCGATCACATTCTCCAGAACTGAAAGCGATGAAATAAAACGCGCCTTTTGGAAAACGATTCCAACGTTTTCACCGCGAAACTGGTCCATTTCCTTTCTGGAAAAATTTTGAATCTCTTTTCCCAACACCTTGATCTGCCCAGATTGAACTTTGAGCATACCAGCAATCAAGTATAGCAGAGTAGATTTTCCCGAGCCCGAGAGCCCTGAGATCATCATATGCTCTCCTTGAAAACATTGAAAATCGGGAAATTGAATAGGGGACTGTCCATCAAACTGATGGGACAAATTCACCACGTCAACAAGGGGTTTGGGATCGAGTTCTCCTTTTTTCTCCATGATTTATGACCCCAAAAATAGCGTATTGAATCGTTCTTCTGAAATGAGTTTACGTTAGGAAAAGATTGGACGAGAGTAGGTGATGATATTATAACGGTGCCATCACCTTTTCTTAACCTTAACCATAGCCTTTATTGAGCTTATAGCTAGATGTTTGCGGCAAACATTAAAGAAACTAAATCATGAAAAAGAACATCATTCTGAGCATCTTATTTTGCTTGACAATCTTCACTGGGGCGATAGCATCAAACGGTGGAAGTGAACCTTTAACCAAGGTAATTCGAAAAAGCGTAAACTACCCTTCATTTGCCAAAGAAGACCAATTGCACGGTTTGGTTTTGGTAGAGTTTGAAGTGGATGAAAATGGAGTTATTTCAGTAAACCGTATCAATTCGTCGGACGAGAGTCTTGGATCTCATGTGAAGCAGGTCTTGGAGGGAATCGAATTGAATGACATGAACGCTGTTGGGACGCACTTTGCAAAATTTCACTTCAAGTATGTAGCACTGAAATAAGAATACGATACATTTTTTCACCAAGACCGCCTTCTTTTTCAGGGGCGGTTTTTTCGTTTTCTTTGCAGTGGTATGAAGTGGTATACAGAAATAGAATTCCCCAAAGTAACTGAGAAGATAGATTACAAAAGTAAAGTATGCTTTATGGGGAGCTGCTTTGCCGAGGACATCGGAAAGTGGGCGGGAAGAATGAAGCTGAACTCAAAGCAAAACCTTCTCGGCATTAGCTATAATCCGGTAAGTATTGGCAAGCACATCGAGCGATCGCTGGCCGGCGGAGCCTTTAGCGCTGATGAACTGGTTGATGCCAATGGCAAATTCGCTCATTTGGATTTGCACAGCAGTTTCAATTATTCCGATACCAACAAGTTTCTGAGCTACGCCAATCAAAAACTGGCCGAGCAACAGTTGGTGCTGCAGAAAGCTAATTTTCTTTTCTTGACTTTCGGTTCGTCCATCGTATTTCGCGAAAAGGCAAGTGATAAGATTGTGAATAATTGCCACAAGCTTCCGGGTAATCTTTTTCAAAAGGAAATGCTCGATGCAGATGTTATGGTCAGTGAAATGAGTCGAGCACTGTTTAAGTTGACCGAGGCAAACCCGAATGTGAAGATCTTCGTCACCGTGTCGCCTATTCGTCATTTACGGCACGGAGCAATCGACAATTCCAGATCAAAAGCTAGGCTGATATCCCTTTGTCAAAAGCTAGAAGAAGTATTCGAGCAGTGCACCTATTTGCCGATTTACGAACTGGTGATGGATGAAATGCGAGATTATCGTTTTTACAGATCGGATGATATGATTCACCTGAACGAGCAAGGAATCGAGCATATTCAGGAAAAAATCAAGATGCATGTACTATCAGATGCCGAAATGCCTTTAATGAATCGTATAGACAAGTGGCAACGTACCCTGCGGCATCGAATTCAAGATGGTCAATCAGACCAAGCCAAGGCTTTTATCGATTCATGCTTAAAAGAAACAGAGGCTTTGCAAGAAATCTTGCCCGGCAGGTTTGACAATGAGCTTAATGGGTTGTTGTTGCTTTCGCAGAGGTAGTAAATCAATTTCAAATTCAGCTCTTCAAAGGTATATGTTCGTTTATTCAAACGAAGTTTACTTCACCTCTTTGAACATCTTGGACTTCACGATTCTTTCTTTTAGCTCCCTTCGCTCTTCCAGACGCACAGGAGATTATAATCTCCGCTGGTCGTGATCCACTTTCAATGATTTTAAGAGAAAGGTGGATTGAAGCCAAAAGAAACAAAAGCTTTGTCCTAAATTACGCTTCTGCCCGCTTTCTTAGATTTCTAAAAGTCAATCAAAGTAGTCCCTAGTTTCCAATTAATAATGTTTTGCGCTTAGAGCCAATTATGCGCATAGCGCTTTATTTTCAAAGGAATGCGCATGATCCCTTCGCTTCACTCGGGATTCACAGCCACCGCCGGCCCGCAATTTAGGACGGGCCCGCGCTCAGGTCGCAGGAATCATGTACAAAGATTAACTTTCATTATAGATGATTGCTACTTCAGATATCACCCTTTGCTCAACATAGAGTTCCATACTAATCGATTTAAGTAACAGACTTAGATGTTCTAGACATGATTATTCGAGCCTTGAAAAATTGAAGTGTAGGGCTTGATCTTCGCTTCCCCCATCAACAATGGTAGTCAGAGAATCTGATGAATGGAATACGTACTGTATTCGCTTTGGAAAATCGTGCTGGTAGTTGGAGAAGAGAAAAGCATCGCCACTATGTTCTTCTAAGGTAAATGGAATGGCTTGACCATTGTTTTGGCCAGATGCTTTGATGTAAAGTGCGTAGCTTTCTCCTGTGTCCTGAATCCAAAACTCTTCACCAAAAACTGTATCGTTCCTTTCTATTCGAAAGGCGTATCCACTCACACCTTCTGAGCTACATTTCCACGTTTCTACAAACTTTGTATCATCTGACACTTGAATCCATTGTCCACAAAAGGGTTCGAATTGATTTGCTGGTTTACACCCCAATGCAAACAAAAAGATCAGAGAGAATAAGCTATGGATATAAGTCTTCTTCACGGGAGCTCAAGTTAAATTCATTTTGGGTCAATAATCCGTTCACTTTTTTACCTCGTGAACGATCATTTTGGTCAAACTCGGGAAGGGGTAACGCAAGTCTTTCGGCCGAAGAGCGATAGAATGACTCGCGATCTGGATGATAAGCTGAGACTCCGTGATAGACCGTCCTGTCGAGGTTTGGTGAAAGTAGTATTTTCTCAATCAAATTTATAACCGATTGTCGATCAATTAAATTGATGGGATGTAGCCTTCCACTGACATTGGAACGACCAGAGAGATAGCGCACAGGATGTCTATCTCCACCCACCAAACCACCTAACCGCACCACAATTGAATCAGAATTAAAGGATTTAGACCAAAAGCGTTCTAGTACTTTCAAATCCGACCCACGTTCCGAATCGGGTTCTGGAATGGTTGACTCGTCTACTTCAAGTTGATTTGATCCAAAAACTCCAATAGAAGAAATCAAGACAGCTTTCCCCGAAAATTCATTTGCCATTTCGGCTAGAAACCTACGTAGCTTTTGGTTTTCTATATAATCACGAAGCCACGAAGATGGGGGTATCGCAAACACGAGCACTTCAGCGCTAGCAAGCTTTTTACCGAGATCTCGAAGTGGCGTACGGCCAATTTCAAAAGGGAGCGCAGTGGGAAAATCGATCGGCTTAGTGCCTCGGTATGTTCCTGAAACATCATGGCCTTTTTCCACAAGGGATCGCCCTAAAGGCCCTCCGAGCCAACCCATTCCCATTATAAAAACCTTCATGGATCAGGCTTGTAATTAAAACTCCTTCCTTCGAATTCAATACCACTCTTATCGAGAAAGCGATGCATTAAATCTGACTTAATCACCATTTCGGGCGTTCCATACAAGTGGTCTCCTCCATCGATCACGAGAATTTGATGAGCAAAGTTGAATGCCAAAGGCATGTCGTGAGTAGAGAAAATCACCGTCTTTTGATACTGCTCAACCGCTGTGGCGAGCTGCCGAACAAAAGCTACGGATGTAGGCATGTCGAGGTGGGCCATCGGTTCATCAAGGATCATGGTATCGGCTTCTTGCGCCCACATTCTCGCAAACATCACCTTTCGATATTCTCCATCGCTTAGATTCTCAACCATGGCATTGGCCAAACTTGAAATACCCAATTGAGAAATCGTTTGGTCCACGACTTGCCAATCGCTTGATTTGAGCTTCCCGAAAATCCCTGTATAGGGCTGGCGACCGAACGCGATTAAGTCTCTTGCAATCATACCCGCTACACGTTGGTAGGATGAAAATAAGTTTGCAGCCAATTTGGGTCTGGTGGTCCCAGGGATATCAGCGAGTTGAACGCCATTCCATTTCACCACTCCCCCATTGGGATCTTGCAGCCCAGCAAGAACTCTGAGCAAGCTCGACTTTCCAGAGCCATTGGCACCTACCACCGCAATAAGCTCATTTGAACTCGCCGAAAAGCTAAGCGCACGAATCAGATTTCGCTCACGACCGGGGTAGGTAATATCTATATGCTGGGCTTCGATCGAACTCATATCAGCATCCTGCTTTTACGGCCTTTTAATATCAAATAAATAACGACAGGAGCTCCCATAAAGGCACAAACCGAGTTGAGGGGAATCGCCATATCGGTACCAGGAAGGCGCGCGATCAAATCACAGAAAAGAGCGATCGAGCTTCCACCCAAGATAGAACCCGGAAGGATGATTCGGTGATCATTGGACTTAAAAAACAAGCGAACAATGTGTGGGGTTGCTAAGCCTAAAAAAGCAATTGGGCCACAAAAAGCCGTAACCGTTCCCGCTACCACACCCGAGAAAAGGATGGCACCTAGTTTGAGCTGCTTTACATTGACCCCCATCGATGTAGCGTGCATTTCCCCAAGCAAGAGGGAATTTAGACCTTTTATGAGAAACGGGGAAGCCAAAAGGGCTACAAGGATGGGAACAGTCAGGTAGATAAGTTGGTCGGATCCCAACCCTGCGAAACTACCGAAACCCCAGAAGATAAAAGCCTTGATCTGCGACTCTGACGCAAAGGCCTGTAGCAGCGAAACAATTGATGATGTGAAAAAACTCAACATCAAACCAATGATTAGCACGGTCGCGATATCCGCAAAGCGATTGGCCGCCCAAAGTATAAGTAGCAAAACCAGAAGAGAACCGGCTATAGCAGCGATCATTTGAACATTCGGACTAGACGCGAGCCCAAAGCTCCCGAGAGTGACAACAGCCACCATCAAACTTGCGCCAGAAGAAACCCCGAGTACAGAAGGACCTGCAAGCGGATTTCTAAACAAGGTCTGCATAACCAATCCAGCGGCAGCCAGCCCTGCTCCAGCCAACACGGCTACGATTGTTCGCGGAAAACGCGATTCCCAAAGGATGACCCTTTCCAGTTCAGAAAGGTTTCCAGAAAATATGTTGGACAGGGGAATATGCACAGTGCCAACAAACACACTCATCAACATCAAGACGAGCAGGACTGTTGCAGACAGCGCCCAAAAACCGAATCGCGATTTGGTCATGGCGCAAAGATAAGCTTCGAATCAATTTGGTATCAAATCGAAGAAATACTTCGATTGGTGATCGGGAAGGTAGTCTGGGTGAATAATCTTGACTAAATCGGCGAGTACTACATCGGGTTCCATCACAGCATCTCCAAAATAGTCGGAAGTAGCCGCGTTGCACACGAATACATTTCCGTCTCGATAAGACTTAAACAGTTCAGCATTCTCATGAGCTGCTTGAAAATCTTCGATGGTGTATTCGCCATCTTGAGAAACCACCATACCCCAATAATCTGCAACTGTGATGGTTTTCAAGGCAGCTTCATACTCAATCTCAATGGAGCCCTTTTCATTGAATTCTTGAAACGAATACACAGCCCCAGCATCGCGGATGTAGTTGGCAATGTAACTGTCATTTCCTGGAGCATACCACAGCCCTTTGTAATTACTTCCGGTGAAAACAGTGGGATTAAAAGAACTCAACATGGCTTTAGTACTGATATCCATATAACGCTTCTCAAGTGCTTGAAAAACGGCAATAGCTTCTTCGAGTTGGCCCGTAAAACACCCGATGAGCTTGATCCATTCTGCTCTGCCTAAGGGGGTGCTTTCGAGATACTCTAGATTGTGAACAACGTGAATTCCCTGGTCAGCGATCCTGGCATAATCTGAATCTTCAAATCCATAAACCATAAAGACTTCGGGATGGACCGAAAGTACTTTCTCAAAATCCAATTCTCCTGCTGATGTCAACTCAACAATCTGCCCTTCCGAAATTCGCTGTTTCAGTGTTTGATTCAAGACCCGATCAGTGTATGTCATCCCCTTAATTGCCGAGAGTAATCCAATCCGATCAAAAAAGGCTGCGAAGGTGGTACTACTCAAACCAAACGACTGGACGGGGCCCGAAATGGTGTCTTCTCCAAAATTGCCAGGTGACTTTGAAACAACATAGGAACCAATCAACTCAGTAGAGTCTTTTGGATTAAATACCTGAATATTGTAAAATAAGGGCGTGTCGCGGATTTGAAGACCTACTGAATGGCTGATTTCGATAACAGAGCCTGTATCCAGCGACGGATCGCTCGTCGAATTATTTTTGGCAGGAGAACACGCTGCCAGGCCAATTAGTAAAAGGCTGAATAATCTACTAACCTTCAGCTGGTTTCGGCTGGTTCCACATTTTAATTTCATCGCTTTCATTGACCCCAGAGATAATTTCCACCTTGATTCCATCAGACAAACCTAATGAAACTTCTCGCTTCTCGAATTGCTGATCGCCAATGCGCACCTCAACAAATGTAGCTGTATCATTCTCGTACTGGATCAAACTTTCGTTGATAACGAGCACACTATCTCGCTTATCCAAAACCACATTCGCATTTGCAGAATACCCTGCTCTGATAAATTGATTTTCCTTCAAATCTACGGCAGCTTTAATCTCAAATTGAATCGCTCCGTTTTCTTCCACTCCTTTTGGCGAGATATACTCTAAGATCGCATCAAACTCTTCATTTTCAATGGCACCGACGGTGAGCACTAAAGCCATTCCTTCTTTGACTTTTCCGACTTCCGATTCATCCACTTTTCCTTCAAAGATCAGGTCGGTCATATCAGCCACTGTCGCTATGGTTGTTCCATCGTTGAAGTTATTTAGTTCAATAACCGAGTTACCAATTTCGACAGGCACATCCAAAACCATCCCTGAAATGGTACTTTTCACCAAGGTATTTGCCGATGCGCTGTTCTTTGAAGAGACACCTTCCCTTATAATTTTCAAATTATCTTCTGCAGCTTCCAATTCGGCTTTCGCATTCTTTTTCGCCAAATCGAAGGGCTGAAAATTGGCGTACGAAATAACGCCTTCGTCATAGAGTTTCTTATTTCGATCATAGTCCACGATCGTATTATCATAGCCGATCTGAGCCATGTTTACACGGTTTTCTGCATTGTTTAAGCTCACCATATCGGGAATAACCTTGATGCGGGCAATGACTTCACCACGCTTTACCAATTCTCCTGGTTCTACGAATATCTCTTCGATAATTCCCGAAACTACGGGCTTGATCTCAATCTCCTTTCTTGGAACGACTGACCCCGTAGCAACCGTTTTCTTCACGACATCAGAGTAAAAGGGCGTTTCGGTGTCAAATACAATTGGCTTTTCTTGTGACTTTCCGTAAACATACTTAAGGGTGTAGCCGAGCAATGCCAGGGCTACAACGGAAGCGAATATAAAAATGGCCTTCTTCATTGGTTTAATATTTATTCAGTTCTAAGGGCTTCAACAGGTTTGATGCGGGCGGCTCTAAATGCGGGTAAAATTCCCGAGACAAGGCCACAAAAAATTAATACGACAAGTGCGAGAAACAATACGTCAAAGGGAACTCCTGGATTCCGGAATACCCCGGCATCATCTCCCATAAGTGAGCTGACGCCTTCCAGAGCCCAAACTCCCAAAATGATTCCTACAAATCCAGCAATGCTCGATAAGAAAAGTGACTCGAGCATGATTTGCGAAACGATCGTGAAAGGCGTGGCTCCCATGGCTTTTCGAACACCTATTTCCTTGGTTCGTTCTTTTATGATGACGAGCATGATGTTGCTCACCCCAATCACTCCAGCAAATAGCGTTAAAATTCCAACAAACCACGAAAGCGACCTTATGCCAAAAAATAGACCTTGCATCTCCAAATATTCACTTTCGCCATTGTAATGGCCGAACGCACGGTCATCATCTGGATGTATTTTGTGTCTAACTTTTAGTTTGGCTATGATTTCTTCCTCAAGCGCTGAGACACGAACATCTGGCTTGCTGGTAATGCTCATCCATCCTACAATATCGCCAAAGTTGAAAGCCTTTTGAAAAGTGGTGATGGGTATATAAATGCTCTTGGTATCTTCTTCGGCACGTTCTCCAGTAAAATTCGAACCGTACATCCCGACAACTTGAAAGTTGACTCCGTTTATTTTGATGTACTCACCAATCGGGTCTTCACCTTTCTCAAAAAGCTCATTAAAAACTCCTTCGCCGATAATGCACACCTTGCGGAGCTCATCGAGATCGGCTTTATTAATAAATCGTCCCGCTTCGATTGGATGGGGGTCGATCTTAAAGTAATCTTGTGTATCGCCATAGATTCCAAAAGCTCCGGTCAAAGTACCTCGGGTCACATTGTTTGACCCCCTATAGCCACCTAACTGATTTCGCGGCGAAAGGATATCGATATTTGGAACTGTTTCTTTCAGGAAGTCTACGTCGGCTGACCGCAGATAAAAGCTTCGCCCACGGTTGAATCCTGCATAGGGCTTGGTAGTGGTCTGTGTCCAGATATAAGTACAATTGGTCACTCGGTTTACATTTCCGCGAACGCCGTTTTCAAGCCCATTAGCCGACCCGATCATGATGATGAGCATCAGAATTCCCCAAACCACACCAAATGCAGTGGCTGCAGTTCTGAACGGATTCTTGCTCAGCACTTCAAATACTTCTGCCCATTTTTCTCTATCAAACATATTACTGATCTCTTAGGGCTACAACTGGTTTTATTCGAGCGGCGCGTAAAGCAGGAAAGAAACCGGCCAAAGCACCAGCAAACACCATAATTACCAAAGTGACGATAGCCACTGTAAAATTAACTTCAGGTCGGTCGAACATTTGCTGCTGGCCGATCAGTGAACCCACTAGCTCAAGTACAAAAACACCTGCCACCAAACCTATGTATCCGGCTATAGCCGTGATAAAAATAGACTCATGAAGAATAAGGCTAACCACCGAAAAGGGGGTAGCTCCCAGGGCTTTGCGCACACCTATTTCTTTGGTACGCTCTTTCACAACAATACTCATGATATTGCTGACACCCACCACTCCGGCTATAATTGTAAAAATTCCAATAATCCAGACAAACGTCTTGATTCCGAGAAGGATGTCGGTAATCTCCTTCATCTCCTCATTGTTATTTCTCACACGTATGGCGTTTTGATCGTCGGGATGTACGATGTGCTTTTGCTTGAGTAAATACTCAATCTCGTTGCGCATCTGAATGGTGCGTGGCAAGGGCTGGGTACCGGTGGTAACCATAAACATGTTGATGTCATTTCCCGCACCGAAAATCTGCTGCCCCGTGGTAATAGGAATGTAGATATACCGCATTTCACGCGGATTCCCCGTATCTTCAAAAACGCCAGCTACCTTAAAGGGAATCCCATATACTTCTATAAACTGGCCAATCGGATCTTCATCGGGAAACAAGTCCTTTTGGACATCACGACCTATTACAGCCAGCTTTCTTTTTTCTTCGATATCCTTTGGACTTAAAAAGCGGCCATCTGTAATCAGCGAATTTTCTAGATAACGATGTGCTGGATGCACGGCTCGAAGCGGATAGGTATTATATTCATTGCCACGGTTTACTTGGGCGTTCCACACCATGTATCGTCCCGTACTGTGCTCAATATCTTCTACCTTTTGGAGTACGAGTTCGTAATCTTCTGAAGTAAACTGAATGGTACGCCCTGATTGCAATCCTTTGTAGGGTTTGGTGGTGCGCCCACTAAACACCCAAATACTGTTGAAAGCATCGTCGCTGAACGATCTGATGACCCCGTTTTGCAATCCCTGGCTCACGCCAAGAAGAATAACGAGCATGAAAATGCCCCACATCACAGAGAATGCGGTGAGGAAAGTTCGGAGTTTGTTCTTCCCAATGGTCGATAGTATTTCCTGCCATTTATCGAGATCAAACATCTACCAAAGCATTGTGCGACTCAATCACTCCATCTTTGAGTTTGATGAGTCTGTCAGTCATTTCGGCTATATCTTGTTCGTGCGTGACAATTACCACCGTCATACCTTCTTTATTTACCTGCCGAAGAGTATCCATTACGGCGTACGATGTTTTGGTGTCGAGGGCTCCGGTCGGCTCATCAGCCAAGATAATTTTGGGTTGGGTGATCAGCGCTCGCGCGATAGCTACCCGTTGTTTTTGCCCACCACTCAATTCTGTGGGCAGGTGGTCAGCCCAGTCTAGGAGTCCCACTTTATCGAGGTATTTTCTCGCCAGTTCGTTGCGCTTTTTTCGACTCACACCTTGGTAATACAAAGGAAGTGCTACGTTATCGAGGGCTGTCTTAAATGAGATTAGATTAAATGACTGGAATACGAAACCGATAAGATCGCTTCGCAAGCGCGCTGCCTTGGTTTCACTCACATTTTTAATGAGTTTCCCATCTAAACGGTACTCGCCTTCATCATAAGAGTCGAGAATACCTAGGATGTTGAGCATGGTAGATTTCCCAGAACCAGAAGATCCCATGATCGAAACCATCTCTCCTTCTTTGATCTCCATATCGATGCCTTTCAGCACCTGTAGCGGGCGAGATCCCACCATGTAGCTCTTGTTGACATTTTCTAACCTAATCATGTCATCCAGTTTGTATTAAAACGAAGATATGTTTAAGAATTGTAGGCTGCCACGTTATTACGCAAGCGGTATTTTAACAAGATGTACGGAAATGCGAGAGCCACCGATCATTTTCACGAAAGGTGGCTCTTTAAGCAAGGAAGAAGTTTTAACAACTATTCACATCCCGGGATCAGCCTGATAGGCTGAGTAAAAGGCGGAACGTTGATTGGAGCCTTGGTAATGAAGGCGTCGATATAGGTCAACTCATCACCTTCCTGTAGTTCGAAATACTCTTCAGGAATCATGGACAGCGAGAATAATCCATCGCCATCGTAGTTCATTTTATACTTATCTGTTTCATCTCGATAAATGATTTCAGACCCACCATTGATGCTCACTCGAAACCAGATCAAGCATTCATCAGGCCCCATATTCTGGAGAAACCCGATGGTCTCCTGATTATTGTCGTAGTTGATGAAAAAGTACTGATCTTGGAAAAAGGTAGTAGGAAACGGACATATCTTCTCAAAACAACCGATTGGTTCAAGAACAATATTCATGTCGTCCGACTTCTGTTCTGGCTCTCCATCGCCAGGAGAATTTCCATTTTTTTCTTTGATCAGAAAGTCGATTCCAGTGTCGTAGAATGACGCAGCCGGTGCTTGGTAGTAGTTAACCAGGGTGGCTCCAACAAAATCGTAGTACCACAGGTTTGGGTTTTCGGGATCTTGACTCATGACCATACTTTCATTAGAACTATCCCAACTCCCATTTGTAATGTCGTAGTCTGTACCGTCTACTGAAATTACACCTCTGGCTTCGTTTGGATTCCAGGTCCAAATGTAAATTGGATTCGTGTCAGGATCGGCATCCTGGAGGGCGCCACAATTGCTACAGTCGGGCGATGAGATATCGACATAGAGTCTTGCATTTCCTGTGACATCTGTTGGTGATGGGTCGAAGTACACACCTTGCCCTAATGCGAGGCCAGAGATCAAGCTGGCTAAAACAATTAATATGTTAGCTATTTTCATCATTACTCTTCGATTCTGTTAAACACAACACGGTACCCTAATACTGGCTTAGACTCACCATCTATCTGACAATACTCTCGTTCAAACCTGATCTTCAGTTGGGAATCAACGATTCGAGTTGGTCCATCTAATGGTGCTGTTATAACTTCGCCATTATCACCAACAAAAATGATCGATGTAGGAGCGGCATTGTCATTAAAACTCCAGGTACCAGTCAAAGGAAGGAATGCAATTCCATCGCCTTCTATCACTTCGTATGAACCATCAGCACTGAAGTTGATCTCTAGGAGATTATCCGAACTCGTATAGTATTCCGAGATATCTTGTTCGGGCTTGGCTGGGTTATTTTCATCAACTAGAAAAGCTTCCGCAATTTGCCATCCCGTTGCAGTAATTCCTTCTATTTTGCTAAACGGTTCACCTATTTCTGGCTCATCGTCTTTACAGCCTGTTAAGGCCATCACGAAAGCCGTGGTGTAGAACGCGTATCTAAAAAATTTAAATTTCATCTTTTGTTCTGATTTAGCAACCACCACCGGGGTTGAGTTCAAATGACTCTGTTCCTTCTACTGCTGGAAACTGAAGAATCATTCCATTACAATCATACGGATATCCTAGAATATCGGGATTTTCGCCCTGAGCACCAATCCGCT
The DNA here is from genome assembly GCA_030427905.1 of Bacteroidia bacterium. Lineage (GTDB taxonomy): Bacteria > Bacteroidota > Bacteroidia > Flavobacteriales_D > Cryomorphaceae > CBDDKU01. Next base: position 322,126 of record JAUICL010000003.1, read on the forward strand.
TTAAGTCATGGTATCGCTGAGCGTTGAAAGGGAATTCCATTCGTCGTTCGTTTCGTGCAGCTTCAATCACCACATCGGCTGAAGCAGTTGGAAGCAGATTGAGCACTGGCGATGCATATGCCCTTTCTCTAATGGCGTTTATGTCATCAATTGCCTGGGTTAAATCCATTCCAAGTTCAGCCATAGACTCGGCCCTGATAAGCATCATTTGAGTGAGTGTCAAAATTGGAATATTAAAACTCTGATCGTCAAACATGGTCGTCACGTAAGTGATGTTACCATCTTGATTGTTTTCCTGATACAGCGCTCCACGCGGTACACCCGTACCCTGCGAGGTCAACATATCGTAGAGGTCTTCCTGGATGCGAAGCGCTGGACTTCCACCGAGTGAATTGTAATTATCTCTGAAAAAAGTATTTCTGTTGTCCGTGTCTCCATTCGACAATTCAGCGCTATAGATATAGAAATAAGCTTCTGGACTAGCTTGGGGCCATTGGTATTTGTTTACCTCAGTGTCAAACATAACAGCATTACCTTCTATCACCTGGTTTGCAAGCTCGTAGGCTAGATCGTATTCATGCATTTGAAACCTCACTTCAGCTTCTAGTGCCAAAGCAGCCCATCTGGTAGCATACACATCATTCACATCAGGTAAGGACGCCTGTGCATCAGCCAGGTCTTGAAGGATAAAGTTATAGACTTCGCCCACTGTTGATCTGCTTACGTTCTCTGGGGAGCTTCTCGTTCTAATTGCAACTCCAGGGTGTGTGTTTGAAGGAGTATGGCCATATGGATGAGCCCATCCCCTAACAGCATCGAAATGGCAGAGAGCTCTGATGAACTTCGCTTCTCCGGTGGTTCTCGTTGCATCAGCTTCTGAAAGACCACTCACATTCGGTAGATCTTCGAGAATGGTATTGGCCCGAAAAACGGCAATATAAATTTCGCCAAAAGCATCACCAACAGAACCATTAAAGATGGTGGTTTGTCGGAGCCAAACTGACTCATAATCATTCTGATTGAATGGTCTAACCAAGTTATCGGAAAGCAAGTTTGCCGGATTCTGAACTCGACCGTTGTAGCCGTTCGCCAAAACATCGTAAGCTGAGTTAAGCAATTGCTGAAGATCTTCAGGTGTTTCTACGGCATTGTCAGGGAGAATCACCCCTCCAGACTCATCGGGTTCTTTGTCCAAGAGTTTCTCGCACGAAACTAGAGACATACCACCTACTAGTGCAAAGATCCAGAGTATTGATTTGTATTGCTTCTTCATGTCTTAAAATCTTAGGTTCATAGCTAGGTTAAACGACATCTCCTGGGGTGGAGTCAAGTAGGTGATATTCGCACTCAGGTTTCGATCATTCACGTTTTCAAAGTCACGAGCGATCTCTGGATCGAGCCCGTCGTAGTTTGTGAATGTCAAAAAGTTAACAGCCGAAAGGGTGATGTTTGCCGATTCGAATTTCATACTGCCGACCTTGAATGCGTTGAATGTGTACCCAACACTCAATCTTCTCAAGCGCAGATAGTCTCCTTTCTTCAAAAATTGAGTTGTGTTGTTATCCCAAATTCCCGGAAGGCCATAATTCTCTGGCAAACGGCTTAATTGTGCGTATTCCGCATCATCGCCGTCCTGACGCCACCGATCAAAGATCTCCGTGGTCATGTTCCAATCTGAAACAACTCCGTTCTGTCTTTTGCGCGACGAGTCGTAGATATTGCTTCCAAAACTGTACACCATAACCAACCCAACATTCCAATTTCCAAACTCAAATGTATTGGTGAATCCGCCAATGGCCTTTGGTAAGACACGACCTACTTCCACACGGTTGTCAGGATCCCAAGTATATGTCTCTTTACCATTAATATCGAGGTATACCGGTCGACCTGACTCTGGGTCCACATGCGAAAATCGAACGAGGTAGTTAGCTCCTACTGGCGCTCCTTCTACTACCCTTGTATCATTGGTACCGCCGCTGATGGCATCTGGGCTATATCCTCCAAGATCTACGATTTCATTGTAGTTGTAAGAAACATTAAGTGATGACTTCCAAATGAACTTTTTCTTATCAATGTTTACGGTGTTCACTTGGAACTCCACTCCGCGATTTAGGATTTCTCCTGCGTTATCCCAATAGTTCTCTACCCCAGTGCTACTCTGTGGAGTCACGTTAAGAAGGACATCCGTTGTATTCTTGTTGTAGAACGAAAGGGATGTTGTAATGCGGTCTCTGTATAGTCCAAGTTCGATAGTCAGGTCGACTACATTAGCCGTTTCCCATTGAATATCTGGGTTCGGTGCAATGCTCTGATAGCGATACAATTCGTTGTTATAACCCGTTTGTGAAGAGAGCCTATACTCACCAGTTGGAAGATACGCTGGGATGTCAGCGTTTCCGGTCAATCCCCATCCAGCTCTAATTTTCAAGAATGAAATGGTCTCGTTGTCTTTTAGGAAATCTTCTTCACTGATCACCCATCCTGCCGAAACCGATGGAAAGAACCCGTAACGGTTGTTGTCTCCAAATTTGGAAGATCCATCTACACGAGCCGTGAATTGAGCAAAGTACTTATCGGCATGTGAATAGTTGATCCGACCAAACCCACTGATAAAGTTGTAGTTTGTTCTTCCAATTTCTGGCATGTCTACTCCATCTAGATAATCAGGATTTGATCTGATTAAACCGTCAATATCATCGCCAGCCACCGATACGTAACCAAGGTCCTTAAGGAGTGTTTCTTGGTATTCACCACCTATCATGTAAGTAAAGGAATTCTTATCGTCTAGATTGTGAATGTAGTTAGCGGTCAGGTTTATGTTGTAGTTAACTGATGTGTTAGCCCATCTTTCTGTTAGGTTAGGCAGTTCGTTTGTCGATCTATTTCCTTCTCGCAGAAAGGTATCGGTAAACTTATCATCATCCAGACTCATCAGGTCAAGTCCCACGTACCCTTTGATAAACATATTGTCAAAAGGCTTATAGTCGATAGACACGTTATTAATCATTCTGCGTTCCACGGTTTCCCACTCAGTAAGCTCTCTTTGGCGCACCGGGTTAGAACCTTGATCCCAGTAGTCACCTGCAGCATACATCAGCTCCCCATTTGAGTTGTACACATCTTCGGTGTAGAAAATCGGGTAAATAGGAAGTGCGGTAGACATTGCATCTCCGTATCCACCACTCCATGCGGCATCTACACGTTGATTTACCCCTTGACTCAATGAGAGATTAGCACCGATCGATACTTTATCTGAAAGGGTAAAATTAAAGTTGTTTCGAACCGATGTACGCTTGTAGGCGTTTGACTCGAGGTAACTTTGATTATCATCGTATCCAACAGAAAGCATCCAATTAAACCACTTATTTCCGTAAGTAGAACTAAAATTGTATGCTTGCTTAAAGCCCACTCTGGTCGTTTCGTCTATCCAATCTGTATCCGTGTTTCGAGCTTGTTCCCATGTTCTTCCACCTGGCAATGGCGCCAATCCCACGTTTCCATCGTTCTCCCAAGCTTCCTGGTAGAGTTGTAGCCATTCACTTGAATTAAGCATGTCTGGATTGGCCGTTGGCATACTTACACCGTGACGTGTACTCAGATTAAACGACCAACCCTGGGCTCCTTTACCCGATTTAGTCGTAATCAGAATAACACCATTTGCTCCTCTAGAACCGTAGATTCCTGTAGCCGCAGCATCTTTCAAGACTTCTACACTGGCTATATCATTCGGGTTTATGGTAGCTAGCGGGTTGTTGTTGAATGCACCACGGTTTCCTGCCAAGAAGTAATCCTGAACAATCGGAATTCCATCTACTACGTAAAGGGGGTCACCACCTGCCGAAATAGACGCAATACCACGTACGCGGATAACCGAACCCGAACCTGCGAGACCACTACCCTGGGTAACCTGCACACCGGCAGCCTTTCCCTGCAGGGCGGCTTCAAAACTCGGAGCGGGAATGTCGGTAATCTCTTTGGAGTCTACTTTAGCGATGGAACCTGTTACTTCCTTTTTGCGCTGCACTCCATACCCCACTACGATGTATTCATCGAGTTGCTGTGCATCACCTTCCATTTGATGGTTTACCACAACTTCTCCCGTAGCAGGTACCTGAATGGTTTCTCTGTACTCTTTAAATCCGATGAAGGAGAATATCAATGTTTGTTGACCAACTTCCACATTCTTGATCTCGTACTCTCCATTCATATTCGCTGATGCTCCCTGAGTCGTTCCATCAATTCGAATGGTAACACCCGGCATCGGAATTCCATCTTCGTCTGTCACCGTACCTTTTACAACTTGCGCCAAAAGGGTGGATGAAGAAACAATGCAAAGCAAGAAAAGAATACTTCGCGCATAAAGTTTTATCATAATGAGCAGATTAATCAGATTTTAAATTTAGAATAAAATTCTTTGTGTCAAATTCACACATAGGTTTTATTCGCGGTTATCACCTAGTTTTTAATGACGATTTTACTTGTATAGATCTCATTATCACAGATCATCCGTATCAAATAGAAACCAGCAGAAAGTTTTCCACCGTTTTCATCACGTCCATCCCAAAGAATTTCCTGCACCCCTTCGTTAAGATATCCAGTATGAATATTGGCTACTACACTCCCATTGATATCCAGCACATCTATTCTCCCTTGACTCGTTGATTCTGCCACATTAAAAAGAATGCGGGTTTGGTCAGTTACTGGATTGGGGAAAGCGCCAATTCTGAACTCAAGGGGTGAGTTTTTAATACCCTCAATTCCAACACTCAAATCGGGGGTTTCCAGCTCAGCATCGGTGTAAATGACATACTCGCCCGGTTGGAGCGAGATTGAAGCCGCAAGATCTGACACTTCAACCGCTTCACCCAACATATAATTGTACCAGGAACCTGTATGGGTAAACCCAGGAACGATGTCGATAGGCGTCACGGCAAAGTTTGCAATGATCACGGCGTCCATTTCTTCATGCTCAATGACCAATCTCTTTCCGCTACTTGAGACATCCCAGGTATAGTCTTGGCTCGCAAAGGTGGCGTTCTCATTTCTCAGCTTGTTGATAGCGGCATATACCTTATAAAGGTAAAGTCGGTCCGCTTCATCGAGATAGTCCCAGCGGATTGGTTTATTGGCTGTTCGGCAATCTGGACTTATCGTCCCATCTGGACAGTGGTTGATGCTGTAATCGTAACCCTGTTCTCCAAATTGCCAGATCATCTTTGGCCCTGGTAGTGGAAGAAACATAGCCGCCACCGCTTCTTGTCTTTGCAGAGCTGTGGGCAAGTCTGTCACATCGTAATCACCTGATGAGTTTCCATACTCCAGGTTTTTGAACATCAAACGCTCTTCATCATGGCTCTCGGCATAAGCTACGAGCTTAGGGTCGTCCCAGCCTCGGTTTTGATAATCGGCCCAATTCAGGTTACTCGAGTAGCCCATTGAAGCTTCGTTGTATTCATGGTTGATGTTTCCCCAGAGATACATTCCTTCTTCTGCAAGTACTGTTTCTTCTGAATTGTCAGCGAAGTGCTCCAGTATTAAATAAACTTCAGGGTCATATTGAGCCACTTCGTCACGTATGCGGGTCCAATGGTCTATTCGCGACTGATCGTATTGGCCCCAAGCTCCTACATCAGAAGAGTAGTTTTGAGTGAATCCTTTACTCAGGTCAAAGCGGAACCCATCGATGTGATACTCTTCTACCCAAAATTGCAGGTTTCTCCTCATAAATTCTTGGGTATGCGGAGAGTCGTGGTTGTAGTCATACCCTACGTTGAAAGGGTGTTTTGCTTCCACATTAAAGAATGGGCTATTCTCAGCTGGTGGACCAGCCGGACCGCCACTTTGTGAATACATGCGGAGCTGCGGATTCTGGCCAAAGGAATGATTGAAAACGATATCTTGAATAACAGCGATACCATTTTGATGACAAGCATCTACCAGCGCTTTGAGATCGTCGCGTGTGCCGTAGTACTTGTCTGGCGCGAAGAAAAACATCGGGTTGTAGCCCCAGCTTTCATTCCCTTCAAACTCAGCGAATGGCATCAACTCTATCGCGTTAATTCCCAATTCAATGAGATAAGGAAGACGGTCGATCACAGACTGATATGAGTGATCTTCGTCAAAATCGCGGATTAACAACTCATAAACCACCAAGTTAGACATATCAGGTCGCTCAAATTCTTCAACAACCCAGTCGTATGGAGCTTGGTTGGTTTCCAAAACAGAGACAATCTCTGATGTGAGTCCATCTGGATAGGGCTTCAAATTAGGATAAATCGATTCTGGAATCCACTGATCGTTCCATGGGTCTAGAATCTTATCGGCATATGGATCCGCCACCCGCATTTGCTCCTGACCAATCACATACTGGAATGCGTATTCTACATTGGGTTCGAGACCCGATATTTCTAACCAGAACCGATCCCCTTCCGGAGTGATGTTCATAAAGTAATCGAGATCATTCTGCCAATTGTTGAAATCTCCAAACACATAGACAAAGTCTTTGAACGGAGCAAAAAGCTGAAGGACTACGGTCTCATCGTCGATGTAATTAATACCATCAACGGTTCCAGCTGGAGCAGCAGCCACTATCGGGTCGCCTTGGTATATAACCGGAACAGAATCAAACTTGGTTTCGGCTCCATTGGATGCTTCAAGCCAAATCCAGTATTGTCCCTGGCCCAATCCAGTGAAATCTACTTGCGTAGCAATATTGTCAGTCTCCGATTCTGTGTAGATTAGATCATCTCCTAAGTAGATTGAAAAAGATGATTCAGCATTTGCTGTGGCTTCGACATCTACGATTCCGGGATTTTCATTCGAGATGAGTGCTTCGAAAGGGTTGGTAATGAAAGCTGCATATTCTGATGAATACAAATCGACGAAAATATCGCCACCATCAGCGGCACGGCCTACAATAGACCCATTGGCATTCCGGAAAACAAATGCGAGCTGTTCTACCACATCACCTTCTTCTAATTCGTAAAAATCTGAAATATTGATGGTGAGTTCGTGAATATTGCTTCCTTGTGGCGACATCAGGACATTTGGATCTGCTGTACCCCATTCTCCCTGGACGTTTTGCCAGCCTTCCTGCCCAGCTAACACTACCCCAGTGTGTGCGTACACGGGTACCACGCCTGTAAGATCGCCATTCCCCAAACTTGCATCGTAAATGATGGTTACTTCATCATCTTGCGTAGCAAAAGTGGGGTCGAGTGTCACGACCTGAGCTCTGGAGCCAATCAAAAAAAGTAAAGCGCAAATCGTGAAACAGAATTTAAGGGATAATGTTCTCATAGTCTTTATTAAAGTGTCTAATGTACACTTTATCGGTTTATGTGTATGGTGATTTCCAATCTAAACTAGCGCAAAATCAAATTCTCAAATGACCACTTAAGTTACTCAGAAAGTACGACTAATCGATGTGCAACTCGATCTGATCTCAAGATATAGACCCCTGGAGACCATCCAATAACAGAAAGGTGGTCTGAAGTACCTTCTTCGATCAGTTTTCCATGAAGGTCAAACACTTGATAAGAAATAGGTTTCGAAAAATTGAAAAATGAAGTTGCTGGATTGGGATAGACTTCTAGTGTGGAAGACTCGCTTGGACCTTCCACATTTAAAGGTTCACCGTTTGGTGCATTGGGAGTAGTTTCTTCGAAAAGGACCCATTCTTCGGCCCCATCGGTTTCTCTCCCCCACGAGTAGTCGGCCGGAATACTGGGCACATCTACGAAGTCTACTAACCGAATCCCATTAAAGAGCTTTTTAAAAAGGAAGAGCTTCTCACCCGTATTATTGAGTCTAAAATTTGTGTGCTTAGCTCCTTGAACGATCGTTTTATCGGCCCAAAAGAGCTGGTGCGAACCTGGCTCCAACGTAATTCCCGGAAGAGCCCACTTTGTAGGAGCTGATGAATTGTCGGTCAAGTAATAGCCGGTAGAATTGACCAAAGAGCCACCCGCGTGATATATCTCCACCCAATCATCATATTCACCAAAAGGGTCCTGAATGGTCTCATCATTTGATGTCATCACTTCGTTGATAACAAATGTGGATTGGTCACCCAAACCAATGGTTCGATCCTGGCAAAAAGCCATCCGGACCTGCCCATCAGCCCCCTGCACAGCCACATTATATGTAAGCTCACTTGGCCAGTTGCTTATAGGGAGGGTAAATTCATAGAACTCACTATCACCCGTTTGCACCAATGTGAATTCTTCACTTGAAACAGTGTAGGTCAGCGTCGCAGTTTGTGTAGCAGGGCCATCGACTTCCACACGCACAGAAAATGATTCAGGGACGTTGTCAAAATCTTCGACTACTTTGGCAATGATTGGAGCTATATTGCTGTCTTCCAACTGCTCTTGAGCGGAAGTTTTCCGAATTTCAATGAACTCTCCTACTCCAAAATCGACATGCCCACCAGCTGCTTCTTCAATGGCTAAGAGAAAATCATTGACCGAGAATGAAAAATCCAGTGGTCGATACGTGTCGGCAATGGCGTCTGCAGAAATTTGATCGTGTACTTGATTGATGGCTTCTATGTGGGACTCCGTTCCATAAAAATGAATCAGAAGATCATTCATATACCAAGAGAACATGGCGCGGTATTTTTCAGAGTCCATCAACCTGTTAAACAAGGGTCTATCGGCAAAGGATTGGCTCCAGGTGTAAATATTTCGATCCGACCAATCGCGGTCTAACCAATCGATACCCCAGGTATTATCAATATCGTAGGGAATGAACTGAAACTGGTCAGTTAGAGGGTTGTGGTAGAGGTAATAGTTATTCTGGTTGTAGATATACCCATCCCAGTTTCCTAGGAGAATATCCACGACAGCCAATTTGAGATAGGAGTTAACATCAAAAAACTGATTGAATTTACAGTCAAACTCGGCGTTGCTCATTTGGTTGAGCTCTGTGATAAACTCTGCCAGGTCGGCGTAATCATCAAGCTCTTCATTGGTTTTTAGTTCATATGTACGTTCACCCCAAGGTGCCTGTTTATAGTCATCAGGATTGGAAGAGATAAAATCCAGATTGGCAGGATAACGGCACTTGTAGAGATTTCCAGTTTGATTTCCGAACCAAGATTCGACAAATTCATCATCAATGTGCTCGGCGTTTTGGTATAGGCCGTAGTATTCTTCATTGATGAAAAGTTTGACGTGGTTAGAGCGCGGAGCTGGTACTCCCATGTAGTGATAGAGCTCCCAGCCGCTATAGGAACGCACCATGGAAGGGTCGTTGACTTCGGCATTGATGTTAAGTTTCTCCACATTTTGAAACTTCCTTCCCTGTTCATAAGTATTGAACGAAATCTTGAATGACTTCTTGATCTTTTCTCGCGATGTATTCCCTCGAAAACGGATACCCACATCTTGGAGCGTATCGGTAAGTTGAGAGGAGTGAAAAACAAACTCGACTGGATATTCGTGATCTTCGTACCAGTTTTCTGGAAGGTATAGCTGATCAAGGCTATCTTGGTCTATAGTGATCCGTATTTCTGGAATCTCAGCGGAAGAATATAGAATTCCATTAGGAAGAATCTGTGCCGACACATGTAGAATGGTGAAGGCAAAGCAGACTAAGGTACAGCAGAATTTCGCCATGTTTTTAATTTAAAAAGGGTAGCCAAACGGCTACCCTTTTAATCAAATCAACTAACTAATTATTCGACCATTAGCTTAAATACTGCTCGCTCATTGCTTTCATTCACAATGTTGAGGAAGTACAAGCCGCTAGTCAAGTCCGTGGTATTCAGTTCAAATCGGGTAGAATTGATTACCGTAAAGTCTCTTACTTCTTTTCCAGTGATATCGATGATATTCATGCGAAGCGTGTGACCATTTGGATTTTCGAGCTCCAAGTATGTCACTCCGTTCGTTGGGTTCGGGAAAAGGTTTACGTTTCCGAGTTCTAGGTCAGAGGTAGAAAGTGGCTCGCAAGAGTTGAATGCAACAGCGTCGAGAATTTCATCTTCTCCGCTTCTTGTATGCGTTCTATTAAATCCACCAATTCCATTATCAACTCCACAACCACCAGTTGCAAAATCTCCACTTTCTTCGTTTTCAGGAGTGTTCACATCTCCATTAACGAACTTGTATTGAATATCAGCTGGACCATCAATTTCAACAGTAACTTCAAAGATACCATCAGAATCATCATCTGACATTGCCAAGGCTCCACCTTGCCAAGCTGGGTTTGTAAATCCACCCATAAGGAAAACGCCATCACCTGAAACAGTCTCGTCATTCATATCAACACGGAAGGTAATGTTGGCTGGATCTGGATCCAAAACACACTCTTCAGTACATTGATTAAAGCAAGCCAAATAAGTAATCGGATCTTCTCCAACGTCTACGAAACGGTTTCCGTTCTGATTACAAGCAGGAGGTACAGATTCTCCAAAGTCCCAGCTATTTCCGTTAACGAATTTGAATTCATAGAGACCCTGATCTACCATCAAAACAACTTCATAAATTCCATCTGAATCATCATCAGTCATAGCAGTAGCACCCGGCAACCACCCTTGAAACGCTCCAGCGACACTTACACCATCTGGGTTTGCTCCTTCTTGGCTCAAGTCAACTTGAAAAGTAACTTCGGTCTGCGGCGCACAAAGGTCGCAAGTACCATAACAGTATGCATCTGTAGTAAGGTCTTCAGAACCAACAACAGCTTGTCTGTTTCCATCGACAGCACAACCATCTGGAACGGCTTCATCCATTCCCCAGTCATTACCGTTGATGAATTTGTATGCGTAAGAAGCTTCAGGAGCCACATTTGCTACAAAAGCGTATTTCCCATTTGCAACTTCGAATGCTTTAGAAAGCTGTGGAGTCCATTCTGGGTTTGAAAAGTTACCAGCAACGTGTACACCTAAGTCTCCCACTTCTTGATTTGCCATATCAATCATGAGTCTTACAGCCACTTCTCCAGCTGGGGCTGAACCACCCCAAGTGATAGCAGGTAAAACCAATCCATCAGTGGCGTGCCAATCGCTAATTGCAAAAACGCGATTATCGTTTCCACCACCTTTTTGGTTTACTAAAGGAACACTTTCCACACCTGGCCAATCGTTGTCGTTCACAAACTTGTATTCGTATTGTCCAGCAGGAAGAGATGCAGTATACTCATAGATTCCATCGCTATCTCCATCAGTCAACTCAGCTGTACCGGGCTGCCAGTCACCAGGAAGGCCAGCGGCCGCTTGCCAATTACCAGCTACATGAAGACCATTATCAGACACAGTCTGACCGGTCATATCAACGCGAAAAGTCACGTCGACTTGCGCCAGTAGGGAAGTCCCAAAAAGGCCAGCCAACGCCATTAAGTAGATTTTCTTCATAATATCTTAATTAAGGATTGTGATTTAGTTATTGTTCTTTTTACACTAACAAATTTAAATTAATTTCAACAACTCCAATGAGAAACTTGATCAAATCCACTAAAACCACCATTTTATAACTCATTTTCAATGCATTACCACCACCCCAACAATACATTCATTCATGCACTCCTTACTGCTGTATTGGTATGCGTAGGACATTTCTACAGTTTTGAATCAAATGCTCAAGGCTTTGAACATGTCGATCCGCCCTACTGGTGGACAGGAATGCCGAGCGACACATTGGAAATTCTAATCCATGAAACGAATATTGGTCACGTCGAGCTAAAAATTGAGACACCACAGGGCGTGGAATGGATCGAGAACAAAAGGTTTGAGAACCCAAACTACCAATTGATCAAAGTGAGTATTGGTGAAAAGGCAAAGCCTGGAACGATCCATATTTCAGGAAAGGCGAAAGGAAAAAAGTACAAGCATGACTATCCTATCGAGGCCAGAGATGCGAACCCGCTTGGGCTCAATGGATCGGATGTGGTATACCTTATCACCCCTGATCGCTTTGCAAACGGAGACGTGAAAAACGATGCCCTCGATGGTTTTCATCAAAACACCGTTGACCGAGATGAACCTTACGAGCGCCATGGAGGGGATATACAAGGCATACTAGACCACTTAGATTACATCGAAGAACTGAACATGACGGCCTTGTGGATCAACCCTCTACTGGAGAATGACCAGCCACATGAGTCATATCACGGGTACGCCATAACCAATAGCTTCGAGATTGACCAACGATTTGGCACAAACGAATTGTATCGCAAATTGATCGATGAGCTACATAGTCGGGATATGAAGATCATTCAAGATGTGATCTACAATCACATAGGAAATGAGCACTACTTGTACTCCGACATGCCCGACTCCACATGGTTTCACTTTTGGCCTGAGTTTCAAAGAACCAATTACAGAGCACCATCCTTAATGGATCCCTACGCTTCTGAACACGATAGATCTATCATGACCGACGGCTGGTTTGACAAACATATGCCCGACTTAAACCAGCAGAACCCGCATGTGGCTCGCTATTTCATCCAACAAACCATTTGGTGGATCGAAGCCTTCCACATTGACGCCTTGCGCATTGACACCTACGCATACCCCGATCAAGGATTTATGCGCACGTGGGGGCAAGAATTGAAAGCTGCCTTCCCCGATCTTTTTCTATTTGCAGAAACGTGGGTGCATGGCCCTACGGTTCAAGGGTGGTTCGTAGGCAATGCCCTAGCACCAGCCCCCAACTACATCGATGGCGTGACCGATTTTCAAGTATACTACGCCATCAACGATGCCTTGACCAGAGATCAGGGCTGGGCCGAAGGACTTTCGCGATTGTACTACACCCTTTCAGCCGATTACATCTACGAAGAACCCAATGATCTGGTCACTTTTCTGGATAATCACGATCTCGCCAGGTTTTTAGGCTATGTAAACGGAGACTTAAACAAGATGAAAATCGGTCTCGGCTGGTTGTACACTCTTCGTGGAATTCCGAGTGTATACTACGGTACTGAGATTTTGATGAAGGAAACCGATGGCCACGGCAAGATTCGCGAAGACTTCCCAGGCGGATGGGCGGCCGACAGCCTCAATAAATCCACACCTACCATGCGCAGTTCATCTGAGAATGAGATTTTCGACTGCATCAAATCGCTGGGCCAATTGCGCAAGGAAAGCACGGCTATCCAGAACGGCAACACAACACAGTTTGTACCGGTAGATGACGTTTATGTCTACTTTCGATATGATGAAAATGAGACTTATATGATCATAACAAACGCTGGAAAAAAGGAGCGTGAAGTGAAGATGGATCGATTCGAAGAACAACTGAAGGGTCAAAAAACGGGAACCCTACTGAACGGTAGCTCCGTGGAGTGGACTGATGTAATGACACTGCCGCCATTCACGCAGCATATACTTAGGATTCGGTAGACGAATCGGGGGTGTATGTGATGGCTTGCGGGTTGACGATAAGCAAATTGCTCAATCCACCTAAGATCAACGAAGCACCAGCAACGATCATGGCATAGATGGATGCATCGCCGAGAAGCCCTGAGATAAAATTGACCCCTCCGGTAGCCGCAATAATCTGCGGGATAACGATAAACATGTTGAATATCCCCATGTAGAGCCCCATTTTTTTAGGGTCAATGGAGCTTGAAAGCATAGCGTAAGGCATCGAAAGAATAGATCCCCATGCAATACCGATCAAAATGAACGAGCCGATCAGATAGGAAGGGTCATCCATAAAATACATCCAAATGAAGCCAAGCCCTCCGAGAATCAAGCTAAACATGTGTACTAGTTTCCGGTTGATTCTACGCTCGGAAGTGTAAAAAGTAAGCAGCAAGGCAAAGGCCATGGACGACAATCCGTAGATCCCCATATACGACCCTACCAGGTCAGCTGCATCGTTGTAGGCGATATTAGCCACAGAGTAGGCTTCTTCTTGAATAGGGTCAGCCATATCATACGACGCTCTGTCCGGAATTGGAGAATGAAAAACATGATCTGTCAAAGCAGGTGTAGCCAGGCTCCACATAGTAAAGAATGCGAACCAACTAAAAAACTGCACAAGCCCCAACTTAGCCATGGTTTTTGGCATCGACATGAAATTCTCGAGAATGGTTTTAACACCTACGAGTAGTCCACCTGATTCGCGTTTTTCTGCTTCAAAAGCTTCCATATCTTCAGGAGGGTACTCCTTAGTGGTAAGCACAGTGTACAATATGGACAAGAAAAAAACGAAAGCACCAATAGTAAAAGCGATCTTGACACTCATAGGCACAGCACCATCAATAGCTTCATTAGAAACTCCTAGTTTGGCAATAGCCCAAGGCAAATTACTAGCTATCCAAGTACCAATACCGATAATGAGCGTTTGCATCACAAATCCGTACGAGCGCTGTGAATCTGGCAGCTTATCGGCGACCAGAGCTCTAAACGGCTCCATCGAAATGTTGATCGATGCGTCGAGTACCCACAAGCAGCCTGCGGCCATCCACAAGGCAGAAGAATGCGGGACAAAAATTAGAGTGATGGAACTTAAAATCGCACCGATCAAGAAAAAGGGTCTTCTTCTACCCCATCTCGGGTGCCACGTGCGATCACTAATATACCCGATTATGGGCTGCACAATCAGCCCAGTTAGCGGTGCTGCGATCCAGAGCATAGGTATCTCATGCTCACTAGCACCTAGGGTTTGAAAAATACGAGACATAAATCCACCCTGAAGGGCAAATCCAAACTGAATTCCCAGGAATCCAAAACTCATATTCCAGATATCCCAAAACTTTAGACGCGGCTTATTACTCATCGTATTTTTTTAGTTCAGGAGCGGAAGATAGGAAATTTCTTAGAGTGTAATTGCGACACTATTCAAACCCTATTCAAAGAAAAAGGCGGCCAATGGCCGCCTTAAAGTATTAAGTTCATTACCTGATAGCTTATAGCTTAACTACTCGAGCAATTTGCATTCCGCCAGTGTGGTAAAATTTGAACACGTATGTTCCACTATCGTGGGTTGTCAAATCAAAATGCATCTGACGTTTTTGAGCGTAACTGCGTGTTGCGATCATAATTCCTTCAGGAGAGTACACTCTCATGTATCCGGTTTTAATTCCATCAAAATCAAAAATTACTCGATGGTGAGTAGGGTTAGGAAAGGCGTGAACAGAAGCATCTGTTAAAGTATGGCTCTGGCTAAAAATACCTAAGGCGCCTGAAAGCTCCACAGCGTCCACAATAAGGGTACTACCTTCCATGGGGGTAAGCCCTTCACCTTCTTTACTCGAAGTCAAAGAAACGGCGATATGATCTGCACTCAATCCGTTTGTTTCGAACTCTTCCATAAAGTTAAATTCTACCAAAGTATATTCATCAGCAGCCACCAAATCAAAGGACTTTTCCATTACCATGTCGAAGCCTCCTTCATTGTCAGCTTTGAAGAAATGAAAAGTTACTTCACCTATATCAGATCCAACTCCTTCATACTTATACATCATCGAAACATGCGTCTGGTCAGCTCCAATTTCGTTAGTCGGTACAATACCACCTTCTTCATCAACATCTCCAAGCACAGTAGAGCCCATTTCTAGGTCACCTTCTCTTACGATTGATGTCAATCCTAGCGCCCAGCTACCGTCAAATGACTCTGCCGTTCTGAAAAATGTTCTTTCCATCTGGTCGGCATCAACTTCGCATTGGTTTGGATAGTAAAACGGCGTTAGGTTTAACCATGAATCCATGTCGCCCCCAGGAATTTCTTGATCAGATCCCACCCAAGAAATGTTGTCTATTTGCATGAATGCGCCGTTCTCAAAAGTCACATCGTTGTTAACTAGATCAGCAGATGCGAAAGCAATTACACATACATTTGTGTTAGGGTCTAGTGTTTCATCAAACGAAAACTCCATATTGGTCCAGTCTTGCGTACCAGCCACTGGAAAAACATAGGTTCCAGGCCCCATATTTCCGGGCCCCACAGGTTGATTTCCATTTTTAAATTGAACAATCACGATTCCTTCATTTTCTTCGGGAATTTCCATTTTCATATCCACTGATAGACCAGTAATACCGTCTGGAGTCATGTCGAATCCACCCCCAAATACGAGGCCTTCACCTTCAGCATTAGGCTCAGTACCACAGATATAATATCCAGGAACTACATTTCCATCAATGTCAATATTGGAAATGTGCATAGATGAATTTCCTTCACTCAACTTTTTAACCACATTGAGCTCACCATTCATGAAATACGTCTCGTAATTAGATGATGTGTTGGGGATACCAATGCTCGGCATTTCGAAAAGATTGACTTTCGTCCAATCTTCGAAATTTCCATTGGCGATTTGCGCATTAGACGTAAGTCCAAAAGCACAGAAAATTGCGGGGAGTAAAAACTTTTTCATTGTAGAGGGTTTGTTCACAGCCTTCGTTTGGCTGGATAGTTTGCCCCAGTCTACGCCCCTATTGAAATAAAAGTTTCAGATTCTCAGTTCTTAGCGAAACCGCTTGTAAGTATTAATCAAGCCGTTGGTACTGCAATCGTGTGAGTTGACATTCCCATCTCCATCTAGTTCTGGAAGAATTTTCTTCGCTAGAACTTTCCCGAGTTCCACGCCCCATTGATCAAAAGAATAGATATTCCAGATCACACCCTGAACAAATACTTTGTGCTCGTACATCGCTATCAAAGATCCAAGTACTTCTGGAGTCAGTTTTTTAACGAGAATGGAGTTTGAAGGACGATTGCCCTTGAAGGTTTTATGTCGCGCCAATTTCTCGGCAAATTCACCATCATACCCAGCGTCCATGCATTCCTGAAGAGCTTGATCATAAGTCTTTCCTTTCATCAACGCTTCAGGCTGGGCGAAAAAATTGGCCATCAATTTCTGATGGTGATCACCAATTGGGTTTTGACTCTGAGCAGGAGCGATAAAATCGCACGGAATGAGCTTGGTTCCCTGATGAATAAGCTGATAAAAGGCATGCTGCCCATTTGTGCCTGGCTCACCCCAGATAATAGGCCCCGTTTGGTAGTCTACTTCTTCGCCATTTCGATCTACATATTTCCCATTACTTTCCATATCGCCCTGCTGAAAGTAAGCGGCAAAACGGTGCATGTACTGATCGTAAGGAAGTATGGCATGAGAATGAGCATCGAAGAAGTTTCCATACCAGATACCGAGCAATGCAAGTGTTGCTGGAATGCTTTCTTCTTTTTCTTCTTTAAAGTGTCGATCCATTTCGTGGGCACCTTCGAGCAAAAGCTCAAAGTTTTCGAATCCAATTCCCAAGGCTATAGACAAGCCGATTGCCGACCAGAGTGAATAACGACCACCAACCCAGTTCCAAAATTCGAACATGTTCTCCGGATCAATTCCAAAGTCGGTTACGGCTTCGGCATTTGTAGAAAGGGCTACAAAGTGCTTGGCCACATCCTTTTTCTTACCCCCCGACTCCAAAAACCAATCTCTAGCCGTCTTGGCGTTCGTCATGGTTTCTTGAGTGGTGAATGTCTTTGAAGCGATTATAAAAAGTGTTCTTTCCGGATCAATTTCATTGAATGTTTCGGCAATATGGGTTCCATCAACATTGCTTACAAAGTGCATGTCGATGTGCGTCTTATAAGGCCTAAGGGCTTCGGTAACCACCACAGGCCCTAAGTCAGACCCACCGATACCGATATTGACCACGTGGTTTATGGTCTTGCCTGTATAGCCCAACCAATCTCCGTCCAGCACTTTTTGGGTGAATTTCTTCATCCTGAAGAGCACGTCATTGACTTCGGGCATCACATCTTCCCCGTCGACCAACACAGGCGTGTTAGACCTGTTGCGGAGGGCGGTGTGCAATACGGACCTTCCTTCCGTTTGGTTTATTTCTTCACCTGCGAAAAAGGCATCAATCGCTTCTGGCAGCTTCGTTTCTAGTGCCAGCTCCCTGAGGCCATCAGCCACATCTTCGGTGATGAGATTCTTACTGTAGTCGACCAAAATATCTCCCAACTCTTCTGAGAAACGTACGAAACGCGTTCGATCTGATTCGAAAAGGCTCTGAATGGTGGTGTTCTTCATTTCAGATGCCAGACCTTGTAGCTTTTTGAAAGCCTCGGTCTTCGAAAAGGAGATATTCGGGAAACTCATAACTTAATTTCTATTCAAGCAATTGAGATCTTCAAAAGCTACTTTGAGTCGATCTACAAAGCTCTCTTCGCCTTTTCTAAGCCATACGCGTGGATCGTAGTACTTTTTGTTCGGCTTATCGTCCCCTTCCGGATTTCCGATTTGGGTCTGAAGGTAGGCTTCATTGGCTTTGTAGTAGTCCATTACACCTTTCCAGCATGCCCACTGCATATCTGTATCAATGTTCATTTTGATAGCGCCATAAGAAATTGCTTCGCGAATTTCTTCTTGAGAAGATCCACTTCCACCGTGAAAAACGAAGTTGACAGGCTTGGCTGCCGTATTGAACTTTTCTTGGATGAAGTTTTGAGAATTGTGAAGAATAATCGGTTCGAGGGAAACATTGCCTGGCTTGTACACGCCGTGCACGTTTCCAAAGGCCGCAGCCACAGTAAAGTTCGGGCTGATTTTCGAAAGGCGCTCAAAGGCGTAAGCCACTTCTTCGGGCTGCGTGTAGAGCTTTGAACTATCGACATCAGTATTATCAACTCCATCTTCTTCTCCACCAGTCACGCCGAGTTCGATCTCTATGGTCATTCCCATTTTGTTCATCCGCTCGAAGTATTTGCAGCTGATGTCGAGGTTCTCTTCGATTGGCTCCTCGCTTAGGTCAAGCATATGCGAACTGAACAAGGGCTGACCGTTTTTCTTATAAAACTCTTCACCAGCATCGAGCAATCCATCGATCCACGGGAGCAATTTCTTAGCTGCGTGATCGGTGTGAAGCACAACAGGTACGCCGTATGCTTTTGCCATTTCGTGCACATGAAGTGCTCCGCTTACTCCTCCAGCAATGGCTCCTTTTTGATCTTCTTTGGTAATGGCTTTACCAGCAAAAAAGTGTGCTCCACCGTTCGAAAACTGGATGATGACTGGCGAATTGAGCTCGCGAGCTGTTTCCAGAACAGCGTTTACTGAGTTTGTTCCAACAACATTTACGGCCGGAAGGGCAAAGCCTTGCTCATTGGCGTAGTTAAACAAATCTGTTACTTCCTGTCCGTGTAATACTCCTGCTCTAAATTTCATGATAATACGAGTGGTTAACTTCAATTAATAGATTGGTGCAAAACTAACCGAAAAGGAAGAATTGAGTCCCTCAAATCGAACAGAAATTAAGGTCGAATAGAATTAGGATTCTTTTCGCTGTACGATAGACTCAATAATCATATCGGCAGTAGCTGGGTTTGTGGCTAATGGCACGTTGTGCACATCGCAAAGCCTCATCAGCATGGCTATATCTGGTTCATGCGGATGTTTGTCAAGCGGATCCCGAAAGAAAAGCACAGCATCAAGCTCACCTTGTGTCACCATCGCGCCAATCTGCGCATCTCCGCCAAGCGGGCCAGAAGCTACCTTTTCGACTTCCATTCCTCCACGCTCTACGTGGGTTCCGGTGGTACCTGTAGCGACTAAGGCTACTTCAGCACTTTTCAAAAATGTCTTGTGCTCGGTAAGGAATTGTACCATTTCGGCTTTCTTACCGTCATGAGCTATGATGGCTATTTTCATTTGGCGTAATATACGTGATATTCAAAAGGCTTCAACTCATATCCACCAGTAAGTGCAGATAAATCGGGACTTTCAAACAACGCTTCGAAGATCCCATCAGGCATTCCTTCTATTTTGACTTGCTCGGGAGCATCCGAAAAATTGCATATTACAATCACCTTGCTATCATCTTTGGCACGTACGAAGGCGTACACATCTTCATCAGCGCCAGTCTCGAGTCTTTCGAAACTTCCGCGATGTGTACCGTTCCAAAGGGCAGGCTGATTTTGATTTAACTGAAGCAGCTTGGTATAGAAATCTTGTAATTGATAATCACCCCACTCGATGGTGTCTTTCTCGAAGAATTCTAGCGCATAGTCCATTCCTGCTTCTTGTCCGGAGTAGAGTAATGGCATGCCGGCAATAGTATAAGCTAATACCGCATAGGTTTTATGGCCTTCTTCACCGTAGCGCTCCATCACCGTACCATTCCATGAGTTCTCATCGTGGTTTGTAGTGAAGTACATTCTATAGTCCTTTTTGGCGAAGTTGGTGTCTTCCTTCGCAAGGTAATTATCAAGGTCGTTCAAGTTCATCTCTCCTTTAGCGATATGATTGATGATATGCATAAACTCCCAAGCATACCCCATATCAAATGCCTTTTCTTGCAGTTCGGGAGATTCAGCTTCAGCGAGCATAAATACATCCGGACGAACACGCTCTAGGCTATCGCGGCAATCGTTCCAGAACTCAACTGGTACCATACTAGCCACATCACAACGAAAACCGTCAACGTTATATTCGCTCAGCCAGTATTGCATCGAAGCGATCATCTCAGCTCTCATTTCAGGGTTTTCATAGTCCAAGTCGGCTACATCCCACCAATCGGTACCCGCAGGTGGCTGAAGATTTCCTAACGAGTCTAAATTGTACCATTCTTTGTGAGTTTCAGTCCACACATTATCGAAAGCACTGTGGTTAGCTACCCAGTCAATGATCACCTTCATGCCCAAACTATGAGCCTTTTCAACGAGCTCGTGAAAATCTTCCTCCGTACCAAACTCCGGGTTGATTCCCTTGTAATCTTTTACAGAATAATAACTCCCCTTTTCACCCTTTCTATTCTCTTCTCCAATGGGGTGGATTGGCATCAACCATATAATGGTAATTCCCATGTCTTTGATTCGCTCCAAATCAGCGGTAAACGCATCAAAAGTTCCTTCGGGGGAGTACTGACGAATATTAGCTTCGTAAATCGTGGCGTTCTTTGACCAAGCATCGTGCGATGTAGCCACCTGAGCTTCGGGAGTTTCATCATTCTTTTCGACCTTCGTACTTTCTCCTGTACTACAGGAAATCAAAGCAGCGATAGGAATGGCGAGAAAAAAATTCTTGAGCATATTATTGGGTTAAAATTTCAAATGATTGTGGTTCAAGGTCGATTCGGAGCTTACCACCTTCTTGTGTAAACGCCGAACCAAAATGCGATGCAAAAATGGAATTCAAATGCGGCTTATCTAGGTCAATTTCAACGGTGGTTTCAGAGCCCGTATTAAAAAACACGAGTACAGACTCACCGAGGTAAGTTCTGGCATAAGCATACACATGCTCATCTAAGTAGAGCCTTTGGAGCTCACCATAGTTCAGCGGCATTAACTCTTTCCGGAGCTTAGTAATTTTACGAACTGTTTGAAGAAGTTCAACTTCTGTACTGTCGAGCTGGTCGCCAAAACGCATCATACGACGATTGTCTGGATCATTAGCTCCTACCATTCCAAACTCATCGCCATAATAGATGACTGGAATACCAGGGATCGTAAAGTTGAACGCATGAAGCATGGCCAATTTTCTATATCCTTCTGTACCGTTGGGCTCAATATCTCTTGTCCAGCCTGCATTCTTCGGATCTTCAGAAAAATCTACCGAACCATCAGCATATGAAATGAACCGCGTTCGATCTTGATTACCAGACATATTGCCCATCAAATGGTGCGAACCATATACACTCAACCCCTCCTTTAAGACCCGATCGAGATTAGCCAAGTCGCCGTCTTCCTTTGCAAAGGCATTTACGGCGGCGTCATAGAGATTAAAATCAAACTGAGCATCGAGAAGACCTGTACCAATATAGCTGTCAATCAATTTTGGGTTTCCATAGGTTTCCCCAATTTGAAAAATTGGTCGGCTATCTGGGATAACCACTTGACTCTTCAGCTTGTACGTCAATTCTCTCCAAAACTTTGTCGGGATATGCTTCGTGGCATCGTGTCTAAATCCATCAATTTCAAAACTCTTGAACCAATACAGCGCTGAATCGGTCATTGCTTCAACTACTTCATCTTTCCGAAGATCAAGAGTAGGAAGGAAGGTATCGAACCAAGTGGTCAACCTGTGTTCGTCCCATCTTTCAGTATTGAGTGATCCATCTGGCAGGTATAGGTCTGTGGCCCACTCAGGGTGGTTCTGATACACGGGGTGATCTTGATGCACGTGGTTGGCAACATAGTCGAGCAGAATGTTTTGATCGCTTTGGTGGACACTAGCAATCAGATCAGTCAATTCCTGGTTCGTACCGAAGCGGAAATCAACCTTTGAAGACGATGCTGGCCAATACCCATGGTAGCCAGAAAACTTGCTACGCACACCGTTTTTATCCCACAAACCATAGGCGCCTATTGGATTTAAGCCTATTGGCGACAGCCAAACCGTATTGACATTCAGCCCATCGAAATAACCTTGGTTTAAAACGGAATCTATACCTGTGAGATCACCTCCCATGTAATTTGCCAACGGGTGAATCTCCGGGTCATCAACAGGGTGATCGTTAGCCGTATCGCCATTAAAGAATCGATCAACCATCAAAAAGTACATCGAATACGCATGCTTATCCGTTCGATCAATCTGAGAAGTGGATTGAACCGGTGTACCATCTGCCAGCGGGATGAGAATATCGTTGGTCATTCCACCTGGGCCATACCCCACTACAGACAAGTGGGCGCGCGCTTTGCTGGATTGAATCTTGGGAAGTCTAAGAACTAAGGAGTCTGCTCTTCGCTCCCAATACGTTGCTGGTAGAAGTTGATTTTCAACTCTAATCAATGGGTCTGCCAGAACTGACGAGTAGTCGATAAAGCAAGTGCGCTGCTCCGAATCGTACCCAAGGGATGCAATATGAACGGGGTCACTGGTTTCGCCTACCTGAAATGTGGAGTTCTCTCCACCCATTCCATTGTCCTTTTTGTTTGAATTAGTTCGATCGAGCATTTCCACCCCATCTTCTACGATGAGATACTCGTAAAGGCCTGGACTCAGATTCAACGTCGTTGTCCAACTGCTACCATCCCGATCTAAAACAGTAGCATTTGCATTCCATCCATTAAAGCTCCCTTTTATTCGGACATCTGCCACGGCTAGGCTTGTCGCTTCATAAGCGAATTCCACTTTTTCAATGTCACTCCCGAGCACTGGAACAACGTACTGCTGCCCTTTGTAGCCTAGGTGCATGGTGCTGAGCAGGTGGTGCTTCGATCCAGACCACAACTCTACAATTCCATGCTCAGCATCGAAAGTGTAATGCATATCGTCTGAGAATGAAATCGAATCAACTTGATCTGCGTAAAGGACATAGTCTTGGATGTAAACTATTGTCGTATCCGGCTGAAGCTTGATTGGGCTTGCGACACCTACAATATCCTGCCCTATCTCCATCGTCTCTTCGACTACTTGCTCCGAAGAACAGGCTGCAAGAAAAATGATGGCTAATAGAGCTATGCTCGTTTTTTTCATCTTTTTCGGTTTACATCAACGCTATCTCGCCCCGCTATCTCGTAGGTGGTTCCATAAACATCTACCGCCATCGATTCACCTGATTGGTTTGAAATCTTGACTTTATCCTGATCCACCTCAAGTACCACGGTTGATTCTCTGTACAAAATGCTAAACTTGAAGCTATCCCATTCTTTGGGTAGCCTAGGACTAAAGGAAAGTCTGCCATCCACTACGCGCTTTCCTCCAAAGCCTTCAACCACGGCCATCCATGTACCCGCCATCGATGTGATATGCAGACCTTCGTCGGCTTCATGGTTGTAGTCGTCCAAATCTAGTCTGGCTGTACGCAGATACATTTCGTAGGCCTTTTCATCCATACCGAGTTTGCTAGCCAAGACGGCATGTACACAGGGTGAAAGTGATGATTCGTGAACTGTTCTGGGCTCGTAGTAGAGAAAGTTATCGCGTATCGTTGCTTCATCAAAGTGATCTTCGAAGAAGTACATTCCTTGAAGCACATCAGCCTGCTTGATAAAGATAGAGCGCAAAATCCGGTCCCAAGACCAGTTTTGATTAATCGGCCTTTCGGAAGCGGGAAGATCATCTACTGTCAAATCCACTTTATCGAGAAAACCATCTTGTTGTAGAAAAATGTTCGTTCCATCGAGTTTGGGCTGGTACATTTTCGATGAAATATCGCTCCATGTACTCAACTCATCTTCTTTGAAATTGGTCTTAGCAACGAAATCAGACCAGAAACGATCGTCGGACATGCATGCCTTAGCGGCATCTCTAGTGTATTCTAAGGTCCACTTGGCTATGTAGTTTGTGTACCAATTGTTGTTGACGTTGTTTTCGTATTCGTTTGGCCCTGTCACTCCAAGCATCACGTACTTTTCACGTAGTTTGCTCCAATTCACACGTTGCGCCCAGAATCTGGAAATACCAAGCAAAACTTCCAATCCACCTTCCTTCAGATAATTTTGATCGCCACTGTGATCTATGTAGTTTTTGATTGCAAAGGCAATGGCACCATTTCGGTGAATTTCTTCAAAAGTGATTTCCCATTCGTTGTGGCACTCTTCACCATTCATGGTAACCATAGGGTAAAGCGCCGCCCCGTCGGTGAAGCCTAGCTTCCCAGCGTTTTGAATGGCCTTATCGAGTTGCTTATAACGATATAGCAGGAGCTTTTTTGCCACATCATTTCCCGCTGTAAGCATGTAAAAAGGTAGGCAATATGCTTCGGTGTCCCAATAAGTAGACCCTCCGTACTTTTCACCGGTAAAGCCTTTGGGGCCAATATTCAGTCTATCATCAGCTCCAGTGTAAGTTTGACTGAGTTGGAAAATATTGAACCGAATTGCCTGCTGCGCCGCTACGTCTCCTTCAATAATGATATCGTTGTTTGCCCATCGGTTCCGCCAATTTTCAGCGTGCCTTTGTAGCATTTCATTAAAGCCAATTTCTTTTGCACGGCTTGCGGCTTCAATGGATTTAGAGCTTAGCTCACTCAATGAATAATTAAGTGATGACACGTTGGATGCGTACTTGAGAACTGCGATCTCATCACCCTGAGCTATAGAGATGTCAAAGACATTTTCAACGTATTTCTCCGTTGATGCTTCTACACTCGAAAGGTCTAGTTCGTCGCCATTTTTAGTCAGCACTATTTGCTGAGCGGTACTCACATGGAAATCCAGTTTTTTGGTCTTCATCGTAAGCTCAGATCCATGTGCCCATGTCTGCTTACTTACTTCAGCCCAAAACTTCTCATCGTAATTCGAGTCTTGATTGACTATATCTCCATCTATAGCTGCAGCAATCTTAAGTTTTCCCGAATAGTTTCGCGACTTGATTGTATACTTGATTGCGGCGGTTTCATCATCGGCCATACTCATAAAACGGATGCTCTCTACATCGAGCTCAGCGCCATTCTTTAGCTTAGCGGTGAACACCCTCTTGAGTGTTCCGGCCCTCATATCAAGTTCTCTCCTGAAATTGGAGACCTGAGCCGTGGCTAGATCGAGCTTTTCGCCTTCTATCTCGGGCTGAATGATGATCCAATTGGCGGCATTGAGCACTTTCGCAAAGTACTCCGGATAGCCGTTTTTCCACCACCCAACTCTAGTCTTGTCTGGATAATAGACTCCGGCTATGTAATTTCCTTGAAGGGTTTCTCCAGAATACCCTTCTTCAAAGTTTGCACGCTGGCCCATTCGGCCATTTCCAAGGCTAAAAATACTTTCCGAAGACATTTGCATCTCTGGATGAAAGCCTTCTTCAACAATAGACCACGGTTCTTCTTTATAATGCTTTTTCATCTGCTTTGGTTAAAGCCTATTGAACAATTTTAAATCTTGGTTCTCAAAACCTGGGATCACCACATGAGCACGGTCAAGCACAGTTTCGTCACCAACACCTATGGTATACATTCCACCTCTATTGCCTGCTTCTACACCAGCTTGAGAGTCTTCAAAAACTACACACTCTGATGGATGAGCTCCTGTGGCTTCCGCACCAAGGGTGAAGGTCTGCGGATCGGGTTTACCTTTAGACACTTTGGTTCCGTCAATCACGGCGTCAAAATAAGGGAGCAATTCCACTTTTTTCAAAATGAGCATCGCGTTTTTACTCGCACTTCCCAAAGCGATTTTTATCCCCGCACCCTTTAAAAGATCCAAAAAGTGAACTACTCCTGGTAAAATTTCATCAGGGTTCATCGAATCGACAAATTCCAGGTACCAGTCATTCTTTTTAACCAGCCATTCATCCTTTTCTTCCTGAGTCAGGATCACTCCACCCAATTTGAGTAATATCTCGAGTGACTCTACCCGACTGATACCCTTGAGCGATTCGTTCTCTTCTTCTGTGAGGTCAAAACCGAGCTCATTACAGAGCCTTCTCCAAGCCAGAAAGTGATACTTGGCTGTATCGACAATTACCCCATCTAAATCAAAAAGACAAGCTTTGATATCAGCCATTAAAAGGAATTTTTGAAAAATAGTGCTTAATGTGATAATTGTAGAGACCTTCAATCGGTTTCTTTACAATTCTACCGATTCTAACATTCAATTCAGCTGCCACTTTTCGAAGCGTGTCTTCATGAAAATAGGCAACCGAACCGATAAAGTTTGTCTCCATATTTTGATAGTCGCGTACGCACTGAACATGCGTTTGCATAAACTCCTTGAGTCCTGAATAGATCATATTTTGAACATAAGGCTCATTCTTTCTTTCTGTGATAAACCGCATAAATGAAGCGAGGTACACGTTGGCATGCGGCTTCATGTACACACGATCCATGATTACGTCTTTGTTCAGACCAAACTCATCAATCAAATCACTATGGATGTTTTCTGGTAGTCGCTTGTAGAGAAAATCTGTCAAAAGCTTTTTCCCGAAATAGCTCCCACTCCCTTCATCACCAAGAATGTAGGCCAATGCCGGCACATCTTCACGTACAATATCACCATCAAAATGGCAGGAATTGGATCCAGTCCCCAATATACAAGCAATACACGGCTCATCTTCATACACAGCAAAAGCCGCTGCTACCAAATCGTGATCTACGTAGATCTGTGCATTTGTAAATATGGCGCCCAATCCTCGATCAACAATGCGCTTGAGCTCTACTGATGAGCAACCTGCTCCATAAAAAAAGACGGCTGAAACTTTGTCGGCATATTCGAGCAACCCATCACTCTGATCTAGGAATGACTTTATCATTCTCTCGTCATGGAAGTATGGATTTATACCCGGCGATTTAAAATCCTGGTAGGATTTATCTTCAGCCACCAATCTCCAATCACATTTCGTCGATCCACTATCGGCAATTAATAACATATCTTCTTTTTGTTTCTCAGTTCATTTTAGATTGACAGGATATCAGCGATTCTGATAAGCTCCTGATCAAGTGTCAACTTATCCGAAATAGCATCTGAAAACGGTGTCAACACAATCTTTTGATTGATCATTCCCACCATGCAATCTCTTTTTCCTTGCAGAAGGTTTTCAACTGCAGCAACCCCCAAACGGCTGGCCAAATTCCGGTCAAAACAAGAAGGCGACCCTCCGCGTTGGATATGCCCCAAGATGGTAACCTTGGTGTCGTAATACGGAGCGAGTTCGTTTACTCTTCTGGCTATTTCAGTAGCGTTACCACTTTTCCCTCCTTCGGCAACTATCACGATAGACGAAGACTTATTATGCCTTCTGGCTTCATTGAGCCGTTCTACAAGTTGCTCTATTTTCATTTCTCTTTCGGGAATGAGAACAGCCAAGGCCCCAGACGCCACCCCAGCGTGGGCAGCTATGAAGCCGGCATCTCTACCCATTACTTCCACAAAGAACAACCTATTGTGCGAAGCAGCGGTATCTCGAATCTTGTCGACGGCATCTACTACTGTGTTCAAAGCCGTGTCAAAACCAATGGTGTAATCTGTACCGACAAGGTCATTGTCTATGGTGCCAGGCACGCCAATGATCGGAAAATCAAATTCTTTATTAAAAGTATGAGCCCCGGTGAATGTACCATCACCACCAATGGCCACGATGGCATCAATGCCATTCGATTTCAACTTTTCGTAGGCTCTTTCACGACCGGCCTTTTCTCTAAAATCAGCGCTTCTAGCCGATTTCAAGAAGGTTCCGCCGCGCTGTAGAATTTGATTTACAGAGCGCGCACTCAAGGCTTCTATATCACCTTCTATGAGTCCTTGATACCCTCGAAAAATCCCTCCAACTTGCAGATTATTGTAAATTGCCGTACGCACTACAGCACGTACAGCAGCATTCATACCGGGGGCATCACCTCCCGATGTAAACACGGCAATTTTTTTTATTGAATTCATGAAGTGCTGATGAGCAATAAAGTGTAAATATAACACTTACATAGTGTCATAGAAACATTACACAAATTAATTAATACTTTAGCGGGCTGTACCACGATCGAAAACATTGATCCTTAATGAGCGACAATACTTTATCAAAATCCAATTTAAATCCGAACGTATCTGTTGACTGCGTAATTTTTGGATTTGACGGAGAAAAGTTAAAGATTCTTTTGATTGACCGGGAACAGGTCATGGTAGGAGATGATGGTGAGAAAGTGTATGCATTGCCAGGAAACCTCATCAGAAATGATGAAAACTTAGACAGTGCGGCGCACCGTGTCCTTAATGAGTTGACCGGTCTTCACGACATCTTTCTCGAGCAATTTGGGAGCTTTGGCGATCCAGATCGTTTGACAAAGAAGACTGACTTGGCTTGGCTTAAATCAATCAGAGCACAGCCTGATGCTAGAGTTATAACGGTAGCCTACTATTCGCTGGTTAGAGCAGATCAGTTGGAGCTTCACGCAAGTGGATTTGCCAAAGACGCGCTCTGGCACGACATTGATAAATTACCAAGTTTGGGGTTTGATCACGATAAAATTATTGACTCGGCGCTGAAAGAACTTCGATTCAAAAGCAAATATCAACCGCTCGGTTTCGAACTGCTGCCAGAAAAATTTACACTGGGCCAGCTCCAAAAGCTGTACGAAGCTATCCTCAACACCGAACTCGATAAGCGAAACTTTAGAAGGAAGATTTTGAAGATGAGCTTTTTGGTGCCCCTTCAGGAAAAGCAAATTGGCGTGCCGCACAAACCTGCGCGATACTACACATTCGATAAAGACATGTATCAGAACTATAAGTCAAACGACTTTTACTTCACGCTGTAAAAGCAAAAGCGCCCCGAATCTCTTCGAGGCGCTTTCTACCTTTAACCAATCAATCATGAAACTATTTTACTTCGATCAACTTTGTTGACGGAGTTTCTTTTTGCTTTCTGCTCATTTCAATTTTGAGCACGCCATTTTCAAATTCAGCTTTGATCTCATCTGTATCAAACTCTTCATTGAGGGTAAAAGCCCGTTTAAATTTGGTGTAGGAAAATTCCTTTTTCAAATACTCACGCTCTTCTGACTTCTTTTCACCCGAAATAGTGATTAGGTCATCTTTTACCTCAATCCTGATATTTTCTTTTGAGAATCCCGGCAGTGGCATTTCCATTGACACAAGCCCATCTTTTTCTGCGACGTTCACCTTCGGGGTGAATGATCCTTCAGACTTAGACACTGGAGAGAATTCTCCTTCGAAAAAAGAGTTAAAAAATGAATCAAACGGATCGTAGTATCTACTCGGCTTTTTTGTTCTTACTAATGACATAGTTATTTCTTTTTAATGTTTTCAAATGGGTTCGATTCCAGATAATCAATTCAAATACCAATTGGAAAACAAAGTAAAGCACCTGTCATTTTGACGCAACACCTGTTTTTATCGCGCCATAAAGTCAGTAAACTTGAAATTCTACTGCCCAAATGCCACCCAAACCGGATCTTCGGGCAACGGCGCTTCGATATAAACCGGCTCTTTCTTTACTGGATGATGGAAGTTAATAGCGCGAGCATGGAGGTGAATTCCTCCATCGGGATTGGAGCGCGGAGCCCCGTATTTCAAATCGCCTTTGATAGGGCATCCCATATGAGCCAACTGCACCCTTATCTGATGGTGCCTTCCAGTGATGGGCTTTACCTCGAGAATGGTGTACTTATCGGTACGGCCAATAATTTCGTAATCTAGAGTAGCCTCTTTTGCCTTGGGAGACTTGGCCGATCGCACAAAGGATTTATTCTTCCCTCCATCTTTGACAAGATGATTTACCAGTCTACCACTGGTATCAGGAGGGGATTTACACACTGCGGCCCAGTACGTTTTTTTAACATCGCGTTCGCGAAACTGGTTGACCAACCTCGAAAGCGCTTTGCTGGTCTTGGCAAAGACCACAACCCCACTAACGGGTCTATCTATCCGGTGGACCACACCAGTAAATACATTACCAGGTTTATTGTACTTTATTCTCAACCACTCTTTCACGACATCAGACAAAGGCTGATCTCCTGTTTTGTCACCTTGTACAATATCGGAGCTGCGCTTATTGACCGCTATGATGTGGTTATCTTCATAGAGCACTTGAAGATTTTGAGCACTCGATCTCACTAATATTGTTCCTTTTCGTTTGGAAAATCTCTCGACCGAACATCTTGGACGTAATTTCCAACTGCACCCTTAATTTCTTCGTAAAGATTGTGATACCTGCGTAAGAATCGCGGGTTAAACTCGTTGGTGATACCCAGCATATCGTGAACCACCAAGACCTGACCGTCTACATCGGCACCTGCACCAATACCTATGGTTGGCGCATAGACCAGCTCAGATACTTCTTTAGAAAGAGCCGCGGGGATTTTTTCCAAGACAATCCCAAAGCACCCAATCTCATCGAGCATCTTGGCGTCTCGAAGCAGCGTTTTTGCTTCTTCATCTTCTCTGGCACGTACCGTATACGTCCCAAACTTGTATATACTCTGCGGGGTTAACCCGAGGTGCCCCATAACCGGAATTCCAGCCGACAATATTCGCTCTATACTCTCTCTGACCTCAGCGCCACCCTCGAGCTTTACAGCGTGCGCCCCACTTTCCTTCATGATTCGAATTGCCGACGTCAAAGCTTCCTTACTATTACCTTGATAAGCGCCAAAAGGCAAATCGACCACAACCAAGGCACGCTGTACCGCACGCACTACTGACGAAGCGTGGTAAATCATTTGATCAAGGGTAATTGGTAGCGTGGTTTCGTGCCCCGCCATAACATTGGAGGCAGAATCGCCTACCAAAATGACATCAACACCTGCCGCGTCTACCATTCTTGCCATCGAAAAATCATAGGAAGTTAGCATCGCTATTTTCTCCCCTTTTATTTTCATTTCCTGAAGGGTATGGGTCGTGACGCGTTTAACTTCAGAGTGTATAGACATAGTTGTTCTAGGTTTGCCTTCTCCCAAAGAGAAGAACTATTGGATTGCAAATATAAGCCGTTCCTAAACTATGCACTATCAATATGCTCTAATATCATACATTTGCAGAAACTGCGTTTTTACGAAATGAATACCATATACCGATTCCGATCTCAGCTCTTTTTAGTTTTGGTTGCCTTAACCACTTTAACTGCCTGCGAAACAGAAGTAGACCTTGTGGCTCCCTATAAAACCACACCGGTGATAGTGGGTGTATTGGACCAAACAGCTGACACGCAGTTCGTCAGAATTAACCGAACGTACCTTTCAAACAACAATGCTGTTCAATACGCAGGAGTAAAAGACTCGGTAGAATACGACCCATCGGAAGTGCAAGCGCGCTTGGTAAAGCTGAATAACGAAACTGAGATAGGTTCGATAGAACTCGAGCACATCACACTTCCTTCCAGAGATCCAGGTGTGTTTTACGATGAAGACGTGAGCTTTTGGTACACATCGGAAACCCTATTTTCAGAGTCAGAGTGGAATAATATTGGGCAGAGTGCTAACTCGCCATATCGTTACAGAATTGATGTAGAGCTGAGAGGCGAAAGCTATACAGCCACCACAGATTTTCCGCGTTTGATCGATGGCCATATTGCATACCCTTCTGCCGGAAATGATTTCATCAAGATTGAAATGGTTCAAACCAATGGAAACTATAGCCAGCAAACCTTTTCATACAAAGCGTACAGCCCTACTTATAGATTTCAAGGTGTATTCCGATTCAACTTTAGCTACGAAAAAACAGATGGGACACTTGTTGAAGACCAGTACATAGATTATCAACTTGGTATCAATCAGCTCAACCTTTCTAGCCAAGACGGCTCAAGCCAAATTTACCCATTCAACCCAGAGGCGTGGTTTCAGTTTATCGGTCCGAAAATTAAAGCTATCCCAGATTTGGATCGTGTAAGAATTCAGAATGTAGAGGTTCGCATTTCAGGTGGAAACCGCGTGATAAACGACTACATCAACGTGTCCCAGCCTATCAGTGACTTCACTCCTACTTTGACCACTTACTCGAATATCGACGGTGGAGCAATCGGTATCTTAGGTTCAAAGACTTTGGCCAAGTCATTGGCCATTCTCGGAAACAACACGGTAGAGCTTTTGAATGATGGTGACGACACAGGCGGGACTGATGGTCCTTGCTACTGCACAGAAAGCTGGCCTGGCTCCAACTTTGATTGTGACATCACAAGCTGTAACTAAACCTGACTTCCTGTCTTTTTGTCACCGACTTTGACATAAAAAGTGTCAAAACCGGTCATTTCCTTCCAAAAATCCCATTGGTACGGTGCTTGATTAAGGCTGTTCAGTTTTTAATCACAAGCACAAGCAGTAATGAGTAAAATAATTGGAATTGACTTAGGAACAACGAACTCATGCGTTTCTGTAATGGAGGGTAATGAACCAGTTGTTATCGCGAACAGCGAAGGGAAGAGAACGACCCCATCTATAGTTGCCTTTGTGGAAGGTGGAGAGCGCAAAGTGGGAGATCCTGCCAAGCGTCAAGCCATTACTAACCCAGAGAAGACTATCTACTCGATTAAGCGTTTCATGGGAAATAGCTTCGATGAAGTTTCCAAAGAAATTGCACGAGTACCTTATAAAGTGGTGAAAGGTGACAACAATACACCTCGCGTACAGATCGATGACCGAATGTACACACCACAAGAAATCTCAGCCATGGTTCTTCAGAAAATGAAGAAAACTGCTGAAGACTTCCTCGGAACAGGAGTTTCGGAAGCCGTAATCACAGTACCTGCATACTTTAACGACGCACAGCGCCAAGCTACTAAGGAAGCTGGTGAAATTGCTGGTCTTAAAGTAAGACGAATCATCAATGAGCCTACAGCAGCTGCATTGGCTTATGGCCTCGACAAGAAGTCGGAAGACGTAAAAGTTGTTGTTTTTGACCTCGGTGGTGGTACGCATGATGTATCTATCCTAGAGTTAGGAGATGGTGTATTTGAAGTACTTTCTACAGATGGTGATACACACTTGGGTGGTGATGATTTCGACCAAGTTATTATCGACTGGTTGGTAGAAGAGTTTAAAGCTGACAATGGTATTAACCTGACAGCTGACCCAATGGCACTTCAGCGTTTGAAAGAAGCTGCAGAAAAGGCGAAAATTGAGCTTTCGAGCTCTGGATCTACAGAGATCAACCTGCCTTATATCATGCCGGTTGATGGTGTGCCAAAGCACTTGGTGAGAAGTTTGAGCAAATCAAAATTCGAGCAGCTTTGCGATCACTTGATCAAGAAGACAATCGACCCTTGTCAGAAAGCGCTTAGCGCTGCAGGATTGAGCAAAAGCGATATCGATGAAGTAATTCTTGTTGGTGGGTCTACTCGTATTCCAGCAGTACAAGAAGCAGTAAAATCTTTCTTTGGGAAAGAGCCTTCTAAGGGTGTAAACCCAGATGAAGTAGTTTCTATCGGTGCGGCTATCCAAGGTGGTGTATTGACAGGTGAAGTAAAAGATGTACTTCTTCTAGATGTTACTCCGCTTTCATTGGGTATCGAAACAATGGGAGGTGTTTTCACCAAGTTGATCGACGCTAACACGACGATCCCGACGAAGAAATCTGAGACTTTCTCGACAGCTTCTGACAATCAGCCTTCAGTAGACATTCACGTGTTACAAGGTGAGCGTCCGATGGCAAACGATAACAGAACGATCGGAAGGTTCCAGCTTTCTGACATTCCACCAGCACCACGTGGAGTTCCGCAAATCGAAGTGACATTCGATATTGATGCCAACGGTATCATGAATGTTTCGGCTAAGGATAAAGCCACTGGTAAAGAACAAAGCATCAAAATCGAAGCTTCGAGCGGATTGACGGATGCCGAGATCGACAGAATGAAGAAAGAAGCTGAAGCAAATGCCGATGCTGACAAGCAAGCGAAGGAAAAAGTTGAAGCAATCAACAAAGCCGATTCAATGATTTTCCAAACGGAGAAACAATTGAACGAGTTTGGCGACAAGATTCCTGCTGACAAAAGAGCACCTATTGACGAAGCGCTTGCCGAGTTGAAAAAGGCTCACGAATCGCAAGACGTAGATGGTTGTAACGCGGCAATGGAAAAACTAAACACTGTATTCCAGGCTGCATCGCAAGACATGTACAACGCACAACAACAGGCTCAACCTAATGCAGGCGAAGAAGCTCAAGCTTCTAATGCTGGCGCTGATGAAGAAGTGACTGATGTTGACTTCGAAGAAGTAAGCGACGAGAAGTAATCGTCAACCTATAGATTTGAGAACCGCCCTGAATTGATTCGGGGCGGTTTTTTTATGTA
Source organism: Bacteroidia bacterium (assembly GCA_030427905.1). Lineage (GTDB taxonomy): Bacteria > Bacteroidota > Bacteroidia > Flavobacteriales_D > Cryomorphaceae > CBDDKU01. Next base: position 356,692 of record JAUICL010000003.1, read on the forward strand.
TTAATTTCCGAAATTTACGGTCACGAAAAGCATGACCAAAAAACTCGCCTGGATAACCATTTCAATTCTCGTCATCGTTACGGCGTACATTTCATCCTTTTTACCGCAACTCTATTTCGATTACGATTTCAATTCGTTTTTCAACCCTTCTGACTCTTCCACCTACGCTTACAAGCAACACCAGGAAAAATTTGGAACAGACAACGATTTTATCTTAATAGGAATAGAATCGGAAACCACAGCCCTAGACTCGGCATACCTATCTCGTATTGAATCGCTAACAGCGCATTTAAAGACAGGGCCGTATATAGAAGATGTCGTGTCAGCAACGACACTCCAATCGTTGGTGCGAGAACCGCTCACTGGCGCCCTGATTAAGAGACCCTACATAACCTATCGCCCATCCGATGTAGAGCGAATTGGAGCCGATCATTCGAACTTCCGGACCCTGTTCTCAGATGATTTCAAGAGCAGTTCCGTTTTGGTATCGCACCAAGATGGATTGTCGAAATCAAAATGCGACACCCTTTCCCGATTTGTTGAAGATGCGCTTGCCGATTGGCCAGATTCAAAAGTTCATGTAGCCGGGCGTTCCATCGGTCAGGCCGTGTACATTGAAACCATCGAAAGTGAGTTCTTTCTATTCCTGATTTTGAGTCTCGTGTTTGTGATTTCCTTTCTATGGCTCATGTTCAGGAATCTCATCGGAATTTTGGTTCCATTGATAGCTGTAGGATTTTCAGTGATCTGGACTATGGGGATCATTTACGCATCCAACATTGGCATCAGTCTGTTGATGACGATGATTCCACCGGTCATTTTTGTAGTTGGCATTAGCGATTGCATCCATCTCTACGCCCGCTTTCTGGAAGAGTTTCGCGAGGGAAACACACTGGATGAGTCCATCAAAATTATGATAAAAAAGACTGGGGTAGCTACATTGATCACGAGCGTGACCACAGCTATCGGGTTTGCGAGTCTCTACTTCACCCAAGTCCCGGCACTTCAAAACTTTGGGTTTGTTACCGCTGCGGGAGTACTGGCCACATACTTTGTATCTATAGCGCTCATGCCCGCACTTTTAAAAATCTCAACGCACCGAGCGGCAAAGCAGCAAAGAGACACCCGGATCGAAAACACCATTGAAAAATTGGTTCGATTTTCTGTCAATCGATACCGCCAGGTGCGGGTGGCTTCCCTTCTACTCATCATCGTTTTGGCCTGGGCGGGATATCAGGTTGAGCAGAACAATTTCCTTTTGGAAGATATGAGAGAAGGGACGAAAATTAAGGATGATTTCGATTTTTTCGACAGCCATTTTTCTGGAGTCCGTCCATTTGAAATGGGTATTCAGCTTCATGAAAATTTCGATTTAACCCGAGAGAAAATCGAAAAACTCAACGGAATAGATCAATATCTGGAAACCAACTATGGCGTTGGAGCCATTCAATCGCTGCCACAAGTAGCCAAAGAGCTCAATAAAACATACCACGCAGGCAAGCCGGCATACTATCGGCTACCTAATACTGAGCGGGCCTGGAACTTTGTTTTAAGCAATATGGAAAAGCTCATACAAAGTGGTAAACTGGATCATATTGTAGCTCAAGGCCATAACTACTTGCGCATTTTTGGGAGAGCACCAGATTATGGGGGCAAGGTATTTACTCAAAAGAACACCGAATTAAACCAATTTTTAAGTGGGGAGTCGGCAACTTTGGGGAAATTTATCCTGACCGGGACAGGGCACTTGATTGATTTGACAAATCAGAATTTGGTTTACAGCTTGGGTACAGGACTCGGGCTGGCTTTTGCTCTGATTTCCGTCCTTATGGCCTTCCTTTTCCGTTCGGTGCGAATGCTAGTTATTTCACTGATTCCGAACCTACTCCCATTGTTAGCGGTAACGGCAATTATGGCTGCTACAGGCATCGATTTAAAACTGACGACCGGAATCATTTTCACCATTACTTTTGGAATTGCCGTTGATGACACCATACACATATTGAGCCGGTATATTCTTGAGCTGCGCGACGGGAAGTCGAAAAATGAAGCCCTGATGAACGCCTTTTCCCACACAGGGAAGGCCTTAGTGATAACCACATTGATTTTAGTAGGCGGATTCTCAACACTGTGCGCAAGCTCTTTTCAAGGCACATTCTACATCGGACTACTGGTTACCCTTACCTTGATCTTAGCTCTTGTATTCGACTTGGTGGCATTACCAGCTTGGCTTTATTCATCGGCCAACGGCACTTCTTTCCCCAAAAAGTGAACTACACCAAAAAGAATGGCCAAACCACTGGGTATTCCGATAAACCATGGCAAATTAAAAAGCCCCGAAAGGGTAGTAAACACTAAGGCTACAACACCCACAGTAAGTGCGTACGGCAACTGTGTTCGAACGTGAGCAATGTGATCACACTTCGTAGCCAAAGAGCTCAAAATGGTGGTGTCGCTGATGGGAGAACAATGATCGCCGAGCACGGCTCCAGACAATACGCATGATGTAACATTGAGAAAGAGTCCCATCAAAGCTCCAGACTCCAAGTCTACTTGTAAGCCAATTTCCCACGCCAGTGGCAACATAAGCGGGTAGACAATAGCCATTGTGCCCCACGATGAACCGGTAGAAAATGCAACGATAGCAGAGATGAGAAAGGTCAATCCTGGAATGAGCCAATGGGCCACGTTTCCTGCAACTAGACCGGCTAGAAAATCAGCAGTATGAAGATCATCTGTTACGGCAGCAAGAGACCATGCGAGAATTAATATGGCCATTGCCCCAACCATAGACTTAAAGCCATCGATAGCTGATTCAATTGACTGACTCAGGCTTAGTGTTTTACTTGCCAATGATACTACCACAGCAGAAAACAGTCCGGAGAGCGAAGCCCACAATAGCGCTACGTAAGAGTCTGAATTTCCGATTGTCATAGACAGCTTCTTACCGATTCCAGTTGACGTATCGTCCCATACGGCTTGATCCCACCCCGTATAAAGGAGCCCAAACACGGTCCCCAAAACGATAATTGAAATTGGAATAATAGCCCACCACGGATTGGGCTTAGTTCCCGGTTCAGGTTCAAATTCTGACAAATCAACCGCACCTGTTTCAGTGGACTGCTTAGAACCATTCCCGAGTCGGGCAGCTTTCTCTGCCTTATACATTGGACCAAAATCCTTGTTCTTCCAGATCAGAAAGAATATAAAACCCAAACAGAATATGGGGTAGTACGCGTATTCAAGCGAACCTAGAAAAATAGCATAGGAGCTTTGAGCAACTTCTGATCCGCTTGTGCGAATTGTGTCCAAAGCATCATCGATATACCCCAACTCAGCTCCTATCCACGTAGTGATAAGCGCTATTGCTGCCACAGGCGCCGCAGTAGAATCTACAATATAGCTGAGTTTTTCTCTTGAAATTTTCAGTCGATCTGTTAGCGGCCGCATGGTGTTTCCAACCACCAACGTGTTTGCATAGTCGTCGAAAAATATAGCTATCCCCAGAAACCAAGTTGCGAATTGTCCCTTTTTAGCATCCGTAGCCTTTCGCGATACGACTTCGACAACTCCTTTCATCCCACCATTTTTAGACACAACAGCTACAACCCCACCAATCATGACTGAAAATAGAATCACTGCAGCATGATCTGGATCAGCAAGAGCTTGAACAACATAGGTATCGATGATTCGAAAGAACCCTGACAAAAAGGACCCTTCAAAGCCATAGTGCCCTGTAATACCCGCTCCTATGAAGACGCCGAACAGAAGAGAAGAAATAACTTCTTTGGTAATGAGCGCCAGCCCAATCACCAATAGCGGTGGTATGATTGACATCCACAGTGGAATTGGATCTATTTCGCGCACAAACGCAAACCCTTCAGCTTTGATTGAAAGCGGTTCGGGCCGATCAAAAACCATGTGTATTTCGGCCCGGCCATTTTTGAACTCAAGCGTCTCGCGATTGCCATTTACAACAACCGAAACGAGATTTCCACGACTTTCCAGTTTTTGAAGATCAGTACAAATAAGGGCTCCAGAGCTCTCAATTCCATCAATAAAGAAATTTGGAATCTCCACTTCGAAATCCGTGGCCCCGAATCTTGTTTCCGTCTGCGAAAACGAGCTCATCGCAACCAGAAATGCAGCGAAAAGCGTGAGTAAAAACGTCCGTAATTGCATAGTAAGCCGCTAAAGATAGAATTTTACTCTTCGTTTAAATCAATAGACCATTTCAACTTTCTTAGCTTTGAGCATGCGAACATTTCTTAGTTTGGTTTGCCTACTGGTGGTCGTTTCTAGTTGCAGTATAAAGTCGGAAGAATTTCAAGTTCACAATGGCTACAAGGTCTCATTAAACCGACTTTTAGAGAATAAGAAAGGGGGAGTTATCTATTTTATTTCTCCTGTTTGTCCGCTGTGTCAGAACTACGCCGAGCGATTTAGGCAATTGTCGGAGCAGGGAGAATCTCTATTTGTAGTAGGTGTGGTGAGTGGAAATTACCACAGCGAAAAAGAACTGGAGACGTATGTCAGAGATTACGAAATAGATTTCCCGGTCATCCTCGACCCCGAATTTAGCCTCGCAAACCACTTCGAAGCCACAACAACACCTGAGGCTTTACTAGTCGATTCTTTAGGGGAAAAGCAATACCAAGGCGCCATCGACAATTGGGCCATAGACCTAGGGCGAAAGCGATTGAAGGCAACCGAGTGGTATCTCAACGACGCAATAGCGTTATATCTAAATGGAAAAGAAATTGAAACCAAGTACACAAAACCAGTAGGATGCTATATCGAGTAGGATGCATTTTTACAATTCTGCTGTTCTTCGCTGTTGGATGTGAGAGCCCAGATTCAAGTCAATTGACAAAAGTCGAATCGAGCGAATCTGATGTAGATCAGAGCACGGACACACTTTACTTCTGGGCAGATATTGCACCTATTATTGAGGAACACTGCACGGCTTGCCACAATCAGGATGGTTCAGCACCGTTTGCCTTTCACAAATTTGAAGATTTGAAACGGCGCACAAAAACCATTAGGTACGTCGTTTCTAGCAAGATCATGCCACCCTGGCCCGCCGATCCAACATTTTCTCGGTTTAAAGACGAGAAATTTCTACCAGAAGCAAAACGAGAAAAGCTAGTGAGATGGATAGATCAGGGTGCATTGGAAGGAGAACTCACAACAAACCAAGAGCTCCGTGCCCAACCTGTTTCGCCCGAATTAGCCCAACCAGATTTCGTAATTAAATTTCCCGACACTGTATTTATTGCTGGCGATAGTCGTGATCGGTTTATGCTCACCAAACTGGCCTTCGAGTTGCCACGTGACACCATCGTGCGCGCGATCGAATTTGTGCCCGGAAACAGGCAACTTGTACACCATGTCAATGGTCATATGGTTAACTATGCTGATCGCCAAAAAACCAATCCAATGAATGGTAAGTGGATGTTGGATGCAGAAAAAGTTCCTTCTCTAGAAGCCTACGAATTGATGGAAGTAGCCAATGACGATGGCTCCTACCCCGCCCTTCGCGTTTCAGCTTTCAACTATTTGCCTGGAGTTGAACCGGCGGTGTATCCCGACAACCTGGGCAATCTCTATTTGAATAAGAAAGGGGCATTCATATTAAACACCCTTCACTACGGCCCTTCAGCCAAGGATACTTTTGACCTGAGCGAAATCAGACTCTATTTTGATGATCAAAAACCCAAGCGCACGCTCGAAGAGCTGCAGATGGGAACCCTGGGAGTTACCAAAGTTGAACCAGAATTTGTAATCTATGCAGATTCTATATCGTCTTTCAGTACGAGCTATACTGTGCCAAAAGATATATCAGTGCTCACTATTAATCCGCACATGCACCTGCTTGGTAAAGAATTTATCGCCTACGCTATTTCTCCGGCACAAGATGATACCATTCCTTTGATTTCGATTCCAAATTGGGATTTTAGATGGCAGTATTTTTACACTTATGAAACGATGCTTCACATCCCAAAAGGTTATACCATCAAAGTCTTGGCTACCTTTGACAATACCATTGACAATCCTTTAAACCCAAATTTTCCACCCGAAACACTATACGAAGGTGGAGAGCATATGAAAACAACTGACGAAATGTTTCAGTTTTTCATAACTTTCACCAACTATCAGGAAGGTGATGAAAACATCAAACTTTAAATTGAAAACCATGAAAAGAATAGCACTTTTAGGATTTGCACTCACATTGACTGTTGGCGTAAACGCTCAAGACTCAGCCTTAGGAAAGTACGACACAAACAAGGAAATGACTGAGCAGATGAAGGTCATTGTAAACGAGCTTGGTCTCGAGAAAGAGAAGATTTATGAGCTAGGCCAAATCATGATTCAAAAGCAAGATCAGCAGACTGAAATTCTCGAGCAGATCGACGTGCTAAAGAATCGCTTGAACAATGTAGAGCTTACATCTGAGAAGATGATTCAGGGTATGCTTACACCAGAGCAGTGGGAAAAGTACCAGACCGAGCTCAAGGGAAAAATAAAGGCCATTCATGAAAAACACATGAACAGCCTTGAAGATTGAGTTAAGGGGAAATCTTTAATTTGAGTACGGGTTAGCTACCCATCGTACATTGTTGAGTTCGATACCCGTGCTGCGCTCACCTTCGAAGGTGATACCGCAAACCACTTCTACGCGTTCCATCATAATCTTGTTGAAGTGTCTGATTGGCACCACGATAGGTGTAAAAGTTGAATCGTTGAATGAGTGTGTTGAAATCTCGACATACTCACTGCGACGGTATGGCTCGCACTCCGCATTCTCGTGAATTTTTCCCGATATAAACAGGTTGAAGAATTCGGGTGCTCCATCGTCAGTATCCGAAACGCGGACATCCATTCTCAAGCTACCTTCAGCAAAATCGCGGGCATCGTGCTCATTGATCAGAGTGAAGTATGAGTGGTGCTCTGTCCCCCCACCTGTACCAAGATAAAGGGTTTTATCTACCGTAGATGAATCTCGAATTTCTTCCAGGACGCTCTCTTCTCCAGCGCAAACTTCCAGACGGTAAGCACCTTCGTGTAAATCTCCATTCCAGCCACCACGAACTCCATCAGACCAAATCATTTGAGTGTCTTGATTGTATTCGCAAGAGCCGTCTTCGGTTATTGCCGTGGGATTGTAATTGGCAGCGAGGTGATCCGTACAGCCGTGTTCTTGAGTATCTTTCGAACAAGAAGATGCAAGGGTTACTACCATTCCGAGTGTGAGTACTTTTAAAAAGCGTTTCATGTCTAAGGGTGTAAAAATGAATACCCCCATTTCTACTTAATTAGCTCGAAAAGGTTTCAAAAAAGTGGATTCTTATTTCTAGCTTTGTTTATTGAAAATCAATCTGAATAGATTTCCTCAATGACCTTAATTCAGCTCAAGTATGTGGTAGCTGTTGACACATACCGACATTTTGCGACGGCAGCCGACCATTGCTTCGTTACCCAACCAACACTAAGTATGCAGATCAACAAGCTTGAGAAAGAGCTGGATGTTTTGATCTTTAATCGAAGTAAGCACCCGGTAGAACCGACAGAAATTGGTGCCGAGATTATAAAGCAGGCAAAAGTGATCTTGCACGAAGCCGATGTGATCAATGAAATGGTTAAGGTTTCTAAAGGACAGATATCTGGCGAGTTTAGATTGGGTATTATCCCAACCGTATCTCCAACTCTTTTGCCCCGTTTCCTGAAGACCACCATGGCCCAAAATCCCGATATTAAATTCCGGATTGAAGAGCTCCAGACCGATCAAATTCTCGAACGGCTTGAAAATGATCAAATTGATGCGGGCATCATGGCCACACCACTCGACAATGGAAAGGTTATCGAATTACCTTTGTATTACGAACCGTTTATGGCGTACATTCCAGAGCAACACCGCCTAGACCAAGACGAGTTTATCCTTCACTCAGAACTTAAACTCAGCGACATTCTTCTGCTCAAAAACGGACACTGCTTCAGAGACAATGTTATTAATCTGTGTAAATCAGCATTTCCGGAGACAGATAACAATAGCCACATCCTTGAGTTTGAAAGCGGCAACTTCGACACTTTGATCAAGTTGGCGAATCAAGGGTTTGGGATGACCTTGCTACCCTACCTTACAGCAGCCGATCTGGGTGAAACTGAACGACAACGGATAAAACCGATTGAGCACCCACAGCCCACACGAGAAATTAGTTTGGTTTACAGCAAATCGCAATTGAAGCTCAGCATCATTGAGATACTCGCCGAAGCCATCAAAGCAAGCGTTCCAGAAAAACTCCTCAGCAACGACCAACACGAGGTGGTAAGCCCACGGCATAAGGGAAGTAAAAAATCAGCTTAGGAAAGTAAAGCAAATGAACGAGAGAAAATGCCTGAACTGTGGCGAGTGGAACAACACGAGTTACAAGCATTGTTCGAAATGTGGTGCCCTGCTGAATCCTGAAGTAATCGCTGAAAAGGAAAAAGCCCTGCACGCTGAAGAAAGTTTGCGAGAAAAGCTCGAAAATGAAAACAGGTTTGAGCGTTGGATTCGAAAACTTGAAGCTTCAAACAAGCCGGGTCATAAGATTTTTTTGGCCGTTGCGAGAGTTGTATTCAATATTTATATGGGTTTCATTTCTTTTATTCTTTGGCTGATCGCATGGCTTGCGGGATGAAAAAGGTTTCATATTGGTTTCTTGGCCTATTGGTTAGCTATCTCATCTTTCACGTGTTGCAAAGCAGAGGGCTTGGACCAACATGGCTTCGGTGGTATGCAAAAGACCTAATCGTTGTTCCAGTGGTTTTTCTAGGAGCTTTTTTGGCTATGAATGAATTTAATAAATCACGTCATTTCAGAAGAAGGGACGTGCTGGCACTAGTGATCTATACTTCGCTCTTGTTTGAATGGTTCTTGCCTAAAGTTGGCTCTAAGTACCATTCTGATGGAATGGACGTTCTTATGTATATAATAGGCGGACTGATCTCGGTATGTTTTTTGCCTTCCTTAAACAACGTAAATTTGAAAATTAGGAATGTGGAGAACTCCTTAAAGGGGTCAAATGCATAAGTTTGTGTTATGAATGTGCTATCAAGAATTGTATTAATAGGCTGTTTACTATTGTCTCAGGTGTCAGTGGGTCAGGAAGATTTCTCCGAACTTCCAGCCAAAGAGCGTATCGCAATCGCAAAGTCTGAAGAAGTAGATGCAAAACGCGATGCTGTATTTCAGCAAAAAATGCAGGAGGGTCATGAGCTTTTTAAGGGGAAGCACTACTTAAAGGCCATTCACAAATACGAAGAAGCTCAGGCGCAGCGTCCTTATAACGTGTACCCTAAGGTTATCATAGCTGATATCGAGCTGTCGATGAAAGACACGCTTGAGATTTTGAGAGCTGAAGAAAGAATTCAAAAAGAAGCACCAAAACCTAAGGTTGAAACACCTGAAAAACCAGAAACAAAGCCTGACAGTACAACCACGGAAGACAGAATGCGACGGCTTGATGAATGGGAAGCATCGGAAAGGAAACGACGCGAAGCCCAACGCGAAGCTGAAGAAAAGAAAGAGCCAGCACCTCAAACGATAACCGGCGATGTTGAGCAAATGACGCTCGCAGATTATCAAAAGGAATTAGCTAATACGTTTCCAGAAGGCGTGTCTGAAACTGTGGAAAAAGAAGGTAACCGTACCACCACCACACGTGTAGTTGTGAAGGACGGATCTGGAAACGAATACAAAAAAGTGGTTCACGAATGGGGCGGCGTTTTTTACTTCAAAAACGGTGAAGCCGTAACAGAAAGAACCTGGAAATCGGAAACCGAATAGCTTAGTGCTCTTTCGGGTTTCTTGCGCCTGCCAACACTTTCGTTTTAATGTAGTTTTCACTCGGTGGCACTGGACACGAGTACCGATCGCTGTACGCACAATACGGATTGTAAACCAGGTTAAAGTCAACAATTATCGTGTCTTGGGTAGGCACATCCATATCGATGTATCTTCCGCCACCGTATGTCTCATCGCCATTCGAATCGTCTGTGAACGGAATAAAAACATATGGCTTGGCCTCAGGTGTGCGCATATAATCTAAGTTTTGATAAGCCGACAACTCCAAGGAATCACCATTGAGTTCAAAATTGATGACTCCCACTTTTTGATACGTGGCTTTTCGATCTGTTGACGTTTTAAACTTTTCTGGTTTCTGCCGGCTCATTCCAGTCCACACCGCTCTCACCCGATAAGCCGGATCAAAAGCAAACCTCGGCACACTATCAAATGATGCCAAATCTTCCTTTTTTAAAGGAGATATATCTTCGCTTGCGAACACCGAATCAGTCTCATTCCAAAAGTTCAAATAATCCATATCTCCTTTGCTTTCCTGACCGATAACAAAAGAAGAAGCGCAAACAAAAAAGCCGATAGTTAGTATCAATTTCATAAGGCAAATATACGGTGAATAGATTCTGTTTAGAGTTATGGAAATTGGAGTCAATTTTTGCCATATTGCAGCTCGATGGAAATAACCAAAGCCATATTCGATGCCGAGAACGCTTTACGCGATTTTGTTGAAGCCAGCTTAGCCAACCATTATGGCAAAGAGTGGCAGACAAGTAGCGATATTTCAGCTGAAAAGATAGCCAGCTGGAATGAGATTAAAGCTGGAGTTGAGAACAATCTACCACCAGAATCGGCTGCCGAAGGGTTGATCTATCACGCTCCATTTTCTGACCTTGTTGAAGTGATCATTCAGCATTGGGACACCGATTTTCAAGAAGCCTTCGGAGACAAAGACATTTTCGTTACTTACCTGAAAATACTGGAGCTCTACAGAGATCCAAACATTCATCGAAGAGAGCTTTTTGTTCACCAGAAACATTTGATTTTAGGTGTATCGGGCGAAGTGCGCTCAAAGATCACAGCATACCGTGCTATGCGTGCTTCCAATGATGGTGGTTTTCCGATTATAGAGTATATTAAAGACAATTTCGGAAACCTGTGGGTACCCGGAAAGCCGCGTCGTGTAAAGACAAGCCTAAGCCTTAGTCCCGGTGATCGAATTGAATTTATCGTGAAGGCAAGCGACCCAGAAGACCTTCCTTTGGAATACCGTATCCAAGGTGAAAAATGGCAACCCGGCAACATCTTAATTTTCGATGTGCAAGAAAAGCATATCAAGCGCATTGCCACCTTCAGCATAGCCATCAGAAGTACCCGGAAACATCACGCATATCCACTTGGGTATGACGATCGCATCGTTTTTGAGTACCAGATTCTTCCGAAAGGCGAGTAATTACCGTTAGTCGTCATAACCTACCACTTATTGTTTTCTTCTAATCGTTAATCCAACGCTTCAAGAATTATGGAAGAGTGTCTATAAATTAGAAGCAGTTAAGAAAAAACTTCTGATGGTTGCTTTGAGCAGAGCAATGAAAAGTGAACCCGCCTCAGGCAGTTCACTTTTCTTTTTTGGTTCATTTTTTCACTATCTTCCTTACACCAAATACGAAAGACATGAAGTTTTTACATCAACCATTCCAGGCGAAAGCGAAGGATCGGATTATAGTGGAATTTAGTCAGCCTACAAAGGTTATGCTTCTACACGAAAGTCAGATGAAGCCATACAAGCAAGGCCGAACATACGAGTATCGAGGAGGAGTTTCCGACAATTCGCCAGTAGAGTTCACTGTTCCCTTTGATGGGGTGTGGCACGCCGTAATCGAAAAAGGCACACACAAGAACCCCTTGGATGTGAGTGGTAGCGCTAAACTCAAGCGCCCAAAACCAGCTACACTCAACGGCCCTGAGCAGATGGAAACACACGAAAAAGTTGAAGAATACGACGACACACTAGAGTAAGTTTAATGAAATTATTTTCAATCGGGCTATTGGCGATACTCTTATCGACAATAGCCTGTACCCCGCGTCAACCCGAAAGCAAAGTAAAAGACAAAAAAGAAAAGGCCAACCCAGAGAAAGTTGAGCAAAAAACAGATGAAGCCGATGCCGACTCGCGGCCCAAGCACATCTTGCTAAACCAAGCCAACTACAAGGCTTTTCTCGAAGACTTTTTGAAAGATCATCCCGAGCGCAATTTCAAACTAACGACCCGCTTAGGTGTACTCAAATTTCGTTTGTTTGACGACACTCCCCTCCACACAGCCAATTTCATCATGCTTGTTGATCGCGGTTATTTTGATCAAACGGAGTTTACTAGAGTGGTCAAAAACTTTGTAGTGCAAGGAGGAAATAATGAAAAAGAATCGGAAGAAATTAAGCGCATGTTAATCGGAAATTACACGATCGAGTCTGAAATTTCTCCCAAACACAATCACCTGCGCGGAGCTCTTGCGATGGCTCGGAAATACGAAGACAATCCAGACAAAAGGTCTGCAGCCTACAATTTTTACTTCGTAGAAGGCCAGGTATTCAAAGAACCACAGCTACTAGCCATAGAACGAGATCACGAAATGAAAATTGAAGAGCCCCTTCGGTCCAAGTATCTTACCATCGGTGGCGCACCACACCTCGATGGTGAGCATACCGTGTTTGGGGAGATCTACGAAGGATTGGATGTTCTCAAGAAGATGTCGGAAGTGAAAACCGACGACAGCCGATGGCCATTGGAGCCACTAATCATGAAAATTGAAGTGATCGACTAATCACTTCTCTTCTTCCCCATCCTTTGGGGGTGGCACTCGAATGAAGTCCGGTGTTTGCTTTATTGCCAACATGATCTGCTCGAGTATTTCATCTGGACTGGCTTCATAATCTACATCCAAGGGGGAATAGAATTTCATAAGCAGTCTTGAGTCGCGCTTCTTTAACTTTAGTCCCTTTTTATCAAATGCTCTTCTAAACCCGTCTATATTAATTGGAACCACAATGGGCTTTGTTTCTTTGATCAGGTAAGCAGTCCCTTTTCGTCCTTGCTCAAAAGGCTTGGTGGTTCCTTGGGGAAATGTAACCAGCCAACCCGATTGTAAGGCCAACTGCATATTTTTTGGGTCATCAGGGTTTACTTCACGGTCTATAGACTTTCCCGCCTCGCGCCATGTACGCTGCACCGTGACGGCTCCAGCATAGGCAAAAACCTTTGGAAGAAAGCCGCTTTTCATAGTTTCCTTGGCAGCTACATAGTACACGTTCAGCTTTGGCGCTAGGAGATAAATCGGATTTGAAATGCCATTTTTCATCTTCCATTTTGCCGCACTGAATGCATGATACATCAAGGTGACATCGGCAAAGTAGGTTTGATGGTTGCTGACAAACAGAACATTTCTTTCGGGTAGCTCCTTCAGCACCTCCATCCCAGCTATAATAGAGCTGTTTATCCACATAAACCTTGGCCAAGTCACAGCACCAAAAAATGAAATTAAGAGGTACTTAATCCACAGCCAATGACCGAATACGTTCTTGAACTTTAATGACATTGCGGGGGGAAAGATATGGGAAAATACCTTCCTATTGGGGGTCCACATCGATTATTAACCTAACAGGTCGAAACTGCTTTTTACTGAAAAACTGATCATTGAATGCCAGGAGTTTCTGTTTGGTTTGCTTGAGTGATGGGCCAAGAGGCAGTTTTAAGATGATTTGTTTGTGATAACGGTTCTTGACCCTTGCCACCGATGGATACTCGGGGCCAAGAATTCGATGGCTCTCAATAAATGTTTTCAGCCCTTTGAAGTATTCACCTGCTGTAAAGTCCACCAGTTCCAATTCCTTGTGTCGGAACATCAAGGAAATCATTCGGGTGTATGGTGGATAGTGGAAATTCTTGCGCTCTGCCATCTCGTGCTGAAAAACGGGTAGGTAGTCGCCATTGATAACACGCTGTACAATCCATTGCTCTGGGTCGTAGGTCTGGACCAGTACCTTTCCACGCTTATCTCTACGCCCCGCGCGTCCTGCCACTTGGGTCATAAGCTGAAATGCTCTTTCGGTAGATCGGAAATCGGGATACCGAACCAAAAGATCAGCATTGAGAATACCCACCACCCGAACCCGATCGAAGTCGAGCCCTTTGGTGACCATCTGTGTTCCAATCAAAATATCGATGTTTCCGTATTGAAAGTCAGAAATAATTTGTTGATAGGCATTTTTAGATCTTGTCGCGTCGAGATCCAAACGAGCGATTTTCGCCTTGGGAAAGTGTATGGCCACTTCTTCTTCGATGCGCTCCGTACCGTATCCGCCCACATCTAGTTTATGCGATCCGCAAGAATGACATGTGACCGGCACAGTATACTTGCTTCCACAGTAATGGCACACCAACCGGTCCTTGCTCTTGTGGAATGTAGCGGTGACATCACATCGAGTGCACTCAGGCGACCATCCACAAACCTGACAAATAACCACAGGGCTATACCCTCTTCTGTTTTGAAATAAGATTACCTGCTCTTGAGAAGCCAATGCTTCTGTAATAGATTGGATGAGATCGAGGGTAAAATACCCCTTGGCTCCTTGCTTTGCTCCTAGTTTCGCCGTAGTGATGGAAGGCATCAACATCCCACCAAAACGCTCGCCCATCTCAACGTATCCATACTTGCCAGACTCGGCATTATGCATGGATTCAAACGAAGGGGTAGCCGAACCCAAAATGGTGTTAGCTCCATGTATTTGAGCCAGGACGATAGCCGAATCGCGCCCATTGTATCGCGGCGCAGGGTCCATTTGTTTGTAAGATGACTCGTGTTCTTCGTCAACCACGATTAGCCCTAAATGGCTATAGGGCAAAAACACCGCGCTCCTAGCACCGAGAACTAGCTTACCTGATCCGGGCTTGTTGTAAAGCACTTTGTTCCAAATCTCCACCCGCTCCTGTTGGTTGAATTTGGAGTGATAAACCAGTACGTCGTCACCGAAGTGTCGTTGCATCCTGCCAATCATTTGAGCCGTTAGGGCAATCTCCGGCACCATAAAGAGTACTTCTTCGCCTCGATCTAGACACTCTCTAATCAAATTTATATACACTTCTGTCTTCCCTGAAGCCGTAACTCCGTGAAGCAAGGTCACCTTGTTTTGCTCAAAAAAGCCTTTTATAGATCGAAGGGCTTTGTCTTGAATCTCACTTAATTCAGGTAGTGCTTTTGTGTCTCCCAAAAATGGTGCGATGCGATCGACAATAACTTCTTCCAGCTCAAGAATTCCCTTTTCTACCAAGGCCTTCACTTGTGTGGCAGTTGCATCTGCTTTTTTCTGGAGGAGCGTCTTGCTTATTATTTTCTGCCCTTCTGGCATCTCCTGAGTTTCACCTAAAAATGTGAGCAAAACGGCTTCCTGCTTAGCTGCCCGAGACACTTGTTCGAAAGCGAGCTGAAGCTCAGATTCAGATTTGATAGACGGACTGAGCTTCACGAGCGTTTCCGTTTTCGGAGTATATCGCTCCTTGACCCCTTCCATGATCATCACCGCTCCAGTTTCCAAAAGTCTTTTGAGAATAGGTTGATACTTTTTCACCCCGAGCACCTTCGAAATCTCATCGGCCGATAGCACTTCGCGGTTCGAAATAGCTTCTACAACCGTCATCTCACGCTCCGTAAAACCAGTGGTATCTCCATCGAAAGCTGGATTTAAGATAAAGGAACTCTCGCTCGATAGTCGCAATCCAGCAGGCAATGAAGCCAGTAAAACTTCGCCTCGGTGACAGAGATAATAGGTCGACATCCATTCCCAAAACTTGATTTGCTTCTGCGTAACTATTGGGTCAGTTTCGAGTATGCTATCAACGTACTTCGCTGTATAGTTTTTGGGCGGATTCTCATGAATGGCAATCACTACTCCAGTCATCAATTTCTGGACACCGAAAGGCACTATCACACGCATCCCGATTTGAATGTAGTCATTCAAATCTTGTGGAATGCGATAGGTAAAGGCATTGGGCACCGCCAAGGGCAAGACAATATCTGCGAAGTAGGTTTTCAAATAATTCTGTTCAACTAATTGGAGAGCGAATTTACTTCAAATTACCAACAAAGATTAGTGGCAAGTTGATTGCCCCACTTCACCACGCTCATGACAATTGAGTTATTTTTCGACTATGGAATTACACTTTGTAGATTGGCTAATCATAGCCGGATTTCTAATTATCAGCTTATTGATCGGACTGTATTTTAGAAAGCGTGCATCCAAAAGTTTGGTCAGTTTTTTCTTAGGCGATCGCGATATGCCTTGGCTTATTGCCGGTATCTCGATGGTAGCCACCACTTTTGCTGCAGACACACCACTTGCTGTAACAGAACTAGTTGGACAAAATGGAATTTCCGGAAACTGGCTCTGGTGGAGTTTTCTGGCAGGTGGAATGCTGACCACTTTTTTCTTCGCCAAGCTCTGGCGCCGGGCTGGTGTCTTGACCGAAATCGAACTGATCGAGCTTCGCTATGGTGGAGTTCCAGCCAAAATACTTCGCGCATTCAAGAGTGTGTATCTGGGACTTTTCATGAATATCATGATCATCGGTTGGGTGAATCTCGCCATGATTTCAATCCTACAGGCCTTTTTCGGACTCGAACTTTCAACGGTATACTGGATTCTAGGTGGCGCAATGATCTTTGCAGCCATCTACACTTCCCTTTCCGGAATTTGGGGCGTAGCGGTGACGGATGTGGTCCAGTTTTGTGTGGCGATCACTGGAACGATTATTCTTTCAGTTATTGTAGTCAATCAACCCGAAGTAGGTGGTTTAACTGGTCTTCGGACTTCCTTGCCCGATTCACTTTTTAGCTTCTTTCCCACTATCGGTGGTGATGATGGATTACAAAGTTTGTCGATTGGCGTTGGGTCATTTCTAGCCTATCTCGGTGTGCAGTGGTGGGCCAGCTGGTATCCCGGTCAGGAGCCAGGTGGTGGCGGATACGTTGCTCAGCGAATGATGAGTACTCGTACGGAGAAGGGAGCCGTGTATGCTACGCTACTCTTCCAAGTCGCACATTATTGTCTTCGTCCATGGCCTTGGATATTGGTTGCTCTGTCGTGTCTTCTCATCTATCCCGAAATGAATCCCATGACCAACGAAGGTGTAACAGCCGCAGAATTCGGAAAAACATACGTCTGGGCCATGCGCGACTTTCTTCCAATTGGACTCAAGGGTCTATTGCTGGCTTCCTTTCTTGCAGCCTACTTGAGTACCATTTCCACTCAACTCAACTGGGGAGCTGGGTATTTGGTGAATGATTTGTATAAGCGTTTTATCAATCCCAATCTAAGTGAAAAGGGATATGTAGGTGCTTCGCGTATTACGACCGTTATATTGATGGCACTCGGTTTAGCAGTTACCACTCAAATGACATCCATCAGTGGAGTGTGGTCATTTATCATGGAGTGCGGAGCCGGGCTCGGACTCGTCCTGATTCTGCGCTGGTATTGGTGGCGGATCAACGCCTGGAGCGAGATTTCCGCAACGGTTGCACCATTCGTGGCTTTCACCGTATCTCGATACGGATTCGGTTGGGAGTTTCCCAACAGTTTCTTCTTCACCGTCGGATTTACCACTATCACGTGGATAATTGTGACTTTGCTCACGAGTCCAGAATCGAATGCCGTATTGACGCGATTTTACAACCAAGTAAAACCGGATGGAAACTGGGCACCGTTTCGCAGTGAAGATGAGACCAAAACAAGTCTATTCCCTTTGTTCACTTGTTGGATATCGGCCGTGGTGCTCGCCTACAGCATTCTATTTTTGACAGGAAAGATTCTTTTTTCCGAATGGAATTCAGCACTAGTTTATGGGGCAGTTTGCGGCGTTAGTGCCATCGCTTTGATTTGGGGATTAAAACGAACATCGATTTGGCGATAAGTTGAAACTGATTTTGTCAGCAGTCCCTACGAAAAGGGTAATTTCGAAAATATTGAAACCATGACTATGACGTCCATCAATAAAACATTACTAGTTGGCCTTGCCCTTGGAGCATTGGCCCTTAGCTCCTGTCACGAAAGGCAGGTAACAAGTGAAAAAGACATTAGCAACGTTGAAGTGGACAGTACAAAATCGTCTGTACTCAACGTGGCTGGAGAATTGTTTGGAATTCCTTCGCCGATCCAAACAGCCATTTTGGTTAAAAATTCGGGCGCACCCTTCGAAGCCGAAAAGCTGGGAGACCCACAGCGCGCTGGTGCCTTAGTCTCCAGAACCGATATGGCACTAAATATGGGAATTGCCGGTACAGACATGGCTTATGCTTCGCTTTACAACGATGGTCAACGCGCTCTTAAGCAATTCAAAGCACTAGAAACTCTTGCTGAAAAATTGGAGGTAAAAGGTGCTATCGACGTTGAGCTGATGAAGAGGCTTGGTGGCCATGTAGGCAATGCCGATTCACTACTCATTCTCAGCGGACAATTTTACCGAGCAGCCGATGCCTATCTCAAAGAAAACGATCGGGTAGATATTGCCACTTTGGTACTCGCCGGTGGTTGGATCGAATCTACTTTCCTGACCTGTGTAGCTGCAGAGAGCGGAATAGATGAAGCTAAACAACGTATAGCCGAACAGAAAGTGACCATTGAAACACTCTGCAACATTTTACATAAACTCGGCGATGAAAACTTGACGGATAGTCCATTCCTGACTAAAATGGATAGTTTGAACATGGCTTACGACAACGTGATTCGTACCTATTCATACAAACCATCGATAACGAATGCCGAAGCCAAAAAAACGACCATAAAGAGTCAGACCATATTTATAATGAAACCTGAAACTCAAAAAGAGATTTCTTCGAGAGTTTCCGAGCTCCGACAATTAATCCTGCAAGCATCATGAAAAATCTGAGACTCGTATTACTCCTTCTCTGCTCATCCTTCCTAGGCTTTAATAGCTTTGCCCAATGCGATAGTACCGCAACCTTGGCGGCCAAAGCCCTAGGTCAAGACTACATTTCTGATGGTCAGGTGTATCGCGCCTTGCTCTTCGAAGATCAAGAAGCTGAATTTCACACCACCTTTTTTGGCGGATCCAATTATAGGATATCATCCTATTTAGGCCTTGTGGGCGAACAACTCGTATTTACCTTAGAAGACACCGATGGAAACGTGCTTTTCTCAAATGCCGATCACGGGAATAGCGTCTACTGGGATTTCGAATTTGAACATACCATCGACGCCAAAGTGAAAGCTCATATTGACTTAACGAAACAAAAATCAGGATGTGCCGTACTATTAATCGGATTTGAGCGATAAACGTTTAAATGAACGACTTGAAAAGCGCCTCGAATTCGGGGCGCTTTTTTTATACCCTTAAAACTATGAGCGAACGAATACTGAACGCACTGCTGCAATTGTTTGCAATTATTGCACGATTCGATCCTGACCATACCGATGGCCTGATTGGCCGTCAAATTGTGGAGTCCTTCCTAAAGGAAAGACTCCCTGTAACTGTTGTAAATAGTTACCTAGAGAATTTTGACGAGTACGTTGAGAAGTACCAAAAAGTCTCCAAGAGAAAGAATGGCGAGAAGAAACGGACATCTGTAAACTCCGTGAAAGTACTTCGGATTTGCACGCAGATAAACGAAGAACTTACCCAACGGCAGAAAGTCATTGTATTGATTCGCCTACTGGAGTTTGTTCACACCCATACCGAAGTTTCTGAATTGGAAGATGAGTTCGTCAATACCGTGGCGGACACTTTTAATTTTGACCTAGAAGAGTTTAGACTTGCAAAACACTTCGTTGGTGAGCTTGAAACGGAGTTGATTGAATCTCCAAACGTGATGTATATCACGGATAGCACTGATTCGGGAGCTGGATTCGGAAAGCACTTTCTCTGCGAAGGTCTAGAAGGATACATTCGCGTTCTGAGACTTCCTAGTGTCAATCTTCATTTCATTAAGTACAGAGGGGAAGGAAGCTATAATATCTCAGGTCAAGTGGTATATAGCGATCGCTTCTACGTTCTGAACCAAGGAGCATCTATTAGGGGTAGTAAGATCAAACCGATCTACTACAGCGATTTGATCGGAGCATTTCTCAACGATGGTAATCGCGAGAAAATCTACTTCCGCGCCGACCATGTTGAGTACAAATTCAAACGTGGAAACATCGGACTACAAGATGTAAACCTGTACGAAGAAGACGGCAGGCTAGTCGGAATAATGGGAGCCAGCGGTAGTGGAAAATCTACCTTGCTGAATGTCCTAAATGGAAACTTAAATCCGTCGAATGGTAAAATCACCATCAACGGCATCGATATTCATCACGAGTCAGACTCGTTGGAAGGACTGATCGGATATGTGGCTCAAGACGATCTACTCGTTGAAGAGCTTACGGTTTTTCAAAACTTATTCTACAACGCCAAGCTCTGCTTTGGCCAAAAATCGAGCGAAGAGATTACTGACCTTGTCAACGAACTTCTCTCGACTCTTGGTCTTTCTGAGACTTCTGATCTCAAAGTTGGGAATCCATTGGATAAAACCATTAGTGGTGGTCAGCGAAAAAGGCTAAACATCGCCCTAGAGCTGATCAGAGAACCTGCTGTGCTTTTCGTCGATGAGCCTACATCGGGTCTTTCATCTCGCGATTCAGAAAATATTATGGACTTACTCAAAGAGCTAAGCTTGAAGGGTAAGTTGATTTTTGTGGTTATTCACCAGCCATCTTCAGACATCTTCAAGATGTTTGATCGCCTATTGGTAATGGACAATGGTGGCTACCCCATCTACTACGGAAACCCCGTTGACAGCTTGGTATACTTCAAGAAAATGGTTGATCACATCAACTGTGATGAAGCGGAGTGTCACATTTGTGGAAATGTTCAGACCGAAGAAATCTTCAACATCATCGAATCGAAGGTTGTAGATGAATTTGGAAACCTGACCCATCAGCGAAAAATTACGCCAAAGGAGTGGAATGAGCTGTATAAAGAAAACATCGAGACCGAGTTTCCAGAATACCAAGAAGCGCAGCCAATACCAGAAACTGGATTTACCATTCCGACAAAGATCAAGCAGTTCGGTGTGTTTATGAAGCGGGATATTCTTTCGAAGCTCACAAATCGCCAGTACGTTCTGATCAACCTTTTGGAAGCCCCTGCTCTGGCTATGATTTTGGCTTTCTTTATGCGGTTTTTTATTCCAGGTGGATTGGGCGAAAGCTACATCTTCCGCGAAAACGAAAATATCCCTGTATACATTTTCATTTCGGTGATTGTGGCTCTCTTCATTGGACTTACGGTGAGTTCAGAAGAGATCATTCGCGACAAGAAAATCAGGCAGCGCGAGTCTTTCCTGAATCTTTCGCGAAGCAGCTACTTGTACAGTAAAATCGGAATCATGCTCGCCATTTCGGCACTGCAAATGTTCCTTTTTGTCATTATCGGAAACTACATTCTCGAAATTCAGGGCATGACTTTGCCTTACTGGCTCATCCTATTCTCGACTTGTTCTTTTGCCAATATCCTTGGGCTCAACATTTCGGCGAGCTTCAATTCGGCGAAGGTTATTTACATTCTCATTCCTATTATTATCATCCCACAGCTCTTGTTTAGTGGAATCATCGTACGCTTTGATAAGCTCAACCCCATTTTTGCATCGCAAGAAGGTGTGCCGTGGATCGGAAACATCATGGCGAGTCGCTGGGCATACGAAGCTATTGCTGTGACCCAATACAAGTGGAACGACTACGAGCGTGAGTTCTTTGAATTGGAAAAGCGCAAAAAGTTTTCGAACTGGAAAAAGGACTACTGGCTCACCGAGCTTCGAAACAAGGTCGCTACCGTTGAGCGCACCATGCAATCTGGCGATGACCTGGCCGTGGTTGAAAACGACTTACTCGTGATTAAAAACGAAATTGAAAAAGAAAACAATTTTCTAAAAAACCTCGACTTTAAACAAGCCGATATGCTCACGCCTGAGCATGTAGACAAAGATGTTCTCAAGGCCCTACGTGGTCACCTTGATGCGCTCAATGAGCACTACAAGCGCGTCTATTTAAAAGCTGACAAGTCGAAAGAAACGACCATCTACGCCATGACTAAAACCAATGACGAAGGTGTAGAATTTCAAAACTTAATCAACGATCACAAGAACGATCAACTCGAAGTATTCGCTACAAATCGGAACGATGTGAATTACATTGTAGAGCACAATGGAGAACTCATTCAGAAGAAAGATCTAATCTACCTAATGCCCTACAATAGCAGTTTTTTTGAAGCACATTTTTACGCGCCAGCAAAGAATCTTTTCGGTCGTTTTATCGACACGTTCTACGCCAACATCCTCGTACTTTGGGGAATGACTATCACACTAGCTATTTGCCTATTCTTCAACGTATTTCCAAGAGCCATCAGCTTATTGGAAAGAGGAATGGAACTCAGCTCTATCAAAATAAAAAAGCGGGATTAACCCGCTTTTTTTAATTCTTTTCAAAGTCTGATTACAGCTCTTCTACTTTGACCATATCAAAGTCAATGTCGATAATGGCATCGTAGTCTTCACCTGCTTCCAGCATATCTTCATCATCTTCTTCGTAGTGCCAGATTACGGAGACATCCTTACCCGCTTTTTTAATCTGCTCAAGCTTCTTAAAAACATCTAGTATACATTTTGAGCTACTGGTGTTGAAGTACTCAAGCTGCATATGCACTTCCGTTTTATCTTTTGCACTTTGGGCATATGTATCGATCCACTGGAAGAGTGGCTTGTAAAAATCAATTGAATTTTCGGGGATTGATCTCCCTTTTATAAGTAAGACTCCCGACTCCGAGTTGAAATTGACAGTTGGTGTTTTTGGTGTTCCGTCAATAGAAATATTCTCCATAAGGATTAATCTTGTTTTACTTTCACATTAAGGCTAAAAAACGAGCTCCCATTGGCAAAGGGGATAAAGCCAAACTCTAACTTCTCACCACTTTTTCTGGCAATGTCTATCATACCAAGACCGCCGCCGCCTTTTTCAGACATTTTACCATTGGCCAGTACAGATTTGTACAAGTCTTTCACTTCATCTTTGGTCATCCCGTTTATCTCTTCCAGTCGCTCCTTAAGCATGTCGGCATTGTTGGTCAAAACAAAGTTTCCAGTAATGATGGAGTACCCGGTAACATTTTTAGCGACCATAACTATGACCGATGGCGTGTCTTCACCGCTTCCTTCGGGTGGTCTTTCGATGTGGTGGTGTAAGTTCTGGAGACATTCAACCAAGATGTTGAACATCCGTTTTTTCACTTTGGCACTCTCTCCAAATAGGTCGAGTTTGCGCTCTATAATCAGCAAAATGGAAGAGAGAAGCTCACTTGACATATCTCCCTTAAAAGAGAGCATGATGTTCTTCTTCTCCATTGTATCATATAGATCAAATATCTCCTGTATTTGCGTCAATGGAATTGAATTTTCTCAAAAATACATTTTTGCCTTCCCTACCCCTTTCTGAAGGGGTAATTGTTTCATCATTGACTTGTTAATTAAATTAGAAGGAAGTATTGTAGTTTCGCACCTTGCAAATTGATAGGCAAAACGCCCTTTTATGAGATCTGATTCTTGGTATCGATCGTGGTTTAACTCCCCTTACTACCACCTACTCTATCGCAATAGAGATCAGGTAGAAGCTGCCATGTTTATTGATAATTTGCTGAAATACTTTGCTCCCAAAAATGATGCAACTTTTTTGGATCTAGCCTGTGGAAAAGGAAGACATAGTGTATACATCAACCAAAAGGGGTTTCGGGTCACAGGATTAGACTTGTCGGAGTTCAATATCGAAAGAGCCAAAAGATTGGAGACCGATGGGCTGCACTTTGACGTGCACGACATGCGCCACCCTTATCGAGAAGCGACGTTTGACTATATCGTAAATCTCTTTACCAGCTTTGGGTATTTTGATTCGATCGAAGATAATTTGGACGTATTGAAATCAGCTAACTTCAACCTAAAACCAAAGGGGATCTTTTTGCTCGATTTTATGAATTCGAATGTCGTGATCAATGGGTTGATTTCGGAAAGCCGAGAAGAGATTGATGGAGTGAAATTCGAGATCAGCCGTACTGTAGCCGATGGATTTATCGTCAAAAAAATAAAGGTGATAAACCAGGATCAGGTCCATGAATTCGAAGAGCGTGTGAGAGCATTTGGAATCAATGACTTGATGGGTATGTTTCAGCGAGCTGGGTTTGAAGTACTCGACACATTTGGAGATTATCACCTCAATGCATTTAAACCAGCTTCGTCTGAAAGACTCATCCTAATTGCCAGAAAAACGAAATGAACCTATTAGATATACTGATGCCAATCTTGGCAGGGCTTATTGGTGGGGCACTGGGCATCTACCTTCATGGGCGGATGACCAAAAACGTAAAAATCCTACTCGCATTTTCGGGTGCATACCTACTTGCCTTATCTGTACTGCATTTACTGCCCGAAATCTACCAAAGTCTTGGCCGTCAGGCTGGTTACTTTATCCTGGTCGGGTTTCTGCTTCAGATCTTGATGGATTTTTTTTCCAAAGGCGTTGAACACGGGCACATTCATGCCAGTGACCGAGAATCGAAGGTTTTTCCTTTGGGAATATATGTGAGTCTTTTCATCCACTCAGCTATCGAAGGTATGCCATTGGCAGACTCTATTGAAATTGATCATGTACACCACTCCCACCACGAGGCATTGCTCACAGGAATCGTGGTCCACAAAGTCCCTGAAGCCATAGCCTTGGCAGCCCTTCTTTACCACTTTTTTGAGTCGAAAGCACGGGTATTTCTCTACATTTTTATTTACACTTTAGCCACTCCGATTGGTATGCTTGTTGGCTCTTGGGTCTTGTCAAATTCATCAGCCAATCCAGAGTATGTGTACGGTGCTGTACTAGCGGTGGCCGTCGGAATTTTCCTACACGTGGCTACCACCATCATATTCGAAGCCGAAGAACACCACAAACTGAGCTGGAAGAAAATGGCGGCAATAATAGCCGGTTTGCTACTCGTGTTGCTGATGTAAATTCCTGTCTATTATTCGATAGACAAAAGCAATGATCATAGCTAGAAATCACCTTATTCTAACTTAACTTTGCAGTAAATTAAATCGATAAAAAATGTCAGTACTAGTAGGAAAAAAAGCGCCAGGATTTAGCGCTGCTGCCGTTGTTGACGGTCAAAATATTGTTTCAGATTTCACATTGGAGCAGTTCAAAGGAAAATACGTGTTACTTTTCTTCTACCCGAAAGATTTCACATTTGTTTGCCCAACTGAGCTTCACGCATTCCAAGAGAAATTGGAAGAGTTCAAAATGAGAAATGTTGAAGTTATTGCTGTATCTACAGATACTGAGCAGTCTCACTGGGGATGGCTTCAAATGGGAAAAAATGCCGGAGGTATCAAAGGTGTTACTTACCCAATCGTTGCTGACACGAACAAAACAATCTCAAGCAACTACGACGTTCTAGCTGGAGACTTCTACTACGATGAAGCGGGTATGCTTCAGGCTGAGGGTGAGCTTATCGCTTACCGTGGGCTTTTCCTTATCGACAAAGAAGGAGTGGTTAAGCACCAAATAGTAAACGACCTTCCTCTTGGAAGAAACGTGGAAGAAGCGTTGAGAATGGTTGATGCCCTTCAGTACTTCGAAGAAAACGGTGAAGTTTGCCCAGCAAACTGGACAAAAGGTAAAGTAGCGATGTCTGCAACGCATGACGGAGTAGCTGAGTACCTTTCAGCAAACTAATCTGACTCAAGATAAAAAAAGACCCCTGGCGATTTCGTCAGGGGTTTTTTATTTGGTGTTTTTTTTGTCCAAAAATGCAATGGCTTCACTGTTCTTCGACAAGGCATGCCGATGTAATTTTTGGTGAGATGGCATCCACCCGAGCAGAAAGCGATTGAAATCAGCCCAGGCCAGCGGATACAGCTCTCGCCATTCAGCCTCAAGCTTTTCAACATCCACATCCTGCATAGCCATAGCCTGGCGCAGCACTGCGAAATAGTAGTCCAGCAAGTGATCTTCATAGAGTTCACAGGCTTCGCTAGAAAAGCAGCTTCCTAAGAAATAAGCAACGTCTTTGACACCCACCCCGCCACCTACGTATTGAAAATCGACGGCAGCTACCCGGTCATTTTCTCCAAAGCAAAAATTAGCCACTTTGGCATCACCGTGTACGATGGTTTGATAGTGAGCTGAACCCAGAACTTGGTCGATCTCGCCTGCTCTCGCCTTAAGCTCTGATTGATCCATAGCATCCCACTCATCAGGCCGTGTGTTTAAGTGCCAATAAGTTCCCGTTTGCCACAATTTATCCGGGACGGCATGAATGAAATTCGCGTGAAAACCCGCTAACCACTTGACGACAGATTCAGCTTCGGTCAAATTGCAAGCCTGCTTGAGATCGGGAAATTTTGGACTCAAATCTTCCAGAATCATCCATTGCACGTGGCCTTCTTCGCCCGCAGAAATAAGGTCGGGCACTTTAATTTGTGTTGGGAGTCGACCTGCATAGTGCTGATACCACGCCCATTCTACTCGGTAAGACTTTAGCTTGCGCTGATGTGATTGGTTTCCCGCCCAACCACGAGGGTGTTCCCCCTTTTGAGATAAGTCGATATACTTCAGGATAACTGAAGATTTTGCCCCACCGCTCAAATATATTCGATAAATAGCACCGTAATCACTCCATAGGGATTGGATTTTTTCAATACTCACTAACTCGCCAATGCCAGATATACTGGCAATCTTCTCTACGTATTTTGGAAACTGAAACTCCACTACCTAACTCTGCTACTGAACAAGAAGGACAAACTATTTCGCCGGCATAAACCGATCAGCTGTATCTGGAGATGGCATCATACAATAGTCCTTTTTGCCAAACCATTTGTACCGGTTTCGTGCGATGAATTGATAAACGGCATCGCGAAGAAACTTCGGAATGATCCAGAAAACACCCATCAAAGGCCACAATCCACCCAGGCCACCAGCGATTTTCAAAGCCGCCGAACTTCTGTCGTAAACTTTTCCACTCGAATAGACCAGTATGCTATCAAACCCTTTGATTTGCGGAAACTCTTCAGCCACTCTTTCGGCAATAGGCCAAGTCAAACTCGCGAATTTGAACTGGCGAGATTTGTCTCTTCGAATGACAAATTGTACGGTTGAATTGCAGAGGTTGCAGACTCCGTCAAACAAGACCAGGTAGTGCTTTCCTTCGAACTGATTTAATTCTTGATTTTTTGACGAAGTCATGAGCACAAAATTAAGCAATCATGAAGTATTTTCTAATTTTGAAGTTTTCCTGAAATCATAATAAATGAAAAGAGATACCGCCGTTTTTGACATTATCCAAAAAGAAAAGGAACGTCAATTAGAAGGAATAGAACTTATCGCATCTGAAAACTTTGTAAGTGATCAAGTGATGGAAGCCATGGGTTCTGTCATGACCAACAAATACGCCGAAGGACTTCCCGGTAAGCGTTATTACGGCGGATGTGAATTTGTGGATCAAACCGAGAATTTGGCGATAGATCGACTGAAAGAACTTTTTGGTGCCACTTGGGCCAATGTGCAGCCCCATAGTGGAGCTCAGGCCAATGCAGCAGTGATGCTCGCTGTTTTGAAGCCAGGCGATAAAATCATGGGCTTTGACCTTTCTCATGGTGGTCACCTCACACATGGTTCACCAGTCAATTTTTCAGGCAAGCTCTACGTTCCGTGTTTTTACGGAGTAGAAAAAGAAACGGGTATGATCGACTACGACAAGCTCGAGGAGAATGCGAAAAAAGAAATGCCCAAACTCATCATCTGTGGAGCTTCAGCATATTCTCGTGACTGGGACTATGCTCGTTTGCGAGCTATTGCAGATTCGATTGGCGCCCTTTTGCTAGCCGATATTTCGCATCCGAGTGGATTGATTGCCTGCGGTATTTTGAACAATCCATTTCCGCATTGTCACATCGTAACATCCACGACGCACAAGACACTTCGCGGGCCTCGCGGTGGAATCATCATGATGGGTGAAGACTTCGATAATCCATGGGGGATCAAAACGCCAAAAGGAGTGGTTCGCAAGATGTCTTCACTGCTCGACTCGGCCGTTTTTCCAGGCACGCAAGGTGGACCATTAGAACACGTTATTGCTGCAAAGGCCGTAGCCTTTGGCGAAGCACTTTCGGATGAGTACAAAACCTATTGCAAGCAAGTGGTCGAAAATGCGCAAGCTATGGCCAAAGCTTTTGTTGATCGCGGTTACCAGGTAATCAGTGGTGGAACCGACAACCACAGCATGTTGATCGATCTGCGTTCGAAGTCGATTACCGGAAAAGAAGCCGAAAACACTCTGATCAAAGCCGATATCACGGTAAATAAAAACATGGTGCCATTCGACGATAAATCGCCGTTTGTAACAAGTGGAATGCGAGTTGGAACTCCAGCTATCACTACTCGGGGCCTTAAAGCTGATCAAATGGATGGAATCGTTGATTTAATCGATCGCGCGCTGATGAGCAAAGACGATGATGGAAAGTTGAGTGAAATTAAAAGAGAAGTAAATGAGCTAATGAAGGTGTTTCCCCTTTTTGCTCAAGCATAAATATTAGGAGATTTTAAAATGAGTATACCTGCAAACGACCCGAAGAAGCGATCTTGGATCGACGTTGATAAAAACAGTGATTTTCCCATTCAAAACATTCCATTTGGAGTGTATAGCACAGAAGCCACAGGTGTCCGTGTATGTACGGCCATTAGTGATTTTGTTGTCGATTTATTCGAACTAGCCAAGGCCGGTCTGTTGGCCAATGTGGGCATCGAAGAGTCGGCATATGCCCAGCCTGTTTTGAACTCCGTGATGAAAAGCGGAAAGGCAGGGATTCGCAAATTGAGAAGCCGCCTATCAGAGCTTTTGGATGAAAACAATAGCGATCTGCGCGACGACGCTGCTCTTCGCGAACTGGTTATCAAGAAGCAAACTGACGTAGAAATGTTGCTACCGGTTCAAGTAGGTGACTACACCGACTTTTACTCAAGTATTGAGCATGCTACCAACGTAGGAACTATGTTTCGCGACCCGAACAATGCTTTGCTTCCAAATTGGAAACACATTCCTGTAGGGTATCACGGTCGTAGTTCATCCATCATTCCTTCAGGCGTGCCTATTCACCGTCCGGTTGGACAAACGCGTCCCGACGATAGCGCGCCACCCGTATTTGGTCCATGTAAGCTACTCGATTTTGAGCTTGAAACGGCATTTGTGACTTTCGAAGGAAAACCACTTGGAGATCGCATCTCAACGAGCGAAGCCGACGACTATATTTTTGGATTAATGCTATTCAACGATTGGTCGGCTCGAGACATTCAGAAGTGGGAGTATGTTCCACTTGGGCCGTTTCTCGCTAAGAATTTCGCATCTTCCGTATCGCCATGGATCGTTACCCTCGACGCTCTCGAGCCTTTCCGTGTGGAAGGTCCAAAGCAAGACCCTCCGGTACTTCCTTACCTCGAGTGCGAAGGAAACAAGAATATTGACCTAAACTTGAGCGTACTGATCAAGCCTGAAAATAGTGACGAGCACACGGTTTGTGAATCTAACTTCAAGTATATGTACTGGAGTATGAACCAGCAACTCGCTCACCACACGGTAAACGGCTGCAACGTGAAGTGTGGAGACATGATGGGGTCTGGAACCATTTCAGGAAAAGAGCCTTCTAGTTACGGATCTATGCTGGAGCTATCATGGAAGGGAACAAAACCAATCCAAATGCCTGATGGATCAGAACGCAAATTCTTGCAAGATGGCGATACAGTTATCATGCGTGGCCATTGCCAAAAAGATGGTGTTCGCGTTGGGTTTGGTGAAGTGAGTAATAAGATTCTACCCGCTAAATAAGTCGCGCATTAAGCCCCTATGAACCTAGACAATATAGACTTAGAACAAGAGAAGAAGGAGATTCTTTCGAGCTACCGCGGATTGCTTCGAGTGGCGAAACACGTCAAGACCCCAGAAGACAAAAAAATTGTCAGAAAAGCTTTTGATGTAGCGCTCGAAGCGCACAAAGACATGCGAAGAAAATCGGGTGAGCCATACATCTACCACCCGATAGCCGTAGCGCGAATAGTAGCCGAAGAAATAGGTCTGGGAACAACAGCCATCGTGAGCGCATTGCTTCACGATACGGTAGAAGACACGGAGCTTACACTCGACGACGTAGAGCATCTTTTTGGAGATAAAGTTCGGTCTATCATTGACGGTCTCACCAAAATAGCCGACGTCTTTGACACCACGGTAAGCATTCAGGCCGAGAACTTCAAGAAGATGCTTCTCACCCTGAGTGATGATGTCCGGGTGATTTTGATCAAACTCGCCGATAGGCTGCACAATATGCGGACGCTTGAAAGCATGCGACGCGATAAGCAGCTCAAAATCGCTAGCGAGACATCTTTTATGTACGCACCCCTGGCCCACCGCTTGGGACTGTACTCCATCAAAACGGAACTAGAAGATTTAGCTCTCAAATACACAGAGCCAGAAGAGTACAACGAAATTACAACCAAGCTCAAAAAAGGTCAGGCCGTCCGTACACGCTTTATCAATCGATTCACCCTTCCAATCAGAAGAGAGCTTGATAAGGAAGGATTCAATTATGTGGTCAAGAGTCGACCAAAGTCCATTCACAGCATTTGGAATAAGATTCACACCAAGAATATTCCATTCGAAGAAATCTACGACCTTTTTGCTGTACGAATCATCATAGACACGCCACCCGAGCGTGAGAAAGCCGACTGTTGGAAGATATACTCTATCGTGACTGACTTTTACCAACCAAACCCCGATAGGCTGCGAGATTGGATCTCAACTCCTAAATCGAACGGATACGAATCGCTGCACACCACAGTGATGAGCCCGACGGGAAAATGGGTGGAAGTTCAGATCAGAACCGAGCGCATGGACGAAGTAGCCGAAATGGGTTACGCCGCCCACTGGAAGTACAAATCGCAAACAGACGAAGAAGGCAGCTTGGATATCTGGCTCTCTCGAATTCGGGAAATGCTCGATAGCAATAGCGAAGAAGCCATCGATTTCATCGACGATTTTAAGCTCAACTTATTTAGTGATGAGATTTTTGTTTTCACCCCACAGGGAGAACTCAAAACACTTCCATCCAGAGCCACAGCGCTCGACTTTGCTTTCGACATTCACTCTCAGGTGGGTGAATCATGTATTGGTGCCAAGGTCAATCAAAAACTGGTACCGCTGAGTCACCCGCTCAAAAGTGGCGACCAGATTGAAATTCTAACTTCCAAAAAGCAAAAAGCGAAGGAAGATTGGTTGAACTTTGTGGTTACGGCCAAGGCAAAATCTAAAATCAAAACTGCATTAAAAGAAGAGCAAAAGCAGATTGCCAGTCTCGGAAAGGAGCAAGTTCAAAGAAAATTTAAGAGTCTTGGAGTTACGTTCAACAGTAGAAATGTAAGTGAACTCGAAAAATTCTACGGGTACAAAGCAGCATTAGATCTATACCACGATATAGCGAAGGACAAGATCTCGCTCAAAAAAATGAAGGGCTTCACCATTGAGAAGAACAATATTCATTTTGAGAAAGAAGATACCCCTGTAAACCAACCAGGCAAAGGCCCAAAAACAAAAACCCCTGGCCACAAGGACACCTTGTTTGTTGGCGATGACGAAAAAGACGTTCCCTATAAGCTAGCTCCTTGCTGCAATCCCATACCAGGCGATGATGTTTTTGGCTTCGTAACCATCAATGATGGAATTAAGATTCACCGGGTCAACTGCCCCAACGCCGTACAGCTTCGTTCCAACTATGCGTATCGCGTAATTAAAGCTAAGTGGCAGAGTCAAAAAGAGAAAGAGTTTATCGCCTATGTGTACTTCAAGGGAATTGACGATATCGGACTAGTATCCAACATTACCCAACTCATTTCAAACGACCTGAATGTCAACATGAAGTCGATTGGATTTGAGAGTAATGACGGCGTTTTTGACGGTCATGTGAGCGTGTATGTTTACGATACCGACCACCTCAACGATTTGATCGACCAACTCAAGCAAGTGGAAGGCGTATTGACAGTTACACGTGGTGAACAACCAGATGAATAAGATTCGCTACATTTCATGGTGCTAATTAGGTCCAATTGGCTAATTTTGTCCTTTAATTCTACTGCGTGTCTACGTTAGAGCTACAAGAAAAAGTAAAAAACATTTTCTCTGCTTATCTGGAGCAGAATGGCCACAGGAAGACTCCTGAACGATTTGCCATACTCAATGAAATCTATGATTACGAAGGTCACTTCGATATTGAGTCGCTCTACATCAAAATGAAAAACAAGAATTACCGCGTTAGCCGAGCTACCTTGTACAATACAATGGATCTCTTACTGGCGTGCAATCTTGTTCGGAAGCATCAGTTTGGTAAAAATTTAGCCCAATTTGAAAAGTCGCACGAGAGTAAGCAGCACGATCACGTGATCTGCACGGATACGGGTGAAGTGCTTGAGTTTTGCGACCCACGAATTGAAACCATCAAACGCACCATCGAAGAAATACTCGATGTAAAAGTGCTCCACCATAGCCTTTATTTTTACGCGGTAAGAGATCAAAATGCGTCTTCGGACGACACCCAAAACAATAATAATTAACCCATGGCATTCTCATACAATTTGAACAAATCCAGTGATGTTGTCACCCTCGAAATGAGTGGCAAACTGGTAGATAAGGTAGAGGCGATAGAGGTTCGCGTTGAGATTGATGAAGAGCTTGAAGAAGGTACTTCGAGATTTATCATTGACCTGAGCGAGCTCGAGTATATGAACAGCACAGGGCTTAATATCTTGATCAACCTGATGAATAAAGCCAGGAATGAAGGTGGAGAAGCTGTGATTGTTGGTGCAAAGCCACGGATAAAATCTCTGTTTACAGTAACCAAACTGGACTCTGTTTTCACAATGAAAACAAATCGTGCAGAAGCAGAAGATCATTTTAAAGAACTTCAGTAAGACATAGTCATGAGTACAAAAGTGGACGTGCTTCTCGGCCTTCAATGGGGCGATGAAGGAAAGGGAAAAATTGTGGATGTTTTGACACCACATTACGATGTGATCGCCAGGTTTCAAGGTGGGCCAAATGCTGGTCACACATTGGAATTCAACGAAATAAAACACGTGCTACACACCATTCCGTCTGGAATTTTTCACCCCGACAAAGTCAACTTGGTTGGTAATGGTGTGGTAATAGACCCGATTATTTTCAAGAAAGAGATTGACGCCCTCGAAAAGATGGGTGTGGACATCAAAAAATCCCTTCAGATTTCTCGAAAGGCTCACGTTATTCTTCCTACTCACTGTGCTTTAGATGGCGCAAGTGAAGCGGAAAAGGGGAAAAAGAAAATTGGGTCAACACTAAAAGGTATCGGCCCAACGTATATGGATAAAACCGGACGAAATGGTCTGCGAATTGGCGATTTATTCTTAGCCGACTTCCAAGAGCGCTACGACTCGCTTAAGTCAAAGCACTTGCGCATACTTTCGCATTACGACTTTGAGTACGACATTACCGAAAAAGAGAAAGCTTGGTTTGAAGGAGTGGAGAAAATCAAAACGCTTCAAATCATCGATTCTGAACAAACGGTTAATGATTTCTTGAAATCAGATCGCAAAGTTTTGGCCGAAGGAGCTCAGGGAAGTTTGCTCGATATCGATTTTGGTAGCTATCCCTTCGTTACTTCTTCAAATACCGTAACAGCTGGTGCCTGCACTGGATTGGGTGTAGCCCCCACTCGCATTGGCGAAGTGATCGGAATATTTAAAGCCTACTGTACCCGCGTCGGTAGCGGTCCATTTCCTACAGAACTGTTTGATGAAACTGGTGAAACCTTGCGAAAAGAAGGACATGAGTTTGGCGCTACTACTGGCCGACCTCGTCGGTGTGGGTGGATTGACCTTCCGGCATTGAAATACGCCATCATGATCAATGGAGTAACTCAGCTGAATATGACTAAAGCTGATGTTCTTTCGGTTTTTGATGAAATCAAAGTGTGTACGCATTACACCTACGATGGGGAGCGCATGGATTACTTGCCATACGACTTAAACACGGATCTTCTGAAACCAGTATACGAAACACTTCCGGGGTGGAAAACGGACCTAACAGGACTTACTGCCGAATCTGACTTTCCAGCCGAGCTGAGCGCCTATATTGATTACCTCGAAGAAAAACTCGAAGTACCGATCACAGTGGTGTCTGTAGGACCAAACCGTAGTCAGACCATACAAAGGACTGCCGTACCAGCCTGATAGCTTTGGCACCAAATTTGAAATGCCCGGAGTCATGAATTTGAAGCACATCCTTACAAGCTTCGTTCTGGTTTTGGTTGCTATCTCTGGGGCCTATAGTCAGAATCAAATAGAGCTTCTAGGAGCCAAAAGCTTGAAATTCGACAAGCATATGGGCCTGGATGCGCAGCGCCTTATTGGCAATGTTAAGTTTCGCCACAAAGGAGCGCTTATGTACTGCGATAGCGCCTATTTGTACAACGAGAACAACAGCCTTGACGCCTTCGGCAATGTCAAAATTGTACAAGGCGATACCTTGACACTCCTGAGCAACACCCTTTTCTACGACGGAATTACGGAGCTTATTGAAGTACGAGATAGCGTGCGTCTCAAGGACAAGGACATGACTCTGACAACGGATATTCTGGACTACGATCGCCCGATGAGTACAGCCGTATTTCGACAAGGCGGAGTGATTACTTCCAGGGTGAATGACAATACACTTTCATCAAAAAGTGGTGTTTACAATTCAGAGACCAAGATGTTCTTCTTCCGCGATAGCGTCTTGCTCGAAAACCCAAAGTATCGCGTTGAAACGGACACACTCAATTATGCGAGCAATACCGAAGTGGCATACTTCGAAGGCCCCACGTTTATTTACTCAGATGAGAACACCATTTACTGCGAAAATGGCTGGTACGACACCAAAAACGACCTGAGCCAGTTTAATGAAAACGCTTACTTAGACAACGGGAAGCAAAAATTGAGCGGAGACAGCCTGGCTTACGATCGAAACAAAGGGGTCGGTGAAGCATACATCAATGTCCAGGTCGTAGACACGGTAGATCGATACATTCTCACAGGGCAACAAGGATACTACGATGATCTGGGGGGAAAAAGCAAGGTAACCGGTGAACCGGAGTTCATCTTGTACGACAAACAAGACTCGCTCTTTCTCCACGGCGATACCTTGATCGCACTAGCCGATTCGATCAAGGGCGATCGGATACTCGTATACCCACACGTCAAGTTTTTTAGAAAAGATCTGCAAGGAGCGGCTGATTCGCTGGTTTACCTTGAAGCCGATAGTATGATTCATATGTATCGCGACCCGGTGCTTTGGGCCGAAGACATGCAGATAACTGGAGATACCATACAAATCAAATCCTTCGGCGGAGAAATCAAGAATCTCTTCGTATTCGAGCACGCCTTTATGGTCAACAAAATCGACTCTACGAAATACAACCAGATCAAGGGTAAATCACTGACCGGATATTTTCAAAACAATGAATTGACTCGGGTGGAGATTAAAGGAAATGGCGAATCGATTTACTATGCGGCTGAAAGCACACCAGACTCACTGGCGAATGACTCCATTCCCCCACCGCAGAAATTTATCGGCGTCAATAAAGCTATTTGTAGCAACATTGCCATCTACGTAAAGCGCAATCAAATTGATAGAATCGTTTTTCTCAAAAAGCCAGATGGAGCCTTTTTCCCGGTATCTAAGTTTCCGGCAGACGAGGCAATTTTTGATGGATTTGAATGGCAAGAGTACAGAAGGCCAAAGTCGCGTTCAGAAATCTTCAATTTCGAAGACGCCCCTGTCGAACCTACCGTCGATACACCTTAAAGGAAGAACCGTTCTTCGCTTGAGAAGCTTCTGTTTCGCTCGAGTTTCAAGTCTTGCAGCATCGATGATTTGATATTGATCGATAGGTTGTAGCTGCGTCGCAATCCGAAGGGAACCACTCTGGCACTAAGCTCCCAACAATTGAGATCTACCGTCACATAAAAGGTGGTTGGGGTCAACTCATCGAGAACGAAATCGTACCCAGACATAAACCTCACTTTGATTCTTTTGAATAGCTCAAAATCACCATTTACCTGAATACTTTGCGTTAGCGCTATGGTATCATTGAGCATCCACGATTCTTGCTCAAATTCAGAAAACCGCCTTCTCTGCGCATTTAGGCTATAGCCAAAACTGATATTCCAGGGAATCGAAAAGTCGTCGAACCACCCACCTTTGATCGGTTCCAGAGCAGGTGTTTCATCATCGTTCTCTCCCTCCACCAAGATCTCCTCTTCTTCCGGAGCTTTATTCTTCTTAAACATGGCACTTCCAAAGCCATTCGAATTAATAGCTACCTGCCCCCGTTCGAAGCTCGCAACTGTTCTGGACGTTTCCCACAAAAAGGCATCCACACGCTTAATACTTCCGTCATTGTCTACCACATAGGTGTATGGCTCAAATGCTCCTTGGAAAGTCAGGTTCACGTATTTCGACACCTTAGTTCTTCCCGAAAGGCTGATTGGAGTCAATCTCAAGGAATCGGCAGCAAAATTGTAGCTCGTGCTGGCCGTGATATTTTCGAAGATCGGAACCTTGGTAAACTTGCTGGTGGTATCGCGCCGGTTGAGCACTTTCGCCTCAATATTGTTGACCAAGGAGAAGGTCACTAGATTTGATTTACCCGATGGCGGTCCGCCGAATATGGCCGCTTCGTATGGGCTGTAGGATGAGAGCTGTCCATCAGTACCGTAAAAGCCGTACTCTCTCGGGTCAAAATCGGGTCGGTAGCTGTAGGTAACAGATGGGGTCAGGGTATGCCGGATTGCTTTCAGGTTACCGTCGCCCGTGAATGCGTACATCCCGTAGAGTTTGGTAGTAAAAGAAGTGCTAAAACTCCAATCGTTATTTCGGTCAAAACCGTAGATCGTGTCCGTCTCAAACTGGCCAGTCGTTTCATTATACTTTCGGCCGCGGGTTTGGAAATACCATCGCTCGCGGTAACTGATACTCGGGTTAATGCTTAGTGGCCCTGCCTTCAAAGAAGTAGAAACCGATGCGGTGTGCCGGAATCCATTCTGAAAACTTTGGCTCAAGTTGTTCCAATTGTCAAGGGCTAACTCTTCTTCTTGAACCGTCAAAGTATTCTTGAACGTACCGGAATAATTCAACCCAATCTTTTCGTAGAAGGCCTGCTTGGGATTGTCGTTGAAAAGACCGTCGAGGGGAAAGGTTCGAGCGCGGTTGGCGGTTATCTCGGGTAGAGTGAAGCTGTAGCGCCCAGTTTGAGAGTTTTGCTCGTGCCCTGCATTCAGCGCCAATGACCAAGGCGAATCATAAAAGCCCTGTTGGTACCGGATATTCGACCGAAAGGTGTTTGTCAAGAAATCAGATTGGCTCGAGTTCAGGTTGTTCTGGTAGTTTTGGGTACTACCCGCTCTAATATCAGCCGAAAAACTAGAATTTGGCTTTGCCTTTGCGTCTTGCTGGTGTCGCCAGGTGATAAAAAAGTTTGTTTGCTCTGAGTAGTTAGAAAGGTCCTTATCTCCCAATACATTCTTATTGTACTCCAGGTCGAATGCTCCGTCGAACTTATATCGCTTCTTATACCTTGTTATATTCTCAACTCCCCAGCTACCTCGCGAGTAGATATCAAAAAGGAATTTGGTATCAACCTGATCGCCAAGGGGCGCATAAAATCCCCCATCAGCTAGAAAGTACCCCTGCGATTGGGCATTTCCGTAACTCGGGATGATCAGACCAGCCTGTCGCTTTTCAGCATTGGGGAAAAAGCCAAAGGGAAAGGCCAAGGGAGTTGGTATTTTACCTAGCGCCATATATCCTGGGCCCGTCACAATCTTATCATCCTTGATCACCTTGAGTTTCCCAATCTTAAAACGCGTTTTGGCGTTGGGATCCTGGCAAGGACAATACTCTCCATTTCTTACGTAAATAACGTTGTTGTCTTGGGTGGTTTTAACTTGCTTTCCCGTAAGCGTCCCTTCTATTACGCCCGTTTCCACGTGTTTAACAAATGCCTTCTTGGACCTGAAGTTATAGTCCATCTCCTGAGCTGAAAATTCAGAATCACCTTGTTTGAAAACTGGTGTGCCGTGCCACATACCCAGCGTATCTTGAGTTCCTTCGGCATGTACCGTGTAGGTCGAAAAGTCGTATACGATGCGCTCCGCCTGAAGATTGATATCCTGATAAGAAACCACCGCATCCCCGTAGAGATACACTTTCTTGTTTTGAATATCGTTTATAATGGAGTCTCGCGCATTGTAAGAAACCTCGCTCTGAATCACTTCTGGCTCGGTTTCTGGAATAGAGACACTATCAAGTTGGGAAACTTGCGTCGAATCAAGCCCAAAAGAAATCGAATCCTGCAAAGACTCAGACGGTGTTGGTACTGCCGTTGAGTCACCGGGAGTTTGGGCGTGCATTTTTCCGCCAGCAATTATGAACACAATCGCAAGGAAAAATACTAGAACGCTATGGTTTCCGCTGGATTTGATTTATCTATTTTAGTTAATGATTGACTCAAAAAAACAGTCCAAAACTAGTATTTAGAAAGCAATAAAAGGACCGATTTTTTCAAATGCATCGCAGGTTAAATAAGTGGACATGGCTCGGACTCGCAATTCTATTCGTTTCGAGCGGCTTCTTCCTAGCATCTTCCATGCCAAAGAAGGAAAAAGAAACAGCTATTCAGCGAATCGTAATCGACGCCGGACACGGAGGTAAAGACCCTGGGAACCTGGGAACTGGCCGGTATAAAGTAACGGAGAAAACGGTTGCCCTCGATGTAGCCCTCCAAGTAGGAGAGTACATCGAAAAAGCTTTTCCAGATGTGGAAGTGCTTTACACCAGAGACAGCGACAATTTTCTTGAGCTACACGAACGCACGAAGTTTGCCAATACAAAAGAAGCTGATCTTTTCATCTCGATTCACTGTGATGCCTTCACAAAATCCACAGCTATTGGGTGTGGGTCTTACGTGATGGGGGCGGCTAAAACCGATGCCAACTTGCGCATGGCACAGCGCGAAAACAGAGCCATGCTCCTCGAAGACAACCAGCAAGACAATTACGATGGGTTTGACCCAAATTCACCTGAAGGTCTAATAGAGCTGAGCTTGCGACAGAATGCGCACATCCACCAGAGTTTAAAATTTGCCAAGTACGTGCAAGACCAAATGCGCACACGAGTGGGGCGAATCGATCGTGGGGTTAAACAAGCACCATTCTGGGTCATCTCTTTTACCACCATGCCCAGTGTACTCATTGAGCTCGGTTTCTTAACTAATCCCAATGAAGAAGATTTTCTCAATTCCGAACAGGGACGAGACTACATGGCTTCGGCCATATACAGAGCTTTCAAAGAGTACAAGAAAAGCCTGGAAGAAATTGAATCAACTGTAGGCAGCATTGCCAATACAGAAGAGAGCGTTGATGAAGAAAAGCCAGAAACTGGCGATGAAGTAGCTAATACTGGGGTGGTCTTTAAAGTTCAGCTACTCACATCATCTGCACAAGTTGAACTCAAGCCTGAGAACTTCGAAGGCTTGGAAAACGTATCAGAATACCGCGATAACGATATGTATAAATATCTTTATGGCGCCAGTACCACGTATGAAGGTGCTAAGAATCTACAGAAAGCCGCTCGTAAAAAGGGCTATAAAGGGGCTTTTGTTGTAGCATTTGACAATGAAAATAACCGAATCGCACTTGAGAAAGCGATTAAAATGGCCCAGGCTAAATAAGACTGAAAAGTGAAAATGCGGAAGGAAACTAAAATAGGACTGATTGCTTTTATTTCACTGGCTATCATATACCTAGGACTCAATTTCTTAAAAGGTGAGCACGTCTTTGGTAATCAGGATGTATACTACGGTGTTTATGAGCGAATAAATGGCCTGGAAGTATCCAACCCCGTTATGCTCAACGGGTTTAAAATAGGCCAGGTAAAGAAGATTGAAATTTTGAATGACGGGTCTGGAAAACTCAAAGTGACCATGCTCGTCCATGAAGACCTGGACATTCCCAAAGATTCGAAAGCCCTGCTCAAGGCAGGAGACCTATTGGGGTCTATGCAGATACACATCATATTGGGTGAAAGCACCGAAATGGCCCAGTCTGGCGATATGCTGCAACCAGATGTTGAAGGTGATCTAGTGGAAGAAGTAAACGCCCAATTGCGCCCGATTAAGGTGAAGGCCGAAAGCCTCATATCTTCTGTGGATTCGGTGATTCGGGTTATTGAAGGAATTCTCAATGCTGAGTCTCAGCAAAACCTCGTAGAGAGCTTTACTGGGATAAACCGAGCTGTAAGGAACCTTGAAAAGACCACCGTTCGTCTCGATACCTTAGTTCGCGAAGAACGCCAACGCATCAAGGCCATTTTTATGAATGTGGAATCGGTCACTTCCACCCTTGCCGAAAACGGAGATGAACTAGATCGGATTATCAACAACTTCGCAGACATTAGTGATACACTAGCGCAAGCCAATATTGCCGAAACCGTGGTGAAGGCTAACGCAGCACTCGAAGATGTGGAGTCGGTCATGACTAAAATCAACAACGGTGAAGGTAGCCTGGGGATGTTGATCAACAATCCTGATCTCTACAATAATTTAGAATCTGCCTCGAATAACTTAGATTTGCTTGTTGAGGATATTCGAATCAACCCGAACAGATATGTACAAGTTTCTGTGTTCGGAAGAAAAAACAAGAATATCCAACTTTCAAAAGCCGAGCTGGAGCAGCTAAAAGAGTACATCAATAGCAGCGAAGGCGAAGGCAGCGAATAGTAGCCTATGGGAATTTCAAATATTGTATTTGCAGTGCTCCTAATTGGAGCGGCTGCCTTGTTCGGCTTTCAGGTTTCTAAAATCCGTCGAAACATTCTTCTCGGTAAGGATGTAGACCGGAACGACAGGTCCGGAGAGCGTTGGAAACTGATGGCGCGTGTAGCTTTGGGCCAATCGAAAATGGTAACCAGACCCGTATCTGGACTACTCCACATTCTGGTTTACGCGGGCTTCGTAATCATCAACATCGAAGTGCTTGAAATAGTCATTGATGGCGTTTTTGGTACACACCGGGTACTTTCGTTTATGGGTGGATTTTACAGCTTTCTGATTGGAAGTTTTGAAATTCTAGCCCTACTCGTACTCTTAGCTTGTGTGGTCTTTTTGATTCGGAGAAACATTGCGCACATCGCCCGGTTTCGATCTAGAGAAATGACTGGTTGGCCAAAGAGCGATGCCAATATCATTCTGATCGTGGAGATTCTTTTGATGAGCGCTTTGCTGACTATGAACGCTTCCGATCAACTGCTTCAAGCTATGGGATCTGATCACTATGTGCGGGCTGGAGCTTTTCCAGTTAGCCAATTTATCACTCCCCTACTCGCTGGAATGAGCGAAGGACAGCTCATCATGGTGGAGCGAGCAACCTGGTGGTTTCACATCGTTGGAATTTTGCTTTTCTTGAATTACCTACCCATCTCAAAGCACTTCCACATTCTTCTGGCATTCCCTAACGTATATTATTCAAATCTGAAGGCGAAGGGTGAAATGACCAATATGGAAAAGGTAACTCAAGAGGTGAAGTTGATGATGGATCCGAATGCCGACCCATACGCTGCACCGGCAGAGCCAACTGGCGAGCCCGAGCGGTTTGGAGCTAAGGACGTTCGCGATCTCACCTGGAAAAACTTGATGGACGCCTACACCTGCACCGAATGTGGTCGATGTACTTCGTCGTGCCCAGCAAACATTACAGGAAAACTCCTTTCACCGAGAAAAATCATGATGGATACGCGTGATCGTCTGGTGGAAGTTGGAAAGAATATCGACAAACACGGAGCCGACTACGATGATGGAA
The DNA here is from genome assembly GCA_030427905.1 of Bacteroidia bacterium. GTDB lineage: Bacteria > Bacteroidota > Bacteroidia > Flavobacteriales_D > Cryomorphaceae > CBDDKU01. The sequence goes on from JAUICL010000003.1 coordinate 398,570, forward strand.
AATCATTGCTCGGCGATTACATTACCGAAGAAGAACTATGGGCGTGTACCACCTGCAACGCTTGTGTGCAGGAATGCCCGGTGAATATCAGCCCGCTCGAGATCATTGTTGATCTGAGAAGGTATTTGGTGATGGAAGAATCCAAATCTCCAACCGAACTGACTGGTATGTTTAACAATGTCGAGAACAATGGTGCGCCTTGGGCGTTTCCTCAAGCCGACAGATTAAAATGGGCCGAAGAAGCTTAATGAAGAAGATATGAGCGAGATGATTAAAGTACCGACAATGGCCGAAATGATGGCGGCAGGAGATTCACCCGATGTATTGTTTTGGGTAGGCTGCGCTGGTAGTTTCGACGACCGCGCGAAGAAGATCACCAAGGCTATCGTGAAAATCCTGAACAAGGCCAACGTAAAGTTTGCGGTTCTTGGAGCTGAAGAAGGCTGTACGGGAGACCCCGCGCGACGTGCTGGAAACGAGTTCTTGTTTCAGATGCAGGCCATGATGAATATTCAGGTTTTGGATGCATACGAAATCAAAAAGATCGTTACGGGTTGTCCGCACTGCTTCAATACCATGAAAAACGAATATCCACAGCTCGGCGGAAACTACGAAGTGATTCACCACAGCCAGCTGATTCAGGAGCTAATTGACACCGGAAAACTTCAAATAGAAGGTGGTGGAGCCTTCAAAGGAAAGAAAATCACCTTCCACGACCCTTGCTACCTCGGCCGCGCAAACGATGTATATGAAGCGCCGCGCGCACTACTCGAAAAGCTCGACGCCGAATTGGTCGAAATGAAGCGCTGTCGTGCCAAAGGTCTCTGCTGTGGTGCCGGTGGAGCCCAAATGTTTAAAGAAGCAGAAAAAGGAAATAAGGAAGTAAACATCGAGCGCACAGAAGAAGCACTCGAAGTAAAACCAGCCATCATCGCCACGGGTTGCCCGTTTTGCAACACCATGATGACCGATGGAGTCAAAAACTTCAATAAAGAAGAAGAAACTTCCGTACTCGATATTGCCGAACTCATTTCTCAAGCCGCCGACCTATGACGATGATAGATCAAGCCTTAACCGTAAATTATCCATCCCATCTTGCCGATGGAGCGAGAGTCTGGATATACCAATGCACGCGGGAGTTTACCGGTGCTGAGTCCAAAGCCATCGCCGAAGCTTGTGAGCGCTTTACCACGGATTGGGCTGCCCATGGGAAGAACCTGACCGCTGGCTACGGTATTTACTTCAATCGATTTATCTGTCTATTTGTAGATGAAACCGCTCATAATGCCTCGGGTTGTTCTATCGATAGCTCCGTTCATTTCATCCAAGAAATTGAGCGCAGCTTGAAAGTATCGCTCTTTGGTAGAACCGACGTGGCCTACGTCACGGCATCAGGCGAAATCGAAACCGTTCACATGAACGATGTTTCTAGAGCAAAAGAACTCGGTCATCTCAATGGAGAGTCTATCGTATTCAATAATTTGGTTGCGACACTCGGTGAGATGAAATCGGGTTGGATGGTGCCAATCTCAAGCAGTTGGCACGCTCGCCTATTGCGCTAATTGCGTATCGCAGTTTTTTACCTGAATACACTGCCCGGAGTTTAGCTCCAAAGCTGTCAGCATCCCGTAATAGGGTATTTGCGAGCGTACACAGGCACTATCTAGACTCAGGGAATTCTGATTGGTTTTGATGGCTTTTACGATGGTCTTTCGGGAAACGGGAACGTGACCATGAATTACTCTCTTGGCTCCGAGTGCTGTTTCATCAAAGACGAAAGACCGAATCCAATTCATCGACTTCCATTTCTTTAAGGGTTTTTCGCAAGCCGTGTTGAATCCGGCGTGAACAAGTAGATCATCTCCACTGCGATAATAGTGCGGTAACACTTCCATAAACGCGACATACTTAGCGATGCGCTTGGTGGAAACCTGCGCAAATTGAAGCGCACATTGCCGATTCAGGAATGACTTCCACTCCCCCGCTCCTGCGTGATAGGTGGATAGGAAAATCTCTTCGTGATTGCCAAGCAAGGGGTAAACTTGATACCCTTCTTCCCAAAGCGAGATGACCTTATCCATCACCAAAGCTGAGTAGGGTCCACGATTAATCAAGTCTCCCAAAAGAAAAAGCTGATCTTGTTTCGAAAGCTCAATGCGATCCAAAAGGGTCAGAAAGGACTCAAGACTGCCGTGAATGTCGCCAATGGCCCAACGCCTTCCACTTTCAGGAAGCGGAATCTCGTAGGCCCGACCTTTTTTATCGATCGGATTTTTCGGCAAGCCATTCCAGGCTTTCATGGCTTTCTTAAAACCCATTCTACTCTTCCACCTGATTGTGCATCTCCACGTAGTCGAGCACTTTGGTCATCAAGTGCACGCGATCTTTTCCGCGCACATTGTGCTTATGGCCGGGATAGACAAAGAAATCGACTTGTTTCTGAGCATCCACGAAGGCCTCGATCAAGGTGTAGGAGTGCTGTGGCACCACCACATCGTCATCCAGCCCATGGATCAGAAGGAGTTTTCCTTCCAAGTTTGAAACGTGGTTTTTCAGGTCAGCGGCTTCGTACCCAGCAGGGTTTTGCTCTGGCGTATCCATGTAGCGCTCCCCGTACATCACTTCGTAAAGATCCCAATCAGTAACAGGGCCACCGGCTACACCTACGGTGAATACATCGGGGTGCTTTAGCATAAGTGATGTAGTCATAAACCCACCGTAGCTCCAGCCGTGAACGGCAATGCGATCGCCATCTACATAATTCAAGGTCTTCAAATACTTCACTCCAGCAATTTGATCGTCGAGCTCCACCGTTCCGAGATTTCGGAAGATGGCCTGTTCGAATTCGATTCCGCGATTAGCCGATCCACGCCCGTCAACGGTAAAGACGATATAGCCACGATTTGCCATATGATACATCCACATCGACGCGCCATAGCGGTAATTTTCTGTGATCAGCTGGGCATGGGGGCCACCGTAGACGTACACCAAAACAGGGTATTCTTCCTTCGGGTCAAATTCGTAAGGCTTGATGATACGACACTGGAGCAGGGTTCCATCATCGGCCGTGATAACCGGTGTTTGCACTTCACCAATCTGGTACTCCGTCAATGGATTCTCTGATGTCTTCAAGGTTTTTATCAGCTTACCTGATGCATTTCTTATGAGCACTTCACTCCCGATATCGCGAGCCTGACGCTTTGTAATCATATTGCCATCATCGCTTAGATACACCGAAAAAGAACCAGGTTTCTCATTGATTTGCTTCTGAGTTTTTCCATCCAAGCTGAATTTCACAATCTTCTCCGCCATCAGGTCGGTGGTCATTTCAACGAGAACAGACTTTTCGCCATCCATGGTTCCAATCAGACTCTTCACCGCTTCTTTGCCCGACGTCACCTGGTTGATCAAGTCACCGTTCTTACTGTATCGGTACAAGTGATTGAATCCGTCCCGCTCACTAAACCAAAGGAATTCTTCTCCATCTTTGATAAAGTGTGGAGCGTGCTCGGGCTCGACGTATTCGGCGTCGGTTTCTTCAAAAAGCGTTTTCAGAAATGCTCCCGTTTTCGCATCGTAGGTGTTGAGCATCATTCGGTTTTGGTCTCGATTGAGCTCGGCCAGATAGGCTATGCTCGAACTTGGATCGAAAGTAAAATTAGTCAGGTAATGATCGAGTGGTTCCGTGGTTTGGAGATACACCGGCGCTTCCATACCCATGTGATAAACACCAACCTTGGCATGGTGGCTGTTTTGCCCAGCCATAGGATACTTGATTAAATCGACTTTTCCAGGCACCGACTCATAGTTAGCCAGCGGGTAGTCGGTCACCATCGTCTCGTCCATTTGGTAGAAACCAAGGGCATCTCCCTTTTCACTCCAAAAAAGTCCGTTAACAATCCCAAACTCGGAGCGGTGGATAGCGATACCTGCCGACACGCCTTCGGGAAGTGAAGTCAATCGCTTTTGGCCGTCCTTGGATGAGATATACACATCGCGGTCAATGGTGTAGGCCATAGCTTTGGATGCTTTAGAAAATGTCAGATTCGCCGCTTCGGTGGGAAGGTCGTATAGCTTGGTAGCCGTTTTATTCTTGGTGTTGTATTCGATTATTGCGTTACCCGATTTCGCAGCAAATGAAGAAGCGCTTGTCCATCCCTGCGGACGGATCGACCTAAGAGAATCCACTTCAATTTTTGTAAGCGCCGCATTGAGATCATCTAGAGTAATGCTACTTGTTTTCTTTCCCTTCGAGCTATACACGTCTATGTCTTTGCCTTCACCCCTGGCGATAAACTCCGTACCCGAAATCCACTCCACACCAGAGAGATCATCGGGATACAAGTCTCCGAACTGCTCCATAATGGCGGTGTTTAAATCGAGTAGTTTCTTGTCTTGAGCTGATAAGTTGGAAACAAGAGAAAACCCAATCAGGAAAAGGGAAAGTCTGCGCATAGCGATTAAAAATTTTCCCAAATATACATTTTGGGGAGAAGTGGATGGGATTGGGTGGATGAGAAATAAAAATGAAAGCTAGTGCTATCGGTGATATTGGATGCACCAGTTATCGCTTGAGACTTACAGTAGATTTCGTCGAAGCAGATTCTCCAATAGAATTGGTATAAGACATCACGCAATAATACACTCCTTCAGGGTGGGGTTCACCAGTTGATGAGTTCCCATTCCAGCGCGGACGGGTGGAACTAGCATCGTAGATCACCGTACCCCAACGATTTAATATTTGCATTTGGTGAACTCCAATATTACCCAGGACAGCCGCTTCCAAATAGTCATTTTTTCCATCCCCATTTGGAGTAAAAATATTCGGGATAATAAAAAGCTCACCATCAATGCAATCCTCAACTAGGCGTACTGTAGCAGTATCAGCATATACACATGCATTCTTGGTTACCTCGACCCAATACTCACCCCCATCTGAGATGTAGTATGGATCACTTTGAGAGCCATCTTGCCAAACGATTGACGCGAACGGTAGGCTAGAGATCGAGTACTCCAATTCAGAACCTTCACAAACATAAGGTGACCCCAGAAAGTCCGCATCAATTCTATTAAGTTTCAGCCCATCACTCATGCAACCGGTTGGAAATATGGAACATTTTCCTGAGTTTCCAGGAAAAAAGAATGCCACAGCATCAACATCCACAGGTCCCTCTCCACCATTCCAATATTGCTCTTCTCCGCGGTAGAAAATATTATAGTCTCCAACTCCAACAATGCCACCAAGTGTCGTTGGTGTTATCAGCTCATCGCCTGTAAAATAAAACCCAAAGTTTGGGCAAATTTCCAGTGGACTTTCTGCTTCTGGAATTTGCCCTGTAGCTTGTAGCTGATTTTTTGAGGGGATGCCATCTAAGCATTTATAGGCACCACCATACACGTTTGCACAGCACTGAAGTCCTTCACTCTTCCAAACCCAGCCCTCAAACCCAACTTGTAGAAAATAGGCACTCTGATCTGGTGTAGTTTCTCCGGTAATCAGGTTTCCCGTTAGATGGGTTGCAATGCTAGATATAGAGCCACTAGCCTCGAAACAGCATGAAACTTCATATTGGTAATACACTTTACCGCCGGAATTGATAAAACTTTCAATACTCGGCAGGTATGAAGTGTAGTCGCGATTGCCAAAGAAGCAAAGCCAATCGTAACCATTCTCAGGGTCTTCACATGTTGATGCAAAGCCAGATGGAAGAATGCCCGTATTGGAAGTATCAACAGTGATTTCGTTACCCAAACTAATGATGACTTCCGCAATTTCATCGGACAACCTGATATAGTTATCATCACCGGTGATGATGTATAACCTTTCGGAGAAGGCCACCTTTGAAAGGCCTAGAAAAATAGTCATCAACACTAGTCTGGCAGCGATCATTTAAAACTCATTTTTATCGTTTTGTCATTGACATAGGCCATGATTAATACACTCAGGCTTATGTCTGAGCGAGAGTATGATGTATAAATATCTAATACCAACTTCACTCATATTCTACTCCATACAACAAGAGCCCATCCAATATTTGGTCTTCAAAAAGTTTTTCCACTTCCTTTTCTTCCTGTGATGTCGCATCCAGATTAATCTGATAAACACCAGGCGGGCGAACAAATTTAATCAGGTCTAATGAACATTCAGCCTTATCCCAGTTACTCTCGAGACGATAAAAACTGCTATGGATAATTAGATTCTCATCGGGAATGTAGAAATAAAACGACACCGAATCTGCATTGTGTCGTGCATCAATCGGTTCGCTGCCATCTGGCATCTTTACCGGTTTCCAGAGATAACCACTATAAGCATTCGGAACATTGAAATTCCCATTGGCTTTTTTAAATTCAACTATAGCTTCATATACTTCTTTCTTAGATGAATGGAACGTGTATCTTTTAATTTTTCCTTGTGTTCCACTTGTAGCTAGGAATGTGAAGATGGTAAAACTCACTATAACAGGACGCCCCACTTTATACAGAACGTCCTTTGAATTGATAATTTTTTTTTCTCGTGCTTCATGGAAGTACCCAAAAGGCAAAACGACCAAAGCAATCAAATCCGAATAGTCTATTATACGTCCAATATTATAAGGAGCATATGAATTCCATAGTACAATAAGCGTTTCAGAAAACGGGCTTTTCCAATAAACGAACATTACTGCTATAGAAATGTAGATTGCTTTCTTCCATTTTTTCTTAAAAACAACACCCCAGAAATAGGCAAATGCATATAAGCCAACAAAATCACTTAGTTTTCCTGTAAACCAATTGCCAAACGCTTGTTTGAATATGAAATCATTCAAAAATAAAAGGACAATCGAAATCAAAAATGTGATATGAAAAATATCATCAATATTTTTCCCATTTTGTCTATTCATCATTTGTTTTATTTAATCTATCATTGCGGCGAAGTTAGGGTTCATTACCTGCGGTGCACCAGAAAACAATAAAAGGCTCAATTGCAAAAACGCTGCATGAACTTTACCTACTAATGGGCTTGAAATCAAAAAGTAGAGTTTGAACGCACCGCGCGGGTTTGAAACCCCGCGGAATATACTTGAACTAGTTATTGAGACAGGGCCGCAGGGTTGCAAACCCTGCGAAGCACGGTATCAGTCAGGAAAATACACATACCACTCCAAGCTATCCAAATCACTTTCGTTTAAATCAAATCTTTTGAGAACGTGATTACCCTGGACGATTTCACTCCACGGATAAAAATCAATTGTATCAGGAGAGAATAAATAAATCATCACTATACCATCACCTGCCTTATCAAAATACTCATTAAAATAAGAATATAGAATTATCTCACTTTTGGGTTCAACAATTCTCGAGCCATAGTTCAGACTATTAATAGGGAATGACAAATCACTCAAAGCTGTGTCAGCCGGCTGATTGAATTCATAATGAACTATAAGGCGCTCATCTGAATTATTCACAACTGTTATTTTGGAGTCAACGGCAATATCACTGTCCATTATAGGACACCCAAATAAGATTAATACTAATCCGAAGTAAAATAAATATTTAATGAGTTTCATTGAATTTTGTTTTAAGTCACTACTCGCACCGCGTGGGTTTGTAACCCCGCGGAAAATCTTGAACTAACCATTGAAACATTGCCACAAGCCCTAAAACACGGAATCAATACCCTAACTTTTAATGTTCCATAGCTCTTCGAATCTACTTTCGGTCAGGTCGTTGTGCTGGTCAGTTTTCAACTCTAATTGCGCTAGATCAAACAGTCCATATTCTCCGTATTCAAAATCACTATCTGGAAACCGATGAACAACGCGTAAATTCTTATTCAAACCTATTTCTCTGACTACGAAACCACGGTTATCGATCTCAATAAACAAAGTGTCAATAGCAGAGCAAAAGTCTTTAAAGTCGATGAATGATTGGTCTATTTGAAAGTACATGTTCATTTAAGCTTCTAAATATCTCATAAGGTTTGTGTCACGTCGATCGCATCCCTTATTCACCAGTACTTAACAACTCCTCCACCGAAACGCAAGACGCAGTCAGTGTATCTTCGATAAATATCATGCTGGTCTTTTTAATGATCGCTGAGTCTTCCAACCAAATAAGCTCGGGTGGAAAAACAAACCGAATTTCGCTCATCTCCCTTATTCGCTCATAGCTTTCTTTGCTTAGTTTGTAGTGGCGATAAGCAGAAGAGAGCGGTGGAAGAATTTGGGCATCCATGTTTCCAAATTCTTCGAATTCGAATACTGTTTTAGGTAGTTGAGTAATGATCATTTTCAACGTATCACCATCCACTACCACGGTATTAATGCCTTGCTCTCTGCTCGATACTTCTGCTTTTTGAGAACAGTCTTCCAAGATCACATCTGTCTTCACAAACTTGATGAAAAGAGAGTCATTAGACCTATTTTCCATTTTTAACGAAATCAAATGGGGCTTGATAGAATCAACTGTCAGCAAAACCCTGCCCCGATTTATCTCACCAGTGAATTTTATTGTCTTCTCGGTGCGGTCAACTCTTCCATTCAACTCCCTACTCGTTTCACATTGAGTCAAGATGCCAACGAGGAGACTTGAAATCAAAAGTGCTTTGGCGATGTTGTATATCATAAAGGTGATTCAAGTTATGTAGAAGACGTCTTATTCATCCTCCAACACAAGCTCATCAGGAACATTCAATTCAATTCGTTTTGAGCGATATTCTTCTTCGCGGTAAGGTCCAAAAACATTCGAGTAAGTTTTGGTCTCAGGATTAAAAGAAAGGTCTTGGGTTTTATCAATAATCCAAAATAGCTGATCTCTCCTCCTTTGGATAGCCTCTTTACATCTACGATATGACCTTTTATCGTAGGAATTCATCTTCTGAAAACACTCAATATTGCACTCACAAATACTATCAATCGGAATCTGTTTCAATAGAATGAATCCACTGTTGGATGTTGCCTTTACTACATGACCCCGAACTATTATCCTATTCATTGTGTCAGACACAACAACATAGCTGTTCGGGTCACACTGGAGCTTATATGTACCCCCCAAATCTTCGAATCGTCCGCAACCAGCTAATATTGAGAGCAATACAAAAACCATTAAGAAAGCTAATCTTCGTTTCATAAATTATTCTGGTACAATGAAATAATCCCTTTTCTTGGGTATACTTACCCGCGAAACGTATTTAAGGATATGTTATTCTAAAATCAGTTGCCTGCAATTCCTCACGTGTGAGTTCGAACTTTCTGAGAATTGTATTTCGAGCTTGAATGGAGTCACAAGGGTAATATTCTGAAGGATCATTATAATTTGATGCCGCAACAATGTAGATTTCCAAAGATGTGCTCCCGATGTTCTTTTCTATACAAGAATTATAAGGTTGGTAATTAAAAGCTTCTCCTGCATCGAGATGTTCACCATCTAAACGACACAAACCATCGCTGTTCTTTATCGCAATACTGGCAACGATTGTGGTGTCCGACTCATTCTCAATAATCAAACCTTCGTGGCAAGGATTTTCCCTTCCACAATTGGACATACTCAGAATCAAACAAACAAGTGGAGTTAACAACAGAATTGGTCTCATTTTTAAATTTTCATTTACAAGTCTCTAATAATCAGTTTCGCTCCGCACGATTTCTTTAGCGACACAGTCAAACTGCTCTACGAGTTTTATCGTTACGCTACAATTTCGAAATCTCATAACTCGCCTCCTGTCTCGGTTTAATAAGCCCAAATTACAAATTTCTCGCTCCATGTGGGTTTAAAAATCCCCCACAGCCGAGAACCACAGAATCCATCATCTTCCTTTTCCTTTCCCTAAATTTGCAGCCATGCGCTTGCAACAACTGATACTTGCTATGGCTCTGGCCGGGTTCTTCCTTTCGGGAATGAATCTGGAAATTGAGCCGAGACCCGTAACCTGGGAGATGCTGGGTATGATTCAGTTTAAGGAAGAGTACGACGAGAACTCGGGGACCTTCTACGACAAGCCCGTCTTTTCGCCCATGCTCAAGAATCTGGAAGATCAGGAAATCAAAATCACAGGCTACGTGATCCCCATGGATGTGGAGCTCAACTACTACGTGGTGAGCAAATACCCGTTTAGCTCGTGCTTTTTCTGCGGTGGTGCTGGACCCGAGACGGTGATCGATCTCCAGCTCGTCGATAAATCGCTCAAATTCGAAAACGACGAAAGGGTGACTTTCTGCGGGAAATTGAGGTTGAACAAGGGAACCTTTTTTGAACTTCCTTACATTCTAAACGAAGCCCAAGTCTGCGAGTGATTAGAATTGGTAGTCGATCTCGTAGGACTCTCTGAGCAGATGGCCTTCCGAATCGGTAACCTTGATCAATAAACGCCCGGGGATGTCTTCCTGGTAATCGATAAAAAGCGAATCGGCCTGCTGATCAAAAGAAAAAGTGTTGGTGGTATCACCAATGCTGTAGGTCAGCCCCTCTATCCCACTTCCATCCACGTCCAAGAGATCGATCTCCACCGTGCTCAACGAATCAGCGTCGAAAGCCGTGCCCGAAAAGCTCAGGGTGTCGCCAAGCTCTAGCTCTATGATATTTCCTTGAATGGGCGGATTGGTTTCGAAATCGATCAGGGATGGAGCCTGATCAGGTCGATCGATGCTGAAATAAAGCACCGAGTCAACCGTTCCGTTTCCACGCTCATCTGATGCCTGAACAGAAACCGAATAGTATCCAGCCAGTGCCGAATCTGGAACGGTAAACTGATAAACTCCGGTGTAAGATCTTCCTGAAATATCGTCCACCCGAAGCACTTTCCAAGCACCAAAAGACTTGCTAAAAGCTTCTTCGATAAGAATCCGAATCTGCTTGAGCTCTTCATTGTCGGAACAAGAAACAGAAACACTGATGGTTTCTCCCACTTCTACCACATCGGGAGTCACAGCGTACTGCGTAAGCACAGGATCAGTTTCATCATCGCTCACCTTGCTACATGCAACGATGGCCAGACTCAAAAGGAAAAATACAGAAAGGTGCTTCCACATGCCACAAAGATAGATTACCGCGACATTCTACAAATCTCTCGCCATAACAAAGTGCAGTCCAACTCGCGGCACCATAAAAATCTCGCTTTTCACATCGAAGCCTAGTTTCTCGTAAAACACCACTGCGTGTTCGCGGGCGTTGCACCATATGATTTGGTAGCCACGCCCAGCCGATTCTTTTATAGCAAACTCAACCAATTTTCTCCCCAGCCCCATTCCGCGAAATACCGACTTGGCGGCCATTCCCCTGAGTTGGATTGATGATCGATCGCCAACGTACGGCGACTTCGATTCGAAAAAACTAGCGATACAGCCGAGCTCACCATCTACAAAACCACCGACATGAAAGGTGGAGCGATCGTGATCCTCTTTGTATTGATACTCGTAAACTTCGTTGGGAACAGTCAAAACGTCCACCCGCAAATCGTAGCACTCTTCGGGTGTGATCAATTTGAATTCGATGTTCTCTCTCATCTTATATCGGAATGCCGACCTTCTTGTAAATAAAATGAAGTAGCCAGGCCGGGCCGATCATTAAGAACTTGAGATCGTCAAAGAAAGATGGCTTTGCACCTTCTATTTTATGACCAATAAACTGACCGATCCATGCACCAACAAAAATGGCCAGGTAAATGACCCAGGCATTGGAATGGTCCGTATTGACCTGAAATACAATTTGGAGAATGATAGCGCTAATAACCGTCATTCCCAGGCCTATCGAAAAACTGAGTCTAAAAAAGAAGACCATGCCAAACAAAATGAGTAGGGTTCCTACGTGGATGTATGGTGCTATTGCTTCAGGAAAAAGGCTGGAGACAAACCCGAAAGGGATCAGCGATAAAAGCCCGATAATGCTGAAGAAAATGAGCGGAACACAAATCCAGTGTATCGCCTTATTCGTTTTGTTTACGTGGCTGACGCCGTAGGCATCAAACCAATCTTGCATGGTCTTCATAATGTGATTTAATGGTCAATGAATATAGTTATTCCTGACCAATCAAATCACTTCCAAATAGCGGCCCACGGCCCTACGCCAACAGTGTATGACGCAATGAGCTCACCTGCAGCGCTGTAGTGGTAGGTAGTTCCCGATCCAGAAAATCCTGCTGCATCGTTCAAAAGAATCTCTCCTGAAGCCGGATCAACAGAGAATCCGTAGGAACTGAAATCCGTTTCTATAAATGATTCTGAAGGGAAATCTGTGTCGGTTACCGACATTTTGTACACGTGCTCGTTCATCAGAATGAAAAGCTCATCTCCATCGTCGGTTGCACTAATGTTTCCGCCAATTCCCGTTCCTTCAGGAAAGGCATGGGTAAACTCGACCGATAGATCGGCAGGGTTAACGCGCACCAAAGCAGGATCGTAGGCCGGCGCCCAGTTCTCATCATATCCACCTTCACATAGCACCCACACTTTGCCTTGATTGTCCAGAACCATATCCTTTGGTCCATTCTCAATTTCTATGCTATCCAAAATCTCATCTGTGTTCGGATCGATCATAAATACGGATGTTCCGCTTGGAGCCGTAGCCCAAACTTCGCCGTCAACTTCGAGCATTCGCTCTATAGCTACTCCAGTATCGATTGATCCTAAACTAGCTCCTGTTACAGGGTTGATGATGTAGATAGAAGTTGAATTAAAGTCAGACACATAAGCCTTCGCATCACTAATAAAGTGGATGTACCTCGGTGAAGAAAATCCTTCCATGGTGCGAATACTCACTAGGGTATTTGGATCAACTACTTCTATTTTTTGTGAATTGTTTACCACAAGGTAAAGCTCATCGTTGTAAAGGGACATGCTCTGCAAAATATCACCAAGCAGCGCACCACCGTTCGCATTAGAATAAGCGTCGTTTGTCTCTTCTCCAGTTGTCGTGTTGATGATGCTCACGCTGGCATCCGAAGTCATAAAGTTTCCTTGGTTTCCGATGATAATAGACTGCTCTGGTACCTGAACGGGTGGAGTTGAATCATCTTCAGAGCAAGCGATAAGAAAGAGCCCAAGGCCCCAAAACAAGTGTTTAAATTTCATGATAGATAGTTAATTGTATTTGATTTTTATTCCCAGTTGAAACCACCTGCCCGGCATCGGGTAGGAAGCGCGGAGTTGGTAGTCTGCATCTAAGGCGTTGTTGATGGCTCCGAAGAGCGTGAATTCGAAATCAGAAATGGCTTTGGAAGCCGAGGCCTGGACATCCAAATTGAAATAAGGATCGAGTGAACGACTGTGGTCGATGGTGGTGAATCGTGTAGACTCTACCCTTCCGATCACGTCGAGACTAAAAATCCCATATCGTGCTCCTTCCTGCCATACACCAATAAACTCGGGCGTGTAGATGAGCTGCTTTTGGGCATCATCGTCGGTTTGAAACGTACGGTTGTAGGCTCCCGAAATCTGGTGTTTGAACAGAACGACTTTCCCATGTGTCGCAGCGAAGGAAAGCTCCGCTCCGTACGATCTCACTTCTTTGTAGTTCTGTGGCGACCAGTAGGCAGGCCCGGGAACCCATTGAATCCAGTCTTCCACAAGGCGGTGGTAGGCATTCAACTCCCACTCCATTTTCACCCGTTTCCCGAATGAATGTTTGAAAAAGAAATCCTGATTGAATCCCGACTCTGGCTTCAAATTGGGATCGCCACCAGGATTCCAGTACAGATCGTTGAGACTCGGCACGCGATAGGTTTTCCCCAGACCAATACCCATCGAAATATTGGCGAAATGATGGGCATAAGCCATGTGATAGGTCAAAGGCAATGAAGTACCATTCAAACATTCCTGCCGCAGGTTTAGGGTGACTTGATCCCTCTTGCTAAAATCCCAACTGAATCCCCCCAAGATGGCTGGAGAGTCGCGCGTCTCAGCTTCATCGTACGCTTCGGCTTCAGATATGGACTGCCGCCAGACTCCTTGAAGAAAAGCTTGAAAACTCTCTGTTCCCCTTTCAATTTTCACTTGGTTGTGCCAAGTCTGAAACGAAGATGTGTCTGCCACTGAAGGTAAACTCGTATAGAGCAATTCGCCATAGTCCCATGCTGAGATCACTTCGATGTTGTAAAGCCCTAGTTTCTGGTCGTAGGTCAGTTGTAGCCGGGCATTTTCATCTTCCTGATAGCTGTTGGAACTTTTCTGGGTGAGATTGGGCGGAATCTCTCGGTAGGTATCGTTGTACCACCCGTAGAATTCAAATCGCGACTTCTCCCCGGGCGCGAATTCCAAGAGCTGAGTCACACCGCGCGTTTTGAAAAAGGCATCGGGCTGGGGACCTTCTTCGGCATTTACTGTGTTTGGAAGCCTGTCAAAGTCGTTTTGGGATTCACGATAGTAGAACTGGGTTTGGCTACGGAGATTTCTAGTGCCAATCATCGCTTTGGTGTGGGAGCCGCGCTGCCCAAAACTTCCCACCGAAAAAGTTTGTTCCACCCCATTTGTCGAATCGGCACGTGTACTCAATCCAAGAGTCCCACCTATTGCACCACTTCCCAAGTACGATGACGTTCCCGATTGGATGAGCTGGGCTTGATCGTATGCGCCGATGGGCAATAGAGAAATATCAGCAGAACCCAAACTCGGATTTTCAAAGGGAACAGACTGAACAAGCACCTGCGATTGTCCTGTTCCAGAGCCACGAAGCGAAAGTCCGAAGCTCGCTCCCGGCCCATAGCCACGCAGATTCACAGGTAGACTTCTTCGCAAGAAATCAATCCCGTCGGTGGATGGAATGACCATCGCCTTTTCGATGTCGATCACATCGACTTCTGCATCGGCGTGCCAGGCTTCATACCGATCAGCTTCAATCTCCACGAGATCAATGTTCACCGTATCAACCTGACCAAAACCAGCCACCACGTACATCATCCCAAGCGTGCAAAGCAACGACTTGCGAATCCAATTAAAACCCATGAATTTTCATTTCATGCGTTCGGAACGATAAGTATAACCGAGTAAACCCAGTGCCCATCTCGCCTTTTTTCCCGAAAGCTCAATTAGTTAATACGCCAGGCAGGTCTTCTGACTTACTCCGATCTTTCAGCCTTCCCATTCCGACTCAGCGGAGCAGTGGCAGTGATTTGAAAGATTAAAAAGGAGCTTACAGCAGCGGGTACTGTTCAGGATTTTCACCTGATTCCCGTTTTAATTCGAATCCCTAGTAGTAGGGCTCAAAACCTAACGGCGGCAAATGTACGAGAATATGAATAAGAACAACCATTTTGATGAAATTCAGCCTTGATGGAATTGGCTGAATGATGAGGTGATTATGAACTTCAGACTAACTATATTTGCTCTTTGGTAGAAGGATTTCTTCAATGAGAGTAATAATCGCTGGCGCTGGCGAGGTGGGTTTTCACCTAGCCAAGCTCCTTACTAAGGAAGGACATAATATTTCGGTTATCGACAAGAATGCCGAGCGCCTTCAACATATCTTAAATCATCTGGATCTCGACGGTATCAATGGAAGCTCCACTTCTATTGGTGTCCTTTCTCAAGCCGACGCGCAGAAAGCCGATTTGGTAATCGGGGTCACGAGTAGCGAAGATGTGAACCTGACGACTTGTATCATCGCCAAGAATTTGGGGGCGAAAAAGACGATTGCAAGGATCTCAAACGTTGAGTTTTTGCTCAGCAAAGAAAAACTGGATCTGTGCCGGGTTGGAATCGATGAGCTGATCTCACCAGCTTCACTGGCAGCACGCGAGATAAAACGCCTGTGCAAGGAAAGTGCATTGACCGATTTCATCGAATTCGATAAGGGTAAACTTTCTCTAATCGGCATCAAGGTGGAGCACAATACGCGTGTGGCGGGCAAAACCATGAGCGAAACGGGTTTTCTCGAACGCGACAGGGAGTTTATTCCAGTAGCTATTCTGAGAAACAATGAGACGATCATGCCGAATGAATCGACTCGCTTCTTAGTAAACGATCACGCTTATTTTATTGCCAATCCGAGCGGTTTGGAGAAAGTTCTTGAGATTTTCAAGAAGGATCGAATTGACATCAAGCACTTGATGATTCTCGGTGGAAGTTCGGTGGGATACCACGCGGCCAAGCTCTTGAGCAAGAAGTATCGGGTGAAATTGGTTGAACCTGATAAACAGCGATGTATAGAGCTCGCTGAAATGCTTCCTGACACGCTTGTGATCAACGCCGATGGACGCAATGTCGATGCACTCGAGGATGAGAATCTTTCGGAAATGGATGCCTTCGTGGCCGTTACTGGCAATAGTGAAACGAACATTATAACCAGTCTGGTAGCGAAAAACCACGGAGTAGACAAGACCATTGCCCTAGTAGAAAACATGAACTACATCCACCTTTCTCAGAGTATCGGGGTGGATACGTTGATCAATAAAAAGCTGATCGCCGCTAACTTTATTTTTCGGGATATCAGACGCGGCGAGATTCTATCGCTCACCACCCTGCACGGTGCCGATGTAGAAGTGCTGGAATTTGAAGTCACACCCAAGTCTAAGATCATCGGCGAAAGGCTCGATAGTTTGAAATTGCCAAAGTCAGCCATTATCGGTGGGGTCATTCGAAATGAAAAAGGCTATATTCCAGACCGCGGATTTGAATTTGAAGAACGAGATCACGTCGTTATTCTATCTAAACCACAGTGTATTAGTAAAGTAGAAGGCTTCTTCAGGTGAAAATAAACTTTGTCGGCATCCTGAATATCCTGAGTGTCTTGTTGTTTATCAACGCGATACTCATGGCGCTGTGCATTCCTTTTTCAATTTATTATCAAGACAATACCTTGATGAGCTGGGTTTACTCGGTGGTCATCAGTCTTTTTCTGGGTGGATCGCTCTGGTCGGTGACCTACAAGAGCAAAAAGAGTAGCCAAATCAAAAAGCGCGACGGGTACATCATTGTTACCTTGAGCTGGGTTGTTATGGCCTTGTCGGGATCCGTTCCCTTTATGCTCACCGGCGCCATTCCCAGTTTTACCGATGCCTTTTTTGAGAGCATCTCTGGCTTCACCACCACAGGAGCATCAATATTGGACAATATCGAAGAAATGCCACAGAGCATTTTGTTTTGGCGAAGCCTTACCCAGTGGATCGGTGGATTGGGGTTTATCGTATTAGTTATTAGCGTACTCCCTTCGCTGGGCATCGGTGGGATGCAGCTATTCCTAGCTGAAGCACCGGGCATCACAGCCGATAAGATCAAGCCGCGGATTCAAGACACGGGTAAGAGACTTTGGTTTCTATACATTGGTATGACCCTGCTCGAAACCATTCTTTTACTTTTCGGTGGAATGAGCTTTTTCGATGCCATAAATCACAGCTTGACTACGGTGTCTACGGGTGGGTTCTCAACCAAGCAGGCTAGTGTGGCGCATTTCGAATCGGCCTACATAGAGTATATCATCACTATTTTCATGTTTCTTGGCGGAACGTCCCTAGTCCTTATTTACCTGACTTTAAAAGGCAAATTCAAGAAAATACTGAGCAATGAAGAGTTTCGGGCCTATGCCCTCATTACCCTGTTCACCATCTTGCTCGTCACATTTATTTTGGCACTCTACAATGACCTTCCCTTCGGAGAGTCATTCCGTCTGTCAGCCTTCCAGGTGGTATCTGTTCTGACTACAACGGGGTTTGCCAGTGATGATTTCACGGCTTGGGGCGGCAGTATCGCGCTCATCTTTTTCACTTTGATGTTTATCGGTGGAAGTGCTGGTTCTACATCAGGCGGGGTCAAAATTGTACGCCACCTGATCATTGCCAAAAACTCCATTATTGAATTTAAACGCCAGCTTCACCTTTCGGCGATCATTCCGGTTCGTTTCAATGGAAAAGCGGTGGCTCACGAAATAACGAGAAACATCTTAGCCTTCGTGATCATCTATATCACCATTTTTGGAATTGGCTCGGTCGTCATCTCACTCTTAGGCATGGATGCCATTTCGGCTATGGGATCGGTAGCCACCTGCCTAGGTAATGTCGGGCCAGGTTTGGGAACTACAGGACCGGCGCACTCTTACGCACATGTTCCCCAGGCAGCCAAGTGGATATTTGGTGGCCTTATGGTCATTGGTCGTCTCGAAATTTTTACTGTACTCATCATTTTCACCCGATACTTTTGGAGAAGCAACTAATTAAAGCGGTCATCTACGACATGGATGGCCTAATGATTGATTCGGAGCCTTTTTGGCGACGTGCAGAAATTCAGGGTTTTGGAGAAGTGGGAATTACGCTCACCGAAGACGATTGCAGGGAAACCATGGGCTACCGTCTCGATGAAGTGGTAGAGCTCTGGTATACGCGTCAGCCCTGGCATTCGAAATCGAAGAAGGAAGTAGAAAATCGGATTTTGGAGCTAGTCATAGACTTGGTTCGAAAAGAAGGAGAACCCCTACCTGGGCTTCTCAATTCGATTGATTTGTTCAAATCGCATGGGGTCAAATTAGCTTTGGCTTCGTCTTCACCCATGAACTTGATCAATGCTGTACTCGACCGTCTCAAAATCAGGGGTGAGTTTGAAGTGGTGCACTCTGCCGAATTTGAAGAATGGGGAAAACCCCACCCGGCTGTCTTTATATCCGCTGCAAAAAAGCTCGATGTCGCTCCGCAAAACTGCCTGGTATTGGAAGATAGTTTTCATGGGTTGATAGCAGGCTTGGCTGCCAAAATGCGCGTAGTGGCTGTGCCAGATTCGCACTGGTACACCAACGAAAAACTGAAGGCCGCTGACCTTGTTTTGAAGAGCTTGACGGAACTAAGTCCTTCGGTTTTAATGAGCTAACATTTTTCGTTTTTCTTCGTACAAAAGGCCATGAAGATTCTTCTTACGGCTTTTAGTCTATTCATTTTTGCCATTGGGTTGGATTGTTCAGCCCAAGCTGATCTCTCCAAAGCGCGTGATTTATACGCTCAAGATCAATTTGAAGAAGCGCTCGTTGTAGCCAATTCCATGCTCGATGAAAACAGCTCAGATTACGATGCACTTTTTATTAAAGCCAATTGCCACCAGAAGCTCGAAAGCTATGGTCAGGCGATAACGACGTACAAAGCCGCGAGCAAAATTGAATCTTCAGACTGCATGCTACACACCAACTGGGGCGCAGCTATCATGAATAGTGGCGACCTGAAGCGAGCAGAAAAGAAATTGGAAGAAGCCATTGAATGTGATCCTTCAAATGCGCAAGCTCATTACTTTCTCGGAAACCTGTACTACTACGGGTTCCGCTCCAGATCGGCCGCGAAGGCCTACGAACAGGCCATCGCTTTGGAGCCCAATCACCGAGATGCCAACTATATGCTCGCCGCCACCAACGCCGAATTGGGCAAATTCGAGCAGGCACTAGCCGGATTCGAAAAGGTACATGAAATAGATCCAGAACTCGAAGAAGTAGCCTTAAACATGGCGATCATTTACATTGAGAATGATCGATTTGAAGAGGGGAAAGAATTGCTCGAAAAGGTGAATCCAAGAAACTTGAAGAACAAGGAGATGTACTTTTATTACCTCGCCGAAACACAATACTTTGGGGAGAAAGATCCGGAAGCCGCTTGTGAGACGTATAAGAAAGCAGCAGATTTGGGCGATATGGAAGCGAAGGACATCTACTTTCGCCACTGCTTGAACAAAGAAGAACGCGAAGCAGAGCGCAAGAAGCGGACAATTCGAATGTCGTTTTAACACGTGATTACCGAGATAACCGCCACGACTTAATTTAACACTAAAAGTTTCAAATTTGCACGCTGTGAGCCAATCAAAGCCATTGCCACCTTGGTGAACTGACGATGCACTCTGGTAAATAATTAGGTTTGCCAATTTTGGGGCCTTACCTTTTAATACCTATTATATAGCTGAAGTAAATATCGTTCGATTCGTTTTCGGATCTCGACACTACTCATGTCATAGTTGTTGACTAACACCGCCACGCCCAATTCGCGACCCGTGAAGGTTTGCATGTGGCCCGCATAAGCTTTTACCCCACTCATACTTCCACTTTTGGCTTTGAAATTTCCATCCAAGTGGCTGTTTTTACCAAAGTACCGCATACTGCCTTCGTGGCCGGCTGTAGGCAGTTGATCTAGTATCACATTGTAATCCTGATTTCGAAGAGATACGAGCAATGCCGTGACCTGAGTGGCCGAAACGGCCGTAAATCGGCTCAGCCCACTACCGTCGTATCCAAAATACCTGGAATTGATGTGAAACTTCTGATCCATAATAGTCATGAGTTCTTCCAGCCCGCCTTCTATGGTCGGTGTGCCGGATTTCACCCCCAATTGTACCAACAGCGCTTCGGCATAAAGGTTATCGCTCTTTTGGTTGATGTGCCTGACGAGTTCCCTGAGATGTGGCGACGCATACCTATCCACCACTTTAAGTGTCGCCGACTCTCGATAGGTCTTTTCTTCTACGATCAATCGGCCACTGATGCCGATTCCATTGTTCTCCATTGCAGTCTTTAGCTGATTAGCAGCAAACAACGGTGGATTGGGTAGGCTTCCTTTTACGGTATATGTTCTCGATCCGGCTGGAAGGGTTCCCCTGACAATGCGCTTGTTTGACCCCGGCGCACCGTATATGTAGGCGTGGTCGCCGCGCTTCTCACTGGCCACCACTTCCGAGACAATTTGAAGGCCCGGAACTTCAGGTCTGATTTCCTTGATTTTGGCTACTTCCCCTGGTACATCTGGTACTTCAAAGTCGATGTAATAGGTATTATCATTGATATTTAAGCCTGATACGGAAGCACCGTAATAATTCCCCATATCTTCCCAAGTGCGGGTTCCGGGCAATTCAAGTCCTTGAAAATGAGTTGCGTTTGCGATAATGTTCCCATCAACATAGCGGATGCCATATTGGGCTAGCGCCGCAGTCCAACCACTCATCAGCTCTTCGAGACTCGGCCCCATGAATCGAGAACCCAGGCTAGGATCTCCACCGCCTACGATGATCACATTCCCGCGGAGTGTATCTTTCATCACCTTTCCATCGACTGCGAGCGTGGTTTGGAATTTGAAATCGCTACCGAGTGAAGCCGCTGCCGCGCTTGTGGTGAATAGCTTCCAGACCGAAGCAGGACAGAGCAGCTGGTCAGCTCCGGACTCATCCAAGACTTCACCCGTTACCAGATCTACCACCGAGATGGAGATTGAAGCTCCCTTGAGATCTTCATCATTCACCAAGCCTTCGGCCGGACCTTGCGCCATAACGGGGCCCAAAAAAGATGAGATGAGTATGAAGGCAAAGACTTTTAAGGATGCTCGCATGGAAAAGCTCTTTCTTATTTAATGCAAAGAATGGACTTTTGGTATACATTCGCCTAAAACAATTGCAGATTGTGCGGAATAGTTGGCATATGGACTAAAGATCATTCATCGCGTGAAGGCGCAATTAAAGGAATGGTCAACACCATTTTGCACCGTGGCCCAGATCACCACAGCGACACATCAAAAGGTGCGGTGTCACTGGGACACACCCGTCTTTCAATAATTGATACTAGTTCCGATTCAAACCAGCCCATGGCCGACGAGTCTGGAAACTACCTGATCACCTTCAACGGTGAGATCTACAACTTTAAAGACCTTCGAAATGATCTAGAAAAAAACCACGGCATGCAGTTCCGGACATCGGGCGATACCGAAGTTCTGCTCAAGGGTCTTATTGCTGAAGGAGTTAATTTTTTAAAAAAGGTCAATGGCTTCTTCGCCTTTGGGTTTTACAATCACCAAAAAGAAGAACTTCTTTTAGCACGAGATCGGTTTGGGATCAAGCCCTTGTTTTACGCCGAAGAAGCAGGAGCCTTTTTGTTTGGAAGCTCGCTCGAATCGGTATCATCACAACTGAAAACCAAATCGCTAGATCGTCATTCACTAGCCAAATACATTCAACACAGCTACGTTCCTGCACCGGACACCATGCTCAAGGAGGTGAAGAAGCTTCTGCCCGGACACTTTTTGAAAGTGGACGAAAGTGGTGTGGAAGCAAAAAAGTACTACGAACTTCCCGAAGTTGATGGCGGAAACACGAAGTCTCTCGAAGCTAGTTTTGAAGAACTCTTGAGAAAATCGGTTCGCCGACGCTTGGTATCTGATGTTCCCGTGGGAACTTTTTTGAGCGGCGGTTACGACTCTTCCGTCATTTCGATGATAGCGCGTGATGAGCAGCCCGAAATTCCCGCTTTCTCTATCGGGTTTCCACAACATCCTTACTATGACGAGAGCCAAAAAGCCGCTCGAATTGCCAAACACTTGGGCCTGGAACATCATATCATTCCGGTCGATTCTAAATTGCTTGACGATGCCCTGCCAGAAGTTCTAGATGCCATAGACGAACCCTTCGCAGACTCTTCAGCCGTTTTGGTAAACATCCTTTCGAAATATACGCGCAAGTCAGTTAAGGTAGCGCTTAGCGGCGATGGAGCGGACGAGCTGATGGGTGGTTACAACAAGCACAGAGCTCTACTACAATCGGTCGAGACGGGATTTGTGAATCAAAGTTTGAAGGCTATTTCTCCTGTTTTGCAATCGGTGCCAGAATCCCGAAACAGCGCCATACTCGATAAGCTTCGCAAAGTGAAGCGGTACAGCCACGGATTAAAAATGGATTTTCCCGAGCGATATGAAGCCTGGGCGAGTTTCACGCCAAAAACATTGGTTTCCGAATTGCTCATTGACTACCCCAGCACCAACGGACTTTCATACGGTCTTGTGGAAACTGATTTTAACACCGTCCTGAAGGCAGATATGGATTTGGTTTTGGCCAATGATATGCTTCCCAAAGTCGATTTGATGAGCATGTACCAAGGCCTTGAAGTACGGGTTCCGTTTCTAGATCACGAGTTAGTTGAATTTTTGTTCAAGCTTCCAGCAGAGAAGAAAATGACCAAATCAGCCGGAAAAATTTTGCTTAAGAAAGCGTTTGAAAATCGCTTTCCCGAAGGCTTCTTTGAAGGAAAGAAACGGGGATTTGAAGCACCTCTCACGCATTGGTTGCAAGGGCCACTCGAAGGGTTGCGCTCAAAATACCTTTCCGAATCTTTTATCAAATCACAAGGCATTTTCAACTACAAGGTGGTTCAAAGCCTCGAAAGAAAGGCCATTGGCCCCATACCTGGAGATGCTCCACATACCATCTGGGCCATTTTGGTTTTCCAGACTTGGTATGAGAAAAACTTCACTCCCTCGCGAGAAGTGTAATTATTTTACCTTCGCCCTGACCTGTTTGAAACACTATGCCAAGGGTATTACGAATTATAAATCGCTTCAATCTCGGTGGGCCCACATACAATGCAGCCTATCTCACCAAGTATCTACCAGATAGATACGAGACGCTGCTATTGGGTGGAATGAAAGATTCTACAGAAGACAGCTCGCAGTTTATCGTTGAAAACCTGGGCATTACCCCGAAGGTGCTTCCGGAGATGAAACGCGCTATCAATCCCTGGCAAGACTACAGCGCATACAAAAGTGTTCAACGCGTAATTGAAGAATTTAAGCCAGACATCGTTCATACACACGCTTCAAAGCCTGGAGCCATTGGACGGTTTGCCGCGCATAAAATGAAGGTGCCGGTGATCATACACACCTTCCATGGCCACGTTTTTCACTCGTACTTTGGGCCAGCAATGACAGGCTTCTACAAAGGATTGGAGCGGAAGTTGGCGAATATCAGTACCAAGATTATCGCCATTAGCGAACGTCAAAAGGAAGAACTTTCAGGAATTCACGGCATTTGTGCTCCGGAAAAGATTGAAGTCGTGCCTTTAGGTTTTGACCTACAGCGATTTCAAGACGGAATCGAAGAAAAGCGAAAAGTTTTTCGGGATGAGTTTAGAATTGGCGATGAAGATGTGGCGATTGGAATAATTGGCCGTTTGGTTCCTATTAAAAATCACAGGCTATTTCTGGAATCGATTGCATGGATCAAGGAAAGAACAACCAAGAAAATAAAAGCATTCATTGTAGGTGATGGCGAGTCGAGGCAAGAACTTGAAAATATCTGTCTAGATCTGAATCTGACATTCAGCAATGATTCGGATGATATCGTTGATGTCTATTTCACCTCTTGGGTCAAGAATGTAGACTTTGTAAACGCAGGTGTGGATATTGTGACCCTAACATCGCTGAACGAAGGAACACCAGTGAGTCTGATCGAAGCCCAAGCTTCAAACAGAGCCATTGTCAGCACACGTGTTGGTGGTATTGAGAATGTTGTCATACCCAATGAAACGGCCTTATTGAGTGAACCAGATGATATGGAAGGGTTCAAAAATAACTTACTCAGATTGGTGGAAGAAAAGGAATTGAGAGATCGCTTTGGAGAAAAAGGATGGGCCTTTGTGAAGGATAAATTCCACTTTGAAAGACTTGTTAGCGATATAACAAACCTTTACGATCGCCTATTGGCATAATTTTAATACTTTCGACTACCGAAATAGAAGTTAAGATTACCGAATGAGGAATACCTTATTTTGGCTCGCTCTAGGACTCTTTCTGGGTAGCTGTACGATCAATAAAGATATCATGTTTAAAACTCCGACAGACTACGAGTATGCGGAGCTAAGCGACACACTAGACACAGAAGCCAAAATCACACCCAACAACCTATTACAGCTGAACTTCTACACTGGTAATGGTTACCTTTTGATAGAAAACAGCATAGGAACTAGCCAACTGGCAGGTACAACCCGGAACAATAGTAATATGAATCGGGGGGCCAACAACCAAATCACATACTTGGTTGATAAAGATGGGACGGTGAAATTACCTGTGCTGGGAAGGATAAAGATTGCCGGATACAGCATCAGAGATGCAGAGTACATGCTAGAAGACCTTTATTCCCAATATTACAACGAGCCATTTGTACAGCTAGAAGTTAGCAATAATCGGGTGATAGTTTCGCCAGGATCGGGCGGTGAAGCAAGGGTGATCACCTTAGTAAACGCCAATACCACACTACTCGAAGCACTTGCACTGGCTGGAGGAATTGCCGACCGGGGAATTGCGAGTAAAATCAAGCTGATCAGGTACAATAAAGATACCGACAAGAGGGATGTTTATTTGATAGACCTATCGACTATCGAAGGTCTAGAACTGGCCGACATGATTGTCCAGCCCAATGATATAATCTACGTTGAGCCATTGCCACTTCTTGCCAGCGAGCTCGTGAGAGAAATCGCTCCGATTATTACCCTTGTCACAACAGCAGCCCTATTAATAGCACTGATTCAAAACTAAGAGCGGATGTATAACGAAGATATATCCAATCTAAATAACAATTTTGAGAGCTATCGGGAGCGATTAACAAATTTCAGCAATGAATTTGAGCTCGGACTTTTCCTTCATATCCTGAGGAAAAACATCTATCTCATCGTTCTCATGGTGGTTATTGCTTTGACAGGTTCTGCCATTTATTTGAGGTACACCGCCCCGGTTTACCAAGCCAAAACCATCATCCAGCTCAGTAGCAGCGACAATGCAAAGCAGGTACTCAATGTGAACCAACTTCACGAAGACAATTCTCTTTTGGCGGAGATTGAGCTTATGAAGTCGAAGCTTTTGATGACGCGCGTGGTTAAAAAGCTTCCGCTGGATATCACTTATTACGAAAAAGGGGAAGTTCTAATCGACCAACGCTATCCAGCCAGCTCCTTTGTTGTTGAATTATCGCAGATAGCTGACTCCAGCATTATGGACTCACCGATTTATGTGCGGTTTGAACCCAACAACACCTACCACCTAGAGTACAAAGGAGCAAAGCTGGGACAAACCGAAAAAATTGGCCGGGTAGTAACCAACCGATATTTCACATACAAACTATTGGTAATCGATGCCAATCACTTTAACCGGGTGGAAAATGAAGAGATTGAATTCTTCTTCAAGCTAAACCGTCCTGGAACACTCGCAAGCAAGTACATCAGACAAATGGGTGTCAAAATCCTGAACAATACGGCTCAAACGATCGAGATCAGTATGAAGGATAACAATCCAGGCATAGCGCGCGATTTCGTTAAAGCGCATTCGGTTGAGTACATCAAATTTGATCTGGAAAACCGAGAACAAAGCGCCACGAGTATCCTTCGATTTATCGATAGCCAGCTCGACACCGTGTACCGAAACCTAAGAGACTCGGAACTTCAACTCAACAATTACAAAAAGGAGAACAAGATCTCGAATCTCGACAACCTATCATCATTATTCTTCGATTACTTCCGACAGTACGAAGATGAGATCGTTCAAGTGGAACTCGAGGAAAGTATGCTCAAGCAAATGCTCGAAGCTATCGACAGCACCGATGATGGGCTCGATGTATACAATATGATCCCACTTTTGATGGGGACAAAGTATGAAACTTCGATAGCAACAATGCTCGATAAATTGCGCGACCTTCTTGTTCAAAGAGAAGACATTCAATTTGATCTGAAGGAAGGTAGCTCGCGGATCCAAGCGCTCGACTACAGCATAAACATCCAAACCAATCTCATTCTTGAGTCCGTGCGATCAGCACTCGACAAACTCGATATGCGCAAGGAATTCCTTCAGGAAAAAATAGCCGAGTATGAGAACAGCTTTGGTGAACTACCGCAAAAAGAGCTTGAGTTTGCTCGCTTGAAGCGCTTGTTTGACATCAATGAAAAGTACTATACACTCCTGCTTGAGAAAAAGACGCAGTATCGCATTTCACAAGCTGGATATGTCCCTGAAAACCGAATTCTAGAGCAAGCCATCAGCTCTAATCAGCCCATTTCACCGAAGAAAAATCTCATTACAACAGGGGCTATTCTGGCTGGTGTGCTGATCAGCCTTTTAATCATTTTGGTGAAATATCTCCTGCATTCCAACATCACTTCTCTAAGTGAAATAACGAAACTTTCGAATGCTTCGATCACCATTTTAGGGATGGTTCCCAAGTACAAAAAAGACATCCCGACATCTCAGCTTCTCATCGACAAAAGTCCCAAGTCGATGATATCTGAAGCGTTTAGAAGCTTGCGAACGAATCTGCAATTCATGGGGCACGCCAGCAAGGGCGATGCCAAGGTAGTGGCCATTACTTCCACCACTTCGGGAGAGGGAAAAACCTTTGTAACGATCAACCTGGCCGGGATTATTTCGTACTCCGGGCAGAAGGTTATCGTCATTGACCTCGATATGCGTAAACCAAAAATCCACATTGGGTTTGATGTTGACAACGTAAAGGGGATGAGTACCGTTCTGATCGGAAAGTCTAATCTCGAAGACTGTATTCAGCACAGTAATGTAGACCATTTGGACTTTATCACGGCCGGCCCTATTCCGCCAAATCCCGCCGAGCTCATCATTAGTGAGCGAATGCAAGAGGTACTTGTGGAGCTCAAAGAAAAATATGACGTAATCATCATTGACAACCCACCTGTAGGTCTCGTTACAGACGGTATTCAGATGATCAAACAAGCCGATCACCCGATCTTTATCTTCCGAGCCGATTTCTCGAAGAAGCAATACGTACAGATGGTCGATCGACTAATTAATGAAAATGACCTTCACAAGCTGTCCGTAGTACTCAACTGTGTAGATGTAGACCGAAACAAATATGGCTATAGCTACGGTTATGGTTATGGGTACGGTTATGGATACGGCTATGGATATGGTTACGGCTACTACGACGACAACAAGAAGGATTCGCACGAGTCGTGGTTGAGCCGGATATTTAAGAGTTAATGACAATAGAAAGATTTGAAATTGAAGATTTACTGCTAATCAAACCAGCGGTATTCGAAGACGAAAGGGGCTATTTTTTTGAAAGCTTTAATCAGGAGCGTTTCAAGAAAGCCACAGGTTTATACCTCGATTTTGTTCAGGACAACGAATCAAAATCGGACAAAAATGTTCTTCGCGGTCTTCATTTTCAAGTACCACCCTATGAGCAAGGAAAACTCGTAAGGGTGGTGAGCGGAGCGGTTTTGGATGTTGCCGTAGATCTGCGAAAGAACTCCCCTACCTTCGGTCGGTATCAATCTGTGGTATTGTCGGCTGAAAATAAGCACCAGTTTTATGTGCCACCAGGATTTGCACATGGATTTGCCGTCCTGGAAGACAATACCATATTTTGCTATAAATGTACCGGGTATTACAACAAGGAAAGTGAAAGAGCCCTCAAATGGAACGATCCAGAAATTCAGATCGACTGGGGGATAAAAGATCCAATTCTTTCTGAAAAGGATCACAAATTCAGCTTATCTTGGGGTAACCTGACCTCCCCGTTTTAAGATATGATAGACCAAATAAGCCTTGTAGTACTCTTCTGTTTCTTCTTTTTTGGAATGACAGCCTTCTCGCTGCTCATCAACAGTATCCTCCTTCGCTTCATCAAGACCCTAGGTACGAAAAACCAGCCAGGCATGGTAGTGCGGTGGAGTTCGGAAACCAAACCAGCTATTGGCGGCTTAGCCTTTTACATCGTTTTTCTCATTAGTCTTTGTGTGTATTCCATCGTATTCGACCCAATTGAAGTGTTCAAAAACACAGCCATCCTCGGGCTCTTATGCGCCGCCACGTTGGGCTTTTTAATGGGACTTACCGATGATGCGTACAATACCAAGCCTTTGCTCAAACTTGGCGTTCAAGTACTCTGTGGATTGATTCTAGTATTTTCCGGAACAACAATTGACGCATCTGGATCCCTTCTATTTAATCAGTTTTTGACAATTGCTTGGGTGGTTGGCATCATGAATTCCATCAATATGCTCGACAATATGGATGGTATTTCTACATCTGTATCGGCCTTTGTGCTTGTTGCCGCCCTGATCTATATGAGTGGCCACGGTAGTTTTATGGATGTCGATTTTCTACTATTAACTGGAATTCTATCCGCTTTGGTTGGCTTCTTGTTTTACAATTGGAATCCGAGCAGCATTTTTATGGGCGACACAGGGAGTCAGTTCCTCGGCGTAATTCTAGGGTATATTGGTATTAAGTACTGTTGGAATGCCGAACCGCTTTCACAAATTTCGTCCCCACTTATGGGAGTGTCAACATTGCTAATCGTGTTTTTACTTCCAATCATCGACACTACTGTAGTCACGATAAACCGCTTGCGAATCGGCCAGTCCCCATTCGTGGGTGGGCGCGATCACACAACTCACAATCTCTCGTACATCGGGCTTTCAGACCGACAAGTGGCCATAGCCTTCTGTATCACATCGGCCCTATCTGTCCTTTTTTACAGTGTCATAATTTTCTATTCAGAATCAAACAATTACTTCACTTTTGGGTTAACACTTTCGTACTTTTTGGTCGTATTTTTGTTTCTGTTTGGAGTAACTGAATACAATAAAAAACGTAAACCGGAAGAAAGTGCTACAAATCCAGAAATTGTGAATCAATAGTATGACATCAAAATACTCCCCTACTCTAAAGTTTGCGCTCGTTTCGGGCCTTCTCGTTTTGGCTATAGGCCTCGGATGGATTCTCGGTACATCATTCAAATCTGACGAACAAGGAGCTGATCTCTCCTACCAGCGTTACTTCAACGAAAACTACCGCATTTTTTCACTGAACACTCCAACCCAGATGACCTTTGGTGAAGAACGGGTGCCATTAGAAATCCTTGACATTAGAGAAAAACTAGACAGAGAACTATTGGTCAACACCTACTGGCAATCTCAAACCCTGCTTTTTCACAAGAGAGCCAATAGATGGTTTCCTGAAATTGAAGCAATTCTGAAAGAAGAAGGCGTGCCTGAAGACTTTAAATACCTGGCAGTTATAGAAAGTGGCCTTACCAATGTAGTATCTCCTGCGGGAGCCACTGGTTTTTGGCAAATCATGAAGCGAACAGGGAGAGACTACGGTCTGGAAGTAAACAATGAAGTAGATGAGCGATACCACGTCGAGAAATCTACCCGAGCAGCTTGCTCATACCTCAAAGAAGCCTACGAAAAATTTGGTTCCTGGACCATGGCTGCAGCATCGTACAACATGGGTAAGAGTGGCCTGAGCCGCCAGACCGACCGTCAACAAGTCTATAACTACTACGACCTTTTACTCAATGAGGAAACAGGACGCTACCTGTATCGAATTTTGGCTGCAAAGGAAATCTTAAATAAGCCAGCTCAATACGGCTTTCATTTCCGTCCACAGGATTTGTACCCACCTTATGACACCAAGGTGATTACAATTGATCAATCTGTTGACAATTTCGCCGAATTCGCACTTGACGAAGGCGTAAATTACAAGATTCTCAAAACGCTAAACCCGTGGTTGCGGGATTCATTCTTGACCAACTCAAGGGGCAAAACGTATGAAATTAAGTTGCCAGCAGGTGCAGAGTCTGGACTGGTTCCTTACGAACTTTATGCGCCTACTGATTCAACCACAACCGATACAATCAAGTAATAGAATAATCCATTGGAGGTAGAAGGGAAAGAAGAGATTGAAGTATATGGCGCTCGGGTTCACAACCTAAAAAACATTGATGTTCGGATTCCACGAAACAAGCTCGTAGTGATTACGGGATTGAGCGGAAGCGGAAAATCATCCCTCGCATTTGACACCATCTATGCAGAAGGACAGAGAAGGTACATGGAAACGTTCTCAGCATATGCCCGTCAGTTTATGGGTGATATGGAACGGCCAGATGTCGACAAAATCACAGGGCTCAGTCCAGTGATAAGCATCGAACAAAAAACCATCAGCAAAAGCCCGCGATCAACGGTAGGAACCATTACAGAGATTTACGATTTTCTCCGCTTGCTATATGCACGAATTGGCGATGCCTATTCTTATGAGACAGGTGAGCGAATGGTTCAGTACAGTGAAGATCAGATTATCGATTTAATCCTCGATAAGTACGCCGACAAACGCATTTCTATCCTTGCACCACTGGTGAAGGGAAGAAAAGGACATTACCGTGAGCTCTTCGAGCAAATTGCCAAACAGGGCTTTGTAAGAGTGCGCGTAGACGGAACTATACGCGAAATAGTTCCAGATATGAAAGTAGATCGCTACAAGATCCACGACATCGAAGTCGTTGTAGATCGAATTGTGGCGCGCGCTGGTGATATTGACCGACTTCGACAGAGTATCGGTCAAGCCCTCGACATGGGAAATGGCACCCTACTTATTCAGGATTACGAAACTGAAGAAGCTACGCACTTCAGTAAAAACCTGATGTGCCCCACCACGGGAATTTCATACCCCGAACCAGAGCCAAATCTATTTTCATTCAACTCACCATATGGTGTATGCAAGCGCTGCAACGGTATCGGAAAAATAAGCGAAGTAGAGCTAGAAAAGCTCATTCCAGATCCAAAAAAGAGTATTCGAAAAGGCGGAATCGCTCCACTGGGCGCGTATAAAAACAATTGGATTTTCAACCAAGTTGAAGCCCTGCTTGAAAAGTACGGACACACACTTAACACGCCTATCAGAGAGATAGATGATGACCTGCTCAACAAGCTGATGACAGGTACTGACGAAACCTTGAAAATTAGCGGACAAAGTGGTGTAAACCAATACAGTGTGCAGTTTGAAGGAATTGTCAATTTCATCAAACGACAAGCTACAGACAGTGCATCGAAGCCGATCCAACGCTGGGCCCAAAGTTTTATGAGCGAGGTGGAGTGTCCCATTTGTGAAGGAACCAGATTGCGAAAAGAAGCGCTTTACTTTAGGGTACTTGACCTAAACATAGCTCAAGCATCTCATCTCGGTATCGATCGTTTCGATGACTGGGTGGATGGAATTAGCGACAAACTTTCGAATCGAAAGCAAGTCATTGCGAAAGATATTTTGAAAGAAATCAAGAGCCGATCTGGATTTCTAAGAGACGTAGGATTAGACTATCTGGCTTTAGATCGAAGTGCTAAAACACTCTCGGGTGGAGAAGCACAGCGCATCAGGCTTGCTACTCAAATAGGAAGCAAACTTGTGGGGGTGCTTTATATCTTGGATGAACCAAGCATTGGACTGCACCAGCGCGACAACGATAGACTCATTGAGTCGCTCAAGCAATTGCGCGATGTTGGAAACTCGGTGATCGTTGTGGAGCACGACAAGGATATGATTCTAGCTGCTGATGAAGTTTTAGACATTGGACCGGGTGCCGGAGCTCATGGTGGTGAGCTCGTTAGCCAAGGCAAGGGTGCCAAGTTGGATTCTAAAAACTCGATTACTGCAAAGTACATTTCTGGAGAATACCAAATCGAAGTCCCTAAGAAGCGAAGAAAAGGCAATGGGGACAAACTCACCATTACTGGGGCATCTGGAAATAACTTGAAGAATATTAAAGTAGATTTTCCGCTTGGACGCTTTATTTGTGTGACCGGGGTTTCTGGAAGTGGCAAATCCACGTTGATAAACCAGACACTTTACCCCATACTCAATAATCACGTGTACAAGGGGGTAGCCCAGCCTCTGGCTTTTAAAAAGGCCGCTGGATTGGAGCATATCGATAAAGTTATTGAGATCGATCAATCGCCGATTGGGCGCACACCCCGTAGCAATCCAGCCACCTATACTGGCGTTTTTACCGATATCCGAAATCTCTTTGCGCAGCTTCCAGAGGCAAAAATAAGGGGGTACAAAGCGGGAAGATTTTCGTTCAACACAGCAGGTGGGCGCTGCGAAACCTGCAAAGGAGCTGGCTTGAGAACCATTGAAATGAACTTTTTGCCCGATGTTTATGTGGCCTGCGAAACGTGCCAAGGTAAACGCTACAATAGAGAGACTTTGGAAGTGCGCTACCGCGGAAATTCGATTAGTGACGTTCTCGACATGACCATCGAGCGAGCTTGCACCTTTTTCTCTGACTATCCGAAAATAAAGCAGAAGCTCCAAACATTGAATGACGTCGGCTTAGGATATCTCACCCTGGGGCAGCAATCGACCACCCTATCAGGTGGTGAAGCCCAGCGAATAAAACTTTCAGCGGAGCTTTCAAAGAAAGGTACGGGCAGCACTTTTTACATTCTCGACGAGCCTACTACCGGTCTTCATTTCGAAGATATCAAACACCTGATTGTTGTACTAAACCGCTTGGTGGACAACGGAAATACCGTTTTGGTAGTAGAGCACAACCTTGATGTAATAAAGGTAGCCGATTACGTTATAGACATGGGACCTGAAGGGGGCCAAGGTGGTGGAAATGTTGTAGCAACTGGAACGCCCGAACAGGTGGCCAAAAAAGGGGCTGGTTACACCGCCAAATACATTAAAGAAGAACTGAAATGAGCGATAGTGAAAAGCGAATAAAGCACGCGTTTGAAGAAAAAACGTGGAACGAGATTAAGACAAACGACAGCTGGGCCATTTTTAAGATTATGTCTGAGTTTGTCGAGGGATTCGAAAAACTTTCGAGAATACCACCTTGTGTGAGCATTTTCGGATCAGCCCGTTTTAAGCCGGATCATCCAGCCTACATCGCAGCCGAAAACATAGCTTTTGAACTCAGTCGGAAAGGATACGGTGTCATAACCGGTGGTGGCCCTGGTATAATGGAAGCCGGAAACAAAGGAGCGCACCGCGGAGGCGGAGTGAGCGTAGGTCTGAATATCGAACTTCCTTTTGAACAGACTGACAATCCTTATATAGACCGGGACAAACTCATTGAGTTTGATTACTTCTTTGTTCGAAAAGTCATGTTCGTAAAGTATTCTCAAGGATTCGTGGTGATGCCAGGTGGATTTGGAACACTCGATGAACTTTTCGAGGCCCTTACCCTGATTCAAACTGATAAAATTGGTCGCTTCCCTATTATCCTGTTTGACAGGTCTTATTGGAGCGGTTTGCTCGATTGGATCAAAACCACTTTGAGAGATCAATACCAAAGCATTAGTCCTGATGACCTATCTCTTATTCAGGTAGTTGATACCGTTCCAGAAGTCATCGATTGTATCGAAACATTCTACAATAAATACAACCTCAAGCCTAATTTTTGATCATTTCTCTGTAGTTTCAACACATTCCTGTTTGAAATTTTGAATTTCGAGCACGAGGCTGCCGTGACATATCGATAGATTTGTTACAATACGCTAAGTAAATCGAAATCAGACATCAAGATGATCAAGAACATTCTCATCGGACTGAATGTACTGGGTATACTTCTACTCGGAGGCCTTCAAAAAGAAGCAGTTGAGATTACGCAAGACATTCCCGTAGCCATGCAACCAGGCCAGGAAGTCGTTGTTACAGTCGAAATTGACAAGTCGGATGTAACGGGATTCGCCAAATATCAAGTTACGCTAGACGAAGGTTTGACCGCTGAAGTTGTGGATGGAGCGGGTGCCTCGTTCACATTCAACGCTCAGAAGGCAAAGTTCATCTGGATGACGTTGCCGAGTTCAAAAAAGTTTACGCTCACCTATCGAATCATTGCCGATCCTACAGCTGGTGGGTCATTGAATGTTGACTCTCGATTCTCCTATATATACCAAAACGAACGCAAAAACTTTGATGTACCAACTCACCAAATTGGAGTTGGCACCGTTGGCGAAATGGCCGCCGATATACTGAAAGAAGAAAAATCGCCAGAAGCACCTGCCAATGAAGAAGCGTCAGTGTTGGCAGAGCGCACCATTACTAACGTAGGAGTCAACCAATGGAAGGTGGATGTGGTTTTTAAAAAATCGAATCTGAGTGGGTTTGCCAAAGTTGAAGAGAATGTGCCACAAGGGTATACGGTAATTGACTTAAAATCGAGTGGAGCTGTTTTTTCGCTAAACGACCAAGCGGTAAAGTACATTTGGTATGATGTGCCCCAAACTGAAGAAACACGCGTTACTTACAAGCTTATTCCAGTTGTGGCCATGAATGGTGAAGAGCCAATTATCAACGGATCGTTTTCATACCTGAAGGGAGAAGAGACCATGAATATCCCGATTGGAATTGGTATCGAAGAAATGGTAGCCGAAGAAACCAAAGCCACCACAGAACCTGAAGAAACTGAATCGACAGAAGTTGAAGCTGAAACCGAGTCCGAAGGCTCGGCGAATCCTGCGGGAACAGTTGCTGGTGGTGCAGTTGTAGCAGGATCCATTGCCGCAGCTACTATTGAAAAGAAAGAGGACTCGGAGCCAGAAATAGAGCCGGAAAAAGTAGAAGAAAAGGAGCCAGTAGTCAAAGAAACTCCAGTTGTAGAAGAAACAATAGCAGAAGAGAAGCCTGAGCCAAAGCCAGAAAAAAATGCGGTGGACGGAAACATAGTAGATGTCCCAATGCCTGAAACAGGAGTTTATTACCGCGTGCAAATTGCAGCCGGTAAAAACAATGTAAAGCGCGAAGAATTTGCGAAGCGATACACGTTTAACGAGGACTTAAAACTCGAGAGCATTGATGGCTGGTTTAAGTATACCACTGGGCATCACCAAGTGTATAAAGCAGCAAGAGATGACCGTACGCGCATTACGGCGAAGTACCAGAAGTTTAAAGGACCATTTGTAACAGCCTATAACGATGGTGAGCGCATAACTGTGCAAGAAGCATTGATGATCACCAATCAAAAATGGTATCAATAATGACCGATAAAAAAGCTGCTTAAAATGGAACAAAACGCACCTTAAGCAGTATACGAGATACATTATGAAAAGCCCCATTCATCATATAGCGCTTGTCATTTGCGCTTGTTGTATCTCTTTTTCGACTTATTCTCAAGAAGATACAACGAGTACAAATGCCGGTATCGAACTCAACCGGCCAATGCTCGAGTTGGGGGTAGGTACCTTTAATTATTTCGGTGATGTTGGAAAACTAAACGGAATTGGTTCCACCAGCCACCTGAATTGGGGATATCGCATCGCATTCAAAAACCAGTTGTCAAATTCATTCAACGCCGACCTTTTCTTCCTTTTTGGAAGTATTACGGCGAACGAAAGACTCGTAGACAATGATGTAAACTTTGAATCGAAAATTCGCATGGGAGGGCTATCTATCAGCTATAATTTCAACGCCCTGCTACCCGAAGATCGAAAGGTTACGCCTTACATCTCTCTGGGTATTGCTTCGTACGACTTTAGCACCAAAAGTGATTTGTATGATGCGCAAGGACGATTTTACAATTATTGGGACGACGGTTCCATTCGAGACATCGCTCAAAACGACCCCAATGCTGGGAACGCCGTTGAAATTCAACGCGACTATGATTACGAGACGGATTTAAGAAAATTCTCAGATCGCGAGGGCGATTACGACCTTAGGGCAGTCACCATTCCAGTTGGGATTGGAGCTGAACTGGAGATGACTCCTTCGTTTACCTTAAGGCTAGGAACTGAGTTTCACATTGGACTCTCTGACAATCTAGACAATATTAATGATGACTCGTATGAGTCGACCCGAAGTGGGAACGATCATTTTATGTATTCCAGCATCGGGCTAGCCTACAATTTAAAACACAAAAAGAAGGCGCCTAAAGAGTCTTTCCTACCGATGAGTGAAGACTTGCTCGCACTCGAATATGAAGATGAAGACCAAGACGGGATAGCTGACATCATAGACCATTGCCCAGGAACTCCAGCTGAAGCTGATGTCGATGAATTTGGATGTCCACTGGATGGCGATAAGGACGGTGTGCCAGACTATCTCGATCTCGAACCGAATTCAGTCGCAGATGCCAAAGTTAATTCCGATGGAGTTGCGCTTACAGATGAAGAGATAAGCGCCATGTATAAGGCCTATTTGAGTGACTCCGGTGAAATGACCTATGTGAAGTCTGCTACCTATACAGCCGATCTGAAACTTAAGCGCAAGATCAGCCAGTCAAATGGCTATCGTGTGACAATCCTCGATAGCGATGACCTGAGTAGCGATGAAATTGCAAGTCTTCTTTCTATTAAAGACGTGAAGTTCATTGAAACGGCTTCTGGTGGGCAATACTATCTAGGAACTTACCAATCACTCACAGAAGCGGTTGAAAAACAGATGATGGTTTATCAATTCGACACTGAAATTGAACATTTGGTAGACGGTCAAGCCACAATGGTAGGCCAAGAAGATATAGCAGGGGTAATGGAAGGTATCGACGCCTCTCATATCGATCCAGACGTAGTGGTATTCCGTGTACAGATCGGTGCGTATCGGTACAGATTATCAAAAGATGTCTTCAAAGAAGTTCCTGATTTACTTGTGATTGAAGGAAACGACGGGTTGACCCGGTATGTATCTGGATCTTTCTACACGATACAAGAAGCTGCAGAGCACAAAGTTGACCTACTCCTGAAAGGTTTTGAAGGAGCGTTCGTAACAGCGTATCGCGGTGGTAAACGAATCAAGCTAAAAGAAGCTGGAGCCACAGTAAATTCAAAGGAAAACATCGAAGCCAAGGAATCTGGGCAGATAAACAAAGACCTCGTAAAATACACCGTTAAAATCGGAGCATTTGAAGGTCGTGTACCTGCAGAAACATTGGGTGAGTTTATGAATCTTGGTGGTGTGAGACCAGTGCGAAACACAGATGGAATTACCACCTACGTTTATGGTATGTACAATTCGTTTGAAGAAGCCGAACATACTGCCCGCGTCTTGAAGGAAGATGGGTTCGAAGATGCCGAAGTTGTAGGTGATTTCAATGGGAAAATCATCGATGCGGACGAAGCCAAAAAGATTAAAGGCGAATAAGCACTAATCTAAAGGTTTGAGATAGATTCCCTGATTCTTTATACACCAAATATTGGCTTCGCTGGGTTCTTCCCAACATCTATTGACTACGTAAAGGCTGGTTGAATCTGAAAAGAATCTCGCGTCTTTGGCTAAAATAAGACTAGTATACATCGTGTCGTAGACGCTCGGAACTGAGAATTCAGAGGTGAATTTTATATCGGAAGCATAGATACCCCTTTCAGTTAGTAAACCATCCACATAAAAACCTATACCCGATGTAGAATCGGCTGGGTAAGCGAAAACTTCAGCCGAATATCCGTTCTGAACGATCACTACTGGGTGGCTCGGACCTTCTACGATGAGCATTTCATTGGTTGAAATGACCATAAGCTCCTTGGCTATCCACACGATTAGAAGCACAGCAGCACTTCCTAAGGGGTAATAGAGCCTCCATTGCACCGGACTTCGACCCCACTTATAAACGAGAAAAATGGTGATGTACAAAAGAATGACACTTGGTACAGATAACCGCAGCCCTTTCGAGACAGCTCCAGGGGCATTTGCAAAGACATCGACAATGAAATTGAGTGTCCAAATAAATCCCTGCGGTATCCAAAACACCAATTCACCCAAATAAGGAATCCAGGAGAGCAACAATGCAACCAACCCTGAATAAATTGTAAACCCTGTGAGCGGAATGATGCAGAGATTTGAGATCATGAAGTAATTGGGAAATTGGTGGAAGTAATAGATGCTCATCGGAAATGTCATGAGCTGTGCACAAAAGGAAACCACGGCAATACTCCAAATCTTATCCACCCACTTTGACTTTGGCATCCACATATTGTGAATGGGTTTGAAGAATAAAGCAATGCCCACGACTGCGGCATACGAAAGTTGAAATCCAACTTCGAAGAGAATCGACGGATGGACTAGTAACAGCAATACTGCGCTCGCAGACAGATTATTATATATAGAATTGTATCGGTTTATTGATTTCCCGATAGCTATAAACGAAAACATCGTGGTAGCCCGAAGCACCGACGGAGAGAACCCCGAAATAGCAGCGTATCCCCAAAGAAATAAAAGCACCAGCACAAGTCCTAGATTTCGCTTATAACGGGTTGGCATCCACCCTAAAAGGACATACTGCAAAACCATGTAGATGATGCCGACGTGAAGCCCACTGACCGCAAGAATGTGTACCACTCCAGCGTCAGCATACGAAGATTTGAGATCTCGATCAAGGCTTTGCCTATGTCCCAGTATAAGGGCTGATGCTACTTCTTTCTCGCGCTTCCCCATCAACGACTGATCGAAAATCGAAACCAATCCCATTTGAATCCTTCGAATTCTGTGGATAAATCTGGGTTTAGCTTGGAAATCGTTGACAAGAAGTGAGTCGGTAAACCCCGTATAAAATATGCCCTTAGATCTTAAGTAATCTGCATAGCTATATTGCGCGGGGTTGACCGGTTGATCAGGTGGGTTCAGGCTGGCCTGGAACGTCACGGCATTTCCGGGCATAAGTTCACCTACATTCTTGGCGTAAATCAGGCATCCCGTATCAATACTTCGAATTTCGCCATACGCGTTCTCAATAGTTGAAAGCTTGATCTCGAGCTGGTCAAACTTTTCGCCTTTCCTTGGGGCGTACTCAACTATGCCTTGATAGGTCATTTTCTGGTAGGGCAGCCCTACTGGATCGCGCAAAACTTCCAATTGGATCAACCCAAGCCCAAGTAATAAAAAGCAAAGCGTGCTAAATATTCCGAAAACAGGGCTGCGTCGGTTTTGGGCAATCGCACCAACTCGCCAGAGGAGAACGCCCAAACAAACTAGAAGGGAAACAGCTACCACAAACCAAGGAAGGATAGGCACATAATGGCCTATGGTGATCCCAATCACCAAGGCTATAACGATGCGAGTAAGGGGTGAACTATGCCAAAATGAACGCATAAAAAAAGGGCCTAAGCCCTTTTAAATTAGTTCAATCAGATTTAAATCGCTTGCCTTCAGGTTAAAAAACGGCAATTTTGGTGCTTTTCACCCCTTGAGTACCGTAGGCTCTAAGTACATAAATTCCCTCAACCAATCCGGGAATACTCCAGTCATGCTGAGTGGGCTCTGTTAATGCATTAATTCGGTCAGCCCCAACAATGCGCCCATTCATATCGAGGAGTTCTACAGTCATTTGCTCTGACATGTCAGAACTCAAAGTAAACGTCACCGTACCATTGTCTAGTGAAGATTTAACCACATCAAGCTCAACACCTCCCGCTATGGTCATTTCAGAAAGTGTCGTTTCATAATCATCCCCAATATTCAATTCATCGTTAGGCGGAGCAATTCCAGTTATTGGACCGTCGATTGTAATATTGCAGACTGAAGAATAATCTCCGCTCAATCCCCCTTGATTTACTTTCACATCAAGATCGTATGAATCTCCGGGAATAAGTCCTTCAACCCATTCTAGTCTTATAAATCGATTGCCTCCTACACGGGTATAAATTAATTCTTCTTGCGCCTGAGATGTGTTATTGAATCTCCAGGTATAGGATGAAGCATTGCAAACTTCAACTGCTTGCACTTGAAAGTTTAGCGGATAAGTTCCACCACAGGGGTAAAGATCGGTTCTCAGCCCAGTATTGGGAACAAAGTTATTCGTGGACATAAATCGCCCTTGGCCAACAGGGCCTTCTTGGCCATTCACTTCCGCAAATACTCTAACCACATAGGTTTGGCCTAAACTCAACCCTTCTACATCAGACAATCTTATTAGTCTGTAATAGCTATCACCATAAGCTTCAACTTGGGCAAACAAATCATCGAAAACCCAACGATACTGATCAGCCCCACCGACCGGGTCTGCGCCGATGATGTCACAGAAATTAAAAATGCCATTCCCATATTGGGCTTCGAGTTGGGTCGTCAAAACATTCGGAACGAGTCCAATGATACATGAAGGGCCATAAGTACCGAGCTCAGCACCAGGGTTTAGTGCTATTCGTACGCTTACTTCGTATGTTCTCCCGTACTGGATTTCATCAAACCATTCCAATCTAAAGTTTGGATTCGTACCGTTTGGAGAAACCACTTCATAGGTGTTGAAAGGTGCTTCAAGCTCTACAAACCTAAATTGGTAGTACGCTACATCTTGGGTTTGACTATATGGAACTTGAGTTGATTTGATCAAATCATTCGTTGTATAATCCATGACTCCACAATATTGAGGCAACAGCTCCATTGTTGGAACTGGCGGCGGAGCTGGGGAAAAACTTTTTTCTGCAATCAGAACTGAAGGAGCAGAAATTGCTTCTATTGAACTAGCAAGTACGTAAACTGCTAGTAGAGACCATACTATATTTCTCATTATTACAGCATAAGGGATAATAATACCTATAACGAAAATAGGCATTCGCAGTCACCTCAAATCAAGTTGAACGAAATAAGTCTTAACAATCGAATGTCAGGTAGTTCACCCCATTTTCTGAACTAACTCTGCTGTTCTGGTAGCGTAACCATACTCATTGTCGTACCAAGATACCACGCGAATGAAGTTTCCATTGGCAGCTGTCATTCCTGCATCGAAAATGCTGCTATGCGTATTTCCAATAACATCTACAGATACAATTGGGTCTTGCTGATACTCTAAAATACCCCTTAAAGCGTTCTCAGACGCTTCCTTCATAGCCGCATTAATCTCGTCGGCGGTGACTGGTCGACTCAAGGTAGCCACCAAGTCGGTCATAGATCCGGTTTGAGTAGGAACGCGCGTCGCGATACCGTCGAGTTTGCCATTCAATTGAGGTAAAACGAGACCAACAGCTACGGCTGCCCCAGTAGATGTAGGAATGATAGAAGCCGCAGCCGCTC
Source organism: Bacteroidia bacterium (assembly GCA_030427905.1). Classification (GTDB taxonomy): domain Bacteria; phylum Bacteroidota; class Bacteroidia; order Flavobacteriales_D; family Cryomorphaceae; genus CBDDKU01. The sequence continues at coordinate 439,992 of JAUICL010000003.1, forward strand.
TAGCTCTTCGCAAATCAGAATGTGGCGCATCTTGTAGGCGTTGATCGGCAGTGAAAGCGTGAATGGTGTTGATATACCCACGCTCAATTCCAAACTTCTCGTCTAATATTTTCGCCACTGGAGCTAGGCAGTTGGTTGTGCAGCTAGCATTGGATACAATGGTGTCATCGGCTGTCAACGTATCATCATTCACACCGATCACCACCGTCTTGATACCTGCCTTTGCCGGGGCGGAAATAACAACTTTGCGTGCTCCTGCTTTCAAATGCTTGCCCGCACCTTCTTCATCTCTGAAAATGCCGGTGCTTTCCACCACGATGTCCACATTTAAATCTTTCCACGGAAGCTGTTCAGGGTCTCGTTGAGCAAATAGAGCCACCTCAATACCGTTTACGATGAGACTGCTTTCTCCGTGACTTACTTCTCCTTGAAATTTCCCTTGGTTGGAATCGTATTTGAATAAGTGCGCTAGTGTCTTCGCATCCGTCAAATCGTTTACAGCTACTACTTCAACTTGCTTGTTCTTAATCAGTTCGCGAAACGTAAGGCGACCTATTCTTCCAAATCCATTTATGGCAACTCGTATCATATTAATCTAAGTGTCGTTTAAACACAAAGTTAGTGGTATACAGTTCTCATCCAAGAGAATTCGCGAAAATGACTGCGGATAATTACAAGAAGCTCTGAATCAAACCCTCTACTGTCATCCCTTCGGCTTCGGCTTGATAATTTCGTACGATTCTATGGCGCAAAATTGACTCTGCTACCGCCTTCACATCTTCAATATCAGGAGAATACTTACCATGCAAAATGGCGTGGCACTTTGCTCCTACAATTAAATACTGAGATGCTCTTGGACCAGCTCCCCAACTCAAGAACTGATTGGTTTCTGCCGATGCATTAATGGTATTTGGTCTGGTCTTAGCTACAACCTTCACAGCGTACTCTACCACATTGTCTGACACAGGTACTCTTCTTACCAAGTCTTGGATATGTAGAATCTCTTCGGCCGAAACCACTTTATTGACCTTTTGGCTCGTACCAGAAGTGGTTGATTTTACAACATTCACTTCTTCTTCAAAACTCGGGTAGTCTACCCAAATATTAAACATAAAGCGGTCTAGCTGTGCCTCAGGAAGCGGGTAAGTCCCTTCTTGCTCTATCGGGTTTTGCGTGGCCAAAACAAAAAATGGCTTTGGTAAGTCGTAGCGATGCCCCGCAGCCGTCACGGCCTTTTCTTGCATGGCTTCGAGTAAGGCGGCCTGAGTTTTGGGAGGAGTACGGTTGATCTCATCTGCCAAAATAACGTTGGCAAACAAGGGCCCTTTTACGAATTTAAAATGTCTGTTCTCATCGAGAATTTCCGAACCGATAATATCGCTCGGCATCAGGTCAGGCGTAAACTGTATACGATTGAAGCTAAGTCCAAGGGTTTCAGAAATGGTATTGACAAGAAGCGTTTTGGCTAGTCCGGGAACTCCAACGAGGAGACAATGCCCCCCACTAAAAATGGAGATGAGTAGCTCATTAATCACTTCATCTTGTCCGATGATCACTTTTCCGATTTCGGATTTTAGTGCTGCATATTTGTCTGCAAGTGATTTTACTGCTTCTACGTCGTTCATAGCTGTGTTTGGTTAGTTTATTTAAAATCCTCTTCTTTTTTCCAAGGATAGCCGAAATTACAAGAACTATAGTCATCGTTCAACTTGATATAGGTCTTTTCGATGTGTTCCCGCACCCACTTATCCATAAGTTCGCCCTTCAGACGCTCCGATGCCATAGCCTGAAGGTTTTGATAGTCATCCTTCATATTCGCCCGGTGTGGCTCGGTCTGCCCTACAAGTTTTACAATTCGGTATCCTTTCTCCCGGCCTTGCCCTTGGAAGTAAAACGACTTGGTCATTTCATTGAGCTCCAAGGTGTCTATGGCTAGAAAGAGTGTTGGGTCAAGTTCTTCAATTTCCCAAACGGTAGAACCTTTGGCCGGATTCATCAACAAACCATTTTGATTCTTGGTGTTCTCATCATCCGAAAACTTTGCTGCTGCAAACTCAAACGAAAGTGAGTCTCGCGATACAAGCGTTCGAATAGAGTCCAATTCAGTCCGCGCAATGGAAAGCTCTTTGGCTGTCACTTTTGGGACAATCAGAATATGGTTAGCCTCGTACATCTCCCCTCTACGTTCCACCATTTGCATGATGTGCCATCCATAGTCCGTTTTAAAAGGTGCTGAGATTTCACCATCTTCTAGATTAAACGCCACAGCATCGAATTCTGGTACCCATGTACCCCGACTTTGCATTCCCAAACTCCCACCTTTCGACGAAGAACCAGGGTCATCACTGTAAAGCACTGCAAGCGTTGCAAAATCTTCTTTACCAGCTTCTACATCTTCCTTAAACTGCCGCAAGCGCTTCCTTACACGCTCTATTTCCTCGATGTCAGGAGCGGGATACTTCACAATTTGCGCCAGTTCTACAGATGCGCTAATGAATGGTAGACTATCCTGAGGAATTTCATTAAAATACTGCTGGACATCATTTGGAGTCACATTAAGAGAAGCAGTTATTTCGCTCTCCATGCGCTGTACCATAATTTGATCACGTAGTACCTCGCGAAACTCTTCTTTGATCTCGGCAATAGATTTGCCGTAGTACTCTTCGAGCTTCTCTTCTGAGCCAATCTGGCGAATGAATACTGAAAGGCGCTTGTTGAGCTCCCCTTCTACCATGGACTCTGGCACTTCAAGTGAATCGACCTTACCCTGATTGAGCAGGAGCTTCTCGAACAGAAGTTCTTCCAAAACCTGACAATCTGTAATGTCTAAACCATAGCCTTGGCTCTTGATTTGATTCTTCTGAATTTGAATGTCGCTGTAAAGAATAATCTCCGCTCCTACTACTGCTACAATTTCATCAATAACCCTTTCTTGTGCTGTGCTGGTTGTGGCCAAGCATAGAACAGAAATTGTCAAAATGAATAACTTCTTAACTATTCTTTCCATTGAATTTTATTGCTCTTGTGCGCATCAGACATCACATCTTGGCGCATCTTATTGATCAGTTCCAGCTTTCGTTTGTTGAGGATTAGCTGTTCTATTTTTTCCTTCTCAAGTTCAAGCGGTGCCACGTCTCCAACTAGTTTGTGATCAAACAGACGCACAATATAAAGAAAGGAACCAGCTTCGAATTTGTAGTACGTAGTATTAGCCAAAAAATTGTCCCAATCAGAAGTGGCAATTGGCACTTGATTGACAAAATCCGAAAGATAAATCCACGAGTCGCTATCGAGAAAGTAGTTTTCCGCGAAGGTTAAGCAATACTCATCGAGTAGCTCTCTATCTTCTTCTATATCGCTTTTAAACCACTTCTGTGCCTGGTCGAATTTCGGAGCTTCAGGGCTAATTTTGATAAAGGTGGCTTTCAAAACACGCTGCTTGAGCCTAAAGTTCTCGATATTCTCACCGTAATAGGTAAGCAATTCCCTATCGGAAATAATGGTATCTAGCTTCTGTCCGACCAGCTCCCGTTCGTAAGCGTAAATTAGTAGATTTTGTCGATACCCTTCGAGTTGGTCTGTAAAGTCTTTCTTGGCAGCAGGCAGGTGTTTTTCAGCTTGTTGAAGCACCACTACATCTTGTATCCACTCCTTTATAATATTCTCGGCTATTCGGGCAGAGTCTTCCTTGGGATACCGTTCTGGCATCCGGGTTCGCAGATCTTCGCTTGTAAAGGTTTGGTCGTAAACGGTGACGATGAGATCTCCAGTCGGAGTAGATTTTGTACTACAAGATACCATCCCGAAAAGCATCGCCCCTGCAAGCAAGAGTCGAGTCACTTTCGGATGATACTGGTAGGTCATAGATCTATTTAATACTGTACAAGACTTCTTCGTCAACTTCATAACTGTGAGTCGATCGAAGCGACTCAACCCATTCTTTCTCCAGCTCATTCTGGTATGCTGCCGTGATCAATCCACGGGCTTCATCCAACTCTTTTGGCTCGGCATCGCGAATTTCTTTGATTTGAACAACAACCAATTGCCCTTCAAAGTCAATCACATCCGAAACACCCGTCTCCCAGGTCACTTCGCTCAGTACAGGTACGTCTTTCTTCTCTTTTAAACCGCTCTCTACCGTAACTTTCAACGCACTTTCGTCATTCAGCTCGGTCCGAATCTCCTCAGCAGATTTTCCTTTCTTGATCATCTTCTGCACGGCTTTACCAGTTTTTGCATCTTCCACCTTGTAGAGAACGTAATCGGCGCGTACATCCCACATAAAATCATTGCGGTGAGCAGCATAATACTCAGCTAGACCAGCGCTATCCTTTACGGCTCTAGACCATACCTTCTGGTCAGTCAGATCGAAAAGGAGAATCCCGTCGCGGTACTCGCTCATGAGCGCTCTGAACTCAGGGTATTTTTTCTCCAACTGGCTGTCTTCATAAGCCATGATTTCCTTGTTTACAAAGTTGGTGTAGCCATCGTTAACCAAGACCTGACTATCGACCACTTTGCGGTTTGGCCTCATTTGCTTCTTCAAAAAGTTAAGGAAGTCAGCTTGGGTGTACTCTTTTGAATCGAGCGTAAACAACACGCCATTGGCCTTCTGGGCTTTAGCTGAAGGCTCCCAAGTACCCTGAAAGTATGTTGAGTCAATCTCATTGTAGAACAACTTTAAACGAGATCGATCTTCGCTAAAATGGTATTCTTCTTTGCGCTTTTCAATAAAAGAATCGCGACTTACAAAAGAGCGCGAGTCTTTTGAAATGCGGTTTCTCAAGTCCTTCTCAGCTTCTTCGTAAGTTGGTGGATCAATTCGCTCGATAAGCTTAATGATGTGCCATCCATAAGGAGATAAAACCGGTTCTGAAACTTCACCTTCAAAAGGAATCGAAAACGCCGCGTCTTCGAATTCACCAACCATTTTTCCGGTACCGAAAGCGGGAAGCTCACCGCCCTTGCCGGCAGATGATCGGTCGTCGGAATACTTCTTGGCAATGGTTGCAAAATCTTCACCTGCTTCAATCTTAGCGTAAAGCTCATCAACGCGTTTCTTCGCACTCTCCTTCACTTCGATAGGGTCAGACTCTTCTACTCTGATCATAACGTGCGCAACTCGAACTTGGCCACGTGCATCTCGTCTGTCCACCACTTTCACTAAGTGGTAGCCGTACTGCGTTCTAACCGGGCCACCGATTTTACCCACTTCTGTATTGTAAACACAGCTCTCAAACGGGTAGACCATCTGTAGCACAGAAAAGTATCCCAAATCACCTCCATTGGTTTTGGCAGAAGGGTCTTCACTTCTCATTGAAGCCAGTTGCTCAAATCGATCTGGGTTAGCTTCTACGAGCTTCTTGATCTCAATAATCTTATTGTACGCTGCGATGGTGTCTTGCGGACTTGGGTCGGCAGGCAATTTGATCAGAATATGCGAGGCTCTCACTTCTTCTTGCGAGCGCTCGTAGGCTTCGGTTACCAAAGAGTCGGTAGTCGATTTATCGACCAAATATGGACGAGCCAACTGCTCTCTATATCCACGTAACTCGCGCTCAAATTGCGGCATGGTATCCATCCCCATTTCCTCTGCTTCGCTCACTTTGAGCTTGAAATTGATGAAGAGCTCCACGTATTCATCGAGGTCTTCTTTGGTAATCACGCTATCGCGATTGTTCTTCTTGAAGATGGTCTCAAATTCAGCTTTGCTTATCTCTTTTTCATCGATAGTCAATACAGTTGGATCGTTTTGGTCTTGTGCCAAAACCACAACCGCCTGCAATGCTAGTGCAAGGATAGGAATGGACTTTTTCATAGGAATATTTAGCGTTATTTCTGTTTACTTGATGCTATAATTAGGTGCTTCTCTGGTAATCATGACGTCGTGCGGGTGACTCTCTTTGATACCTGAGTTGGTAATGCGTACGAACTTAGCATTTTTCAAAGACTGGATGTCCTTTGCGCCGCAGTATCCCATTCCAGCTCTCAATCCACCAATCAACTGATACATCACTTCGGCAAGTGTTCCTTTGTAAGGCACTCTACCCGAAATACCTTCAGGCACCAATTTACTGATATCGTCTTCATTATCTTGGAAATAGCGATCGCTACTTCCTTTTTGCATCGCTTCGATGGATCCCATTCCGCGATATGCTTTAAACTTTCTTCCCTCGTAGATGATTGTTTCTCCTGGCGACTCTTCGACACCGGCAAACATGGACCCGATCATGATAGAGCTCGCTCCTGCTGCCAAGGCCTTCACAAGGTCTCCGGTATAGCGCACACCACCATCAGCTATCATCGGTACATCGCTATCTTTAAGCGCTTCGGCTACTTCTAGCACAGCGGTAAGTTGCGGCATTCCTACACCGGCTACAACACGGGTAGTACAGATAGAACCAGGTCCGATACCTACTTTGATGGCATCAGCTCCGGCATCAGCGAGGAAACGCGCTGCTTCTGCTGTGGCTATATTACCAACAACCGCATCTATCTGCGGGAATTTTTTCTTCACTTCTTGAAGTACGCTAACCACCCCTTTCGTGTGTCCGTGGGCCGTATCGATCACGATGGCGTCTACACCTGCGTTTACAAGTGCTTGGGTACGCTCAATGGCATCGCCTGTAACACCAACGGCTGCCGCTACGCGAAGACGACCGTATTGGTCCTTACAGCTGTTTGGATGCTTCTTCAATTTGATGATATCGCGGTAGGTGATCAACCCGATCAATTTCTGATCTCCATCAATCACTGGCAATTTCTCGATCTTGTGCTCCTGCAATGTGATTTCAGCTTGCTGAAGCGTTGTTCCTTCATTAGCCGTCACCAGATTCTTAGATGTCATCACATCACTTACTGGCTTTGACATTTCCTTTTGGAAACGCAAGTCTCTGTTGGTCACAATCCCAACGAGTTTCTTGTTTGAGTCCACCACCGGAATACCACCAATCTTGTTCTCGGCCATGATTTGTAGGGCATCGCCTACTTTAGCCGTTTCGATCAAGGTAATCGGATCTTGGATCATTCCGCTTTCAGAACGCTTCACACGGCGCACTTCTTTTGCTTGTGCATCAATCGGCATATTCTTGTGAATAACACCAATACCACCCTGCTGCGCTACGGCAATAGCCAATTCTGAGCCCGTAACCGTATCCATAGCTGCGGAAACGATTGGGGTATTCAATTCGATATTTTTCGAAAATTTCGATTTAATGGCTACTTCGCGGGGGAGAACTTCAGAGTAAGCGGGAACCAAAAGAACATCATCGTAAGTGAGGCCTTCACCTAAGATTTTATTGTCGTGTGATAGCATAGCGAAAGAATCTAAATAGGTTCTAGATAAATTCCGGCAAAAGTAAGAATTATTCAGTCAATCACCGTGATTCAAATCCCGGAATTAAGATGATTTAACGGCTACTGCTTGTAATCGTGAAGGACATACACTTCGCCCCGCTTCAAGTAGTATTGTCCTGATCCGTCGCGGTACGAAATGATGTAGAGGTAGTAGTCTTCTTTCACGTTATAGCCTTTATACGATCCATCCCAACCTTCGCGGGCATCCTGGGTGTAGAAAAGCTCTTCGTTCCACTTGTTCTTGATCTGCATCTCGTACGAATCAAAGTCAATAAAACTGACTTCTGGCCTGAAGATACGGCGGCGCTCATTGGGGTCGTTTACTATAAGGGCGTTGTGGATCCAAATAATGGGATCTTGGACCATGCAGATTTCATTGGATGAAGACTCTGCCGTTTTCCCCAGATCATTTGACCCTTCTATGGCAACAACCTTGTAACAAAACAAGCCTTCTTCGAAGCGATACTCTCCGACATCATCGGCATAATAGGTTTCACCTGGACCAACTTGGCCAATCTCTTCGAATTCACCGTCTCGACCTATTTTTCTATAGATGATGTATTCAGCAACACCGCCCAGACTATCCCAACCAGTGTAGTCGTTCCAGACGAACTGATTAATGGTATCATTCGGGAATGACGCCGTGCTCACCACGATATTCTGCGCTTCGTTTCGCTCTTCGTCCACCAAGCGCCCACAAGCATCAATGGCGTGCCATTTGTAGTTGTAGAGTAGAACATCGGCCGAAACATTGGGATCAACCACCGTCAAATACTCTCCTGCCGGTTGGGGATATTGCCCCACAATCTCATAAGGCCGTCCAGAATAAGACTTCAACAAGCGATACTGCGCATTGGTTGCATTCAGGTCTCTGCGAAGCTCTACTTCTATGGCATTATCGTTCAGGGTAGATACATTTGAAACGTAAAACTCATCGGGCTGATTTTCAATTGAAATATTATCGAGTGTGATGACATTGGAAGTAGATATCACACTATCATCTAACGGGTTGGCCCTGACGTAAATTCTTGCTCCTTCCAGATTTGCTGATGCCGGAATCAAATAAGATGGAGTCAACGGGTCAATAGGTTCCGAAAAGGTATAATCACCGTCCATTTCGATTACCACAGTATAATCCATAACTCCAGACGGCCAATAAAGATACGGGTTCCAAGTCAAGGTGATGTACTCATCGCAATTCTCGAAAGACGATTCGAGAAACATTGTTTCCGCAGCCACAAGAAAGTTTTGCTCTCCCCCGCATTCATCTACTGCAATCACAGCCATCGTATTGGATGAAACAGTGGAGCCTTGGTCATAAATATACGTGGTTCCATCACCGAAGGGAACTGTATCAACGACTGACTGAAAACTTCCATCTACGTAGGTTATCCAATACTCGAGCATATCGGGAGCGGGCGAATCAAACCAGTGAATCACTGTGTTTCCAGTTAAGGTATCGATGGTGATCGTTTCAATTGTCGGGACTGGAGGAAAAGTCCCATCAACAAAATCGTCTTCTGACTCTTCCTGAGAAAACATGGAACACTTCCCCGGTCTCACCCAGCCTACTTTATACTTGATGGTAGTTGGCTCGCAAATACCTTGAATGGTATCGACATAACTCAACGCAGTGGTAGGCAATTGAGCAATAACGACATAACCAGCACCATCTACACTCCTACGCACTTCGTAAAAGCCTTCATCTGGCATGTTTTCATAGGGTGCGTTCCATTCCAGCAATGCTTCTGCACTGAAATTTTGTGGTGTTAATTCGAGATGAATCGTCGAGATCACTTCGCTTTCTTCGCCAAAATCTGTTACCACCTTGTAGCGATAAGGAGGAGATTCTGTCGCTGTATCGAACGTATGGGTTCCAGTGTGCACGGCAAACCCAGTATACGTCTCGACCAAAAACTCATTGTCGTTATCGTCGCTGATGAAGATGAAGTCATACTCTTCACCAGATCCATTTGTGCCGAGCGTGTAACTTACCGTTCCATCCAAATTTACCTCAACACAAATATACTCGGGTAATCCTTGGGCCACGAGGGATACAGGACTGCATAGTAGCAGCGCTATCCAAATAGTCGATGATATAAACTTAGACAATCTCAAATCCCAGTGTTATAACGCAATAAACGCTTTAAAAGTATGACGCAAAGTTAGGTTATTCGTTGCGTCCATCCCATTGACCTACAACAGCCTCTGTCATAAGCTCAGGGTGAAAGTATTTATTCGATATACGTACAATCTCGTCTGGATCTACCCCATACAATTCCTGGCTCAAACGCCTAAAGAACGTGGAAGGCAAGTCATTGGCCAGTAGAACTTTCAACCTTTGAGCTCTGGCAAAAGGTCCGTCAAAGCCTTGAATAAGGGAACCAGCGACATAGTTTCGCACTCTTTGGAGTTCATCTAAATCCATTTTCTCGTGGCACATTCGCTCGAGCTCACGGTTAATTTCAACCATAGCTGCACCCGTCACTTCGCTACCTACTTCGGTGGAAATGCTCAGATAAGATCCGTACTCCAAGTGGTTCAAACTCGAACCAATTCCATAGGTGTAGCCCTTTTCTTCCCGGATATTTTGCATAAGCCTTGATCCAAAATAGCCACCCAGAGCAATATTGGCCAAGTAAAGGGGAATATAATCTTTGTGTGATCGACCGACCACTTTGCGACCAACGCGAATTCCCGACTGGATGGCTCCAGGCTTTTCTTGAAACCTCTTCAAAGGAATCGGATCCCAGGCTATATGTTCATCACTATGAGAATTTTCTCCTTCGGAGTCAGGTAGCAGATTCGAGAGCTTGGCAATGGCTGTATCGCAATCCCATCCACTCACCACTATGTGTGCTTCGCTCAAGTGATAGTTTGAATGGAAATAAGACAGCAAGTCTTGGCGCTCTATATCATCGTAGTATTCGGGTGCAATCTTATCTAGGTAAGGGGTTCCATCAAAAAGGAGTTGATTGAACAGCAACCGCGATTTAAACTGAACCTTTTCCAAATTCACAGCCAAGACAGACTTCCCTCTCTTTTTCAGAAGAGTCAGCTCATGCGCATCGAATGCTGGGCATGTCAAAATCTCTGCAAAAATGGGCAGCAATATATCTAGGTGACGGGTTTGGCAGAGGAGCGAAACTTCCGCTCGATCCTTTTTTAGGTCGGTTCCAAACTGCGCACCATAGTAGTCGAAGGTGGCCGAAATCTGCTCAGCCGAAAAAGACGCCGTACCCTCCTTCAACATGGCCTGACACACGGCCGATAGCATGGGCTTCGACTCAAGCCTAGACCCTGCCTTGAATACCACATCGATTTTCACTACTTCAGACGTTCCACCTTCTACCGAGAAAATATCAACTCCTTTTACGACTTCTGGTGTGATATTCAAATCGGGAAGCACGCCGATTGGATGCACTTGGGGCGGATTGATTCGATCTATCATTTCGCGGCTTTTTTCTGGTAATGCAATTCGTTTAGTCGGTTCGGCTTGAAGATTTCCCTCCCTACTCTTACAATATCTTGTGAAGTGACTTCCATGTATCGATCCAAGTAGGAGTTAACACCATCGGCATCGCCGAGTAGCTCGTAGAATGCGAGATTCATAGCCTTGCTCAGCACATTTCCCTCCGAAACGAGCTGCCCCGTTTCGAGCTTATTCTTTACTTTTTCGAGTTCTTTTTCATCGGGACCATGTTCCAGAAGCTCATCGACCAAATTCTGAACAGCCCAGCTTGCATCTTCGAAAGCAACACCATCGGCGAGCATGCCCGACACGACCAAAAGTCCGGGGTCGAGGCTTCCCAACACGTAGCTCGAAACCGAATTAAAAAGCCTGAGTTCCTTAATCAATTTCTGATAGAGCCTGGCCGACTTACCACGCGAAAGCAAATCGGTAATGAGATCGGCTGCATAGTAGTCTGGTGACAACCGCGATGGCATCCCCCAGGCCATGTACAATGCATTTTGTGGCACATCGCCTTCAACCAATTGCAACTCGGATTCCTGCTTATCGAGCTCAAGGGGTAGCTTTCGCGCCGACTTTTCACCCGGTGGGATGCTCCCAAACCAGTGCTCGACACGAGATTTGACTTCGTCTACATTCACATTTCCAGCAATGACCAAAATGGCGTTTGACGGACGATAAAACCGTTTAAAGAATCCCTTCACATCTTCCATGGTGGCATCTTCGATATGTTCTATGGACTTGCCAATGGTTGCCCACTGGTAGGGATGATTTTTGTAGGCCATGGGTCTAAGCTTGAGCCAGACATCGCCATAAGGCTGATTGAGGTAGCGCTGCTTGAATTCTTCAATCACTACTTTCCGTTGCACTTCCAGGCTTTCTGGTGTAAAAGCCAAGTTCAGCATTCGGTCTGATTCAAGCCAGAGAGCTGTTTCCAAATTCTCCTTGGGAATGGTGATGTAGTAGTTCGTAAAATCGTTGTTGGTAAATGCGTTGTTCTGTCCACCCGCATTTTGAAGCGGCTTATCAAACTCCGGAATATTGGCACTTCCACCAAACATCAAGTGCTCAAACAAATGGGCAAACCCGGTTCTATTCTGATCTTCATCTCTGGCTCCTACGTCGTAGAGCGTGTTTACAGCTACCAGCTCCGTGCTCGTATCTTGGTGTATGATTAGCCTAAGGCCATTGTCCAGGACAAATTTCTCGTATTTAATCATTCAGTTTTGTTTGACTCATGCGCTTTCTAGTTTCTTCAAATTCCGTGACAAATTCACGAATAATAGCCCCAGCAGGCTGCACGGTGTTAATCAGTGCAGACACCTGCCCAATCTCCAACTCACCTTCGCTCAAATCTCCTTCAAACATCCCTTTCTTAGCTCTTCCGCGCCCGAGAATTTCACGGAGCTGGTCTGCATTGGCATTGTTTGCATAGGCCGCCTGAAGCTGGTCGTAAAACGGGTTTTTAAGCATTCGGACAGGTGTAACTTCTTTCAAGGTCAATTCTGTATCCCCCGCTTTTGCGCTGAGCACTTGCTTTTTAAACTCATCATGGGCAGAGCTCTCAAGAGAAGCAACGAATCGGGACCCAACTTGCACCCCATCTGCTCCCAAGGCCATAGCTGCGTACATGGCCTTTCCAGAACCAATGCCCCCAGCCGCAATAACGGGCACACGCACTGATGCGGCCACTTCTGGGATCAAGCAAAGACTTGTCGTTTCTTCCCGCCCGTTGTGTCCGCCTGCTTCAAATCCCTCGCAAACAACGGCATCTACACCAGCAGCTTCAGACTTTTGAGCAAACAAGGCGCTGCTCACCACGTGGATTACTTTGATTCCTTCTTCCTTAAAGCGGCTCGTGTACTTTTTGGGACTTCCCGCCGAAGTGATCACTACGGGTACTTGGTGTTTGATAATGGTCTCCACATGCGATTCGATATCGGGGTAGAGCAAGGGCAAGTTTACTCCATATGGATGACTGGTGGCTTCTTTGCATTTGATAATATGCTCATCAAGCACATCAGGATACATAGATCCGGCACCAATAATACCGAGGGCGCCATGGTTCGAACAAGCCGCTGCAAGTCGCCAACCACTGCACCAAATCATTCCCGCTTGAACAATGGGATATTTTATACCTAAGAGTTGTGTAACTCGATTCATTTTCACGTCAAATTTTGAAGTGCTAAGAAACAAAAAAAGGGTCGATCACGTCTAGAGTATAGGTCGAACAGCAATGTTATTGACTACATTATTATATATTTGCCATAATGCTAAAACCAAGGCTTTCCATAATAGCTATCTTCTTGTTTTTGAGCACATCACTTGTTGCTCAGTACAGGTGGGACTTCGGAGTTAATCTCGGAGCGGCCAACTACTTAGGTGAAGTTGGAGGGCAAGAAGAAACCCGACGCGATTTCGTTTTCGATATGAAATGGAATCGAACCCAGTTTGCAGTTGGTGGTTTTGCACGCTACAAAATGACGCCAAAGCTCGCGGTAAACATGGGGTTGAACTGGGGTCGAATCAGAGGAAACGATAGCAATTCAAAGAATCCGGCGCGTGTAGCCAGAAACCTGAGTTTTGTCAATGACATCATCGAGCTTTCAGCGCGGATGGAATTTACGCTGTTTTACGACAATGACGTAGGAGGCCGTGGTTACTACAACCCAGATATGCGCATTTATGGGTTTCTAGGCGCTGGAGTGATGAAGCACAACCCGCGAGCCACTTATCAAGGGCCTTTGGCTGAGTACAACGGCAATAAATACGATCTTCAGCCACTGAAAACTGAAGGGGTTGATTACGGACTATGGGAATTTGTATTGCCGGCGGGACTTGGAGTTTACTTCACACACAAAAAAGTTCACCGTTTTGGCTGGGAACTCGGCTACCGATTTACATTTACCGATTACTTGGATGACGTGAGTGGTACTTATGCTTCCTATGATGAAGTAGACCAAGGCAATCCAGAGCTGGCTTACGCCATGTCGAACCGCACAACAGACGAATCACTGGCCCAAGCGGCAGAGTACGCCGAAGAATACGGAATGGATACGCCTAATGCCGGTAGTTTTGCCCCTGGAGAAAAGCGCGGCGACCCAACCAATAGCGACGGCTACATGTTTATGCAATTGAGCTATAGCTACGTTATTAAAGGAAAGAGCTCATTCTACAAGAAGCGCTACAACTGGATCAAGACAAAGAAACGCGTGAGACGTAAGAGTCGAGCGAAGTTCTAATCCACTTCCCTATCCCTTATCGAAGAATTGCCCAATCTTGCGAATTGGCTTGAGCCAAATGGTAAAGAAATAAGGCTTTAATCCATTGAGCTTCCATGCCATTCGATCTTCTTTATTCGCGTAAAGTCTATTGCCAACCGAAGCGTTGCTTTGCCCACCCATTTTCATTTTCACCAGTACTTTGGGCAGGTAAGAAGCCACAACCCTGTGTTTGTGCAAGAAACGAAGCATAAGCTCGTAATCGGCACTGGTTTTCAACTTGAGATTAAACCCGCCCCAATCTTCATAGCATTTTCTGCGGACGAAAACTGTAGGGTGCGGTGGCATCCAGCCCCATTTGAAAGAATTGGGCTTCAACACACCAGATTTCCATGTGCGAAGAACTTTGCTGGTATCAGCTCGATCTACGTATTGGAGATCGCCGTAGATTATATCGCTACCGTCGGCAACTAGCTTCTCAACGACATCTGAAATAACTCTGTCGTTTGCGTAAGCGTCATCTGAGTTGAGAATCGAAACAATATCACCGCTCGCAAGGGCGATTCCCTTATTCATGGCGTCGTACACGCCGCCATCTGGTTCGGATATAAATTTTGAAATCTGATCTCCGTAGGACTTAACAATTTCCTGCGTGCCATCAGAAGAGTTGCCATCCACGATGATGTACTCAACATCGGGATAATCCTGGCTCAGAACAGATTCAATGGTGTCGCGAATGGTTTCGGCGGCATTGTATGCGATGGTGATGACGCTGACTTTCACTTAAACTCGCGTTTTCTGACAGGACCTGCGGGATTTCCCATGTACACCGTGTAAGCGTCCAAATGACTGGTAGCTACCGAGCCAACCGATAAAATGCTGTGACTCTTGCACACGATTCCCGGACACACCGTGGCTTGGGCGCCTATCCATACACCATCTTCCAACTTGATGCCTTGGGTGATCAAGTCGAATGCCGGCTTCTTGTAGTTGTGATTTCCCGTGAGCAGCATGGCTCCTTGCGAAAGACAGACATGGCTGCCAATTCTGGTCATGGCCAAATTGTCAATCCACACCTTTTCTCCCACCCAAACGTGATCACCGATTTCCAAGAACCACGGGTACTTAATATTCACGGCGGGCTTTATCGTCACATCACGGCCCACCTTGGCTCCGAAAATTCGGAGTAAGACAACCTTAATGGACGAAATCGGGAAAATATAATTCTGGAAAAAGACCAAACTTGTCACATACCAGGCCAAACGCTTGATCGCACCACCGGGCTTGTAGTGATCGTTGTTGTATAGGCTGAGATCTGTTTTGGTCATGTTAAAAGACGAATATATGAATTGATCATTTCATTCAGCTCAATTCTATTCTCAGCACTTTCTTTGACGCCATCAAATTTCGAATCGTATTCAGCTTGGTTAAACGATGCCACGCGCTCAATAAATCCAACAAAAGCCGACTTAGATTCTAAGGAGTACTCCGCTCCCAAGCCATCGCGTTCTAGGTTTTTCCACGGGGTTTGGTCGCTGATCAAAACGGGGAGTCCATGAAGCAGGGCTTCGATGATGGCGTGGCCGTAATTCTCGCCACGGGTTGGCATAAAAAACAAATCGGCTTCAGAATAGACGCGGTGGAGTGCATCCTTGGGCACAGACCCTTTGAATTTCACTTCGATATTTTTCGGTAGCTTGCTCACCAGATTCTGGCACTCGCCAAAGTAGTCCTGGGCATAAACTTCACCATAAAAATCGGCTTGAACGTGGGTTTCGCCCGATACATTACTCAGTACCTGAAGCGCGAACAGCGTGTTTTTTTCTGGGGCAATTCGCGCTACACTCACAATTTTGAGCTGCCCCTTCTCTTTCTTCCGCACGCCAACGATCTTCGGTTTTGATGGCAAGTTGGCTATCACCGAAATGGCTTTCGCTCCTTTGACAGATCGCCTGATGTCGGCCGCTTCGGTTATTGAAGTTGCCAAAAACTCGATGTCCTTGTACCACCCGAGCAGATTCACCAACTTGATGTAGAGCTTTTTCTTTCGGGACTTAATGTTGAGGGCAGAGCTGGCCAGCATGCCACGGGGTGCCAATATGGTTTTGACCTGACATTTTCTCGCCGCGAGCAAGGGTTTGATGGAATACTCCGAACTAAACACGCCGTTTAAGAGTACCTTCTCGGGATCCACTTCTTTGATCAGCTTCACCCACAAAGCCATCTTCGCCGCACCAGGGCTGGCGTAATAGACCTTCGCTCCTTTTACTTCCTGCCATTGATCGGCTACGATTTCTGGATAGGACGTTTCGCTCAGGTAATCTCTGTCGCTGGTGATGATGTAGAAATCAAAATGGTCGCTCAGGTGATCGACTAAATTGGCGCAAGAGGTGATTGGCCCACCCGCTTTGTAGCCCGGAAGGTACCAGTCTGTAAAAAGGAGAATTCGCGGTTTAGTCAATTCCATTTGTTTCCATCCAGGCGTCTAATACGCATAGATACCAAATTCTGCCCCAGGTCACGCTTTTGTTTCCGTTCAAAAATTGCTTCCAACGGTGTAGCACAGCCTTTTCGTTGAAATATGGACGAGCAGCCAATTGATTGATGTGATGCTCACAAAAGGGTCGGAGCTCTCCATTCATCCACTCAGCCCACGGAAAAGTGAATCCCATTTTCGGTCGGTTCACGATCTCGCTAGGCAGCATGTCGCCCATGGCATCTACAAAGAGTTTCTTGGGTGAAGCCGGGTATTTTTCCTGATCGGAAACCGATAGAACTGTCCGAACAAACTCGTGATCGAGAAAAGGAACTCGCACTTCGAGCGCGTGCGCCATACTCATCTGGTCGGTATCGCGGAGCAAAACCGCTTCGAGATAGATATAGATTTCGGCGTAGCTCACCTTCGATAATTTGGGTAGGGCAAAGCCCGGAAGTCCAAACTCAAGTGCTCCCTTCACCATGCGGTGCACGGTTTCTATTCCACCGGTACCCACATCGCTGAGCGCTGCCGCCTGCGATCGGGTCGCAACTTCTCGGCTAAACGGATAAACGTACTCGATATCGAGGTAGTCGAGAGTCAGGATCTGCCCCTTTTTTTCGCTTGGGATTCCCGGCTGGATGGCGTTGAGCCCCTTTGCGGCCAAACGGCGCAAGAACTTTGGGAAGGTCATCAACCAGTACTTATCGCCGAGAGACATAAACTGCTTGAAAATGGGGTATCCCGCGAAAAGCTCGTCTCCACCAAGACCCGATAAAGCCACTGAAATTCCGGCATTCTTCGCCGCCTTGGAAACTACGTAGGTGTTGATCCCATCGCCAGATGGATGATCCATGGCCTTGAGTGCGTCGGGAAGATCGTCGATAAGCTGATGGGGAGAAAGTTTGATTTCGGAGTGGTCTGTATCGAAGCGATCAGCCACCATTCGGGCGTATTTGGCTTCGCTAAACTCCCCTTCATCAAAGGCGATATTAAAAGTCTTCAGTTTACCATGGCTCAGTTCAGCGGCCATCCCTACCAAAGCACTGGAGTCGATTCCACCAGAAAGAAATGCACCCATGGGTACATCTGCAACTAGCCTTCTAGAAACCGCCTTTTTAAACTCCGATTGAATCCGATCCAGTAGGTCAGGACGACTCAGTTTCTGGATGCCAAACTGGGTGTCGTTCGTCGCATCCCAATAAGCTTTAGTCTCAATTTCGTTGTCTTGTATTTTCATCCAAGAAGCCGGCGCCAGCTTAAACACCCCTTCTATCATGGTATCTGACCCATGCACCGTCTGGTAGCGCAGGTAGTCTCCGATGCGGTCGGTATTCAGCTTTTTGCCGATCAGCCCAGAACTCATCAAGGCTCTGATTTCGCTCGAAAACGTCAGCGTTTCATTGGTACGAGTGTAGTAAAGCGGCTTGATTCCAAAGCGATCTCTAGCGAGCAGGAGCTCTTCCTTTTCCTTGTCCCAAAAGGCAAAGGCAAACATCCCGTTGAGCGATTGGATGAATTTTTCACCCCAACGAATCAATCCTGCCAGCAATACTTCCGTATCGCCTTGGGTTTGGAAGTCGTAATCGCGAAGCCCTAGTTTAAGGTCTTTAAAATTGTATATCTCTCCGTTGAAAACCAGCACGTATCTGCCCGTGGCATCCACCATGGGTTGATTGGCTCCTGCGTCGAGATCGATGATACTGAGTCTGCGATGACCCAAAGCCATCGGGCCATTTCCCCAAACACCATCAGCATTTGGCCCGCGATGAGCCAAAGCATCATTCATTTTTCGGATTTTGACCTTAGCTTCTTCGAGCGACGAATGGCCAAAGATTCCGTTTATTCCACACATTAAGCCAGGATGTATTCGGGTTGACCGATGAGTTCTCTCAAACCGTGTTCGAGGGGTTTTAGATCTCTACCCAGAATGCTCATCATTTTCGCGTTGTCGGGCATTCTTCGTGTCATATCACCTTCCTTGAGTGGTGGAAGGTGAACGATTTTTGAAGAAGAATCGGTGATGTCGATGATCAAACGAGCGACGTCAATAATGGATGTTTCGATGTTGGAGCCTATGTTGATGACATCGTTTATCACGTGGTCGCCATAGAAAGCACCCAAACAGGCATCAATATTATCGTCGATATAGCAGAAAGTTCTGGTCTGGAGTCCTTCGCCATACACCGTGATATCATCGCCGTTCAATGCCGACTTGATAAATTTCGAGATCACAAAGTCAGGGCTTTGCTTTGGTCCGTATGTGTTGAAGAAACGGAAAATGGTAAAATCGAGATCGTATTCCTGAGCATATGACCGAAGAAAAGCTTCGCCGATATTCTTTACGATAGCGTAAGGCAGCTTTGAATTGAGTGGCGTTGTTTCTTCGTTTTGGGGAATTTCAACCGGCTCACCGTACACTTCTGAGCTACTCGAGAAGAGCACCCGCTTTACACCGGTGTTCTTACTCAGGTTAAGGACGTTTTCGATTCCGTGAATATCTTCCAGCACTTTCACTGGATTCTCAAGCGTCCGCTTCACACCCACCATAGCGGCGTAGTGAAAAACGTAGTCGAATTGGTAGGCGTAAAATACAGCCGATATGTCTTGGTACTGGTTTACATCACACTTGATAAACTGGATGTTTCCATGCTCATTTTCAGGAACTTTATCTTTCGAACCTGTTTGTAAATTATCTACGATTACGACCTGATTCTTCGGGTCTTGCGCTAATTTCTCTGCGAGTGCGCTGGCGATAAAACCCGCACCGCCAGTTACCAAAATTCTACTCATTCGTTCCCATGATTTCGGTTGCAGTTGCAACCCAATTTTTCACATTCATTTTCATTGCAAGTTGGCGGCTTCTAGCCCCCATTTCAAAAAGGCGTTCATCACTGAGTTCAACCATTTCGGTCATGGCTGCCAGTAGGGCTTCCGAGCTTCCAGAAGAGACCACCCAACCATTTTCACCAGGGTGAACAAAAGCCGAGACTGCTCCTACCTTATCGGTGGTAATGACCGGATATCCCGCACTGGTAAATTCGTGTACCACCACACCCCAAGGTTCCTTGAGACTCGGAAGAACAAAAACGCCGCCCTTCTGGACAAATTTATCTAATTCAGTAGGTTGGACAAATCCTAAGTGGTGTATTCCATCAGATTGGACGCGTTTGTCAAAATCATCACCGGTCCCAATGCAGTACAGCTCCCAGTCTGGAGCGGCGAGTTTTTGAAAGGCTTCCCAGAGATAGTCCAGCCCTTTGAAGGGCAGGTAGCGCCCCACGTACACGAGTCGCTTGGGGAATTCACTGAGCCCATTTCCCCAATGATTCTCACCTATTTTGGCAGAATCGGCGGTATAGAAACCAAGCTTCACATCGTTTCGATCAAAGCCCATCTTCATGGCAAAATGTCGCTGCGGTTTTCCGGGTACCCACGCCATTTTGAAATAGGATTTGTACTTAGCTCTGGCGCGTATGGCCGATATTTTGGCCTTGACTCCACCTAAGAGATGGTTGTCGAAGGCAATGACCGTTTGAGTTTCCTTTCGGAGTTTCTTGCAGACCTTAATATAATCGGCATCGACCCAGCCAGAGCAAACGATGGCATTTGGGTTTTTCGATTGGCAGAACTCAAGCAGCGATTGAAAATCAAAACTATTCCTATCGAAGTATTTGGCCTTTGAAGTCTCTGAAAATTCAAAAGGCGCTTCTGGATTTACCGGGTATGCCACTACGTATACATCCACACCAGTTTCAGCCAAAGCTTCGAGGCAATTTCTGATATACCCAGCCAATTCGGTATAGAGAAACACGATGCTACGACTCATTCTGAAGGAGTTTTAGAACGACTGGCCTGATGGCTTTTTCAATAATTTCCTGCCCAAGAGCATTGGGGTGGATGCGGTCCCGAAATGCCGATTCAGAGTACCCCGCATCTAATCCAGAAATATAGTTGACCGAATAAGTCTGAAGATATGAAGCCAGGGCTTGTCCCTTCTCATCGTATTTTCCATTCGAAATCTCTTCAAGACTGGGGTGATGGTACACAACCAAATCGATATTGTACGCAGCAGAATAGGCTATAAATTCATCCCAACCGGCGTTGTGGCTCCCCGTGTTTGGGGTACAGTTTTCAATCAAAGGAATTTCGTCCCAATCGGGTTCCGAGAGAAATCGAGTCATTGCCCAATTGAACGCGTCTGTGAGTGCCAATATTGGATCAGCTTCCGGATAAAAATTGACGTGTCCCACCACGTCTCGGCAATTGCGGTGATCGAGCCAATCGTGGCTACTGAATACCAGCACAACAACATCAGCCCCAAAATCGCCGTGCTCGTTCATCCAGGCAAAGGCGTTGTCAGGTCCCCAGCTTCCAGCTGAAACATTGTAAACCCGGCAGTCCACTCCATCGACAATTAGATTCTCTTCCAGTTTGGTTGAAGCCAGCTCCGATTGATCTGTTCCAATTCCGCCGTTGAGCACAGAATCGCCAAGTTTCAAAATGGTCACTTTGGCCTCGTCAACTTCGTCAGACCGCATTCCTGCAGCGTTGATATAAAAACTGTTTCCAAAACGCGTGATGTCTTGGCTCGACTGCAGGGCGTAATCGTAATTGACCGACCTTTCGTATTTGGGAACTTCACCAAACCCGATCAATCGCAAAACGATTTCCAGCATGATGAGTGCAAGGATGAAAAGCCCTGTGTTACGCAAGAACCGGCGTTTCTTCATTTGGGATGTGAGTCGAATTTAATTCTCTGCGAATATAAGGCTGAAAAGCCTTTTCGGTCATCATGGTTAAGGTGAAAAGCAAGATAATGGTGAATGGATTGAGCGAAGCCGCGAGCCACGGCTCGAGCATAATTCCGAACAAAACCAAATAGAAAACAGGAAAAGCAAAACGCGTATTCTTCGCTCCTTTTAGAAAAAGTAGCAGGTATCCGCGCAAGAACAGCAACAAGCCAACGATTCCCGTATTCAACCAAATGATCAAGTACGTATTGTGCACCCCACCCTGATGCCCCAATTCGCTCAAGAAATCCTTGAAGGAACTCATAAGCCATTCATCGAATGAAAAGCCACGACCGAACCAAAAATGGCTTTGAATATTCTCCCAGGCAAAGTTCCAGGCAATATATCTTCCGGAGCCATCTTCGAGCGTTTCTACCCGCATATACTCGGAAAGCCCTAGTCCTTGAACGATAGAAACGAGGTTAGCCGACACGAGTTCGGCCCCGATGGCAGCGCCCACAAACCCGATAAACCCAAGGCCCGGATGAACTTTGTAAAACTTAGAAAACACGTAAAACAATGTGATTCCGATGAGCGCAGTCCGTGAGCCACTCCACAAAACGGCGAGTGCCAATGGGATAAAAATCCAGCGCAAATCATTCTTCGAAAACAAACCCGGGAAATACTCCCTGGCCACCATCGCAAACGCAAAGAGCAAGGAGCAAAATACCCCCAGCCCATTTGGGTTTCCAAATATCCCTCTGAAACGGCCACCGTGTGAATAAGCGACGCCGCTATCGATGTAGCGCATGGCAAAGCCGACTAGGATCATCAGCGTAGCTAAGAATATCAGGTCCTTTATGACCACTGGGCCCCTTTCTTTGAAAGCGCTCACCAGAAAAATGGGGATGGTGAACAGGATTAGACCATAGGACAATTGCTTTTGAAATGCCGTAAACACTTGTGGTGATAACGCGAGCCCTACGGTGGCTATGGCCAAAAAGGGAATGAAGTGTTTGAAAACATTATTGGTAATCTTCAAATGGCTTCTATCAAAAATAGCGATGGCCGTGAGTAGTAGGATGTACAGGTTTTTGAACACCTTGGCAAAGTCGGTGGTGTACTTCAAGTTATCGCTGAGAATGAGAATAAAAAAGAAGCCCAGCAGTATCTCGAAATACTGCTTCTTCCGCCAGAATAAAATGACACTAGCGCCACCAACCAAAAAGAATGCTGGAACGCTCATACTCCCAACGAAATACCAAATGGCGAAAAACGCAAGGATGATTTTATTTCGGACTAAGAATTCAACCACTAACCGATGAATTTACCCTTTTCGATCGACTCCATCGCGCTGACTGGCAAAAGTGTTTTCGCGAATTTTCTCTAGGGTCTTCTTACCCACTTCCGACCACAAGAACCGCTCTTTTACTTTCTCAATACTCCTTTGCTTTTTTGCTTCGAGATGGTGTGGCTCAAGCTGAATGAGATCATCCAAATTGGCCCTGAGCTCTTTTACATTTCCGGGATTAATCAATCGGCCGTTTGCGTCGCAGACTAGCATAGAAACAGCCCCAACATCGGTACTTAGCACGGCCAATCCCCTTCCCATGGCTTCGAGAATAACGTTGGGCATACCTTCGGCATGACTCGGCGCTACGAGCACATCAGCCTGATCGAGCAATTCACAGATTCGCTCTCTCGATTTGATTTCTCCGTGATATATCGACCGCGCATCTTTCCACTGATTCTCTGGTAAAATGGGCCCTACCCAATGGATTTCAAAGTCGCCATCCAGCCCCTTCAATGCAGCTACCAACTCGCGTATTCCTTTCCGCCGTTCGTCTCTTCCCACGAAAATAAACTTCCGGCGTTGCTTTGTTTCACTAGGTTGATCTTTCACGAACTCCCGATCGATACCCGAGCCAATTTCAACAATCTTTTCTTTGGGAACCCCCAGGTTTTCGATGATCTTCGAAATCTCTCCACCATATGAGAAGACCAAATCGGCTTGGCGATTATTGAAGACTACCGGTGGTTTGAGCATGTATTGTTCGAGTTTTCCTTTGAAGTTTCGCGTTTTCTGAAACATCTCGTACCCATGAAATTTTACGCCAACAGGTGCGGTGTGCAGCCCGCGTTTTTTCTTCTCTAGAAGGGCCCAGGCCGCAAAGCCCTTTGCGTACACAAAATCGAATTGCGCCCACCGTGTTTCGAGCGCTTCAAATACAGCCTGAGAATAGGCATAAGACTCTCTGATGTAATGACCCGGAAAACGGTCGCTTTTTTCGAATGGGATATAGATCACTTCCAGATTTTCGGAATTAGCTCCCAAAGCTTTTTCCACTTCTTGGTTGGCGATAGGCTCGCTAGCATATGGTACGGTATGCACCAATGTGAGCTTGACCCCATTCTTCAGGAACTGACGGGCCAAGTGGAACGAGTGACGCTGCATTCCACCAGTCACAAAAGGCGTGATTCCATCGGTGAGCAGGGCTATTCGCATAGACTCAGTGTTTTAGTTGCTGCCTTATCCCAGGTATAATTGGCCAACACTTTTTGATGCCAATTAGAAGCTACCCATTTTCTCAATTCTTCAGATTCCACAAGTCTTTGAAGCCCTTTAATAGTGCTTTGAATCGAATCGTCAACTAGAATCCCATCGGTTTCTGACATAACGTCTCTAACTGGGATCACATCGGGTGCAAGCACTGCCTTCTCAAACAACCCATATTCAAAAATCTTGACTGGCGATCCGTACCAATTGCTCCGCGACATGCAGCAAATATCCATGGTGCGAATATAAGAACCCACGTTGGCATGGGGCACAGCTCCGGTGAAGATCACTTTGTCTGTTATATCGAGGGCCGAGCACAGTTCTTTCATTGCGCCCAGTGTCTCACCATCACCGACTATCAATAATCGGAGATCAGTCCGATCTCGAAATGACGAAAAGGCTTGGATCAAGGTATCGACTCCGTGATAGGGGAAAATTGAACCGAGAAAACCTATGACCAATTCATCGTTCAAACCGAGCTTCTGACGCATGTCATCCCCATTTTGATCAAAGCTAGTGGGAGAAATAGCATTGGGAATCACCGCTACCTTCTCGCTAGCTTTTGGATACTTTTCGAGGATGTAACTCTTCAGTGCCGAGCTCACTACAGAAATTCCGTGCGTTGCTTTCCACACCTTCTTTTCGGCCTTTCGCGCCTTGGCGAGGAAAACTGATTTTCCAGAAAACGCTACGCGCTCTTCCGGATAGGGAGCATTCATTTCGAGAATGTGTTTGACTCCCATTTCGCGTGCTACATTCACCCCAGAAGTTTGGAGATAAGCCATTCGCTCATAAACCAAATCGGGTTGAAAATCAGCAATAGCTGCTTTCAATCCAGCCGCCATCCGCACATCGTGTTTGAGCAGCTGAAAATCCTTAAGGGATTCCCAAATCAAACTGGGAATCAATTTCTTAAGCCTGCTCTTTCTACCAGAAGCAGCTTGGCTTTTATTGGATGTCTTTGGCTTCTGTCCACCAATTACTTTACTCACTTCGTGACCTTGGCTTTCCCATGCATTTATCATTTCACGCATGTGGCGTCCATAGCCCGTAGGAGCCTCTAGATAGAGGTGTGGGTGAGGTGAGTAATAAAGGATTCGCATCAATATCCGAAGTTAAAGAAGGAATCGATACGTTCTACAATTCGATCGGTGGCCTTCCCGTCCCACAAGGCCGGTACTTCGCCTTTTTTGAAAGTTCCATCGTATATAGTTTCGACGATAGGTAAAATTTTATCGAGTTCAAATGGCAAGAGTACATTCGAGCCAATCTCTATGGTGCTGGGTCTTTCTGTGTTCGGTCGGAGTGTGAGACAAGGTTTTTGGAGAAAGGTGGTCTCTTCTTGGATCCCACCCGAATCGGTGAGAACAAATCGGCAAGTTTTAACCAATTTCTGAAAATCGAAATAACCCATAGGTCCTACAATTTTCAAGTTTTCGATTCGCTCCAATCGCTCATCAAAATTCAATTCCGCGATCATCTTACGCGTGCGCGGGTGCATCGGGAAAACGAGACTTTGGTTTTTGGAGACTTCTTCCAGCAAAGAAAGTAACACTTCGAGTCCTTCGCGTGAATCAACGTTAGATGGACGGTGAATGGTGACTAGGGCAAACTCATTTTCAACAATCTCCAAATCTGCGAGTACAGAAGAACCATCAATTTTTGGTGTGAATTTCACCAAGGTATCGATCATGGTATTTCCTACAAAAGCTACTCCTTCCCCACTCTTCTGCTCTTCTGCGAGATGCTTTAAACCGGAGTCTTCTGTCACGAAAAACAGGGTGGAAAGAGAGTCAGCTACCAGTCGGTTGTGTTCTTCTGGCATCGACTTGTCGAATGACCGAAGGCCACTTTCGAGATGCGCCACGGGTATACCACATTTATTCCCAGCTACAGCCGCGGCCAGCGTTGAATTCACATCACCAACCACAATAAGCAAGTCGGGTCTCGAATTCTGAAAGTGATTGGTCAGACTGATGATCATGTCACCAATTTGTTTTCCTGGATGACCAGGTTCAATATCGAGAAAAACATCTGGCCGGAGCTCAAACTGGTCGAAAAACACGTTGGCCATTTTATCATCGTAATGCTGGCCTGTGTGAATGATCTCAAGGCTGAGATTATCATACCGAGCTATCACTTCTTTAAATCGAGTGACTTTGATAAAATTTGGCCGTGTTCCAACTACAATTGTGATCTGATTCATCGCTACAGTTCTAATCAAGTAAGTTTAATAATTGGTCGGTGACTCTGCTGAATTCATAGTTTCGGTACCAGTCATTCTCTGAAGGCTGAATACTGGCTAAGCATTCAACCGTCTGGTCGGGAGATGTCAAAAAACGACCAAGTCCTTTTTCTTCGATCAACTTAGACAAATCTCCTTCTAAACCAAAGGCAATGATGGGCTTTTGGCACGCGGCAAATTCGAAAAGCTTGGTACTCACACTATCTTTAAAGTTTTCTTGAATGGGAAACAGTACCGCTTTTGAACTCTTTACCTTCTGGTAAAACTGGTTTGGCGGTATGGAAGGGAGTACGGTCAATCCATCAGAATTGGAACGAATATTGACACTCGAAGTATGCACCACCGTCTTGATTCCAAGCTTCCGAAAAGCTTCTCGGGCTATGGATGCAAGCTCAGCTTCAGTACCGCGGTACACATTACCACCGTATATGAGATAATCGCATTCGGTGATTTGCGCAGGCTCCCCACCGAGATCATCCATGTCGACCCCATGGGAGAGCAAGTGTATGTTATCGCTTACTTCAGGGTAGCTGTCTTGCAATCGCCGCTTGATTTCTACGCTCGGCGTAGTGATGGCATGGTACCTTTCACAAACCGATTTCTCTGCATTGCGCTCAAACTCCAATCGACTCCCAGTCAGGTACTTATACCCGAATGCTTCGCCCCAGGTCCAGGGATCTCGAAAATCAGCTAGAAACTTGGTTTTCGGAAATTCGCGAATCAGGTCTAAACCATACTTTAACAGGAGAAATGGTGCTCCCGTAATAATGACCCAATCGGGAGAGAATGCGTCTATCGATTTGCTCATAGCACTTAAGAATGCTTCACGATCAAACAAGGCTCTATCGTATGGGCTGCCTTCGCTGGCTCTTTTCACTTTGCGCAAAGCCCTCCGGTAACTGATTTTATCGAGAAGCCCTTCTGGTACGGTTTCGAGTATCACCGGAAATTTCGTTGGGAAAGTCTGAGTCGGAATCATCTTTACATCATTCTCCCATAAGCTCCCTTTGGGCCTACTAGACTCAGCATGTACCACTTGCACTTGGTTTCCAGCCTTGGTCAAAAACTTGGCAAACTTGGCCCATCGACGGCCACCGATTCCGCTGTAGGGTGGAAAAGTAAACGAAGCTATGAGAATGCGCTTACTCAAACTGTCCTTACTCCTTCTTTAGATTCAATGCTGTCTGAATCCTTTCCAGAATTCCCGTCGTGCTGTACCCGTGATCGCGATTGGTGTAGTAAATATTCGCAATGGCATCAGGTGCTGTAATAGGCTTCCCTTTGTAATCGTCACCCAAAAACCGAACGTCAAACTCACCTTCGCTCATCATTTGTGTGAGCTCTTCTTCGGTATTGTAGAATACAATTTCATCGACCAAGAAAGAAGAAGCGATCATCAAGGCACGCTCTTCGGGTGTGAAAATCGGCTGTCTTTTCCCCGGATTTATTTCGTAATCAAAGTTTTCCGCTCGATTTATGGCTACTGTCAAGTGATCGCAGTGCTCCTTGCACTCTTCGAGCATATAGACATGCCCAGGGTGAAAAAGGTCAAATACGCCACAGGCAAATCCTCTTGTCATGATTTTACAGATTGGATGTAAGATGCCACGTCGTGCTTCGGTTCCCAGCCCAATAGCTCTTTGGCTTTGGTCACATCCGAGTAGGTAATATCAGCTTCGCCTTCGCGCTTTGGGATGAAGGTATAATCATCGGAAATAAGCTTGGCTAAATCGAGGATTGACATGGTACTCGAATTCCCAATATTGAAGGCCGTGTTCAGTTTTTTCGGGTGGATGGCTGCCATATAATTGGCTCTCGCCAAATCGCGGACATGAATAAAGTCGCGCTGTTGGGTGCCATCGCCCGTAATCTGGAGTGTCTTGCCTTTTTCCCAGCAGTTCAGAAAAATGCCGACAACGCTGCTATAGGCGTTGAATGAGTTGGCCGGATTGAAACTTCTTGGGCCGTAGGGATTGAAGTATCGAAGGTGAACAAAGTCGAGTGGAAACCTCGTAGCCAGCAGGTCGAAGTACTTTTCGGTTTCATACTTCTGAAAAGCATAGGGACTCAGGCAGTCTACGCGCTCCGTTTCGGGTGTTGGGATGTTCTCAGGCGTCCCATAAATGGCGCTCGATGAGCTATTGACAATGCGCGGAAAGTGATTCTCTCGAATCATGATTTCCACTAGGTGCGTCGACCCTAAAAGATTGGCCTTCACGTGTTCGTTTACCAACTCGAAACTAGGCTGGATACGTGGAAGGGCGGCCAGGTGAAAAACCACATCGTATGGCTTGAGCGATTTGATGTCGAAGAGACTCATTTCGTGAAATGTGAACCTGTTCGAATCGGAATGCGACTCAATATTAGAGCGGTTTCCCGTACTCAAGTCATCGACACCAACAATGTCCCAGTCGGTTTCTTCCATGAGAAAATCGAGAAGGTTGCTTCCGATGAAGCCCGCCACACCTGTGATCAACACGCGTTTACTACTCATACTAGTTCATCGAGAATTGCGTGAAGAATTACCTGATGGAAACACTCCACAATTCCATAATTTTTTTCGGGGATAACAAAATTGACCTCGCCCAGCTGCGATAAGGTATTCTCCGGGGAAAAACCGCTCAAAGTAATAACCTGTCCACCAAGTTCTTTGTGCTTGTTTACACCATTCAGGATGTTCTTTGACTCTCCAGAACTACTGATAGCAACGAGCACATCTCCTTCTTGAAAGTTGAAACCAATCCATTCCTTGAGCGCATTTTCATAGCCATAGTCATTGGCGAAACAAGTGATCAAAGCCGGATCTGTAAAACTTAAGGTCTGCTTTTTCGCAATTTTCATGTAGTCTTCCATCATGTGGCTGCAGATCGCATTGCTCCCTCCATTTCCAATGAAGAGTACCCGACGGCATGGACTCACTACATCTATAGCCTTGCGGATATTCTCCGCGAGCGCAGGGTCGTTGAAATATTGCGTGAATTTCTCTTTATACAAATTGATTTGCATGAGCGAGGAGTTTCTCTCTTGTCACTTCGTCTTCGTTGCATAGCCACGTACACGAGAGACTAGCAGCCAGCGAAGGAACAAGCATAATTTGGTTTATATCTGCAAATTTAACTTTAGCCGAGAGAGCGGCAAACGCATAAAACGTATCTCCTGCTCCGATGGTATCTACTATTTGTCCTTTAAAAACGGGTTGGTGCACATAATTGGTCCCATCAAAATAAACTGCTCCGCGCGCGCCAAGGGTCAAAAAGAGCTTATTTGCGTCAATCTCGTAATGAAACAAGCGCGACATCGCTTCTCTTTCGCTAAAATCTGTTTTCTCATTGAGCTGAAGGCTGGCTTCGCGCAAATCCATACATGCACTCTCTTTTGTGAGCCCCTTCCACTTAGACATACGGTTGTAACCAAAGTTGTTGCTATTGGTCTGTGTCATGAAGTGAAATGAGCCATTCACATCGAGTTGATCACAGAAGCCATGGCCAAAATCTGCCACGATAACTACGTCGTAGTCAGAGGGGTTTATCGAAATTGGCCCAAAGTTCTTGTTATCGAACTTATTGATTTCCACGTGCTTCTTCTTATCATCAGCATCTATCAGGCGCGTTTTTACGATCTCTCGATTCTCGTTAGTGATGAGATCGACACGGCCTACGAAATCGGCTAAATGCCGAGCAATAGCAGCAGCACCACCCTGCTGCACATCTCTACCACCACCGTCAGCATAGCGAAACACTGGACAAA
Source organism: Bacteroidia bacterium (assembly GCA_030427905.1). Taxonomy (GTDB): domain Bacteria; phylum Bacteroidota; class Bacteroidia; order Flavobacteriales_D; family Cryomorphaceae; genus CBDDKU01. Next base: position 469,799 of record JAUICL010000003.1, read on the forward strand.
ACGATTTCATGCTTTGACCTTCATACTTCACTTCGATGAATTCGTCTACAATGGTCTCACCGATTACACAGACTTTAAAATCAGCTACCTGATCAATGAAACTTTGAATAGTTTCCCTCATGAATTTCTTTTTGTTCCAACCTTCCTTTTGATCCGCTCGATCAAAGTAGGTTTGTCAAATTTCCAATCTTCTAATACACCCTCAGCACTTCCTAATTCCGTCAAGGAATCCAACACATCAGACTCCAGTGGAAATTTACTGTCCCAACTTCCGAATGTAGTAAGATACCTGTAATATTTTTCCTTCGAGTTCTCCGTATTTCCAGCTTTGGCGGTAATACTCTCATCATTGAGCACCCTGATGTAGAGTGGTTCACCAATTTTGGTGACAACCTTACGCCTATTGGCGTAGAATCTATGCCATGCCTGGGAGTGATCGCTCGCCATCAAGTAATTTTCTCCTTCGGCCAGGTCTGACCCACCCATTTTTTCAACCAATTGTAGAGCGCACTCAATCTTATGAATGCAGGTGTTGGCAATCCACGGACGCTTTTGCGTACTCGCAAGCCCGCTCGAGAGATCGTAAAAGCAATGATCCTGATCAAAAGCCACATCAAACGATTCAGCACTCAACTGATCAAAAACCAGCGGGTTTATCAAATCGTCGTCATCCAACCGCACCAAATACTTCGCAGGAAGCTCATCGAGCTTTTCTAAGTACTGGCCTAGGTAAAACAGTTTGTCTTCCTTCGACTTTCCACCGAGATCTAATACTTCAAAATCTTTCCGGTTTGTCTCGCCTTCCCCCAAAAGCCAGACTCTCTTTGTACTTCGCAGCTTTTCTATCTGATTGAAGCACAGGTCTTGCAATTGTTTTCTCTGCTCGGTGAGCAAATGGCTTGGTGAAAGAGGAACTATAAATAGGTAGTCAACCGGCATAATGCGTTAAAGGGTACCGACAAAGGTGACAATTTCATCGAGATCGAACGCATAGTTTAACGGGTGTTTGGCAATATTTTTTCGGAAACGAATGGTGTCGATAAGTCCTTTTATTGGTGGCTGCCCATTAAAAATGATCAATACTGGAGTATCGACATAGGCTCCGATATGCACGGCGCCAGAGTGTTGGGTAATGATCAGGTCGGCCTGAGCGCAGTACTTGATTGTCTCCGAATTGTCTGCGCTCACTTTGAGTTGGATATTTCCTCCTACCTCAACATCTGCGCTCAATGTAGGGTGGCCTACGAGATACACATCATCAAAATAAGGTGAAACTTTTCTGGCAAGCTCTGCATAATCCCATGGTCCGCCATTATTTGGTGTGAAGTCCCCTCCCTTCTTTCTAGGAAAAATGACTACTGATTTTCGGCTCGACACCCTGGGTTCATTTGCAATGCGGTACTTAGACTGTTTCCCATTGAGCTGCCAGTTTCTGAAGGTAAACCAATACATATCCTTTCTTGAGATGTCCAAAAAAGGAAGGCCGGAAGCTCGCGCTTTTGACTTGAATTTCTGAACGACTTCTTCAACATCATCGGGAAGTATCACGTGATTTGCAGAAGGTTTGGACTCCGAAAAGAAATCACGTAATGCTGTGTATTCGTGGATGATGCTATTGCCGGACTCATCCACCAAAAACGGTCGGTGAAGCTCCATCCCGCAATAGTGTATCTTGACCCCATTGCGGTGCAGATACGTTAGAAACGGAAGGTTGTGAAGGAGAAAATGCCCAAACTCACCTACAAATGGTCCGTAGTAACACGCCTTCTTCTTGAGTGTTTCACTCAGAAAACGATCCAAATAACGATTGTCGTACCACCTTTCCAGCTTATATCTGATTACTCCCTTCCAGTTGAGCCCTCTTTGTCCATAAGCTATGGTGGTGGCTCCATCTGGAATAATCAAATCCTTCTCTCGCATTGTCATTTCAATATCATCCATTTCTAAAAAGTGCTTTGTTGACGGCGTCGGGACCGAAGCGTGACCTAACGGATTCGATCACCTTGTCTGGATCAAATTGATCGATAGTTTTAGTCATCTCCACCATACGGCTTCCCAGCTCTTCAACATTATCTGACTCGAATAGCAGGCCATTCTCTTCCCGCAAAATCTCCCGTGTTCCATCTATATCAGATGAAATTACGGGAATTCCCCGAGCCATAGCTTCAATCACTACCACGCCGAATGTCTCCGCATGCGAAGCTAGAACAAAGCAGTGCGACTCATCCAAGGCTTTCTTTAACTCATCTCTATTTTTGAACCCCGGTATGGAGACTTGTTTCTCGATACCAAGCCTTTCAGCCTGTTCGCGCAATTCAGATAGCAGTCTTCCATCACCAATGATTTCAAGTTTCACCTTGTCATTTCCTCGAAACTCATTGGCAAAAGCTTCGATGATAAGCTGTTGATTTTTACGCTTATCGAGTATGGCAACATTGATAAACTTAAAATAATCTTTGGGTTTAGACACCTGTTTTGGGTCGAGAAAAAAATCGTCGATCAAGACGTTCGGACAGAGCTCGTAAGGCACGTTAAATAGCTCTTCCATCAAAGCACAGTACTTTTCAGTCACGGCAAATCTTCTATCTGCACTGCGAGCAAACTCAATCAGTTCAGCTTTGCTTTGAAATGGGTTTCCACATGGAATCACGTCCTTGGTCATATTAGGACTGTTTTCCAACAACCAAATAGGCCACCCATACTGGTTTCTCAAAAAGCTCGAGATGTATGTGAAATCGAAAACGCCGTGGTGAAAGATGAAATCTGGCTCTCCATTCTCGGCAATATATCGCTCGATGACGCGCTTGGTGTTCTTGAGAATGTTTGTCTTTCTCTTAGCTAAGGGATCCTTCGCAAACCTAAGCGGCGTTTTATGTATTGTCAAGTTGTCGATAAACTGGATTTCGGGATGTCTCCTAAAAGCCAAGTGGCTGTTTTTGTCTGCGCTCAGGTAGTTTCCCAAGGTGGTCTCTCCATTTAGGAGGATAGCACAATGGTGCCCGTGGGCTTGTAGGGCGAGCGCGTGCATCTCCACGAAGGTCCCCGAAGATTGATCCATCTTTGGGTACCAGGAAGTAACGAACAGGATATGTTTCTTAGCCCTTTTGCTCATCATACTTCAACTTAAATTGAGTGGAACTCGGGAAGTGAATATACCCTTGCAGCTTTGACTCAAAAAATGCCTGTAATCTATTTTGGATGGGACGAACTCTATTGAACAACATATTGTGCTTAAACCTGATGTAACGCACGCCCCAAAAGTAAGTACTCAACCCGATCAGATCACGATCCGAAGCCTTCTTCCACATCATCAGTGCTTTTGCTAGGGCTTCTTTCCCAATATCCTTCTGATGCCACCGCATCATCTGGGCAATATCGAGAACGTAGCGAGCCAATAGCTTCTTGCGCGTTTCGTTGAATGAACCGCCGGCTTTCATCGCGTCGTGATGCCGCCAGATCATTTCAACCCGAGCATTAAAGTGAGCTATGGTCTGCGAATCTCTGCGTGGAATGCTCTCCACGTTTTGCCTGTACAGACTATCTGGCTCCGAATCTTTAAACTCATACGCCATACCTTTGGCCAAAGCCCTGATGTGGAGATCAACATCTTGCTGAGAAGGAAGTGCTGGATCAAATCCGTTTATGGAAACTACGGCTTCTCGCTTCCAGATTGGCCCGGCAGTTTGCCAAGCGATATCTCTGGCCAGAAAGCGGTCCAATTCGTTTTCGTTGGTCTTGATATTAAAGAGTAGATCCGAATCGCCAGGGGTGTTGTAGAACAGCTTGGTGTAATAGGCTATAAAGTCCAAATTGGGATTCGACTTCATATCTGCTACCCTTCTAGCCAAACAAAATGGAAGAATAAAATCATCGCTATCGAGGAAAACAACATAATCTGAATTGGCTATTTCCAAGCCAAAATTACGCGCTCCATTGGCCCCGCTTCCCGGTTTTGGATTCTTGAACACATGAATTCTCGAATCAGATTTGGCGATATCCGAGGCTATTTCAAAACTCCGATCTGTAGAGTGATCATCCACAAGGATCAATTTCCAATCTTGATAGGTCTGTTTCAAGACAGATTCTATCCCTTCGCCGATGCAATCTTCTTTGTTGAAGTTGGGCGATATAATGGTTACTGTGGAGCGAAGAAGCTGTTTGGAAGCTTGATCTTTAACGTCCATGTAGTTTGGGCTGGAGATCGGTTTGATAGATTCAATCAATTGAGGCTTTGCCTATTTTCCACTCGAATACTCTTGGCCATATCCATAACCATATCCGTATCCATACCTATGTCCGTAACGGCCATAGTAGTATTTCCATTTCTTGACTTTGACATTGTTCAAGATCAAAGCCGTATGACTCAAATTATTTGATTGCACAATCTCTTCAAGGTGCCTAACCCCTCCGCGGGTAGCCTTTTCTGTGTTCATGACAAACATTCCCACATCTACTTTTCGGAGCAAGACCATCGAGTCAGAGATAAGCATCAAAGGTGGCGTATCGATTACTATGTAGTCGTACCGCTCTTTTAACTTAGCCAAGAGTTGATCGACATTAGGGCTCAGCACCAATTCAGATGCGTTTGGCGGAACCGGTCCGGCCGTGATTACATCGAGGTGATCATGGCCCGATTCCAAAATAACTTCTTCGAGGGTATGGTGCCCTGAAATAAAGGTTGAAAGTCCCCGATCATTTGATAAACCGGTAGCCACATGCACCTTAGGCTTGTGCATATCGAAGTCCAGAAGCAGTACTTTCTTGTGTGCACTAGCGATGATTGCCGCTGTGTTTACCGAACAAAAGGTTTTTCCTTCGCCAGGATAAAGCGATGTAAGCAAAATAACTTGTGAACCTGGATGCTCGGAGAAGTACTGGAGATTGGTACGGATTGACCGAAAAGATTCCGCCACATTCGACCGAGAATCTTGTGTCACAACGAGCCTATCATCGTCTCCATCAACGTAGTTCGGGATGCCACCCATGATGGGGAGGTTCGTAATCTGCTTAAGTTCCCTTGAATTTTCAATTCGATCGAAAAATACACTACGAACGAAAGAAATTACAAGAGCCAAAAGCAGGCCTGCCGCTATGAAATAATAAATCAGCTTAAATTTCTGCGGCCCTATAATTCCTATGCTGCGACCTACTTCTATAATCCCTACTTCGGGAATTATGGCTGCGCGCGCTATGATTGTATTCGCCTTCTTCTCGAGGAGATAGACATACATTTTCTCATTTACTTCGAGGTTTCGCTCGATGTTAAGAATCTCGCGCTGCGATTGAGGTAGCTTACGCAGTAAGGATTCGTAGTATGCGATTTCACTATTCACACTCGCAAGCCTCTCATTAACAGCCACACGCAGATTCTTTAAATAGACCATGATATTGGCTCTAACCGACTGGATAGTCGACTGATTCTGTTGCGCTCCCTGACTCGTTTCCTTGGCACTAAAAGATGCTTGTGCTCGCTGTACTTCGAGGTTGTAGAGTTCGGTCAGTGCACTTTTCAAAAAGTCATCATCGATGATATAAAGCGCAGGTGGAAGAAGTCGCTCATCCGTTTTGCTCGTCAGATAATTTTCTAGACTTCCCATCGTTTCGAGCTTCAGTTGCAATGCTCGTTTTTCCGATTCGTAGCCCAAGAGTTTTTGAAAAAACTCCGTCTGCTCTCGTGTCAGGTCGAGAATGTCTTTATCCTCTTTGTATTGCTCCAAATTTGTCTCCATCGAGTCGAGAATCAGAGTGATCCCGGCCAACTGCTTATCGATGTAGTTTAGAGTATTTTCATTCAGATCTATTTGAGCCTGGATGGTGTATTCGATGTAGGTGCTCGAAAGTGAATCAAGGAACATTTTGGCCTTAGAAGCTAAATGATCTTTCACCGAGATTTCGAGAATACTCGTCCCTTCTTCGTTCTCAATATTTAGAGCGGTTTGGTACTTTTTGACCAAGTGACGCTTGCTGTTAACAACAAATCGATAGTTGTTTTCTTTGAGCCGCTCGAAATTAGCATCACTCAGAAGCTCATTTCTCGTGAGCTTTAGTAAGTACTCACTTTCCACAATATCCTTATTGAACTTGTGTTTGCGCTCAATTCGATTACCCTGAGACTCGAAGGCTAGAATGAATTGATTCTTATCGACAATCTGAACATCGAACGGCACTCCAAAAAGCTGTGAACCATTCGCTTCTATCAGATCAATATCCACTTCGAATGGATCTATATACGGTATTTCAGTAGTTTTGGCTCGGCCAACGATATAGTAGGATATTTGAAAATCGAGTTTATCCAGGGTTTTCGAAATCAAATCATGCGATTGGATAACACGGATTTGATTTGTCAATTGACTCACATTGTTTCCGAATCCCGTTAGACCCTTATATATCTGCGATTGTCTTTCATACCCACTGGCACTCCCCAAGAGAATTTCGGTCTTGGCACCGTATTCATCCGATAAACGGTGCACATAGAGATAGGCCAACAGGCCTGAAATAACAGGGAGTATGAGTAGGATGAGCCAGTTTTTGGAAATGAATTTCCAAACGATCAAAAGATCTTCAACATCAACAATGTTGCTCTTGTTTTCTGCCATTCGAGAGGTTCAGTAGATGCAAAGTTAAAATTTCAAGCGACCTGAAGCCGTCACCTTTCAATGATCGTTGAAGCTAGGGTAGTTCCTTGGCCTTATTCCAATACTCGTCCATTTCTTCGAGCGACATATCGCCTAGAGCCTTCCCATCGGCGGCTGCTTCCGTCTCCAGGTATTGAAATCTCTTGATAAACTTCTTGTTGGTGCGCTCAAGGGCATCGTCGGGATTAACCCCGATAAATCGCGCGTAATTGATCAGCGAAAACAAGACGTCGCCAAACTCTTCTTCGATCTTGTCAGATCCACTAGCCACTTCAGCTTCAAGCTCCATCACTTCCTCTTTCACCTTTTCCCAAACCTGTGCGCTATTGTCCCAGTCAAACCCAACTCCGCGGGCTTTGTCTTGTATCCGGCTGGCTTTAACCAATGAGGGGAGCGAACGCGGAACGCCTTCCAAAACAGATTTCTTGCCTTCTTTCAATTTGATTTTCTCCCAGTTGGCTTTTACTTCTTCTTCATCTGCTACTTCTACATCTCCGTATATGTGGGGATGGCGGTGAATGAGCTTCTCGCAAACCCCGTTGAGTACGTCGGCTACATCAAAGGCATCCTTCTCATCGCCGATCTTACTGTAAAACACCATGTGAAGCATTAAATCACCTAGCTCTTTCTTGATCTCTTCTAGGTCGTTATCCATAATGGCATCAGAGAGTTCATAGACTTCCTCAATCGTAAGGTGTCTTAGTGTTTCCAAGGTCTGCTTTCGATCCCATGGGCACTTTTCTCTGAGTTCGTCCATTATAGTCAGGAGACGTTCGAATGCTTTTAGCTTCTCTTTCATGGTAGAAAATTTGCGTCAAAAATAGCCAATTCAAATTGGCGTCATGCCTTAAATCTCCTAAGTTTACCGACCTATTATTCAAATTGAGAAACTATCTATACATTATTCTCTTTGGGCTGATTGCCACTACAGCTCAGGGCCAAGACCACGGCTCATGGGAAGTGGGCATAACTGGTGGGTACGGATTCTTAATGCCCCACCATCCCGAAATGGCCTATCTCATTGCCGGCCACACTCCTATGGCCGATCTCACCATCTCCAAAAGGGTAAGCGGCGAAAAGGACTGGCATCATTACTTTAACTTCCCATCATACGGACTCACCTTAGCAGGGTACGACTTGGTTTCGCCCTACCTCGGCAATGCTTATGCCGCGCGATGGTTCATAGATTTGCCACTAGACAAGAGTCGATTGCTTCGCTTAAAAATGGATTTAGGTGCTGGCTACATTACGGAGCCATTTTCGGTGGAAGAAAACATTCATAACTCAGCTATCGGATCCTACCTAAACGCTTCTCTGGCTCTAAAGCTTTACGGGGCATTTCCCATTACCAAGCATGTGCAAGCTGGGGTAGGTATCGGTGTTCACCACTTTTCAAATGGTGCATTCAAAATGCCTAATTCGGGGATAAATTTGGCAATGGGTGAAGTATCACTTAAGTATACTCTATCGCCTGAACTACCCGAGCGAGATGCGCCTGAGCTCAAGGCTGATAAAAACTGGCATTTCTTCGCTGGTGGATCCTACGGAATAAAGGAAATCCCGCCAAATGGCGGGGAAAAGTACAACGTGATCAACATTTATGGGCAAGCATTGAAGCGCATTTCTCCGAAATCGTCTTTGGGAGGAGAACTTGGAGTGAATTACAATGAAAGTTTGAGAGAAAGGTCGAATCAAAAAGAAGAAGGCTCGGGTACGAGCAGCGAAAACTACCGGCTTTACATTGCGGGAACACACCAATTACACTTTGATCCACTGGGCCTTAGATTTCAACTAGGAGCCTATATTGCTCCTGAATTTGAGCTCGATTCGCCGATATTCTTGCGATACCATCTGTATCACGACATTGGGAACTTGCAAGCTTTCGTTGGCCTTAAATCTCACTTTGCCAAAGCCGATAATATCGAAGTTGGTATCAATTACCGAGTCAAATGAAGCAATTAGGATTGATCATATTGAGTTTCCTGAGCTTGCTATTCTTGGGCTGTGACAAAGATTCAGGGTGGAATTGTGGTCGTAAACTTGGCGAAACTATTGTGCAGGATCGTTCGGTAATCCCGTTTCACAGCGTACGTGCTGAAGGTAAAATCAATCTCATTTTCAAATACGCCGATACATCAACCGTTTCTGTGAAATACGGCAAGAATATGATCGACGAGATCACAACCGAAGTTGTAGATGGGGTATTGAACATAACAGATGAGACCTCGTGCAATTGGGTGCGCGACCTTTCCAAAGTTCCCGTGGTGACCATTCTCACTGATTCACTTAAACTCTTTGAAAATAGATTGAGCGGTGATGTCACTTTTCAAGACACGATAAAATCCATTGTTTTTACCTATGACCAATGGGATTCGAACGGGAAGTTCCACGTCGTGGTGGACGCAGTGATTACCCGTTGCTGGGCCCAAACAGGCTATGGAGATCTCACCATCATTGGACGAACAAAAACAGCAGAGTTGTATTGCGGCAGCTCTACGCGGTACAACGCTCTCGGCTTAAAGTCGCAGACAACACTGGTCAACAATTCTTCTAATCTCGATATACTTTGCAATGCCGAAAACTATATCTACGGTGAGCTTAACGAAAATGGAAACATTATTTATACTGGAGATCCTGAGACCGTGGAGTCAGGTGGAAACGGCTCTGGCCAAATCTTCCCGTACTAGATTTGGGTGTGAGCAGCGGTCGTTGTAAATTTGTACCTCCAAAGCAAGGGTATGATCAAATTGATTCTTTTAACAGTAGTTCTTCTGGGATTGGCGTTCGCTGGAATTGCCATCAAGATTCTGGTGAAGAAAAACGGTGAGTTTGCTGGTACATGTGCGAGCAATAACCCCCTATTGCAAGAAGAAGGTGTGAGCTGCAGCGTATGTGGCGCACGGCCTGATGAGCAGTGTAAGAAAGAAGATTAAGACTTGAGATTCTTCTTGAGCTCAGGGCTCATATAGGTTTCAAAATCCCCACTCTCATTGGTATAAATCAAATACACAGACAAATCTAGCTCAGGATGCTCAGCTAGAAATTTCTTCGTGCCATCCACTCCTTTCACCATAAACACAGTGGCAAAAGCATCAGCATTAGTACAGTTAGGTGCGATAACTGTAGCGCTCAATAAATTATGGTCTACCGGTTGCGCCGTTTTAGGGTCGATGGTATGGGAGTACCTTCTTCCATCTACTGTGTAAAATTTCCGATAGCTTCCGGATGTGGCAAGCGCCTTTCCTGAAATTTCCAATACCACTTCAAGTTCTCGTTCTTGATCTAGCGGTACCGGCTTGTCGATACCTATGGACCAAGGTTTACCGCTGGCATTTTTGCCTTTCGTAATGATTTCTCCTCCTACCTCGATCATGTAATTCCCGATTCCACGCGAGCTCATAAACTCACCCAACACATCCACAGTATAGCCCTGAGCAATACCATTCACATCAATAGATTGCCCCTTTAGTTTTGCAAACTGAAGCTCGTCATCAAGCACATTTCCGCTATCATCCTTCATGTACTCAAACTCGATCGGAGTTTGCACTACAGAAAGCAAAGAATCGAAATTAACTCCTTCCTTGATACGCCCTCCTTCGGGTCCAAAACCCCACGCGCGTACCAAAGGCGAAATGCGTAGCTCAAAATCGCCTTGGCTCAATTCAGCGATTTCCAGACCGCGGAAATAAACAGACAGAAAATGTGGATTATCAACCACGAGCGTGTCTAGCTCATTGAACTTCGATATGACTGATTGAGGCTTCCAAACCGACAAGGCCATGTCAATAGCAAGGAAAATTGAGTCCAATTCTGCCTTTTCTACACCGCCTTCTGCCGCATTGTACGAAACCAAATAGGTGGTACCCTGAGCTTCTCCTTGAATGGATTTAAAACTTGATTCTGACTTGGGCGCTGGCTCATTACACGAAGCGAAGATGAGCGCCAACAGGCAGATCGAAAGGCATTTTTTTAGCATAAGAGTCGATATCTGGTGTAAATGTAAAACTATGTCGCCGATGTGGAATGTAGATTGGTAACTTTGTGAAGTGACATCTGAAACGCAGTCAAATTCACTTCCGCAAGCCAAGCTCGTGCTTATGGGGCTTGTTACCCTGATAGGGTTTCCCATCCTCGGTGCAGTTATTTTATTCTTAAGTGGAAGCGACATTCTATCGACCATTCTTCGGTCGGAATCGAGTCTGACACTTCAACTTGTCTTGGGAATCGCCATCGGATTCATCTTTGGTTTTTTAGCCAAAGTATTGATAAGCTCTACCCTTCAGCCCCATACCCTCCGCAAGTATGCCGTTTTGGTAGCTCGTTTAAAATTGTCAAACACGGGCATTGTCTTGCTCTCACTTTGCGCTGGAGTAGGCGAAGAGCTCCTGTTCCGAGGAGCCATTCAGCCCCTGCTTGGGGTTTGGTTCACAGCGCTGATTTTCGTGGCTTTACACGGCTACTTGCATCCAAAAAACTGGAGACTGACCATCTACGGAGTCTACATGACATTTGTCATTGCCACATTAGGCTATTGCGCCGACTACATTGGAATTTGGACAGCTTGTGTGGCTCACATGGTCATTGACATCGTATTATTCAAATATCTCCGCGATCAAGTATCGCTAAAACTCCAAACCGACTACTTCAATGAATTGGAATAGAATCCTATTGGCCAGCATCTTCCTAGCGACCATATCGTGCTCAGCACAAGACAAAAGTCCTTATGTGGCCCGCCATCCCGAACAGGTGAAGGCGTATTGGTATGCAGGCTTAGCCGAATTAAATCGCTATGAGCTTACGCAGTCGCGATACGGAGAAGAGCGAAACGGAGATGTTGTACTGATCTACGTTACAGAAGATTTTCTCATAGATGATCAAGTCAAAAAGGAATTTGGCGATGGTGATGCTCTTTCCGTTCTGAAATTGAACAAAATAAAGCGGTTTACGACTGGCATTTACGACTACTCGATCATGACGAGTACCTTCACTCCGATGGACTACATGAAAAGTCCAGCGACCTTGAAGGTCACGTTCTCCTCGCAAGATTGGTGTGGACAATCGCTAGGGCAAATGAATCTCAAAGAAGGCCAGTTGCAATTCGAGAGTCGGTCCTACTTTCAAGCTGAAGGCGATGAGCAGATAAACATTAAAGCCACCTACACCGAAGAAGACATCTGGACGAGAGCTCGAATTGAACCGCAGATGCTACCGTTGGGAAAAATCGATATGGTACCGAGTTTCGAGTTTTCACGGCTGAACCACAAAGAAATCAAGGCCTACCCTGCCGTAGCAACTCTTGTGCTACAAATAAACGACTCGGAAGAAAATAAGGAGTTCTACCTCTACAAGCTCGAGTATCCCGATTTTAACAGGACTTTGACACTTAAAATTCAATCGTCATTTCCCTACAAGATATTTGAGTGGACGGAGGAGCTCGGCGATAAAAAAACGACGGCTACCCTTACTCACACCGAGAAAAGAGCCTATTGGAGCGAAAATGGGAACGAAGATGAACCACTCAGAAAAAAATTAGGCCTGGACTAAGTCTAGGCCCGCAAATTCTAAAAGGGTGTGCCTACTCCAGCTCAAAGGCAAGCTCGAGATACTCCCAATTCATCACGACTTCATTTCCATCGCGGAAGGTGAACGCCAATCGCTCATGAATATCCTTTGTTTTTTTAGGCTTGGCTTTAAATCGTACTACGTCTTTCGACATATCGTAGTTATATGAACCCCATTGGTCCCACACCGAGTTGATAATCACGGTCCATTCTTTCTCATCTGGAATCGTAAAAAGTGCGTATTTACCTGGTGCTACAGCCGTTCCACCAATTGTCACTGAATCTTGAAAAGAAATGGTTGTCGCTTCGTTTGCGCCTGTTCGCCATACTTTGCCATAAGGCACCAAATCTCCCCACACCGTTCTATTCTTTACAGCCGGCGAAGAGTAGTCTATAGTTACTTCCGAGCCATTGATGCGCTCTTGAGCCGTTCGGGGTGGGCTAGGTCTATTTGATTTATCTTTTGGCTGAGACTGAAGTGCTCCGGTTGCAAAAACCAGCGCCAAAAGAGCAATTATTCGAATCATTTTCATGGTTTGTTGGGTGTTTATTCTTGACTTATTTTGTGCACATCATTGTGACTTTGTTCGATCTCGTCTTTCAATACTTGAATTTTCTTAGCGACCAAGGCCATTTCTCTGTGGCCATTTTGAACGAGCCAATTGAAAGCCGCTTGATTTCCATCTCCTGCCAGTGCGACTTTTGCCAGTACATCCCACTTGTATTTATTGAGCCACTCTATGGCGTCTTTTTTGCCTTCTGCACCAGCTACCGTAGCTGCTAAATGGGGGTACCCCTTTTCCAAAAGCCAGCTCATGGCATCTTCCTTCAGGTTCAAAGCAAATACAAACATGCTCAACTCCTGATAGCCATTCTGCGCTAGCCAATTTCTAAGCTCTTTATTTCCGCCAATTGCTTCACTCCAAGCCAATAGGACTTTTGCAGGGTAATTCACCATTTATTCCACTGTTTTATCCCTATTTTAGGGTTTCAAAACTATACTTATGCATACAGAATCAATGCTTAAAGATAAGGCATTACAAGATAAAACCATTGTGGTAACTGGTGGTGGAACTGGTTTGGGAAAATCAATGGCAACCTATTATTCTAAATTGGGAGCCAATGTGGTGATCACCAGCCGAAAACTCGACGTGCTGGAGAAGGCTGCGGCCGAAATCACCGCAGAAACTGGAAACCCCGTACTGCCCGTGGCATGCGACGTGCGAAACGAAGACGAAGTAAAAAATGTGCTAGCTGCCACCATCGAAAAATTCGGTCGTGCTGATGGCTTGCTCAATAACGCGGCAGGAAACTTTATCAGCCCTACAGAGCGACTTAGCCCAAAGGCTTTTGGCGTTATAATCGACATCGTACTGAAGGGAACCACGAACATGACTTTGACCTTTGGAAAACACTGGATTGAGCAAAAGCAGAAAGCCACTGTGGTCAATATCGTGACTACCTACGCATCCACCGGATCGGGCTATGTGGTACCTTCGGCTACTGCCAAGGCAGGTGTACTCGCTATGACGCGAAGTTTAGCCGTAGAATGGGCCAAATACGGTATCAGGTTTAACGCTATTGCTCCAGGACCTTTTCCAACCAAAGGCGCATGGGACAGGCTATTGCCAGAGCCCCTAAAAGAAAAAATCTCAATGGAAAAGCGAATTCCACTCAAACGCGTTGGAGATCATCAGGAATTGGCAAATCTCGCCGCTTACTTGATGTCAGATTTTTCGGCCTACATAAACGGCGAAGTAATTACCATCGATGGTGGAGAATGGCTCCAGGGTGCGGGTCAGTTCAATCAACTCGAAGCCGTGCCAAATGAAATGTGGGATATGATTGAGCAATTTATTCGATCGAAAAAAGGTAGTTAAAGACCTTTAAATTCAATGATTTGAGCCATTCGCAGTATGTGAATGGCTTTTTTGTTTGCCAAAAAAAACGTAACCCGACCTGAGAAAACCCAGTAAAACGTCGTGAATCTCATAACTCGATTCATGATTAAAAAAATCTTTTGGACGTTCGGACTTTGTCTGACAGTGTTGTTGACTCAGGCGCAGGAATCTACTGATGCATTTAGTGAGACCCATAACCATCACTCACACGAGCAGTGTGCACATACAGCTATTCATGAGCGTATGATGATGGAAAATCCCAATTACTTACAAGAGCAGGAGGATCGTGAGGCGCGTATCGCAGATGCCATGCGTCGAATTCAGCAAGGGCTACTCCAAAAGTCAAATGAAATTTACACTATACCAGTTGTTGTTCACATCATTCACGATGGAGATGCGTACGGAACTGGATCGAACATTAGCGATGAGCAGGTGTATAGTGCCATTAACGCTTTGAACGAAGACTACCGAAAACTTCCCGGAACTTGGGGAGACGGAGATGGTGCCGATGTGGAAGTGGAATTTTGTCTCGCTCAACGAGATCCAAGCAACAACGCTCACTCAGGAATAAACCGCGTTAATGGATGTTCCATTCCCGATTACTGTACCGAAGGAATTACGGCTGGAAATGGTCAAGGTGCCGATGAGTCTGATGTAAAAGATCTTTCGCGTTGGCCAAAAGATGACTACTACAATATTTGGGTTGTTACCGAAATTGAGAACAACAATGGTGGATCTGGAATTCAAGGATATGCTTATTTCCCAACTTCAAGTAACGTAGACGGAACAGTTGTTCTCTACAACGCTTTCGGAACTGTGGGAACGCTGAAATCTTATACGAATCGAAACAAAACATTGACTCACGAAATGGGTCATGCTTTTGGGCTTTTCCACACATTCCAAGGTGGATCGTGTAGCGAAACCAATTGCGCCCTCCAAGGTGACCGCGTTTGCGACACCCCTCCTACCGTACAAAACTCGAGCTGTAGCTCTCCTGCTTGCAGCGGAACTCAGCAAGTAGAGAACTACATGGACTACACGAGTCAGACGTGTAAGAACATGTTTACCGAAGGTCAGAAGACTCGCATGAGATTGGTTATTGAGAATTCAAGGACTTCCTTACTGTCTTCAAATGGATGTGAACCTGTGGTTGCCGCAGCTGCCGATGCCGGAATTACAGCTATAACCAGTCCTTCAGGAAACCTTTGTGACCCCAATATTACATCAGTGGTTGAGCTTTCGAATCTCGGTTCTTCTCCACTTGCCAACACAACTATTCAATACCGAACAGGTGGTGCCTGGCAAAACTACAGTTGGACAGGACTACTCGGACCAGGGCAATCTACCACCATTACGCTTCCAGCATACGATGGTGGATGGGGTAACAACACGCTTGAAGTACGCACCCAGAATCCAAACGGCGGTGCCGATGAAACCCCTTCGAACGACTCAATGACTTTGGACTATTCAGCCATTCAAAATGGTCATGAAATAACGGTATCAATTGAACTCGACGCTCTTGGTGGACAGACTACTTGGGATATTCGAAACAGTTCAAACAACGTGATCGCTTCTGGCGGTCCATACGCGAACTTCTCCTCTGGAACAGTTGAAACGGCTACCATTTGTATGGAAGATGGTTGCTACGACTTTACTATTTACGATTCATTTGGAAATGGTATCTGCTGTGCTAGTGGAAACGGATCATACGAAGTAACCGATGGCGACAACAACGTCTTGGCTAGTGGTGGCTCCTTTACAGATGATGAAACGACTGAGATATGTCTTACATCGGGTGGCGGATCTCCGCCAACGGCCAACTTTAGCGCTAATGATACGGATATCTGTGAAGGCGAATCAATCACTTTCACCAACCTTTCTTCAGGAAGTGGGGTGACGTATGCCTGGACATTCTTCGGCGGAAGCCCAACAAATGTGAATGTAGCCAACCCTGGCGCGATTACTTACAACACCCCAGGAACCTACAATGTGCGATTGGTCGCCACCAATGCCGATGGCTCTGATACAGAATTGAAATCAAGTTACATCACCGTTGGAGCTAACCAAACCTGGTATGCCGACACCGATAGTGATGGACATGGTGATCCCAATAATACGATCGAAGCCTGTACGCAACCAGCAGGGTATGTGGCTACTGCTGATGACTGTAATGACAACAACGGAAATGATTGGAATAGTTGCTACGACTGCAATGGTGTAATGAACGGAACAGCAGTTCTCGATAACTGTGGCACTTGTGATAACAACCCTACCAATGACTGTGTGCAAGACTGTGCCGGAGTATGGGGTGGATCAGCCTACGAAGATAACTGTGGTACTTGTGATACGAACCCAGCAAACGACTGTGTACAAGATTGTGCGGGAGTATGGGGTGGATCGGCCTACGAAGACAACTGCGGTACTTGCGATGCTAACCCTGCTAACGACTGCGTACAAGACTGTGCAGGTGTTTGGGGTGGATCAGCTTACGAAGATAACTGCGGGACATGTGATGCAAACCCAGCCAATGACTGCGTACAAGACTGTGCGGGCATATGGGGTGGATCGGCCTACGAAGACAACTGCGGGACTTGTGATACAAACCCAGCCAATGACTGTGAGCAAGACTGTGCAGGCGTTTGGGGTGGAACCGCTTACTACGATGAATGTGGTACATGTGATGACAATCCTGCAAACGACTGTATTCCATGCGATGACTTGAGCATTAGCCTTGTGTCGAGCACCGACCCAACCTGTTTTGAATCTGAAAATGGTAGTATCGAAATTGCTGTCAGTGCACCTTCAAGTGACTACAGCGTACAATGGGCTCACGGACCGACATCAACAAGTCTAACAGACTTGGGTACTGGAACCTATAACGTAACCGTAACGCTCGATGATTGTACCGCCTTCCTTTCAGTGGTATTGGAAGCTCCGGGTCAGTTAGTGATAAATGCTATCAACCTAGTAGACAATCCGTGTGATATTGAAAACGAAGGAAGCGCGGATCTCGAAATTACGGGTGGATCAGCTCCGTATACCATTTTAGTTAATGGAGAAACTAGTCTGATCACGAATTTGTCTGACTTAGCATCTGGAGTATATGATGTGTCTGTAACAGATAGTAATGGCTGTAGCGCAAACACATCATTCGAAATTGAATCGATTCCATGTGATGAATTGGAGAGTACCCAGATCATCTCATCTATTTGCGAAGAAGGAACCCTAAGTTTCCACGCAGAGATTTACTGCGAATCAATTGCTGGAACGACAAGCTACGAATGGGAATTCACGAATACACTCACGCTCGAAACCATATTGGCGACAAGCGCTGACAATGTGATTCTAGCCGGTGATGTAGCTGGCATCATCCCACAAGAAACCTATGCAATCCGTGTACGTGGTATTAGTGATACTGCCAACTCAGAATTTGGTGCGGCTTGTGAATTGACTTTTGAAATTCCGGCATCCATGTTGAGCGAAGACTATTGCGGAAATCTGGAGTTGACTTATGAAGCAACCATTTCAGGATTGAATGTAGAAGGTGCTACCCAATTCGAGTTTAGATTCGAAGATGCGGAGACACTAGAGCGTTTTTACTACTACAACTCTGTTCCTACTTGTCCGCTTGCAGCAGTGGAAGGGCTGGAAGAAAACAGGATTTACAATACACATGTACGAGCCAGATACAACAATACCTGGGGCCCATTTGGCCAGAGCTGCGCTATCATGATCACGCCTATTGTATTGACAACTAGCCTGCAGGACGACTGGTGTGAAAACACAGAAATTTTTTCTGAAAATGATGTGATTTTACTGCAACCAATCGATGGAGCCACCGTATACGAACTCGAGATTACCGAAAGGGAAACTGGAATTGTAACAACTGTTCAAAGCGACAGTTTTGAATTCGAAACTTCACTCTTCGAAGATCTTACCCTGAACACTATGTATGATGCCCGAGCGAGGGCGATGATAGAAGGAGTCTGGACTCCTTGGGGAGCGGTATGTGCCATCGGATTTGTAGAGCCAGCAGCGCCAAAGCTAAATATGCTCTTGTATCCAAATCCACTTGTATTTGGCAATACGCTAAACATGCTCACCAAGGGGGACTGGGAAAACATTCGAATAGAACTGACCAACGCACAAGGAATAGCTTTAGGTCACTTATCGAAGGATTTCCAAAATGAAGTGCCAAACACCATGGCACTACCTGACCTCCCCTCAGGACTGTATTTGATCCATCTATCACATGGAAAGCAAACGCTGACTAAAAAATTCCTGATTCACTAGTCTGAATCGTTAAACGCATAGTTTAAGGGGAGAAGTCGCTGTTCGGCCTTAGGGTCGTCAGCGGCTTTGTTTTTTTATACTCTTGTCTGATTACTCAAAACCAATTCCAGATTCTTCCCGAGTAATCGTATTATTGCGTCCAAACACGACTTTATGGCCTTTCCAATTGAAAATGACGCGATAAATCTGGGAATCTTACTGGTGGTTCTAGCGGTGATCTTCAAAACGCTCACGCTAAAATCCTTCGCCAAGTTTTATAGATATGTCCCTGCTTTGCTGCTGTGCTACTTCATCCCAGCAATTCTTAACTCAATTGGACTCATCTCACACGAGTCGGGCGACAGACTTTACTACGTCGCATCTCGATTTCTACTACCAGCGAGTTTGGTGCTGCTTTGCATCAACATCGACTTAAAGGGTGTGCTAAAACTCGGTCCCAAAGCATTGATCATGTTTGCTACTTCTACAGTGAGCATCATTATTGGAGCTCCGATCGCACTTTGGTTGATAGGCCAGTTGGAGCCTACCCTACTCACCGACCAAGGTGCCGAATCGATCTGGCGTGGGCTGGCCACAATAGCTGGATCGTGGATCGGTGGTGGTGCCAATCAAACGGCCATGAAGGAGATCTATGGTGCCAGCGACACCTTGTTCTCTGCCATGATTGTGGTTGATGTAGTCGTGGCCAATATCTGGATGGCATTCCTACTCTACGGGGCGGGAATATCTGATAAGCTTGACACCCGACTCAAGGCCGACAATACGGCCATTGGCGATCTGAAGCACCGCATCGAAAAGCAACAACTCGCCAATGCGCGAATTCCGAACTTCACCGATATCATGATGATCTTAGGTGTTGGTTTTGGAATGGTAGCCATCGCCCACGCACTAAGCGACAGTATTGCTCCAAGCATTAAAGCAAGTATCACGTCAGTGCTCGAATCAGACCCTGAATCGGGCTGGCGTCTCTTTACTTCCTTCGGAAGCGCCTTCTTTTGGTTAGTTGTTTTCGCCACCATTGGTGGGGTGGTGCTTTCCTTTACCAAATTTCGAAAATTGGAAGACGCCGGTGCATCCAAATTTGGATCTGCGTTTCTCTATGTTCTCGTTGCGACAATCGGACTTCATATGGATATAGGTCAATTGATCAGAGAATGGGAAGTGTTCAAGTACATCATCTCCATTGGCTTTATCTGGATTATCATCCATATCGCCATCTTACTTCTTGTTGGGAAATTGATCAAAGCGCCTTTCTTCTTCATTGCGGTTGGTAGCCAGGCCAATATTGGTGGGGCAGCATCTGCACCAATCGTCGCTTCGGCATTTAGTCCTGCCCTTGCCCCAGTTGGGGTGCTTCTAGCGGTATTAGGTTACGCGGTCGGTACCTTCGGGGCTATCGCCTGTGCCATCCTGATGCAATCGCTGGTGATGTAAACAATCGTTCGTTTATCTGGTTGAAGGTCTAAATCAAATTGCGTTTTGCTCAAGATAGCCTGGTCACCAATTTATTGTCATCCCGTTCCATCAAACCACCGGTTTCCAATGGAGAAGTACAATTTGGTGCCTGAGCAATTGAAGTACGAGGGAATCATTTCTAGTGAAAACCTGTTTCAGCCAAGTCCTGCTACAAAGGAGCAAGTTTTAGCGATCCACGATCCGGATTACTTTCAAAAACTGCTTACAGGAACTCTAAGCCGTGCAGAAGAACGAGCCACGGGGTTTAGGTGGAGCGCAGAATTGATAGAGCGAGAGATCACCATCATGGGTGGAACCATTGAGTCTGTACGCTATGCAGCCGAATACGGTATCTCGGCCAATGTAGCCGGTGGAACTCACCATGCCTTTGCCGATCGGGGCGAAGGGTTTTGCCTGCTCAACGATCTGGCTATGGCTGCACGACATGCACAAAGTCTGGGCTTTGCAAAAATCTTGATTCTCGACTTAGATGTTCATCACGGCAATGGCACTGCGGCCATTTTTCGAGGCGACTCGTCTGTATTTACCTTCAGCATTCACGGTGCCAAAAACTACCCTTTCCGCAAACCACCCGGCGATTTGGACATCGCATTGGAAGATCAAACAGATGACACCTTCTATCTTCGCGTTCTTAAAGAAAACTTGAAAATAGTTCTCACTGATTTCCGACCTGACTTTGTACTTTATCAGAGCGGTGTAGATGTATTGGCCGAAGATAAATTGGGCAGACTCGGCCTTAGCTTGCAAGGATGCTTGAAAAGAGATCAAATCACTTTTGATCTTGTTCGGAACGCAAATTTGCCTATCTCGTTTGCCCTGGGTGGAGGCTATTCACCCAAAATCTCGACCATAGTAGACGCGCATTCCAATACCTTTAGAACGGCAGCGAACTACATCGATTAGGCATTCATGATTTGGCGAATCTCCGTTCTGACGTACTGAAGGGCAATATCACTTGGCAATCGTTCCACTTTCGAAGCGCCTTCAAAGATTTTCCGGGTCAACGCTATAGCCGACTCTCCATCAGGTAAATTATCGCCCATCTGGGTGATAAATTTGATCATTTCGTCTTTGCTACGCTTGATGAGATTCCAGGACTCTTCTGAAATGTAAATCTGCTGAGAAAGGTTGTGATCAAACTCCTCACGGATAGAACGAAGCATTTCAGATTGGAGCATCTTGGCGTCCATTCCTGCGCGATGAACTCTCATCACAAGGCGATCTGGAGCAATGCGCTCGAGGTATAAGGCAAAACGTTCGGCCGCTTGAAGCTGCAATTTCAACACGGTATCTGAATGTCCAGAAACCGCAATACCCGCCTGCGTCTGAATCTGGGGACGAGGCCTGGGCCGTTTATCGCGCTCTTTAATAAAACGCGTACCCTCATGAAAAAGGTAGATCAATACTGCGCCAATGATCAAGGCCGGCATGGCCACTTTTAAAATTTCCATTAACTGATCCATGTTTCAATTTGAATTAAGGGTAAATGACGTACTTCTGGCGAATAAGCTCAAACGCTCGAAGGTCATCTTCCCACGATTTCCTAATTTCTTGCTCTGATTTCCCATCTAAAACGTCTTGACGCATGGAAGTATTGCCAGCCAATTTATCAAAGTAAAGGGTCTTAAGGAAAAACTCGTCCTGATTTTGGGTTTCAGCATACACTCTCAAAAGCCATGAAATGTCCAGACTGTCGAGAGGTAATTCATCGCCCATTTTCTCCGCTAGATTATACCCTCTGCAATTTTCACCTTTAAACTTTGGGTTGGTCGATGCACCTTTGATGCTGCGTGGCGTAAACTCAAAGTCCCCATTTTTATTTCCCGGTTCACCAATCAAGGTAAAGGGACGATCAGTCCCACGGCCTGCCGAAACGATCGTACCTTCAAAAAATCCCAAACTCGGGTAGAGATATATGGCCGTCATATCGGGAAGGTTTGGCGATGGCTTAATTGGTAGATCATAGCGCGAATTGTGCGTGTAGTTCAAGCATTCAACCACTTCCAAATCACAAGTCACACCTCCATCGAGCCAGCCTTCTCCATTGATCATCTGAGCGTACTCACCGATGGTAAGTCCATAAACCACGGGAACCGGATGCAATCCCACAAACGAAGATTGCTCCAAATTTAACACAGGACCATCGGTGTAGTGTCCGTGGGGATTGGGCCGATCAAGAACGATGACCTTTACGTCGTTTTCAGCGCATGCTTCCATCACGTAGTGCATGGTGGATAGGTATGTGTAAAAACGCACACCTACATCCTGAATATCAAAAATCATCACATCGATTCCATCCAACATTTGCTTCGATGGTTTCTTCGATTTTCCGTAAAGTGAAACGATCGGCAGCCCGGTCTTTTTATCTTTCTGATCGCTAATTTCATCACCATCAGGCACATTTCCTCGGAACCCATGCTCAGGCGCAAAAACAGACTGGACCGAAACACCTAAACTCAAAAGGCTATCGACCAAATGGGTGTTTTCAATAAAAGACGTGTGATTTCCCACTACGCCAACTTTCGAATTTAGTAGGGTTTGTGCCAAGCTATCGATCTGGAAAATTCCAGGCAATACTGGTTTGGTCTCGGTAAATGACTCATTAAGATCGGTGGTAGTTTGTCCATGACAGGAAGTCAAGAACAAAACGGCACCCATCCATAAAACGGGTCCTATTTTCATACATTTACGGGCAATATCAAACTGCATCATTGAATACTCCGCTCTTTATAGCTAAGCGACTCATCCGCAAAGAAAAGACGAATAAAGAACTTTCAAAACCAATTGTTCGGATTGCTACGGCTGGAACGGCATTGGGGATGGCAGTTATGATTCTTGCCTGGGGCATAGTGACGGGCTTCCAAAATGAGATCAGAGAAAAAGTCTTAGGCTTCGGATCGCACATTCAAGTAGAGGCCTTTGGCAGCTCTAGCAAGCAGAAAAATCCAAAACTAGAAATCAATCAAGACTTTTACCCAGCTATCGATACGGTAGATGGAGTTAAAAGCGTGCATATATACGCCCTGAAAGAAGGTGTAATAGAGACTCCCGAGAACATTCAAGGCATTATGGCCAAGGGCGTCTCTGATGACTACGATTGGTCTTTTATCGAGAGTCATCTGGTAGAGGGAACGCTTCTTTTCGGAGAAAACCACAAAACGTATGACCTCCTTCTTTCGAAATACCTTGCTCAAAGGCTTCAGCTAAAACTCGGAGATAAAATTCCAATATACTTCCAGAATGCCCGCAATTCAATGAGTCAGCGCAATTTCAATATTGTTGGGGTATACGAGACTGGATTGAAGGAGTTGGACGAAGAATTCGTTTTCATTTCAATCGATCCCATTCGGAAAATCAACCAATGGGGTGTTGCTGCCTATTTGACATTTGAAGGCTGTATTGGCGACAGCATTTCGCTATTAGCTACTGGGAATGGCTCCGACGGCGACCTTCGATTTAAATGGAATGTTGATAGTCTCCGCGGTCCGGGACCACACACCTTCTGCACCAACCAAGCCGATACCTTCTATTGCGTAGTTACCGATAGGCACCGCACACTTGGCGACACCGCTTTCTTCGCTATGTCTAATGCAACGAGGACGTGTCACTGCCCAGAAGAAAGTGAGTTTACCGTATGGAATTCAGGAGGATCTTATGACCAGTACACAGGTGGGTTTGAAATCAACTTGGAGAGCTATGACGATCTCGATGGAATGAATGATTTCATTTACGAGCACCTGAACTACAACCTGAAGACGTCGACGATCAAACAACATCTACCCGAGATTTTCAATTGGTTGGAAATGCTTGATCTCAACACCCTAATAATTATTGCCTTGATGATTTTCATCTCCATTATCAACATGACGTCAGCCCTGCTCATATTGATCATGGAACGCACCCAAATGATCGGCTTGCTTAAGGCGATGGGATCGAGTTCGTGGTTTGTTCAGAAAATCTTTCTCTACCAAGCGGGATATATCATCGGAATAGGCCTGCTCGTTGGAAATTTGCTAGGGATTGGCCTGAGTGTCCTTCAAAAAACCACGGGTTTTGTCAAACTCGACCCTGCAAACTATTACGTTTCCGAAGTACCGGTAAACCTAGATTTCAGCGCAATACTTATTCTCAACGCCATTACGTTTTTTGTCTGTATTCTCGCCTTAACACTTCCTTCACTTGCGGTAACACGAATACAACCAGCGAAGGTGATGCGCTACGATTAAATTAGCCTACATTTGCACAAAAAATTAGTGCAATGGCCTACCGCAAAGCCTACAATAATATCCTCGAAACGATTGGCGATACTCCGCTGATAAAGCTCAATAAAATCTCTAAAAACCTTCCTTGTACCGTGTATGCAAAGGTTGAATACTTCAACCCAGGCCACAGTGTAAAGGACCGAATGGCACTTCAGATGATTGAAGATGCCGAAAAAGAAGGCCTGCTCAAACCCGGAGGAACTATAATAGAGTGTACTTCAGGAAATACAGGAATGGGGCTTGCTCTAGCTGCCATCGTAAAAGGATACAAGCTGATCTGCACACTGAGCGATAAGCAGAGTAAGGAGAAAATGGACATCTTGCGTGCGATGGGTGCCGAAGTTTATGTGTGTCCTACCAATGTTTCGCCTGATCATCCAGACTCTTATTACTCGGTAGCTGAACGATTGAACAAAGAGATTCCAAACTCATTTTATCCATACCAATACGACAACCTGAGCAACCGCAAGGCGCATTACCTGACCACGGGTCCAGAAATCTGGGAACAGACCGAAGGTAAAATCACGCACTTTGTAGTAGGAGTTGGAACCGGTGGAACCATTTCTGGAGTTGGGAAATACCTAAAAGAGAAAAACCCGAATATTAAAATTTGGGGTGGAGATACGTATGGCTCAGTTTTCAAGAAGTACCATGAGACTGGTGAGTTTGATGAAAACGAAATCTACTCGTACATCACAGAAGGTATCGGTGAGGATATTATCCCCAAAAACGTAGACTTCGATATTATCGACCACTTTGAGAAGGTAACCGATAAGGACGGAGCGGTTTATACGCGTGAGCTTGCCCGAAAAGAAGGAATGCTTCTTGGATATTCTGCTGGATCGGCCTACGCCGTAATAGAGCAGATGAAGCACGAGTTGACTGAAGATGATGTAGTAGTCGTTCTATTCCACGATCACGGTTCGCGGTACGTTGGCAAAGTCTTCAACGACGACTGGATGAGAGATCGCGGTTTCTTGAATGATCGGAACAAATCGGCCATCGACCTAGTAAACAAGCATATCGATAAGCCACTTGTCACCATTGGGACAGAAGAGCTTCTCTCCCACGCTATCGACAAATTGAAGAAGTTTGACATATCTCAAATACCCGTAGTCCAAAACGGAAAATTTGTTGGTTCGATTGATGAGCGTCGGATTTTTGAAACCTTGGCAGAAGGCAAAGCGATAGACCAAATGAAAGTTGGCGATTTGATGGGAGAACCCTTCCCGGTAATCAGTAGCGATGAAGACCTTAAAGATGTGATCAAGATGGTCGACAAAAACGTCCCTGCGGTAATTGTGGAAATCAGCCCTGAAAAGTACCACATCATTACGCGTCACGATCTGATCGCAGCCTTGCACTAAGACATGAGCGGGCGGATACATATTGGAAATGATCGCCCTCCGTTTTTGAGACCGAACCGAGTAGTTTCGCTAGTTCCATCTTTGACCGAACTTTTGTTTGATCTCGAAAGTGGCGATACCCTTGTGGGACGCACCAAGTTTTGTGTCCATCCCAAACCTGATCTTGAGCGTATTTCAGTCATCGGTGGAACCAAGAATCCCCGATTGGAGAAAATCCTTAGGCTCAAACCAGATTTAGTACTGGCTAATAAGGAAGAGAATCGCGAAGAAGATATATCGACCTTGGTAGATGGCGGCTGCCAGGTGTGGGTAACCGATGTAGACCATATTCAAGAGAATATTCAATTGGCTCAAGCTTTAGGCGATTTGCTCGAAAAAGAAGCACCAGCTCTTCGCATTGCCGAATCATTTCGCACTTCCATAGCATCTATCCGGGAGCTTGTGCCCATCGAAGAAGAAATTCGGGTGCTCTATTTGATATGGAAAGGGCCGTACATGGCTGCAGGCTCTGACACCTACATCAATAGCGTGCTAAGCCATTGTGGTCTAATCAATGTCACTGCCGATCTTGGCGACGCAGGGCTCCGGTATCCCGAGATAACAGCTGAAATGATACCCGATCTAGACATTGATGTCGTTCTGCTCTCATCCGAACCATTTCCGTTCAAAGCCAAACATCAGAGTGAAATCTACGCAACCTTTGGAAAGTCATCTGTCATTGTAGATGGAGAAGCGTTTTCTTGGTATGGTTCGCGATTGTTGAAGACAATTCCGTTCATCCAAGACACGGTTCAAAATATCAAGGAAATAGCCCGTTAGTACAAGGAGTATTTGGGTCATTCTTTAAAAATGTAGCTTTACAGCAGAATACTGGTTGATGAAATTTTTCTCAAGTAGACTCTTACTTACTACGCTGATTCTGGCCCTACCTATTACAGGTTTTGGCCAAAAAGTAGGATTGGTATTGAGTGGGGGGGGCGCTTCAGGAATTTCTCATATTGGAGTGATCAAAGCTCTTGAAGAAAACGATGTGCCCATTGACTATATCACTGGTACATCGATGGGCGCTTTGATCGGCGCACTCTACGCATCGGGGTATACTGTTGATGAGATGATCGCTTTCGCAAAAAGTGAAGCATTTCAACTTGCCGTAACGGGCGATTTACCAGAGAGTGACATGTACTATTATTCACGTGATCTGGAAGATGCATCGTTGATCAAATTGGACATCTCACCCGATAAACCCATTCAAAAATGGCTTCCGACTAATGTGGTTACGCCAAACTTGATGGAATACTTGCTGATCGAAAAATTTGCGCCGCCATGTGCTGCAGCGCACAATAACTTCGACGAATTGATGATCCCTTTCAGATGTGTTGCATCTGATATTGTAAACAAGGAGCAAGTGATCTTTGAAGGGGGAAATCTCGCGCTTGCTTTGAGAGCTTCCAGCACATACCCCTTCTACTACAAACCTATTACCATCGATAGCACCATGCTTTTTGACGGCGGTTTGTACAATAACTTCCCTGCCGATATTATGGTAGATACCTTCCATCCTGATGTCATCATTGGAAGCAATGTAGCCGATGAGATGACCATTCCAGAAGAAGATGACCTTCTATCGCAGGTTCGAAGCATGATCACGACACAAAGTGAATTCGAGATAAACGGAGCAACTGGGTTTATCATAAAGCCAGAGTCGGAAATTGGAACATTTGATTTTTCCAATATAGATGCGGAAGTGTACCGCGGATATCAGGAAACGATCGAGCAGATTTTGGATATAAGAGCTGCAGTAGATAATAGAAGAGATTCGGTAGCTCTCAAAACCATGCGATCAAATTTTAGAGCTCAGTTTCCAGCTGATGAGATTGAAAAAGTAGACGTAACCGGGGATTTAACTGTAAAACAGAAGAACTATGTTCTTTCGACGTTCGGAAAATCGAAGAAAGATTCGATCTATAATTTTGAGTCGTTCAGGCCGCAGTTTTTGCGAATAGCACAAGATGGAAAAATCAAGTACGCGCAACCCATAGTTGATTACGACACATCGAGCTCCACTTATTCTGTCAATTTGAATACGCGTAGAGAAAAAGATATATCCCTTTATTTCGGTGGGAATTTCTCATCTCGCCCGGTAAATATTGGGTACGTTGGTGCAAAGTACAATCTGTTTGGCCGGAGCTCCACAACCCTTTTCGCCAATAGCTATTTTGGTAAATTTTACGGGAGTGTTTTGGTCCAGGGTCAGATAGATTTCGGATCTAAAAAGCGCATTAGTATTACCCCGCAAATGGTCTTTAACCGATGGGATTATTTCGAAAGTTTTGCCACCTTCTTTGAGTTATCCCGTCCTTCATACATCATCAAAAACGAACGCTACGGAGGGGTTAATATAAACTCATCTTGGGGCAATAGCACCATCGTACATGCGGATTTTAGGTATGGTGAGACTGAAGATCGCTACTACCAAAACGACAATTTTACGGCCGAAGACACCGCTGATGTCACCACCTTTGAACTCTTGACAGCAGCGATAGGTATAGACAGAAATAGTCTAAACCGAAAACAGTACGCATCACATGGAAGTCGATTTCAAGCTTCAATTCGTGGTGTAAACGGATACGAGAATACCGATTATGGCAGTACTTCGAGCACTGCTGATGAGTTTAATAAGCGCCATTATTGGGTCGAAGCTAGTTTGAAATACGAAAACTACTTTGGCCATTACGGTCCATTAAGCCTGGGCTTTCAATTAGAAGGTCTCTACTCGAACAAACCCTTTTTTGAGAACTACACAGCATCCCTGATCTCATCGCCTGCTTACGAGCCAATTCCAGAGAGTAAGACCATCTTTATTGATGAATTTCGAACCACGGAATATGTAGCCGGTGGATTGCGTAGCGTTTTGGAGATCAGGAAGAATTTGGAAGTTCGACTGGAAGGATACATTTTCCAACCGAGCCAAGCCATTGTAAAAGAAGAAGGGACCAACAAAGCAATGTTTGCTGATCCCTTCGTAAAAAGGTATTATATCGGTTCCAGTGCACTTGTTTACCACAGTCCGCTAGGGCCCATTAGTCTCAATTTGAACTACTATGACCAAAGAGAAGATAGCCCTTGGAGCTTCTTCTTCAACTTTGGCTTCACTATTTTCAATAAGAGCGTCTACGAGAACTAAGCCTGAGCTACAGGTCCACTAAATCCCATCGGCATACCACCATCAGGGCCTTGCCCTTCTTTAATGGCTCCGTGTTGTGCTTCGTACTTGCTGATGTTATCTTGCAAGGCTCGCATCAATCGTTTGGCATGTTGTGGTGTGAGCAATACGCGGGACTTCACTTTAGCCTTGGGCATACCCGGCATAATGCGCACAAAATCGAGCACAAACTCAGCATTTGAGTGGGTAATAATAGCGAGGTTGGAATAGATTCCATCTGCCACTTCTTCACTCAATTCAATGTTTAACTGCTTTTGGTTCTTATCGTTGGTTGGTTGATCTGCCATTTCAAAATCTGATTTAATAAAAAAAGCCTCCACAAATGTGGAGGCTTTTTTTCAATTCACAATTACTTTACTTCTGCCTCTTGCTCAGCTTCCTGAACTTCAGCGGCACCAGTAAGTCTTTCATATTCTTCTTTCGATCCTACCACGTTCTTTTCGAATCCGCGGAGTCCTGTACCAGCAGGGATCAAGTGTCCAACGATTACGTTTTCTTTCAATCCATTTAGGCCATCTTGCTTTCCACTCACGGCTGCTTCGTTGAGTACCTTTGTCGTTTCCTGGAAGGAAGCGGCAGAGATAAACGACTTAGTTTGAAGCGATGCACGGGTGATACCTTGAAGCAATGGACGTGAAGTAGCTGCGATAGCATCTCGCGCTTCTACTAGCTTCTGATCCTTACGACGCAATTGTGAGTTTTCATCTCTCAATTTACGCGCCGATACAATCTGACCAGCTTTCAAGTTTGGCGAGTCACCAGCTTCTACAACAACCTTCATTCCGTAGATGTTGTCATTCTCTTCCATGAAGTCAAGCTTCTCAACGCTTTGCTTCTCTAGGAATCTTGTATCTCCTGGATCTTCGATTTCTACTTTACGCATCATTTGACGCACAATGATCTCGAAGTGCTTATCGTTGATCTTAACCCCTTGTAGTCGATATACTTCCTGTACTTCGTTTACAAGGTATTCTTGAACTTTGGTAGGTCCTTCGATCGCAAGTATGTCGCTCGGTGTAATCGCACCATCCGAAAGCGTTTGACCAGCTCTTACAAAGTCATTCTCTTGAACGAGGATGTGCTTAGAAAGAGAAACGAGGTATTTCTTCGTTTCACCAGTTTTGCTTTCCACGATGATTTCGCGGTTACCACGTTTGATCTTACCGTAAGAAACGATACCATCAATTTCAGAAACAACAGCCGGGTTAGATGGGTTACGTGCTTCGAAAAGCTCTGTAACACGCGGAAGACCCCCTGTGATATCCCCAGACTTACCGGCAACACGAGGAATCTTAGCCACAACTCTACCAGCCAATACTTCCTGACCTTCATCAACGCTAACGTGTGCACCTACAGGTAGGTTGTAAGTACGGATCGTTTCTTTTGTCTTCTTATCTACAACAAGAATAGTTGGGTTCTTCTTCTTATCACGACGCTCTGTAATTACCTTTTCACGGTAACCAGTTTGCTCATCTACTTCTTCGCGGTAAGTAATACCATCTTCAAAGTTTTCGTAAGCAATTGTACCGGCACCTTCTGTGATGATTACCGCGTTGTATGGATCCCAGCGACAAATCAAGTCGCCTTTTTTCAATTTCTTACCAGACTGAACATAGATTTCAGAACCGTAAGGAATGTTGTTCGTTGCGATAACAACCCCAGTCTTCACATCTGTCAATTTCAATTCTCCAGATCGTCCTACTACGATTGTTTTCTTTTCTCCATCTTCACCTACTTGCTCTACTGTACGAAGTTCATCGATTTCGAGAAGACCATCTGCCTTCGCTCTAATCTCTGACTCATCAGCAATGTTAGATGCTGTACCCCCAACGTGGAACGTACGTAGCGTAAGCTGTGTACCTGGCTCTCCGATAGACTGTGCAGCGATAACACCAACAGCTTCTCCTTTTTCAACCATTCTTCCCGAAGCGAGGTTACGACCGTAGCACTTCGCACAAACTCCTTGTTTCTCTTCACAAGTAAGTACTGAACGGATTTCTACTTCTTCGATTCCAGCTTCTTCTATTTGCTTAGCGATCACTTCTGTAATCTCATCTCCAGAAGAAACAATCAAGTCATCGCTTTGTGGGTGATAGATATCGTGTACCGATGTACGACCCAAAATTCGCTCGTACAATGGCTCTACGATGTCTTCATTTTTCTTCAGCGCTGTTGCCACAAGACCACGAAGTGTACCACAGTCTTCACCACGGATAACAACATCTTGTGCTACGTCAACCAGACGACGAGTCAAGTAACCTGCATCGGCAGTCTTAAGAGCCGTATCGGCAAGACCTTTACGGGCACCGTGAGTAGAGATAAAGTACTCAAGAATCGAAAGTCCTTCTTTAAAGTTCGAAAGGATTGGGTTTTCGATAATATCTTGACCACCTGTTGCTCCCGATTTCTGCGGCTTGGCCATCAGACCACGCATTCCAGAAAGCTGACGGATCTGCTCTTTCGATCCACGAGCACCAGAGTCAAACATCATGTAGATCGAGTTGAACCCTTGGTTATCGTTTTTGAGCTTATCCATAAGGATATTCGTCAACTTCGAGTTGGTGTGCGTCCAGATGTCAATAATCTGGTTGTAACGCTCATTATTTGTGATCAGACCCATACCGTAGTTATCCATTACGGCATTTACTTCGCTAACGGCTTTTTCTACAAGTACGTCTTTCTCAGCTGGGATGATTACATCATTCAAGTTAAACGATAGACCACCTTTGAAGGCCATGTAGTAACCGAGTTCTTTGATATCGTCAAGGAACTTAGCAGCTCCTGCCATACCAACTACTTTGATTACATCACCAATGATTTCACGAAGGGCTTTCTTCGTCAATACTTCATTGATATATCCTACTTCTTTTGGCACGAGCTTGTTAAACAACACTCGACCAGCAGTGGTTTCGATCAGTTCAGTCGTACCATCTTGCTTTTGGAAACGGTACTTGATGTGTGCGTGAAGTGCAAGACCACCTTCATTGTAGGCGATTTCTACTTCTTCAGCGCTATAAAACACTTTACCTTCACCTTTTACAACGTGATTCTCGTCGCTCTTACGGCCTTTAGTAATGTAGTAAAGACCCAATACCATATCCTGCGATGGTACAGCTATAGGCGCACCGTTTGCAGGGTTCAAGATATTGTGTGAAGCAAGCATAAGGAGTTGTGCTTCAAGAATCGCAGCATTTCCGAGTGGAAGGTGAACAGCCATCTGGTCACCGTCGAAGTCAGCGTTGAATGCCGTACATACGAGTGGGTGAAGTTGGATCGCTTTACCTTCGATCAGTTTTGGCTGGAAAGCCTGAATACCGAGTCTGTGAAGCGTTGGGGCACGGTTTAGAAGAACAGGGTGTCCTTTCAAAACATTCTCCAAAATATCCCAAACTACTGGCTCCTTGCGATCAACGATCTTCTTAGCAGACTTAACGGTCTTTACAATACCTCGCTCAATCATCTTGCGGATGATAAACGGCTTGTAAAGCTCAGCAGCCATATCTTTTGGAAGACCACATTCGTGCAGCTTCAAGCTAGGTCCAACAACGATAACCGAACGTGCAGAATAGTCAACACGCTTACCAAGTAGGTTTTGACGGAATCGTCCTTGCTTACCTTTCAAGCTATCTGAAAGCGACTTCAAAGGTCTGTTTGACTCTGTTTTAACCGCGCTCGATTTTCTCGAGTTGTCAAACAATGAGTCAACAGCTTCTTGAAGCATACGCTTCTCATTTCTCAAGATTACCTCTGGTGCTTTGATCTCGATCAATCGCTTCAAGCGATTGTTTCGGATAATCACACGACGGTAAAGGTCATTGAGATCAGAAGTTGCGAAACGACCTCCATCCAATGGAACAAGTGGACGCAATTCTGGTGGAATAACCGGTACTACCTTGATCACCATCCACTCCGGACGGTTTACAATACGAGAGTTTGCATCGCGCAGTGCTTCTACAACTTGAAGACGCTTAAGTGCTTCATTCTTACGTTGCTGTGAAGTCTCTGTATTGGCTTTGTGACGTAGGTCGTACGACAATTCATCCAAGTTAGTCGTTTTCAAAAGATCGTGAAGCGCATCGGCCCCCATCTTTGCTACGAACTTGTTCGGATCTGTGTCATCCAAGTATTGGTTATCCTTTGGAAGGGTCTCTAGAATGTCAATGTACTCCTCTTCAGTCAAGAAGTCCATGCGCTCGAGTTGCTCTCCTTCAGCATTTACAGCTCCACCTGGGTTGATAACCACGTAGCGCTCGTAATAAATGATCTGGTCGAGCTTCTTAGTCGGAAGACCTAAGAGGTAACCAATTTTATTTGGAAGCGACTTAAAGTACCAAATATGAGCAACTGGAACTACCAAAGAGATATGTCCCATACGCTCACGACGTACTTTCTTTTCAGTTACTTCTACCCCACAGCGGTCACAAACAATTCCTTTGTAACGAATACGCTTGTACTTACCACAGTGACACTCATAATCCTTCACAGGTCCGAAGATTCGCTCACAGAACAAACCATCGCGCTCTGGCTTATAAGTACGGTAGTTGATTGTTTCAGGCTTAAGTACTTCACCGAAGCTACGCTCCAGAATTTGCTCTGGAGAAGCGAGGCTAATCGTGATACTGCTGAAATTCGAGTTTACTTTATTGTCCTTTTTTAAGGCCATTCGTATAGTCCTTTAAAGTTGATAATACGCCAATTTAGCGCTCATTAATCGAGCGAAACATTTAGTCCAAGACCACCTAATTCGTGTAGGAGTACATTGAAAGACTCAGGGATACCTGGCTCAGGCATCGCTTCACCTTTAACAATTGCTTCGTACGCTTTGGCACGACCTACAACGTCATCAGATTTAACAGTCAGAACTTCTCTTAGAATGTTTGATGCACCGAATGCTTCGAGTGCCCAAACTTCCATCTCTCCAAAACGCTGACCACCAAACTGGGCTTTACCGCCAAGCGGCTGTTGCGTAATAAGAGAGTATGGTCCGATAGATCTGGCGTGCATTTTGTCGTCAACCATGTGAGCGAGTTTCAGCATGTAGATTACACCTACAGTTGCTGGCTGGTCGAAGTGCTCTCCGGTACCACCATCTCGCAAGGTTGTTACTCCATATCTAGGTACTCCTGCTTCGTCGGTGTATTTATTGATGTCATCAATTGACGCACCATCAAAAATAGGAGTGGCAAATTTCAATCCGAGCTTAAGACCTGCCCAACCAAGTACAGTTTCATAAATCTGTCCAAGGTTCATACGAGAAGGTACCCCAAGTGGGTTGAGTACAATATCTACTGGTGTTCCATCATCAAGGTATGGCATATCTTCCTTACGAACAATACGCGCTACAATACCTTTGTTTCCGTGACGACCCGCCATCTTATCTCCTACCTTCAGTTTACGCTTCTTAGCAATGTAAACTTTAGCAAGTTTCAAGATACCTGATGGTAGCTCATCACCAATTGTGATTTGGAACTTCTTACGCTTGTGCAGACCCGCGATGTCGTTGTACTTGATGTTGTAGTTGTGAATCAACTTCTTAATCAAGCTGTTGATGTGATCATCAGTAGTCCAACGACTTGGGTTTACGATGCTGTAATCGATCGCTAGAAGAGCCTTCTGTGTAAACTTAACGCCTTTCTTAATCAACTCTTCTTTGAAGTTGTTGAATACTCCTTGCGACGTTTTACCGCTTACCAGCTTCGCCAATTTCTCAATCAGCTTAGACTTCAATTCTGCTGCTTCTTTGTCAAACTCCTTATCCAATTCTTCAACTACCGCTTTCTCAGCAGAGCGCGATTTTGAAGTTTTAACCGCTTTAGCAAACAGCTTTTTGTCAATTACAACACCACGAAGTGAAGGAGACGCCTTAAGAGACGCATCTTTTACATCACCCGCTTTATCACCAAAGATCGCTCTAAGAAGCTTCTCTTCTGGTGAAGGATCTGTTTCACCTTTTGGTGTGATTTTTCCGATGAGGATATCCCCTTCTTTAATCTCAGCACCAACTCTGATCATTCCGTTGTCGTCAAGATCCTTGGTGGCTTCTTCACTAACGTTAGGAATATCAGGAGTAAGCTCTTCCTGACCACGCTTCGTATCACGTACTTCAAGAATGTACTCATCGATGTGGATCGAAGTAAAGATGTCTTCACTTACTACTTCTTCAGAGATTACTATCGCATCCTCGAAGTTATATCCTTTCCAAGGCATGAAGGCCACTTTCAAGTTACGTCCAATGGCCAATTCACCATTTTCAGTTGCGTATCCTTCACTAAGTACTTGTCCTTTAGTTACGCGATCGCCCTTGGCTACAATCGGGCGAAGGCTCATGGAAGTACCTTGGTTCGTTTTCTGGAATTTAATCAGGTTGTACTCTTTAGAGTCACCGTGGAAACTAACAAGCTTCTCCTCTTCCGTACGCTGGTAGTTGATCACGATTTTCTTCGCATCAACGTACTCAACGATACCATCACCTTCTGCAGTGATCAGTACACGTGAATCTCTCGCCACAAGTGGCTCAAGACCTGTACCTACGATAGGTGCTTGAGGGCGCAATAGTGGAACCGCCTGACGCATCATGTTAGATCCCATCAATGCACGGTTGGCATCATCGTGCTCCAAGAATGGAATAAGTGATGCTGCGATCGATGCAATCTGGTTTGGTGCTACGTCAATCAAGTCGATTTCACCTGGCTCAACAACTGGGAAGTCTCCTTCTTTTCTCGCTTTCACGCGCTCCGTTTCGAAGTTTCCAGCCTTACCAACTTGTGCGTTGGCCTGAGCGATCATCTTCTCATCTTCCTCTTCAGCACTTAAGAAAAGTGGCTGCTCTTTCAAGTTTACCTTTCCATCACTAACCGTACGGTAAGGAGTTTCGATGAATCCGAGTCGGTTGATTTTTGCGAATACACAAAGTGAAGAGATCAAACCAATGTTTGGTCCTTCAGGAGTCTCGATTGTACAAAGACGACCGTAGTGTGTGTAGTGAACGTCACGAACTTCAAATCCGGCACGCTCTCTAGAAAGACCACCTGGCCCAAGTGCAGACATACGACGTTTGTGCGTCACCTCTGCCAGTGGGTTGGTTTGGTCCATGAACTGTGATAGCTGGTTGGTACCAAAGAAAGAATTGATCACCGAAGAAAGTGTCTTCGCGTTAATCAAGTCAGTTGGTGTAAATACCTCGTTGTCACGAACGTTCATACGTTCGCGAATGGTACGTGCCATACGAGCAAGTCCCACACCAAATTGGTTGTGAAGCTGCTCTCCAACAGTTCTTACACGACGGTTACTCAAGTGATCGATATCATCAACATCCGTATTCGAGTTGATCAAATCGATCAAATACTTGATGATTTGAATGATATCTTCACGAGTCAGTGTACGCTCTTCATAGCTCGTGTCGAGTCCTAGTTTCTTGTTGATACGGAAACGTCCAACTTCACCAAGGTCATATCTCGTTTCAGAGAAGAAGAGTTTGTCAATTACACCACGCGCCGTTTCCAAATCTGGTGGCTCTGCGTTTCGCAATTGACGGTAAATATGTTCAACAGCTTCTTTCTCAGAGTTTGATGTATCCTTCTGAAGCGTATTGTAAATAATTGAGAAGTCAGCATTGTTTGCATCTTCTTTGTGAAGAATCACCGTTTTAGCACCCGACTCAAGAATAAGTCCTAAGTGCTCTTCTTCGATAATTGTTTCACGATCGATGATAACTTCGTTACGCTCGATAGAAACTACTTCTCCAGTATCTTCATCTACGAAGTCTTCGATCCAGCTCTTAAGAACTCTTGCCGCAAGCTTACGACCAAGAAACTTTTTAGCTCCTGATTTGGTCACCTTCACTTCATCAGCAAGGTCGAAGATTTCGAGAATATCTTTATCACTTTCGTAACCAATAGCTCTAAGAAGCGTGGTTACAGGAAGCTTTTTCTTTCGGTCGATGTATGCGTACATCACAGCGTTGATGTCTGTCGCAAATTCGATCCATGATCCTTTGAATGGGATAACTCTTGCCGAGTATAGCTTCGTACCGTTAGCGTGACGGCTCTGACCGAAGAATACCCCTGGTGAACGGTGAAGTTGCGATACGATAACGCGCTCTGCTCCATTCACAACAAAAGACCCCTGTGGAGTCATATATGGAATTGTACCCAAATAAACATCCTGAACGATTGTTTCGAAATCTTCGTGCTCAGGGTCGGTACAGTAAAGTTTGAGTTTGGCTTTGAGTGGAACTGCGTATGTTAGTCCACGCTCAACGCATTCTTGCATACTGTATCGAGGGGGATCGATAAAGTAGTCGAGGAACTCAAGAACGAACTGATTACGTGTATCTGTAATCGGAAAGTTCTCGCTAAATACTTTGTAAAGACCTTCGTGTTCTCGGTCTTCTGGATTTGTTTCGAGTTGGAAAAATTCTCGAAACGATTTTAATTGAACTTCTAGAAAATCTGGATAGTCAATAAGGTGACGACTAGAAGCGAAATTAATGCGTTCGCTTTTTGTATTCGTAAGTGTAGCCAAAATTGTCGAATTTGGAGATTAAGGAAGAACGCTGAATTGCGAAGTAAAACGCAAAAAGGGTCTAGGTTGCCCCGAACTTCTTCGAGGCACCCTAAACCTTAACAATAACTATATAAGAATGTTAGATTCTTACTTAAGTTCAACTTCAGCACCAGCTTCTTCAAGTTGTGTTTTAAGAGCTTCAGCTTCGTCTTTAGCAACTCCTTCCTTAACTGGGGCTGGAGCACTGTCAACTACTGCTTTCGCTTCTTTAAGACCAAGACCTGTTAGCTCTTTTACAAGCTTAACAACTCCAAGCTTAGATCCACCTGCTGATTTCAAGATTACGTCGAATGAAGTTTTTTCTTCAGCACCACCTTCAGCACCACCACCGGCACCTGGAGCTACTGCAACAGCTGCTGCAGCTGGTTCAATACCATGCTCTTCTTTAAGGTATTCTGCTAATTCGTTTACTTCTTTAACTGTAAGGCCTACTAGTTGATCGCCTAGCGCTTTAACGTCTGCCATTTTTATTTGATTTTAAGTTCTAAATTCTAATTGATTGTAAAATATATTATTCGCGTTCTGAAAGGGCTTTAACAAGACCTGAAACAGTGTGGCCACCCGATTGAAGGGCACCCAATACGTTTTTAACAGGCGATTGCAAGAGCATGATAACGTCTCCAATAAGCTCTTCGCGAGATTTAATGTCGCTAAGAGTTTGAAGTTGGTCATCACCAACAAAGCACATTTCTTCAACGTACGCCGCCTTCAAAATTGGACGGTCGTGATCTTTTCTGAATTCTTTGATGAGTTTTGCTGGAGCATTACCTGTTGATGAAGTCATCAACGAAGTAGGTCCTGCAAGAACACCGTACAATTCTGAAAAGTCCTTACCTTCTACCTTCTCAAAGGCCTTTTTCAACAGGGTGTTTTTCACCACTGTCATCTTCACGTCACGCTTAAAGCATGTACGACGAAGATCTGAGGTAGCCTCGGCCGAAAGTGTAGAAGTATCAGCAAGGTATATTACATCATTTGCTGCAATAGTCTCGGCTAACTCATCGATCATTTGATTTTTTTCTTCTTTCGTCATTTTTCGAAGTTTAACCGTTATGCTGAAACTGATTTTGGCTCAATGTTCACCGAAGGAGACATTGTAGCGCTCATGTAGATACTTTTAATGTAGGTACCCTTCGCTGCAGCTGGCTTAAGCTTGATGATCGTTTGCAACACTTCGTTTGCATTCTCTCTTAGCTTGGTCACATCAAATGATGCTTTCCCAACTGTGGCGTGGATGATTCCGTACTTATCTACTTTGAAATCAATCTTACCAGCTTTTACATCTTTTACAGCTTTCGCAACATCCATCGTAACAGTTCCAGTCTTAGGGTTTGGCATCAAACCACGTGGCCCAAGGATTCGTCCTAGTGCCCCTACTTTACCCATTACGTTTGGAGTTGTGATAATAACATCAACATCGGTCCAGCCGCCTTTGATCTTGTCGATGTACTCATCCAATCCTACAAAATCTGCTCCCGCTTCAGTAGCGTCTGCTTCTTTATCTGGATTACAAAGTACCAAGACCTTAACGTCTTTTCCTGTACCATGTGGAAGAGATACACTTCCTCTTACCATCTGGTTCGCTTTTCGTGGATCTACGCCGAGACGTACAGCCAAATCTACCGATGCATCGAATTTAGTACTTGAAATTTCTTTCACAATACCAGATGCCTCTTCGAGCGAATAAGATTTGGTCTGATCATATTTACTCAGCGCTTCTTTTTGCTTTTTCGATACTCGCATAACAAAAGTTTTAACCGTTAAAAGGGCTTTTTACCCTTCACATTTAGTCCCATACTGCGTGCTGTTCCAGCTACCATCATCATAGCAGACTCTACAGTGAAACAGTTCAAGTCAGACATTTTGTCCTCTGCGATCTCGCGAACTTGATCCCAGGTTACATTTCCGACTTTAACCCTGTTTGACTCTGCAGAACCTGACTTGAGTTTAGCAGCTTCTTTTAACTGAACTGCAGCAGGTGGTGTTTTGATGATAAAGTCAAAAGACTTATCACTATACACCGTAATTACAACAGGTAAAACTTTTCCAGCTTGATCTTGTGTGCGGGCATTAAATTGCTTGCAAAAATCCATGATATTAACACCTTTAGCACCAAGTGCTGGTCCTACAGGTGGCGATGGATTAGCAGCTCCGCCTCGAATTTGAAGCTTTATAAGCCCACTTACTTCTCTAGCCATATCAAGTTTTAAAAATTAAAGTATATAGATTCAGTAGTCATTTTGGAAGCGCTCCGTGCTCACAACACGGAAGGTGACAACTGGTGAATCCGTTATTTATTAGCTCTCTTTTTCTACTTGCATGTAACCCAATTCCAATGGTGTCTTTCTTCCGAAAATCTTAACCATAACCTTGAGTTTCTTCTTCTCTTCGTTAATCTCTTCAATAATCCCATTGAAGTTGTTGAATGGACCGTCGATAACTTTGACGCTCTCTCCAACCACAAAAGGAATATTCAATTCTTCTTCACTGTCTGCAAGCTCATCCACTTTACCAAGGATACGCTTCACTTCTGAAGCTCTCAATGGCACGGGATCTCCTCCTTTTTCAGCACCCAAAAATCCGATCACGTTGTTGACGTTACGGATAAGGTGTGGTACTTCTCCAACTAATTCCGCCTCGATCATCACATATCCAGGGAAGAAGTTTCGCTCTTTGCTAATCTTCTTTCCATTTCTAATCTGGAATACCTTCTCTTTCGGAATAAGTACCTGGCTCACGAAATCTTCAAGGTTGTTGCGCTTTATCTCAAGTTCGATAAAGTCCTTCACCTTGCTTTCTTTCCCGCTTATCGCGCGAACGACATACCACTTTTTCCCTTTGGTTTCAGCCATGAAAATAGAGTTATAGTCCGCTTAGCATTTCGTATACATAACCAAGAAAGCCTTTCCATCCTCCTTCAGCACCCGTCATTTGTACACCAAACACGTAGTCCATCAAAAAGATGATAAGGGCAATAATTACTGAAGCAACCAATACCAGGATACTGCTACTTTGTAGTTGCTTCCAAGACGGCCAGGTCACTTTGTGAACCAGTTCGTCATAAGACTCTTGAAATGTAGTTTTTAAGCTAGCCACTTTCTATTCTTTTTAGTTGCACGGGTGGTAAGATTCGAACTCACGACCTACGGTTTTGGAGACCGGCGCTCTACCAACTGAGCTACACCCGTATATTGACAGGTAAAGGTGAACGCCAATTATGGCATTCACCTTCACTTGTAATTCTTATTATTCTTAGTCGATGATCTCAGTTACCTGACCTGCACCTACAGTACGTCCACCTTCACGGATTGCGAAGCGAAGACCTTTATCCATAGCTACTGGTACGATCAACTCAACTGTGATTGTAACGTTATCACCAGGCATTACCATCTCACGACCTTCTTCTAGGATGATTTCTCCTGTTACGTCAAGCGTACGAAGGTAGAACTGAGGACGGTACTTGTTGTGGAATGGAGTGTGACGTCCACCTTCTTCTTTCTTAAGTACGTAAATCTCAGCTTTGAATTTTGTGTGAGGAGTGATAGATCCTGGCTTAGCGATTACCATACCACGCTTAAGAGCAGCTTTATCGATACCACGTAGAAGTAGACCTACGTTATCACCAGCTTCTCCGCGATCTAGGATCTTACGGAACATCTCAACTCCAGTAACTGTTGACTTCAACTTCTCATCAGAAGACATACCAACGATATCTACTTCATCTCCAGAGTTGATAACTCCAGTTTCGATACGTCCTGTAGCAACAGTACCACGACCTGTGATTGAGAATACGTCCTCGATTGGCATCAAGAAGTCTTTTTCTACATCACGTGGTGGAATTTCGATCCAAGTGTCAACTGCCTCCATCAATTCTTCAACAGTCTTAACCCACTTATCTTCTCCGTTAAGAGCTCCAAGTGCAGAACCTTGAATTACTGGCGTGTTGTCTCCATCGTACTCGTAGAATGAAAGCAATTCACGTACTTCCATGTCAACTAGCTCTAGAAGCTCCTCGTCGTCTACCATGTCAACTTTATTCAAGAAAACAACGATACGAGGTACACCTACCTGACGGCCAAGAAGGATGTGCTCACGAGTCTGTGGCATAGGACCATCAGTTGCAGCAACAACTAGGATAGCACCGTCCATCTGAGCGGCACCAGTTACCATGTTCTTAACGTAGTCGGCGTGACCTGGACAGTCAACGTGTGCGTAGTGACGATTCTCAGTCTGGTACTCTACGTGTGAAGTGTTAATTGTGATACCACGCTCTTTTTCTTCAGGAGCATTATCAATAGAATCAAAAGACTTCAACTCTGAAAGCCCTTTGTTCGCAAGTACTGTAGTGATCGCGGCAGTCAACGTAGTTTTACCATGGTCAACGTGACCGATAGTACCTATGTTAAGGTGCGGTTTGGAGCGATCAAATGTTTCTTTAGCCATAGCTAAGTGATTTAAGTGATTATTTGATTCTTATTCAAAGTGCATTATCGCCAATTAAAAAGAGCCAATGACGGGAATTGAACCCGTGACCTCATCCTTACCAAGGATGCGCTCTACCCCTGAGCTACATCGGCTTGAAAGGAGAAATAAGAGCGGGAGACGAGATTCGAACTCGCGACATTCAGCTTGGAAGGCTGACGCTCTACCAACTGAGCTACTCCCGCTTATATTATTCTCTTTCGATGTGGTATAAATCAATGTGGGGAGAGCAGGATTCGAACCTGCGAAGGTAAAAACCAACAGATTTACAGTCTGTCCTCGTTGGCCGCTTGAGTATCTCCCCAATCAATTTATTTCCCAGAGAGCCGATGGAGGGACTCGAACCCACGACCTGCTGATTACAAATCAGCTGCTCTAGCCAGCTGAGCTACATCGGCGCAAAATTTTAAGAACGTTTTGGGCTACCTGCCCAACCTTTCCTTAAAAAGGTCTGCAAATGTATAAAAGTTTTTTCGTGCTCAAAACACTTTTTTGAAAATTATTTTCAAAGCCGCATTTACCTTTTTTCAATTGACAAATGCTCGTGTCTAGCCCTTCAAAATTTGCAGGTGCAAATAAAAGAAAAAGGAATAAAAAACGCCGCAAAAAATGCGGCGTTTAATTCTGTTTATAGCAAATGGGTTAATATGCGAGCGCACGTTTGCCTTTTGCTTTTTTAATTTGACGTCTCAATGCGTCAATTACCAGGTCAGTGGCCTCTTCAAAAGACACCGCTTGACGCTTTGCAAACATCTCTTTGCCCGGCACCAATAGTTTAATCTCTGCAATCTTATTTCCGATCTCGTCGTTTTTGTCCAGTCGAAGAAAAACTTCGGCTCCGATCATTTTGTGGTCAAACTGCTGAAGCTTTTCAATTTTAGATTCGATGAAACGAACCAAGCGTGAGTCAGCTTTGAATTGGATGGAATGAACATTTACTTGCATAGAATAAATGAGTTTAAAGGTTAATAATTACCGCTCTTCTCTTCCTGAAGGATGAGCATTGCGATGTACGTCTTTTAATTGATCAATACTGTTGTGGGTATACACTTGCGTTGCAGCTAGCGAAGTATGCCCTAGAAGCTCTTTGATCGCATTTAAGTCAGCACCTCTGTTTAGCATGTGCGTAGCGAACGTGTGTCGCAATACGTGAGGACTCTTCTTTCGGAGTGTGCTGACCTCCCTAAGGTAGTTATTTACAATACTATAAACAAGCTTCGGATACATCTTGACACCTTTCTTGGTTAGAAATAAATATTTGGTGTCTTCAATGTGTTCGAGTTCGTCTTTTCGCATTTGATACTCCCTAATGAGATCAAAAATTTCATCTCCTACGGGGATAATTCGCTCTTTGTTGCGCTTACCCAAAACTTTGATCACATTTTGATGAAAATCGATCTTCTTTGTCTCTAACGAAATAAGCTCACTACATCGTATGCCGGTTTGGTAAAACATTTCAACGATGAGTCTGTCGCGTATCCCTTCGAAATCAGATGGGAACTTGGCTGCATCGAGAATGTAATCCATCTGCTCCTCTTCCACATAAACGGGAAGTCTTTTGGCTACCTTAGGCAAGGTAAGTTTACGCGTTGGGTCTACCTCCACTCCTTCATATCGCTTAGCCCATTTAAAAAGAGACTTGACGCTGCTTATTTTTCGGCTGATGGATCTGGATGAAATACCTGATTCGACCAAATACACCATCCAGGATCGGAGTTGGTCAAAACTGACGTCAATAACATCACCACCATCATAATTCTCAGCTAAATAATCGCGGAGCTGAATCAAATCAGTTTGATACGATTTAATGGTATGGATGCTGTAGCGTCTCTCGTGAGCTAGGTATTCTAAAAACTTTTCGTGCATAAATGAAAAAAGGCATCCAACTGAGTCGGATGCCTTAAATATCGAAATTATAATCTTAGCCTATTCCTGTGCGGTCTTCATTTGATTCGCATAAATAGCCTTAAGCTTTTGCTGTCTGTTCTTAACAGATGGCTTTGTGAAGTGCTGACGACCTCTTAGCTCCTTGATCACTCCAGTGCGATCAAACTTTTTCTTAAACTTCTTGAGGGCTCTTTCTATGTTTTCGCCTTCTTTAACAGGAATGATAAGCATAATTAGTATTCTCCTTTAACTTTTGGGAGTGCAAATATACATTTTTTTAATATTCATTCAATTATTGAAGAATATTTCTTGAGATCACAAGCTTCTGAATTTCACTTGTTCCCTCTCCGATGGTGCAAAGCTTACTATCGCGGTAGAATTTCTCAACCGGATATTCTTTCGTATACCCATATCCACCAAAGATTTGAACCGCTTCAGTCGAAACGCTCACAGCCACTTCACTAGCGTAGTACTTAGCCATGGCAGATTTGGTTGTCACGTCTTGCCCCGTGTCTTTTAAATGAGCTGCCTGAAGCGTCAAAAGCTCCGCGGCTTCGATTTGTGTGGCCATATCAGCTAGCTTAAACGAAATAGCCTGGAAGCTAGAAATCGGCTTCCCGAACTGCTCCCGCTCTTTACTGTACTGGAGTGCAGCGTCGTATGCACCTTTGGCAATTCCAACAGAAAGTGCCGCAATAGAAATACGACCGCCATCTAAGACTTTCATTGCCTGGATAAATCCTTGCCCTACTTCACCAAGCACATTCTCTTCCGGAATTCTGCAATCCTCAAAAATCATCTCGGCGGTTTCCGAAGCACGCATTCCCAACTTATTCTCTTTTTTACCAGCCTTAAAGCCCGGTGTACCTCGTTCAACTACGAAGGCTGTGATTCCTCGGGAATCTAATAGATCTCCACTTCGAGCCAACACAACGGCCACGTCTCCTGAAATACCGTGAGTGATCCAGTTTTTTGCACCATTGAGCACCCACTCATTTCCTTCCTTCACAGCTGTGGTCTTCATGCGTAAAGCATCTGACCCTGTATTGCTCTCAGTCAATCCCCATGCTCCTATCCACTCACCAGTTGCGAGCTTAGGTAGCCACTTTTTCTTCTGTTCTTCATTTCCAAAGGCCAAAATATGACCCGTACAGAGTGAGTTGTGCGCAGCAGTCGATAAGCCTATTGAACCACAAACACGACTAATCTCAGAAACGGCAGTATAGTATTCGGCGTAGCCAAAGCCTGAGCCGCCGTATTCTTCTGGCACCACCACTCCAAGCAAACCGAGTCCACCCAGTTTCTTGAAA
The DNA here is from genome assembly GCA_030427905.1 of Bacteroidia bacterium. Lineage (GTDB taxonomy): Bacteria > Bacteroidota > Bacteroidia > Flavobacteriales_D > Cryomorphaceae > CBDDKU01. Next base: position 514,761 of record JAUICL010000003.1, read on the forward strand.
AGCTCAATTGGAAATTTCTGAGACTCATCCCAGTCCATCAAGTGCGGTTTGATCTCCTTTTGACAGAAGTCTTTGACCATTTGTGAAATCATCTGCTGATTCTCGTTAAGTGCGCTTGCCATATGTATTCAGATTTACACCGTCAATCGTAAGATTGAAGGCTAACTATTGGTTGTTCGTATGTAGAAAGCCTGTCACGGCCCTTTAATTGTTTCAATTCTACCAGGAAGGAAAACCCTGCTACTTTTCCACCTTCCATTTTGATCAATTCAGCGGCAGCGGCAGCCGTGCCACCCGTTGCCAAAAGGTCATCATGCACCAGTACTTTCATTCCGGGTTTGATCGACCCTTTGTGGATCTCCATTTCAGTCGACCCATATTCGAGGTCATATTTATACGAAACCGTATCTGCCGGTAACTTCCCTTTCTTTCTTATCAGGAAAAAGGGGATGCCCAATTCCATCGCCAGGGGAAGACCAAAGAGAAACCCTCGGCTTTCGATGCCCACGATGGCGTGAATCTCCTCGTCATGAAATAGTCTAAAAAACTCTCCGACTATCTCCTTACTCAATTCAGGTGATTCAAAAATCGGAGTGATATCTTTAAACTGAATACCCGGCTTTGGAAAGTCGGGGACGTTTCTGATGGCCTTCTGAATTTCTGACCTTAAATCCATTAATCTGGTGATAAATAGGGTGCAAGTTTAAGGCATAATTGATCATTTAACAAACCATTCAAACACTTGTTCTGCTTGGTGTCAAAAGGACCATTAGCTTCTCTGTGAAGAACAATCTGACTTGCCAAATGGAATGAGATATACGGATGAGATGCCAATTCTTGCGCTGTAGCCGAGTTGATCTCGAGCTTTTCGATTGCTTGTGGGTCTATTGTTACTCGGTCAGCAATCCTATCAACCGTCTCTGTTTTCATATTCCAAAGTTCGAGCAGCTGCGCCAAATTGCTATACCCACCCAATGCGCTTCTATACTCTACTATTTTATTTGCGTAGAACGAACCAATGCCTGGGAGTTTTTTGAGTTCTGTGGTGTCGGCGTAATTCAAGTCACAAATGATAGGGTTGTACTTGTAGACATCAGTTCGCGCCGTGTCAGACCATTTCACTTTGTCGTCATACTGTCTGTAAGCCTTGGATTTGGTTGTGTCTTGATCTTTCACTAGGCTATCAGGAAGTAAAATATACGGCTCCAGAATACTGTAAATTGAGTCGCTTATAAAGTAAAGCCGATTAAAGTCTGACTTAACTTTGAACTTCCCCCCTGCTTTCTGGTACTTTCGCAGAGTGCTCACATTCTTCTGGGCAAAGCCCATTGCCATGTATCCACTATCGCTTAGCACATTTGGATCGAAGTCAAATGGCGCCAATTGAGATTTGCTACTCCCCTTTGATTGGTCTTCGGCGATGAAAAACGCTTGGATTTCACCAGTCTCCATATCATCATCGGCATAGGTCTGAAGAATAGCTCGCGCTAAGAAAACGAGAATGAAAAGTGTTGCCAAAACAATTGTTCCATTGCGCTCACCGCGGTGGTGCTCCAGGTATGATCTCAATCGTTTCAGCATAGTCTCACTCTGGTTCTACATTCTATTTAAACCGTTTTATCGTTCCTGATTTAATCCCTTGCAAATACTTTTTCAGATCGAGTTTGACTTCGCTCGAAAGAATCACCAAACCGAGAATATTGGGGAAGGCCATTCCGAGAATCATCAAATCAGAAAAATCGAGAACGGCTCCCAATCCAACTGATGATCCAACAATAATGAAAAGTAAGAAGATTGCTTTGTAGAGATACTCCCATTTCTTCTTGCTTCCAAAAAGATACGTCCATGCCTTTAGCCCATAGTAAGACCAAGAAACCATAGTAGAAAAGGCAAACAAAATGATGGCCACGAGCAACACCCAATCAAACCATGAGAAAACGCTGCTAAAGGCGGCTGAAGTCAACTCAGACCCGTTCATCGTACCCGGGTTATCTGCAAATCCGGTGAATATCAAAACGAGTGCCGTCATGGTACATACCAAAACAGTATCGACGAAAGGCTCAAGCAGCGCAACAATTCCCTCAGATACTGGGTGCTTGGTGCGGGACGCGGAGTGAGCGATAGAAGCCGAGCCAACACCAGCTTCGTTTGAAAAGGCAGCTCGTTGGAACCCCACAACCAATACCCCAATCACACCACCTTTTAGAGCAGTGGCATTGAAGGCACCATCAATTATTGCATTGAAAGCGCTTCCGAGATTTCCGAGATTGAGCAGGATAATGATGATGGCAAATCCCACATAGATTCCAACCATCACAGGAACAATCTTATCGGTCACTTTAGCGATACTCTTAATACCACCAACAATCACCAACCCAACAAGTATGGCCAGAATCACTCCGAACATCACCCCATTCCCTTCAAAGAATGCAATCTTATTGCTGACTTGAACAAAAGCTTGGTTGGCTTGAAACATGTTTCCACCACCGAGGGAACCACCGACACATAAAACCGCAAAAACGGCAGCCAACACTTTCCCAAGACCCTTCATGTTTCTCCGCTTAAGCCCTTCGCTCAGGTAGTACATCGGACCTCCAGAAACTTCGCCCTTCTCGTTGATCTTGCGGTATTTCACGCCAAGGGTACATTCCGTAAACTTGCTGGCCATACCTAAAAGTCCGGCTACTATCATCCAGAAAGTAGCGCCCGGTCCACCAACCACGATGGCAATTGCCACACCAGCTATATTTCCAAGACCTACAGTTGCAGAAAGAGCCGTGGTTAGCGCCTGGAAATGTGAGACCTCTCCTTTATCATTTGGGTCTTCATATTTTCCACGAACGAGATCCAGCGCATGTCGCACACCGCGGAAATTGACAAAGCCCATCTTTATTGTGAAAAAGATTGCTCCGAGCACGAGCCAAACAACAATGAATGGGATTCCTTTTTTCTGCACATCGCCATTTGGGTGAAGAAGTGCAACTGGCTCCGCATATTTAATTGCTCCTATTTGACCCAGATCGTAGTCTTCGACATCTGGATTCTCTCGATCGTAAATTTTCTCACCTTCTGTGTGGATGTGCTTTAAGACTCCAGCTGTTTTAGCGAAAAGCGTGTCGAGTGTTTTAGTATTGACCCGAACAACAGCGACAGCATCACCTTTCAAAACTGAAGATCCATCGGCCTTTAGCCATTTCATCAAAAAAGCATTGCGCGTACTACGAGACTTGAGCGCTTTAGGTATCAACAATTCTTGATCGGCATATATTACGGGGTCGTATAGGCCAAGGGCGTCGAGTGGATCCCAAAACAAAACACTTGATAAACCATTCACCATTGGCAAGAACAAGGAGTTGATTTTCTCCTCAGGAGACTCCGGCTTGATTTCACCCTTCAATACTTCCGATGTTCCTTCCGAATCAAAGACGGTAACTGTAAACCCTACCCCCTCTGTAAGCCCTTTACTCACATTGGATGTGAGCGGAGTTTCTTCATTTGACCACTTGTAAGTGTAGGGCGGAATTCCACTTGTAACAGTCACAGTTGCTCGACCATCGTCGATCAGTTCGCTGTCGTTGTCGAGTTCAAGGCTTGCTCCTAGTTGAGCTTGCGCTGAAAAACTGATAACTGAAAAAGCAAGAAATAAGGCGTATATGTGTTTCATAAAGATGTTTTCGGGTACTCCGTCGTGATAGATTTGATTGGTCAAACCTCTAAAAAACTAAAATTCTAAGTGTCCACAAAATAAGAAATGCAAAAGGACCTGCTACAGGTCCCAAATAGTATTGCGCGAACGGAATTTGAAGTACTCCTTATGTTCGAGTAAAAAGGCCATGATCAAATACAAGAGAATGGGCGATCCGAGTGTCACGAACGACACATAAATAAAATAGACTCGAACCCTAGAAGAGTTTATTTTCAACTTATCTCCCCACCAGGCACATACTCCAAACGCTTGGCGCTCGAAGAAATCTTGAATATGTTGGACAAGCTTAGACATAATCACTCAATATATAATTGCCGATCTTACAAGTTAAACATTTTCTCGCTTCGCAAAATAATGATTCTTGACCAATCATTCCTTGAGATTCGAAAGCCGAACGGTTCGAAAATCCCATACTCTTGAACTTTCGAGTCACCTTGTTTTCTTCCGGTGCCAAGTCTTCAAGGATCTCAATGGCCCGCGTTTTATAGGAAGCGTCTTTGTTGTAAGCCGCTAGGGCAATCAGAAAAGGGACAACAGAATTGATTAAAATCCCGCGCTTTGAAGCATCTCCAAGTCGCTTTGGCTTGGTTTGAATTTCATCGCCTATCCGAAAGTGATCGAGCCAGTAGCCCGAATCGATATCCGCGTGAAAAAGCACGAGCAGATCATCTATAGAATCGGTTTCGACTATTTTTTGAGCTAAGTGGTTTTCACGCGCATAGATCATTCTGAGCTGAACCAACCGAATAGTGGGAAATGCTTGCGGACGTAGCCGAAAGAATTTCCATGCCGAAGCTGGCATTGGAGTCAGGCCGTGTTTCTTTTTTAGAAATTCAAATTCACGAGCTAAATCATTGGGGTGCCCACCTTCCACTTTATCCGACAAAAAGCCGGCCTGTCCGAGCAAAAGTGCTTCTGATTGCAATGGTGAATGGATGTACTTGCGGAGCAGTGCTACGGGACAAGCCTTGGCAAAATGCTCAAAAGGTAGGCCGTTGACCTTCATACCTAATGCCCGACAAAGAAGCGTGTAGAACACCTGCTCGAGATCGCCCTTATGCATTTTAAACAAAGTGAAGGCTAAGTCTGATTTTGCCTCCGCCCTTCTGATTGCAGCCGATGCCAATTGATCGAGCCTGATAATCGATGGAACTTCAGCGAGTTGAGATTCGCACGGGAGTTTTGCTGGTGATTTGATCCATTTTTGAAACTGCCGATACGAGTTGTAGTCGAAGGTATCTCTTATGCACAATACGGGTAGCGGTGGACTCCCATCTTTCACCAACACATCCTTATCGTGCTGGTACACGACATGCAAAATGACATTTTGGTAGGCCGGGTCTTTATGATGATCATGCCTGTACCAATCGGAGCTACGAATGTGGATTTCTACATTGCCTACCCAGAGCGTATCCCCAATCTTAATCTTAGCATTGAGAAAATCCGGGCCTGCATCAAAATTTTGAACACCGCTCTTTAAAACGCGAATTTCTTCGTTCTCAGTTGTTCGCAGGCTAGGGTCAGTCCACTTCTGAAATCGCCATAAATACTGTAAAAAATCTTCTTTCACCTAAGCGCATTTCTCTCAAAATACGCCTTTTTCTTGAAGTATGGATTTCATTTCCAATGAAATGCGCTTGGCTTCATTGCGAGCTGCTTCGGCAAAATCGGTGTCATCACTCGCGTAGAGTATGCCTCGGCTCGAATTCACCAACAAACCACAATCCTTATTCAAACCAGCTTCAGCGACGGCTTCGAGGCTTCCACCCTGCGCACCTACACCTGGCACCAAAAAGAAATGGTCCTTGGCCAAGGCTCTTATCCCGCGGATATATTCTGGCCTTGTAGCACCGACTACAAACATCAAATTTTCTGGAGTTCCCCATTTCACGGTTTGCTTCACCACGCGCTCATAGAGCTTTTCACCACCAATTTCAGAAAACTGAAAATCATCGGCACCCCGATTTGAAGTCAAGGCAAGCACTATACCCCATTTCCCATCAAACTCCAAAAAAGGCTTCACACTGTCTTCTCCCATATATGGTGCAATGGTTACAGAGTCGCAGGGCATCTTTCTGAAAAAGGCCTCCGCATATTTGGTGGCCGTGTTGCCAATATCCCCGCGTTTGGCATCAGCGATAATAAAATGTGAGTCGCCGATGTATTGTACCGTTTGTTCAAAGGCCTTCCATCCTTCAATACCATGACATTCGAAAAATGCCAGGTTAGGCTTGTATGCCACACAGTAATCTCGTGTTGCATCAATGATAGCCTTGTTAAATTCAAACAATGGGTTCTCTCCTTCTAAAATATGCTTTGGGATACGATTTACATCTGGGTCTAGCCCAACGCACAAGAAGGATTGTCGCTCCTTGATGATCGAAATAAGTTCTGCTCTCTTCATTTATGCCGTATCACTCTCCTTGAGTCGCTCTGCATTCTCAGCGACTTTCAAAGCGTCAATAATTTCATTTAAATCTCCATCGATCACCCCAGACAAATTGTAAAGCGTCAGATTAATTCGGTGATCAGTTACACGCCCTTGCGGGTAGTTGTATGTGCGGATCTTGGCCGACCGATCTCCCGAAGAAACCATCGACTTTCGCTTTTGAGCATCGGCTTCCAGCTTCTTCTGGAGCTCTATCTCATAGATTCGTGTACGGAGTACACTCAGTGCTTTGTCGTAGTTCTTGAGTTTCGACTTCTGGTCCTGGCATTGAGCTACAATTCCTGTAGGGATGTGAGTAAGTCGGATGGCCGAATAGGTCGTGTTTACCGACTGTCCACCCGGGCCTGATGAACAATAACTGTCCACTCTGATATCTGACTCTTTGATTTCAACATCAAACTCTTCAGCTTCTGGCAAAACGATAACCGTAGCGGCAGATGTGTGAACACGGCCTTGGGTTTCAGTTTGGGGAACACGCTGCACGCGGTGCACACCACCTTCGTACTTTAAGGTACCATACACATCATCACCAGTCACTTCAAAAATGATTTCCTTGTATCCACCAGCAGAGCCATGGTTCACATCAACAAGTTCTGTTTTCCAGCCCCTGCTCTCGATGTACTTGGTGTACATTCTGAAAAGGTCACCAGCAAAAATACTCGCTTCATCACCACCTGTTCCAGCTCTGATCTCCATCACAGCATTTTTAGAGTCTTCTGGATCCTTTGGAATGAGGAGTAGCTTTATCTCTTCTTCCAATGTCTCGCGCTGATCCTCGAGCTCTGAAACTTCCATTTTGGCCATATCGCGAAACTCCTCGTCCTTCTCGTTTTTGACGATATCCTTCGCGTTCTCCAGGTTCTCACAAAGCAGTTTGTAATCATTGTAGGCCTTAGCCACTGGCTCGAGATCCTTGTATTCTTTTGTGAGCTTCACGTAGCGCTTCATGTCTGAGATGACATCTGGGTCTACAATGAGCTTTCCTACTTCAAGGTAATGGTCATTGATCGCCCCAAGACGCGCTAAAATCTCCTTTTGGTCCATATCTTATGTATACTGGAACTCGCCAGCTTCCGATTTGATGGTTACTTTCTTTTGAGCCGAAGCCTCTACCCTACCGATCACTTGGGCATCAACACCAAACGATTTCGAGATTTTTATAATTTCTTCGGCCGTTGCTGAATCTGTATAAATTTCCATTCGGTGGCCCATGTTAAACACCTTGTACATCTCTTCCCACGATGTTCCCGACACTTCTTGGATCATCTCGAACAGGGGTGGTGTTGGGAAGAGATTGTCTTTCACCACGTGGTTTTCATTAATAAAGTGAAGCACCTTCGTTTGTGCACCACCGCTGCAGTGCACCATTCCGTCTATTTTATCACGGTGTGCTTCCAGCACTTTTTGAACGATGGGAGCATAAGTTCGAGTTGGAGACAAAACTGCTTTCCCGACATTAATTGGTAGTCCTTCGCGTTGATCCGTTAGGGAATACTTTCCGCTGTACGCCAAATCTTCGGGAACCGACTGATCGAAAGTCTCAGGGTAGGTCTTACCTACAATTTTTCCAAATACATCGTGGCGGGCCGAAGTAAGTCCATTACTTCCCATTCCACCATTGTATTCTGATTCGTAGTTGGCCTTTCCGAATGAAGCTAGACCCACTACTACATTGCCAGCTTTAATATTGGCATTGTCGATGATGTCAGATCGCTTTGCTCGAGCAGTTACAGTGCTGTCTACGATAATGGTCCGAACGAGATCTCCCACATCGGCCGTCTCGCCACCCGTTGAGTAAATCCCAATTCCCCATTCGCGCATCTCGGCGAGGATCTCTTCAGTTCCTTGGATGATTTGTTTGATCACTTCACCAGGAATTAGGTGTTTGTTTCGTCCTATCGTGGAACTGACTAGAATATTGTCGGTGACACCTACACAAAGGAGATCGTCGATATTCATGATAAGGGCATCTTGGGCGATCCCCTTCCAAACAGAAAGGTCGCCAGTCTCCTTCCAATAAGCATAGGCTAACGACGATTTGGTCCCAGCCCCATCAGCGTGCATGACAACACAGTGGTCTTCACTACCCGTAAGCGTATCTGGCACTACTTTGCAGAACGCCTTTGGGAAAAGGCCTTTATCAATGTCCGCAATAGCTGCATGCACATCTTCTTTCCCCGCACTTACTCCACGGGCTTGATATCTTTTCTCTTCACTCATGATCGTAAACAAAAAAGCATCCTGACAAGACTGCCAGGACGCTTTCAATTCTATATATTTTCACTAGTTGTCTTCGGGCTCTTGCGGCACGTAGTCGAAGCTTAATACGGCAAACTCAGTACGTCTGTTTTTGGCGTGGGCCGCTTCTTTTTCTTCTTCCGTCTTCATAGCCGAAATCTGAGCGTCGGTAATTCGAAGCTTCGATTTTCCATATCCCTTGGCCACCATACGCTCGGCAGGAATTCCTTTCGAAACGAGGTAATCTACACAACTCTGCGCACGTCGCTGCGACAGGTCTTGGTTGTAGGCAGCCTTACCGCGTGAATCAGTATGAGCTTGAAGCTCGATAATAATCGTTGGGTTATCGACTAGGGTATTATAAAGGAAGTCAAGGGAATCCTTCGAGTTTACTTCTTCGTTCACTTCTAGCGCAGCTTCGTTATATGCATAACGTACTTCCGGGAATTCAATTCCTTTCTCAGGGTGGGTAAACGTGATGAAGTACTCTTTTAAGAAGGTAGTGGACTCTGAGAGACCTACCGTGCTAATCTGATCCTTAGCAACCAAATAGTCTACTTTCGACACTTTCAAGCTGTAGTTTGTTTCTGGGTTGATGAAACGCTCTTCACCTTTATCAGCAAATGTAAACGCTCCACCCGCATCAGTTAGGATTTCAAATGATGATCCGTCGCTACCAACTACTTCTACCTTGGCTTCTGGAACGGGGATTTGAGAATCCTTATCGTAAACAACTCCTTCTAGTGCAAACTGTAGATCAGGAAGTGTAAACGAGTAAATATCATCTTTTCCTTTTCCACCTTCTCTGTCAGAGCTGAAATATCCGCGCTTGGCATCACCTTGCCAGATCATTCCAAAGTCATTACCTACTGAGTTAATTGGAACTCTCAGGTTTTCTACATTACCCCAAGTATTTTCTCCTGTGCTTTCTGCTTGGAAAATATCTAAACCACCCATTCCAAGGTGTCCATCAGAAGCGAAGAACAGCATTCCGTCCTTGCGTACGTAAGGGAACATTTCGTTTTTGTCTGTGTTGATGTCTGGACCAAGGTTCACAGCTTCACCGGCTGTTTGGGTTTCACTATTAAATGGTGCGATCCAAAGATCTTTTCCACCTTGTCCACCTGGCATATCACTTGCAAAAACGATGTAACCGTCGCCTGGGGTAAGAGCAGGATGACCAACAGTAGTCACATCTTCGCTTTGCGCATTCTTTAGCTCGATCATCTCGGCACTTGTCCATGAACCATCGGTCTTCTGCGCCTTGAAAATGTCACAACCTTTGTTTTCTTTTTTATTGCTTTCACAACGCGTAAAGAGTAGTGTTTGGAAATCGGCTGTTAAGAATGGAGCCGCTTCACTAGCTTCTGTATTGATCTTGTAAGTCAATCGCTCAGGCTCGCTCCACTTTCCGTTTGCATCGCGCGTAGCGAAAAATACATCTTGGAAGCTTTCTCCTGTTCGCTCATCAATCTCAAGTCCTTGAGCTCCTTGACGAGAAGATCCGAAGAAAATCGTGTTTCCAGTTTCATCTGCCCAAGCTGGACCGAAGTCGTATTCTGGGCTATTGAGAAGAATCTCGTTCTGTACGCGGTAGCGAGAAGGATTTTTTCTCAGCTCCTGAGCGTACTCGCACTCTGTGATTCCCCATTCTGTGCGTGGATCACCAGGACTTTTCTCTTCGTACTTGCTATAGTACTCGATAGCCTGAGTAAAGTCACCTTGAGTTTTGTAGGCTTCTGCCAGATAGAAGAACGCTAAAGGCTCATCATACTGCGCCTTTAAAGATTTATTATACCAGATTACTTGTTGGTCAACGTCCAAAATCATGCGATAACACTCGGCGATTTGGTACACCATTCGAGCTTTGCTATCAACATCAGACTCCTTGGCATAAGCTCTCTTGTAGAGGTCAATGGCTCCAAAGTAAGCTTCGTTTTTAAATGCGTTATCGGCTTCTTTTACGAGTTGCTGCGCTTGTCCAAAAGCTACTAGTGAACTTGAAAAGAAGAACAGGATAACGAAAAGTCGTTTACAAATTTGCATGCGATCTAATTTATTTTTCAGCTTCAATTATTCTACCGAAAGTAATCAATATGTTCGTATTAGTGCAAAGGTCACTCCTTGCGGGTCGCAAAATATAAAAAAAAAGCGTCCGTGAAGGACGCTTTTGAATCTCAATTGCGAATTATCTTGTAAACAATAATTCTCTCAGTTTTGGCAATGGCCAAAGTTCGTCATCTACCAACAGCTCTAGCTTGTCTGCGTGGTACCTGATTTGATCCATCAAAGGCTTCACCTTGTTGCAATACGCTTCTGCCGACTCGAAGGCATCTTCGATCTTGTTTGCTTTCTTGCGCTCATTGATCATATCATCAACCATCGTCTTAACAGCGTTGATGTGGCCCGAAATATCGGTAATCATATCAATCTGTACTTTGCCCATTTTGGCTGCTTCTGCTTTCGAAAGGACTTCTTGAAGCCCCTTGACATTATTCACCAAAATACTTTGGTAACGGATAGCCGTAGGAATGATGTGGTTTAAGGCCAAGTCACCACAAAGTCGAGACTCGATCTGAATCTGCATTCTATACTTTTCCAGCTCAATCTCTATCCGCGCTTCGAGCTCTCGCTCGGTAAGTACGCCGTGTCTTTCGTAGAGCTCTTTTACTTTTTTCTCCTTCAAGGCCATCAAAGCACTTGGAGTGTCTTTCAAGTTAGAAAGTCCGCGCTTAGCAGCTTCTTCCACCCACTCCTGACCGTAACCGTTTCCTTCAAAACGAATCTTCTTCGAAGCTTTTATCAGTTTCTGAAGCTCTTTGATGATGGCTTCATCTTTCTTGGTTCCCTTTTCAATCTCTGCATCTACATCGTTAGCAAAGTTAATCAACTGATCTGCAACGATTGTGTTCAAAGCAGCCATTGGAGCACCACAGTTTGCCGCAGATCCAACCGCTCTAAACTCAAACTTGTTCCCCGTAAATGCGAAAGGCGACGTTCGGTTTCGATCGGTATTGTCAAACAAAAGCTCAGGGATCTTACCAATGTTCAGTTTGATTTGCGTTTTATCGGCTGGAGTCATTTTTCCAGCTTTCACGCTTTTCTCCAGATCATCGAGAGCTTTCGAAAGTTGCGAACCGATAAACACAGACATGATAGCTGGAGGTGCTTCATTGGCACCCAAACGGTGGTCGTTTCCAGCGCTAGCAATGTGGGCACGCAATACATCGGCGTAATCGTGAATCGCTTTGATTGTATTCACGAAGAAGGTCAAGAATTGCAGGTTCGACTTTGGGTTTTTACCTGGAGAAAGTAAGTTCACACCAGTATCTGTCGCCAACGACCAGTTGTTGTGTTTTCCAGATCCGTTCAACCCTGCGAAAGGCTTTTCGTGAAGCAACACACGGAAATTGTGCTTTCGGGCCACTTTCTCCATCACATCCATAATGAGCAGGTTGTGATCGTTTGAAAGGTTGGTCTCTTCGAAAATAGGCGCAGCTTCAAACTGGTTTGGGGCTACTTCATTGTGACGCGTTGTAACAGGAATTCCCAATCGGTGAGACTCCGTTTCGAAATCGCGCATGAAAGCGTGGATACGCTCTGGGATAGATCCAAAGTAGTGATCATCCAACTGCTGTCCTTTAGCAGGGTTGTGCCCAAATAGAGCTCTTCCCGTTAGCTGAATATCAGGACGCGCATTATAAAGTGCGCTATCAATCAAGAAGTACTCTTGCTCCCAACCTAATGTAGTGTGTACTTTCTTAACGTTTTTATCGAAGTATTTACAAACGCGTACGGCAGCACCTTCCACAGCGTGAAGAGCTTTCAAGAGCGGCATTTTATTATCAAGAGCTTCTCCAGTGTAGGAGATAAAGATCGTTGGAATACATAGAGTCTTACCGATGATAAAAGCAGGCGAAGACGGATCCCAAGCAGTGTAACCACGGGCTTCGAATGTATTTCTAATCCCACCGTGTGGGAAAGATGATGCATCTGGTTCTTGCTGAGCCAAATTGGCACCAGCAAATTTCTCCATAGGCTTCCCTTCTAGGGGAGTGAAAAAAGAATCGTGTTTCTCGGCTGTAGATCCCGTTAAAGGCTGAAACCAGTGCGTGTAATGCGTAGCTCCAAGCGTGATGGCCCAATCTTTCATAGACGAAGCCACTTGGTCAGCAATATTTCTCGGGATGCGTGTACCGTGCTCCATAGCACTTGATACACTCTTCATCGCTTCATCAGACAAATGCTCTCGCATTTTGTCCATATCGAATACGTGTTCGGAAAAATAGTCTGAAATCTTTCCTGAAGGTGTTTCTACCACAAGTGGTTTGCGGTCTAGCACATCTTCTAAAGCCTTGAATCGGAAACTTGCCATTGTCGAGTAAATTAAATCCGGTGCAAAGATATCTTCAATTTGCATTCAAGAATCAATTTTTTGACAAAAACTTATTAACCACCCCAATTTTTCAGGGGGTCAACATGGGGAAATGATAAAAAAGTGAACTTACCCCCCCTACTTTAGAGCGATGAAATCAAAAAATACATGAATCCGACATACCCCAAGACCATGACAAGCCCATCGAAGCGGCTATACTTGAATCCCAACAGCCCCATAGGAAGTAATATTGCCGAAAATCCCAGCATCCAGTACACATCATTGTTCATGACTTCATCTGCAATTTGAATGGGGTGAATAATCGAAGTGACTCCAAGAACAGTGAGGATATTGAAGATATTAGACCCCAGGATATTTCCGAGTGATATCTCCTGTTGCTTTTTGAAAGCAGCAATCACAGAAGCTGCCAACTCTGGCACACTCGTCCCGAAAGCAATTAAGGAAATAGCGATAACCCGATCGGGCACCCCTAGGTCCTTAGCAATGGTTTCTGCTCCGTCAAGAAACCAGCGAGCACCGAGTACCAAGCCTAGCGAACCAAATACCACAAAAGCTAATAAAGCCCACCAAGACCAACGGTCATCTGGGTTAATTGGAAGATCGTCTCTGTCTTTTCGAGCCATATAAATCCCACCGATGATAAAGGCGATGAGACCAATGACGAGAAGAACCCCATCGAGCTGACTTAGCTCGCGGTCGTACCCTAAAAAGATGAACACCAAACTCGCGAGAATCATAACTACCCAATCGAACCGAAGTGTCTTGGGCTGGATCACCATTGGAAAAATGAGAACAGTAGCTCCCAAAATCAATCCGATATTGGCAATATTAGACCCTACGACATTCCCAATGCTGATATCGGGCTTACCCTGCAGTGCCGCCTGAACGCTCACCACGAGCTCCGGAGCCGAAGTCCCTAAGGCTACGACAGTCATCCCGATCAACATCGGACTAATATTTAGCTTCGAAGCTATTCCAACTGCACCCTTTACCAGATAGTCTCCTCCGAAAATCAGAAGGGCTAGACCACCAATCAACAGTAAAATATGCATTAGGCTCTATCGTCGTTTTGTTGATCAAGGGTATCCTTCACCTGATCTTTCACTTGATTTGCTGACTTTTGGATATCGCGTTGAATATCATTGGTCGCATCCTTCACTTGACGAATAGTTCGCCCCATGGTACGCGCAATGCCAGGGATCTTGTCGGCGCCAAAAAAGACTAAGACAAAAAGTAAAACGAGAAAAATTTCTCCACCGCTAATTCCAAATAATAGAACCATCTTGAAAATTATGGTACAAATGTAAAAAGCCTCTCTGAATCAGAGAGGCTTTTTGTATTGCTTTAATTTATGTCTTAGGCTTCTTCTGTGTTTTCTTCCAGAGAAGTTCCTGTCTTGTCAGTCAAATCAACCACAATAGGTGATGCGATGTAGAGTGATGAATACGTACCTACAAGTACACCAAGCATCAAGGCGAATACAAATCCGCGGATAGACTCTCCACCAAACAAGAAGATAATCAAAAGTACCACGAAGGTTGTCATCGATGTATTGATCGTTCTCGAAAGCGTGCTATTCAATGCTTTGTTCACGACAGAAGACATTCCTTCTTTTCGGTGATCTCTCAAGTACTCTCTAATTCTATCGAATACAATTACTGTATCGTTGATCGAGTAACCGACTACGGTCAAGATTGCCGCAATAAAGGCTTGATCGATTTCCAAGCTAAACGGAAGAATACCGTAAAAGATCGAGTACATACCAAGTACCACAATAACATCGTGGAACATAGCTACAATTGCACCGACACCATATTGCCATCTTCTAAATCGGAATACGATATAAGCGAAAATGATAATCAACGAGAATACAACTGCCGAAGTAGATGACGTTTGGAAATCATCTGAAATAGATGGATCAACTTTTCTCGATTCTTCAATGTTGTAGGTATCATTCAGCTTATCGAGCCCGCTAGTCAATGCCGCTTCAACTCTTGAGTCGGCATCTTGGCTATCATCATCAACCAAGTACTTGGTTGTGATTTTCACCTGATTTGCAGCACCAAAGGTTTTCACCTCAGGAGTCATTTCGTTTCCAGACTCATCAATAAATACAGTGGCGAGTGTAGATCTCACTTCATCAATCGACGCAGGCTGATCAAACTTAACTGTGTAACTTCTACCTCCGGTAAAATCTACACCAAAGTTTAACCCTTTGGTCATCATGGAAGCCACACCACCGACGATAAGAATGGTAGAGATGATGTAAGCCGTTTTTCGCTTTGGAATGAAACTCATGTTGGCATTCACCAAGATGCGCTCTGACCATCCCATCCAGAAACTTAGCTTCTTTCCTTTGTTCAAGCGAGAGTCAAAGATCAAACGAGTGATGAAAATCGCCGAGAACAATGAAGTAAAGATACCGATGATCAAGGTAGTTGCGAATCCTTTGATAGGCCCAGTACCGAGTGATACAAGTACAATCGCAGTCAACAACGTCGTCAAGTTAGCATCGATGATAGCTGAGTATGCTCGGTTATAACCTTCTTTCAAAGCTGCCTTGATCGAACGACCGTTACGAAGCTCTTCACGAACACGCTCATAGATAAGTACATTGGCATCAACCGCCATACCGATAGTCAGTACAATACCAGCAATACCAGGCAATGTAAGCGCTGCTTGAATAGAAGCAAGAGCTCCAATCAAGAAGAACAAGTTTGCAATCAACGCGATGTCAGACACAATTCCTGCTCCTCTGTAGTAGAAGAACATGTAGAATAGAACCACTACAAGAGCGATGATAAACGACATCAAACCGTCGTTAATGTTCTGTTGTCCAAGTGAAGGACCAACAACTGACTCATCTACGATATTGGCTGGTGCAGGAAGCGCTCCCGCCTTCAACAGGTTCGATAAATCAAGTGCTTCTTGAATTTGCTCAGTACGCGAACCAGTACCAATGCTAATCGAAGATTGTCCATTTGGAATTTCTCCAATTACAGTTGGCGCAGAGTAAACATAGTTATCAAGAACAATGGCCACTGCACGCTTTGGTGTTTGCGCTGCTGCTTCACGAGTAATCTCTTTCCACTGGCGAGCACCCTCGCTGTTCATACGCATTGACACTTCAACTTGACCGGTCACATCGTATTGCTGAGATGCATCTACGATAACTGACCCATCAAGTGGAGCTTTACCATCTCTCGTGTCTACTTTGATCGCAAACATGGTGATAACTGCTCCATCCGGCTCAGCAGACCAAAGCAAGCGAAGTTCATTCGGAAGAATATCTTGCACGACCTTTTCAGCCAACATTTTGTTTACCTCGGCTGTATCAGTCACTAGGGCAAACCCTACAATTGGTCCAGACCCTGGACGTCCTTGCGGATCGATAGATGGATTTAGTTTAGAGAAAAGTGGAATTCTTTTCAATTGCTCTGCATCAGACTCTTCTTCGCCTAGAAGCGCATCAGAACTATCAGCTTCAGACTCGTCAGTATTCAGACCTAGAATATCTTCTTCTGAATCAGTACTATCATCGGTAGTGAGCGTATCTGCTTCTGCAGGCTCAACATCGGTTGCCAATGTATCAGCTGGCTCTTCATCTCCTTCGTCAAGCTCTGGGAAGTAATACGTACTTAAAGCAGTGTTCGCCTGGTCGAGGTAGCCGAGAACTTCAGCATTCTCATATGTATTCCAGAACTCAAGGTTCGCTGTACTTTTAAGCTGCTTACGAACACGTTCTTTATCCTTTACTCCTGGAAGCTCTACCAAGATTCTTCCAGAAAACTGCTGCTTCTGGATCGTTGGTTGTGTTACCCCGAATTTATCGATACGCGTACGAAGAATTTTCTCCGTATTGTTAATTGCAACCTGAGCTTCGTTCGTCAAGATATCTAGAATCTCTTCGTTCGTTGCATCTCTCGGAAACTTGTCTTTGTTATCACGACTGTGAAAGGCGTTGGCCATTTTAGAGTCGCCGTTCACTTCGCTCCAGGCTTCACCAAAGAGTGTAACGAAGTCATCGCCCGATTCTCGTTGCAATTGTTTTGCACGAGAAATCGCATTCTGCAACTCTTCGTTGTTCACGTTATTACTTAAGTTGACTACAAGATCTGGGATAGAAACTTCGAGCGTAACGCTCATTCCTCCGGCAAGATCGAGTCCGAGATTGATTTGCTTCGATTTACATTCTTGGTACGTATAACCAAAAACAGGATAGATTTCTTCGTCCTGATTTCTGGTTAGGTACTCCGCCTTGTACTTTTCAATTAGGTTAGCTTCATCCACCAAGCTCAAATCTCCATCGGCAGAACGCACAGAATCAACCTGGTAGATTGCTTCTTGTTCGGCTTTCTTTTCGAAAGAAGTAGTGAAGAATGAAAACGAAATTTGAAATAGGCAGGCTAGAGCCAAGAGAATAGTAAATAGCCAAATTGCGCCTTTATTTTGCATGCGTCGTGATTTACGATTTTTTATCGAGCCGCAAATATAGATTTTAATGCCTAAAATCCCAATCTGGTTTTTTGCTCCTTTACTTTTATGTAGGGGCTTGGCTCTGAGTTGTGTATTTAATTTGTCGTACTTTAGATTTTTGATGAAATGAACTCAGTGGCATTTGAAAATCCGCTTACTTTAATCTCCATTCCCATGAGAAAAATCCTGGCCTTTCTACTCCTATTTCCTATCTATGGTTACGCTCAATTTGAAGTTGTACCTACGGTGGTAATTCCCGCCCATTACGCGGATGGCTCAGCAATTAAAAACCCCTGGACTGGAGGACTTAATGCCGCACAGATATCCATGTTTGACGCAGACATGGATGGAAATGAAGACGACATCTTTGTTTTTGACAAGGCTGGAAACCGCGTACTGGTGTACATAGGAACCACATCTGGCGGGCAGCGCACATACAAATACCACCCCAAACTGAGCAAGCAGTTTCCACCCATTACCGACTGGGCGCTACTGCGGGATTTTGATTGTGATGGCAAGCGAGATATTTTCACCTACAGCCCAGCAGGCGGAGCTTTTGCGGTGTACCGAAACACCACATCCAGCCCAGATCAACTTTCTTTTGAGTTGGACACCGAAGTGATTGAAAGTTTTTACGAGTTTAATAGTACCCAGTTTACTACAAACATCTATGTCTCTTCCCAAGACGTTCCCGCCATTTTCGACTTCGATGATGATGGAGATCTCGACATATTAACATTTGCCGTAGGAGGTGGTTTTGTTGAGCTACACCTAAACTACAGCATAGAAAATGAAGGGGTTTGTGGATTGGACTTTGCGCTAAAGAACAAATGCTACGGTCGATTTATGGAAGGGTCTGAAAACAATGGGATTATTCAAGACCCGGATATTATTGCAAGCACGTGTAACTTCAACGTAGTAGACCCTAAAAGAAACGGCGGCGGAGGCGCACGCCACGTCGGATCAACGATTCTCGCTTTTGATGCCAACCAAGACGATCTGGCAGAGATCATTCTAGGTGATGTGACTTACTTCAACATGACCTATCTCGAAAACAATGATCGAGGCGACCAAGTGGACAGTGTTGGGTATGTATCCACCACATTTCCTTCCGACTTCGGCACCATCCAAGTCGATATTGACAATTTTCCAGCTGGGTTCTACGAAGACATTAACGGCGACGGTGTAAATGATCTCATCGTTGGGGTCAACAACCACAATGTAGCAGAGAACAAGAATTCGATTTGGCTATACCACAATGAAGGGTTGAACAATCTACCCGAATTCGAGTTTCAAAAAGACAACTTTTTACAAGACGAAACAATTGATGCAGGAAGTGGATCAGCTCCTGCATTGTTCGATTACAATCAAGATGGTTTAATCGATATCGTCTTCGGATCAAGAGGTGAATTTCTCGGACAGGGAAGCTACCTACCTACCCTGACAGTTCTAATGAACGAAGGTAGTGCCGAAGAACCTAGCTTCAAGTTAATTGACGACAATTGGCTTGATATTGGTAATCTAGGGGTAGAACAGTACGTTCACCCGCACTTTGCAGACCTCGACAACGACGGAGACGAAGACATGATTCTTGGTGATGCGTCTGGTGTGGTGCACTATTTTCGAAATGACGCGGCTCCAGGTGAAAATGCAAACATGACATTGATCGGTCTTCTTCAAACTGATGGCGAAGGGATCGATGTAGGGCAGAACAGCGCCCCTACCTTATACGATCTGAATGGCGATGGCTTGCTTGATTTGACAGTAGGCGAGCGCAATGGAAACCTAAACTACTTCGAAAACGTTGGGACTGCGGAAGAATACGCCTTCAATCTTGTAACTGACACCTTGGGTGGTCTCTCTGGCGTTGCTCAAAACTACTTTGTAGGAAATTCGGGGCCACAGTTTTTCGAACACGAGGGGGAAACCTTCTTAGCAACCGGAAATGAAAACGGAAAAATCTTTACCTATACCAATATTTCAGCGAGCCCTGACGCTGAGTTTGAACTATACAGCAACTATGCCTTTGATATTAATGGTGGGAAACGAGTTAAAGCGGTAATCACCGATATCGATGGAGACAACCTACCCGATGTTATTGTTGGACATGTAGGTGGTGGCTTAGAAATGTATGTGGGCGACTTGGCCTCATCGACACTTGATAGAGTCGAAAAATCCAAAACACTAGAATTATACCCAAACCCAGGAGCGACAGAGATTCGGATAGCTAATATATTGCAGATCGAATCGAACTCACCGTATCGAATTTTCAGCATCTCGGGTAATGTGGTTCAAAGCGGATTAACGACTAGTGGAGTGATTGATGTAACCCAACTTTCTAGTGGGATCTACATTGTGGAGGTCGTATCGGGCAGGGAAGTATACCGTGGGAAATGGGTCAAAAAATAAGCCCTTTACCGAGAAGGCAAAGGGCTTAATTTTTGATTGAGTTGAAGGGCTTAAGCCGTCATCACTCCCATATTGTCTAGAACTTCCATGACCTCTTTTACAGCATTTGCTGAAGTGTAGAGAAGCTCTTTCTCTTCGTCGTTCAATTTTAGTTCGATGATTTCTTCCAAACCATCTTTACCTAGTTTAGCAGGAACACCTAGATAGATGTTGTTCAGTCCGTACTCACCATTTAGTAAGGCACAAACTGGGAATATGCGCTTTTGGTCGCGCACTACCGCTTCTACCATCTGCGCAGCTGCAGCACCTGGTGCGTACCATGCTGATGTACCAAGAAGATTTACAATCTCTCCCCCACCTTTTTTGGTGCGTTCGATAATAGCATTCAACTTATCTTCTTCGATCAACTCCGTAACTGGAATTCCAGAAACCGTAGTATAACGCGGTAGTGGAACCATTGTATCGCCGTGACCTCCCATCAATACCGCTTGGATATCTTTCGGAGAAACATTCAGCTCCATAGCTAGGAAAGAACGGTAGCGAGCCGTGTCGAGTACTCCAGCCATACCAAATACGCGCTTCGAATCAATCTTAGCAGTCAGGTATGCCGCGTAAGTCATTACATCGAGTGGGTTACTCACGATGATGATCTTCGCATCAGGCGAGTATTTGATCACTTGCTCAGTAACGCTTTTTACAATACCAGCATTCGTGGCGATCAAGTCATCTCGTGTCATGCCCGGTTTACGTGGCAGACCAGAAGTAATCACGACAACTTCCGAATCGGCAGTTTTTGAATAGTCATTAGTCGATCCAGTGATGCGGCTATCGTAAAGGTTGATTGGAGAAGTCTCCCAAATATCCAATGCTTTTCCTTCGGCAAATCCGTCTTTGATATCCAAAAGAACGATTTCATTGGCAATTTCATTATGAGCGAGTACATTGGCACAGGTAGCTCCAACATTCCCTGCTCCTACTACAGTAACTTTCATGGCGAAAATTTGAATCAGTGGTTAAAAAACGATCACAAATATAGTTGAAGTCAGATATTTTAGAGCCATTAGTCTCGATGAAGTTCTAAATCTCGAAGCGAGGAGCCTTCACACCGACTAGAAATCGCAGAATTCGAGCTCTAACTAGAAATGATCAATTTAACCCTGTGGTGGTCAAGCAGTTTTAGAACAACTTGCGCACCTCATTCGAATTCCTGTATATTTAGCTCCGACAAAAGGAGTTTTAACCCAAAAAGAAAGTAGAGATGTTCCTATCTATTTGAAATAGAATGGCAACCTCTACCCAGCAATGCCGTCTTGACAGTGTTAAGTGCAAAGGACATTGGAGATAATCAGCTTAACAAGCTGATTGAAGGGTGTTTACAAAACCATCGAAAAAGCCAAGAAGCAATCTACAAGATGTTTTACGGAAAAATGATGGCTGTCTGTAGACGCTATACCCGGAATGATGACCAGGCAAAAGACATTTTGCAGGACGCATTTATCAAGGTTTTCAATAATATCGATCGATTCAATTTCGATGGATCTTTTGAAGGCTGGGTGCGTCGGATTGTCGTGAATACGGGAATCGACTTTACCAGGAAGGCTAAAAACGATTACCTTCTAATGAACGAAAACCAATCGGTCGAAGATTTTGAAAACGATCTATTGGATGTAGAAGAAGAAGATTTTAACATCCCACTGAATGTTGGGGATGTCATTAAAGGAATGGACCAACTTTCAAACGCGTACAAGGCTGTATTTAACCTTTACGTATTTGAAAATTATTCTCATCAGGAAATAGCCGACGCCTTGGGCATTAGTGTAGGTACAAGTAAATCGAACCTAGCCAAGGCAAGAGCAAACCTGAAGAAAATATTAAAGAAAGTAATAGAACAAAAAGATGGCGAAGGATCTAGACAAGTTTGATGAGTTGTTGAAAGGTGCACTCGATGGGCACGAAGCCCCATTTAATGAGATGCATTGGGAAGAACTTGAAGAAGAATTGAATGTTGTGGCACCTGGAATGTCGAGTTATTTCAGTGCCGTAACTACAGGACTTGTCGCTACAAGCTTGGTCTTTATGTCCATGCTTTTCCTCCTTTCTGATGGAAATGGAGTTCACACCAATGATGATGTTGATGAAGTAGTAGTTGCTGAAAATGCAGGCGGTACACCTAAGCATTTATCTAATGAGCAAACTGCTGCATTTGATTCCATTTATTCAGAATCTATTGACAACGAAACGAGTACGACTGAAGACGAAAGTGGTTTGAACTCGACTATCGAAAACCAAGAAGCGTCTACCTCAACTGAATCAACGTCGGAAACTACAAACACTAGCTCAGCTAGTACCAACGCTTCAATTACAGACAAATCGAACAATTCTGACACAAATTCGGAATTGAACTCGAATAATGATGAGAATGAGTCTGTTGTGGTGGCGAGCAGTGTGAAAGCTGAAACGAAAAACATTCGCACGGGCTGCACTGGACTGACCATCGATTTTACAGCTAAGGAAGAGTATGGAAACAATGCCAAATTCCTTTGGAATTTTGGTGATGGTTACTTCAGTACAGAGTCAAATCCGTCTCACACTTTTAACAAGGAAGGAACATTTGATGTATCGCTTTCTGTAACATCTCCTGGTTCTGGACAGATCACTTCGAATGTGGTACAAGCCATGATCGAAATCGTGGAAGCTCCGATTGCGAACGTCGATGTTGAAATCAACGGCCCACACACCGTTTCCATTTTCAACAAGAGCTACAACGCCAATGATGTAGAGTGGAGAATAGACGGAGCTACAGAAGGAAATGGATCATCGGTAAGCGTGAGTGTTGCTGACAACACCAGCTACGAAGTACACCTCTCAGCTCTCAATGAAGGTGGATGTGTTGACACCTTAGAGTCAACAATTCGAAGCATCCAAGCTGGGTCTGAATTCCCTAGAGCGTATGACACATCTTACGGAAATGCTTTTGCTCCTGGAGCGATCATTGACGAAGGCGAAGTGCAAAGCATCAAAATATACAGCAACAAAACTGGTGACCTCGTATTTGAAGGATCTGGTAACAAAGGCTGGAGTGGCGAAACCCCACAAGGCGAAAAAGCAAGTAAAGGAGCTTATAAGTGGGTAATGGCTGTCGTTAAGAATGACGTGATAGATGTTTACCACGGCGACTTGGAAGTCAGGTAAATACTCAAACCATATAATCTTAAAAAGCATCCTGTATCGGATGCTTTTTTGTTGCGTAAATATTGGATTCCCAAATCAGAATAACTACATCCCTACCTTCGACAAACACCTCAAATCCGTTGATAAAAACACCTAAGTTTTCAACGACCAATCCATTCTACAACACTCAATTTCAGAGAGTATCACTTTATTGTTAAGTGTCGTTTAAATTTTTTGTGGGTTTATTGGTTTCATATGAGCAACTTTGGGAACGTTAAGGCGTCAAACTTTTGAATTGCTTAAGCCATGTATGGCAGCTAGGCAAAATACGCTTTGTATTTTTGTAAGTCTGCCCTACCAAATTAAACCGATCAGATAATGAACCGACAGCTGTTTAAGGTATCTTTTTATTTTGCCGTATTCGCTTTTTTGACCTTCATTCCTCACAATGTACTTTCTCAAGTGCCTGATGACGCAGATTTGTGCGGAGATTCGAACACTGCTACCGTTGAACTAGTATCTATATCTCCGGCTCCAGCTGCGGATGGCTCCTTTCCCGATGGAACCGTAATTGAAGTATGCTATAATTTCATCTACGACAACCCCGGGAATGCGCAGTTCGTTCATGGTATTGTTCTAGACTTGCCTGACGCAATCGACCCTTCATCTATCTCTGAAATGAGTCCCCTTCTCAATTGCACTGGAGCAAATGGTTCGTGGGATTGGTATGATTCAGTAACAAGTACCGGGTCGGGGGATACTTACGGTCCAGGTTGGTTTTTTGACGGAGCCCAAAGTCAGGATGGAAACCCTGGAAATAACTGGGGTGAAGCCTGTAGCGGCGTCACTTTTGGCCCCCTCTGCTTTGAGATGGAATTGAGCTGTGGTACTGGATTAGTGGATGGTTCAGTTATTATGCCAGCAGTCTACTTCTTAGGTGATGGTGACTCTGGGAGTTGGGGGATCCCATCTCCGTGTATCCCTTATGCTGAGGCTACGGAAGCAGGAACAGAGGTTGCCTACACTGTAAATTGTTGTGATGCAGAGCCCGGAATTCCACCGAGTGATCCTGTTCAAATTTGTGAAAATGGAGATATCTGTCTTTTTGACCTTTTGACACCCATTGATGCTATGACTCCAGTTCAAGATGATGGTTTTTGGCTTGGGCCTTCTGGATGGACTTGGGATGGTGATCCAACTTGTGCTAATTTTGACCCGACAACTGACCCAGCTGGTGATTACTCATACAGTGTTACGGGAAGTGATGGGTGTTTAGAATCCGTTATCATTACCTTGGAATACACTGTAGATCCAATTGTTGGTTCTGTCGCATATTGTGGTGGCGGAATATTCAACCTATTTTCAGAAATCTGTGTTCCAGAAGGACTACCGGTCACTGGAACGTGGTACTATCCTGGCCCAGGAGGATATCCAGATATGGGAGCGGAAGTGATATTGGGTAATGTAGATTCCGATTCAGATGTTGGCGGGGAATATGTTTATCAATATTATGACTCGAACAACTGCTTTACCACAACAGGTGTAAACCTAATTTTCTCGACTGGGGGTGTTGCTGGATGTGAAACTTTTGTCGATGTCTGCTATACAGATGGAGATTTTTGCCCTTTCGATGTACTGGGTTGTAACCCAGAACCGGGTGGACAGTGGATTGTATGGGATGCTTCTGGTGGATTTGTTGATTATTATCCAACTACTGCCGGCTGTGCCACGCAAGCTGAATTACAAGACTGGTTTGATAATGGCGATGGACCGATGAGATTCGAGTATACCCTCGGGGCATTTCCTTGTAGTCCAGCCTTTACTGATGTACACGTCACCATTCACGAACCAGTAAATACTGGAGTCTTTACTTCTCAAAACATCTGTGTAACTGATCCACCAGTACTACTTGAGACTTTGCTTGATGACGGTGGCTCCCCTCTTACCCCAGGTCTAAACTGGGATGATTTTACAACCCCTAGCTCTGGAATTCCACTTACCAATCCACTTGACCCTAGTGTATATCCCCCAAATACAACCCTTCAGCTGCAATATAGTGGCGGGCTCGCGGGAACGTCTTGTGAAAGTGCTACGCTTTTATCTTTAACTATTCTCCCTGCTAATGCGGATGCAGGAGCAGATGCGACAGTAGATGTTTGTTCAAATGGTGCTTCTATAGATATGTTTCCCCTTTTAGGGCCTAATGCTCAAACTGGTGGTGTGTGGACAGGACCTGCTCCTTTTACTGGAGGTAGCTTTTTCAATCCAGCTCTTCACGGTTCAGGAGTTTATACCTACACCATTACCACAACTTGCGATACTGATTTTGCAACGGTTACAGTTAATGAACTTACCCCTCCTGATGCTGGTTTCAATAATTTCGGAACGGCATGCGACGCGGATGGGGTGATCTCGCATACGGATCTGACTGCCATGCTTGGTGGTACACCGATGGCGGGAGGAACTTGGACCGATCAGGCCACGGGTACGCCTATCCCCGACCCGCTCGATATTTCTGGGGCTTGTGGAACCATGACAAACTACGAGTACACTGTCGATGATGGAAACTGTACAAACTCTTCAGTTCTTATTCTCACCGTAGACTGTGGAGGAAACGCTGGACCAGACGTAACAATCGATCTTTGCGAAGACCCTGCTCTAAACGTCAATTTAGTGCCAGACCCTACAGCTAATGCTGGTGGTAGCTTTAGCAACAACAACTTCCAACAGATACCTGCTAACTCGGGGGTCTACACGTACACCGTTAATGGTACTGGTGTTTGTCCCGACGATGTAGCTGACTACACCGTTAATATTGACCCGGAGATAACTTATACAGTCAATGCGACTTGTGAGCCGAATCAAACAGAGTTCATCGTTGACATAGATGTGCTTACAGGTGGGTATATTGAGATCATTGACAATACGAACGGTCTGGCAACGCAGCCAGCACAGCCAGGAGTCCACAGTTTTGGACCGATATCCGCCGGCTCGAACTACTCGTTTACCATCGTAAGTGATGGGTCTTGCCCAGATGTTGTTGTCTCAGGAGCATCGCCTGCTTGTTTCTGCCCTGTTACAGCTGATATCACATCAACAAATACAACGATCTGTGAAGGCGCTTGTACCAACATCAGCATTGCCTTAGCAGGAGGCACCCCCCCTTATAGCATTACATACGATGACGGATCAGGCCCACAAACAGTAAACAATATTTTCACATCGCCTTACCTACTCAATGTATGCCCAACAGCAAACACAACATATACATTGACAGATGTATCGGATGCAAACTGTGTGGGTGTTGCAAATGGAGCTGTTACTATTTCCGTTGAAACGGCACCTAATGCAGGACCTGATGGTACCTTAGACTATTGCGCTGATGGAACAATTGTTAACCTACCTGCCCCACCCCCACCTGCGGAAGCGGGGAACTGGTCGCCATCTGGGAATATCACTGCCGATGTCGCAAATAGTGGAACCTACCAATATATTGTAACGGGAGTTGCTTGTCCAAACGATGTTTCTGATTGGGTTGTGACTTTCGAACCAGAAATCACATACACTGCTAATGCGGCATGTGAGCCCAACCAAACAGAGTTTATGGTTGACATAGATGTACTTACAGGTGGGTATATTGAGATCATTGACAATACGAACGGTCTGGCGTCGCAGCCCGCACAGCCAGGAGTTCACAGTTTTGGACCGATACCGGCTGGTACGAACTATTCGTTTACGATTGTAAGTGATGGGTCTTGTCCCGATGTCGTTGTCACTGGAGCTTCTCCTGTATGTTCATGTCCTGCCACAGCAGACTTCAACTCGCCAAACGCAACGATTTGTGAAGGTGACTGCTACGATATCGAAGTGGTACTAGGTGGTGGACTTCCGCCATACTCGTTTACTTATGATGACGGATCAGGGCCGCAAACGGTTAACGGTATTTTCGCTGCCACATACACACTACAAGTTTGCCCAATAGCAAATACGACATATACACTTACGGATATGTCTGATGCCAACTGTATTGGTACAGCAAACGGTTCAGTAACCGTTCAGATCGAAACAGCTCCTAATGCTGGGCCAGACGGAACCCTTGACTATTGTGCCGACGGTGCCCTTGTAAACCTTCCTGCTCCCCCTCCACCTGCTGATGGAGGTGGTACTTGGTCACCATCTGGAACTGTCACCGCAGATGTTGCTAATAGTGGTACATACCAATATACGGTTGCTGGTACAGCGTGTCCAGATGCAATTTCTGACTGGGTTGTGACTTTCGAACCAGAAATCACATACACAGCAAATGCCACATGTGAGCCCAACCAAACAGAGTTTATAGTTGACATAGATGTCCTTACAGGTGGGTATATTGAGATCATTGACAATACGAACGGTCTGGCATCGCAGCCCGCACAGCCAGGAGTTCACAGTTTTGGACCGATACCGGCTGGTACGAATTATTCGTTTACGATTGTAAGTGATGGGTCTTGTCCGGATGTCGTTGTTACTGGAGTTTCTCCTGTTTGTTCATGTCCTGCCACAGCAGACTTCAACTCGCCAAACGCAACGATTTGTGAAGGTGATTGCTACGATATTGAAGTATTACTAGGTGGTGGACTTCCACCATACTCGTTTACATACGATGATGGAACAGGTCCACAAACAGTTAACGGTATTTTTGCTGCGACATACACACTTCAAGTGTGCCCAACAGCAAATACGGCATATACACTTACGGATATGTCTGATGCCAACTGTATTGGTACAGCAAATGGTTCGGTAACCGTGCAAATAGAACTAGCTCCCGATGCTGGACCGGATGTTACAGTGCCAGCTATCTGTGGTGATGGAACAGTGCATAACCCTGATGATTATCTTTTCACTGGAGTTCCAACTGACGGAACATGGAGTACTGATCCGATAAATGCTACTCCTGCCAACTCGGCTGTTTACACCTATACACGTACTGGAACAGAATGTCCTGCAGATGTAGCAAATTACACCTTCACTTTTGACCCTCAGATCACATACAACGTGTTAAGCGTGGCCTGTGAGCCGAGCCAAACGGAATATTTAGTCCAGATCGAGGTTCTTTCTGGAGTAGGGCCATATACCGTTACAACTCCACAAGTAGGAGCAAGCGTAACTGATTTAGGTGGAAACATTTTTGAAGTCGGACCAATACCGGCAGGAACTGGTTATAACATCGATATTTCAGATGATGGTGGAACCTGTCCGGCGGTCAATGCTTCAGGTGCTTCACCAAA
Organism: Bacteroidia bacterium; assembly: GCA_030427905.1. Taxonomy (GTDB): domain Bacteria; phylum Bacteroidota; class Bacteroidia; order Flavobacteriales_D; family Cryomorphaceae; genus CBDDKU01. Next base: position 542,873 of record JAUICL010000003.1, read on the forward strand.
CTGTAACTGTTCTACAGAAGCGACTTTTACAACTACAAACACTACGATATGTGAAGGTGATTGTATCAACTTGGAAGGTGATCTAGTGGGTATGCCGCCTTTTACGGTTGTGATCAACGATGGGACTTCTAATATTACTATCAACTCAGCTACAAACACGTTCTCATACAATGTTTGCCCAACAGCCAATACAACTTATACGATGGTATCGGCAGAAGACGCAAACTGTGTCGGATCGGCCTTTGGTTCGGTGACGATATCTGTTGACCCAATTGTGAATGCCGGGCCTGCCAACGTGATCGTACCAGATATCTGTGGTGATGGAACAACAGTGATACTCAATACACTTCTCGACCCAACTGCAGAGACTAACGGATCTTGGACTGATCCACTTGGCACCCCACTCTCTTCTGTTCAGGCTTTGTCTGCTAACTCGGGTATCTATACGTACACTATCAATGGTGGAGCTTGTCCGGATGCTGTTGCAACGTACAACATCACGTTTACGGATGATTTGACAGTTACTGCAACATCAGCCACATGTGAACCCAACCAGACTGAATACAATGTGACTTTTGTAGTCAATGGTGGTTCAGGAAACTATACGATTACAGACAATATGAATGGAGCTGCTCCAGTAGTTGGGACAGGCTCAGGTTTTACATTTCAAACCGCTGTACCGATTGATATAGCCAATGCCTACAACTTTACGGTTTCCGATGGACTTTGTGCAGATGTCACAGTAAGTGGAATTGCTCCGAACTGTAACTGTCCAGCAACGGCTAGTTTTGTTACGACGAATACGACGATCTGTGAAACAGATTGTATCGACCTTGAGCTTTCATTCCAAGGTGATACGCCGTATACTTTTGAGTATACCGATGGAACATCAACTTTCCCTCCTATCGTAAGTCCTGCAGCGACATACCTATTGAATGTATGCCCTTCTACAACGACTACGTACTCTCTGGTATCAGTTGAAGACAATAACTGTGTAGGTTCTGCATTTGGATCAGTAACTGTTACTGTCGATGGTGTGAATGAAGCGGGGAACCCAGTCTCAATCACCGAATGTGGAGACGGGTCAAACCTTGCTCTCAACGGTATCCTTGATGCATCAGCGGATGTTGGTGGAACATGGACCGATCCAGATGGAGCGACGGTAACTTCAGTTCAAGCTTTGCCAGCTAACTCTGGAATTTATACCTACACCGTTTCAGGTGGAGCCTGCCCAGATGATCAAGCGTTCTACACAATTACATTTGATCCAGAAATTGAAATAGGAACCATCACGGCGGTGTGTGAGCCAAACCAAGAAGAATACACGGTGGAATTCGAAATTATTGATGGAGTGCCAGGGTACTCGGTAACGGGCAACACGATGACACCTCCGATTGGAAACACCAACGTTTCTTTTCCTCCATATACATTCAACTCAGGTGTAATCGACTTTGATACGAACCCTACCTATTCATTTGAAATAGCAGACAATGGTGCTTGTGGAAACCTACAAGTTGGACCCACCGTCGCACCTGATTGCAACTGTATTGCCCAAGGATCGATCACTGGCTCTACTACGATCTGTGAAAGTGAGTGTACAGAGATTCAGTTCAACTTGATCGGTGAATCACCATTTAATGTAGTCTATGAAGACAGCAATGGGAACCAGTTCCCATTGAATGGAATATTAAACGGTCACCAGTTATCTGTTTGTCCAGCTGCTGATGAAACTTATACTTTGGTTTCAGTTGAAGACAACTACTGTGAAGGAACTGTAACAGGAACACCGGTAACTATCGGAGTTGATGACCAGCTCTCGGTTTCTTTGGTTAACTACACGCCAAGTTTCGACAACGAGTCTTACCAGGTTGTGCTTTCAATCACTGGTGGGGACCCAAGTACATACAACTTCTCACCAGCAGGTGGAATTTTCAATTCGGCAACTCAAACTTATACAAGCTTCAATATTCCATGTGGTCAGACTTCGTCTATCACAATTGGTGATGCAGGAGTTTGTGACGATGTGGTATTTGATGCCAACTACGTTTGTCAATGCGTTTCTGACGCCGGGTCGATTGGCAACGCGCCTCAAACACTCTGCTCTACAGAAACACTCACCGTTACACACTTCGGTGATGAAGTGATGGATGGAAATGACGTATTAGAATTCATTCTTCACACAGGTACCGACGGAAGTTTGGGTGCGATAATCGATCGCTCTTCTACAGGAGTGTTTGACTTGTCATCTTACTCCCTGACACCAGGTACAACGTACTGTGTGATGGCTGCCGTAGGGGACAACGACTTTACTGGTAGCGTGAATCTTGATGATGAATGTACCAGTTTGTCTAGCTGCTTGCTTCTGACTGTAGTGGCTCCGCCAACCGCTTCTATTTCTGGAGGCGCGGCTGTATGTCCGGGTGAAACGGTTGACATTACTATTGTGTTTACAGGAACCCCACCTTATAACTTCACTTATTCTGATGGGACTAATCCAATAAACGCTACAGCTAATGCCAATAGCTACACCATTACTACAAGTACACCTGGAACGTATTCTTTGGTATCTGTTGATGATACCTACTGCTCAGGAACAGTAAGTGGGTCGGCGGTAGTGACCAATTACGCAGTTCCATCGGCTACAATGAGTGGTAACCCCAACGTATGTGAAAACAGTGGTGACGGACCTATTGTCAGCTTTACAGGAGATGGACCATGGACCTTCTCTTACACCATAGATGGTGGAGAGCCAGATACCATTACGAGCAATTCTCCCTCTGTTGTGATACCAGCAGAAGTGGGTGGCCTATACGCGCTACTGGCATTGGAAGGAGCATATTGTACAGGTGAAGTGAGTGGTAGTCTATTAGTAGACCTACATCCACAACCAACAGCGTCCATTACTGGTGGAGGTGAAGTTTGTGATGGCGACGAAGCTGTTTTTGTCGTTCAATCAACAGGTACAGGACCATGGCAAGTACTCTACACAGTAGATGGTGTGGTTCAATCTCCACAGATTATCACGGATCCTTACCACACATTCAACTCTGGAGAAAGTGGAGAGTACATTATTACATCGGTTACTGATGCTAATTGTTCTGGAATTGTGGTGGCAGGCGATGCTTCGCTGATTGTAAATCCAATTCCAAATGCGAGCATTATGTCAGACGTCTCTGCATTCTGTATCGGTCAAGAAGTGCAAGTGGATGTAGAACTTGAAGGTAACGCACCATTTACACTGACCTATGTGTTAGATGGTGATACGATCACTCAAGAAGGAGTATCAGGAGGGTTGAGCAGAACATTGGCTCCAGAAGGGCCGGTGAATGCTGAATTACTTTACATTGAAGATAGTTCTAACCCGACGTGTAGTGCTGATTTGAATGAAACACTATTCGTAGACGCTCAGACTCTACCTAATGCTCCTGTTTTGCTAGACGATTCACTTTGTCTCGCCAACGGCCCAATCCAAATTGGTGTGACAGCAGCTCCTGGCTTATCTTATGAGTGGATGCCAGAGGATCGTCTTTCGGATCCGAAAGTTCCAAATCCAATCTTCACCCCTGGTGCAATTGGACCTGTAACCAAAGAATTCACTTATGTGATAACAGCCACCGATGGAGAGTGTTCAGCTTCAGATACGATGACTGTCACAGTAGATCCAGGACCTACAGCCAGATTCTCATGGACACCTGACCCTGTACTTTCGGAAGATACGGAAGTGTTCTTCCAGAACAATACAATCGGTTATGACAACATGATTTACTTCTGGGAGTTTGACACTCTTGGAACATCGGAAGCCGAGAATCCAAGCTTCAAGTTTCCTGATGGCGTGAATGATGACTATCTCATTAGCCTGACGGCCATAGACCTGAACACGGGATGTATGGATGATGCAACGGAACTTCTAACCGTAGAACCAGATCTATTAATGTACGTTCCAAATGCGTTTACGCCAGATGAAGATGGCCTGAATGACCTTTGGGGACCAGTGATGAAGAATATCGATCCCGATGACTATCGACTTACAGTAATGGATCGATTTGGGCAGATCATTTTCGAAACTAGAGACCCAGACCAGAAGTGGAATGGTAGCATTAATGGTGGTGATCACTACGCAAGTCCAGACCTTTATATCTGGCTGATAGAAACCAAGAATATCCTAACATTAGATGAAGTTGAATTCAATGGAAAAGTTCAATTGATCAGATAATCACATTATTTTTGTATTGTAAACAACTAGGACGATAGTTTTATCGTCCTAGTTTTATTTGAAACCAGATTTTTATGAAACAGCTACTCGCACTAGTCCTCGCACTAGTGAGCTTATCAGCGTTTGCACAACAAACAGACATCTCCTTTAACCCAGGCAACAACGGCCAGACATTCAATACCTGCAACGGGTTTGTTATTGATTCTGGAGGACAAGGTGGAACTGGGTATGGCGACAACGAGTTTTTTACCATCACTATTTGCCCTGATACCATCACGACAGGTGATAACAGTCTGTACATCACCACCACGTTTAACCTATTTGATCTGGATGGGACAAATCTTGGTACTCAGCAAAATCCAGACATGGATTACATGGCAGTTTACGATGGAACCAGCACCGCTGCATCTACCTTAGGAACATACAATACCGACGAACTCCAAAATGTTTCGATCGCGGCCACTACAAATAACGGTTCTGGATGTTTGACTTTTGTATTCTACTCAAATGCGCAAGGTAGTGGACAGTTTACAGCAAGTGCTACTTGTACCCAACCTTGTGTACCACCAACAGCCAGTGCATTTATAGTTGATGCCCCTGCACCCGATTCAATTGCCGTTTGTGTTGGTGAACTGGTTACGTTCGATGGGTCTGCATCAGTAGCTGGTGATGGATTTGCTATCACGGAGTATTCATGGAACTTCATCGATGGAACAATTGATAATACCAGCGGCGCAATAGTTTCGCACGCATTCGAAAATACAGGATACTACGATGTTCAGCTCACCTTGACGGACAATAACACCGATAATGTGTGCAACAACCTTAACGTTGTGCCTCTAAAAGTTTTTGTTTCCAACTACCCCACCTATTACCAGTTTCCAGATGATATGACCATTTGTACTGGTGAAGAAGTTGATCTGATTGGTATCATGCCTGGCCCAGATGGGTTTGGGCAATACGATAGTACTTGGACCGGATTTCCAGGCAGTAACTCCGTAGATGATGGATGTCTCCCTGATACACTTCTTGGAATTTCGCAGTCTATTCCGATTACTTACACAGAATTTGATCCTTCAGCAACCCTACAAGATGTAGACGACCTTGTAGACATTTGCCTGAACATGGAGCACTCTTTCATGGGTGACCTCGTTATCCAATTAAGTTGTCCTGATGGAACCACAATAAATCTTCAAACCCAAGGTGGTGGTGGAACTCAAATTGGAGTTCCAGATCAAGCTGACAATGTAGACTGTGAAAACCAAACTGGAATTGGGGAAGGGTGGACCTACTGCTGGGACAATGACGCAACAGAAACATGGACAGAATGGGTCAATGGTGCCGGTGGCTTCGGAAATACATTACCTGAAGGAACATATGCCTCAGCAGATCCACTTTCTGATTTAATTGGGTGCCCCTTACAAGGTACTTGGCAGATTACGGTAATTGATAACTGGGCAGCAGATGACGGAACTATCTTCGAATTCGGTGTTACGTTCGATCCTTCATTCTACCCAGACATCATCGAGTTTACCAATACCATTGGCGAAGATGCCGACTCTTCTTATTGGGATTTGAGCGACCCTTGGATCACAGATAATACCGACGACTTAAACCAGATTACGATTCAGACTGATCAAGTCGGTACGTATGAATACAACTACTACGTTATAAACAATTTTGGATGTGATTTTGATAGTACCGTAACTGTCAATGTAATTGAAGGGCCTGAAATTACGGCAGGCCCCGATATGACGGTTTGTGAAGACCCCGTTATTCTTCAAGGAGCCATTGTCGGTGGGCCTGTTCCTACTTGCGGTGGAGATGCGGGTACCTACAATTATTGCTACGACAATAATGATCAGCTCATTGTGACATACTGTCCAGACAACCCGGGTGATGGAATAACCCTTATGCAAATCGAATTTGTAGCTGGTCAAATGGACATGTGGGGTGACTGGATAACCATCTACGATGGAGATAGTCAGTTTTCTCCTTGGTTAGCTGGACCAAACACGGACAATATGGCCGGAATGGTATTCACCGCTACTGAGAACAATGCAACTGGCTGCTTGACATTTGTATTGAATAGTGACGGTGTAAATAGTTGTGGTGATGGAACATTTGAAGAGTGGATAGTCAACGCTACATGTGTTGCTGCTGATGATGGAATGGTATGGGAATGGTCTCCAGCTACTGGATTATCCGACCCTAATGTGCAGACTCCGAGCTCACTGGTTGACCAAGCCACACAATACACTCTGACGGCTTACCCAGTTGGTTTTCCTGGCTGTGCCCAAACAGATCAAGTGCTAATCGCTCCTGATGCTGAAGCCGATCCTGGTCTGGACACCGACTCTATTTTATGCTACAATTCACCTATCAGTTTTCTGATCGACTATTTAGATGGAAACCCAGCTCCTGGCGGAGTGTGGACGGATGAAAATGGTGATGTAGTACCTAATCAGTTCAACCCAACCGCCTTTCCAAATGGTACATCATTCACTTATACCTATACCGTAGGAAACGGAACTTGTGAAGGGCAATCGGAACTGAATATGACTGTTTTGGATGCCTTGAACGCTAATTGCTGTCAAACCAACGCAGTGGCGGGCGATGATGCCTATCCTTGTGCCCTGAGCTATCAACTGCAAGCTGAGCCTGCAATCGGACTCGGAACTTGGACAGGACCAGAAGGCGTTTTCTTTAGTGATACGCACGATCCGAATGCCATAGTCTCTATGGAATCTCCCGGTGGCGTTGTGGTGTTAACATGGACGGACGACAATGGATTCCTTTGTTCGGAATCTGACCAGATTGAAGTAACATTTTCTGACCCTGTATCGCTTCTCGTAGTTCCGGAAGATGCGCTTTGCTACAATCAAGCAAGCGGAACCGCTATCGGTGTTGCCAGTGGTGGAACGGTCACAAACGGACAGTACAACTACGATTGGGAAGAGAATGGTGTACCTGGAATCATTCCACAAACCAGAGACTCCATACCTGCAGGTACCTACCAAGTAAAAGTTTGGGATAATGCCGGATGTATTGATTCGACTATCTATACGATTGGTGAACCTAATCCACAGGAAATGTTCATTACCCAATCGCCTCCACGCTGTTTTGAAGAGTGCTCTGGGCGAATCGGAATCAGATCAGCTGGTGCAGTTGACTACAGCTTTGATGGTGGTAATACCTGGGTTGCTGATAGTGTTTACTTCACATGTGCTGGTGACTTTGACGTAATTGCGAGAAACGCCAATGGCTGTGAGATTACTCAACCCGTTAGCCTCGTAGACCCTCCTGAATTCGAAGCTGACTTCAACATCAACCCCATGCCAACGACGATTAAAAACACGCGAATAACGTTCCAAGATATTTCAAGTCCAGGACCAATTCACAGCTCTTACTTCGTCTTCGGTGATTACCCAGCTATTGGAGAAGCGCACGATCGAATTTCAGTATTCGAGTTTCCAAAAGACACAGCCGGAATCTATCCAGTTACACTCTTCTCGACGAGTGTGAACGGATGTACAGACACAACCACCAAGGAAGTAATTATCCACGATGATTTGATCTGGTACATTCCAAATAGCTTCACACCTAACGAAGATGGAATCAATGATATCTGGAGACCTGTAGGAAATACCCTCGACATCCGAGACTATGAAGTGACCATTATGGATCGGTGGGGTAAAGAAGTTTTCCACACCAAAGATTATAACCAAGGTTGGAATGGTAGCTCCAATAAAAGCGAAGGAGAATACTACTTGCCAACTGGTGTTTACACCTATCTCATAAAGGTGTCATCAGCTACCACCGAAGACAAACGAGAGATTACTGGCTTCATCACCTTAGTCAGATAATCGTAAGAACAGACTATGAAAGCCCCGATTTATGTCGGGGCTTTTTTATTATCCAAACTTTCTATCCTGTGAATATCATTGCACTAGCTATTCACACATCTTTTTAATCTGGCCCTGAATACTTATATTCAGAGAGAATATGATACTGGAAAAGGCGTCGCCCAATGTGGTCTTGGCATCGCTTGATGTTGCTATGCTCTTATCAGTTTATTGTCGGGCCCGACATAGCCGCACGTTGGTGTAGTCGGTCTTATTAAAACTTGGACTCCTAGGGTACAACTTTTTAATCGGAAAAGCGTCAGTATCACAAAGAATTCAAAGTAGATGAAACTATACAAGCTATCCTTTGTACTCGGAGCTCTAGCGCTTTCGCTCTCTGGATTTAGTCAAACAGATGAAGACTACGCTGCACTAGCTAGTTTTATTCCCGAGGAAACCATTTCCGATCTTTCCCAAAACGATGAGTTGAGGTACAAACGTCTGGCCGTCACGAATCGACATGCCTACTACGTCAGTGAAATGGGTGAAAAAGATTGGCAATCCTTGCCTAATGCTCTAGAAGTAGAGAAGATTTACGAAGATCTTCCCGACTTGAGTCTTGAACTGATTCAAAATCAAGAATTGAATCTACTCGGCTATGAATTCCAGTTTCTCTATGAAAAATACACCTATTACAAGCTCAACGATACGGGCCAGGTTCTTGTCATAATGCCCCTTAAGTTGCTTTATAAACGTGAAAATCTAGAAGAGTAATATTATGCTTATCAAAAGAAAAACAAACGGAATGAAGTCTCTTTTGGCATTTGCATTTTGCCTTCTTGCCCTTAGCGGCTTCTCTCAGATATTTGTAATCCAAAATGGAACAGTTAACGGATGTAGTGGTGTTTTTGTTGATGATGGAAACGACCCAGTTTCTGGAGAAGGTGCTCCATACACCCCAGGAAATAACTACACCTTTACCATTTGTCCAGATGTTCCGGGAGATGTAATCTCAATCAATTTTGTCGCCTTCGCGCTTTTCACATCGCCAAACCCAAATAATAGCGACTACCTATACATATACGATGGAGATAGTGATGCTGCACCTTCAATGGGAAGCTATACGGGAAATGACCTTCAGGGACTGCCCGTAACTGGTACGGTGAATAACGACACAGGATGTTTGACCTTCGTATTTGTTTCTAACCCAAACGGAAGTGGAACACTACCGGGGTGGGAAGGATTGATAGAATGTACTACTCCCTGTGCCACGCCTACATCAGCATCTGAAATTCTCGACCCGGAACCGCAAGGTCCGGAACAGTCTGTAGGAGTTTGCCTTGGAGCAGAGCTGACATTTGGTGATGCTGGATCATTTGCTGAACCAGGATTTAATCTAGAGTACTACATCTGGGATTTTGACGACGGTACCATTGATACCCTCGAATCTCCAGCCGATGTAACACATACGTACAGCGAACCTGGTGAATATCTGGTGAGTCTTTCAGTTGTGGATAATAACGGGTGTCGAAGTTTAAATCTCGAACCCCTGCAGGTACTGGTAAGTACCATTCCAATCTTTAATACCAATTTTGATTCACCCGTTTGCCTGGATGAAATTAATACAATTGATGCGAGCCCCATCCAAAGTGTGACTTGGACCGCGCTGCCCCCGCAGGTAGCAGCCGGTGAAACTTACCTAGCAGACGGTGCTGGATTCTCTTACTCTTCTACACTCACATTCGACTTCTTTGAAGCCGGTGCTACTCTTGATGATTGCTCGGATTTGCTAGATGTCTTCATCAACATGGAACACTCTTACCTGGGCGATTTGCAAATGTCGATCACCTGCCCCGATGGTACCAACGTGATTCTCCTGGAGTATCCTAATGGTGGTGGTGGAACTTATCTCGGTGAAGCGATCGACGATGGATCAACAGACCCGGGAGTAGGTTACGACTACGCCTGGGCACCCGATGCTACAAATGGAAACTTGCCAGATGCTACATCGATACCCGTGGGTGGACCGACACCAGGTAACTCCGTACCTTCAGGTACCTACCAAAGCGACTATGATATGTGCGACTTGGTGGGATGTCCGCTGAATGGGGACTGGACCTTTAACGTCGTTGACAACCTAGCAATTGATAATGGATTTATTTTCGCTTGGGGTATCAATTTCAACCCAACACTTTTCCCTGATATTACAACCTTCACCCCCGTTATAGGGCTTGAAGCAGACTCATCGTGGTGGGAAGGGCCGAATATTGTTAGCACATCGGCAGATGGAAATGTCTTGGAAGTAACCTACGATACGCCTGGTTTCTACGAATACACTTATTACGCGACCAATAACTTTGGCTGTACCTTCGATACGACTATCGTAGTAGAAGCGATGGAAGGACCAGAAATTACAGCAGGACCTGACCTTACCTATTGCGAAGATCCGGTTCAGCTGCAAGCTAGTTTGGTGGGGGAACCAATTCCAGAATGCTCCAACGATGCTGGATCTTACTCTTACTGCTGGGGTAATAACGAAACGCTCGAACTCACTTTCTGCCCTGACAATCCAGGCGACGGGGTAACGATGATGCAAATCGAATTCATTACTGGTCAACAAGACTTCTGGGATTTTGTCACTTTTTACAACGGAGATAGTCAGGCCGCTCCTTGGCTCGGTTCTCCGTGGACAAGCGACTTGGCAGGGGAGATATGGGTGGCGGACAATACCACTGGCTGTATCACCTTCGTGTTAGATTCTGATGGAACGGGAAGTTGTGCTGATGGAACCTATCCCGAATTGGAAATTGTAGTAAGCTGTGTCCCAGCCGATGATGGCATGGTATGGTCTTGGGAACCGCCAACGGGTCTTTCTGCGACCAACGTTCCAAATCCTTTTGCTGAAGTTGATCAGGCTACGGTATACACCGTAACAGCATACCCTCAAGGATTTCCGGGCTGTTTGATTACCGATCAAGTGATCGTAGCTCCCGACCCAGCGGCTGACCCTGGGCTTAGCACAGATTCAACCCTCTGTTATAACTCGCCTATAAGCTTCCTGATTGATTACCTCGATGGGAATCCAGCACCAGGTGGTGTTTGGACGGATGCCCTGGGAGATGTTGTTCCGGATGTGTTTAATCCGTCAGAGCACCCAAATGGCTTTAATGAGACTTACACTTACACCGTGGGCAATGGAACTTGTGAAGGGCAGTCTGAGCTCACTTTAAATGTATTGGAAGCAATTAACCCGATTTGTTGTCAAACCAACGCGGTAGCTGGTGATGATGCATTCCCTTGTGAACTCTCATATCAACTACAAGCAGAGCCCGCTCTTGGTTTAGGTACATGGACCGGCCCAGAAGGCGTTTCGTTTAGCGATATCCACGATCCGAATGCGATAGCATCTATGGCTTCACCTGGTGGTGTAGCGACACTCACTTGGACAGACGACAATGGCTTTCTTTGCAATGAGTTTGATGAAGTCACCGTTACCTTCTCTGATCCGGTTTCGTTGATCGTAGTGCCAGAAGACGCTTTGTGCTACAACCAGAATAGCGGAACCGCTGTAGGTGTGCCTAGTGGTGGTACGCCGACCAACGGACAATATATTTTTGATTGGGAAGAAAATGGATATCCCGGAATCATCCCGCAAACCAGAGACTCCCTTCCTGCTGGAACTTATCAAGTAAAGGTGTCCGACAGCGTGGGGTGTACGGACTCTACGCTCTACACCATTGGCGAGCCCAACCCACAAGAAATGTTTCTTACTCAGGCTCCCCCGCTTTGTGCAGGCGAGTGCTCTGGCCGAATCGGTGTTCGATCACTCGGAGCCGTGGAATACAGTTTTGACGGTGGTATGACGTGGGTGCAAGACAGTGTTTCTTATGTATGTGCCGGCGAAGTTGATGTCATAGCTCGAAATGCAAATGGGTGTGAAATAACGCAGCCCGTAAGCTTGGTTGATCCACCTGAGTACAAGGCCGACTTCAATATCAACCCACTACCTACTACCATTAAAAATACGCGAATTACGTTTCAGGATGTATCTAGTCCTGGGCCGATTCATAGCTCCTACTTCGTATTTGGCGAATACCCTTCGTTGGGAGAAGCTCATGACCGCATCTCGGTATTCGAATTTCCTAAAGATACGGCTGGCGTTTATCCGGTTACGCTTTTTACAACGAGCGTAAATGGATGTACTGATACGACTACCAAAGAAGTCATTATTCACGATGATTTGATCTGGTATATACCGAATAGCTTTAGCCCTAACGAAGACGGTATTAACGATATCTGGAAACCTGTTGGAAACACACTAGATATTAGAGACTACGAAGTCACTATTATGGACAGATGGGGACGACAAGTGTTCAAATCGAACGATTATAACGAAGGGTGGAACGGAAGCTCAAATAAAGGTGATGGTGAGCACTACCTCGACACTGGAATCTACACGTATTTGATCAAGGTTTCGTCAGCTACCACGGAAGAGAAAAGAGAGATTACTGGGTTTATCACCTTGGTAAGGTAAACTCACAATGTGCTATGAAGCCCCTTTGACAATAATTGTCAGAGGGGCTTTTTTTTAAGCCCTAGCAAATGACTATTTTCGCTCAAAACCTATCGGGATTTGAACACACTCCTTTCAATCTACTGGGACGTCGACCCAGAAGCATTTACCATCCCCTTCATCGATTGGCCCGTGCGCTGGTACGGTATTCTCTTCGTTCTAGGGCTTCTGATTAGTCAATACATCTTAATTCACATTTTCGAAAAGGATGGAAAGACCAAGAAGCATGTCGAAGACTTAACCATTTACGTTGTGGTTGGAACCATTTTGGGAGCCAGACTTGGCCATGTTTTCTTTTACGATGCAGCGTACTACCTAGCCAATCCCATTGAAATAATTCAAATTCAAAAAGGTGGGCTGGCCAGTCACGGTGGGGCAATCGGTATTCTAACAGCCGTATACCTTTTTGGGAGAAAGTACAAGATAAGCTTTCTCTGGATCATGGACCGAATCGTAATCGTGACATGCATTACCGGAGCCTGTATACGCGTGGGGAACCTAATCAACTCTGAGATTCTGGGAAAAGTAACGACCCTACCTTGGGGTTTTGAATTCGTGAATGCCTACCCCCCTGCCCTAGCCATGGATCCACGACATCCCGCTCAGCTTTATGAAGCGATATACTGTGTGATTCTCTTTTTTATTCTCTACTACTTCTGGAAGAACAAAGCGATAAGCAAGAAGAACGGATTCTTGTTTGGACTGTTTATGGTAGTACTCTTTACTCTGCGCTTCCTAGATGAGTTTTTAAAGATCAATCAGGAAGCCTTCGAAAATGACCTACTCCTCAATATGGGGCAGATTCTAAGTATTCCTTTCGTCATTTTCGGCTCTATTTTACTCTGGAGAGCCTATAGTGGAAAAGCTACCGCAGGCGCATGATAAGATTGTGGAGCATATGGATTGTCATTGCTCTGCCATTATTTTCCGTTGCACAATTGCCCGATTTTCAGCGATACCAAGATATCGTAGAAAGTCCGCGCCTTGATTCAGACTTTCGGATTGGGTTTTATAATCTCGAGAATCTATTTGACCTAGAAGACGACAGCCTGACTCGCGATGAAGCGTTCACTCCCGAAGGCGAAAACCGATATACCTTTGATCGGTACAAAAAGAAATCAAACGGCATAGCTCGAACCATCCTGGCCATGGGAGGCTGGGAGCCTATCGAGCTTATTGGGCTATGTGAAGTAGAATCAGAATGGGTACTTAATGGACTCACTATCTTCTCGCCGCTCAAAAACGCGGGATATAAAATCATTCACAAAGACTCACCCGACAGAAGGGGAATCGATATTGCCTGCTTGTACCGTCCAGATCGGTTCAATGTAATTCTCTACAAATACTACCGCGTTGAGTTTCCACACGACCCTGGCCGCACCACCCGCGACATACTTTATGTGAAGGGTATCTTGCCAAATCAAGACACTCTGCACTACTTTGTAAACCATTGGCCATCGCGCTATGGTGGCCAATTTGTTTCGGAAGAAAACCGAAAATACGTAGCGAGTATGCTCCGCCAAAAGGTGGACAGTCTAGAAGCAAAGTTCACATCACCACACATCGTGATTTGCGGAGATCTGAACGACGAACCTTCTGATATCAGTGTATTGCAAGTCTTAAACGCCCAGGATCCATACAAGGAAAACGTGGCGGGTTTGGTGAATCTCATGCTGCCCATTCAGTACCACTTTGGCACGCATTCGTTTGCTGGTGAATGGGGCGTATTGGATCAATTTATAGTCTCCAGCAATTTTCTCGATTCACATACCACATCTACCCTACCTGGCTTAGTTGGCATATTTGATGCGCCTTGGTTGCTTACCAAAAATGCCGCTGGAGAAGATGTCCCTTTTCGAACCTTTCAAGGCCCGGCATACAAAGGTGGCTATAGTGATCACTTGCCTATAATCCTGGACCTACATCTCGAAACAAAAAACGCCCCTGAATAATCAGAGGCGTTTCCAATTTGAACTTAAAATATCTTACGCATCAATATTCGCGTATTTGGCGTTCTTTTCAATGAACTCACGACGCGGTGGTACATCATCACCCATAAGCATCGAAAATACGTGATCTGCTTCGGCAGCGTTGTCTATTGTAACTTGACGCAGCGTTCTGTACTCCGGATTCATAGTCGTGTCCCAAAGCTGCTCTGCGTTCATCTCTCCAAGACCTTTGTAGCGCTGCTGATTCACACTTGATTCTTTTCCGCTTCCTTTCATATCTGCAACAATCTCTTGACGCTGCTCTTCGTTCCAAGCGTACTTCATTGTCGAACCTTTCTTCAATAAGTAGAGCGGCGGCGTAGCAATGTAGATGTATCCTGCTTCGATAAGCTCGCGCATGTGGCGGAAGAAGAATGTCAAGATTAGCGTTTCAATGTGGCTACCATCGACATCGGCATCACACATGATGATGATTTTGTGATAGCGAAGCTTTTCGGTATTGAGCGCTTTAGAATCTTCTTCTGTTCCAACTTTTACTCCGAGAGCCGTATAGATATTCTTAATCTCTTCGTTTTCGAAGATTTTGTGGTGCATGGCTTTTTCCACGTTCAGAATCTTACCACGGAGCGGAAGGATAGCCTGGAAGTGGCGGTCGCGACCTTGCTTGGCCGTTCCACCTGCCGAGTCTCCCTCAACGAGGTATATCTCGCAATTCTCGGGGTTTCTGTCGGCACAATCACTCAGCTTTCCTGGAAGACCTGATCCAGTCAAAACATTCTTCCGCTGCACCATTTCACGCGCCTTTCTAGCGGCATGTCTGGCCTGAGCAGCGAGAATTACTTTGTTTACGATAGCTCTGGCGTCATTTGGATTTTCTTCCAAATAATACGTTAGCATTTCAGATACAGCCTGTGATACCGGAGCATTCACCTCACGGTTACCCAATTTGGTTTTAGTCTGACCTTCGAATTGCGGCTCAGCAACTTTTACCGAAATAACAGCTGTAAGTCCTTCACGAAAGTCATCTCCAGAAATGTCAAACTTCAGCTTGGCAAGCATTCCCGAATCTTCAGCATACTTCTTAAGCGTAGCTGTCAATCCACGACGGAAACCCTGTAAGTGAGTTCCACCTTCGTGCGTATTGATATTGTTTACGTAGGCGTGGATGTTTTCGGTAAACGAAGTGTTGTAGATCATTGCTACTTCCACTGGGATACCGTTCTTTTCCCCTTCTACGTGGATCGGCTTTTCGATCAGTTTTTCTCTCGTTCCATCGAGGTACTCCACGAACTCGTAGAGTCCACCTTCTGAGAAGAAAGATTCTGAAATAGGGTTTCCATCGTCATCGAGCTCACGCTCATCTGTGAGTGTAATGCGGATTCCCTTGTTCAAAAAGGCAAGCTCGCGCATCCTACTCGCTAGCGTATCAAAATTGTATGTCGTGCTATCGAAGATTGTCGGGTCTGGTTGGAAAAGCACGGTGGTTCCCGTTTTGTCCGTTTCGCCGATTACTTCAACATCCGCTTTTGGCTTACCAATAGAGTATTCTTGTTGCCAGATTTTGCCTTCGCGGTGTACTGTAGCTCTCAAAAGGATAGACAGGGCGTTTACACAACTTACCCCTACTCCGTGAAGTCCACCCGATACCTTGTAGGTGTCTTTATCGAATTTACCCCCAGCGTGAAGTACCGTCATAACGACTTCTAGCGCCGACTTTCCTTCTTTTTCGTGAAAACCTGTTGGAATACCACGCCCATTATCGCTAACGGTGATGGAGTTTCCTTCGTTGATCGTAACGTTAATCTCGTCGCAATACCCAGCTAATGCTTCATCTATCGAGTTATCTACTACTTCATATACCAAGTGGTGAAGACCTTTAACCCCCACATCACCGATATACATCGCGGGTCTCTTACGAACCGCTTCAAGACCTTCTAAGACCTGAATATTACCTGCTGAATATTCGCGCTTATTCTGATTCTGATCGTCTGACATATAGTTCTTTTAATTCAGAAAATTGATTCAAACAAAAATACGAATAATAAAAGGTTATATCGCGGCTAAAACACGCGTAAACACTGGACATTTTCAACAATTACACCCGGTTATTAACAGGATGTTGAACCCTGATGAGAAGGGCGAGGTCACAAGTAGCGTTAACGAACTTTCATTACGGTAAAATCTTGTTTTTCCACTTCCTTTTGTCTTGATACAAAAGGAACAAAAGATCAGGGCTGTAATTTTATTTCTTGAAACTCTCGAAAACGCTACAGCACCTTACCCAAACTCGCAAACGGTATTAGCGGAAGCATAGCTTCCGATACCTGAGCTCAAACATGGGTGCGGTGGACTTCCGCTTATTTCTGAGTTTCTAAGAGAATAAAATTAAGGCCGAAAGTTGGCTCACGACATCCTTTGCGAATTGTCTGATTTCAAATCTGCAAGCTGTGAGCCAATATGTGTTAGAGTGAGGGTTGAAATGACTAAAATTTCTGATTGGCATTTAGGTCTACCAAATCTGGGGCATCTCCACAAGATGAAAGTAACAGATCACATATCAACCGATGAAAAATTGCCCTTAGAAACTGTACTTAGCCCCTCCCATCAAGAAGACCCTCTGAGCTGGGAATCGGTAGTAGATATCGTATTTCGTTCCAGTCAAGTTGTTGGCTTCGATAAAAGCGCTCAGACGCTTCGTGTAGCGGTACTCAACCGACAAGGAAAGATCAACGTATCCATCGAGTTCCAATTGATAAACGCCATCATCGTTCTGAGCCACATCACCCACGGGTAGGAATGAGAACACTTGTCGCTTGCCAATCCAGGTCAAATCGGCACCAATTACAAACTTGTCGAAAAGGCTATACTTTCCATGCAAACCAATGCGGTGACTAGGCAAATGCCAAGCTTCCTTCTGAGCGTCAGTGTCGTAAGAAAACAGCTCTCCGCGAAGGGCGGCTTCCCATTTGGTTCCGAATTCGTAAGACAATTCTCCGAGAATGGTAAAGGTCTTCACATCGTCGTAAACCACGCCAAATCTGTTTTCGGTACTCACCAATACATCGTTGTAAAACAAGGCCATATCATCAACCCGATCAAACGACAGCGCCGCATTGAAACTCATTCTATCGCTGATAGCCCCGCGGATACCCGCATAGAAATTATACTTCTCTACTTCGTTTTTAAGGGCAACTGATGAAAGCATGTACGGATTTCTCGCCGTTAAACTGCGGTAGCTCGTTCTGCGCACTTCTCCCGTCAATCCTGCATAGGGAACAAAAACATCATCGAAGAGCGAGTAGCTCACTTCCAATGTTGGAAATGCATGGAACTTAGCCTGGTTCGTAAACTGACCGAAAATCGAGATCCCAGCCAGTGCCGTAAAGTCACCTTTTGTCAAGAGTACCTGCGGAGCAAGCTCGAGAATGGCATTGTTCTGATCGTAGCCCAGTACCTGAACTCCTGTGGTGTCATTCATGTAATCAAATGGATCCACCGCTGCCAGCGAAGAGCTCAAGAAGTCAAACGATGCGTCCATATTGTAGAACAGGTCTCCCCGGATGGACTGGAGATTTCCGCCAGCCTTAATTCCGAACTCGCTCGAGTTGTAGCGATCACCCATATAATAGGCATCCAAACTGATGTCGTGATTGATTCGAGACGAGTCTCGATAATAACTCTTCCAGTTGGCATCGAGATCGATGATATCGAAAGTCTGGCGTATGTCCTTTTTGTCGACATCCAAATCTTGCGGATCGAAACCGTAGTAGTGGTAACCATTGCGCTCATAAGTGAGCTTCGATTGAAGGCTGTACTTGCTAAACACCTTCTTAGCCCAGCCCTCCACCAGGTTTTGGTTGTACCCACTAAATGCCACTGGCCCATTCACACCATCGTGAGAAGACATGTGGCGAAACCGCGCGCCGTAGGCCAAATCGCGATCGCGAGTTGATGTGTACATTCCTTCGATATACGGTGTGGCAAAAGTCCCTACACCGGCCTTCACATATCCGTGGTAAAGCTTTTCAAGCGGCTCCCGAACCTTGACCTTGGCGGGCTGAATACTATCAACCGATATAGCCATGGCCGGCCGGCGTGGAATGAGCTGGTACTTCAAACTCCCCAGATCTACCGAAATATCGATCGGGTCTGGAAGCACCGACATTTTAAACGCTTTTTGAACACTCAGACTACGGTCTCCAGTGATAACCTGGGTTTGGTCAAAACCACCTTCCGTTTCTTCCTGAGCTATTGCATCGAATCCCCAAATTAAAAGGACTCCAGCAAAGAAATATTTGAATGTGCTTCTCATCTTACTCTTCCTCCGATTTTGGTTCATCAATCAACTCATTGTACGAATCTTCATAATCCAGCGTATCCGGACTAGCCAGCGTATCAGCTTTCTGGATCTCTACTTCTTCGGCTGTGTCAAGGGCTTCCATTTTATCTTCAGCAATTGCCACCAAACTCGAATCGGAAACATTGTCGAGTACGCTTTGCAGGGTAGCTCTCGCCTGGAAGTAATCATCGCGCTCCACGTAGATATCTGAGAGCAGGATGAAGGCTTTGACCTTCCAGAATGTGATAGCCTGAAAGTTTTGAACCAACTCGAAGACGTGGTTTTCAGCCAAATCAAGCTCTTGGTTTATCATGGCAATCTCGGCCAATCGGTATTTCGACTCAGCGCCTTCTGTTGTATTATCGATCAGAGAAAGCTCTTCGTAAAATGGCTTAGCCAAATCGTACTCCTTCTGAGCAAAGTAGATCCGAGCCTTAGTTAGTTTCGCTTCCTTTTCAATCTTCTCAGGCGTTGCCGAATTGGCAAGCGCTTGGTCCGCGCCTTTTAGCGCCAAATCGTAATCCCCGATTTTGAAGGCCGTTCTCATCTTTCCAATCTGAGCTTCCAAAACATTCGTCGCGAAAGATGCTACGCTTTCAAGTCGTACGTAGAGCGGTAAGGCAGCTTCGTAGTTTTTGCGATCGTATTGGATGGTAGCGGCCCCTAGTAGTGACGACTCAGAAAACTGGCTCGTTGGCTGGTCGATCACGTAGGTAAACCCTGTCAAAGCCGTATTGAAATCGTTCTTTCGGTAAGAACAATCGGCAATGTAGTAGTAGGCATTCAAAGCGAAAAGACCGTTTGGATAGTCGCTCAAATACTTGTTGAATGCCTTGATGGCGCCATCGCAATCGGCGTCGGCAACGAGGTTCTCAGCGGCTTGGTACGACAAGCTGTCGATCTCATCGCGGCTCACTTCGTAATCTGGAATATCAGCCAGCCATTTCGAGTAGGCATCCACATCACCCAAGTCTAGGTAGATGTTTTTTAGGGTAGCGATGGCTTCATTCGATTCTGAATCCACACCGTAATCGTTTACAACCGTTTTGAAACTAGCGATCGCGTCATCGTAATTGTTCAAACGATAGAGCACAAGTCCGCGCTTCAAGAGCGATTTCTTTCGGTAGGGAGACTGTGGAAAGGAGTCCACTACGGTATTGTAATTCGATAAGGCTGGGTTGAGCTCGTTCTGTGCAAAATAGCTTTCACCCAATTCAAAATAGCTCACAGGAGCCAAACTCGTTTCGGGATGCTTCGCAAAAAGCTGCTCAAGCGTTTCAATCTTCTTGAAGTAATTCTCTTCGTAGCCGTAGCATTGGGCCATTTGGAAGAGTGCATAATCTTCGTTAGCACCGTGCTTTTCCACCGCCTTCGCGTAGTTCTCGATGGCTACTTTGTAGTTCTTCGTAACGAGGTTTAGGTCACCAATTCTCAGGTAAGCATCGTTCTTACGCTTATCATCCACCTGATTGCTCGAGATAAACTTTCGAAAAGCTGTAAGCGAACTCGGATAATCCTTTTCCTTGAAGTAGCAGTAACCCAAGTTGTATTGCACCAAGTTGTAGTAGTCGGTCTGAAAAGAAGCAGAACTGCTCACAAAAGCCTGATAATGAGATTTGGCTTCATCGTATTTTCCTTTGCGATACTTCAAATCACCCAACCAGTAATCCGAAAGTGCTACGAGCTTCGGGTCTTCAGGGTAAGTCTTGACCTTGGCAAACGTCTCTGTCGACTCCATGGTTTTTCCCTTTCGCATTTGTCCCACGGCCAAATTGTAGGCACATTCCTGGTACTTGATACGGTGATAAGGGTTTGGCGTCTTCATCTTATCGATGCTAGCCATAGCGGCTGGATAGTTCTTGGTGGAGATATAGACTTTCAACAAGAACTCGTATGCATCATCTTTTCGCTCCGAATTTGGATATTTCTCTAGATAAGCTTCAAAAGCTCGAATTGCTTCGTGGAAGGGGTCATAACTCAGTTCGTAGGCCAGCTTGGCGTAATTGAAGTAAGAATCTTCCGTCACTTCGGGATCGATTCCCATTTGTGCCGATACTTTGAAAGCGTTTTGAGCGTAGTTCTTCTGATCGAGATTTACGTAGGCATCAGCCATTTGGTAAGTCGCGATCTGCACAAGGGCTTCATCATCCGACTTCGCCGCTTTCACAAAATACCCGATCGACTCCTGGTACTCACCCATGCGGTATAGCGCATAGGCAAGCGGGTAGGCATCTTCAGCCGTTTTCTTGGAGCTATTCTCCATAAAGTACCGCAGGTAAGGCACGGCTTTGGCAAACTCTTGCTTCTGGTAATAAGCGTGACCAAGCAGATGAGCAATCTCTTCCTTTCGAACGGTTTCTTCCATTTCCATCATGGGCTCTGCGTAGGCGATCAAATCGTCGTATCGCTCTTGGAAATGGTAAATCTGTGTGATGTAATAAGGCACAACTGGCTCAAAATTCGGATCAGCCTGAGCTGCTTCAAGAGCATCAAGGGCTGTTTGATAATTCCCTTCGGTGTAGGCGATGTGGCCGTAGTAGTAATTGCTCGGCCCCTTGTATTCGCTCTCACCATCTTTTAGCTCGTAAAACGATGCCTTGGCCAATTCGTAGTCTTCCAATTCAAAAGCCGAAAACCCTTTCTTGAAAGTGATTTTCTCCTTATCGGCCACACTCATCTTGTAGGTATCTACTTGATCGAGCCAGTACAATGCATCGTCGTAATCGCGGCGATTGAAATTGTAATTGGCCAGGTCGTAGATCGCGGGATTTCTCCAATTGCTCTCTGGATGAGTGTGTACAAACGTTTCCATCAAGTACTCAGCGTCCTTGTGAAAAAGCTTCATGGTGGTGCTGGCCAGGTAGTACTCGGCGTTGGCATACAGCTCTGTATTGCTGTTTTGAGCCGACTCGAGATAATCCGAAAACATGCGTCGTGCTGACTCGTACTGCTCGTAGTTCATCAGCTCAAGCGCTTCAAAGTACGGCCTGTCGGTACTCCGGTATGCTTCAGTTTGTTGGGCGCTGAGCCTGAAACAAGCCAAAACAGCCGCCACACAATAGATAAGAACCTTCAATTTGGATTGCATTTGCAGGTATAGGTTTTAAAGGGTTAAAATTACCTTGGAAGCAGAGGGTCAGCGGTCACCTGCTCACAAAGTTTTGCACCTGAAAATGTGAAGAATCAGGCGGTAAATAAGGTGGTTTCAATGCATGGATAACGGAAATTCACCACGGTAAATTATCTTAGCACTATCTAATATTTCCCCATGGCCGAAGAAAGCATTGTAGAACTCAAAGACGTCACCATCTATCAGGGCGATCACCTTGTACTGAACGATGTAAACGTGCAGATCAACAAAGGCGATTTCGTCTATCTAATCGGAAAAACCGGTTCGGGAAAGAGTAGTCTTCTCAAAACGCTTTACGGTGCGGTAGAGCTAAAAAATGGTGAAGGACGGGTGAACAGCTACGATCTGCGAAAGCTCAAGCGCAAGCAAGTACCCTATTTGCGTCGGAGTATGGGGATCGTTTTTCAGGACTTTGAGCTCTTACCGGATAGAAATGTTCACGACAATCTCTGGTTTGCGCTTCGAGCTACAGGCTGGAAGGGCAAGGATAAAATGAATCAGCGCATTCAGGAAGTGCTGGAGAAAGTGGGGCTCGGAACCAAGGGGTACAAAATGCCGCACGAATTGTCGGGTGGTGAGCAGCAACGCGTGGCCGTAGCTCGTGCATTGCTCAATGACCCAGACCTGATTCTAGCGGATGAGCCTACGGGAAACTTGGACCCAGGAACGACTGAAGAGATCTTGAATCTACTATACCAAATCAGCCAAAACGGACGTGCCGTGATCATGGCCACACACGACTACAAGCACATGAAGAAGCTGTCGTCTCACATCATTCGCTGCGAAAACAGTACAGTAAGCTCCGAAGAAGTAGTGGTTTCTACTGAAGAATAGCCTTGACCTGAGCTAGAACAGGGGCCATCTCGGTATTCCAATTGTGATCTTCAATCATTCTTGAAGCGTTGGTCGCATATGCTGACGCCTTCTCTGCATTGGAAAAAAATACTTCAATAGCCTTGGCAATATCGGCTGGAGTAACCTCATCAACCAAGACGCCAATATCATACCCTTCCACCCAACGGGCAGTTTCCTGAAGCCTCGAAGCGATAACCGGTGTACCAACAAGCGCGTAGTCAAATATCTTATTGGGCAGGCTAAACTGATAATTCATATTGGTACCCTTATCCAAGCTCAAGCCCACGTCAGAAGCGGCAGTATAAGCGAGCATCTCACGGTATGGCACTGGGGGAATAAATGAAACCCGATTCTCGATCGACAGGTCCTTGGCCATTTGCTTGAGAACTGGCAATGCATCTCCGCTACCAACCACGAGTAAGTGGGCATTTGCAACCAATGAAATCGCTTCGACCAACTCCTCCCCGCCGCGGTCAATGTTGATTCCGTTTCCTTGGATGATCAAGAGTCTCATCGACTCTTCTACTCCCAATTCCACTCGAGATTTGGGCTGAATACCATCTACTGGCTCTGGAAAATTGCGAACCAAGGCAACATCCTTCAGCTGGTAATCGGCTTCTAGATTCTGGACGATGGCCGGCGACACGGTGGAAACAATAGCTGCACGACCAATAAACGCTCGCTCAATGGCCCGCCATGACTTCTGAACAAAAGGTCGATTGACCACTTCGGGTACCTGGGTGAAATACTCGTGGCTATCGTACCAGTATGGCTTTGATTTCAGTCGGGCTACCAAGCCTGTAGCCAGAAGGGTGTCAAGGTCGTTGGAAACGTAGAAATCAGCCTTTTGAAAGAGCAGGTAGAAGAAAAGGCGAATATTAAACCAGGCGTACATCAAGGGCCCTTTCCGAAAAGGAAGAGATAAATGAAGGTATTTGAATGGCAAGTCGATGGGGATATCCCTGCCCAAATCGCGACCGACAAGCGTAAGGCTGTAGCCACTTTTGTGCAGTGCCCGGCATTGCTTTTGCACCCGCTGATCGGTAGCAATATCGCTACTTACCGAAACAATGATCCTTTTATTCACAACCGACAAATGTAAAGAGAATGGAGGAATGCCGTTTTGCAATTTAAATTGCGATTAGATTTGTAAAAAACGATAAGCCCCATGATCGAAAATCAGGTTTCCCTCAAGGAGTACAACACCTTTGGAATAGATGTTCAAGCCGATAGTTTTTGCCGTTTCGATTCGGCGGAAGCGCTTCAGGAAATATTGAAGTCGGTGGATCTGAAAGCGCAGAAGTACTTGATTTTGGGTGGGGGAAGCAACATCCTTCTAACCCGCGATTTTGATGGCATCGTTTTGAAGAACGAAGTGATGGGGATTCACCTGATTGAAGAAACCGACGAGCACTACGTGGTTGAGTCGGGTGCGGGTGAAAACTGGCACCAATTTGTGATGCACACCCTAGATCAGGGCTGGGCTGGTCTCGAAAACCTGTCCCTTATTCCCGGGAATGTTGGCGCGAGTCCTATGCAAAACATTGGGGCCTACGGGGTGGAAATTAAAGACCGATTCAGGTCCTTAAAAGCCTTTCACCTAGAATCGGGAGAAGTGCATGAGTTTGACGCGGCCGCTTGCGAATTCGGGTACCGCGAAAGCGTTTTTAAGCGTAGACTTAAGGGGCAATACATTATCCTGTCGGTTACGTTTAACCTCTTGAAAAAGCCTGACCTAAAAACGGAGTACGGTGCCATCAAGGGCGAGCTCGAAGCTCAGGGAATTTCCAATCCCACGATAAAGGATGTGAGCAATGCCGTGATCCGAATCAGACAAAGCAAGCTCCCCGACCCGGCAGAACTCGGAAATGCCGGTAGCTTCTTCAAAAATCCAGTAGTCCCAATTGAACAATTTGAGCAGATATCGGCTGATCACCCAGACATCCCAAATTATCCAGCGGGAGAAGGACACCGCAAACTAGCTGCTGGCTGGCTAATCGAAAAGGCTGGATTTAAAGGCCTCCGCGAAGGACACTGCGGCATGCACACCAAGCAAGCGCTTGTTCTTGTCAACTACGGCGATGCCACAGGTGAAGAGATTTATGCCTATTCAGGAAAAGTACTTGAGACGGTTAAAGCCAAGTTTGGAGTAGAGCTGGAGCGGGAAGTGAACATTGTTTGAGTGGAAGTACAAAGTACTATGTAGCGTATCACGACTAGGACATTTCCACAAATAGCATCTTACTCCCCATTATTGGACATGTTAATATTTAGCTCTGAACCCAGCCCTTAGTTGGCACTTAGTTGGTATTTAGTTGGTACTTAGTTGCCCCTTAGTTGCTACTTCGTTGGTTTGGGGCCTTAGACGTGTTAAGATTACCCATAGGTTGTCCCTAACGGGACTGAGTACCAGTAAAACGAATTCAATCAAGCATGTAGAACCAACTTTTCACTGCTAGTTTTCCATTTTTCACTCTATAAGCCACAGAGCTTCTTTGTACTTAATACCTGATACTTAGTACAATCTCAAAATACTTAGTACAATCTGAAAAACTATTCTTCCTCCGAAGCTTCAGTCGTCTCCTCTTTTGACTCTTCTGTAGATTCTTCGATGCTAAGCTCGCCTTTTTCAAGCAGGAGGTTAAACCACTTGATCATCTTTTTGATATCAGAAGCATAGACTCTTTCTTCGTCGTGGTCGGGAAGGATTTCGAGAAAGTAGTTTCTCAGGTCGGAGTTGTCCTTCATATTGACATCAATAGCCTTCCCATCGCTGTTCTTAAACATCGTGGTGAAAATATCGGCTAGTGGCTCGTCTCCTTCTTCGGTGTAGATGGAAATATCGCTCAATGAGCTTACGCGCTGCGTTTGTCCGATCGACATCTTTCTTCCGTCTTGGAGGGATGTGACCACCACGCCACCACGCGATTGGCTAACTACTTTGTAAAGTCCAGGCTTACCTGCGATTGAGAGAATATTTGATAAATCCATTAAATGATAATTGGGGCGCAAATCTAATCATTGATCGCTTATTTCTCAATCAAAACTTTCCTCGATACCAGATTTCCATCTTCGAGACGGGTTTTGACGAGGTAAAGTCCCGCAGCCAGCTCACTGGTATCGACCTTTACTGCACCTGCAGTTTCTGGGGAAACGATCCCTACCACCTTCCCATCGGGACTCATGATAATCACTTCTGTAATGGAAACGGAAGTGGATTGAAGAAGGAAGTAATCGCGCGCTGGGTTTGGGTAGATTTTGAAGGTGGACGATTCTGAATCATTTGACCCTAGTGAGATTCCGCTAATCCCATCATTAAACTCACCGGGCTGCTGGATCAATTCCGTAAGGTCGTTCTCAAAACCACCACCCAATTCACAGGGCCCCGGATCGGTAGCCAGAGGGTTGTAGTTGGTGGCGCTCGGGTTTTGACAGCCCGCTATTTCGTCGCTATCGCAGATGCCGTCGCCGTCGGTGTCGGTGTAAGGAACTATGAGAACCGTTATTTCAGCGTAATCTGTAGGGCAAATTTCATTGATCACTTCATAAGTATAGACACCCGAGTTTTCGGGGATCATTTCAAACATATTGGCACTGAACTCCCCCTCCAATCCACCATTGATAAACTCGAATAAATCAACGGTAGTACCCGGTGACTCGCAAAATTCTAGAAGTACATCTTCTCCTGCATAATGCCCGTCAAACTGATATCGCACAAACCCTAATTGAGGAATCTCTAACTCAGAAGGAATGGTGTATTGCAAAATGACCTGAGGATTATCGCCTGTAGGAATAGAATCAAAAGGAAATTCAGGAACAGACTCTCCCGTTAATGCAAACGTCCATTCGAGACTGGATGGATCTGTTATTCTCGGATCAACTATTGAGTCTAAAGGGTCGAATAAAGAATCGCCTAAACACAAGTCTAAATAAGTAATGAGTCCATTTGAATCGAGACCCTGTACATTCACATGCAAGTCGGTAAATGACCCGCCACATGGCAAGGCATATTTTACGTATTGAAACCTAATATACTCACCGTATTCTGCGATATCATAGTCTGAAACACATAAATCGTAACCGGGTAAATGGTTAAGATGATTTGAATTCGCTTCTATAACATTCCAATACCCCCATGCTTCAGGGTCACACTCCAGATGATCAAAGGGACAAAACCCACCTTGTCCAAAGGTGTAATCTACAACCGTTTCGCAACCTGTGATACTTACCAAATACAAATTCAAATCAACTCGAATGGTTGACATACAATTGGACTCATCAAGGTAATGGTAAATATATTCACCAGATGATTCAAAAAGCGTATTAAACACCCCTTCAAAAATTTCTGAACCAACAATTGGGTAACCTTGAGGACTGGAGTGATACCAAGTTCCTGAAAGCGGAAGATCGAGAGGAACGCATACTGACCCATTTAAATCAAAATAATCTTCGAGACAATAAGTTTCTGAAACCACTATATGCTCAACGTTAGATTCGAGAATTATGGTCGCCGATGCCTCGCATCCGTCAACACCACTTACCGTGTAGGTATATTCTCCTGGAATATCAGAATTGGGATCAAAGATGGCACATTCTGAATTTCCATCCCATTCCCACGATTCAGGTCCGACCCACACACCATCGGCTTGGATGGGAGTGCCATCCGATTCTAAAAAGTCGAAAAGACAAATCGGGTCCGTTCCACAGATTTGTATGGGATCTTCTGGAGGAATTCCTGGAAAGGCATCGCACTGTCCAAAACTAAGTCCGATGCTCAGCCAGAAGAAACTAAGGGTGATAAATACGCTCTTGATGTCCACTCGTTTGAACTTAGTTGTTTCAGCAGTAAGATACGAAACATCTCCAAACTGAACTTTCCTAGTTCTCTATCAGCACTTTCCTCGATACCAGATTTCCATCTTCGAGTCGGGTTTTGACGAGGTAAAGCCCAGAAGCCAGCTCACTGGTATCGATCTTTAACTCGCCAGTTGTTTCGGGAGAAACTAGTCTCACCACCTTCCCATCAGGACTCATAACGATCACTTCTGTAATGGAAACGGAAGTTGATTCGAGCAGAAAGTAATCTCGCGCCGGGTTTGGGTAGATTTTGAAGGTGGACGATTGCGCTTCGTTTGACCATAGGGATATTCCGCTAAATCCATCGCTTAGTTCACCCGATTGTTGAACCAGATCAGTGAGCACATCTTCATATCCACCATCCAGTTCACATGGACCAGGATCGGTAGCCAAGGGGTTGTAGTTGGCGGCGCTCGGGTTTTGACACCCTACTATTTCATCGCTATCGCAGATACCGTCGCCATCGGTGTCGGGTTCTATTTCGACTAGATATTCAGCCGTGTCTGCAGGACAACTAAAACCTGAAACGACATAAACGTATTGACCCGAATTATCCGGGATTTGAGAAAACAAGTTTAAGTTAAAGGTCCCACCTACATCGGCCATCGGATCCAGATATTGATTTAGGTCAATAACTATACCCTGGTCTTCGCAAAACTCAAAACTTCCATCTTCACCTGCATTTGGCGGGGATTCCACCGAGACAGTTACAACTCCACTTGCCGTTCCGGTACAATTTACATCATTCACATGAACGATGTTATATGTAGTAGTTGACGTTGGACAAAAGTTGAGTGCTATTGACGATTCGAAACTAGTCAACATTGGTGCTTCTGTTCCGTCGAAAACAATAAAGTCATACGGTGGAGATCCTTCAAACTCTATTACAAGATCAAAACATTCTCCTTCACAAATCGTCTCATTAGCAGAAGTTATAGTCGCTGATGCCGGACAAACACAATTAGGGGAAATTCCAGACACCACAACGTTGGGACATGAATTGGCGCTAACAATGGTGAACGAAAAGTTCACACCATCGGGTATAGGCCCCAACATGTGAACTCCTTCTTGAGCTGGTTGTACAACCAAACCATTGCCGTTATCAATAATCTCAATGTATTCTCCAGTCAAGACTTCGAGCTCTACGTAGTACTCCGTCTGATTTGGTTCACAAATAGCAGCCAATGAATAAGTGATCTCTGGCTCTATGTTTACCGTGTAATTTGCTACGTCGGGTGGACAAACACCCGAACCGGGCACGGTGTAGGTATAAACCCCGGAATTAGCAGAGACTTGTTGGAAATTATTGTCGTTAAAAGTCCCACCTGCATCAGCAGCCGCATCTGGTAAAAGTGTGAAGTTGAGAGCAGGGTCTTCACAAAGATAGATTGTTACGTCTGGTCCGGCGTTAAGTGGACACATCACTTCCAGTTCGAGCACTGATGTTGATG
Source organism: Bacteroidia bacterium (assembly GCA_030427905.1). Lineage (GTDB taxonomy): Bacteria > Bacteroidota > Bacteroidia > Flavobacteriales_D > Cryomorphaceae > CBDDKU01. Next base: position 572,085 of record JAUICL010000003.1, read on the forward strand.
TGCACTCGGCATTAGAAAGAGAATACTCCAAATCAATGGTTGAACCACACAAATCAGAAACATCAAGTGGATCTGGAACTGGCTCACCCGTTTCCTGAAAAGCCCAGACGCCTCCAGCTTCAGGCTCTCCACCTAAATATCCAAACAAGGCATCATGAGAGATATCTCCTGAAGTTGCGCAAACTTCGGCAGACCCATCTTCACCTGCATTGGGAGAATCTAGTTCAATTACGGTGACAGTAGCAGTATCTACGGCGCACGTAGATGCGACAATGTAGTAATACTCACCAGGTACGTGTAGTTCGGGATTGTAGAAGCTTCCACCATTAAATGGCGGGGGACCTACCCAAATACCACTTATCCAAGGATCTGTAACAAACTGAAGCAAATTAATTGCTGATGAACTCGAACAAATCTCAACGGTTCCGCCATTTCCAGCATTGGCAATAGCGGGTAGAATTGTTAGGACCAAAGAAGTTGCGGTTTCACATGATGTTCCTGCCTGTCCTCCGCTGTACTGAAGATGAAGGGTTGTGTTCGGAGGGTAGACACTTGGGTCAAGCGGATTGGTGAGTGGAATCCCTGTAGATGGAGAGCTAATATCTGTCCAAGTGAGGCCTTCCGTGATGGGTTCACCGCCATCATCGAGCAAGGACTCGAGAAGGACTGGCGGGCCGTTCTGACAGATGGTTTCCATGGTCTCTACACCAGTATTGACAGGCGCGTGGAAAGTAACGTGTAGATCGGTGTACAAGGTTGGACAGAAGTCATCTCCCAAGACATACTGAAAGATTAAACTGTCTCCCCATTGATCTATATCAGACGCGTCAACACAACCAAAACCGTCGAGAAAACCTAAATAGGAATAGTCGGTGTCGTAGGCAATCCAGTCCCCACCGAAGTCTGGGTTGCAACCCAAATGATCAATTGGGCAAAATTGGCCCTGATCCAAGCAGTAGTCAATGCTGGTTTCGCAACCGCCGTTCTGTCCGGTGGTCAAAATCAAATTGATACCAACCGTGGTAAAGCAGTTGTTCGCATCATAATATTGGTAAATAAATTCACCACCTGGTGCCGTGTCTGAATCGACTATACCAAATGGAACTAATGAACCAATACTCGGGTATCCAGAGATTCCACCATAATACCAAGTTCCAGTAAGTGGCAGACCCTGTGGAATGCAAATGAGGGTAAACAAATTGATCGCCCCACCTCCACAATAAACAAAATTACCTATGATGCCATCGTCTGCATAGGCCATGGTGATGGTGGCCGAGTCGGTACACCCATCCGTACCAACCACGGTATAGGTATAGTCACCGGGCGGGTGAGTAGATGGCTCAAAGGAAGCGCAAAGCGTTGCATCCCAAGTCCAACCGGATGGCCCAGTCCACGCTCCATCGGTTTGGATGGGCGTGCCATCTGTTTCCAAATAGTCGAAAAGGCAAAAGGGTTCGGTTCCGCAGATGTTGACAGGATCTTCAGGGGCAATTCCAGCAAAAGCATCGCATTGGGCACTTGCCATTTGCGACAAACTTGAAACGACGATCAAACTGAGTAAGGCGCAGAAGGATCTGAAAGGGCGGTAGGATTGTCTCGCTTTCATCATAGCTTTGATTAGAAGTCAATTCTAATCAAAAAATAGAATACAACCATCCGAAAACGCTTGCGTCATTATTCCTTGACTATCCGCTGAATGCCGTAGGCACCACTCTTCGAAATTCCCTTCAGAATATAGAGTCCCGAAGGAAGTTCACTTAAATCGAGTTTTTGTAAATCAGCCTGCTTTTCGAAGTGATGGGTAAAAACGAGCTGGCCATTGGAGCTATACAGCTGCACGGTAGCAACCGCTTCATCAACTCCCATTATCATAAGTTCATACTCCACTGGATTGGGATAGACTTTAAAAATGGAATTGGAACTTTCCCCAACCGATGTCGGCTCAAAAGGCTCTGTCAAAACAGCAAACCCATTGAGCTTTCCATACCCGAATTGATTACCGGGCAAAACGCCTGTCTGGAAGTCGGCCACGGCATTGTCGATGATAGCTTGCTTCACGTCGGCGTATGTTGCCGAAGGATCGCGCTCGAAGTAAAGGGCTCCAACACCGGCTACTACGGGAGACGCCATGGAAGTTCCACCATTGATGTAGTGCATCCCATCTTCTGCTACTTTGTGCGGCTCATTGTTGATGAATGTATTCAAGGTGGCTAGGCGGCCTGTGCTCAAGGTGTGATCGCCCGAAGCGGCAATATCCGGCTTTTGGCGGTAGTCGCGGGTAGGGCCACGGCTGCAGTTGATCGAAATCTCACCCGGAACCGACTCGAATGTGGTGATCTCACCAAGGTAATTCACGAACTCATCGCGGTTGGCGTAGTTCCCCACCGTGATCACCTTATCAGAGCAAGCCCAGGAACTAACGATGGTTTTCTCATTGTCGGGGTACTGGTAAAAAGCCATATCGGGGTAGGCTCCCACAGAAGGCAGACCCGTTTCAGCGATGGCCGAAGTACCGAAGCCCGCATAGCTCCAAACATCTACAACGCCGCCACCGGTAGTGGAGAATCGCCAGAAATACTGGCTACTAAAGGGCTCTCGCACTGAAACCTGAATTTGGTATTGCTCACCCCGCAGTCCTACCCAGGTTTCTACAATTCCGATCATAGCCGACTCGTACCAGATGGTATCGATAAGCGACACATTCAAATTGGACTCGGCGGTTTGCCAATCCGAATACCCGCGAAATTCAAATCCGGGATTGGTCTGATCAGCGCCGACAGCGAACTGGGTGTTTGAAAAATCAGCCGTATCGACCCAAGCTTCAAAAAAAACGCCGCCTTCTCCCCCATTCACATCGCCGCTATACTTAAACCAGGTGAAAGCCGTATCGGCTTCGGGAATTTCGTAGCCTAGGTGGTAGTTTCCAATGTTTCCGCTGTTTCCCGCAGCAGAAACCACCAACCTTCCGGGAGACTCTTCCACTAACTCATCCATGATCAGGGCAGCTCCATCGAGACCATCGTGTGAGCCGTAGTACGTACCGAGACTCAGATTCACGACACAAGGCTTTCCAAATCCTTCTGCTTTCGTGAAAATATAGTCTACCGCATCAGCTATGGAACTGGTCCAGTTTTCTCGCGAAAAGTCTGAAGAAACAACGATAATATCGGCTTGTGGCGCTACGCCTTTGAACTGGCCCGTAGCCAACCCATTTCCGGCTCCTACCCCCGAAACGGTGCTACCGTGTCCGTAGTATCCCGCCTGATCATCGTGGCCGGTGATACCCAAATCGATCTCTTCGGGTGTCCACTCTTGCCCGTAGCCGTAAGGTTCTGGAATTCGAAAAGGCTCATCTTCATCTTGGGTCTGATCCCAAAGCGCTATGACGCGGGTAGATCCATCAGCATTTTGAAAGTCGGGGTGTTCGAGCTCGATACCGGCATCCACAAACCCCAGTATCACGTCTTCGCCCAGATAGGCTTGGTCGAGTGGGGCTACCCCAGCATGAATAGGGTTGATATTGTTGTTGGTGAGCATCACATCATTGAGCACCGTTCCACGAGAATGCTCAAATTCCACGAAATCTATTCCCTCTTGCTCATTTAAAAGGTAAACCGCCGTGACTGGCATTGTGCAGGAAATGACTTGAGAAGTTTGGTGCTTAATCACACCTTGGTGGGCATTCACAAATGCAATAATCGAAGCCGCTTCGCCACGAAGAAAGAGATCGACACGCTCATCAGGAGCTGACTCCTTCAGGTATTCGCGGAGCTCAATGTTCAATAATTGCTTGCTCTGACCTAGGGTCAAAAGGGGAATACACAATAGAACTGCCAACCAAAATCTCATAGCCTAATATTTTTCAACAAGGTAATCATACTGTGGTATGTCTCGCGACACCGACATCTTGTTTTTAACCACATCTATATCAACAAAATAGTGATCCAAACCATTGGTAAGCATCAAGAAAGAAAGATTCATGGCCGAATTGTACTTGGCGATTTGGTAGAACGTTTCCTTGGTGATTTTCACTGAAGGCGCTTTACACTCCACCAAAACCAGGGGCTTACCTTGATTGTTGAACACCGTCAAATCATAACGCCCAACCCGCTGATTGTGTTTAACCGCCGACTCTAATTTAAAGAGTCCAGCAGGAAACCCACGTTCATTGATCAGGAATTGGACAAAGTGCTGCCTTACCCATTCTTCGGGAGTAAGTACAAGATATTTTCTTCGTACCGGATCAAAAATCTTAAGTTTACCAGCGTCTTCAACAACCTTAAATGGGTGCGCTGGAAGATTGAGTGCATCCATCAAAAGCAAATCTAAATGAAAACTAAGAACGAAATAGTCGAGAATTGGCTTCCGCGCTATACCGGTGTGGAATTGAGCGAGTTCAACCCTTATATTTTATTGACCAACTTTGATAATTACGTCGAGTCTTTTGCGCGACTTACGGGGGCTGAAGTACGCGGGATGGATAAGGCGATGCCCAGCGCTCACTATGGAAATTTGAGCATGATTAATTTTGGAATGGGAAGCCCAAATGCCGCCACCATTATGGATTTACTTTCGGCGATTAGCCCCAAAGCCGTTTTGTTTCTCGGGAAATGTGGGGGATTGAAATCGAAGAATGGAGTCGGCGATTTTATCTTGCCGATTGCTGCCATTCGCGGAGAGGGAACTAGCCACGACTACCTGCCTGCCGAAGTGCCAGCCCTTCCTTCGTTTAGCTTGCAGCGGGCCGTTTCTTCGACCGTGCGCGATGCTGGGCTCGACTATTGGACAGGGACAGTGTACACCACCAACCGCCGTGTGTGGGAGCACGACGAAGCTTTTAAAGATTACCTGAAAAAAACGCGGAGTATGGCGATCGATATGGAAACGGCCACTATTTTTGTAGCCGGATTTTCGAACAAGATTCCCACTGGAGCGCTGCTCTTAGTCACCGATATGCCAATGACACCCGAAGGTGTGAAAACGATAGAAAGTGACAAAAGCGTCACTGCCGACTACGTTGATACACATCTAAAGCTAGGCATAGGTGCTATGCGGGAATTGGCCGAAGATGGAAGATCCGTTAAACACTTGAAATTTTAATGACCTACCAGGAAATCATCAAGCAGATAGGGCAAAAGGCTTGTAAGCCCATTTATCTTCTCGATGGCGACGAGCCGTATTTTATAGACTCCATCACCCACGAAATAGCAACCAAGGTGTTGGACGAAGGCGAGCGTGAGTTTAATCAAACCATCGTTTACGCCATGGATACGAGTCCCGATGCGCTCGGGAGCATTGTGAAGCGGTATCCTATGATGGCGCCCTTTCAGGTGGTGATTGTAAAAGAAGCCCAAACGTGGAAGTCGCTGGAAGACCTTCTCCCGTTAGTCGAAAACCCGACGCCTACCACCGTTCTGGTTTTGTGTTTTAAAGGGAAAACCATCGCCAAGAATACCAAGCTTGCCAAATTTGCCAAGGCCAACGGAGTTCACTTTAGAAGTGAAAAAGTAAAGCCATACGATGTAACCAAATGGCTTACTGCGTACTGCAAATCTCACAAAGTAGCAATCGAATCACGGGCATTGGCCATTCTTGCTGAGAATATTGGAAACGATATCAAAAATCTGATCGAGGCTATCGACAAATTGAAAATACTTTGTCCCGAAGGCAAGAGCATCGACGCCGATATGGTCTGGAAGAATATTGGTATCAACAAGGACTTTAACGAGTTTGAGCTACAAGAAGCGATTGGTGCCAGAAACGATGTGAAGGCCCTGACCATTGCCAAATACTTTTCCGAAAACCAGAAAGAACACAACGTTATCAAGGTCACGATTGGTTTGTACTACTACTTTGCTAAACTCATCAAATACCGTAGCTTGAAAAATCCGACCGATAACTATATGATAGCCCGTGAACTAGGGGTTAACCCTTACTTTGTGGGCCAGTATCGTACTGCAGCTAAAAACTACGGCAACGCCAGCCTATTGCGAGCCATGGATATTTTGCACGATATTGACCTTCAGTCAAAAGGCGTGAGCAACGCCGGCGGTTCGCATGGCGACCTGATGAAGGAAATGGTTGCTCGACTGCTCAGAGCATAAATAATTATTGAAAAGCTAAGACGTGATTAGGAATATTTTTGTGCCGTCATTCAATAGGGCATTTCATTACCTTAGCGCATCTTAAAAAAAACAGCCACCACCTATGAGAAAGCATTTACTGTTTCTCCTTTTATTCGGACTTGGAACACTCCAAATGGCCCTAGCGCAAACAGGAACCATTCGCGGATTTATCTACGAAGAAGAATCGGGAGAACCCGTGATATTGACAAATGTTTATCTCCAGGGAACCACCATCGGCTCTTCTACCGATGTCAACGGATTTTTTCAGATCACAAACATTCCCTTTGGTGAATACACCCTGATGGTGACATACTTAGGCTACGATACCCTTGCGCAACAAGTAAGCGTTCAATCGGCATCGATACAGTCCAAAAAGCTCTACCTGAAAAAAGCCAGTGTAGAAATCTCAACCTTCGAGGTGTCGGCTGAAAAGCAGGAGCGGCAGACCAATGTAACCATGTCGGTTACCAAGGCTACGCCAAAAGACATTAAGCAAATTCCGAGTGTAGGTGGTACAGCCGATTTGGCCCAGTACATTCAGGTACTCCCAGGTGTAATTTTTACTGGAGACCAAGGTGGGCAGCTCTACATTCGTGGTGGATCGCCCATCCAAAACAAGGTGCTTATGGATGGTATGACCATTTACAACCCATTCCACAGTATCGGTCTTTTCTCGGTTTTTGACACTGAGCTTATCCGTAGCGCAGACATTTACACCGGTGGTTTTGGCGCTGAGTACGGTGGACGAATTTCTTCGATTATGGATATCACCATGAAGGATGGTAACAAGAAGCGAATAACAGGAAAGGCTGGCCTTAGCACCTTTATGGGTAATTTGACACTGGAAGGTCCTTTGAAAAAGCTGAAGAAAGACGGTCGTGGATCTTCATCCTTCATTTTCTCTGCCAAGCACTCTTACCTCGATGAATCTTCAAAGATCTTCTACGACTATATCGATGAAGACGGACTTCCATTCAGCTTTACCGATTTATATGGTAAGGTGTCGTTCAACTCGACTAGTGGTAGCAAGGTCGACCTTTTCGGGTTTAACTTCAACGATCAGGTTAAATTTCAACAAAACTCAAGCCTAGAGTGGAACTCAACGGGTGTGGGAGGAAACTTTGTACTCGTTCCTAGCGGGTCGCCAGTACTGGTAGATGGACACGTAAACTGGAGTAAATACGACATCACCCTGATCGAACAACAACTCGATCCGGAAGGCGGTGCACCTGAGTTTCTCGAGCCGCGCGAATCGGGGATAAACAGTTTCGACTTGGGAATTAACTTCAAATATTTCAAAGGCGACAATGAGTTTAAGTATGGAATAGATGTGAGCGGGTTTTCAACCGAGTTCTCGTACTACTCAAATACGGGCGTAAGACTGGCTCAAAATGCCAACAATACGGAGCTTGCCGGTTTTGCAGCCTACAAATTCAAAACGGGAAATCTGATTCTCGACCTAGGGTTCAGAGCCCAGTATTACGCATCTATCAGGGTGTTTAGCCCAGAACCTAGGGTTGGTGCTAAGTACAATCTGACTGAAAAACTCAGACTTAAAGCTGCTTGGGGACTCTATTCTCAAAACATCATTAGCGCCAATTCCGATCAGGACGTCGTAAACCTGTTTTATGGATTCCTGGTAGCTCCAGAAGATATTCAGGACGAATTTGTAGACGAAGACGGAAACGTTACCGAAATCAAGAGCCCAACTCAGAAAGCACAGCACTACATCGCTGGGTTTGAGTACGATTTGACAGACAATATTTCGATCAATATCGAAGGGTATTTCAAGAATTTCAGTCAGCTGACCAACGTAAACCGAAACAAAGTATTTGCGAGCAATACACAAGGAGTGCCTGATGAGCTCAAGAACGACTTTATCGTAGAATCGGGAACAGCGAAGGGTATTGACTTCAATCTGAGCTACCAAACCCGACAGTGGTATGTATGGGCCGTGTACTCATTTGCCAAGGTAGATCGATGGGATGGGTTCAAAACCTACAGCCCTATTTTCGACAGAAGACACAATGCCAACTTGGTTGTTTCGTATAAACTCGGAAAGCAGCTCGACTGGGAAGTAAATGCCCGTTGGAACTTCGGTAGTGGATTTCCATTCACCCAAAACCAAGGCTTCTACCTACAAGAGACGTTTGTTGACGACGTGAATACCGACATCACACAAACCAATTCCGATGATGTAACCATTCAATATGCCGAACTGAATAAGGGACGGCTACCTGATTATCACCGATTGGATTTGACCGTAAAGAAAGTCTTTACTTTCTCTGAAAACTCTTCGCTTGAAGCAAGTGTAAGTGTAACCAACGTTTACGATAGACAAAATGTGTTCTACGTAGATCGCGTATCTGGAGAGCGAGTAGATCAGTTGCCAATTCTACCTAGTATCGGGCTTTTATACAGCTTCTAATCAGGCTTTTTCGACGGCGCGGGTTCTACTTTCGACCATCTACCTAAATTAGGTATCAAAAGATGGTCAGGGCTCCCCTATATTTAATAACTTTGTCCCCCGTAGTTACTCATCAAAGTCGGCACTCATGGGTCAAAAGACCAAGTACATTTTCGTAACTGGCGGGGTTACCTCTTCTCTCGGTAAAGGAATTATCTCTGCTTCATTAGCTAAACTTCTTCAAGGACGCGGTTACTCAGTAACCATTCAGAAGCTGGATCCTTATATCAACATCGACCCTGGAACGCTAAATCCCTATGAGCACGGCGAGTGTTTCGTTACCAATGACGGAGCCGAAACCGACCTGGACCTGGGCCACTACGAGCGATTTTTGAACATCGCTACATCTCAAGCCAACAACATTACCACTGGGCGCATTTACCAGCAGGTTATCAATAAGGAGCGTCGCGGTGACTATCTAGGAAAAACCGTTCAGGTCATTCCACATATCACCGACGAAATCAAAGAAAGTATTCAAGTGCTGGGCAAAGAGCACGATTACGATATCGTGATTACCGAGATCGGCGGAACCGTTGGTGATATCGAGTCTCTTCCTTACGTAGAAGCTGTGCGTCAGCTCAAGTGGGAAATGGGCGATAATTGCCTGGTTGTTCACCTGACGCTTGTACCTTTTCTGGCTGCCGCCGGAGAGCTCAAGACGAAGCCAACACAGCACAGCGTAAAAGCACTTCTCGAGTTGGGAGTTCAGCCCGAGATTCTCGTTTGTCGTACCGAGCACGAGCTAACACTCGATCTTCGTCAGAAGATTGCGAAATTCTGTAACGTAGATCCCGACGCGGTAATCGAGTCGATCGATGCAGAAACGATTTACGATGTACCGCTTTTGATGCAGAATGAAGAGCTCGACAAAGTAGTACTTCACAAATTGAAATTGGAAGAAGAAGGCGAGCCAAACTTAGATAAGTGGAAGGCCTTTCTGGAAAGACATAAAAACCCGAAATCGACCATTAAAATTGGTTTGATTGGAAAGTATATCGAACTCAAAGACTCTTACAAATCTATCGTAGAAGCCTTTATTCACGCTGGTGCGGAGAACGAAGTGAGCGTAGAATTGGAGTGGATTCACAGTGAAGCCGTAAGTGAAGAAAATGTTCACGAAAAGCTCAAAGACTTGAAAGGAGTTCTCGTTGCTCCGGGGTTTGGTGAAAGAGGAATAGAAGGAAAAATTGCGGCCATCAAATACGTTCGCGAAAATGGGATTCCATTCTTCGGAATTTGTCTTGGGATGCAATGTGCGGTAATCGAGTTTGGACGAAATGTACTCGGCCTTGCAGACGCTCACACCGCTGAGATCGACCCCGATTCTCCGAATTGTGTAATCGACATCATGGAAGAGCAAAAGGAGCTGACTGAAAAGGGCGGCACTATGCGATTGGGAGCCTACAAATGTGAGATCGCTGAGAACACCAAAGCCTTTGACATTTATGGACAGTCGTTGATTGAAGAGCGACACCGTCACCGATTTGAATTCAATGGAAAGTATCAGCAGGCTTACGAAGAAGCTGGTATGATTGCATCGGGAATAAACCCAAATAATGGATTGGTAGAGATTGTGGAGATTCCAAATCATCCTTGGTTTGTGGGTGTACAATTTCACCCAGAGTACAAGAGTACGGTTGCCAATCCGCACCCTTTGTTCATACAATTTATTAAAGCAGCCACCAAAGTCGGAGCGACGCTGGAGAAGGCATAATACAGACTGAGTCAGAATATGATGAGTGGCTTTGTGCCGTTCATTCAAGGCCTTATCTTTGCTGACTTATTAAACCCATAGAATGGATAGAAATTCCGTTATCGGACTCGTACTAATCGGCTTACTTCTGGCCGCTTACACAATTTACCAAAGACCGAGTGAAGCTGAGCTAGCAGCTCAGAAAAGAGCTCAAGATAGCATTGCCGCCCTACAACTAGAAGAAGCCAAAGCCATATCCGAAGCCAATACCGTTTCATCGCAGCCGGGCGAAGAGTCTGAAATGGCGCTTATTGCCGACTCATTGATGAACGACAGCACCGCTCTTGCCGAAGAAAATCAACGATTGAGAGCGCGATACGGAGCACTTGCCAATAGCGCTGAGCAAGAAGGTGAGATAATCGAAATAGAAACAGATCTACTCCGCTTAAAGTTCAACACGAAGGGTGGAATCATCTCATCGGCCGAACTCAAAGAATTTAGCACTTACGACAGCCTTCCGCTCATCCTTTTTGATGAGAAGTCGGCGACCATGGGCTACGCTTTTACTTACCCGTCTTACGGGGAGTTCAATACATCCGATTTCAATTTCACGACCAAGGCTAGTTCTCAGAATCTTAGTGGTGATCAAGAGTTGATCGTCGAGTTTCGACTACAAATAGATGGTGGTCGATACATGACCAACACCTACGTAGTGAAAGGAAACGCTTACGATGTAGGTTTCGAAACGCGTTTCAACGATCTTGGTGGACTCGTCACTAGCCCCAAATTGAAATGGGAAATGAGCGGGTACCCGAACGAGAAAGGAATTAAAGCCGAGCGAAACAAGTCGACCATTTTCTACAAGGAAGTAGACAAAGGGCGGGACTTTTTGAGTGAAGCGAGCGACGATGAAGAAGAACTGGACGATGAAGAGACCCAATGGATCGCTTTCAAGCAGAATTTCTTCTCAGCCATTCTCATCGCCGACAACCCGCTAGAGAAAGGAGTAAAACTCAAGTCGTACCCTTACGAAGAAGAAGTCGATTCACTTACCCAATTCTATTCGGCTGTAGTTCCAATCGAAAGCGCAGGCACAGGTACTGTTCTCAAAGGCTCGCTCTTTATGGGGCCGAACGATTACAAGATTTTGAAGCCTTACGGCATGGAGCTCGACCGGGTGATCAATCTCGGTTGGGGGATCTTTGGCTGGGTGAACAAATACATTGTAATCAAGATTTTCGATTTCCTTGAAGGCACGGGAATGTCGTACGGGATTATCATCTTGATTTTGACCTTGTTTATCAAACTCATCCTATCGCCACTCACCTTCAAAAACTTCTTGAGTAGTGCCAAGATGCGCGTGCTCAAGCCCGAAGTTGACGAGATCAATGAGAAATACAAAGACGCCGATGCAGCGAAGAAGCAACAGGCTACTATGGAGCTCTACCGCAAAACGGGAGTAAATCCATTTGCCGGTTGTATCCCGATGCTTTTCCAGCTACCGATTCTCTACGCCATGTTTCAGTTCTTCCCGTCGAGCATCCAGCTCAGACACGAGAGCTTTCTATGGGCAGATGACCTTTCGGCATACGATAGCATCATGTCGCTTCCATTCGAGATCCCATTCTATGGCGACCACGTCAGCCTGTTCACGCTTTTGATGTGTATTAGTACCTTCTTCTACACCTTGCTCAATAGCAGCAATATGCCGACTCAGTCGCAGCCGGGTATGCCGAATATGAAGGTGATTACCTACATCTTCCCATTCATGATGTTGTTCTTCTTCAACAGTTTTGCTTCTGGATTGAGTTACTACTACCTACTTGCCAACTTGATGTCTATCATCCAAATGATCGTGATCAAGCGATTCTTTATCGATGAGGATAAGATCAAGATGCAGATCGCTGAAAACAAGAAGAAAAAGGCAAAACAAGGGAAGTCAAAATTCCAGCAGAAACTGGAAGAAATGGCTAAACAAAGAGGAATGAATACCTGATGAAAAACCTGGTTTTTGTCTTATTCGCATCGCTAGCTCTCGCGGCTTGCAAGGGCCCGAAGGAAACGAGTGCTACCGCTGAAACGGCTGCTGCAGCTGCTCAACCCGACACCGTAGTCATGGTGGTCGAAAAGGAAGTAGCACCCAAGGACACCTTGGTTATTTCTTACGAGCGCACACCTTGTTTTGGGCGTTGTCCGGTTTTCAAAGTCAAAGTCTACGAAAGCGGTTTTGCGACTTACGAGGGAATCAATTTTGCAGAAAAGCTTGGTCTCTACAGTGGCCGATTTACCAAAGAAGAAATTGACGCGATTTACCAATCGGCCCTGGATATCCACTACTTCGATTTGGAATCGGTGTACAACGATCCCTTAATCTCGGATCTTCCATCCACTAAGTCGAAAATCAACTGGGCAGGAAAGTCGCACAAGATCGATGCCCGCTTCAACATCCCAGCTGAAGTAAAGGCCTTTCACAAGAATCTCGAAGTTACCCTACTAGAGCACCAGTGGCAGCCGTTTGATGAGCGGTGATGTTTTGTTGTGGTAGGTCTTTTATGGGGCCATCATTCTTGTTTTGAGCGTTAGGAATTAAAGTAGGCTGATTGGGAAGAAATTGGGAATTCGGAGTGCGGAATTCGGAATGGCAGAGCGGCGAGGAGAATGGCGAGTGGGGAGTGCGGAGTTTAGAATAGCTTAAAGCGCGGAGTCGCTTGCGGTGAGTTTGGTTATTCACGGAGCTCACACTTCCAACCAGAGACCCTGATTGATCAATAGCCGCGATTTAGTAAACAAAAATCGCTCATTCCTAATTCCTAATTCCAGCATTCCTAATTGATTCATGCCATTCTTAATTCAATCATTGATAGTTCAATTCACACATTCTTAATTTAAAGAGACATTCCGAATTCCGCACTCCGAATTCGCAACTCACTTCTTGCCGTCTATTTCTCGATACACCCTGAAAAAAATCGGGGCACCCTGACGTTTGCAGTCTGGGCTTTTGCTCGAAATGACTCAATTTTGGATGACTATTGAAATTTAACAGATCAACCTAACTATGTATTTGGTTCACATTTAAAGTGACTATCCGCAAGCTACTCCGCATTCTGGGCATTCCGAATTCCGCACTCCGAATTCCCAATTTAAAAACTCTGCTCGCAAAGCACCACACCGCAACATACCCGCTATTCCTTACCAAATGAAGGCCGCCTAGAAAAAAACGTCTTCAACAAAAAACCAAATGGCGAAACCACCATAGACGAGCTTTAACCCGGTGCCGAGAAGAAATCCGATAAAGGATCCCAACGCACTTTTGAATGCGCCTTTGGTGTTTTCTCTATTCACCAAGAGTTCGCCAATAAAGGCGCCGAGAAATGGGCCGAGGATGATGCCGAGTGGGCCAAAGAATAACCCAACGATAAGACCGATAGTGGAGCCGCGGATACCAGCCTTGGTGCCACCAAACTTCTTGGTTCCCCAAATCGGAATCATGACATCCAAAACGGTAATCAAAATCATTAGCACCGCCATCACAATGATCACATTCCACGACATTTCTGAATAGGAAGTGAATTTGAGAATGAGCAGTCCACCCCAGGCAATAGGTGGCCCAGGAATGACTGGAAGCACCGAGCCCAAAACGCCTGTTAAAATCAAAAGGCCACTCAACACGGCCAAAAATACATCCATTGCGACGTCCATAATTTTGATTTGTTTGATCGTAAACTTAGAGTTTTAGCCTGAGTCCGACAATGCCGCTCATCATTTGCTTTTTCGTTAATGAAAAAATGCCGATTTTTGCCGCTTATCTAGATTAAACCAATGAGCATTTCTGCCATTTCGCCGATTGATGGTCGGTACGCTTCCAAAACGGAAGCCCTTGTCCCCTACTTCTCAGAATACGCCTTGATCAAGTACCGCGTATTTGTTGAAATTGAATACGTCTTAGCGCTTGCCGAAGGTCCATTGACCCAATTGTCTGGCCTTTTGGAAAAGAAAGCGGAGCTGAAAAAAGTAGTCGAAGACTTTTCGCTCGAAGACGCTGAAAAGATCAAGGGGTTTGAAGCCGTAACCAACCACGATGTAAAGGCCGTGGAGTATTTCGTCAAAGAAAAACTCGAAGCCCTTGGTTTGAAGGAATACGAAGAGTTTATTCACTTCGGCCTGACTTCGCAAGACGTAAACAATACGGCTGTGCCCGTTTCAATCAAGGACTGTTTCGATCAGGTTTACCTTCCTGAATTGGAATCTGTGGTAAGCTTGATCGAAAACCTGGCTAAGGAGTGGAAGGAAATTCCCATGCTCGCCAAAACGCATGGACAACCGGCATCGCCAACCCGCTTGGGTAAGGAGATGTGGGTATTCGCCGAGCGTCTGCGCACACAGATTTCGAGCTTGACCAATATTCCAATTTCGGGAAAATTTGGTGGAGCCACAGGAAACTTTAATGCCCACCACGTAGCCTACCCGGGTATAGATTGGGTGGATTTTGGAAACACCTTTTTGGCTGAAAAGCTAGGCATCAAACGCCAGCAAACCACTACGCAGATTGAGCATTACGACGAGCTAGCTGCTCGCCTCGATGCCATGAAGCGAATCAACGTGATCTTCATTGATTTCTGTCGTGATATTTGGACCTACGTTTCCATGAACTACTTCAAGCAGAAGATCAAAGCTGGAGAAGTGGGCTCATCGGCCATGCCGCATAAGGTAAACCCGATTGACTTTGAAAATGCTGAAGGAAATCTGGGAATGGCCAATAGCATTCTCGAGCACCTTGCCGCAAAGCTGCCTATTTCTCGGCTTCAACGCGACTTAACCGACAGCACTGTATTGCGAAACATGGGGCTACCGTTCGGCTACCAACTTATTGCTTTGAAATCGATGGCGAAAGGAATCGGTAAGCTGCTGCTTCACGAAGAAGCCCTGAGAGCCGATCTCGAAGACAACTGGAGCGTGGTAGCCGAAGCCATACAAACCATATTGCGTAGAGAAGGGTATCCAAAACCGTACGAAGCGTTGAGAGATTTGACCCGAACCAACGAGGTGATTAATCAGGTAAGTCTGCATAATTTTATTGACGGACTTGACGTTAGTGAAGAAGTGAAAAAGGAGATTAAAGCCATTACCCCGTTTAACTACGTCGGAATTCAATTGGTGAATAGATGAAAGGATTTTGGCAAATAGTCAAGCTCCTAAAGAACTATAAAGGGTATGTAGCCGGAAACGTTTTCTTTAATGTTCTGGCCACCTTGTTTTCGTTGGTATCGCTGGGTATCGTCGCTCCTTTCTTGACGATACTCTTCAACTTCAACAATATTCAGCTTCCGGAAAAAGCGCCTGAATTCGGTTATACGACAGAGGAGTTTCTGAATTACATCAAGTATCAGTCCGAAGCATTTATTGTAAACAACGGAGCGCGGGAGTCTTTGATCTACTTCTGTTTGCTGATTGTCATCGTCTTTTTCCTGAAAAATGTCACCCGGTACATGACGCTCTACTTTATCACGCCTATTCGAATTGGGGTGATCAGGGATATCCGCGAAGCCATGCACGACAAGGTTTTGAGCCTTCATTTGGGTTACTACAGCGAAGAGCGAAAGGGCGATATTATCTCACGTGTGTCTAGTGATGTGAACGAGGTGGAAATCTCGATCATTTCATCGCTTGAAATGGTGTTCCGCGATCCCATTTTGATTCTGACTTACCTGGGGTCGATGATTTTCATGAGCTGGAAATTGTCACTTTTTGTGCTCGTACTTTTGCCTATCAGTGGATTTTTGATTTCGATAATTGGGAAGAGTTTGAAAGGAGCATCTCGCCGTGGACAATCAAAGCTCGGTGAAGTGCTATCGGTTTTTGAAGAATCGCTCTCAGGCTTGAGAATCATCCAAGCCTTCAACGCTCAGAAAGCGACACACGATCGATTCACCGAGACCAATAATGCCTTTTACCGATTGATGGTGAAGCTCTATCGCAAGCACTATCTCGGCAGCCCATTGACCGAAGTATTGAGCTCCATCACGTTGGCCATCTTGATTTTCTTTGGTGGACAGCTCGTTTTAAGTGAAGACAATGCTGGATTTACAGGTGAGTTCTTCATCACCTTCCTTCTGATATTTTCTCAGCTAATCACTCCGGCAAAATCATTCAGCCAGGCCTATTTCAAAATCCAAAAAGGACTGGCATCCGTAGAGCGAATCAACGACATTCTCGATGCTGAGCCGCAGATCACCAGCCCGAAGAATCCGAAGTCACTCCCCGGACTGTCGAATTCAATCACCATTGAAAATGTTCGATTTAAGTATGGGCAGACCGAAGTATTGAAGGGCCTCGACCTGGAAATCAAGAAAGGTCAGAAAGTAGCACTCGTCGGTCCTTCGGGGGGTGGAAAAAGTACGCTGGCCAATCTCGTTCCACGATTCTACGAAGTGAGCGAAGGTCAAATCTGCATAGACGGAACCAATATCAAAGACGTGGATCTGCACGAGTTGAGAAGCATGTTTGGCGTTGTTTCTCAAGAGTCGATCTTGTTTAACGACACAATACGCAATAACATCCGCATGTCGAAGCCCGAAGCTACAGATGAAGAGATCGAGCAAGCGGCGAAGATTGCCAACGCGCATGACTTTATCAGCGAGTTTGAAAACGGGTATGAAACCAATGTAGGTGATGGCGGAGGAAAGCTGAGTGGCGGGCAAAAACAGCGTATCAGTATAGCGCGTGCGGTCTTAAAAAACCCACCGGTTTTGATTTTGGATGAAGCCACGTCGGCACTCGACACCGAGTCGGAGCGATTGGTTCAAACAGCTATAAACCGATTGATGGACAATCGGACTTCACTCGTCATTGCCCACAGATTATCTACGATTCAACACGTCGATAAGATTGTCGTAATTGAGAATGGAGAGATTGTTGAGTCGGGTACCCACGATGAGCTACTTACTCAAGGCGGTACTTACAAGAAGCTCTACGACCTTCAGTCTTTCGCTTGAGAAATTACGAAGCTTTCGAAGTAACTTTAGATTCTCTCGCCTTCGGGTCGTACTTCACGAAAATGTGAATCCAAATGGAACGCGAAACCCGGTAAAGAAGTGGGAGAAGAATTAGCAAAAGACTAATCCCCAGAACGATAAATAGTATAGGGTCATCCTCGAACGAGAAAGACATCAAGCCGATAGCATCAAACACAGTCAAGGCTACAAAAAGAGCGATCCACAGCGCTACGGTTACGCCATAACTCACGTAAGCTGCCCCGTAGTAAAAACCTGGTTCGCGATCAAAATCTTCGCCACATGTCGGGCATGAATGGTTCATTTCGGCCATCCCCTTGGTGTAGGATGACTTTGTCTTAAACAATCGGCCATCGTGGCATTTGGGGCATCGAAGGCGAAGGATTGAAACGATCGCACTGTTCTTTAGGCTCATGGTCAAATTTTGATGGTACAAAGTTAATCTACTATGAATTTTTCTGGGCAAATTCAGTATAAAATAGCGTGGAAAACTTTGTTGAAATCGAGAAGCTATCCCCCATTGTGAAAGGGATAATACCCGTTAACTTCGTTTATTAAATTTTTATTATCCGAGGGATATTATGCTGACACTGTTCGGAAAGAAAAAACTTACCGAAGAAAAGGTTGCCAATATTTTCGTCAATGGAATCCAGGAGATCATTGACCAAGGGTTTGACGACGTTGTTGGCCTCATTCAAGATTCACCCGAATTCTTGTCCCCTCCAACCATCAACTCTAGTGAAATAGGGCCTTTCGCTTTAATCGTGATTTCTGGAAACATTCAGGAAATCCCGAAATATTTTAGTGCGGGGCAAGATAAGCGCATTACCGAACTGATCTTAACCAAGTTGGCCGATATCTATGAGATGGATAAAATGGAACTGGCCAAGCGGGTAAGCGAAACGCGAAAATTGATGTCGCGGAAAAATCACCGCAGCAAGAGCGTTGTCAATGCTATGTCGATGGCTCTATTCTGCAGGTATCAGCTCAACAATTACCAGGAAGATTACTTCAAAAGCGTGCACGCTCCAAACCCCATTTTGAATCAAAGGCTAAAGGATGCCCTTGAAAATTTTATGTGGGATTGGAAACTAATCACCGATAAGTACAAGGTCGTTCCCAGACTTTGATTTAGATCTCAAACTGCTTCTCGACCATCTCACAGATCTGACCCCCAATGGCCAATGATGCTGTAGCTGCTGGTGAAGGCGCGTTTAATACGTGGATACTGTTGTCCTTGTACTCGATTCGGAAATCGTCTCGCGTATCGCCATCCTGACTCAGCAGCATAGCGCGCACCCCCGAACGGCCAGGTCTTAAATCGTCCATTTCAAGAGATGGCACCAAGCGTTGAAGTGTTTTGAGGAAAAGCTTTTTTGAGAAAGCCCGACGGTATTCATTGATCCCAAAGCGAACGTTCTGAAAAAATAGCTTCCAGGTTCCGTTGTAGGTCAATGCGTCTATGGTATCGCGAAGGCTGAAATCGGTTTTTCCATAGCCTTCACGCTTAAACGTGAACACAGCGTTAGGCCCACATTCTATTTCACCATCCGTCATACGCGTAAAGTGTACACCAAGAAAGGGAAATGCCGGATTTGGGACGGGATAGATCAAGTGCTTAATCTTGTGCTTACCCTGATCAGTCAATTCGTAATAGTCCCCTCTAAACCCAACGACTTTCTCCTTGAGTTTTACCCCATCTTTGCGGGCCATTCTATCGGCTTGCAAGCCGGCACAAAACACCTGATAACGTGCAGTATAATTACCTTTTGGCGTAACGAGCGTATTGGCTCCATCGCCTTTGCGAATCTCTTTTACTTCGGCTCCCAGCACCACTTTGCTCTTCGGATTCACCAGAAGTGCTAGCTCTACCATTTTGGCAGTAGCGGCTCTATAATCGATAATTCCGGTAACAGGGACGTAGATCCCCTTTATTCCTTCACAAAACGGCTCGCGCTCCTTGATTTCATCTCGATCGATCAGCTTAATTCCTTCGATACCGTTCTCCTGCGCCGTCTGATACACCTTCTCTAACTGTGGCAATTCCGACTCATCGGCGGCCACAACTATCTTCCCACACACTTCGTGGGGCACATTGTGCTCTTTGGCGAAAGCCACCAGCTCCTTACGGCCTTTCACGCAGTTTATAGCTTTCTGCGAGCCAGGTTTGTAATACAGCCCGGCGTGGATTACACCACTATTGTGACCAGTTTGATGATCGGCCAACATGTCTTCTTTCTCAATCAAGACAATGCGCAGCGAAGGGTGCTTGGCTTGGAGTTTGTAAAAGGTAGCTGCGCCTACTATTCCACCACCAACGATGGCAACATCAAAGTCTGGAGATTCCGACATGAAATAAATTTTGACTGCAAAAATAGACGTTTGAACAAAACCAAGACGCTTGCGACGTACAATCGCAGCGATAAGTTGTTTCAAATGCGCGCTCTATAAACATATTTTATTGGAAACTCAGAAAAGGTGAAATGACCCAGAGTCAACTCCCTTAACGAGCAATTTTATGGTCTTTTATATCTTTGGTTCATACCTTTACTACATCAAGATGTGAGGTTAAATCATGGGCAAGAGTACCGACATAGAGCATGAGTTTGGAGCGTATAACCACATCGCTGCCATCGTATTAGTGGCAGATGAAAACGGCCAAATCGTGTTTGCAAATAACGCCGTGAAGGATGTACTTGGCTTTGCACCATCCGAAGTTCTGGGTAAAAACTGGTACGAGCTCACCGATGCTGGAATCATGAACAAATCAGAGCGCGAGCAGATCGTACTTGAAATGGCTAAAGGCACCTACGAGCAGGATGTAGCCAAGCTTCAGGAGCGCCCCTTGCGAACCAAAGATGGGAAATTGATCTGGTCGCAGTGGTCTAGCAAGCGAATGCCCGATGGAAAACTCGTTGGGATAGCTCAGGACATTACAGAAAAAAGAGACCTGAAAGACTCTCTAGTTCAGAAGAATGAAGAAAATGAAATTCTTTTGAAAGAAATCCACCATCGGGTCAAAAACAACCTGCAGATAATTTCCAGTTTCTTGAATCTTCAGTTTCGAGAGCATAAATCTGATGATGTAATAAAAGCGATCGAAAAGAGTAAGTCACGGATAAACGCCATGGCCATTGCTCACAACACCATCTACAAAAGTTCAGAGTTTAACCGGATCGATTTTGGTACTTATCTGAATGAGCTAGTAGAAACCATGTGTCAAAATCATTGTACCAAAGCATCAATAGAGCATGATATAGACCACTGCTCCCCTTTGTTTGAACTCGATTTAGCCATAAACTTAGGAATGATTGCTACGGAGCTGGTTTCAAATGTTTTGGAACACGCCTTTGACGAGAATCAGGCAGGCAAACTCGTAGTGAGATTGAATCGGAAAAACGATACTAAACACGAGTTATTGATCTCAGACAACGGAAAAGGAATAGGTCCTTGTACAAAAGATAATAAGAAACTGGGGCTGGAGCTAGTTCTAGCTCTTTGTGATCAAATAAATGGCGAAATCAGTGTAAAAAATGGTGTAGGAACTTCGGTAGCCATTTCCTTTTAAGCCACCCGTTCCTTTTTAGGAACGAGCAACAAGAGCACGAGCCCTACTACAAAAAACGACCCCAAAGTCAAGGCTGAATTTCTAAGGTCGCCTGTGAGCTCATAAATGAATCCAAAGGCGAAAGTTCCCAAAACAATTCCCAACTTATCGCAAACGTCGTAAAAGCTAAAGTAGGATGCGTGGTCAATGGTTTCTGGAAGAAACTTTGAATAGGTACTGCGGCTCAAGGACTGAATGCCCCCCATCACCAGCCCCACCAAGGCCGCCAAGGCGTAAAACTCGTAGGGCGTGTATATGATGTAGGCAATATAACAGGCCACCACCCAAATCAAAACCGAGATAATTAACGCCTTGATATTCGAAAACCGAGAACTCAGGTACGAGAACAAGTAAGCCCCCAGAACGGCGATGACCTGGATGATTAGAATACTGATGATCAAACCGCTATCAGGCATGTCTACAATCTCCTTTTTAGCAAAGCTCACCGCCATGTACATGACGGTTTGCACACCCATATTGAACACGAAAAACGCGATGAGATAGCGCTTGAGCCTGGAAGTAGCCTTGAGTTCAAACCACACCTTTCTCAATTCGAGGTATCCCTTGTACAGCACCGAGCCCTTGATGGACCTACCGTAGACATTATCGGGTAGTCTGTTGAAACTGATCTGAGCAAAGCCCATCCACCATAGCCCAACCATAACAAATGAGATTCGTGCCGGCGTTCCATCATCTTCCAGTCCAAAAACTTCCGGGTTCATGATCATCAAAATATTGACCACTAGCAGAATAACGCTTCCAATATACCCTAATGCAAAGCCCCTGGCGCTCACTTCGTCTTGCCGCTCCACACTTGCTATTTCTGGCAAGTAAGCATTGTAAAAGACTTGTGAACCGGAAAATCCAATCCCGGCAAGAGCCACCATGCTCAAACCAATAAGAAGGTGATCGGCGCTAAAAAAGTAAAGCCCCATGCACGCCGTTCCGCCTAGGTAGCAGAAGAATTTCATAAATGACTTCTTCTTGCCAGCGGCATCGGCTATTCCAGATAGTAGTGGCGAAATCAATGCTACAATCAAAAAAGAGATGGAAAGCGTGTATGAATAAAGCGCGGTATTGAGAAAAGTACCACCAAGAACTTCCACTTTTTCGGAAGTAATATTCTCATAAAAAATGGGAAAAATGGACGATGTAATCACCAGTGAATACACCGAATTCGCCCAATCGTACATGGCCCAACCATTGATAGTTTTTGGATCATTTTTCTTTAGGCTTATCGACCTGGGTGTATGGCTGCTCTCCATGGGTGAGTAAAATAGGAATTAAAGTTCTATTGGGCTCTATTTGATTAAGAATGCGACTCGCCTATTCTGCCTTCGTCCTTCTTCGGTATCGTTTCTGCCGATGGGTTTGGTGTCTCCAAAACCTACGGCTGACAGGCGATCGGCATCGATACTATGCTCTGTTAGCCACTGAACTACCGCTGCGGCCCGCTCTTGACTAAGTAGCTGATTGGCTTGTTTCTGCCCTACATTATCCGTGTGGCCCTGTACTTCTATTTTCCATTCAGGATGCTGGTCTAAAACCTGCTTCAGGGCCAAGAGCTGAGACTCCGACTCATTGATCAACTGAGCTGACCCCGATTCAAAGAACACGCTTCGAAGCTCAATGGTTTGCCCCGGTTCGAGTTTTGGCGATTTGGACTGGGGTGTACAAGCCAGGGAGTCCAAATCGGCAAGTCGTAGACAAATATCATCGAAATAGTAGCGTACCGAAAAGGAATACGGCGTTTGAATACTAGGCGGAGCGAGCTCATCTGCCGGCTGGTAAATCACCTTTGGCGGGGCAAAACGATCAGGCTCATCTTCCTTCTTCCCTTTTTTCTTGGCCCTTTTTCGCTCCGCTTTGATGTAAGCCTTCTGCTCATCAGGCGGTAAGTACAGCCACGACATATCTTCCTTTGGCTCAGGTTTTTCTTGGACTTCTTCCGATGGCAAATCAAACCCACGATCTTCGAGATACCGCTCTGTTTGCTCAAACTCTCGTGTAGCGTCAAAATACCCAATGGTCATATATGCAAAATCACGATCAAGGGTGATGGTATCATGCAGGGTGAACCAATTGTAGCGACCCGAATCGGGAAGGGTGAAACGGATCTGCGGAACCTCGTAGAGATCGCTTGGCTCCCTGGTATCAAGCACTTCATTCCCGAAGTAAACACCTAAATATCGTTGGTTGGCATAGCCATGATCTTTGTAGTCGGCTAGGATCATGCTAAACTCGAGGATGTACTCTTCGCCCGCCTTCACTGGCTCAACCAATTTGATATGCAAATACTCATTTGCCGCATGGCTGTACATGCAGATCCCATTAATGTACTCTCCCGAGTGGGAATGCGCTTCGCCGACTGGCGCATAGTGGTATGAAGCCCCTTGTGGCTGCACCCATTGGTATTCAGGGTCGGTAAAAAGGTCTTCAAACCCTGGATTGGGTACCAGGTTTTGGGCATGAGCCACAACGCTCAAACAAATGAGAACAATATGTAGTACAATTCGCATGAATACATGAAGAAAAAAAAATCCGGTGACTGATCACCGGATTTTAGTTTCTAGTTGATCGCTTATTTTGTCACGACAAACTCTACTCTTCTGTTCTTAGCAAGAGATAGCGGCGTTTTCATTTTTGAAACTGGCTCAGTGTTTTTCACACCTTTTGGCATGAGACGGCCTCGTTCAATACCTTGATTAACCATGTAGTTCACTACATTCTTAGCTCGATCTTCATCGAGATTCGTCAACGAAGATTCCGATTTTGAAAGAGCGATTTCTTCATTATCCATATGCCCAATCACTTCCACATACAATTCTGGGTCGGCGTTCATCAATTCGATGATCTGATCGATTGATCGAGTTGTAGCCGAAACTGGTGAAGATTTGTATTGGTAGAAGTAGGCGTCGATAGCTTCTATTTTCTGGTTCACAGACATATCGTCGTTCAATTGAACTGAAGCCGAGTAAATCACCTTGTTTTCTGGGATTTTCGAACTTTCACACCCACAAAGTCCATCGGCATCTGCTTTGGTAACTTCCACCATATCTATGAAGTAGTAAGCACCCGAAATTTGTCCTTCTTCGGCGTACTTAGAAGGAAGCTCGAGCGTTTCGGTCTGCGTATTGGCATCCGATTCAAAGTTTCCAATGGTCAAATATTGCTCGCCACCTTTTGCTGCGTATCGCGAGCACACTTCGTACCACCCATCTGTTTGCTTAATGATTGGGTTAAATTGGTTGGTTATGGCGTTCGAATTACTGATCGAAGCCGATCGGCTACTCACCTTGCTTTTGGATATCACCACACCCATATTGTTAGTAGCATATCTCGAACGCTCTGCGAGAGAAACTCTAAACTTCACACAATACAGCTTATTTTCTTCCAGTTTCTGCTCGAGCTGCGTTGAAATATACGTACGCGTTTTATTTCGACTTCTATATACGTAAGTCATGATACCAGCGTAGCCATCGCCGTCAAAGGCGTGCTCATATCCGTAGGAACTCTCGGGAACACTGATATACCGACTTCGCACATCCGTTGCAAAGAGTTCTGAAATATTATCAGTAGCATTGACCCAACCTTCTGTTAAATCAAATTGTCCATCTCTTCTCAAGGCACCTTCATAGCGCTCAAAACTTGGGTTCGGAACCAAGTTATTGTCGTTAGCATCTGGGTCATCGTCTTGAGCTTGAACAGGCAAGAGAGCAACCCAAGCGAAAAGTAGCAAGAGAAGATTATTGGTTTTTGTCATGTTCATATGATTTAATTGTATCTATAAAAATTTTAACTGAATCGGGGTTTGTATCTGGGTAAACCCCATGGCCCAAGTTAGCAATGTGCTTCTCAGAACCAAATGATTCAAGCATTTTGATGGTGTGTTTAGCAATTTCCTTGCCATCGGCATAGAGTACCGTTGGATCCAGGTTTCCTTGAAGGGTTTTATCAGGGCCCGCCTGCGCTCTAGCATAGGCTGGTGGGGTGTTCCAATCTACTCCGATCGTTCTACACGAAGTTGAAGCCAAATCGTCTATCGAAAAATGGGCTCCTTTGGCAAACAAGGTAAGCGGAACGCGTGAACTCAAAGAGTCGGCAATGCGTTCGAGATAAGGCATCGAAAAGGCCTTGTACAAGTCCTTATCCAAAATTCCTGCCCAGGAATCAAACACTTGTAGCATGTGCACTCCAGCATCTACTTGGGCGTGTAAGTACGAAATGGTGGTTTCCGTAATCATATCCATCAACTTATGCGCTAAGTCGGGACGTTGAAAAATCATCTTTCGGGCCTTCGAAAAAGTCTTCGAACCGCTTCCCTCCACCATATAGCAGAGAATGGTGAACGGAGCACCAGCAAAACCGATAAGCGGCACGCGGCCATTTAGTCCCGCCAAAGTGTGCTCTATGGCTTTGTACACGTAGTCGAGTTCATTGGGGTCTGCTACGCGAATATTCGCAAAATCATTCTCAGAGCTGATCGTCTTGGGAAACCAAGGACCCTTTTTCTCCACCATCTCATAGGTGAGTCCCATGGCTTCAGGTACAACCAAAATATCTGAAAAGATGATGGCCGCATCTACCCCAAGGATGTCTACTGGCTGGATGGTCACTTCTGCAGCTAGTTCTGGAGTTTCTACCAACTCTTTAAAGCCCGATAGGCTGTTTCTCACAGCTCGGTATTCGGGGAGGATTCGCCCAGCTTGACGCATCAGCCATACAGGAGTTCGCTCAACAGATTGGCCTTTGGCCGCTCTTAGAATAAGATCGTTCTTTAGTTCTGCCACAATCAATTTTGATAGGAGCCCAAAAATAGTGGAATTGTAAGAAAGGAAAGACTTTTAGATGCTATAATTAATGCGTGCTCGGTTTCCCAATTATTCAAATGCATCATCTGATTTGATGCGCCCGATTTTGCTCTGCCTAAGGGATAAAAACAAGTTAAGTAAAACCTTCAACAAGAAAGCCCTCTGACGCATCAATGTCAGGGGGCTTTTTATATAGCTGTGCAATGAGATACACCTACAGATTAAAACTGTAAATCGCTTTTAGTTGCAATTCAACTATGTCAAAATCAAAGGATCTGAAGTATTGGACTCCAAGATCTGTGGAGAGGTGTTTACCAAATACATATCCGACTGAAGGCGTCAGGTTGTAGCCTTGATCTTCGTTAACGACTTCATCTCCTCTGCTGGTATATTTATATCGCGTGTAGTTTATCCCTCCAATCAATCCCGCATACACACCTTTATCTTGTGATTGTAAAAAATACCGACCTCCGACCTGAACAGGTATCATCGTCGGTTTTCTACTTCCTTGCCAAAATTTAACTCCTATATCTCCAACAAGAGCGAATTTGCTGGAAATCCCTAGTTCATAAGATCCTGCAAATCCATAGCTAAGGTAGTCGACATCAAAACGTTCAATATCCAACAAATCAGTCCCGACAAGGGCTCCAACCTGAACTTTACTTGATTGCGCATCTACCTGAGTAGATAAGGCCAGAACGGCTATTCCAAAAAGTAAGTTTTTGATTTTCATCGGTGTCTCTATTTTGTAAGTTGGTTAATAACTATAACAATATCTCAAACCTTTCAGTTCGGGATTTCTAAACGTCTAGCTACAAGTTAAAGCTATAGACTAACTTCAATCTCATATCAACAAAATTGGCTCCGTAGAAAGCGTAATAGGCTCCTAAATCAGCCGCGAAATGTTGACCAAATACATATCCGATTGACGGTGTTATGCTGTAACCTTGATCTGTGCGTTCGTAACCGGACAACCTCCCAGGAAAACTATCATCAAAGCTCAGACGCGAAAAATTCATCCCTCCGATCAAACCGGCGTAAAGACCATTAAACTGAGATTTCAAATAGTATCTCGCACCTATTTGAATCGGAATAAATTCAACTCTCTGGTCCCAATCCAAATTATACCATCTCTGATATCCGACATCTCCCACTAGGGCAAACTTATTTGAGATCCCGAACTCATAGGTTCCAGCAATTCCAGCTGTATAAGGTATAGACCGAGAAAAATCTGAAATTGAGATCCCGCCAAATACGCCAATTTGAAGTTTGTCTGATTGGGCTTTTGCCTGAGCAGTCAATGCCAGAGCCGCGATTACAAGGAGTAAGCTTTTGATTTTCATCGTTGATTCTGTTTCATGGTTAAACTCAAATATAAAAAAAACGTTCAACTAGTTCGAATATCTGATTGTAGGGCATTGCGCATCAGCGAAATAGCAGAATATACTCAAACAAAAAGCCGCCCCGAAAGTCTTCGGGGCGGCTTTATCTAATTTCGATATGACCCGAATAGAAATCAGGTCAACCAAACAATTATCTGAAAGGCTTAGAAGTTGTATGCTGCTTTCAAACCAAGAAGGCTTCCTGTCATGCTATCAGTTCCAGCATCCTCATCTTCAGAGATGAAAAACATCTGGTAGCGAAGAGCCAAAGAAATATTCTCGTTCAAGAAGTAACCAACTTGTGGAGCAAAACTGAGGTATGTTTCTGAGTTATTGTCACCTTCGATAGTACCACCGAACGCACCCAAATCTATGTCTTCAGTTTTAACAGTCCAGATGTGAACTCCAACTTTTCCTTCGAGGAATAGACCTGAACGCGACTCATCAAGGTAATATCTTCCACCGAGCTGAATAGGAATTAAAGCAGAGTTTGCAATGATGTCTGAAGCGTCGTCAGAAATTGTCAGAAGCTGGTATCCAGCATCAATGTTCACTCCAAAATTATCTGAGATTCCAAGTTCATATCCTCCTGTAACTCCGAAAGAGAACCCGTAAATATCCTCAGCCCAGTCACCCATTGGAAGACCTAGTTCAATACCGGCATTACCGAAACTCTCTTGAGCTGATGCTTCCGGTGTTGCTACAAACATGGTAGCCGCTAAGGCGCAAAGACCTAAAACTTTTTTCATGATTTTTTGTTTTGATTTGAGTTCGAAAATAGGATTTAGAGACCTATTATGACGATTTTTTGAATTGGAATAGGGTTGATTTTTTCCACATTTATTATAAATCAACTGATTTTCAACAGCATATTGCACACCGAATTTTTACTTTTTAACAGTTGTTCCGAAACCAAATCCTAAGTTTTCTAGGTGGTTTAATCTAAGTCAATAAGTGTACAACGATTCGCGCTATAAAGGCTACCACAAGTAGTCAAAGGGTGCTGGACAAAAAAAAATCCCGAACCAAATGGCTCGGGATTCTGTAAAATTAATGAATCGGTAGTCTCGGCTTAAGCCTGAAGTTTCTTAATCAAGTTAAGCGCAGACCCTGCCTTAAACCAATCAATTTGGTTGGCGTTGTATGTGTGGTTACAAACGATTTGATCTTCCGACCCATCGGCGTGCTTCACCAAAAGCGTAATTGGCTTATCGGGAGCAAACTGATCGAGATCCAATGTAGAGATTGTATCGTCTTCTTGAATCTTATCGTAGTCTGCTTCGTTGGCAAACGTTAAACCGAGCATTCCTTGTTTCTTCAAGTTCGTCTCGTGAATACGAGCGAAGGATTTAACCAAGACTATGCGAACTCCAAGGTGTCGTGGCTGCATAGCCGCGTGCTCACGCGAAGACCCCTCACCATAATTGTGATCACCTACCACAATAGTTGGGATTCCAGCAGCCTTGTATGCCCGTTGTACATCAGGTACACCACCGTATTCTCCAGTAAGTTGGTTCTTCACTTTATCCGTTTCCTGGTTGAATGCATTAACCGCACCCGTCAAGGTATTGTTTGCAATATTGTCAAGGTGACCTCTGAAGCGTAACCATGGTCCCGCCATCGAAATGTGGTCGGTTGTACACTTACCAAAGGCCTTGATCAAAAGCTTCATTCCTTCAATATTCTTTCCATCCCAAGGTGCGAATGGCGAAAGGAGTTGAAGTCTCTTCGACTCTGGGCTCACGTTAACTTCAACACCAGAACCGTCTTCGGCTGGGGCTTTATATCCTGCGTCTTCTACCGCAAATCCTTTTGGAGGGAGCTCCCACCCTGTTGGCTCGGCTAATTTTACTTCTTCGCCCTTGTCATTCACCAAGGTATCGGTGATTGGGTTGAACCCAAGGTCTCCCGATATCGCGATGGCAGCTACCATCTCAGGCGATGTTACAAAAGCGTGTGTATTTGGGTTTCCGTCAGCACGCTTCGCAAAGTTTCTGTTGAATGAGTGAACAATTGAGTTCTTTTCTCCCTTCTCAGCTCCTGTACGCGCCCACTGCCCAATACATGGACCACAGGCATTCGTAAAGATTTTTGCACCGAGTTTATTGAATGTGTCGATAAATCCATCGCGCTCGATTGTATAGCGCACTTGCTCAGAACCTGGGTTAATTCCAAACTCAGCTTTTGGCTTCAATCCTTTTGCCAATGCGTCTTCAGCAATAGAGCAAGCTCTTGAAATATCTTCGTACGAAGAGTTGGTACAAGAACCGATCAATCCCCACTCTATTTTTGTCGGCCAGTCGTTAGCTGTTGCTTTCTCCTTCATTTCTGCAACTGGTGTCGCTAGGTCTGGGGTGAAAGGTCCGTTTACGTGCGGACTCAAAGTCGACAAGTCGATTTCAATAACTTGATCAAAGTACTTCTCTGGGTTGGCGTATACTTCATCGTCACCCGTTAGGTGGTCTTTTATTCCATTGGCTAGGTCGGCAACTTCTGCACGGCCTGTGGCGCGAAGGTATCGCTCCATAGATTCGTCGTAACCAAATGTAGATGTCGTCGCTCCGATCTCTGCACCCATGTTGCAGATTGTACCTTTTCCAGTACATGACAGGCTCTTAGCCCCTTCACCAAAGTATTCAACGATACATCCCGTACCACCTTTTACCGTTAGGATACCCGCCACCTTCAAGATCACGTCTTTCGGTGCAGTCCAACCATTTAGTTTACCGGTAAGCTTCACACCGATTAGTTTCGGGAATTTCAGCTCCCAAGGCATACCAGCCATCACATCTACAGCATCAGCACCACCAACACCTACAGCCACCATACCGAGACCACCAGCATTTACTGTGTGCGAGTCAGTTCCGATCATCATCCCACCTGGGAAGGCGTAATTTTCGAGTACTACCTGGTGAATGATTCCAGCACCTGGTTTCCAGAACCCGATACCGTATTTGTTTGAAACAGACTCAAGGAAGTTAAACACTTCTGAGCTCGTGTTGATCGCGTTTTGCAGATCGACAGATGCGCCAACTTTTGCCTGGATCAAGTGATCGCAGTGAACTGTAGAAGGAACCGCTGTTTTCTTTTTACCGGCTTGCATAAACTGAAGCAGAGCCATCTGAGCTGTTGCATCTTGCATTGCAATTCGGTCTGGGGCAAAGTCTACGTAAGACTTTCCACGTGTATACTCCTCAGTCGCATTACCCTGCGAAAGGTGCGTATACAAAATCTTTTCTGTAAGGGTGAGTGGTCTATTGAGCAATTGACGAGCCGCTTCTACACCTGAAGGGAATCGCTCGTAGACCGCCTTAATCATATCTAAATCGAATACCATAATTGGAGAATTTTGAAGTGGCGCGAATTTACCAATTTATGATGAGTGGTTAAAGCTCTCCAGCCGATAATCGTAGTTTTACATCAAGTATTTATCTAAACTGGGTTTTTAGTGAAAAGTTTTCACATCGAGAACGTCAAAATAGCCGTAGGGGCCATTAAGGGTCAGCTTTTGCGCACCATTCTTACTGCACTCATCATAGCCGTGGGGATTACCGCTCTGGTCGGAATTCTGACTTCCATCACAGCGCTCCAAAATAAAATTGAAGACAATTTTTCGCGGATGGGGTCGAATACATTTAACATTCGATCAAACACAGGTGGTATGGGCGGCTTTCAAGGTGGTGAACGGGCCAAGCAAAATGAGCCCATTCTCTACCGAGAAGCGATGCAGTTTTTGGATTTGTACGAGTATCCGGCTACCACATCGGTGTCGGCTATGATCAGTTTTGCGGCCACCGTCAAGCATCAATCAGAAAAATCGGATCCCAACGTGCAAGTCATTGCTGGATCTCAAGACTACTTAGCTACGGCAGGGTACTTCATAGAGCGGGGAAGAGATTTCAACCGAACGGAGCACGACCTCGGTACACAGGTAGCGCTGATAGGTACCGATATCGTAGAAAAAATATTCAACGAAGGAGCCACTGATCCCATTGGAAAGGAAATTTTCATTGGTGGAAAGAAGTTGCTCGTCGTGGGCTTATTGGAGTCGAAGGGCGATAGCTTTGGTATGGGGGGCGACAATCAAGTCATCATACCTCTGCGCACCGCTCGACTCAATTTTCTCGGCGCCAAGAACGACTACGTCATCAATATTCAGACAGCAAAGGCCGAAGAACTCGAAGCCGCCCAACAGGCTGCATCCGGTATTATGCGGTCTGTGCGTCGCGACAAACCCAGTGAGAAAAACTCTTTCGGGATCACCCAAAGCGATAGCATGGCCAATATGATACTTGAGCAAATTTCGGTGATTGCTGTGATCGCCACCTTGATTGGCTCCATCACATTGCTCGGTGCGGCCATCGGCCTGATGAATATCATGTTGGTGAGCGTAACAGAGCGCACGAGAGAGATCGGGATCAGAAAGGCAATCGGTGCCAGCAGTAGCCGAATTCGGAATCAGTTTTTAGTGGAAGCGATCTTAATCGGTCAGCTCGGTGGATTCTTGGGTATCATCCTAGGTATAGCTGCGGGCAATGTGGTTTCGCTCTTCATTGGTTCATCTTTCATCATTCCGTGGGCCTGGATCATCATGGGTGTGGTGCTCTGCTTCATTGTTGGGGTAGTGAGTGGATACTACCCGGCAAAAAAGGCTGCGTCGCTCGATCCGATTGAAGCTCTGAGATACGAGTAAATAAGGCCTATCCTCGCCGCATACCACAAAAAAGGTATTTTTCTCAAAATCGATCTTTGACTCTTGTTGGAGTCGAATTCTGACTGTTTCTTTGCGCTAATTTAAAACCAGTCTAAATTAACATAGCGTGAAAATCAAAGCTTTACTCATAGGATCAATTTTGGCAACGACCAACATGGTAGGCCAAGTAGTAAACGAAACTGTAGAAACAGGACCGGGTTACGCCCAACAAGTTTGGTACGATCTCCAAACTGGAAATCAGTACAGCGCCGAACTCGATAACTGGGATCTGGCATTCGAAATTTCTGGTTTCACGGCATCTATCCGTGCCAACTGCCAGAAAGGTTTGGAAGTGTACAATGCACCCGTTGCTATCGAAGATTGGGCAACGATAACCGACGATTCGGAAGTAGCGAACTGGGAGAAACTATACAACAGCGCTACAAGCTGGGGTGTAGGAGCTTTCAATAGGTACAGCAGTTCTGAGACTGATTTGGGATGGGGTGACTACAACTTCATTACACACGTTGTATCCGGAGATAGCGTACAGGTGATCAAACTTGCCGATGAGACTTACAAGAAAATCATGATCGAGTCTTTGGCAGGTGGGATTTACACCTTCACTTACGCCAATTTGGATGGTTCTGACGAAGTAACCATGGAAATAGACAAAGCAAATTACTCAGGTAAGAACTTTGTGTACTACAGCATCGAAACGGGCGAAATACTTGATCGCGAGCCACTATCATCAGAGTGGGACATCACATTCACTCGATTTATTGATGATTACAACGGTACTCCATACGCCGTGGCTGGTGTCATGCACAATCACTTTGTAGAAGTGAGCGAAGTGGGTGAAACAGATGTTACCATTGCCGAGCCAGGTGAGTTTAGCGCAGCTATCAATACCATTGGTTTTGATTGGAAAACTTTCGACTTCACAGAAGGCTGGCTATTGACAGAAGACCTAAGCTACTTCGTGAAGACTGAAAATGGTGACACTTACCAAATTGTATTTACCGGTTTCGGTGGATCTGGCACAGGAGTTTACGAAATGGGCATCAGCTTCTACGGCGTGTTGAGCTCAAACGATGTGGATCCAACCGCTGGTCTTTCAATTTTCCCAAATCCAAGCACCACTGGTTCTTTCCAGATCGAAGGAATTGAAGGAAACACAAACATTCAGTTGATCGACCAAACGGGTCGCGTAGTGCGCTCTATCGAAAGTGCAAACCGCACGGAAAGAGTGTCAACTGATGGCCTTGCTTCAGGAATATACTTTGTTCGCGTGAACCAAGATGCGCAAACAACTACATACAAAATCATCATCAACGGATAATACAATGAAAAATCTGACCGCTCTTTTTCTAGCCCTTCTCGCTACTACGAGCCTATTCTCGCAGGATGCGAAGAAATCTGCAGACATCGAAGCCATCAAATCGATGGTAGGATGCTACAAAGTAAGCTTTGACTTTGCAGAAACCTTCTCGCCCGACACGGCTTATGAATACTACGACCGATACAGTACATCGGGAATCGAATACGTGACTATTGTAGCAGATGAGCCGAATTTTATTTCGTTTCAACACCTGCTGGTAATCAACGACACGATGGTAATCAAGCACTGGCGACAAGACTGGGTTTACGAAGAGAATGAACTTCTCGTATACGACAAAGATCAAACGTGGAAGAAGATCAGTTTTACCGACGAAGAAGTCGCTGGAACGTGGACTCAAAAAGTGTTTCAAGTAGACGATAGCCCGAGATACGAAGCAAAAGGTACGTGGGTACACGTAGACGGGAAGCACTACTGGGAAGCTACTGGCGATGCTCCCCTTCCACGAAGAGAATATACCAAGCGAAGCGACTACAACGTGATGCGTCGTAACAGCCGCATTGAAATCACCGAAAACGGTTGGTTCCTCGAGCAGGACAATGAAAAAATCGTTCGTGATGAAACAGGCGATAAAGTGATTTGCTACGAGAAGGGAATGGAAGCTTTTACTACGGGTGATTACAGTTGCCAAGCGGCAGTGGATTACTGGGAGAAAAACAACATTTTCTGGAATGACGTGCGCTTGGCATGGGATGAATTGTTTGAAGAAAACCAAACGATGAAATTGAAGGCCAAAGTCGACAATAAGCACCTATGGCAAAACTTGTTTGAAATGGGTGGTACATACGACAAGTCAACAAAAAAACACCGTGCAGAAATCAAGGAGTGTATTGCAAAATACATGGAATCCTAAAAACAATAATGGTGAAGATGCTTTGTAAAGAGATCGCAAATACTTGGTCAGATTGCTTGAGATTTCTTTCAATAAAAGTGTGGAAGGATGAGATTCTTCCGCACTTACTTTCACCACAGAGTTCTATTCAACCCATAGTTCTGCACACTAAACTGACCAAGAAATTTAACCAATCAACCAACGTGTTGACAAGTGTGCTCGATAGACCTTTTAATCCGAAATACCAGAGAGAATAGTTTGAAGTACTGGCTACTGAGCATATTGTTAACTGGAATAGTGCAGTTCGCCCTTGGGCAAGAGCTGCACTTTTCTGATAAGAACGCCGTCGCCATTCCTTGGGTGACCGTGGTGAATACCAACCAAAATTTGAAGTTGATTTCAAATAAGAATGGAGTGGTTTCTACGAGTCAGTTCAAAGATGGAGACAGGCTCATCGCTCTTGCATTTGGGTACAACACCGACACCCTTGTCTATTCATCTGGGCTGAGCACCTGGACGCTCCAAGTCAAGAATCACCAGCTGGGAGAAGCCGTTGTAACAGCACAGTACGATTCGATAGACTCGCGAAAGTCGCTGAATAAGGTGCGCGTTATTGACGGCACAGAGATGGCCGCCCGTGGAGCGATTACACTCGACGATGTTCTCAAAAACGAAATTAATTTCCGTGTTGGGAATGACTTTGTTCTCGGTTCTTCGCTCAGCATTCAAGGTGTAGGCGGCGAAGGAGTCTTGATCATGGTTGATGGCGTCCCAGTAGTAGGCCGCTTGGATGGAAATATCGACCTGAGTCAAATCAACGTGAGTCAAGTAGAGCGTGTTGAAATCGTGGAAGGCCCACTCTCAGTAAACTACGGATCGAACGCTATTGGTGGAACGATCAACATCATCACCAAAGCGCCAAAAACAAATTCCAAAGCTGTCTCAATCGACACCTACACCGAATCTACCGGTCATTTTAACGGCTCGGCAAATGTGGAGCTCGGGTGGAAGAAGCAGAGCGTAAAACTGGGCTTTGGGAGAAATTACTTCGATGGCTGGACAGAAGGCGATGACCCATTCTACCACCAGCGATCAAACATTGCCGATTCTTCTCGCGCGCAAACCTGGAATCCGAAAACCCAGTACTTCGGAGATTTTAAGTTCCGCCAGATCGTTGACAAAGGTTTCATTGAGCTTTTCGGTTCATATTTCGATGAAGAGATCATAAACCGCGGAACCCCACGAGGCGTTTACGGCGAAACGGCATTCGACGATTACTACCGCACCCGCCGAATAGACGGTGGTTTGAGAGGTCAAAAGGAGTTCTCAAGAGATTGGAATGGACGCGTGGTTTTTGGATACAACAAGTTTATTCGAAACAAGGACACCTACCTGACCGATTTGACTGGAGTTGAAAGCGAGCTCTCCGCAGATCCCGGCCTGATTGACACATCAGAAGTGTCAGCTTATATGAGCCGTGGATCGATGATCAAACAGTGGAACCCAACCATACAAGCTGAGTTTGGCTACGACTTGCGTTTTGAAAAGGCCACGGGAAAGCGTATTGGCGCCGACGACGAAATTGGTGACTACGCCTTGTTTGCCACGGCCACTTGGAAAATTCACCCGCTTGTGAGCGTAAAACCTGGAATTCGAAAATCGTACAACACCCGATACGATGCTCCGTGGGTGCCCTCGCTAAATGCCTTGTACACCCCATTCGAAAACATCCAAGTACGCGCTAGCTACGCCATGGGATTCCGCGCTCCGAGTATCAAGGAACTGGACTTCGACTTTGTCGACATCAATCACAATATCCAGGGAAATGAAGACTTAGAAGCCGAGACGAGTCAAAACCTAGCACTATCGGTAAAAAGCACGGCAGCAAAAT
Organism: Bacteroidia bacterium; assembly: GCA_030427905.1. Lineage (GTDB taxonomy): Bacteria > Bacteroidota > Bacteroidia > Flavobacteriales_D > Cryomorphaceae > CBDDKU01. Next base: position 607,992 of record JAUICL010000003.1, read on the forward strand.
TTGGCTGGGAGCTCACCGGTTACTACAACGACATTGAAAACCTGATCACGTTGGCCCAAATCAGCGGAACAGAATACTCGTACGTAAACATTGGTCAGCGAAGAACCACAGGTGCCAATGCCAGCATTACCTCATCAGTAAAATGGGCCGATGTAAAATTGAGCTTTGCAACAAATGGGGTACAGAACAAGTTGTCGAATGGTGACTTTTCACCTCTGACTTTCAGCCCAGAAGTAGCATTCCAGACCAGTGTTAAGCTATTTGACACCGGGTGTACACTTCACGCCTACTACAAATACAACGGCAAGCGGAAGTCCATATTTATCGGTGAAGACGAGACCCTTTCTGAACAATACGTAGACGCTTTCAGCAATTTGGATCTTTCGGTTTCCAGGAAGCTGTGGAAAGACAAGGTTTACCTTCTTGTAGGAGCCAAAAACATATTTGATGTGACCTCACTCAATTCCACCGTTAGTGGTGGCGCTCACCAGGGTGGCGGTGAGTTTCTGGTCGCAAACGGAATTTCCTATTTCGCTACCCTTAAATTCAACTTCAATCTCTGATTATGAAAATCAATTTGCTTACACTTTCCCTTTTTGCATTGATTTTTGCCTCGTGCGAGAAAGATGAAATTCCAGTAGAAGCGGCTCAACGCGGAGAGATTTCTTCGAACTCGGTTGATATGGGAGCGGGTTACCCCAACCAAGTGTATTTCAACTTCGATTTGAATGGAGCCACTGGCTTTACAGAAAACACAGCCTGGGATATCGGGCTCGAAGGCGGAGCTGATGGATATAAAATCATACTCAATGATGCCCGGTTGATGAGTGCGTGGAAATCGGATTCAAAAGATATCCAAACAGCGAGCGACACGTTAGGATTTGGCCAGGGGAAAGTGATTGAGAATGCAAACTTGGTTTACGACCAGCCAGCTATGGGCGATTGGCGAACCGAAACGCCTGTCTACCTTTTGGAATTGGGATACAATAGTGCCGGTCAGCATCTGGGCTACTATTGGCTTCAGGTACAGCGTTCCGATTCTTATGAATACACCATAGCCTTCAGAGAAATGGGCACAGAAGGCACTGCAACGGTCACCATCCCCAAGGCAGAAGGGTTGTCGTACAATCTTTACTCTTTTGTAAATCGAGAATCGGTACAAATACCTGCCGACAACGACTGGCACATTCGCTTTACGCGATTCACTCACCAGTTTGATGATCCACCCCTCGCCTACCTCGTAACCGGCGTCTTACTCAACCCCAACAGCACCTACGCCATTGAGGTGTTGGATATACCATTTGACGAAATAGATGGGGAAACCGTTGGAACACTCGACTTCACCAATGCTCCCGACGAAATAGGCTACGATTGGAAGTTTTACAATTTTGACTTGGCTTCCTATGAAGTAGATGCGAACCGCTCATGGGTCATTCAGACATCGGCTGGGTACTACTACAAACTTCGCTTTATCGACTTTTACAGTGAAGATGGTGTGGTAGGCCATCCGCAATTTGAGTTTAGCTTAATCTAATTCGCTTTTATCTTTGGCAAAAAGCTGAAGATGAATATTGAGTTAGCTGTTGAACACCTCAATCGAGTAGATCCCGATTTAGGAAAGATTATCGATCGTGTTGGGCCAATCGCCGTACCCTTGCCCAAAAGCGACTTTGAGACGCTTATCGATTCGGTTGTTTCGCAGCAACTATCCACCAAAGCAGCAGCGACCATCATGTCTAGGGTCAATCAAGTGCTCGACTTTGTGATTTTACCAGCACAGATTCTCGAGACTTCGGCAGAGGACCTTCGGTCTGCTGGTCTTTCCCGACAAAAGATCAAATACGTCTATGCCATCTCTGAGGCCTTTATGGAAGACCCAAGTCTAAACACGAAGCTTCACACCATGACCGATGAAGATGTGATTGCAGAATTGACCAAGATCAAGGGAGTTGGAGTGTGGACAGCCCAAATGTTCCTGATGTTCACTTTACTACGTGAAGATGTTTTTCCGGTTGGCGATCTAGGCATTCGCAAAGGGATGGAAAAGCACTTTTTCGGAGGAGAAAAGCAAGATCACCCAACCTTGATCGATCGCGCCGACCGATGGAAACCCTTTCGATCTGTGGCTTCGCTTTATATCTGGAGGAGTATGTAAATAAAAAAGCCATCAACACAAGCTGATGGCTTCGATTTCTTTATGAGTGACAACTTATTTCGTCGCCGCCCATTTTCGTACTTCCGTCCGGAACCATTCATCAGCAGCGTCGGTCCACTTGTAGTTATCGCGCAAGTAGCTCACCGTGGCTTTTTCGATATCGGTGTATGAGTCGCCATCTGCTACCGCTTTGTAAAGCGATTTGGCATCTTCCACCGAAATCTGCCCATCTCCTGCTCCTGCAGTGAGTTTATCAGCCAGATCAATTAATTCGCCATCGTACTTGTGGCCGTCAATGGTTTTGTAATAAGACATAAATCGAAGTTTTAATTGGTTAAGCGCTTAAATTAGTGAAAACAGCCTATATCTCACAGGCATTCAACCATTTTAAAGCAACCTTAACATGACCAACCTCGAATTTTGCTTAGTCAAGCACTCTAATATTCGAGTACCCTGACCGATTACATATTCCTTCGGTACTGCCCTCCTACTTCGAAAAGTGCAGAAGTAATCTGACCAAGCGAGCAATACTTCACTGCTTCCATAAGGTATTCAAACACATTCTCATTTCGCAAGGCAGCTTCCTGAACTTCTTTCAGTGCCGTTTCCACCTTGTCGGCATTGCGCTTGTGGAGCATATCTCTCGTTTCGATCTGATCTTGCTTCTCTTCTTCCGTAGCGCGGATTACTTCACCTGGTGTGACTGTAGGCGATCCTTTGCTACTCAAAAAGGTGTTCACACCGATCAACGGCAGTTCTCCTGTGTGCTTCAAAGTCTCGTAGTACATGCTCTCCTCTTGAATCTGACTGCGCTGGTACATAGTTTCCATGGCTCCAAGCACTCCACCCCTTTCGGTGATGCGATCAAACTCGGTAAGAACTGCTTCCTCTACCAGATCAGTCAGCTCTTCGATGATAAACGATCCCTGGATCGGGTTCTCATTTTTGGCAAGCCCTAATTCCTTGTTGATGATCATTTGGATGGCGATCGCTCTTCTTACAGATTCTTCTGTAGGTGTTGTGATCGCTTCATCGTAGGCGTTGGTGTGGAGCGAATTACAGTTGTCGTAGATCGCGTAAAGCGCTTGCAATGTGGTGCGGATATCGTTGAAGTCAATCTCCTGAGCGTGAAGGGATCGGCCGGAAGTTTGGATGTGGTATTTCAACATCTGCGCTCTCGGGTTGGCTCCGTACTTATCGCGAAGTGCTTTGGCCCAAATTCTTCGTGCCACACGTCCAATCACAGCGTACTCAGGGTCAATTCCATTTGAGAAGAAGAAGGATAGGTTTGGCCCAAAGGCGTTGATATCCATACCTCGACTCAGGTAGTACTCTACATAGGTAAATCCGTTAGCCAAAGTAAAAGCGAGCTGGGTAATTGGATTAGCTCCCGCCTCAGCGATGTGGTAACCAGAAATAGACACCGAATAGAAGTTCCTTACTTTCTGATCGATAAAATACTGCTGTACATCACCCATCAAGCGAAGGGCAAATTCCGTACTGAAAATACAGGTGTTTTGCGCCTGATCTTCTTTGAGAATATCGGCTTGCACCGTTCCGCGCACCACGCTCAGAGTCTTTGCTTTGATCTCTGCATAGACATCAGTTGGCAGAACTTGATCTCCCGTCACTCCGAGTAGCATAAGTCCTAGACCGTCATTTCCTTCTGGAAGATCTCCGCGATACTCAGGGCGCTTAGCTCCTTTGTCTTTGTAGATTTTCTCAATTTTCTTTTCAACGTCCTTTTCCAGGCCGTTCTCCTTGATGTACTTCTCACATTGTTGATCGATCGCAGCATTCATAAAGAATCCTAGCAACATGGGCGCTGGCCCATTGATCGTCATACTCACTGATGTAGTTGGGTCGCAGAGATCAAATCCTGAGTAGAGCTTTTTCGCGTCGTCCAAACAGCAGATACTCACCCCAGAGTTTCCGATTTTCCCGTAGATATCCGGACGGTGATCGGGATCGTTTCCATAGAGGGTAACCGAGTCAAAAGCCGTACTCAAACGCGCTGCCGGCATTCCCTGGCTCACGTAGTGAAAACGACGGTTGGTACGCTCTGGCCCACCTTCACCGGCAAACATACGAGTCGGGTCTTCACCTACGCGTTTGAAAGGGTAAATTCCGGATGTGTAAGGGAATGACCCCGGCACATTCTCCTGAAGCTGCCAGCGGAGTACATCTCCCCAGCTTCGGTACTTTGGCAAGGACACTTTTGGCACTTGCGTGTGGCTCAATGACTCGGTGTGAGTCGCCACTTTTATTTCTTTGTCGCGCACCTTGAACACAAACTCTGGTGCGGCGTAGCGATCTTTAAGACCTTGCCACTGCACGATAGCGTCCCAGTTGTGCGGATCTAAATCTTTTTTCAAGCTTTCAAACTCAGCGTCGAGCTTCTGAACCAGTTCGGAATGCGAATCAGAAACGACTTCGTCTTTCACTTTGTTCGGACCACCTAGATGAGCGATACTCGTAGCCAATCCGTATAGTTTGTCGGCTACATCGGCTTGAGCGCGTACCTTTTTATCATACGCGCGATTGTTTTCCGAAATCTCAGACAGGTATCGGGTGCGATCTGGTGGAATGATGTAGATCTTCTCTGACATCTCGCTGCTTACGCCAAACTGAGAGTTCAGCTTCGCTCCTGTTTTTTCGACCAACTCATTCATGATCTTTCGGTAAAGGGAATTCATTCCCGGATCATTAAACTGCGAAGCGATGGTTCCAAAAACTGGTAAGTCTTCGTCAGCAACATCCCATTTCTGGTGATTGCGCTTGTATTGCTTCTTCACATCGCGAAGGGCATCCAGAGCACCGCGTTTATCGAATTTATTAAGGGCAATCACATCGGCAAAATCGAGCATGTCGATTTTCTCCAACTGTGTGGCCGCACCGTATTCGGGCGTCATCACATATAGCGATACGTCTGAGTGATCGAGAATCTCGGTATCACTCTGGCCGATTCCCGAAGTTTCGAGAATGATCAAATCAAAATCAGATGCTTTTAAAATGCTTAGCGCATCGGCAACGTGCTTACTGAGCGCCAAATTGCTCTGGCGTGTGGCTAAACTCCGCATGTAAACACGTCCGTTGTTTACTGAGTTCATTCGGATACGGTCACCGAGTAGGGCTCCACCCGTCTTTCGCTTCGAAGGATCGACTGAAACGATGGCCAGTCGCTTGTCTTCAAAATCGATTAGAAAGCGACGAATGAGCTCATCAACCAAGGAAGACTTTCCTGCTCCACCCGTACCTGTAATACCCAGTATCGGCGTATTGGCTTTCGCGGCCATATCGCGCACTTTTTGGATTTCATCATTAAAAGACTCAGGATTGTTTTCCGCTGCCGAGATCAAGTGAGCTACGGCATTGGTCTCATAAGTGCCAAGCTTCTCCATCTCACCGTTTAGCTTATCGCCAGTAGGGAAATCACACTTCTCAATCATATCGTTGATCATTCCCTGAAGGCCCATCCTACGCCCATCGTCTGGGTGGTAGATGCGGGCTATACCATATGCATGAAGCTCATCGATCTCTTCGGGAAGAATAGTTCCACCACCTCCACCAAAAATCCGGATTTGAGAAGCGCCTTTTTCTTTGAGCAAATCGTACATGTACTTAAAGTACTCCATATGCCCACCTTGGTACGAGGTCATGGCAATGGCCTGTGCATCTTCTTGAATCGCGGTGTTTACCACTTCTTCTACACTGCGGTCGTGACCCAGGTGGATTACCTCGCAGCCCGTAGATTGGATTATGCGGCGCATCAAGTTTATGGCGGCATCATGGCCATCGAAAAGCGACGCAGCGGTTACAATTCTGACTTTATTCTTTGGTACGTATGGTGCTATGGTTTCCATTGAATTTCTTTAGTACGAGTGGATATTTGGTTCCGCAAAAATACTACAACCATTGAGATTAATCGCAACGCCATCTTCACCCAAAACTCGCATACCAGAACCAATTCGCTTCCAATTTGTTAAAAGGTCATACAGACGACAAGCGGACAAACTGGTTCGCGATAGCTTTGTAGGAAAGCAAAAGTCATGAAAAACATACTTACAAGCATACTCATATTATTGTCTGGTATAAGCACGGCCCAGATCGACAACCGAATTGAAACGGATTGCACGGGTGCATCGAGAAGTATATACGCGGTACTTGGCGAAGGTAAGCCACTTGTAGTCGCGTCTAAAGGATTCGATTGCTCAGTCTGCGTAAGCCACGCTGGTGAATTCGGAGATTTTGCGGATAACTATCAAGGTCAAATTGAAGTTTGGGGTGCGATGAACTACACCTACTCAAGTCAGACTCCTATATGCTCAACCGCCGGAAATTGGATAGCTACCCATGGCTGGGGCAACATCTTTACTTTTGTCGATGAACAAGACTATTGGCTGGAGATAGGCACACCCCGGTACTACGTAATCGACCCAACATCGCAAGAGATAGTTTATGAAGGGCCTTCGATCAATACAGCCACATCCACGGCTGTGAGTTTGATTTCTACGGTTGGTGTTTCAGACTACGGAATTGCCCAAGAGAGCTTTAAAGTATACGCCGACGGGCAGACCGTACAATTCAGTTTGTTCTCAACAGAAAGCATGATGGCTGATTTTGAGATCTACAATATTCTTGGTCAAAAGATGGCCACACACCGAGTTCAAATTCAAGATGGTGAAAACAATCTTGCCTTCCCGTTCAGCGAAACAGAAGGCATTTTCGTAGCGAACATCGCTATCGATGGTGAGCGAATTTCAAAGAAATTCCTTCTCCGTAAATCCTAGCGACAGTCGTCTTTTTAAGTAGTTTGGTTAAGCATGGCTCGAATTCTTTCGAGCCATGTCCTTTTCTGGGCTATTCTGAGATGGTTTCATCTAAGGCCAACCATCAAGCAATCACATCACAAGGTTCGAGCGGCGTACTTCTTAAAGTACTGCATCCACGAAAAAGATATAATCGCCCCAGAAGCCATTCCTTCAATAAAAATGGCAAAGGCCGCTTGCTGAAGCGTTAGCTGAGAGCCCCACATGCCCGATGATTCAAGAACGGCCACAAAATTGGGGTCAATGATACCCGTATACAAAGCCATAAACAGCAAGAAGGTCACTACTGATGTTATGGTCAAGGTAAACCCATACGCGAGCCCTTCGAGATATGAGAATGGCCTTCCCGATGCTACGGTTGACCTGAGCATCAGGTATGTTCCGCCGATCAATATGAAGAAATTAAAAATCCTCAAGAAGAAGTTGGTCTCGAGACCTAAAATTTTCATGAGAAGAAAATAGAGAATCAGCCCAAGGGCTGTTCGCAATCCGTATCGTATGCTATGTGCCATAGTTGAAGGCTTTTAAAGTGAACACATTCAAAGCCATTATGTTTGAATTTCAATAAGATACGAAATATTGGAGTAATACCGTTAGTGAATGACCTTAATGTACTTAACAAAAGCCTAAAACGAATCATTGCAATTGGCCATGGCAATCGGAAAATCTCAATTCTCTCTTTCTCCTTGACAGAAGTCACATATATCGGCAATGCATATTACGCGTATGAACGGCAACATTTTTGCCATATTTGTAATTGATTTAGAGTAAAGAAGAATGAAGAAGACTATTTTATTCTCTACTGCGCTCCTTTTCTCAGCAGCTGCAGTATGTCAAAAGAAGGTGACGATTAAACCAATTTACTCCAACGAACGGATCGAGACATCCATAAGGATAGCGGAGGTAATTGACGCACGTCAAAACAAGACTTCAACTTGGACAACCTACAAAGGAATAGCGAATAAACCAACCGACTTAGTTCTTTCGGATAGTCTTGATGAATTTATCTTGGATTATGTCCATAAATTGCACCAGCCAACTGACCTGAGTTTTGATGCTGTTCTCGTGGTTCATGAATTCAATATCGAAGAGATTCCTCACAAAGTAGATCATGATGTGGGGATCTGTGTAATGCAGTATGAAATTTGTGTTCCAAATGGAGATTCCCTTTTTTCCATTTTCATTCGGGACAAAATACGAAAGGATGTATACACAGACGTCAGTAGCAGACACAAGAACAGAGTAGCGCAAATTCTTGAAGATCTTTCCCTTCACACCAAGGCACTAGAGTCGGATATGCCAGTTCTAAGACGTTATACTAGGACTAATATTCCAAGTCCGAATATGTATGACTTTGACTTAACTGATGGTATTTACCAATCTTACTCAGAAATGATATACGGTCTAAAACTCGATATTGACTCATTCAATTTGATAGATACCGAACCTGACAAACCATTCTCACTATATACGCTCAACACGAAACCGGAGATAGATAGATCAAACATCAGATTCATAGTACAAAATGGAGAAATCTTTCGTGTAGCACCAAGTACTGAAGGGGAGGGGTATATGCGGAATCGTACTCCTGGAAAATATCTCGCTTTTAGATTGCATGAAGTAGATCCGACAATACTCCCAGCATCCTTAAACAGCTTAATTTTGAGTACTATCAAATTCACCTTCACATATTTTTATGACCCTGATAGACTAGAGTTGCGAGCTCTCAATAGAGATAATCTTCTCGAAATAGCTAGCGACTTTCCCGACATTCAAGATTCAATCAATAAGTCCAAGCTAAAGACTGAAGACGAAATTGAGTTTGTTGATCAAATAAACACTTTGGTGAACGCAACTCACCGTTAAAATTCTCAATAAGCAACAGATCTAATCCTCGTAGAGATCTTCTTCCTCGACTACTTTGTTGTCGAGTATTTTGAATTCCGTTCTACGGTTCAATGCTCTACCATCGGGGTTGTCGCTTCCATCTGGATTCGCATTCTCTGCGATAGGCTGGGTCTCTCCATATCCCTTCGGAATCATCCGGTCTGAGTTAATCCCCTTTCCCGTCAGGTAATCTACTACGCTCTGTGCGCGATCTTGCGATAGATTCAAATTGTAGGCCTTTTCACCTTTGTTGTCGGTGTGGGAGCTTATCTCTACAACTAATCCGGGGTTTTCAATCAGGGTGCTATAGATCCCCTTATCGATGGTGGCTTTGCTCTCCGAAGTCAATTCGGCTGAGTTAAAGTCGTAGAGAATGTTCTCGAGAACAACCGATCCATCCGAAATTTCACTCAATCCTACATTTTGAACGAGCAAAACTGACTCCGTGTAATCTCGGGTGTCGATTTCGATGTGGTTAGAGTAAAACCCATCGCGAGCAAGAACCACCTTGTATTCTTTTCCCGGCTCAAAATCCACAAAAAACTTTCCATCACCGCCCGTAGTCATCTTGTCCATGAGCACTTCATTCCCATCTTCGAGCATGAAAATGCTGACCTCTACACCATCCAACATATCGGTGCTAAAAGCATCAGAATCGAGTTTATCGCCATCACCTCTCAAGTACTCTTCGTCTTCCACGTTCATCACAAATCCTTCCATCTCGATGTGGATGATGTCTAGGCGGCGAAACTCGTAAATATCATCGCAGCAAGTCTCGTTGATCATCTGGTAGCCACCAGCTCTATTTGAAACGAAGAAGCCGCTTTCGCGATCGTCCCTGAGAGCGAAGTAAAAATCATCAACGCTTGAATTAATCGGGTAGCCCACGTTAATGGGCTTCGCGAAACGCTTGATTTCTCCACGAGAAGAATAAATATCAAGTCCGCCCATTCCCGTAAAACTCGATGAACTGTAGTAGAGCTTTTTCTCGGCGTCGTTGTAAAAGGGTGTTATCTCATCTCCTTCTCCATTCACTCTTCGCCCTAGATTTCTAGGTGGTCTCCATTCCTTCCTTCTCTTATCGAAGTACGTGTACCAGATATCCATTCCACCCTGTCCGCGGTCCTGATTGCTTGAATAGTACAAAATGTGTTGCTCCTTTCGCTGATCAAATGCCAATGCAGGCTGCGTGATAATGGTCTCTTCCAAATTGATGTTGTCGGGCAGTCGCTCAGGTGTTCCCCACTGATCATTTTCAATCTCCACTTGCCAGAGTTCGCAGGTCATTTCATTCTTCCAGTTCTCAAAACATCGGGTAAAAACGAAAAGACTCCCATCAGCGCTGTACGATCCATTCACAAGGTGTTTTTCTCCCTGGTTAAAAGGCACATCCCACAATTGAGCTTCGTTCCAAACTTCATCTTCCTTCGTTGAAATGTAGAAACGTCTGCGCGTGGTGGCGCTATCCAAACGGTAGTACTTGATCTCATTTTCCTTGAGTGCTCCATAAACCAACACAGAGTCGCCAAAGGGCATAGGGCTAAACTCGGCATGTGGTCCGTTCACATTTGCTCCAAGGTTTTTGATCTCCACATCGAGCGAATCGGCCATTAGACCAAGGGCTGTATCACAGCTGGCAATCTCTGTTTTTAGCACACGGCGCCATGTGGAGCTGTAGCGCTTCTTTCGGAGAATATCATTGAAGTTTTCGTACTTCGCTTTGGCCGAATCGATGGCGCCGGTCATCTTGACCATTCGGATGTGATCGTAGAGACCTTGTGGGTCTTTATCATTCAACTCGTAGGCTCTCAAATACGATTCACTAGCCCCTTTGTAATCTCTCAGGCTTTCTTGCAATTCACCCAGGTGATACTGAACGGAAGCGTCATCGCCTTTCTTTTTGGCGTAATACTCGTAGTATGCCAGCGCCGTGTACTTGTCGCCGTAGCGCTCGGCATTGAGTGCAATTTTCTTCAGTTTTCCAGCGCTCAACTGACTTGGCTCGGCAAGCTGTCCCATACTTACAGTCGAGAGCAAGCACAAGACTCCAAGAATGACGAAGCTGATGTATCTCTTAGTATCTATCACAGGGAATTGTGATTTTTTTGATGGCTGTACTCGGGCTGATATAGATGACACTGAGCTCAAATGCTCCTCTATTGTTTGTGGCTTGGTCAACAGACGAGTGGTTGATATCGTATGCAATACCAACGGTAAAATCGCCATAAGCCACACCGATGCTAGCTATAAACGCATCTCCGTTTCGGTTTATCCCGTCTCGCATGTCAATTCCAAGAAAAACTTCCCGCAAGCCAGGACCATTAGAAAACATAAGACCGGCGTCGCCCCCCATCACCCACTCTTGGGCTTTCTTGGCGGTACTCACCAAAATAGAAGGTTTGAAGAAAAGACCGTTTGCTGTATTGATCCGCCAATTCACATAGGTATTACTCCTGATCGGCAGATTGTCCTTGTTGTCGAAAAACGAAACATCGGGCCGATTCAAATGAAAAAAGGAAACACCTCCAGTAAGAATTGAATTCTTGAACTTTCGCGAAACCAATCCACCTACATTTAGATCGAAGTAGCCCGTTTGGTTGGAAAGGCGCGACTCCGAATTGGGTAGGTTGGGGTCAAAGGCCCCGATAGTCTGATTGTACTGTTCGGGAAAACTCGTCGATGAAAGATTGAAACTCTTGGAAACGAACCCAGCTTGCAGTCCAGCGCTATAGGTCCACACGCTTGTTTCCTTCTTGTAGCCCAAGCTTAGGTAAAATCGGTTTTGCGATAAATCAACTGCTCCGCTGTTGTCGGATAGAAAAATCAATCCTGCCGAAAACTGACCTGGTAGTCCGTAAACGTTTTGGTCATAGGCAGCTGATATGGTCTGGTATGGCTTGGCAATCGCTTTCCACTGCTCGCGATAATTGATAATGGCTCTCCAGTCTCCGTCATACACTCCCGTTTCTGCGGGGTTCATGGTCAAAGGAGAAAAGTCGTACATCGAAAAATGCACGTCCTGGCCTTTCGCTGAAAACACACTAATGAATAGAATAAGGAGTAAAAACGCTCTCATCTACCACAAGTTTGTTCTAAATTGAAGATACTGCTCTATCATCCTATTGTACTGCTGGGGAGTAAATCGGCACCTACATTCAGCTGGAACATAAGACATAATGTTGTTTGCTGGTGGAACGTAAAAGTCGCCATTTGAATCCGTAGCAGGATTCCCTATGTAATTGCAGTCTTCAAAATCATCTGGATCATCAGTCGGACTCGCTTCCGTATCACAAACCAAATCACCTGCAGTTTCACAATTCGAGCCATCCACCAACTCGGGCCCACCTACTTCCGTTTCAAATGTGTGATAAAGTCCAAAGAAATGACCCATTTCATGAGGCAAGGTGTATACCTGTCCATTCATTGTCTCCTTTGTGATCCACACGGTGTCAGAACCTCCTGGAAAGGTCCCTAAACCTGCGGCTTCAATCCCACTATCAGCAATGATACTATTGACCAGATACACGTTTATCGTATTCACCTGATAGTACATACCTAGTAAATTTTCTCTGTCTTCTGCAGATCTATAATCTTGGAATTGGAAATCCTCAATTCTTCGCACTTCACAAATACGAAAACTAAACCCAATTGGGCTAAACATCTCATTCAAAAGAGCCAAAGCGTCCTCCAACTGTGACTCATCATAGCCCGTATTTCCCAAACTATCTTCAACGATATGAACCGTCATTTGAAATTCGCGATTGAGCGTATTGATTTGCTCACAGCCAAAATAGCCCGGCATAAAGCTCTGTTGTGCTTGCAAACTAGCAGGTGTTACTACGGTACCGCAGCTTTGACCATAGCTCAGCGTGCTGATCAATACACTTGCGAAGAGAAAAAAAGCTGATTGGAAATTACCCTTAAGCCTCACTTTAAATCAATTTATCCGATGTCGAAAATAGTATTATTTTATATTTAGCCCACAAATTTGTGAGTAGATGAGGGTCTCATTTTTTTCTTTCATAGTCTTTTTCATTTTTCCAATGCTTGCCTTGGCCGATATAAGTGCCAGTCAAACAGAAGGATGCGCACCACTAGCAGGTGTGGTATTTTCCAATTCGTATTCAAACGCCACCAATATAAATTGGGATTTGGGTAATGGAGCAAGTTCGTCAAGCCCCAGTCCGGTGAATAGCTATTCTGAACCAGGGGTTTACACTGTTGTCTTTACGGCTACGGTAAACGGTTCGCCAGTGAGTGAATCGCTGACGATCACCGTATTTGAGAATCCTGTGGCAGATTTTACAATCGGCCCTGAAAACGGTACCTGCCTTGGAAGTGCTACCCAATTTACCGATAACTCGAGTGCCGCTACTGGATCCAGTTTGGTCAATTGGCAATGGAATTTTGGAGACGGATCGCCGAGTGCTTCTGGCCAAAACCAATCTCACACCTACGGTGCAGCTGGCACCTATGATGTAACGCTTGTCGTAACTGACAACAATGGCTGTACGGCTTCGGCTACCCTTTTTGACGAAGCCATCGTTTCTACGCCGCCTACCACATCTTTTTCTACTTCGCCCAATCCACCCGTTGCTTGTGAAGCACCCCTTTTGGTGTCTTTTATCAATTCGAGTTCAACAAATGCTCCCAATGGTGGTGGGCTGACTTACGCATGGAACTTTGGTAATGGCTCAACATCGACCCAAGAAAATCCACCACCAGTAAACTACACGACTGAAGGAACCTTTGTAGTAACTCTGGTTGCCACGGATATTGCCGGCTGCGAAAGCACGGCCAGTACGGTGGTATCGCTTCAGGAGCCAAGTGCCGAAATATCGGTAGTCAATGCCGAAAACGGTGTGTCTTGCGGTGATATAGAATTGGAAATAGAGGGGACGCCAGGAGGAATATTCAACTATGGCGACGGGACTACTGGTACGTCCTTGGAACACACTTATACCCAAGAAGGTGAGTTTACCATAACGTACAACATCAGTGTGAGTGGATGCTCGGCGAGCGCATCAACATCGATCATAATCGAAATGCCTTCTGCGGAAATTGTTTCAGATCCTGGATTCGCTTGTACGAAACCAGCACCGTTTTCCTATTCGCTCGAATCAGATTATGACATCGAGTCTTACAACTGGACTTTTGATGATGGCACAACGAGTACCGCGAGCAACCCAAATACACTGCTCGATTACGAAGGCCCAAATGAATACGCTATTAATGGCCTTATAACCTTTATGACTTCGGTGGAGTTTACAACAGCCAATGGGTGTACTGGGACTGCGACGGTCTTAGATTCTATTTCGCTCCCAAATGCCCTGATTTATCAAGATCAAAATCAAGGGTGTGCACCGCTAAATGTCGATTTTACCGATAATAGTGGTCACTACTACGGTGGAGAAATAGTGGAGTGGGAATGGCATTTTGGAGATGGGACAATTGAAACCAATAATACATCTACCGACCCAAGTCACACTTACGCGAATGCTGGTGAATACGAAGCTTTTTTGGTCATCACAACAGACGCAGGCTGTATCGACACATCCTTTTTTCAGGATATCGTGGTTGGTGAAGAGCTCAATCCGAGTTTTACCTTGAGCGCAACGAGTGTTTGTCCCGGAGAGCCCTTTTCCATCATCAATACTTCTTCTGACCTCGATTTAATTGACGCCTACGCTTATTCGGGCGACATGAATACGTTTGGAGCCTGTCTCGATGAAGCTTCTCCTACATTCGTTTTCGATGATGTGGCCGGCCAGGAAACCATCACCCAATTTGTAGAGTACAACGGCTGCGTTTCAGAGTCAACTCAAGAGATTACCGTAAACGGACCCGTCGCCAAAATATCTTATGGTTGCAACTGCGACACGCCATTCGACTACACTTTCGAAGCTGAAGTATACGATGCCGACTCGTGGACCTGGGATTTTGGCGATGGAACGGTTGTGCCCAATTCAACATCAAGTTTTATCAGCCACACCTATGCGAGCACAGGTGATTACACAGCCGTGATCACAGCAACGAATGGAAGTTCGGGATGTGGCGATTTCATAGATAGTGTTCATGTCAAAGTCCGCGATTTGATTCCCGCATTAGAAATTCCTGCGAGATCATGCTTCGGAGAAGAAGTGACCTTAAATGCTTCGAACTCTATTGATGTGGGTGCCAATGACGGGTGTGAGCGCAACTACCTCTGGGAATTTGATGATGGTTCTCGTCCTTACAAAACCTTAGGGTCATTCACGAATCACACGTTCGAGATGAACGGCGTGAATACAGTGACCCTTTCGGTGAAAGACGACAACGAATGTGTTCGGACCACTACGGCTACAATTAAAGTATTTGATGTGGAAGCGGCTTATGATGCAGATACCCTGTATGGCTGCCCACCACTCGAAGTC
Source organism: Bacteroidia bacterium (assembly GCA_030427905.1). Classification (GTDB taxonomy): domain Bacteria; phylum Bacteroidota; class Bacteroidia; order Flavobacteriales_D; family Cryomorphaceae; genus CBDDKU01. The sequence goes on from JAUICL010000003.1 coordinate 623,276, forward strand.
AATTTTTCGGATCTCTCAACCGGCGATACCACCATTGTGGCGTGGACATGGAATTTTGGAGATGGGAGTGTTGAGAGCAGTGACCAAAACCCGAACCACATTTTTGACAACCCCGTATTTGGCCCCGGAAACACGCCCCTTCCAAACCAAATCACTCTGGAAGTAACCGACATTCTCGGGTGCACGAGTACGATCAACAATCTCGTTATACAGCAATTGGGCCCCAACCCCAATTTTGGCCCAAGTTCACCGACAAATATTTGCGTAGGAGATGATGTAAGTTTCGTTCCTTCTGGATCGAATACTACCTACCATACTTATGAATGGGACTACGGCAACGGCGATAGCTCCGAAGGCCCTGTAGGAAGTAGTACCTTTGAATTGAGCGGACAGTACGAAATAACCCTTGTGGTGACTGACACGGTGGGCTGCTCGCGAGAATTGACTCAAACGCTAGTCAATGTTCAAGACTACCCTGTAGCGATTATCGACCCGAGTTTTAACGTAGGTGATGTGCTCTGCTATCCCACTATCATCGATTATGTGGATGTATCGATCAATCCGTTCCCAAGTTCGCGCACATGGCTACTGGAAGGGAATCCGCCAACATCAAACCCAGCCACATCCACAACATACACCTTGCCTGGTGAATACGACGTCTCGCTTTCTGTGACATCAACTCACGGATGTATGCACGACACTTCGCTCACGGTGGTTATTGAAGGTCCACTTGGTGAAATCGTTCTCGACCCTGAAGCTATTTGCCCCGGTGGAGACATCAGTTTGAGTCTTGCCGACACGGCTGATCTGGCGTTCTGGTCATTCACCCTAGGTGATGGAAATTCGGTATCAAATCAACTTCCCGTTGACTACACCTATGCCGACGATTTTATTCCTGGGTCTGGGTTTACCAATATCGTGCTTGTCATGCACAGCCCCGACAGCGCTTGTTCTGCGGGTCGACAAGTGGAGTTGACCATCGAAGAAGTGATCGCCGATTTTGCGCTCAATCAGGATATCAATGTAGAAGACTCCATTCACTGTTTCGGTATTCCCGATTCATTCTTCAATACTTCGTCGGCCAATGCTACGAGCTTTGACTGGACCGTTGAATCAAACGGCAATACTTACACGACTGAAAATGTCCAAAACATCGACCTTCCAGTGGGTACGAGTGTGATCGAATTAATTGTTGAAAGTGATTTAGGTTGTCGAGACACGCTGTATCGAACCATGGAGATTTTCCCACTTCCGGAACCAACCATCACACCGGGCACATCGATTTGTCAGGGAGAAGACTACGTGCTAATGGCTGATGGTGGAGAAACGTATAGCTGGACGCCCGTCATCGGACTTGATGACCCCACATCGAATGTAGTCGTGGCCACACCGGAGTTTACCACCACATATACCGTGTTGGTGACAGACACCAATAATTGCTCCGAGAGTATTTCGAGTCAGCTATTTGTGTACTTACCACCACCGAGCGTTTCGGAAGATACCACGCTCTATATCGGAGACTATGACAATGCCGGTTTTTATCTAGGCGAAGGCTACACGTATCAGTGGTCTCCCAATATATACCTTGGCTGCGACACCTGTGCAAACACCTGGTTTAGACCGCTCGAAGACATTACCTATACACTCACGATTTCAGATACGCTCGGATGTTTTAGTATCGATTCGTACTTCGCCTATTCTATCATCGAAGTTGAGTCAGTCTCGTTGCCAGATGCTTTCACACCCAATGGAGATGGAATAAACGATGTGATTTTTGTAAAAGGCTGGGGAATAGAAGAGATACATTCTTTCCAGATTTACAATCGCTGGGGTGAACTGGTCTTCGAGACCAATGATATCAACGAAGGTTGGGACGGTACCTACAAAGGCGAATTGCAAAATTCGGATTCATACGCTTACGTGGTTGTAGCCAAAAACTTTATTTCTGAGCAGCCCGAAACGCACAAGGGGTTCATCGATCTGATCAGATAGCCAACCTTACTCGAGCAAGGACTTCAAAGCCTTCACATTGTTGGTCTGGATCACATCTGGGTTAAACCGCACCAGCTCGGCATTTCCCGAACGAGATTTGGCGCCAAAGGTCACCACTTCGATACCTTGAGCGTGTGCCAGATCCACGTGTTCGTTCGTCAGGAGCTTTCGCTTAATGGTCAGCGACTCGATGCCCAATTCTAATACGCGGTCTATTCCTCGTTGGAAATCCTCTGTCTCTTCGTACGAAAGTTTCCCTCCCATTCCAGATTCCTTGAGCTGCCGAAGCAAATTCGTATTCGTGGAAATGATCAATAGCTTGTCATCGGGAAAAGTGCTTTTGTTGAAATAGTCAATTAGACTCTGCCCAATTTCTTCCAAGTCAGCATAAGCGATAGAGTCGCATGGGCTATAGGCGCGCACATCGAGCTGCAAATGCGGCACTGGATCGAGCTGAACCATATAGCCGATCAGACTATCAAGACTGATAATAGCTTCACTTTGAAACATATCGAAGAATCCACCTAAAACATAGGGCTGACCAAGTATCTCATGGGAGTTGAGATGACGAATACAGCCACTCAAGTTTGTCACTTTGTCGAGGGTGAGATCATGAAACAAAATCCATTCACCATCAGCAGAAAGCTGTACGTCAACTTCCAGCCCATCGGCACCGTTTTCAAGAGCCTTCGATAAGGATATAAAGCTGTTGGATGGGTATGGGTTGAATGGATTTACAACCGACTCAAAACCCAATCCAGCGTGACCGATATTGAGAATCTCGCCTTGATTTAAATTCTTGATTTTAGAAGTATCTACACTGACACATCCCACCAACCAAAACGACAATAGAAGAACGAACACTCTCATTGCAACAAATAGACTTTGATTTTATACTTCGAGTCTTTCCGAAAATAGTCAAAGACTCCGTAGTTCGTGACTTCGCAGCTGTCTGAACGCTGATCAACCCACTCATCGAACTTATTGCCGTATCCAAACAAAGCAACTGGCAAATCCTTGCCAACCGCGAGTGAGTCGAGTCTAACTTCTTTGACTGGCTTACCGGCCGCCCACACCAACTTCATATTCGGTGCACTTCCAGTTATAAAGTATGGAACTCCTTCCAGCTCAGCATATGTCTGTACTTCAGCCACATCTTTAAACTCGGGGTATTTATAGTAGAAATCTGAAATTTCAGGGGTCAGTGTAAGGCAAATAACGGCCACGGCTGCAGCCGATCGTATCAATACGGAGAAGGATTGATTGGTCCAGGCTGGTTTGATAATGAACAAGCCCAAAAAGGGCATCGCTGCCATCCCCAGAAAAGACAACCAAGAGAAGTCGATCACTTCCCTATTCATCCAGCCAATAATTGGTACTGCCATACAGCCCAACCCGACTACAGTTCCGAAAATTCGCAAAATAAGCCGGTCGCCCTTAAGAGCTTGCTCGGTAGTGAACCGCTGTAGCAGCCCACGATACATGTATGCCGCCATCAAAACCATTGGAACGATAGCCGGCAAGAGATACCGCTCTTTTTTGGTGGGAACCACAGACAAAAACAAAATGGACAGCAGCATCCAGGCAAGGACAAACTTGTACTTTCCAAACAGGTCTACCGTTGGCTTTCCGTACTTCCAAAAGAAAGAACCGATTACAAAAACAGCCCAGATACCAACATAGACTGCAAAGTGGCCGTAAAAATAGAATGGGCGAACATGGCGAGCCCCCCATGAGTTTGTTTCCTTATTTACCACATACTCCGATATCTCTGGAGCCATAACATAAGTGTAAATATTCCAGCCGAAACCTAAGAACAAACCGGCTACCACCACGATCGCGATAGATTTCCATTCCTTGGCCACCATTTTCCATCCATAACCATACCCGTAAGCCAAGATAAACGGGAGCCACATGGTATAGGGCGCTATGGGCCCTTTACTCATGACTGAAAGCGCCATAAAGAGAATGGCCCCTACGAGATTTGAATTGCGCCTAAGGTTCCAAAACCGTAAAAGCTGCCAGATAGACCCCACCATAAACGCATGGGCGTAGATGTCCCAACTATTGGTTCGGGTGAGTTGAATTACTAACAAACTAGTGGCCATCACTATTCCTCCGATCAGCTGAAAATACCGATCGCGGGAGAGCTCCCCGCAAAGACGAAAGAAGGCGAAAACCATAAACAGACCTACCAAGGCGGCGGGAAAGCGCATCGCGAAAGGGCTATCCAAGCCGCCCACAAGAGCCGAAACGGCTGTAAGCCAAGTTGGGAGCGGTGGTTTCTCAAGTCTTGGAGCTTCATTCATCGTCGGAAAACCCCAGTGGCCATCCTGTATCATTTCGCGTGCAGTGATGAAGTTTCGGGCTTCCATCAGGTCTGGAGCAAACTCCCCAAGATGCGCGAAGAACGTGCAAAAACAAAGAGCAAAGATGATGGTGAGTTGACGAGAGACTTTCATAAAAAACCTGTTCGGCTAAATTAAAGATTCTACAATTCCCTTGGAGAATAGCTATTAAGTGAAAGAATAATTTCGTCGATGACTGCCCAACAACTATCTTAAACTCCTGTATTCATGTCACTTCGAGTGTTTTATATGAGGAACGAAGATAAAATGTATCGAGAAGTCATTCGGAATTTTGAGCAGCTTAATGGTTCTCGATACGATTCACTCCTACGGTCGTAAATCACTCGAACTGACAACCACTGGACAGTTTCAAAATATGAAAAACCCTTATTTTTCTTATGCTGGTATATAGCAGGGGAATCGTAAAAGATTATTCGAAGTCTGAAGTGCAGACGAGAATCCACGGCTAAAATTTATATTTGTGGATGGCAAAAATCCTCCTGACAGGATGTGCAGGTTTTATCGGATCTCATACCGCAGAACGCCTTCTCAGCGAAGGTCATCGGGTAATCGGAATCGATAATTTCTCCAAGTTCTACGACAGAAAAATTAAAGAGAAGAATCTCGAAAGTTTTATTAATCATCCTGACTTTGAGTTCATTGAATTGGACATTCGAGACAAGGATGCCATGGATAAATTGCTGCCAGAAAGCATCGATCTGATTCTTCACCTTGCCGCTAAAGCTGGAGTACGCCCTTCAATTCTGGCGCCTGAAGCCTACATCAATGTCAATATAAAAGGTACCCACCATCTCTTGGAGTGGATGTGCGAAAATAGCTGTCGAAAGATGTTCTTTGCTTCGTCGTCTTCCATTTACGGGAACCAAAAATTGACCCCATTTCGCGAAGACCAGGTAGATGATGAACCGATCTCGCCATATGCAGCCACCAAAAGATCGGCAGAACTACTGAATTACACCTACCACCATCTCTACAAGCTCGATATCATTAACGCTCGGTTTTTTACGGTGTTTGGACCACGTCAGCGTCCTGATCTGGCTATTCACAAGTTCACAAAACTCATAGACAAAGGCCAGTCCATAGATATGTACGGGGATGGAACCACGGCGCGCGACTACACCTTTATTTCCGACACAGTGGATGGCATCATGAAGGGGGTCAGCTACCTTCTTGAAAACGAAGGCGTTTTTGAAACCATCAACCTAGGCAACAACAAGCCTGTGACGCTCAAGGATATGATCGCTACAATCTATCAAAAAATGGGCGCTTCTCCACAAATCAATCAGCTACCGATGCAAGAAGGCGATGTGAACATCACATACGCTAGCATCGAAAAAGCCAAAAATCTCCTGGGGTACGAGCCCCAAGTTTCTTTTGAAGAAGGAATCGAGAGATTTATTGAGTGGTATCGCTCAAACTAGCCTTTTTTCTGGCTATTCTCTTTTGGTACTTGAAGTGGATAATGATGTTTCGGGAATAGATGAAGAGCCCAAAACAATGCCCCATGATAATTGGGTATAAGGCTTCGTGAAAGGCGTAAGTGGCAATAATCAGCGCACCTGAAATGCTGATCAGCCAAAAACCGAGCGGCAGCACCGAGCGCTTTACTTTTTCTGAGTAATACCATTGATAGATAAACCGCGAAGAGAAGATTATTTGCCCGATGGTTCCCACCAAAAACCAATCTGAACCACTCTTCAATTCCCACATGCTTTGGAGACTATACTCCCCTCCGAAGATCAACCAGAGTAGAGCTCCAAATGGAAAAAGGATCACGAAATACCGAAATGAATTGGGTAAAATCCGCCAGGCATTTTTCAAACGCAGATTCCTAACGTAGATATAGTAACCAATGGCCTGGCCCAAGAGCACGGGCAGATCTTTGGCAAGAATCGCATAAACAATGAGCAGAAATGAAGCCACCAGACTGATCTGCCAGAACAGGACAGGTGTCAGCACCCTGCCTACACGCTCCGACTTGACCCACTGCACAATAAATCGTGAAGCAAATAAGCCCTGCGCTATAAACCCTATGCTCTGTACCTGATCGGGGCTCATCCGCGCTTATCGATCTCGTAATTGATGTAGCGCTTACGCATCCACCGGAAGGCGAATGTGTCCATGAACGGTTTTCTGATTCGATTCCACAAGTGGTACTTGGCCGTACCGGCATACCTAGGAAAGTGCTGGATGGGTATCTGCTTGACTTTACCGCCCTGGAGCTGAATCAGCGCTGGGATAAATCGATGCATTCCGTCAAAGAAAGGAATCCGCTTGGCATAATCCGACTTGATGATTTTCAATGGACACCCCGTATCTTCTATCCCATCATTAATCATTCTGCGTCTAAAACCATTGGCGATTTTAGAAGAAAGTTTCTTCACCCCCGTGTCTTTTCGCTTCGCGCGAATACCATTGACCATGTCGTACTCAGGAAAATACTCAAAGTACTTGATGAAGTCCATCGGAGTGGTCTGAATGTCGGTGTCGATGTAGCCAACTAGCTCCGTATCACAGGCATCGATACCAGCCTTAACTGCCGTACTCAAACCATGGTTTTCCGATAGGCGAATAAAGTGAAAAGCATCCCGCTTCGAACAAATCTCTTCGATAATTTCTTGGCTGCGGTCTGTACTTCCGTCATTCACAAAAAGCACAATAGAAGGAACGGGGGTCGCTGCCAGGTATTTACCCATCTCATCTGCAAATTGCGCAAGACTCTCTTCTTCATTGTACACGGGTGCAATTACTGTGAGACGTGGCTGAGACATATGATACCGGTTGTGATTTCCGACAAAGATGAGAAAAATACGCTCCTTTCCGAATTTGGCTTAAATCGTGCAAAAGGTCCGCTAGAATTAAATGAAAATGTAGATTGCGTTATGTTTCGAATCGTTTTAGTTTGGATCGCATTCCTTGCAGCTTCTCAATTCGGATTTGCCCAAAACCTAGACCGCATGGGCCTGGTGCCCGGTGTGAATGAGTTTAAGGGAAATGAAGAGATTTACGCCCGACCGGTTGAAGTGAGATTCGTGGGGCCTGCCTATACCCGCACCTTGGCTTACGACATTCTGGATGACCACAAGATCAAAAAATCGGACTCAGCTGAATATTTGATAGACCTTAGAGTGGACGAGCAGTACGAGCTGGAAGGCTACTATATGAAGATGGGGCCTGACTCCACCATCATTCGCGGGGGGCGGCAAGGCTTGATCTGGGGACTCCAGACTATGAATCAGCTCATGTTGCTCAATCGCGAGCAGATTGGTGGCGGATACTCAATGCCCATAGTGGAAATGGTAGACGAGCCCGCCTTCCAGCACCGCGGTATGTTGCTCGATTGCTGTCGGCACTTCTTTTCGGTGGAAACGGTGAAGAAATACATCGACTTGCTTTCGCTTTACAAAATGAATACTCTGCACTGGCACTTGACCGAAGATCAAGGCTGGCGCATCGAAATAGAGGCACACCCCAAGCTCACCGAGGTGGGCGCTTGGAGAACCGAAAAAGACGGCACCCGCTATGGTGGCTTCTACACCAAAGCAGAAATCAAGGAAGTCGTGTCGTATGCCGCAACGCGTGGTATCAATGTAATTCCAGAGATAGAGCTTCCAGGTCATGCCCAGGCTGCACTGGCCGCTTACCCCGAATACTCGTGCAAGGGAAGCGACATCGAAGTGGTAAACGACTGGGGCGTATTCAAAGAAATCTACTGCGCTGGGAACGATAGCACCTTCGTTTTTCTGGAAACAATTCTCTCAGAAGTGCTCGAGCTTTTTCCGTCTAAACAGATCCATATAGGTGGAGATGAAGCCCCGAAGTACCGCTGGGATCATTGTGAGAAGTGTCAGAAGCGCATCGCCGATGAAGGACTCGCAGACAGCCATGAGCTCCAATCGTATTTCATAACCCGGATCGAAAAATACCTCAACAGCCGCGGACGTGTTTTGATAGGCTGGGATGAAATACTGGAAGGCGGTCTGGCACCTAATGCCATGGTACAGAGCTGGCGCGGTATGGAAGGTGGAATGAAAGCGGCCGAGATGGGACATAAAGTCATTATGTCGCCTACCAGCCACTGCTATCTCGACTATGGTCTGGACGCCATAGATCTGGAAAAAATCTACAGCTTCAACCCCATCCCAACCGATTTAAAAGGAAAAAGCCGCGATTTCATCATCGGTGGAGAATGCAATATGTGGACCGAGCACGTACCGAATGACTCCGTTCTCGACAATCGAGTATTCCCGCGAATGATTGGTTTAGCTACCAATTTATGGATGGGGGAAGATCGCCCAGAGTTTGATATTTTCTATGGAGATCTTCAGCGGCATTACGGCATTCTTTTTCGGAAAGGAGTGAAATATGGCCTGGAAGCAGTTCCTGCCGAAGCCGTTTCGCTGATTGAGAATGAAAGTCCACAAATCAAACTAACCGCAGGTGTGCCCGGACTCGTGCTCAAGTACCGCTGGCCTGAGTCGGATTGGGAGAAATACCAGCATCCGATACCCTTGGATAAAACTGGCACGCTCGAAATTCAGGCCTACAAAGGAAGCAGCAAATACGGACCTGTCATGCAAACTGATTGGTCGAACCATAAGGGTATTGGTGAGAGGGTAGTCTATCAAGCTGAGCTTGGAAATTGGTATCGGGCTAGTGGTGAAACGGCCTTGGTGGATGGAATGCTCGGCAGCTTAAATTTTCGAGATGGAAAGTGGCAGGGCTTCTCCGGTCAGGATCTGGATGTAGAGATTGAATTGACCGAAGAGACAATTCCGGAGAAAGTTTCGATACAAGCCTACCAGTACAACAACGCCTGGATTTTCTTTCCGACAGAAGTAGAAGTTTTCGGGACCAAGGATGGGAAGAAATGGAAGTCCTTGGGTACAACATCTCCTTCAATTTCACCCGAAGTGAGAGACAAACACATCTGGTTTGGTGAAATTCCCTTGAAAAAGAAAAAAGCCTGGAAAGCCTTGAAAGTGGTCGCGACGAATATCAAAGAAGTTCCAGATTGGCATGAAGCTGCAGGCTCGGAAGCGTGGATTTTTGTTGGTGAAATCATGATTGACTAAAATGAAATTGGAACTCGAAGCGTGCATTGAAAAACCATCGGAAGCGGCTATTGCAGCTGCTCACGGAATGGACCGCGCAGAGCTATGTCAGGCGCTGGTCGTGGGCGGGCTCACTCCCACTTCGGCCAATCTAAAAGCCTGTGCTGCCCACTTGCCCATTCACGCCATGCTTCGGCCACGCGGTGGTGGATTCACGTACACAGCAGATGAGCTCGACTGGATGCTCGCTGAGATGGAAGCACTCGCAGAAGCTGGCGCCACAGGAGTAGTCTGGGGATGTTTAGATCAGGCGGGAGAAATAGACCTTAATGCAAATCGAATTCTGATGGACAGAGCCACATCACTGAGTCTGTTCCCAACCTTTCACAGGGCTTTCGATATGGTGTCAGACCATTTGAAGGCTCTAAACCAGCTCATGGAGCTGGGATTTAAAAGGGTGTTGAGCTCAGGCGGAAGCCCCACCGCTCTGGAAGGACTTGAGAAGATCACTCAAATGGTCAATCTTTCAAACGGAAGAATCGAAATAATGGCCGGGGGTGGCGTGAACGCATCGAATGCCCAAAATCTTTCCAAAGCTGGTGTAAACGCGCTCCATTTTTCCATCCAGAAATCGATTAAAACCAAGAGCCCGCTTGCTATTGGAAATGACACGATACCCGATCCCGACAAAATTGAATCCATAAAGTTGGCCATTGGATGAGAAAATTCCTGAGCATTTGCTTCTTGCTTTCAAGCCTTCTGTCCCATTCGCAGTCTGTATTGGTGAATCAGGGTTGGGTATTTCGCAACGCAGGCGATGTATCGTGGTTTGGAGCCGAAGTGCCCGGCACCATCCACACTGACCTTCTCAGAAATGGGGTGATCGACGACCCCTTCACTGATCTGAACGAATTGAGTCAGCAGTGGGTTGGCCAAAAAAATTGGGAGTATCGCAATACGTTCTCGCTTGAGAAAAACGTCCTCAAGCAAACGCATATAGAACTCGTATTCGAAGGGCTCGACACTTATGCTACGGTGAAGCTCAATGGAGACACTATTCTGGAAGCCGACAATATGTTTAGGTCGTGGCGAGTCGATATCACTGAACTAGCAGAAGCGGAAAACACGCTTGAGATTCTCTTCACTTCGCCGATCAAAAAGAATACGGAGAAGGCAAAAAACTACCTACCACTACCGGGTGGTACGGACACTTCTGCTTTTCCGGTGGCTCCATTCACTCGGAAAGCAGCCTACCACTTTGGCTGGGACTGGGCACCTCGGTTTGTCACCATGGGAATATGGAAAGACGTGCGAATCGAAGCCTGGTCTGGGGTGAAAATTCGCGATGCGCACATCCAACTTGGAAAGCTAGCTGATGAAAAAGCCGAGCTCGAACTCCATCTGGAACTCGAATCGGAAAAGGCACAGAAAGTCAAGGTTTTTATGCCGCCTTTTATCGATGAAAAAGTATTCGTCAAGAAAGGAAAGCATACCAAAACGATTGCCTTCACCATCGAAAACCCCGTGCGATGGTGGCCCCACACCCAAGGATTTCCCTTTTTGTACAACTTGAATCTTTCGGTGGAGCTCAAAGGGAAAGTGCTAGATCGTGAGAAGATCAAATACGGAATTAGAACGATTGAGTTGGTAAATGGACCCGATTCTATCGGCACATCTTTTTATTTCAAAGTGAATGGAAAGCCGACTTTTATGAAAGGGGCAAACTACATTCCTCAAGACGTCTTTCTACCCAGAGTTAAGGACAGTGACTACGAAGAACTTCTCGGGCTAGCTAAGGATGCCGGAATGAATATGCTTCGCGTGTGGGGTGGCGGAGTATACGAAAGAGATGTGTTTTACGATATCTGCGATAGTCTCGGCATTTTGGTTTGGCAGGATTTCATGTTTGCCGGAACCCTGTACCCTGCCGATTACAGCTTTGTTTCGAACGTGCGGATAGAAGCCGAAGAACAGGTGAAGCGACTTCGGAATCATCCATCCTTAGCGCTTTGGTGTGGAAATAATGAGATCGAAGTGGCTTGGAAGAACTGGGGCTGGCATGAGCAATATGGCTACACTGCCGCTGATAGCACGGTGCTATGGCAGGGCTACCGCCAGATTTTTGAGAACGCTCTTCCCAATGCAGTTGCGCTGCACCATCCAGGTATAGCCTACGTGCCCACGAGCCCGCAAAGCAACTGGGGGAAGCTTGAGAATTTCGATCATGGGTCCATGCACTACTGGGGTGTCTGGCACGGCTCTGACGATTTTTCGGGCTACCAGAAATACGTGGGGCGGTTTATGGTCGAGTACGGATTTCAATCCTTTCCAAACACTTCCACACTTAATGCTTTTGTAAATCGTAAGCATCGCTCCCTCAGCAGCCCTGTAATGCTTGCGAGACAAAAGAGCTACGTTGGCAATGGGAAAATCGAAGAATTTATTCTCCAATATATCACTGATAGCCTTTCGGGGCACTTTAATGATTTTGTGGAACGGTCGCAGGAAGTACAAGGCCTTGGACTCGAAATAGCGATCAATGCACACATCCAAAAGCAGCCACATTGCATGGGAACACTGATGTGGCAACTCAATGACTGCTGGCCTGGGCCGTCGTGGAGCATCATCGATTATCAGCGCAAGCCAAAAAAGTCATACTTCTCAGTGAAGCGGGCCTTTCAGAATGACTAACTACCGTTTCCTCAAACGAAAAAAGCAACCACGGAAAATGTGGTTGCCTTTTTTGGTTTAGACTGATTTGAAATCGCCTTATTGAACGATCACAGATTCAGTCAATACAGTTGAATCAGTAACTAAGCTTAGGATGTATACGCCTGCTTCCAGATTGCTGATGTCAATTTCTTGGGTCAGCTGTGCGCTTCCGCTAAATGGTACATACATCACCCTTTTACCAGTAGCATCAGAAATTTGAATGAATCCTGATTCTCCCACTTCATTCGAATACTGTACGTTGACAAAATCGCTAGTCGGATTGGGGAAAATGTTCAGATCTTTCTCTTTCGTGAAATCGCGTACCGAAACGGGACCACCTTCACCTGGTGTTACACGAGTCACGAAGTAATCGGCTTCCCCAGCCGAAGTAAGTGGGGTGTCGCCAAACTGCGTGTTTCCAGTAAATATGGCCACACTCGGATTCTCGAAAATGCCACCCACTGCCGCATCTCCATTTTGAAACACGTCCATTGAGGTGGTTCGCTGCGGACCTGTACCTGTTTGCGTGGCGTACGAATCAAGTGTAAGGTCTGTGCTCACTTTGAGAACCACGACATCTTTTGGATAACTAACAGGAGCTGCAAACCAGGGGTCTGGCGAAATGACATCTCCACCAGAAGTCTCCAAATCGCCAAAAATGTTTCCACCAATCAGGAAGCTTTCATCATCGATCCCGACAAATGCCTGCGGGCTAAAACTCAAATCTGTTGTAGATACCTGAACAGCATTTGTGATGAGGCTATTCATATCGTGAATAGCTGTCGTTTCACCAGCAGCGCTTATCTCGATCATAATTCCCATGGAACTGTATAGACCTGCCCCAGAAGCAAAACCATCTCCAAAATCCAAGTTGTTTGAGGCCTTAACAAATTGAACGATTCCGTCATCGGCTTTCACGTGAAGTCCGAGATTTCGGCTTCGCGGGTCATCATTATTGTTTGATGCATAGCGTGTCCAGATGATGTCCAGACTTTCGGCTTCGTACTTGGTCAAGTAAAATCCGCTCTCCGCTCCATCGGCGATTCGCGAAGCCACGATCAAATTGTCACTTGAATCAAAGGTCAATTGATTGGGAGTGGATTCGTGCAAGAACTTAACCCATTCCACATCTCCCGATGAACTGATCTTGGCAACAACTGGTTCATTGTTGTCAGTGAAGGTGTTCGCGCCATTGAGCAGCACGCCACCGATTCCGTACCAAGCTGTTCCGCTCGGCCCAGATAAACCAGCTACGAATACATCGTTGTTGCTATTGGTTGCAACTTCTAAAAAGCGATCGCCACCAAAATCAGCATCGGCCACCACTGTCCACAGGACAGATCCATCCCCACCGATTTTTGTAACGAAGTTTCGGTTTCCATCATTACCTAGCGCATTTCCAAAAATACTGGCCGATGTTCCTAAGTTTCCGGCTATAATCACGTCTCCATTCTGATCCACATGGAGAGCTTCAACCAAGTCGCCAAAGGTGACGTTTCCTGCCCCACCGTCGCCGGCAATATGACCAGACCAAAGCAAGTCTCCATTAGGTGAGTACTTCGCCACAACGATATCGAGTCCATCCGAATCAGGAGCTGGGTACGTTTCTCCACCAAGCGAAACAGATCCCTTTACTTGTCCGGCAACAAAGGTATTGTCATTGCCGTCTACGCCTACCAGTACATGATCGTCTTCATCGGCTGGAGAACCAAACGAACTGGCCCATTGGTAATTCCACGTTTGTGCGTAAAGACCGGTACTTGTAATCATTAGAAAAGCGAGTAAAAATTTTTTCATGAGTTCGGGTTTTGAATTTTGATGCAAGTTATCTGGACTTATTTGTAGCCTGAATAGGGCAAATGCCCTAAATTGCCCCAATGCCAACAGCAAAAACCAACACAAGACTCTGCTTTACAGCGATTTGCTTTTTTCTGGCCGTTTTACCTTCCTTTTCCCAACGTGCTCAGGTCGATTCGCTTCTTTCAATTCCCGAACATAAGCGCGATACCACTTGGATTGATGAAACGGTAACAGCGGCATACAGGGAGGTGTACAGTGACCCTGCTTCTTCAGCTGCAACGCTAAGAACTGTGGCTGACGTGGCCCAGAAAAAGGGCTTTGAGAGTAAGATGCCACGGATATTTGTGAACCAGGGCATCTGTTGCGATGTAATGGCCATGCCCGATTCGGCTTTGTATTTCTATCGCAAAGCACTCAATGTGGCCAAGCGTCTAGACGACACAAAAATGGTGGCTTCTGCCCACAACAATATTGGGCTGATTCACTGGAATCTCGAAACGCTTGATAGCGCCCTTATACACTATCAGATTTCTGAAAAGCTCTTCGCGCAAATCGGTAATCGCAGCGGGCTCACAAGCACTATGAACAACATAGGCTTGATCTATGTCTCGATGCACCGACAGGAAGACGCGATCCCCTATTTTCATCAAGTTAAAAACCTTGCCAAGGAAGACTCATCCCTATACTTTGAGTCTGTGGCATATCAAAACCTAGGCTTATGCTATGACAAGCCACCATATCTCGATTCATCACTTTACTATCTAGACAAGGCAATTCCCCTCCAAATCGAGTTAAACAATTCATGGGGTCTGGCCAAGTCTTACCACACGAGGGGTTCGGTTAAAATCATACTGCTCCAAATGAATTCAGCTATAGACGATTTCAATCAAGCAATAGCTATTAACAAGCGGCTCAACAATTTGAATGCACTAGCGTCCAATTACTTTAGAGCATCGGTTGCGTACCCGTATTTAAACAAGTACGACACCGCTCTGGCGTATTTGGATACAGCTACTTCTCTATGCCCTGAAATACAAGACTTTAATCTGTGTAAAAAAATCAATCAGCTCCAAGCCCTTCTTTTAGTGAGAAAACTTGACGTTAGTCTTTACGAGCGGTTAGATCAAAGCATAGACATTACAGACAGTCTATATACTTTAAAGCTGGATGGGAAAATACTGGAACTCCAGGAGCAATATGAAGCAGAAAAGAAGGAGCAAGAACTAAGAATAGCCAATCTGGAGCTCAAGGAGCAGGAGCTAAAAACGACCCAAAGGCAGCGCCTAATTTGGGGGTTGACCGGACTTATCTTTTTGCTGATTTGTCTGGGGATCTTATTCTTCAGGTATAGGTCGAGGCTAAATGCACTCAAAACAAGCCAAAAGGTATATGAAGAGCGATCGCGAATTTCGAAGGATCTCCACGATAGCGTAGGCGCTCAGCTCACAGCTATGTCTACTCGAATAGACTTGTTGGAACGCAACGAGAATAACTCATTAGAGCTCACCAATATTCGAAATGAAGCCACAGCCACCATATCCTTGCTGCGTGATACGATCTGGGCTATGCATCGCGAAGAATTTACCGTCTTGCAGTTTATTGATCGGGTAGAAGAATATGGAATGAAGGTGCTTCCAAAATCGCTGACCTTGGGTTTAGATTTTGATCAGGGTATTAAAGACGTACGCCTTAACTCTTCTCAGGCGCTAAATCTTTTTCGGATCTGTCAAGAAGCTATTCAAAACTGCCTAAAGCACAGCCAGGCTACGCAAATTGACATTTCAGTCGAGCAAAATTCCGGACACTTGACCTTTGTGATTGCCGACAATGGCCTGGGCTGCGACATGGACCAAAACGTCGACAACGAGAGCTATGGGCTGCAAAATATGAGAGAGCGGGCCGCAGAAATCGGTGGCAACATCCATTTTGAGTCTGTCAAAGGAGATGGATTTATTGTTTCTATTCAACTTTGAGAATAAGGGAAATGCCCCATACCAATATTCATCGGCATTTATGATCTTGTGCATATGATTCGTGTAGCAATTGCAGAAGACAACAGGGCCTATTCAAAAGCCTTGGTTGACACCTTACACTCTCTGGATGGTGTGGAGCTTACCATTGTTTCGAAAAATGGTCGAGACATCTACCACGAAATTGTGAAGGCTACTGAAAAACCCCAGGTGGTCTTAATGGATATTGAAATGCCAGTCACCGATGGGATTTCGGCTACGGCGCGGATTAAAAAAACGTTCCCAGAAATCAAAGTAGTCATGATAAGTGTTTTCGACGATCGCGAGAGGGTATTTGAAGCCATATTGGCGGGTGCTTCGGGATATTTGCTCAAGGGTGAGCGACCAGACATCATCCACAATGCCATTAAGGACGCCATAGAAAACAGGCTACCCATGTCGCCCGCCATAGCTGGGCTTGCACTAGAACTCATAAAGAGTAGTAAGCCCGTATCCGTTGCCAATCAGGAAAACAATCTGACTGTTCGGGAGAATGAAATTTTAAAAGAAGTAGCTCGGGCCAAACCATACAAACAGATTGCCGAAGAGCTATCGATAAGCGTGAAGACAGTGAGCAACCACGTACAAAACATCTACGCGAAACTACAGGTGAGCTCCAAAGCCGAAGCCGTTAGAATGGCATACGAAAATCAGTGGGTCTAGCCGGTTCTTATCTAAAACAAGATTTCCATTCTGATATCACACCGCTCGTAGGGCGTGTCGGCGGGAACAGGAATTTCCTTAAAGCCGACCTTCTTGTAAAGGGAAAGGGCTGGTGCTAACTTGCGATTTGAATCGAGAAAGAGTCGGTCGGTATTCAATGTGATAGCTTTGTAAATACAAGCATAAATGAGCTTCAAGCCTATTTTCTGACCCTGAAATTTTGGAGCTACGGCCATTTTTGAAAGCTCAAACCCTTCCTCGCCCCTGTTTATCAAAGCTGCCGTACCGGCTATCTCACCATCTACTTTTGCAAATAGGATATGTCCACCTTTTGAAATGATGTATTCTTCGGGATTCGATAGGACTTTTTCGTCGTAGGGTTCAACGATAAAGTATTTCTTCAACCATTCGATATTCAGGTCGTAGAAGTAGGCGGCGTACTGGGGATCAAAGTCTATTATTTCCATTTCTAACTTCTCTAATTACGCTATTCTCTCTTCTTTCTCTTCTTCCGAAAGGATAATTTCGCCTTCAGCTTATTGACTTTCTCCTTATCGACCACTCCGAAATACACCAGGGCAAAGAGTACCAACCAGAGAATTCCTTTGATGAGAAAGAAAAGAAAGCCCGCTATTCCAAGATCCTTAAGAAAGTCCATCTTCGAGCAGTTTTAATCCATCTTCAATCAACGATTCGAGTTCTGCTCTTTGATTTTTGATGTTGCGTAGGTGATCGAGCAGCACAGCTTTCAATTCCGAGTTTTGGGCCGCTTCGAGTAGTTCAAGAAACAAAAGCCACTCATGCGGTCTGTTGCTTTTCAAATCACTAAATCGACTGCGAATTTCATCGTCATCACTGCTCCCGCTTTCGCGAAGTTGCCGAACAAAAGCGTAGTGGTTTTCAAGTGTGGTAAGCTCTTGGGACGTATCTGGTTTGATGGTCAAGGTTTGTGACTCTCCATATAGATTTGGGAAAGAATCGCTATCAGCCGGTCCGGCGAATGCCGAAACAATTTCCTTTCCAACCACCATATCGTAAATACCAAACTCAGGTTTGAAAAGGATTTCGTCACGGTAGGTCACGGTACATTCAGCGAGCTGGATGAGCATCAGCTTACCTTGAATATTTCTGATTCCCGTCACATTGAGACCTTCCACCTTAACACCGCTCTCAAACTCGAATGATAGCCACTTGCCATCGTAGAAGTTGTACGCCTTCAAGTCAACAGGGCCCATATCTTCGATAGCCAGGTTGATATTCTTGAGCTTTCCGAGCGGCGAACTAAACCCGTGGCTGTGGTAGTTTATTCCATGACCGATCAATTCTTTGTCTCGGTAAGCCAATGCTGTAGGGCCTTCGGTTTTGAAGAAGATCACTTCATTATCTTCATTCATTATGGCCCGGGTAAACTTACCAGATACTTGAAGCCCCGTGCTGAGCTCGATGCTCCCCACTAAATCCGATTCGATCAATCGCTTCATTCCTTTGCTGCCACCCTTTCGCAGGCTCAGCGTGTTCGAAAACTCTTCCAATACCTGCATGAGGTAAGAGAAATCTGGGGTAACGTACAGTTGGGGCTGGGGTTCTGTGACATCAAATTCCTGAAAAGCCGCTTCGATGGAGTATGGAATCTTTTTGACTTCGGGTTTCAAGCAAGACATACTCTCACCGATTGACGATAATAGTCCCGCTCCATACAATTGCGGATTCTCCAAATCGCCGATCAATCCATACTCCACTGTCCACCACTGAAGGTTTCTGATTTTGGCCATTTCAGAAAGTTCCACATCCCGATTTTGAAGGGCAATCACATCTGCTTCGGCCTGATCAATGGTCGCCTGTGGTGTACCTTCTGCTTCTTTTAAGATCGAAAGACGCCTCACCGCTTCGTACATCTCCATATCGTGCTTAGACAGAATAGCCTTGGAACCGATATCGCCCAAACGCCGCAGATATTCAGCGTAATCGGGATTGGCAATAATTGGGGCATGGCCTGCTGATTCGTGGATGATATCCGGAGCCGGGGTGTACTCGATGTTTTCCAACTGCCTGATGTCAGATGCGATCACGAGCACTTTGTAGGCCTGAAATTCCATAAAAGCGTTGGGGGGAATAAACCCATCTACCGCCACCGCAGCCCAACCAATATCCTTCAGAATGCGGTTCATCCCATACATACTTGGGATTTCTTCGATGCTTACACCCGTTTTCTTCAATCCTTCGAGATAAGATGAGTGAGCCACCTTACTCAAATGTTTGACCAATCGACGCATGACGTATCTCCACACCGCTTGATTAATGGGCGTGTAGTCACTGTAATTCTGTGGCTTGATGAATTGCTTAAGGTGCTTGGGTAGCCTTTGGATCAGCTCGTTGGACTCGTAACTTAAACTCTCTGACATATCATGCTATAAGTATGCAAACTTATGAGATATTTGACCGAAAACAGCTTCGAAATGAACTATATCTGGCTGTTTTGTCGGATTGCCGAAAAGCTCGAGAGTCCATTTTTGATGTGAATCCCTGAAACTTGAGCTGGGCAAACCCCAATTAATTGATAATTTCGAGCACAACAGAAAGAACCTATGAGAAAACTTACCCATCTGTTTTTGAGTCTTCTTTGTGCTCTGTTCATTTCGGCTTGTGGAAGCTCTTCCCCGAAAAAAGAGAAGAAAGAGGTGAAAAGAACGCAAGAAGTAGACACCATTAGTGCAGAAGATGTGCAGGATACATTTATCAAGCTTATGGAAGCTGGCGATATATATGCTTTACAACAAGATTGGTACAGCGCTTTATTTTCATACGAAGAAGCCAGACGGATCAGCCCAGAAAATTATTTCGCTCGGTATAAAGTTGCACTCACTGAAAGTGCCATTTGTCAGGTATTACAGGAAGATTGTGATATCGCACTAAACGAACTGACGTTACTAATCAGGGACTTTCCCGAAACAGCCCAGCTGTACCAAACCCGAAGTCAACTTTTCTTGGCCCTGGGCGACACCAATCTAAGCATTGTGGATCTAGCGATGTACGAACAGTACAAACCTGAAACGGAGTAGTTCTAAAGGCAAACTGGCATTTTGAAAGATTACCGCAGTATACTAGGCGTTTCGGGAACGGCCAGTGTTGATGAGATCAAGAAAGCCTATCGAAGCAAGGCAAAACGCCTCCACCCTGACGTCAACAAATCGCCTACTGCCGAGCGGGATTTTATAGAACTGCAAGAAGCCTACGAATGGCTTATCAATCTCAAAACAGGAAAGGTCTATTCTGGCTCTGCCGGTCAACAGCGAGCTAAGCGGTACCGCTCACAGCAAGAGTGGGAAGCTCGAGAAAGAGCTGCGGCTCAAGAACGAGCGCGAGCATATGCCCGCATGCGCTACCAGACTTTCGTAAATTCAAACTACTTCAAAGCAACGTACGCATTGAATACACTCTTAGACATGTTCATCCTGTTCTTGATGGGAATCATGGCTCTGATTGTACCAATCCTGGCAGGTGTAGCTTATGGCATAACCGGAGTCATCGCCGTATTGGTGGTGATGGTTCTACTCTCGCCCATGTTAAAGGGAATCCTCCAAGACAGTTGGCAGCGATTTGACATTTCAATGATCCGATCGGGGCTGGGTGTGATCTACCGTCACCCGTATAGTCTTCTCTTTATGATTTCAGTGGTGAATGTTGTGGTATTCTTTCGCGTCGCGATGAATACCTTTATCGGATTGAATTTTATTGTACTCATCTATGTCGCACTGGCAGCGGCAACGTGGTATTTGGTCAGAAAGGTGAAAGGGTATAAATGGAGACGGATGTACATAGCGGGAATGGGACCACTCTTGTTTAGTATTTTTCTCTTACTCAATTTTCATTTTGCTGGCCCATCTCATGCTACGGTTTACAAATACAGCATCGGAAGTGGCGCCAATAAAAAGCGAAACTCCACTGAAATAACGCTCGAAGGGGGAGTGTATGATAAATACAGTGGCATCAGGTATTTTCCGCATTTTCACGATGTGGTTACCCACCGCTACATCGAGCTGCGCGTAGCAAAAGGACTTTTTGGCGTAAACACACTCCAGTCCTACAAGTTCACCTATAAACCCAAATGATTTTGTTCGCCCGTAATTGGCTCAGAAATCGCTGCGTCAATAACATGATTCGCAAGCGTTGACTCATCAGCTCGAACATCAAGTTTAGGAGAATACTGGACGATAAACGTTTCTTTGACCCGAGTGGAAAGGTTAAAATACGGGATCCAAATTATGGCTGCGAAAACAGCCTTAGCAACGTCTTTGTACAAGGCTGCCGTCTCGGCATCGGTATAGAGCTCGGGGTAAAATGCTACAACGATCCATGTATCTAGTCCTTGCCCGACTAAATTCACGATGTAAAACAAAGTGATCATTCTCGGGAAACTCGACCTGCGCTTGTAGAAGAGAACCACAATCAGAACGGCAAGCACCAACAGCCCCATATTGTATGCAAACTCTGCTGCAATCAAGAACTTCAAAGAAAAAGAATCGCTTAAAAAATCTAGATTCTGCCACATGGCCTGGTCGAAAAAACCAAATGTAATGAGGTGATAGAGCAGTAAGATCGGCGTAAGGTGCATGCCAATCATCGGCAAAACCATCCACCCGCCAAGCGGTTTCAACTCCTGTGAATACACTACAAAAGGGTCGTAGTATTTGTACACCTTCACAGCTCCAAAAATGAACAGGCCTAGAAATAGAATAGCCAAAACCACCATCCAAGAACTCACGCCGGCATCTTCGGCGAGAAAATAATTGTAGAGCGCGAAATTCATCGATTCTCGAATGTCTTCTACATCTGCGAGAAAACCAGCTGCTTCTTCTGGTTCCAGCCAATCTAAATCGATGCTAAACTCATGAAAAACCTTCAAGGTATTGCCATAGAGCTCTTGATGGGAAGTATACTTCATTCCTTCCCTTTCGATTAGGGTTGGATCATTTTCTATGGTCCACGGTTCCGGCAAATTGACCCGAGTGACCTGCTCGTAATCCAAGACTGTGCTTACATCATATGGCATGGTACGCGTAGGACTAGATGGAAACGAGAGATAAGACTCGAGCAAAATAGGGTACACTTCCAAATACAGCCCAACACTATCATCTAGGAGTTCCCAAATATCGGAGCAGGTATATGACTCTACGATGGTGAAAACGTTTTCGCCATCGCGCTTGCCGTCGATAAAATCTACAGGATCTGATACTTCGATAGATGGATATAAGTTTGCATAAAAATGGAGGTACTCATCCTGCAGGTCTTCCTTGGTGTTGGAACTCACTTGAGATCGCATCTGATCGGCATGGCGTCCCGAATAAATCGTGGTAAGCTCAATGCTGGCGCTGCCCCCTACTTCGTCTACATCTATCACTTCTTCCACCCGCACTTTACCGAGATTTCTCCGATCAAAAGATGTCAAATCGCGATCGCCTGGTCTGATCACCAGTCCTTTACCGTAAGTGGGTGAGTAAATGTGCGCCAGGTCTCCACCTTGGTTGGAATGCGTCGGGTCTATGATGATAAAATCATTGTCGAGCTCAAACCCCACTACACAATGATCAAAAGCGTAAGGTGTCACGAAGACCGAGTCAATATTGTTTCGTATGCTTGAATTGACCAATACCGGGTAGGCATCTACATCCATTTCTCTCAGAAGAGCTACCAAGAGCAAGGACTTATCCTTGCAGTCGCCGTAGCGCTGCTTGTACACTTTTTGTGGTGGATTCGGCTTATATGCTCCTATGCCCGATTCGAAGCCCAAGTATCTAACTTCATCTTGAACGAAGCGAATAAAATCGAGAATGCGACGATCTCGATCTTCTGCTTGACTGATCTCATTCGCCATGTTGGAGATATTCCCGTCGGTATATTCGTAGACTGGAAGCGCCCATTCGACCAATTCGCCCCAGCTTTCGATATTGGTAATCTCGATAGTATTTTCACCATCATACCAATACGGCACATTGCGATCGTAATCCGATGCTACCACATCATCCAACTCCCAGGTATAAATCAGGAATTCCCTATTGGTCTGTACTTTTGGCGTGATTTCTTCTTGCGTGTACGTGATCGCATACTTCTCCGATTTTGGTACAAGCATGCGCGCGTATATTTTCGAAACCGGATCGGTATACTGACAAGTCCATTTAATTGCAATGTGATTTTTCAGCAATGGATTCAAACCCTTAACGGTGTAGGCATAGTCCACCACATCACCTGCCCTAACATCCGGAAGTTCGAGCACGGCCGAGAGCGAGCCGTCGTAGAGTGACCTTTCTCTGTTTGACTCCTGCTGAAATATGCTAAAATCACCCGATTTAATTTGATACACCTTTTGCCCATCACGGTACACATCCACGTAGTGCACAGTCAGCTCTTGATAGCTTGGATCGAAACTCAACGAAATATCGGAGAGCGACTGCACCCCGTCGCTATTCAGCACTTGGTAGGTAAAGTGATAGAATTTTTCTTCATGGGCAGGTGAAAACTGCCGGTCGAAAAGGTAATAGTGGTAACCTTCGTGATCTTCAGGTGTCCCAGCTGTCTCAACGCTTACATCTTCTATCCAAGCTGATTTGGAACCATATTTCAAGTCTTGAGACCAACACTTCGCAATAGCCATCCCCAACACAAGGATGGTAAGTATCAATTTTCTATTCATATTTTCTCTACTCTATCTCCTAGGTGTAGCATTCCGTTAGAACGATTCGGTAAAGCCAACAACAAAGGAATGCGCACGGTAGCTTTTGACCGTACCGTCTATATTGTCAACGTGATTGATGTTTTGACCAAAACCGTAATCGAATCTAAGGTTCGCTCTGTTTTCGGGATCCACCATAAGTCTCAACCCCAATCCAGCCGACTTGTAAACTCCATCGAGCGCCATGTCTCTGTAATCATTGGCCACCCGGCCTGCTCCAGCAAAGAAGACCATGCCCAAGGGGCCGAACACGGGCATGCGGTATTCTACCTGACAATCGGCTATAACCTTGTCGCGAACGGCTCCTTCGTAATAGCCACGCATCCGTTCTGAGCCTCCCATCAAAGCAAGATCGTAAAAGGGCACCGTCCCGTAATTTGCCTGAGTATATGCCTGAAATCCAACAACGTGTTCAAACCATGGTTTGATAAAGTACCGACAGTCGAGCTCATATCTCTGAAAGTCAAAATCGCTCCCCAAGTAGCTTCCATTAAATTGGGCATTGGCACCTACGTAATACCCTTCTGTGGTATTGTATCGGTGGTCTCTTCGGTCCAAAATAAAAGCGGGACCAATACCAGAAGTGATTCCACCTTCATAGCCTGGGTATTGATTCAAAAGGTAAAAACTACTGTCTTCTAGTTCTATATTGGAGTAATAACTCAACTGTTGTTTCACTCCAAAGTAAAGGGTAGTCTCATCATCTACTGCAAATAGGATAGCATTCTTAAAGTTGAAACTCTCCGACTCGATTTCTTCTAAATTATTGTACTCCACATTGTTTCCGATACCGAGGGCATACTGGGGAAACTTGATGTAGTTGGCTTCGGCTTTTACCACTATTTTATTCTCTTTGAGATAAGCCGTGCTACCCAACACTACCTTAAACTGACCGAGAGAAGAAAGACTGGTTAATGCGCTAAAACTTGATGGTGCAGAAATGGTATCCTTTTTTACCAGATCAACCAGATTGTATTTGACCAAGCCGAAAACCTGACCCGTCTCTTGCGAATAAGAGAAAATCGGGAAGGGAGCATAGACAAAAAAGTCCATGGCCTTCTGGTTCATTTGGGAAAATCTAGAAAGGGTATCCTTCTCAGACTCTGTCGTTTCTTGCCCAAAAACCGATGGCGAAGCCAAGCTGACCATCACGAATGACAGGAGGTAAAAAAAGACTCTCCACGATTTCATCTCATCTTTCATAGGCTTGATTACGGCGGGTTTTGCAGCTCAAAATCTACTTAATTTTCGGGTATACCAAATGCGATGTCTGGTTTTTCCTATATATTGTCCGCATTGAAGCGATGAACACAATCATTACTCCTTTCGAAAACAAAGACTTTGACTCAGTAGTCGAACTTTTTGACCAGAACACGCCGATGTATTTTTCGGCTTCCGAACGGGATGACTTGATCGAATATTTGAAAAACGAGCGCGAAGACTACTTCATTTACCGGTCGGGCAAGGTAGTCGTGGCTTCTGGTGGTATTAATTACTTTCCTCTTGAAAATAAAGCTCGCATCTCATGGGATCTCGTTTCTCCCGAAGTGCAAGGCAAGGGTATTGGTCGTGAGCTGCTCGAATTTAGGTTGAAGCGTATCCGCAAACACCATCCCGATTGGGTGGTTGAAGTTCGAACTTCACAACACGCATTTGGGTTCTACCAAAAGTCGGGTTTCGAAATCCAAAATGTAGTGCGAGACTATTGGGCCCAAGGGTTTGACCTGTACGAAATGAGACAACAAACATCTAAGTGATATTGGCATTTCATCGAATTATATTGTGGCTATCCCATTCTTCATTCCCGGCGACCGCTTATCCGAATCGCCCGCTACCACTCAGTTTTTTCCCTATTTTGAATCTATTGATTAACCATTAAAAACAAATAATAGCTATGACAGCACTCATGTATTTAGGATTACTCCTCATCATCTTCTCGGTCGTAATGTTCTTCATGCACCCTTACCTAAGCGCGGAGAACGAATATTATACCCAAGATCCAAACAGCCCAACGTATCGCCCTGAAGCTGCGGGAAAACTTAAAAAGAAGAAAAGCCATCCTTTTCTGCTGTTTTTCAACAGAATGAGAACGAGATGGCTCATACTCGCCGGTATTGCCATGTTTATGCTCAACGGACTCTTCTTTTACGCAAATCCAGGAACGGCCTATGCCGTGCAGTACCTTTGGGGTGGTGATGAAGCCATTTTCTCTCAAGGTATTAAGATGAAACTTTGGGGTAGAACTATTCCTATGTCGTATGAAATCCCCGTGCAAGATGTGATCTTGTATAAGGATCAAGACCTTCCGCAATCCAATGCGATTTACTACCGGGGCGCTTCGCAATGGGAGTTTGCAGACGCGATTAAAGCACACATCGGAACTTCAGTAATTGTCGGTATTGACGTTGGGAATGACGAGGTATTCTTAAACATGGCCGACCGGAACCAGTCTGAGCACAATCTGGTATACTCTCGGATTATGCCAAACATCAGCGCGGCCATAAAAAATACGTGCAAGCTACTCGATGCCCAGGATTACATTGCTGGGGCTTCGGCTCAGTTTGACCAATACTTCAGAGATCAGCTCGAAAACGGGATGTACCAAACTGAAGAATACTTTGAAGAAGAAGAGTCGCCTGAGATTATTGGAGACTCCACCACGGTGCGAACGATTCCAAACAAGTCGAACACGAAGCAAAAACGGTATCGGATTAAGCGCCGAAATGGGGAGCCAATGCGCGACAATTCAAACACCCTCAATCAATACGGACTGAAGATTCTTCAAGCGCAAGTAACTTCTATTGACTGGGAAGGATCATTTGACGAGCGACTTGACCTTCAAAAAGATCAGGTGGCCCAAACCCAACTCGAGAAGCAGGAAGCTGAGAAGGAGATATACCGGACCCAGAAGGAGATTGCCAAAGGTGAAGCCGAAAAAGCGAAGGAAAGAGCCAAGCTCGAAAAAGAACAGATTCAGCTTACTATCGAAGCCGAAACCAAAGCGAAGGTTGCAGCTTACAAAGTTACCGAAGAGCAAAATCTCCTGGATGCCGCTCGAAAAACAGCAGAGCGTATCCGCGTGGAATCGGATGCCGAAGCGCTTAAAAATAAGCGACTCGTACAGGCCGGATTGACACCACAAGAGAGAGCTGAGTGGGAGTACAAAACGGCAATAGGCGTGGCGCAGCACATTTCCAACATAAACCTACCAGATGTCTACATCTCAGGAAAAGATGGAAAGCAAGGCCAATCTGGAATTCTGGAAGACTTGCTCGGAGCGGAGTTTGCCAAAAAGATGCTCGAAATGAAGTAGTCTAATTTTTGACGATGAACTTCTTCGCGCCCCGTAATTTTGCGGGGCGCTTTTTTTTGTCATCCCTCCTGACATAGGGTTGTCACGGGCCCCATTTACGTTTGTATCGAAATCAATTACAAACTTTAAATCATTTCAAAATGGAGACAAAACAAATCCAATCCAAACAAGCTGTTACAAGACAGATGAAGACAACGCTCAAAACGATGACCAAAGAAGTGGAGCCCATCATTGAGGGCCTGATGCAAGAAGTGGAAAGCTCAAACCTCGACCAATCTGGACCGCTCGAATTCATCTATACTGGAGTGAATACCGATATGGAGCATGTGTTCGACTTGGAGATTGCCGTGCCTGTTGCCACAGGTTCAAAAGACCAAGACGCCGTAAAAACAAAGAACCTTCCAGAATTAAAGTGCGTTTCGACTTTATTTAAAGGATCGATGGATGAGATAGACGACGTGTACAAAACCATTTACACTGGCCTTGAGCAAAAAGGAATCATCCCGACCGATACGGTGCGCGAGATTTACGAAAACTGGGTATCTTATTCGTCCAAAGAAAACGTTGTAGAAATACAGGTTGGGATAAACTAAACACGGATGAACCGAATAGACCGGTTGCAAGCCATATTGACCACGCTTCAAAGCAAAAGGGTTGTGAGAGCCGAAGAGCTCTCCAACCGCTTTGGCGTGAGTCACAGAACTATATACCGCGATATTCGCGCGCTCGAAGAAGGCGGCGTACCTATTGGGTCTGAAGCCGGAATAGGATACTTCTTGAGCGATGGATACCACATCCCCCCTGTTATGTTTACCCATCACGAAGCAAGAGCACTGCTGCTCGCGGGCAAAATGGTCGAGCAAATGACAGACTCTACCGTTTCAAGCCACTATCAAAACGCCCTTACCAAGGTGCGGGCCGTGCTCGACATGGACAAGAAAGACGAATTGGAATCGCTCGATCGCGATATCATCATCAACCCATTTCCGAATGAGCCACAAATGCACGACTCGCTCGAAATGGACAAAATCAAACACGCACTTTCGATTTCTCGAACCTTAAATCTGGTATACAATGCGCGCGGAAGCGGAGAGCAAACGATTAGAGAAGTGGAACCCATCGGACTATGCTTCTATTATGGGGCTTGGCACCTAATAGCCTTCTGTCGTCTCCGGCAAGACTACCGCGACTTTAGACTCGACCGGATAGAGAAACTCGCCCTGACCGACCAACGGTACCAGCGTCACAAACACCCTCGACTCCGCGCCTACATCGATTCACTCATCGAAGGAACCGAATTGGATGTTGGAATCATTCGCGTCAGAAAATCAATCCACAAGTACCTCGAGAACACTAAATTTCAAATCGGACTGGTATTCGAAGAAGAGAAAGGCGAATGGGTAGAAATGCACTTTGCCGTTTTTCACATCGACTATCTGGCTCGGTGGATTCTGAGTATTTGCAGTGGAGTTGAAATCGTAGAACCCCAAGCATTGCGCTCGCGAGTGGTGGCGCTTACCAAAGAGTTAGCAAACGAATATCTCGGCGGAAAGCCAGAGTGAACTTTAAGATCCTGATTAAACCACCTGAAAGAGTACCATCGCATAGACGAAAAACCGAGCGAAGCGGAACGTCCCCAAAAGGAGCAGCGACCGTAGGTTGTAATTGAGCATACCAGCACCGAGACACATGGTGCTGTATGGCAATGGCAATAGCGCCGCGATAATAATGATCAAGCCACCCCAGCTCCTGAGCATTTTAAACTGCTCTTCAAATTTTACATTGATGTAGTGCTCAATACGATTGAAATTCACCAATCTGGTCCCTAAGAAGTAGGCTACCAAGCCTGCAGAATAGCTGATCAGTGCCAGGAAAAACACCACAAAATAAGGCGATGAGAACCCTTTGGCCCAAAGAATAAACAAATCGGGGGGCACCAAGCCCAGAATGGTTTCGCTGACAAAAAACACGCTAAAAACCAGCTCTTCGGAGAAAATCTTCGAATACTTCTCAAAGTAAAACGCAATGCCTGGTGTGAGCTGTTCAAACAAGACCAAGCCCACAAGCACGATCCCCATAAACATTCCGAACTTGATCGAAATCTTTTTGAGAAACTTGTAAAACCCCTTTCGGTGGTAAAAGAAGTGATAGCGTTTTAGCGTCGTCCACATAGTCAATCTGTTTTGCAGTTGAATACGCAAAACAGGTCTGCAAAGTTATAGCACTCGCAGCATTATTTTGAATAAAAATCTGTAAATCGCAAGAAGCTTGTAAACATTCATAAAATGAAGTATATCCTCCTGCTTGCCACACTTCTAATTACACTTGGTCACCATTCATTTGGTCAACACAATACCGAAATTTCAGATCCAATCATTGTCATTCACGGCGGCGCGGGATTTATTGAAAAAAGCATGCTCACTGACGAAGAAGAGAAGGAAGTCTACGCAGCTATTGAGTCTGCATTGGAAGCGGGTCACAAAGTATTGACGGACGGCGGTAGCGCAGAATTGGCCGTAGTTGCAGCGATCAAAATTCTCGAAAACAGCCCACACTTCAATGCAGGTAAGGGCGCCGTAATGACGGCAGAAGGACGCCACGAATTAGATGCTTCTATCATGCGGGGAAGCGATCTACAGGCTGGTGCGGTAGCAGGTGTCACCACGCTCAAAAACCCCATTGAAGGAGCCTTGGCGGTGATGAATGAGTCGTGGCACGTGATGCTCCAGGGTGAAGGGGCCGATGCATTTGCTCGGAGTCAGAAGCTTGAGCAAGTAGATAACTCCTACTTCACCACCCCAAAAGTAAAGGCCGAATGGGCAGCCAGTAAAGCCGAAGGCTACCACTCGCCTATTTCAGCTACGCTTCGCAAGTTCGGAACAGTTGGTTGTGTAGCTCGCGACAAGAACGGAAATCTTGCCGCAGGGACTTCTACTGGTGGACTGATGAACAAAGAGTTTGGCCGCGTTGGCGATAGTCCGATTATTGGGGCAGGAACTTATGCCGACAACAAGACCTGCGCGGTTTCCTGCACAGGTCAAGGTGAGTACTACATACGTTTGGGATTCGCGAAGGAAATTTCAGACCACATTGCTTTCGGAAAAGTCTCTTTGGAAAAGGCTGTGAAGTATACCTTGTTTGAAAGACTCGACCCGATGGAAGCCCTGGGCGGCGTAATCGCTCTTGATGTGGATGGAAATATTTCCATGGAGTTTAATACGCCTGGAATGTACCGCGGCTGGAAGACATTGAAAGAAACGGAGATCAAGCTCTACGGTAAAGAAGATTAGTCTCGAGCAATTTCGACGGTGCTCTTCTCTCCTTCCACCCTGATAGATTTACCCGTTCCATCCTTGTACCAATACCCTTGAATCAAGCGCTGATCTTCGTCGCCTTCGTCTTTAGTAATCGTCAAAAGCTCTGGCACGGAAGCAAACCGCTCGCCATTGATGAGCACAACAGAGTAATTGAACCCCGTGGTCTCCCCCACCCGAAGCACAATCTTACTTCGTTTCGGTGACACTTTGATCGCTGAAAATTCTGGAGAGATCGATCGTACAGTCAAGTCTCCGTATTCTTGTTTCAAGTCCATATCTGCTTTCAAGACTTTGATGCTCGTGCTTGAAAAGTGGCATATGCCCTTCACAGAATCCACTTCACCCAGAAAGAGCTCATCGTTTCTCGAATCCAAATTCAGGGTTCGCGCCTTGTCGAGGTAAATCTTGCTACTCTTGCTCGTAATTCTAAGATCAACAGCCTTTTCGGAGCGCATTTCCGCGAAGAGTAAGTTTACCGTTCCACTTCCCCATTCATCCACTTTGGCGTTTCCGTATTCAACCGATACGCGGTGTGGATTAGATATCCTCGGGCTCCGCAGATCGCCATGCGACACTTCAGCAATCACTTCCCCATCGAAATCGGGAATAAAGACATCGCCAAATTTATTGCGAATCTCAACTGATGTGGACTGGGGCGCATAAACCTTGTAGGTAATTTCTACTTTGTGATCCTTTCCAAAAACGCTTCGCACTTCGTGCTTGGCCTGCCCCCAGAGCGATGAATTTCCACCCCAATCGGTGCGCGCTACAATAAAGCTCCCTTGCTGCGACATGCTTACAACCGCCATATCCGACATTTCTTGAGCAGTTTCCCACTTTTTTGATTCGATGGCAATTTCCACATCTACTTTCACCGAATCCTGATCCCAGATCTCAAGGATCACATCACCGTATTTGTTTTCAATCTCTACGCGTGACCTTTCCGTCCACCCGTAGGTTTTCGATATGGTGCGATTGACCTCGTACACATCCTGACTCTTAATGACTCCCGCCACCAAGAGACTACATAGACACAACCACCACTTCATCTTCTTCACTTTCATGGTCTAAATTTTTAATTTGATTCAACATTTGTTCGAGCATTTTCAGCTTGTACTGATAGAGCTGCACCATCGCTTCGATGAGTCGTTCGTTGTCTACCTGCTCGCCCAGGTCGGCTTTAAGCCGATTCATTTCTTCTTCCAGAAGGTCTAGCGTCTCGAATGCTTCGGGGTCAATGGTGTACTCCGACAGCGCATCTTCCGCTTCGCTAATTCTGGTTTGGTAATAAAACTCCGCTTCTGCCAACTCGGGATATTGGTCTAAGGGGTCGACAAGTTCTGCCGGATTGTTTTCAGCTGAAAGATCTTCCGATCCATCCTGGAGAATAAACCACAGCCCGGCCGTTACAACCAACGCCACTACTGCCGCCACTTGGAGCACCGCTCGAAGGGGTACCATCTTAGGCGTCTTGACCTCCGGAAGTTCCTGCTCTATCGAAGACCATAGATCTTCGGGCAAATCCTCCATGTCGAACGCCTCCCGGTGCTGCTCGACATAATCTTTTATTGGATCCTTTTCTTTCATACTAGTTTTTACTTGCGTTTAATAATTCCACCAACTTCACTTTTGCTCGGCTCAGCTGCGACTTTGATGTGGTCTCAGCTATCCCCAACTCTTCTCCTATCTCTTTGTGGCTATACCCTTCAAACATGTACAGGTCAAAAACCAATCGATATCCTTCGGGCAATCCACTCATGGCATTTTGAACATCACTTATCTCGTAGTCAAATGATGTGATCTCTACTTCGTCTTCCGCCAAATCTACTTCACCAATATCCACCAACACATGGCGATTCTTTTTGATGAAGTTCAAAGACTTGTTGACAACAATGCGCCTAAACCAGGCTCCAAAACTTGCATCGCCTCTGAACGAATCCAGCTTGGTATACATGTCTATAAAGGCCTCCTGCACTATATCTTTCGCATCTTCCTGGTTCCGCAAAATGCGGTAGGCAGCATTGTACATGGCGCGCGCATAAAGCTTGTACACTTCGTGTTGTGCACGTCTATCGCCCTGCTTGCACTTGGCAATTAGTGAAGCGTGTATGTCAACAAATCCAGATTTCAAGATTTCTCTTTTGGCTTAGAACCAGCCTACTCTTACTCCTGCCGATAAAGTAAATCCGCTTAGATCTGAATCTGATATATCTCTCAGGTCGGTCCCGCTCACCATCCTATAGGTTCCACCGAGGGTGAATTTGACGTTTCGAGCCAAATTAATTTCCGCATTTATCCCAGGCTCGAACACAAAAAAGGCTGTCTCATCGAGTATTCTGTACGGGTACGCACTATCGTCGAAGTAGCGCTGATCACTCAGGCCAGACCATCCCCCACCGATGAGAATCGGTACGGTAAAGTGTACGACCTCCTGATCGAAGAACACGGGCTCAATGAAGAATCCACCATAGCCCATCTCGAGGTAGTACTCAGAAAACAAGATATCATTTGGATTCTCCCACTCTATTCGACTTGGCATTCCGTAACCCGCCAATCCGATATTGAGGGCATGCGACAGGGTAAAAACCAGTTCTCCCCCAACCAGCACTGCCGCTTCGTCGTACACCTGTGTTCCCTTTGCGTTTAGGCTCAAGTGTCCACCAAAACCTTTGTCATTCTTAATGATCGTTTTCATGGGTCTTGGTTCTGGCTTACTCGAGTAAATGGTTTCAGTCTCTTGGGCTTTTGCCACGCCAGCCATCAGGGTCAGACCGATAATTGCAGAGGTGATTTTTCGTGTTAACATGTTTGTTTGATTTTGTTTCAAGTTAATAGATTATTGATCCCGAGCCATTCGCATCGGAGATAACGTGATAAGGCTTTCCCCAACATCTGATCACGCCGCTACCGCTCAAGAGCGCTTTCAGGGAGTCGGATGCGTAGGTTTCGATGTATCCCGATCCGTCAATACGAGCGTCGGCCCAGGTACTTTCAATGGTTTCTGTGGAAATGCGACCGCTCCCTTCTATACGGCTATACACTTTGTTGCCTGAACCGACCACATCAATATTTCCAGAACCCGTTATCTGAGTGTGAAGCGACGTACAATTTACTGACAAATCAATCATACCACTCCCTGTCAGGCGGAGGGCAATAGTCTCTGAGAAAATAGAGTCGCCCCGAACCGTCCCAGAACCTGAGAGTTCAATTTCCGAAATCTCTTGCTCCCGGATTCGGATCATAATTCGACTTGGCTCGATATCGTTATCGCGTTCGCGAATGATCAATTGATCACCAGAGACTTCCGTCTCGATAAATGGCATGAGATTCTGCGGAGCGGTAATTACCAAATCAGCAGTCAGTTCCGGATCGATTTCTACTTCCATGTGACCTACCACATCAATTTCTTCAAATTCAGACAAAGATCGGTTTTCCGAAATTATCGGCCCACCTTCTTCCTTTTTATCACACCCGATAATGGTGAGTGCTGTCAAAGCAAATAAGCAAATTCGAGTTTTCATTTTTGAATGTTCGTTTGCCTTAAGGACAAGAAGATAAGTGAAGGTTGCATTGTACGGGTGAGAAAAATCTACAATTCTTCAATTGTGCTCTTTCGCCTCGGCCGAAATACATTCCGCTACCGCGTGATTAGTGAAACGTATCGCGTGGTATCAAACTACTCGATCTTCTTTTCACCACAGAGAACAAAGAGAACTCTGTGCAACTCTGTGCCCTTGGTGCCTTTGTGGCTCCTACGCTAACCGCGTGCCGCCTTAGCTCCAGCGGTGGCGCAAGCTTCGGCGACAGCGTGGTGCATCTACTGCGGCTCAACCCTTTAGCTTGATCAGAACTGCGAAGCAGTGGTGACCGACCAGCGGGAGCTGCGAAGCAGTGCTGACCGATAGCGTCAGTACAAGGAACACCGATTAGCGATTTTAGAAGGAATACCCCAGCAGTGCAACTACTGCGGAACGGGGATGAACTTCCCGAACTGGGATTGACGCCTACGCTTTGAAATCGTAATCCCTGTGGTACATCGAGAGCACCATTCCATCTGAAAGCCCAACTTTGGGAACAAGCATTTCGTGAATCCCGGCATGCTGGAGCACCTGGATATAAATCTGACCTGCTGGGACGATTACATCGGCACGGTCTGGGCGCATTCTAAGTTTTGAGATTCTCTCCTTGTACGACATCGACTGCAAGTGTTTGTGAGTAATCTTGAGCGCATCGATATGCATAAAGTCTCCAAACTTCATCCCCATCATTTTCGACATGCGGTTGATGTTTCCACCCGTCCCAATGGCAATGGGTTCCTGCTCACCTTTTACCACATCCTTTACCCAGGCTTTCATCTCATCCCAAGCTCCTGCGGCTACTTTGTCCTTTAGGATTCTTACCGTTCCGATCTTAAAAGACTTGGCCGCAACGCGCTCTCCGTTTTTCAAAAGGGAAATCTCCGTACTTCCACCCCCAACATCTATATAAAGGTAGGTCTTGGATAGATCGACTTGCTGCGTCTCAAAAGTCGAAAAGATGAAATTGGCTTCGTCTTCTCCATCTATGACCCGAATATCAATATTGGCAAAATCCTTGACGCGCTTGATGACATCTTCGGAGTTGGTCGCTTCACGCATGGCCGAAGTAGCGCACACCATGGCGTCCTTCACTTCATAAACTTCGTAGAGATAGCGGAAAGCCTTCATGGTCTTGGCCAAGCGCTTGGCCTTGGTGCTCGAAATGGCTCCCGTTTCAAAAACGGAAGACCCTAACCTCACCGGTACGCGAGTCAGCGAGAGCTTCTTCAGCGTAACCAAGCCATCGTACTCCACGATATCGGCGATCAGAAGTCTTACCGCATTTGATCCTATGTCAATGGCTGCATACCTCACGCACCCAAACCTGCTAATTTTTCTTCGAGTACCGAAATTTTAGCCAAGGCATCTGCTTCTTTTTTCTTTTCGCTCGCCACAACTTGCTCGGGCGCATTGTTCACAAATCGCTCATTGCTAAGCTTCTTCTGAACACTTTTCAAAAATCCGCGGGTGTAATTCAGCTCTTCTTCCAACTTCGACTTTTGTCCTTCCACATCTACCGTCTCGCCAAATGGAACGGCGTAAGACATCTGTCCAATCACAAAAGAGAAGGCCTGTCCGGGCATTTCTTCGTTCATGTGGATATTCTCGACATTGGTCATGCGCTTCACGAGTGCGTAAAATCCAGTAAGCGGATCGTTCTCGCCTGCAACATATAGATCGATGGCAATCTTGTTTGGAATCTGGTTCTGCTTCCGCACATTTCTGATCTGTGTCACCAACTCTGTGGCGATATCAAATCCTTTGATAAAGTCGGCATCGTAGCTTCCACCCTCTGGCCACTTGGCGATTACCAAGGCTTCTTTGGGCCCCTGACGCTCGCTCAGCAAATGCCACATCTCTTCAGTGATAAATGGCATTAACGGATGCAGAAGCTTGAGCAAAGTCTCAAAATGACCGATCACCTTCTGGTAGGTCACGGTATCGATTTGCTCGCCGTAAGCGGGCTTTACAGCTTCGAGATACCAGCTAAAGAAATCGTTCCAAGCGAATTTGTAGCAGGTCATCAACACATCAGAAATACGGAATTTGCTGTAGTAGTCGTTTACTTCTTCGATGACCTGGTTCAACTTATTGTCCATCCACTCGGTGGCAATGGTTGCAACTTCGGGGGTGTCTCTTTCTTCTGGCGCCCAGCTTTTCACCAAGCGCAAGGCATTCCAAATCTTGTTTGAGAAGTTTCTTCCCTGCTCACAGAGACTCTCATCAAAAAGCAAGTCATTACCCGCTGGCGACGAAAAGAGCATACCGGCGCGCACACCGTCAGCTCCGTATTGCTTCATCAGCTCGATCGGGTCGGGAGAATTTCCGAGCGACTTGCTCATCTTTCTTCCCTGCTTATCGCGAACAATACCGGTGTAGTACACGTTTTTGAAAGGCTTCTCGCCCCTGAACTCGTATCCAGCAATGATCATACGCGCTACCCAGAAGAACATAATCTCGGGAGCCGTTACCAAATCGTTGGTTGGGTAGTAATAATCAACTTCTTCTTTTGTGTAGAATCCGTTGAATACGGAGATCGGCCAAAGCCATGACGAAAACCAGGTATCGAGTACGTCTTCGTCCTGACTCAAATCAGCAGCGCTCACATCCCTTCCAGTCTTCGCTTTTACTTTTGTTATCGCTTCTTCGGCGGTGCGGGCAATCACGTAATCGTCTTTACCCTCGCCAAAGTAGAACGCCGGAATGCGGTGTCCCCACCAAAGTTGGCGCGAGATACACCAGTCCTTCACGTTCTCCATCCAGTGGCGGTAAGAGTTCTTGAACTTCGGTGGCCAGAACTGCACATCGTCGTTCATCACGTGGTCGAGCGCGGGCTTGCTAAAGTCCTTCATCTTCACGAACCACTGAAGCGAAATTCTCGGTTCGATAGGCACATCGGTACGCTCCGAATAACCCACCTTATTTGTATAGTCTTCTTCTTTTACCATATGACCCGCTTCTTTCAGGTCAATGGCAATTTTCTTGCGAACGTCAAATCGATCTTCGCCGATGTAGAATCCAGCGTCTTCGCTCAAAGTTCCATCGGCATTCAATATGTCGATAGTCTCCAAATTGTGCTTGGCACCCAGATCGTAGTCGTTTACGTCGTGAGCCGGAGTAATTTTCAGACACCCCGTTCCAAATTCCATTTCCACATATTCGTCGGTGATAATTGGAATCTCGCGGTTTACCATCGGTACGATGGCCTTTTTTCCATGGAGATGTTTGTATCGCTCATCGTCAGGGTGCACGCAGATAGCCGTGTCACCGAGAATGGTCTCAGGACGTGTTGTAGCAATGGTCACCCACTCATCCGTACCAGCTACCTGGTAGCGCACGTGGTAGAGCTTCGAGTTTACTTCCTTGTGGATCACTTCTTCGTCGCTCAAGGCCGTCTTGGCAGCCGGATCCCAGTTGATCATTCGCTGACCGCGGTAGATCAAGCCCTTCTCGTAAAGATCGAGGAACGTATCGATTACGCTACGCGAGTAGTCGGGGTCCATCGTAAAAGTCTCCCGCTCCCAGTCGCAACTAGCACCTAGCTTTTTCAACTGCTCGAGAATAATTCCCCCGTGCTTGTTTTTCCACTCCCAGGCGTGCTCCAGGAACTCATCGCGCGAAAGGTCGCTTTTTTTGATTCCTTCCTTGCGAAGCTTCTGAACTACCTTGGCTTCCGTAGCAATCGATGCGTGATCGACCCCTGGAACCCAACAGGCGTTTTTCCCTTCCATACGCGCCTTTCTCACCAATACATCTTGAATGGTATTGTTGAGCATATGCCCCATGTGCAAGACACCTGTGACGTTTGGCGGTGGAATTACGACTGTGTATGGTTCACGGTCGTCAGGTTTAGAGTTAAAGTACCTGTTTTCCAGCCAGTATGCATACCATTTATCTTCGGTAGATGCCGGATCGTATAGTTTAGAAATTTCCATTTAAAAGCCGTTCTGAGCGATTAGCCGGCAAAGTTAGGAAAATGAACATAGGGTTCCACGAAGTAATATCTTTCATAATAAGGATTAAACTTACCTAAACACCTTTCGTCAGATATATTTAAAGAGAGTTTAAGGTAAGTCGTGTGATATAATTCTTAAAAACACGTTTTCATCCAATTTGCTCGGAGTTATGAGAATTTCGATATTTCCCCTTTCGTTCTCCATTCTAGTAACATTAGAATTATAGCATTGTCAGGATATAGTATACAAAAACCTTTACATAGGCCAAATCAATTACAGCGCGTAGACGTACAAACCCTCCTAATTTTTATTCTCTTAATGATCAGCGGGGCAGCTCATGGACAAGGTGTTTCACAAGAAATTATCCAGTTAAGAGAAGCCGTCAAGCTGACTCGGAAGAACTTTAAAAAGGATTTAAATCAAACTTATTCTCGGCTGGATTCTCTATCAGGTATTGCAGTCAATCTGAGGGATTGTGAATCTGAAGTTCAGATTATTGAAAGCATGTGCTTGTATTACTATTTCACAAATGATCTGGATAATATGATGAGTAATGCACAAGAGCTAAAGAAAAGAGGGCAAGAATGTAATTTACCACTTTACGAGGGCAATGCCCATAGTTATTTATCAAAAGTATATTCCACCAATGGCTTTTATGATAAGGCGATGTCCGAAATTGAGTTGGCCCTTGAAATCCTGGCTAAAGTTGACACCAATGATCAAGGGAGGGTGGGAAAAGCGAATGCACATATTTTTTACTCTGGAATTTTAGCAGCGCAAGGAAATCAGAGCGAAGTCATCAATCAGCTAAAATTTGCTATCAACGCATATTATAACATGGATGACCCAGAAAAGCAAAGACGCGGACTCTACAACAACTATAGCAATATTGCTGATGAGTACGCATCGATGAAAAAAGCAGATTCAGCTAGACATTATCACAGCCTTGCTATACAACTGAGGCGAGAGCCAGAAGACATCACATGGCAAATGAACTTTCGCACACTTGGATATATTGAATTATTAGATGGAGACACGTTAAGTGCATTGCTAAATTTTCAAGAGTCTGAAGCCATCTGCAATAGAACTGGAGATAAACAAAATCTTCCATTGATTTATGAGGAAATCCTCGGAATTGCAAAAAGTACAAATGATCATGCGCTTGCGGCAGAATATCTGGAAAAAGCCAACTTAGTTATTCTCGAATCAAGTGAAGACAAGAACAAAGTTCTTCGTCAGATGATTGGCCAGCTTGAAGATGAAAAAGCTATTGAAAACTCGAAAAGAAATCGAATAATTGGCATCGTTGGTTTTTTACTTGCGTTAACAGCCATCTTATCATTCTGGTACTACAGAAAAAATCAGGCGACCGCCAATTTCAAAGAAATCAAAGGAGAAATTGTTTCGTTGCTGGATATGGTTAAAAATGATGATCCAACATTCATGCATGCATTTGGAAATGCCTTTCCAAATTTCACAAAAAAGCTAATCGCACTTAATCCAGAACTGACTAGCAGCGAGATTGAGATTTGCGCTTTGATAAAGTTAAAAGTAAGCACCAAACAAATTGCAAGGTTGAGAGGAATTAGTCATCGAACAGTGCAAAACAAAAAGTACTTGATTCGAAAAAAACTAAACATCGCAAGTGATGTTAACCTCGAAGAATGGATTGAGAACATCTAATTCTTAAATCACAATCTTTATTTTGGTCATCTGATAAAACTCCTTCCAAAACCGACGTAACACACTTTAAATCATTACAAAGTACATTTCGAGTATGTAAATTCGAGAGCCAAGTAGTATTGAAGTCCGGTATGAATTGATAATGAAATTTTGTGACCATAGATTTGGTAAAAGGTTGGTTCTGCTCTCCAACACTGAACTAATTACCGAATTTAAATCATGCTCAATTACACGTTAATAGGTCGTTTTCTCAAGCCGGTTTCATTAAGTGCAGTTTGCCTGTGTTTAAGTCTCTCTGTGTTTGCACAAGAGAATTGTCAGAATGGCATTGATGATGATGGCGATGGTTTAATCGACCTCAACGATTCGGAAGATTGCTCATGTGGAGGAATCATCTCAGATGTGGTAGGCAATGTCATCGCTAATCCTTCTTTTGAAGAAATGGACTGCTGCCCAGACCTGGTTTCACAAGTTTATTGTGCATCTGACTGGGAACAAGCAACCATTGCAACATCAGACTATTTTAATTCTTGTGGTTTCAATTTACCTTGGATTCCCTACCCGTATCCAGATGGAGAAGGGGCTATTGGCTGTATAATTGAGCCATATGCTGTTTTGCCCGGTGAAAGCCCTTATGGAAACATTCATTATTTCGAATATATAGGAACTTGCTTACTTGAAGCACTTTTAGAAGGTGAGTCATACACCCTAAAGTTTAAAACATCTGCATCAGTTTTTGAGGGAGACGGCGTAGAAGTATCAGATCTTGTTCCATTTGACCTCACAATTTTTGGCAATACAACTTGCCCATCTTTCCCACTTGAAACACTCGAGTGTCCTGAGCCTCTAGGATGGTACCCAATGGGATTCATTACCTATACACCTGTTGAGAACTGGATCGGACTCGAAATTGATTTTATTGCTCCGGCAGAAACAGAGTCAATTATTTTTGGCTCGGGTTGTACGGGAGATCAAGCAAATAGCGTTGATGACGGCTTCCCGTACTACGGTTTCGACGATTTAGTGTTGATACACCATCAACTTATTAAAAATATCTCAACTTCAGGAGGTAACTGTATCGATGACCTGATTCTTACTGCGATTGAGTCGGATTCCCTGAATTATCAATGGTATCACGAAGGAGTTGCATTGCCAGGAGAAACGGAATCCACACTAAACTTAGGTATAAGTGGATACAGCGAAGGACTGTATCAAGTTCAACTCACTCACACTGAAAACAATTCATGTCTGATCACAGAAATCAATATTTCTAATAATTTAAATTCAGCAGTAGACTTTGAAACTAATATTCAAATTGGGTGTGAACCTTTGAACGTTAATCTTACCAATCTCTCCCCTCCATTTTTTGATGGAGAATTTCAATGGGAAATCAACTCTGGCATTTACGAAGACACTGACTTGAACATAACCCTATCAAATCCTGGCCTTTATTCTGTGACGCTTACTGGCACGACTGAAGATGGATGCGAATCAAGTTTAACAAAGGAAGATTATATTGAAGTACATAATATCTCAAATCCACAAATTTCATTCATCCAGCTCAATGAGTGTGCTCCGTACAATGTTCTGTTTCAAGAAACGGCCATAGATGATGAATTAGAATACTTATGGGATTTTGATCTTGACACACCTTGGACTGAAGCAGTCCCAATTATAGAATTCAGCAATCCAGGATCAAAAAAAGCCATTCTGGAAGTTCAGAATACATTTGGATGTACTTCATCAGACACGTTACTTTTTGACCTGATTGATAACCCACCTAGTCTAAATCTTTCAGGTCCGCAATACATATGCAGGTCCGGTTCTTCCGACACCCTTCGAGCAAATTTTTACGAAGGAACAGTCTTTTGGTCGCAAGGTGAGACTACCCCCTTTCTCGAAATCTTTGAACCTGGAACATATTCTGTAATACTTACGCGTGAAGATGGTTGCTCAACCTTAGACTCCATAACCGTCGAGCCACTTGAAAAGCCCAGTATCATTACCAGTAATAAAGAAGGATGTCTTGGCGAACAAGTTCAACTATTTGCGCAATCGAATGTACAAGATGTAAGATGGGTCAACATTTCAAACACCCAGGTGGCGTATGTCAGTCAAGAAGGTGTATACCTAGCTCAAGCCGAAAATGAATGCGGTATTAGTACAACGGAAGCTGTTGTAACATTCAAAGACTGTTCATGTCCGGTCTACATCCCAAACGCATTCTCACCAAACGGAGATGGGGTTAATGACATTTTCAAACCTGAGCTGAACTGCCCTCTACAATTCTATGAGCTCAGAATCTTAAACAGGTGGGGAAACGAAGTCTACTTCTCCAATGACCCTCAAAAGGGGTGGAATGGAAGCTCTGAAAATGGTGGTCAATACTTCGGACCAAGTCAAGTCTATAACTACATCCTAAAATATGACAACGGGAAAAAAGCTATTGGCCAAAGGAATGAAATTCACGGCAGCTTTTTACTGTTGAGATGATCTGGCCTGAGCAATCAACAGATGAACTTTACCCAGTATTAAACGGACACGAACTATAAAACATCTACTCAAAACCAATTGACCCAATTTTCAAAACTGAGAGCCCAAAAACTCTAAAAACCATTGAAAAAACTAGCTAAAGTAGGTTTCGAGTAGGGCGATATCACTCAACACAGACACAATCCAATAAATTTATCATTCACAATTACAGAAGTATATGAAAAGACTTTGCATGCCCTTGACATTTCTAATCATGTCCATAATGTCTCCTCTACTAATCAGTGGACAAAATTGGGGGGAACTGACTCAACTTTTGAATGAAAATTCTGCTGCGCTGAACTACTTTGGGATTTCAGTCGATGTAGATGGTGAGTTTGCCGTGGTGGGATGCCCAGGGTTTGACTCTTCAAGGGGCCAGGTTTACATATATCGATATGTTAATCAAGAATGGGTAGAATTCCAAACCATCACTCAAGATAACCTTATGCCGAATGACCGATTTGGTGGTCATGTTAGCATTCACGGGAACTATATGGTGGTAGGAGCGCTAGGAGTAGATGAGGACGAAAACGATGAAATGCCGCTTGATGGTGCTGGAGCTGCATATATATACAAACTTGTAGGTGATGAATGGCTCGAGCAACAAAAAATAGTAGCTTCTGACAGACAGGTTTATGGTGGGTTTGGTGACGTTGTATCAATCAACGGTGAATATATTGCTATCGGAGTGCCCCGTGAAGGTGAGGATGAAAACGGGGAAAACACATTACAATGGGCCGGTGCCACCTATATTTTCAAAAGAGAAGGTGACACTTGGTCAGAACAGCAAAAAATCGTGGCACCAGATAGGGCTATTGGAGATAGTTTTGGCGGCAAGCTGGCTATTACAGATAACTATCTAGCTGTTTCAGCTACAGGTGAAGATCAGGATGAAAATGGAATGAATACACTCAATGGTGCTGGTGCTGTCTACATTTTCAACTTGCAAGGTGAAACATGGCACTCTACTCAAATGCTAGTTCCATCAGTGCGACAGCTAGCTGCTGAATTTGGTTCAGCCTTAGATTTTGACAACAACACTTTGGTTATAGGCGCTAAAGGGGAAGACACCCTTTTTGGTGCTGCTTACATATTTACTCTAGAAGGTAGCGATTGGAATCAAGAGCAAAGACTTACGGCTTCTGATAGAGCATTTGCCGATGGATTCGGAAATACCGTTTCTCTTAAAGACAATGTTCTAGTAATTGGGGCGCAACAAGAAGATGAAGATATAAATCAGGAGAACACCATGCCCGGGTCGGGTTCAGCATATATTTTCGA
This sequence comes from Bacteroidia bacterium, assembly GCA_030427905.1. Classification (GTDB taxonomy): domain Bacteria; phylum Bacteroidota; class Bacteroidia; order Flavobacteriales_D; family Cryomorphaceae; genus CBDDKU01. The sequence goes on from JAUICL010000003.1 coordinate 666,262, forward strand.
TCTCGAAAGTGAGTGGGTAGAAGTACAAAAAATTGTTGCATCTGATCGTTCCGAAGGATTCCAGTTTGGATCAGTTGTTTGCTCGGCATCCGAAAACATATTCGTTGGCTCCATAGGATACGGTATAGAAGATCAGATCATGGTTGGTTCGGTCTATATCTTTAACACTTGTGCAACCCTGACCCTCGATGAAATTCCATCTACAACGACCGCATGCTCTGGAGAAAGCGTTTTTTTGAATGCAAGTTCAAATCTAGGACAAGTGAATTGGTATGAAAGCTCTGCTGACTCAGAACCTATATTCACCGGAAATGAATTTGAATCACCTGAACTCATTGAAGGCATTAACACATTTTGGATTGATGCAAGCAATGACAATTGCACCACACCACGTGTGGAAATTGAAATTGATGCGCTCCCTTCTCCGAGTATTAGTATTGACGAAACTGAATTTGAAGTTTGCCACGGAAATTCAGTTCAATTCTCCGCACAGTCCGCTAATGGAGTAATCTATTGGTTTGACTCGCCTAATTCTGAAACATTTGTATCGTCTGGGAACACACTCTTTCTCGCCAACATTCAATCGGCTACTACGTATTGGGCTGAAGCACGTAATTTAGACTCTGGATGTAGCTCTGAAAGAATAGCCATCTTAGCCGAACCAATTCCTACCCCAGCTCCACCAGAAGCCGAAAGTCCACAAGTGTTTTCTGCTTCTGCACTAACATTGGCAGATCTGGTAGTAGGTCTTGACAGCGACATTTACACTTGGTATGCTGATGAAGACCTCACGACAATACTTTCAGAGACTACCGCAATTCAGAATGGATCAACATACTTCATCACACAAACCATCAATGGTTGTGAGAGTAATGCTACACCAATCCTCGTGGAAATAATACTAAGTACCGATGTTGAACCACTCGATAATCTGAAACTCTTTCCAAATCCTACATCCCAAGATCTATTCATTCAAACAGAAAACCTGATGATCACTTCAATCCATGTCTATGACATGCATGGGCAGACGGTTTTCCAATCTTTCGACAATTCAGAAGAACGCATAGTAGTTCCACTGAACGATCTAAGCTCTGGACTATACCTTGTATCTGTTGAAGCCGAAAATAGATCTAGGCAGTTTAAGGTTATTAAGAACTAGACAATAAGCAGCAAAATCAAGATGAGAATTTGCGGAGTACAAATAATCAAATATAAAGCCTGATAATCAAAGCATTAAACAAAATACGAAATGAATCTTTTTAAAATGAAAATTGGAGATGCGCTGAGCCAATATACTGGTACGCGAATAGTTCTTGTGTTTTTTATACTCCTTTTCTCGATGAAGTCTCAACAGGCATTGGCAACCAATGGTGTCGATCATCCCTTCTTACCAAACATGGGACAATGGGATGGCGATTATTCATTTCAAGTAGATTTAAACAATCTGTCGGTTTATTTAACTGAAAGTAGTTTCCGCTATGTCCTGTCAGAAAATGTTCAACCACAGTATGATTACGAAAAAAGGTCCTTTAAGCCCGTTTCGATAAAAAAACATGCATTCAGTATGAGTTTTGTTGAATCTAAACCACTCACCTACAAAGGACTGGATCAATCAAAAGTCTACTACAACTACTTCCTTGGGAGTGACCCTTCGAAGTGGAAAACAAGTGTTTACCCATATAAATCAGTCGAAAGTTCAGAACTATATGATGGGATCAATATTCTTGCCCTTGTCGAAGACGGCCAATTTAAATACGACTATATCGTCCAGCCAGGCAGCAACCCAGATCAAATTCTATTCAATTACTCTGGTGTAGAAAATGTCATGTACTCCGAAGAGAATTTAACGATCACTACTTCTGTTGGCGACTTAATCGAAACCATCCCCGTATCATACCAAATAATAGATGGTAAAAAAATTCATGTTTCTTGCAGATACAGAAGGCATGAATCTAGTTTCGGATTTGAATTTCCAGATGGCTATGACTCTTCAAGGCCTTTGATTATCGACCCTGTAATATTAGCATCTACACTTTCTGGCACTGGAAATAATGGGTATGCTAACTCATTAGCATCTTCTGCTGCATACGATCCTTTAGGTAACCTTTATACTGGTGGAATGGTAGATCACAATTCTTACCCACTCACCGATGGCGCCTTTCAAACAGAATTTGATGGAACTGGATTAGACAATGTAATATCAAAATTTAACCCCGATGGATCAGAGTTAATTTTTGCTACTTACTTGGGCGGAAATCAGATTGATGTTATTCACTCAATTATTGTTGATTCGTATGGTGAGACATATATTCTTGGCAAAACAATTTCCACAGATTTCCCTGTAACTGATGATGCTATACAATCTTCAATTCAGGGTGGATGGGATTTGTTTGTTACACGCCTAAGCAACGATGGGACTGCTCTTTTGGGCTCAACTTACATCGGTGGAGACCAAAATGAAGCCACAGAATATTTCAATCCAACTTGGTCAGGTAGAGGAGAAATACTGCTTACTCCAAGTGGTGAAATAGTAATTTGTAGCAGCTCTGAATCTCCAGATTTCCCAACTACATCGGGCAGCTTTCAGGAAAATTTAGCTGGAGAGCTAGATGGACTCGTCATGAAACTTTCACCAATATTAGATGAAATTGTTTGGTCCACATTTTTAGGAGGTATTGGTGATGACACGGCACACTGCCTGCGACTGAAGGATGACAATTCTATTGTGGTTGGCGGAAAAACAATTTCTGAAAGCGGATTTCCTGTTACTGCCACTGCCTATCAAACCGAGTTCGGTTCAACATTCATAGGTGCTGGAGACGGTTTTGTGACACATCTGTCAGAGGATGGTTCGGAACTTGTAAACAGCACGCTAGTTGGCGGGCCCGGATCTGAGTATATTGCATTTCTGGATATTGATTCTGAAGGAAGTGTTTGGGCATTAATGAGTAATGGTAGCTTTTCCTATTGGGAGCCAACAGAAGGGGTGTATGGATCAACCAATACATCACTTCTCGTTCAAAAATTCAGTAGTACTTTATCAGAATTAGAAATCACATCTGGACTAACCCCAACTGACAACGCCTTTGGTGAACCAGTAGCCTTCATGGTTGATGATTGTGGTAGGATTTACACTTCACATTATGGCCCAAGCACCGGATTTATCTATAGTTCCAATGCATTCTTTTCATCAGGCCCATCCTTCTACACAGCAGTCTTCTCTCCAGGCATGGAAAATCTTGAATTCGGAACGTATTTTCCTGCTGGTTATTCTCACAATGGAATGGGAAGGTATTCAAACAACGGAGTCCTTTATCATGCATCAACAATCTCTATATCGGAAGCATTCTACATAGCAGAAAATGCTTGGTCTTCAACGAACTCTATAAGTTATGATATTGGAGCCTTTATTATCGATTTTGAAGTCGAAAATGTCGTTGCTTCTGCCGTTGTAGAATCAGGTCAGGTAGGATGCGCCCCTTATGAAGCTTCCTTCGAGAACTTCAGCAATGGTCAAACATATTTATGGAATTTTGGAGATGGTACGACATCTGCTGACATCTCTCCTACCCATACGTTTTCAGAACCTGGAACATATTGGGTCCAGCTAGTATCCTATGATACGGAAAGCTGTAATCAAAGTGACACCATTTCGATACCAATAACCGTATCTCCCCCGGTCAATTTAACTCCCGCTTTTGACTATACTTTTGATTGTGAGAATGAACAAATTGAGATCTTTAATAATTCTGAATCAAATGGAGAAGTGAGCTATGAATGGAACATGGGTGATGGAAACACGCTCAGTGAGAGCGGTTCGTCATTTGACTATTCATACTCAAGCGAAGGTACATACACTGTGAGCTTAACCATTACGGATGAATCTTGCGGAACATTCAGTACAGTAGAACAAGAAGTAATATTTGTCCCCAACATACAAGCAAACTTCTATTATGAATCGAGCAACAACTGTGATGGTTACCTTGTAGACTTCTTTAATATAAGTGAAGGTGGTGCTGACTTCACATGGCAAATGGGAGAAGGCTCAATTGTAGAAGGTGATGGCGACTTTCTATTCGAATATAATGGGCCAGGACTGTATACTATTATGCTAACTATTGAAAACACCGAGAGTTGCAATCAAACCAGCACATTTTTTCAGACCATTGAGCTATTGCCTCCACCAACTTTAGACCCTCTGATCACGGCCACACAAACAGGACCATGTTCTGACCTCAATATCTTGGCTAATTTAAACCCAAATGGTGTAGCAGGAGACGTATCATGGAATATTGAAGGAGAACCAGTCGGTTCAAACGAATTTAGTTTAGAAACTTCTCTTAGCTCAGGTGGAACTTATACATTGACCGCATATGTTGTAGAGCCTACTTGTGACAGTACATATATCAGTGAAGTTGAAATTGACATAATAGAAACACTCGACTTTGAACTTCCCACAAATGCTAACCTTTGTTTCTATGAAGAGTCTATTCAGCTTGACGCTTCTGTTCCTTTTGAAGGTGCAAATTATAGTTGGAACAATGGACTTTCTGATGATCCGATCCTTGAAGTTGGTGACCCAGGAACATATTCTGTTGACGTATCTTACAACGGCTGTATAGAAACCCAAAGTTCAAGTGTCAATTACGTAGAAGCAATCGAACTCTATTTTGAGGAAGCTATTTGTAGCCATCAGGAAAACTTAGTCGACTTTCATGATCAGTATGGCATTGTAGATCAAATGTATTGGGATAATGGTACGACTGGTTTTACCCTGATAGTTTCCGATGTAGGATACTACCCTTTCACAGCCATTGACTTATGGGGATGTGAACAACGAGATAGCCTATTGGCCATCCCTCATGATACAGATGCAAACTTGCAGATACCAAACATCTTCACTCCAAATGGTGATGGACGAAACGATGAATTTCAAATATCAGGTGACCCATTAGAATATTACGAACTCCAAATTTTTGATCGATGGGGAAGGATGGTCTTTCAGAATAATGAAATGTATGGCACATGGAATGGTGAGTTGGAAGCCACCTCAGGTGAAGCTGCAAATGAAAACACCTATATGTATGTTTTGAAATATCAAAGCACTTGTGATCAATCCCCTGTTTCAAAAACTGGATATGTAAAAGTTGTAAGATGAATTTGAACAGCTAAATTTAAGGCAAATGCGTTTGGGTATAACCTTCGTTGTATTGTCCACTTTTTTATCGCTGACTTGCCTTGCTCAGGAAATATGCGACAATCAAGTGGATGACGATGGTGATGGACTGATAGACCTGAATGACATAGATGACTGCAGTTGTGAAGGAACATTCATTGGTGACACGGACAATTTAATCTCCAATGGGTCATTTGAAAACATGGGATGCTGCCCACAAGCAGAGCACCAGATTTATTGCACTCCCGGTTGGCTCGTAGCATCAAACGCAACTTCAGATTACTTTCATCTTTGCGGTTATTTTAATCCAGCCATTCCTTTACCTCTTCCCGATGGTGATGGAGTCATGGGGGGAATTCTTGAACCAGGTTCAGCGACTAACTTTTCCTATTCGGAGTATATTACAACATGTCCAACTTCAACATTGCTTGCTGGTGAGAATTATAGCCTAAACCTCTACATTGCGGGGTGCACTTCATCTGGCGAAAGTCCAGATGTTGCTTCAATCGACCTAACTCTTTATGGTTATCCAACATGCGGCAGTGGCAACCCGCTCATTTCTACTATGGAATGTCCCGCTCCATATGGATGGTATGAGCTTGGTTCTGTAGAATACCAACCCAATTGTTCATGGAATGTGGTTTCGATTGATTTCACTCCGAATCAAAATACCAATGCGATAATGATTGGTCCACCTTGTGAGTTTGACGCAAGTTATCTGGATATTCGGACATGGTTTTTCTACGATGATCTAACTCTGGGTCAGCCGTCAGAAGTTGAAATAACCCAGACTGGCGGCACCTGTATAGAAGACCTTGTACTGTCTAGTGAACAAATCGCTGGCGTAGACTATCAATGGTACTACGAAGGTGCAGCGTTGCCAGGTGAAACATCACCATCATTGAACCTTGGCTACCAGTTTGAATTCGGTTGGTATCAACTTAGAGCTTTCAATTCTGTTAATGGAACTTGTAAGATTTCGCAAATAGAAATTAATCCCTCACAAAGCAATGACATCATTAATTTTGAATCAAATACTCAAGTTGGATGTGTTCCTCTCCATGTATCGTTCACAAATCTAACCCCCTCTGAATTCGATGGCCAGTTTCAATGGGAAATCAACTCGGGAGTTTACGAAACCACCGATTTGGACATAACCCTATCTAATCCCGGCCTTTATTCTGTGACTCTCACAGGCACGACTGAAGATGGATGTGTAACAAGTGCGACAATCGAAGATTACATTGAGGTATACAGTATCCCATCTCCAGAAATTTCATCAATTCAGCATAGTGAATGTGCTCCTTTTAACATTCTACTTGAAGAAGTTGCATTGGAAGGCAACTTCCAATATGTATGGGAATATATGTCTGAAGAGATTTCAACTGAGGCATTTGTGCTATTAGAACTACAGTCTGAAGGGACTCACACAATACACTTGGAGGTAATTGATCAGTCTACCGGATGTTCCGCATCTGATGCAGCCGAATTAAGTCTTATAAATGATTTACCAACCCTAATACTTGAAGGCCCTGAATCACTATGTCGGTCCGGTTCTTCCGACACCCTTCGAGCAAATTTTTACGAAGGAACAGTCTTTTGGTCGCAAGGTGAGACTACCCCCTTTCTCGAAATCTTTGAACCTGGAACATATTCTGTAATACTTACACGTGAAGATGGTTGCTCAACCTTAGACTCCATAACCGTCGAGCCACTTGAAAAGCCCAGTATCATTACCAGTAATAAAGAAGGATGTCTTGGCGAACAAGTTCAACTTTTTGCGCAATCGAATGTACAAGATGTAAGATGGGTCAACATTTCAAACACCCAGGTGGCGTATGTCAGTCAAGAAGGTGTATACCTAGCTCAAGCCGAAAATGAATGCGGTATTAGTACAACGGAAGCTGTTGTAACATTCAAAGACTGTTCATGTCCGGTCTACATCCCAAACGCATTCTCACCAAACGGAGATGGGGTTAATGACATTTTCAAACCTGAGCTGAACTGCCCTCTACAATTCTATGAGCTCAGAATCTTAAACAGGTGGGGAAACGAAGTCTACTTCTCCAATGACCCTCAAAAGGGGTGGAATGGAAGCTCTGAAAATGGTGGTCAATACTTCGGACCAAGTCAAGTCTA
>JAUICL010000006.1 GCA_030427905.1 Bacteroidia bacterium
GTTCCGTTGTCAAAATTGCGCGTTTCAGGATCCATTCCTAGTCTTCCGATGAGTTGTACTCTGTTTACTAAATTTTGCATGTCTTCAACAATTTAAGCGCGGGCTTTACTCAGTGATTAAATGGCATCACCCGCAGATGATTAATGGTTTTGATTTTGTTTTGGTTTGTCTTTCGGTCAGGCCTGTTTTCGATCGACATGACAATGGTGGGGTGAGTGGGAAGGGCTATCCGTTTATTAGGCGTTTACTTGCGTTTATTAAACGTTTGTAAACGTTTATAAACATTTATTTTGTTGTTATTGCTAGGAAAATGGGTTTGGGTGAACCTATACTATGCCCACCATCTTTTTATAGATAAAGAATTATTTTTAGGGGTACTGGTCAACCCACGAGGTAGTAATCTCCATTCTTTTGAAGCCAAAAGAAACAAAAGCTTTGTCCTAAATTATGCTTCTGCGCGCTCTCTTAGATTTCTAAAAGTCGATCAAAGTAGTCCCTAGTATCCAATTAACAAAGTCTCGGTGCAATGCCAATTATGCGCATAGCGGCTTAACTTCAAAGGTATGCGCATGATCCCATCGCTTCACTCGGGATTCACAGCCACCGCCGGCCCGCAATTTAGGATGGGCCCACGCTCAAGTCGCAGGAATCTATTCTTGAGTTTAACTTTCATTGAAGGGATAATAGAATTAGAGGCGGGATAGTCGAATCGTATTAATGACTCCACCATACTGGAAACGGTTAACGGCTCTACGTTTTCCCACCAGTGCAGCTGAATCAAATATTGCAGACGACCGAAGGGAGTGAAAGATTTGTTCAGCGTTTTGGAAGGCCGTTAAACTCTGAAAAAAACGGCCTGGAAAAGCACCTTTGGGAAAACAGGGAATTTTTGTTCCTTTTGTTTCCATAGACAAAAGGAAAAGAAAGAATTACGATCCAAGTAAGTTTGCAAATCGTTAAAACCATTCAATATCATACCATACCCTACCAATCAAATAAACAATATCAAAACCAACATATACCTACCCTATATTTCCTCCAGCGTATCCACGACGTATCCCCTAAGTTAGTACGGAGATGGTGCGCTTTATGACCGCCATGTTACCGCCATAGAACCGCCTTAGGACCGCCTTAGAGTTGGATTTGGTTCAAAGTCAGGGGAATGGATTTTTTTTTCGCATATTTGGGAAGGACTGGTGGAGTGAAGCGTTGAATCTCGTGGAACATTCATTATCCGTTTATAAACGTCTATAAACGTTTAATAACGGCTAATTGTAGAGCCAGTCTGGGAAAAAGGTAAAAGTATAAATATCAACCCATATGTCGGATAACACACATTAGGCCTAGGCTTGAGCTTCGGCCTACACGGTATGTGTGTTATCCAATTGTTAGGCTTAATTTAAAACTACGTAAAAATTAAAACACAACAATGAATCTTATAAAGCTAATAATTATTACTTCAGCAATCTTGATAATAAAGAACTGCTTTGGGCAAATTGGTCCTGTGAACTTTATTGATTCGACCTTCACTACATCAGGAGTAAGCATGTTAGCCTCTGCTGACCTTGACAATGATGGAGATGAAGAAATTATTGCCTCATTTACAGGAGGCTCCGGTAAATTAGCCTATTTTGAAAATATGGGCAATGGTTTGTTCTCTAATACTATTAACAACATTGACTCTATATCATTTACAAGTGGTGTTGCTGTTGGTGACTTTAACCAAGATGGATGGAAAGATTTAGTAGCCATAGGAGGTATAAATCATGAATCATGGGTTTATATCAACAATTCGGGTACATTCCCTCTTCGCGAAACCTTGGATTCAAATATTTCTATACTCGTGAATGATGTTGTGGTTGCTGATTTTGACTTAGATAATGATGATGATATAGTAATAATAGGCCAACACTCAATAGACTTATACAGAAATGATGGTAACAGCAATTTTACAAAAGAAATAATCCTTGATACTGGTTCTTCAAACGAACCACTTGAGTGTTTAGATTTAGCAACTGCTGATATGGATTCGGATGGGGATATGGATTTGGTTTGTGCAGAAACTGCAGGCGTTGTTGTATACATGAATTCAGGAAATGCTATTTTCACTCCAAACTATTATTCAGTTATCGCAGAAGTTGGATGGGTGATTCATCCATTTGATTTAGATAATGATAACGACATTGATGTTCTTATGAAGAATAGCTCTGGTGATGTTAAGTGGTTCAGCAATGATGGAACTGGCACTTTAACTTTTGAACAAATATTAACCACTGTCCCAGACTTATTATCGATGAAGTCCATTGATTTTAACAATGATGGGTATGAGGACATTTATGCCTCCTATCTTCATCATGTTTCGATATTTTTGAATGACCCTAATCATTCTTTTGACACAGAAATCCCAATATATTCAGACAATGGTATGGTAATGGGACCGGTACACCTTGCCAATATAGATAACTGGGGAATGCAGGACTATATCTGGGTAGGAGTTACAAAATCAATAGCATATCATCTAAATCAACTAGAAACACTAAGTTATTTAGATTTACATGATAATAATCTGATAGTGTTTCCAAACCCTTCTTCTGATTATTTAGAGGTACAAGGTAAGCAAGCAATAAACAGCATTCAGTTATATAGTATTAATGGAAACTTGATTGAGATTAATTTCTCTGAAAATAACAAAGTTGATTTGCGAAACTTACAAAACGGAATATATATTTTAAAAATTAATGTAAATGGAACATATATAACGAGAAAAATAATCAAAAACTAAGCTTAACAATGGTAGCTGATCACGCCTCAGGCGGAGACCTGCACAACCCTTTTCTGCACCCAAAAATGTACCCGATTATAGCCCGTTTTAGCGGGCTTTGTTTTTAGGGTTTAAACGAGCCTTTGTCAATGTATTAGTTCTACCTTTTATACCTACGGCAGAATCCTATCTTTATCAACAGCAACGTTCCCGATAATTCGGGACAAGTTGTGCAACAGGGACAACGTGTAAAATGCATAGCTTCCTGACGTCAGCAACGCATCTTACACAGAGCGTTGTGCTACATTAAGTAAATCAAAACAACCAATGATAAAATTCTTTCGAAAAATTAGGCAAAAACTTCTCTCTGAAAATAAATTCAGTAGATACGTCATTTATGCAATTGGAGAAATTATCTTGGTAGTTATTGGGATTTTGATTGCACTTCAAATTAACAATTGGAACGAAGCAAAGAAGACAAGAGTAAAAGAAGTGACTTACTTGACGAATTTAAAGAATGATTTAGTATTAACAAATTTAGAAATTGACCAATATATATCTATCAGAACCCAACGGGCAGATGCTGCTCAAAATGTTGTTGAGCATTATAACGGTAAACCTGTAAAAGATTGGAATGAATTTAATAAGCATACAATTGATGTGTATACTTGGCAAAGGTTTTATCCAATAGATAATACTTATCGGGAGCTAATGAATTCGGGAAATTTTGCAATAATTTCTAATGATTTAATAAAGAACGAATTACTGACGGTTGATAAGCTCTACAAAAAGCTAAAATATACAGAAGACCATTTTAGATATGATGCAGAAATAACATTATATGAACCTTCATACGAAATGACTGATATTCATTCTTTATCCAATAATTATTTCTATCAAATGTCGAATGGGAAAAATGGCTTTTTGGGTAGTTTAGGTGAAGATGATTTTAATGAAATGCTAAAAGACCAAAAACAAAAGAATGGATTTGCATTTGCGGCAATGTATTTTAATGGTTGGAATAGCCGACTTCTGAAAATAAAAGAAAAAAATGAGAAGATTATTGAATTGATAAATAGTGAATTAGATGAATAAAATAACGAAAGCACAACAATGTACATGACGATCATGTCGGCTAAACGACGCCACGCCGCATGTACTAACCGTTGTACATGTACGGATATCGTCATGGACTACGGTCATCCAGTAAACTGCACCAAGCTTGTCTCGTTAATGTAGAACTGTGGTGGCTGCTCAAAGGCCTAAAGCCAAGTCCGCGAACCATTCTTTACTTCCGGAAAAACAATGCTGCAGCTTTTAAAAAGGCCTTTCAGCACTTTGTGCTCATGCTCAAAGAGTGGAAGCTGATAGAAGGCGAAACCATCGCCATAGACTCTTTTAAGATACGTGCTCAGAACAGTCTCAAAAACAACTTTAATCAAAAGAAGATAGACCGTCACCTAGACTATATTGACGGCAAGTTGGCCGATTACCACCAGCAGCTGGATCGGGCAGACGGTGTTGAACAGAAACAGGAGATTGAGAAGAAGATTGCCCACCAGAAATCAAAAAAGAAGGCCTACAAAGACATCGAAAGGGAGCTAGAAGAATCGGGACAATCGCAAATCTCAACCGTCGATCCCGATGCACGGGGCGTAGTACTGCATTGCAACGTGGTAAACGTTGGCTACAACATACAAGCTGGCTTCGACAGCAAGTACAAGCTTTTTGTAAACGCTCAAACCGGAAACGTGAATGACACACATGCATTGGCGGACATGGCCTTGGAAGCCAAGGAGCTACTCGGAGTAGAAAAGATGAACACCATAACTGACAAGGGTTACACCACTGGGGCGGAGCTAGCCCGATGTGCCGAAAACAATATCACCACCTACTCATCACCAAAAGAGCACTCTTCTCAAAAGAATGGCTTGTATGATATGCAAGACTTTGTGTACGATCCCAAAAACGACACCTATACTTGTCCTGCCGGAGACGTATTATACACTAATGGAAGTATTTACAACAAGAGAAACCACCGCGTAAAACACTATAAAACCAAAGCCTGCAATGGCTGTGCAGTGCGCCACCTGTGCACCAAAAACAAGAACGGCCGCTTTATAGAGCGCGGTATTTACCAAGAAGAGCTAGAGCAAAATGCGGCTCGTGTAGATGCCAACCCTGAGTACTACCGATTGAGACAGCAGATTACCGAACATCAATTTGGTACCCTGAAAAGGCAATGGGGTTTTACCCACACGCTGGTGCGCAGAAAGGAACATGTGCTCTCTGAAGTATACATCTGCTTTAGCGTGTATAATCTCCTGCGCACCCTACAAATAATCGGTAAAAAAGAGCTCCAACAAAGGCTGAAAGCGCTTTACTTGAATTTGAGACTGATATTAGCCCATCTAGAAGCCATTTTAAGGAATGAACTTTTCCAAAAAGCACATCTGCATCTTTTATCACACCATTACAAAACGACTCTAAAACCTATCTAAAGATGGAAGCCAAGCTGATTTTAAATTAAATTGGTGGTTTTTGCGGGGACTCCCGTTAGCAACAATTAATAAGAACTAAATAAAATACAAATATGGGAATGAAACAGATCAAATTTTTAACCATTGCAATCCTGATGTTACTGCTAAGCAGTTGTAACCAGCAAGCAAATCAAGATACAAAGAAAGAAGAGACTAAACTTTCTGGTTTTAATGGAAAAATAGCCAAAACCTATGAAGAATCGGTAGAAGATTGGCCAGAACGACCAAAAGCACCTGAAGGCTCACCAAACGTGTTGGTTATTCTACTCGATGATGTTGGTTTTGCTCAAATTGGCGCAAACGGAGGATTAATAGAAACTCCCAATATTGATAGACTTGCTTCAAATGGATTGAATTACACCAACTTCCACACAACGGCTCTTTGTTCTCCTTCAAGAGCATCTATTATGGCTGGGAGAAATCACCACTCAATTGGATTAGGTAGTCATGCATTAACAGCAATGGGCTTTCCAGGGTATAACAGCATGATTCCTGAATCTGCTGCGAGCGGTGCCAAGATGCTTCAGGAAAATGGATTTACTACCTATGCATTGGGAAAATGGGACCACACACCTCTTTATGAAGTAAACAGCACAGGTCCATTTAACGGTTGGGCAAACCAAGAAGGGTTCGATCACTTTTATGGCTTTATGGCAGCAGATATGCACAATTTTCAACCTGTTTTGTACAACGACCATTTTCCAACTAATGCTTCAGTGGGAAAAGAAAACTACCACCTGAATACGGATTTAGCAGACAGAGCTATTTATTGGCTTACTGCACATGAATCTGTTACTCCAGATAGGCCATTTATGATGTTTTATGCCACCCCAACACTTCATGCACCCCATCATGCATCTCAAGGATATTTAGACATGTACAAAGGCAAATTTGACATGGGGTGGAATGTAGCTCGCGAACAGATTTTACAAAACCAAATCGAATTAGGCATTCACAAAACTGGAACTCAATTGGCAGAATTACCAGACGATATTGAAGCCTGGGATCAAATATCTGACGAAAAGAAAAAAATGTACGCTCGTCAAATGGAAGCAGCGGCTGCAGCACTGACCCAAGCAGATCATGAGATAGGTCGGGTTCTTGATGCGCTGGAAAGAATAGGCGAATTAGACAATACGATTGTTATTGTAACCTCAGACAATGGAAGTAGTGGCGAAGGTGGATTAGAAGGTACGCATAACGAAATGATTGTTCTTAATGGGTTTCCCTTAACACCTCATGAAGAAAACAAGAAATTTTATGATTCCTGGGGTACTACTGAAACAAATAACCACTATCATGCAGGTTGGGCAGCAGCAGGAAACACACCATTCAAATATTTTAAACAAACCGTTCATAATGGCGGTATTGCAGATCCACTAATTGTACATTGGCCTAATGGTATAAAAGCGAAAGGTGAATTAAGGAAGCAATACCAACACATTACGGATATTGTTCCTACCATTATGGACGTTACAGGGGTTGGTTTTCAGGAAGAAGTAGATGGCGTTAAGCAAATGCCATTTGATGGAGTAAGTTTTCAGTACTCTTTCAATGATGCCAATGCACCAACAAACCATCCGGTACAATATTACGAGCAGTTAGGCAGTAGAGCCATTTACGATAATGGCTGGAAAGCAGTCACTTTACATGGGGGAAGATTACCTTGGGTACTGGGAGGTGCATTTGATTTTGAAGAGGATGTTTGGGAGTTATATGACATTACGAATGATCCCACAGAAATAAACAATTTAGCCGAAAGCAATCCTGAAAAATTGGAAGAACTTAAGGAGAAGTTTGAAGAACAGGCATGGAAGTACAATGTGTACCCTCTTTATGATGACCTCACAAATCGATTAAATAAAGTAGTAGCTCGTATTCACCCACCTTCCAAAAAGGTTTATACCTATTTCAGTCCTGGAGCAGAATTTATAGCCGAAACGTCAAGCCCTCCATTGAAAAATCGTAATCATACAATTACAGCATTTATAGAAACAGATGGATCTACCAATGGTGTAATAAATTGTAGCGGTGGATCTTTCGCTGGCTATAGTTTATATGTGAAAGATAATATTCTGACATATGGTTATAACTACTATAACCAGAAATATTATCAAGTTAAAGCCTCTTCACCATTATCTTCTGGCAAGCACGAGATAAAGGTTGTTTATGAAGCCTTCAAGGGAGAATCGCCAATGGATGCATCAGCAGAGATAAAACTATTCATCGATGGCAATGAAGTTGGAAGTGGTACCATAGATCATATAGTTTTAGGCAAGTATTCTCTGTCTGAACCTTTTGATGTTGGTGCAGATAACGGTGGCTCTGTAATCAGATCTGAATATAGCGCCCCTTTTAGATTTAGTGATGTAATTGATAAAGTTGTGATAGAATTGGAATAGATTAAGACAGAACTGTTCACAACATTGTGTAGAAGCAATTGCACCCTTCGGGATGCTACTGCTCATACACGAGACCGTTATGAGTAAAAATAAGATTATGAAAAAAAGAATATACATATTATCAATTATGATGAGCATCGGATTTTTGAACTCCACAGTCGCTCAAAAAACCAAAAAAGAAACCACAGCTATTTACAATAGCTTCCGTTTCGTTAATGGAGAAAAGAAATGGGTTCCTCGACCAACATATAACACTCTTGCAGATTCTATTGCAATTCAATATGATACCAAAGGATCAATTCGTAACATCAATAATTTTTATGACTACTCATATGGTAATACAACCAAAAACGATTTAAGGATACCAATATTTCAGGATGGAATGGTTGTTAGTAATGGTACCGAAAAGCATAAGGGAGAAATTAGCTTACCATCTTCCGAGGTATGGATGACTTTTGAGGATGTGGTAGAACTCATAAAAAAAGATAACATCTTCACATCGAAAATCTTCAAGAAAATAGAAATTTCACCCTTTGATATAATAGTGAGTAACTTCTATAAGGGCAAGGCCGTTGTCACTTATTCAAAACCAGTTCCAATTTACGAAGAAGACCAAATTTATATACTGGGACACCTTACAAAAGATAAAACTTTCAAAGCATTAAAAAAACCAATTCAAGTACCTACAATACCGATAGGTATTACTCCTGATGGCTATTTAGTATCACTCACTAAACATGAAATGGAAAAGAGCCATGTTTTTGATGCCGACTTAAATGAACTCAGTAAGAAAACATTTATAAGAGAAATAGAACTACCAGCCAAATTAGCTGATTGGAAGCTATTTAACACATTTCCTCATCCATGGTATACCGATGGGAATATTTGGTTCAACAATCTACTTGACAAAGAAAAATGGGTAATGGTAGGTAGAAGTAGTAAGAAACAAAGACAAGTGCGACAACAGGAATATAATTTTGTAAATAAGGATGGTGATTTCCTTTTAGATAAATGGATTCTGAAAAACGAGCATTTTAAAAGAAAATTCGTCAATGGACTAGTAACAATACCTCTAAACGGAGGGTGGGTTCAGATGAATGATAAAGGAGAAATTACTCATGAATTTGAAGAGAATATTACAAAAGCGACTATCTTTCAATTTGGCAAATCAATTGTAGAATCCGACAAAGGAATAGCTGTAATTAATAAGAAAAATGAAATACTAATGCCTTGGAATAATGATTTAAAATTTAAAAATCTATCATCTAAGGAAATTCCTGATTTCAATAACCATTTTAACAAAAATGGAGTTGCTGCCTTATATAGAAGACAAGGAGGCCAACCAGTTTTCATAGACACTTCTTTTAATGTACTTTATGAAATGAAATTTGACGGAGATGTAACTTACTACAATAATGAAATATTTTTTACCACAACATACAAGACAGAGGAAATAGAATTAACGGATTACACGAAAGTAGTTCCTAAAGAAAGAGAATCTATTCCAACTAATGGCTATTATCAAAATGATTTAAAGATTTGGGCTTGTTTTATTCCTGATGAAGATGGAAGCTATAGTTTAATAGATGAAAATCAAAAAGAAGTCTTTTATATTGAAAACCGTTCTCATGAAACGAAAAAAATCACATTGCAATTCACTTGGGTAGTTAGCGGAATAGAACACAATAAACGTTATAAAATAACAGTTCCTCCTAATGATGTTTATCTACTAAAACCAGGAAATGAATTAGGTATTCGAGTTAAATCCTATAAAGATAAATATAAACCAAGGAAGTCAAAAGTGTCATTATATTGGGGGCTTTGATTGTGTTTTTATGAGGAAATATAAAATGAATAACTACTCATAACAACTAAGCCTTCGTTTGGTCTGAAAGGCCAAAAACAAAGGCGTGGTTGCACAAGACCGTCCCGATAAATCGGGATGATCAGTCCTTGTTTGAAGCCGGGATTCCAACTGATTGGCAGTAGTAAAGACGGATGATTCGGGAGTGTAGGTTGCGCTTTTATACGCTAAGCGGAAAGCGCCTTTGCGAAGTATGGTGATGTGGTAGCAAGGCTCCTAAGGCAGACGCTTTAATTGGAGAGAGTAATGGGTTTGGCGCTTTTTTGGAGCGCTTTTTTTGTTGGGAGTGGGTCATAAAGCCTCTTTGGCCTTGGTTTAGATGGTGGTTTTCGTCGCTTTGGTCATTTTTAGGCATAGCTCCGCCCGGCCAAGGGCTTGGCTATTTCATTTTTGCTTTTCAAATACGTGCTGAGAGCCCTTCCAGCGCGGCGGCCCGCGTTTGGGTTGTAAGCCATAACCATTCTAAGCCTGGCGTACAACAGCGGATTTCATTCTAAAACGGTTTTCGATCCCTTTTTTAAAGTCTTGAGGGAACCGCCCCGAAAGCTTGGATAAAGACTTGCCAAGTTTGAGACTGTTTCACGAAGTGCCATTTCCCATTATAAAGTCCGAGATTATAATTCGGGACGATTCACCTTACTAGCCACCCCATCTTTGCATCGTTCATTCAATCAGGAAAGAATAGTCCATTGAATGATGCTTCCTTTTCCTACACAAAACCAAACAATGATAGGCTAGAGGAATATGTAAAAACCGAAATCTAAAAAACATGAAAAGAATCTTACTAACCTTGACTTTGTGTGGACTCAGTTTAATTGCTAAATCTCAGAACACAAGCGTAGAGAAATCAACTTTCGGAGTACAAACTGGGGTGTTGGGAATCTGGGCTTACAACGAAGCGAAACTATCGAATACCATAGCGCTGCGAACAGAGGTTGGTTTTGATTTTGGTATATGGGAATCTACGTATTACGATGATTACGATTCTCCATTTCTCCTGACACCAGTCATAGTTGTAGAACCAAGATTCTATTACAACATCAAGAAACGCGCGGAGAATTCAAAAAGCACGGATGGGAATAGTGCAAATTTTATTGCATTGAAGGCGGGCTTTCACCCAGATTGGTTTGTCCTTTTCAACAGTGATGATGCGCCAGTAGTTAGTGATTTCTCAATTATACCCACATGGGGAATTAGAAGAAATTTAGGGAAGCATTTTAATTTTGAAGCGGGCCTAGGCGCAGGATATAGTTACACCTTTGCTGAACGCGCTGGTTATTCAAAAAACGAGAGTGAGTTCGAATTAAATATGCACCTGCGGATCGGGTATAGATTGTAGCATGTTAAACATGAGGCTACTGATTGAACTTGCTGTTTGAATAATCCAGAAATGGGAAAACGAAAATACTATAGCAAAAAAAAAAGTAGCTAATCACGCCTAAAGCGTTGACATGCACGACTTGTCTCGAAATTTTGGGAATTTGTCTCAGCTCATCAGGCTCCCAGTTCTGTACCCAAGTAAGAACCATTTCCAAGCCCGTTTTCGCGGGCTTTTTTAATTAAAACAGGCATCCAATGTTGAAGTGCACTTAGACAGGGTAGAAGCTCTCCTGATTTTTCGCATCTTTGAGAAGGACCAATACGCGTGGGCGAGCTAGCGGTTTAGGGAAAAGTTATTCGTTAGTAGATGTTTAGAAATAGTGAATTACACGGTAACTAAAGAATACGAATAATAACGCGATTACGGTATATCACAGGGAGTGTGATCTTAATAGTTGTAGCCAATGCGAAAATGACGAAACTGCTAACTATCATATTGACGATAATATCAATTACTGTTACTGCCCAATCGACCGACTGTGGGTGTTTTAATGGAATTGGCTCTTCAGAATCTGACAAACCGAGTTTGACCATAAAATTTAGAAATGGAACGACACTTTCTGTTTGCGGATATGAACAGGAAAGAATAAGCGAAAGCGAAGTTTTGATTTCAGAGTTCAACGTATTCAATTGCAAAACCGTTGAACAACTTGTAGAGTATGGAGCCGTTCAAAACTGCATTGTAAAGAAAGACGAACTTGGACTTACAATCACGGAATTAAAATATCTACCCGCAGGTGAAAATTGGAAGTGGGAACAAGTCAAAATTGGGCTTCAAAAGATTTTTGTCAAAGAAAACCAACTTGTTGTGTTAGATCAAAAACCAGCATTTGAGCAGGTAAAAATTGATGAAACAAGGACTAATAGTTTCATAGAACAACTCAGAAAAATCAGAGGAACGGGAAAAATTGACAGTCCCGAAGAAGTTTTGGGGCGACTTGAAATTCTTGCATTGAATGACGTCAAAGAAGCCATTGAAATTTTGAACGACTTTGAAAACTATTTTAACTATCAAACTGACGGAGCTATAGCAGAACAATGGAAGGATGCAGTTGCCTCTGTAAAATGGATAAGAAAATAAAGAACAATCAGTAAGGATAGAAACGAATCTAGAATCAAGTCCGATCTATAACATTTGAAAAGGATGTATCTTAACGAACATTAAAATGAGAACTCTGATCGCCATACTTGTGACTGTGGGATTTAGTGGTTGCTTAAACTACGAGAAAGATACGAGCTGTTCCTATCCAGCTGAATTTTTCGATTTTCTAGAGATGGGATTAAAACTAAACGCTCTACAACAATGTGTTCCATGAATAGTCTCACCTGATTAAAAGTGCGATTATATTGTTGAATATCAGGCGTCATGCTATTGTTCCCCCATTAAAAAACCAATGAATTTGCCGTCATACTGCCGCTTTTCTGTATTTTGCTCCAAGATGATCTTTTTAAGATAAAAGAAAGCGATGGTTGGTTGAGCTTTTAGTGAATGTCTCCCATTGGATAAATACGCACGGATCAGGCCTCGGCGTGTAAGGCTATTGACCAACAGCCACAAAAAGGGAAGGGAATTGAAGTATTGTAACCCATTTTCAATGTCTATGAGTCGATGCTAGCTAAGTATTATTCTATGTTTAGCGCCTGGAATACAGGTAATATCACTTGAGCTTAGTATTTGAAATGGAATCACAGCAACCAAAATATCGAACCTACTTTTTTGTTCTGTTCCAAACCTGGCTGGGAATTATTTTTCCGATAGCTATTTTCGCTCAGCAGCTCACGAGTGAGATTCAATATTTCTCGAAAGAGAGTGGCTTGACCGATCATCGAATCCTCGCAGTTTTAGAACATTCTAATGGTTATGTCTGGGTAGGAACGTTCAATGGTTTGAATCGATTTGATGGATATGAATTCGTTCCTATTAATCTACCTAAACGAAAGCAAACGACTAACAACACCTTAGACCTATACATCTCTAGATTGTTGGAGTTAGAAAATGGCGATATAGCGGTGATTTATGGAGATGGGAGTGGGACATATAATAAGATTGCGATTCTATATGATCCCGAGTCTCAGCAAACGAAAGAAGTCGTAATTGAAGATTTTAATTACTACAGTGGTGTACTAGAAATAAAGGATGAGACATCAGTACATTTTGACGTTTCAAAACATGAGACAAATGGCTCAACTACCCTAAAGTATGATCACCATGGAAACTCTATCAGTATCCTTTCAATTGATGGGCAAAGTTATGTTCAGCTTAGTTTGACATCGGGTGATACGCTGGATTTGACTAAAACGTATTCATCCCTCATTAATCCTCGAGTTTTTGGGAAGGATTTTTCCAAAATTATATACCTGAGTTCTTTGAATGGAATGGTGAAAATAGATATCCATCACTCACCATTTAAATCCTATTTGGATAGTGATCTGGAAGAATGGGGATATGGCCTAAGTGGACGGGCTGTTGCTGATATTGGTAATGGTGAAATTCTGTTCTCTACTGAGCAGAAAGAATTAGTTCTTCTCAATGCTGCAAAGGATGAATTAAAGACAATTACTTTTCGAGATGCTAAAAAAAATAAGGATTCGTTTCCCAGCGGGAGTGCCAATATCCGATCCATCTATCCCCAAAATGACAGCATTGTTTGGTTGACGTGTTACTATTCGTACGGATTAGTTCGGTTGAATACACAAACAGGCTATGCCAAACCTTTCTTGCTGGAAGAAAAGCATTCTGAAAACAAATTCATTTCATCCATTTGTACCCGAGACAATGAGATCTTAATTGTTTGTCACAACAAGAATAATCAGATTCAATTAATTGGATTTGATTTATCCACATTCAAAAAAAGGAATTACGACTTTGTTCCTAAACTACTCTCTTCTCTCGGAGCTAGAAGCACCTGCCTTCTGGAGTCAAGAAATGGCACAATATGGATTGGAACGACATTGGGGCTATTTCGGATTGATCTGCAACAAGAAAAAGTTCTGAATGCCTACGTCGGAAAAGATAACCCGGTTAATGTTGCGTCGGATGCTTTCTCCAAAAAAGCAATTTTACCTTCAAATAGTGTATTCTCTCTTTTTGAAAATAAAGATGGTGAATTGCTTATTGGTTTAGACAACGGAGGCTTAGTGGTTTTGGATTTGGAGCGAGAGTCTTTCGAATCATACACATCTTCAAATGGTCTCCCTGAGAATACGGTTTGTAGCATCCTACCCGATCCCAATGGATATTGGCTGGGAACTTTTAACGGCCTATCATTTTTTAGTAAAAAGGAAGGACACTTCAGAAATTTCTACAAGAATAATGGCTTGCCTCATAATGAATTCAACCGATTTTCATCAGCAAAGGACTCGAATGGGATTAATTATTTTGGCGGAATGAACGGGTTTGTGAGCTTTGATCCGAAAGAAGTATTGCAGCCTAGCGATTCCGTGAATATACTCCTGAGTAAAGCTATCTACTTTGATCAAGCCGGAAATCGTTCCGTGACTCAAATAGAAAACTTTGGTTCGATTCCCAAGATTACCATTCCCGCGAGCAATAGGTCAGCTTCTTTTTATATGTGTATGACTGATTTGGTAGATTCGAAGAACCATCTTTACACTTATAAACTTGAACCAACCGATAGCTGGTTTTCAAGCACCGAAAGTCATTGGCAGCCCAATGGACAGAATCGCAAAATTCAATTCGACTACTTACCTTCAGGAAGCTATAGGCTTTTAGTTAAAGGAACTTCCGCCCAAGGAATAGCGACCGATAACCTTGTTATAAACTTGGTAGTGAAAGAGTTTTTCTATAAAACCTGGTGGTTCATATCATTATGCTTTTTGACCTTACTAGGAGTCGGATATGCCTTTTATAGAAACAGGCTAGCTCACGTCATTAAAATGGAACGCTTAAGAGTGCGTTTAAGTAGTGATTTGCACGATGATGTTGGAAGTTTACTCTCGGGGGTTGCTTACCAGATGGAGCTCTTGGAATATACTGTAGATGACAGGCATAAATCCCTTGTTCAGAAAATTGCAAGTTCGAGCAGAAGAGCAATGTCTCAAATGCGCGATGTTGTTTGGGCGATTGACTCCAGAAATGGAACTTGTCAAAATTTGGTCGACCGGATGAAAGAATTTGCTGAAGAACAGCTCGATCCTTTGAATATTCAGCATTCGTTTCGAATAAGTGCTTTGCCTCTAAAAAAGCAACTTCCGGCAGAAGTTCGTCATTCTATGTTACACATCTTCAAAGAGTTTATTTCTAATACGATCAAGCACAGCGGAGCATCTAAGGTAGATGTTGAACTATTTGAGCGAGACGGTCATTTAGTCATGCTTTTACATGACGATGGAAAAGGTAGAGACCAGGCAAAAATGAGTACAGGACAAGGTTTAGAGAATATGCAAATGCGAGCCGATAAGATCAATGCTAATCTAACCTTTTTGACTAAGGACGGATTTGGCATTCGGCTATCAGTACCTGGGTTTTAATCCCCCATCTTTATGGGGTCTGTAATTACTGAGCATC
Organism: Bacteroidia bacterium; assembly: GCA_030427905.1. Lineage (GTDB taxonomy): Bacteria > Bacteroidota > Bacteroidia > Flavobacteriales_D > Cryomorphaceae > CBDDKU01. The sequence goes on from JAUICL010000006.1 coordinate 15,476, forward strand.
TCGTAAATTTGATGTACCAATAAGTTTCTAAGTGGAGAACATTAAGGTTAGCATTATTGAAGATGAGGAAATGATTCGCAATAGTCTGGTTGGACTGATTGAGGCACAACCCGGTATCGAAATGCTTAATCAAGCAAATCAGGTAGAAAAATTCCTTAACCTGATAAGCACACAAGACCCTGATATCATTCTCCTAGATATTAGTCTGAAAGGTGGAATGTCTGGCATTGAAGGTATTCGATTGATCAAAAATAAATATCCCAATGTGGAGATCATCATGCTTACTACTTTTGATGATTCTGATCGAATTTTTAAAGCATTGTGTGCTGGAGCGTCTGCATACATCACAAAACGGACACCATTCAAAAAAATAGCAGAAGCTATTTACACCGTGCATTGGGGCGGTTCATATATGTCGCCTTCCATCGCTCGCAAGGTAGTCGAACATTTTGCCCCTAAAAAAAAGCCGACTGCCGTTTTAACTCCACGCCAACAACAGGTAGCCGAAGGTATCGTGGAAGGATTAAGCTATAAACTCATTGCTGATAAACTCCTTATCAAAACCGAAACGGTACGCGATCACATCAAAAGCATATACAGGAAGCTGGAAATCAACAGCAGGACTCAGCTTATCAAGAAAAGTATAGACGGAGAGATTTAATTCAGACTGGGGTACTTGAATCTCTTTTGGTGAATCTCAGCATACTGCCAACGTGAATACTGAGTTTTTCTTTTTTACATGGAAGGATGCCGGACTTATGCCCCCCTTTTATGGGGTGTTTCTGCCTCCCCGTTCCACCTACTTTTGAAAGCGCGATTAAGTCTCAAAGCAATACAAATTAGTCAAACTTTCAAAAATGCCGAATATGAAAAAGATTTTTACCCTTATCGGACTAAGCTTATTTGTGGCATCAACGCTTTCTGGCCAAGCCATTTATTCTTTTACTTTCCCTACGCCAAATTCCAATGCGAATGAATTAGAACCTATCAGTATAGAAGTAGAGATTGAAAATTCTATTACAGAGGCATGCGGCCAAAGTCTATTTGGCGTTAACGAAGGCGTCATCTCCCCTGCCACTTTTGAGTGGTTAGAGAATGTGCCTTGGACTTGGTATAAGTCTTCTGAAAACCAAACGACCACAGTAAATATTACATTTACTTTTGAAGAGGGGCTCAACGAAATTTTTGAGGAAAACCATGTAGTAAATCTCGCTGATCAAGTTCGGATTGAATATCTGGACATGAACGAATTAATCAATCTGTATGGTGTGTTTGATGGGTTTGGTTTTGTAGGGGGCGAATTTATAGCATCATTTGAACTAACCACTTTCTCACCTAACATCTATCTTCCATTCAGCGATTTGCTAAAAATCACGTTCTATGAACCTGATCAATTCGGCGACCCCGCTGATGTGGCCTATCAGTTGGCTGCCAGAATAATCGTGGAAGGCAAGGAGCTACACAGTGACCCCGCTTGGACCACCCAAGCCCCGGCAACACCTCAGTTAATTTTGAGAGATCCTCCCGGCGATGGGAGTTATAGTTTTTTGGAAGCGGCCACCGAGAGCTGTTATGGCTATGGCATGAGTGTTTCGACCGACAACTCCTTAGATATATGGGCATCTGCAAAGGTTGGGGTAAGTGGTTCAGCCGGGTTTCTGTATGAATCGGATTATGAAGCGTACGCGGAATTCTCCGGGGGGGTGTCAATGGGTATTCAGGAAACTGCTGCTGAGGAGTTTGAAATGTGCTTCACTACAACTGATCGCTTTGAAACAGATGCAGACAATCCATTTTTGACCGGGTCTAAAGGAGATGTGTTTTTAGGTTCAGCCATAACGTATGCTTACGGTATTTTTGAATCCATTCACATGCAGAATTGTGAGCCGATATACAAAAAGCAATTAATGCTTTCTCCCATTGAAACCAATTCTACATTTCTGTATACGGAAGATCATATCCTCAATACAGTGATTCCGGATCTTCAGGACAATATCAGCAATCTTGATCCCAGTAGCTTGGCTTACCAAACAGCCGTGGATCAGTTAGAAATGTGGGAGCAAGTTATCGCGTTGAACAATGATATAAAAGCTAATGCCCCCACGTCAACTCAAAAAAACTTTAGTGGAGGAACTTCTCAGGAGTATACGGAATCCGTTTCCACCACTCAAGTTAAAACCTTAGAAACCAATTTGTACATTGATGCATTCGTAGCCGCGGAAGTAGGTGTGGAAGTGAGCGGTACCGGAGCTGCCGGAGGTGCCAAGATTCGAAGTAGATCTGAAGTTGGCAGCTCGAGTACGGCGAGCAATAGCAATACAAATGCCATTGGATACAAACTGACCGACGATGACGCTGGCGATCAATTTAGTGTGAATATTCTGAGAGATGAAGTATATGGAACACCGATTTTTGAATTGGAAGAAATCAGCTCAGAAACCAGTTGTCCTTATGAAGGGGGATACCAAATCGATCAACCCTACCTTGAATTTAGTGACAATTCACAAACCTATACCTTGTCTGATATTCCAGTAGGTTCGGATGGTATTCTTTCCGTGAATATTTGCAACGAGAGCGATTATGGACGCACCTATAATTTAAAGGTAAATGCTGCAACCAATACATCCGGTGCTGTCATAGAAGCTTTTGGTGAAAACATTTCCGCGACGGATGATGGTTTTGTATTAGCCGTACCCGCTAATGATTGTCTTAACAATGCGATAATTACCATTAGTCAGACAAATGTAAATGTTCTTGATTACGAAAATATTGAGTTGTTTCTGTATACACCATGTCAGCCAGTTACAGCTCCCATACTTTCAAGCGTTTTTTTTAATGCTCATTTTGTAGATACTTCTACTTCAATTACCGAATTGGATGAAAATGCTTCGACTTTAGTCGTTAGCCCAAATCCAAATAATGGACACTTTCGCATTCAACTAGACGGAGATCATGGTGAAGGGCAAATTTCCCTTTCAGATTTGGCTGGGAGAAAAGTTTATCAAAAAGAGATCTACCCGGGCGATAGTTTAATTGAAGTAAATCTATCAAGGGTGTCCGGTGGAATCTATGTTCTAACTTTTGAAAATGACGAGCAAAGAATTGTTCAAAAAGTCATGATAGACTAGTCGTATTTAAAATCGACTAAAAACACATTGTCCAACACAGCTGACCTGCCCAACCCGGTTCAGTACTCAAAAAAGCACCAGTTTCAAGCCCGTTTTAGCGGGCTTTTTTAATTAAAACAGGCATCCAATGTTGAAGTGCACTCAGACAGGGTAGAAGCTCTCCTGATTTTTCGCATCTTTGAGAAAGACGGATACGTGTGGGCGAGCTAGCGGTTTTGGGAAAGGTTATTCGTTTGTATGTGTTTTAACAGTTAACTATCAGTTCAAAAGGAAACCAAAAAGTAGAATTATAGTGAGATATCACTCAGGGTGTGATAAAACGCGTTGTCAGTCATTATTAATAAGGTGAAATATGAATTTGAAGAAGCTAATTATATTATTCTTGATTTGCCATTTTAATTTCATTGACTCATTTGGTCAAATTTCTGTTGATTCTGTAAAAATATACTGGAACAACGGTTCTATGAAATATCTCTCCGTATGTTGCTTTGTTGATACGGTTGAAACAGTTGATTCTGGAATGCAAGCAGTATTACTTCGTGAGTCTCGACTTTGGACACCCGAAGGAAGAGAATTTGAAGAATCGACTGAACAGTTTTGGGAAATATATGGCGACATAGTTGAGATTGAAAAACCGATTGGAATAGGTAAGGATGAAGCCGAGTACAGAAGACTAATATCTATAGCAGATTCTCTATTCAATAAATTGGATGGCACAAGTGAAACTGCAAATGAGGCGATTAAAGCTTATGTGTCAGCTAAAGACCTGCTTCCAGAAGCGCGCTATCCAAACGAACAAATCGAATTAATTCATGTAAGGCTAAAAGAGAAATAAACGAAATGGCAACATTCGCTAAAAATCATAACCAAACCAATCTTACCGTTTTTACACTTTTTAGCTTAGCGCTGGCGTGCATTTAAACAAACCCGAAACTAAATGACAAAAAGAGATTTCTTCATTCTATTAATAAAGGTGTTTGGGCTTTTCTCGGTCGTGACTTCACTTTTTTCGGTTTTACCTGGCAATATTTCACTAGCAATGATGGATATTGACGTATTCTCGATGGTGTGGATTGTGATCGCAATTGTTGTTGTAGTTGGACTTTTTGTTGCTTTGATATTTAAAGCGGACAAGGTTGTTCGACTTTTAAAGCTCGACAAAGGATTTGATGACGAAAGAATAGATCTCGGGAACTTAAAAGCGACCGACATTGTCAAAACCGGAACTTTTATAATCGGCGGACTCCTGATTTTAGACAATCTACCTACTTTTTTAAGTCATTCGCTTTTTGCATTTAAGGGAGACATTATCGGACTAGAATACAATTCACATGACAAATTTTATTGGGCAGTAAGCGGACTGAACCTAATAATTGGGTTCTTGCTTTTAACCAACTATGAGTTTATAGCGAAAAAGTTAAAAACAGAGAGAACCGAAAAAGAATAAAAAACGACGCGCGAACCATAGGAGCTGATAACGCCAATGGCGAAGACAAGCACACCGTGTCCCGATAAGACGGGAACTTGTCCGGATGTATACGGAACCCTGTTCATGTCTCAAGAAAGTACCTGATTCTAGCCCGTTTTAGCGGGCTTTTTTTAATCAAAGCGAGAAGCCAAGGTGGGAAGGTGCCCTGACAAGGTAGAAGCTCTCCTGATTTTTCGCATATTTGAGAAGGACGAATACGCTTGGGCGAGCTAGCGGTTTAGGGAAAGGTTATTCGTTTGTAGACGTTTAAAAACGGATAATTACACGGTTAATAGAGAACACGAATAATAACTCGATTACGGTATATCACACAGGGTGTGATATTACACGTTGGCAGCCATTTAAAAAACGATGAATATCCTACTCAAAATATTAAAATGGACAACAATTTCAATCGGCAGTTTGATTGGATGTTTAATAATAGCTTACCTGATTTACGACAATGTCTTTTACGAGCGAGAACTGAATCAGATAAAGGACGACCTTAACGCAATTGAGAACGTTGAAGTAGTTGACATCTGGGGACACAAGGACATAACACTTGAGGAAATTTCTGCAAGATTAAGAATAAGAGACAAAGGCGAAATTGTACTGTATGGACTTAGTAATGACGCCTTTAATTACCCTGATAGAGTTCCAATTACAGAAATCGGAGGACACTCATTCACTTGGTTTTTATGCAATGGCGGAATTGGACCAGGAATTGACATTGGAAATTATGGTGAACTTGGTCAATTAATTAATAAGGAATTCATGAACGTAAAGGATGTAGTTGACAATTACGACTACATTCTAAATCAGATAAAGACGCTGAAATATTCACCGGACATTAATCACTTCGAGACAGAAAGAACCGAGAGCTATATTTTGGTAGAACAAGAGCAGTCAAAAGATCAAGATCCCATTTTCAACTTGGTCGGAATTGAGAATAAATTTGAATTTGCAGAAACCTTAACATGGAATAAAAGTGACTGCTATTACAACAAGAAAAAATAAAAACGGTTGCCAACAATCGCTATAAAAAACATGCCCTGTGGGACACGTTTCATAGCGGAGTCGTAGTGCATTAAAAAGAATCCATCGGACTTTTCTCATTATCGTTGCCTACTCTCTAAGAAATGATTTATATTTGTATCCGATCGGATACATCTATCAATATTTAGGACAGAGAAAACAGCCGAATTCGACAAGTGGTTCAGAAAGCTCAAGGATATTCGAGCAAAAGCAAAGATTCTTTTTAGAATTCAGAAGTTAGAGACCGACGAACATTTTGGTGATTGTAAATCTGTTGGTGAAGGAATTAGAGAATTGCGAATAAACTACGCGAAAGGATACAGGGTATATTTCAAAGAGAAAGAAAATAGGATCATTGTACTCTTAATTGGTGGTGAGAAATCAAGTCAACAGAAGGACATTAAAAAGGCAAAAGAAATCTGGAATAAAATAAATAACGACTGACATGGCAACAACAAAATTTGATATTGCGGATTACCTTGACAATGAAGAAATGATTGCCGAGTATCTCAATACTGTCCTCGAAGATGGGGATAGCTCCGATCTTATTGTAGCTATCGGACACATTGCAAAAGCTATCGGTATGACAAAAATTGCAGAAAAAACGGGAATGAGTAGACCGAGTCTATACAAGGCATTAGCTGATGGAGCTAAACCACAATTCGAGACTATTATGAAAGTCTTGAAAGCTATTGGTGGACAAATAAATGTGAAACCAAGTGCTTGAAAAATAGGAACTACGGCACGATCGTATTAGCTAATCACGCCTAAAGCAGAGACCTGCACTACTTGTCCCGATGCGTCGGGAACCCTGTCCCGGCTCAGCGGGAACTAGTCCCGATATGTCGGGAACCCTACTCTTATTCCAAAAAAAAACTTGACATAAGCCCGTTTCAGCGGGCTTCTACTTTTACTGAGCCCACAGTTTTCTACTGTCGATGAGATGGAAGGAAGGGAAGGACAGTAGGGGATTGGCAAAAAAAAAGAGCGATCACATGGGATCGCTCGTTCTATAGATTTCGTTTTGGGTTTACATTCCCACCACACTCATTGCTTTTTTGAGTAGCTCTGGATTGCTTTTTACATACTCAATCGCCGCTTCAGTCAACTTTTTGTCTTTGAGAATGCTTTGCATAATTGATTTTTTAGACCCTTCAGCTTTTGCTGCAAGCTTACCTACTTGCTCTTGGGTGTCCTTGTTTTTCATAAGGTAGTCTACGGTCTGCTCCTGAACTTCCTTATCTTTCATAAGGGCATCTTTAATTTGCTCGTCTTGCTTGTCTTGGCCTTTGTTCATTTCGGTTTTTGCACTCTTCGACATCTTTGTTACGTCTGTGGTACTCTGAGCTGATCCAGCAAACGCGAATGCAAAAACAAATAGTCCGATTAGTAGTCCTTTCATAATGATTGAGATTGGTTTGTGAGTAAATATAGGTATTAATGCCTTCCAATTCGTTAGTCAATGAACTGTTTTGAGCTGGTTGATCAGATTTTCGATAAGATGAGTTTAGATAAACCGCTTTGCACCTATCAATGTTGATCGATTACCTGAATTGACATAGCCGCTTCCCAGTTCGTTTACAAGCAGAATCCCACAATGTAAAGCAGCATTATTTGTAATAGTGAGTTCACTGAGCATCTCTTGAATATTGGGTACTTCCTTCATTATCTGCGCGATAATCCTATCTTTAGCAGCACGGACATCTGTAGTGCGTTGGAGCGATAACTGGATTTGTTCAGAATTGGCGATGTGAGAGGAAAGAGATGTGAGATGAAAAATCTCAAAACAAAACCACCCTTTAATCAGAACTTATAAAAACCAACAGAGATAGCTGAACCAGAAAAGAAGTAGGCGCCAAACCATCAAAACCATGAGAAGAATAACCACCAGACTGACAATCATCGCTGTGCTTAGTGCCACGGCATTTACCATCCAAAGCTGTGATCAAAAAGAAAAAGAAGTAATTAAAGAAGTTGAGAAGGAAGTGGTCGTCGCTCCCGAAAAGCCTGAGTATTTTCTTTTGCGGCCAGAAGTTGAAAAGGCTTATGGGTACTCGCATGCGGTGAAAATCGGAAATAGCATTAAAATTTCTGGAGCGGTGAGTATGGATGAAGAAGGGAATCCAACGGCGATAGGCGATATAGAGCAGCAGATGAAAAACTGCTACGCAGATCTGGAAAAAATCTTAAACCATTTTGATTGCACTTTCGACGATGTGGTCAAAGAAGACATCTTTACGACAGATATGGCGCAGATGCTCGAGAAGTCGGCGTATAGGGCTGAAGTGTACCAAAACGGATTTCCTACAGGTTCATGGCTCGAAGTAAAGGGGCTGGCACTACCCGAGTTTATGGTCGAAATCGAACTTGAAGTTCACAAGTCAGAATAGGAGAATATCTCCGGCTACGTAGGCCTGCTCAATATGATCAGATTTTTCAGAAAACTTAGACAGCAATTTGTGAGAGAAAGCAAGTTCAGTAAGTACGTGATTTACGCTATCGGTGAAATCATACTGGTTGTAATCGGAATTCTGATTGCTCTGTACATCAATAACTTGAACACCGAAAGACAAGATTCGATTACGCTCAATGGCTATCTGAACAATATAGCCCAAAACATTAGATCAGATAAGGAGAGTCTAGAAGTGATCACTGCATTTCGTGATAGTTCTATTATTGGCTCGCGGTTTTTTATGAGAATGATCGAAGAAGACTCGAAGGATCAATACAAGACCTATTTTTCTAAGTTTTTCAAGTTCAATCCTTGGCTTGATGAGTCTTTTCAATCAAACCAGAGTGGTTTTGAAGCGCTAAAGAATTCGGGTTATTTAAACAAGATTCAGCAGACGGAGTTGGAAACGGAGCTGTACAGGTACTACAGCTTGGTTCAAAAGATCAAGGACGAAGAACGTAGCTTAAACAATTTTATGGAGGAGATGGAGTATGATATGTATAAGAACAATGTTGTTCAAGAGACCAAGCCCCTTATTCGAACGCTTTTCCGAAAGGCTGAAACCGAACAGGACCTGGAAGAATTGGAGCGGGTTCTAAATTATCCGGCATTTGTTGGAAGTCATTCCAGAAATGCGGGAACTAGCTATATGATTGCACTCTATGATGAGCTGTCTTTGGTAGCCTACGACTTGTTGGGCGAGATTGAAAATGAACTCCTGGATTGAGGCTTGGTTTCTCCAAGTTCAAGGGTTGTGGCAATATCAAAAGGCGAGGTTTTGGTTAGCTGTGGTGTGATTTCAACCACCATTTGCAATAAGTCGAGAAGGACAGAACCAGTAATCTAAAACTTCCCATGCCGCACTGTGATTGCCAATACACCTACACCTTTTAGACACATGACCTCCTTTGAAAGTCACCGCCGCTAGTCGAATTTTTCTGATTATAGTTATCACTCGAGTTAGAAAATTATATCCATGTTGCTCGATTTGAAGACCTTGACTTCAGAAATGGGAAATGTAGATTATCTTTCGGCTGAAAGTTTGCCTATATCGACCAACTCAACTATACTACAAACCCAATTCATAATAAAAATCAATTTGAGTGGCTGCACATTTAAAACGACTACATGAAACAGATTCTCACCTTTCTTTCCCTTGTTTTTATGGGGGGCGCGGCATACGCGCAGTGTCATGCTGATTTGGGCACATACGCCACAGCTTTTGATCAAATCGATGCTCGTTCCTTTGGCTTTTTGGACGATGCTTTGACGGATGTAAAGATTCTTGGGTATGGGGAAGATACCCACGGTACAGCTGAGTTTACGCTTTTGGCCAAGGAGTTGATGGCGTACACCAATGCGAAACACGGGTTTAAAGTATTCATCATTGAGACTGGTTTTGGAGAAGGGCAGTATCTCAACGATTATGCTCAGGGAAAGACCGATGATCTGGATTCCATTCTCACCAAGCACAATTCCACCTGGCGATATCAAACAGATGAGTTTCGAGAGCTGATGAACTGGCTCAGGGCTCACAATGAACAGAATGACGACAAAATTCAAGTGTACGGTTGCGAAATGCAATACGTGGTGTCGGATGTTGCACGCATTCGAGCCTACCTGACTAAGGTCGGAAGCGATTACAAAATAGATGGGTTTGAGAAGCACCTTTGGCAATCGATGGATGAAAGCGAGAAGAGCGACTACTATATTGCCTATGCCAAGCTCAAGTCGTATTTCATTGAAAACTACGAGACTTTGGTCTCTGCATCATCTGAGCGGGAATTTGCAATGGCCTACCAACATGTGATGGTGATTGGGCAGTTTGTAGCCGCCGTAATCCAAAACACCGATCAGCGTAAGCACGATCTCCGCGACATCTACATGGCAGAGAACATTCAATGGATTATGTACTACGAAGGCGACGATTCAAAAGGACTCTACTGGGCCCACAATGCACACGTGGGCGATTGGGTTGATAATGGTGGCTATGTGGATGTAGCGGGGCACCAGCTTCGCAAATGGTATGGCTATAGTTATTTCAATCTGGCCACAGATTTTGGGACAGGACAGTTTTTAGCCTTCCCTGCCGATGCCAATCAAACGGGGAACTGGAAGTTTGAAACGTTCGGGTATGAGTCCGTCCTGGAAAACAGCTTTTCGGCTTGTCTACAGAAGCTGGGCGACCCCAATGTCTTTGTCAATTTTCGTGAGGCTCGAGCAAATGGAGACCTAGGCCCCTTTCTGGACGTTGAAATGGAAACCATGAGCGGGGCAGGAGCTCAAGCCCGAACGAGCCAAACCGAAGTGAAGCAGCTGGGTAAGGCATTTGATGGAATCATCTACCTCGATTCTACGAATCAAATCAACTGGGGTCAGTAGGCCTTAGCTTCCAGTATCAGTCTAATATTTTAGTAATTAATCTGTTCACTTATTCAGTTTATGTCGATGGGTAATTAAACCAATAGACATCATGAATAAACTTGCTCTTTCTCTCCTCATATTCTTGTGGGGTAGCTCTCTTTTTTCGCAAAACTTAAACCAAGATTGGGCCACTACCATTTCCAACGAAGTAGGTGGTTCTTATACAGAATTTAATCTAGCCATTCCCGAGACCGATGGTACCATTGTAGCGGGAAAGTCGTCGTCGCCGCTCGGATACGATATGTATCTGGCTAAGTACGGTCAGGCAGGCCAGCTCGAATGGGAGCGGTTTATCGATACGCCAAACAATAGCGAGATCACCCATGTAGAGTCCGATAGCGACGGGAATTACTACATCGTTGGGTTCGAGATTCAATTCGCTTTTTTTTCTCGGAGAATACATCTGGCTAAAGTCAATTCGGAAGGTGAAGTGCAATGGCATACTTCATACGAAGGGCCACAGGGCATTAGAGGATGGGCCAATGATTTGGTCTTGAGCGAAAATGCCCTCCACATATGCGGTATCGAGGATCAGCCCGACGGTTTTGATTCGGGGTTTGTGGCTCAGTTTACGCTGGAAGGTGAGCTTGAATGGGACCATGATCTATACCCAGGACTGGGCAACGATCTCACAGCACTGACTGTCACGCCCAATGGCAATGTGACGGCCGTGGGATATGCCGACGCCGATTATTCGCTCTATGCTATTCAATATGATTCGGAAGGGAATACGAATTGGGTATTTCCCGATGTGCTCGAAGGCGAAAATGAAATCAAGTTTACCGATATCGTGAGCGATTCCGACGGAAATCTCTACACCCAAATCACTGAGGAAACTGGGTTTTTTGAGTTTTCGATTATCACCCAAAAGAGAGCCAATGACTTTACCCTGATCTGGGAAGAAGAGTTCAACAATGGGGAAGTTAACGAAGGAAAAACGCTTGAGTTGGGTAGCGATGGATCGGTGTACTCCTTTTTGGAAGAAGAAACGGGCAGCGATTACTACGCCCGTGTTATCAAGTACAGTAATTCGGGTGAAGAGTTATTTAGCTTGAATGACGAGATCGGCAACGGAACGCATTTCGACAAGGGGGTAATTGATGAGAACGATCAGATTTTTCTAGGAATGGAGTCTATCGACTTTTATGGTGTGAGCACTTATACATCGAGTGGTACTTATATTCAGTCTACCGTGTACGACCAGTCCGAAATAGACTTTTTAATTGATATTGCTGCTGGAAATGGTGTTGTGGTTGGCGTGGGAAGAACATCTCTTGGAGAGCAGTCGGCTTTGTTTAATTTGACCACAAGCGATCTGGAAGAGAACTACTTTGTGACTTCCAGCGGAACGCCTCTGTCTGATGCCATCCCGGCTAAGGTGGTAGCCCAGGGGGCAAGTGTTTGGTTGGCTACCCAAGGAGACGCGGGTCCTTCAGGTAGTTTCATAATCAGCAAACTCGACAATGCTGGAAACGTGCTTTGGGAATCTGATGTGAGTCATGAAGCAATTTCACCCATTTTCAAGGCTCTTGCTCCCGATGCCAATGGAAACATTGTAGGACTCTATCAGAGCAATCAAACTTTTACAACTGGGTACTACGGTGTTATAAAGTATGATGCGGATGGGAATGAAGTGTTTAGTCACTACGTGGACGATAGCCAAGGCTACACAGTGGCAGGCTTGGCCACAGACGATGCTGGAAACATCTTCGTGTCAGGTTTTGATGGCGACAGCGGTCTAATGTTCTTGGAGCGCTATGATCCCGATGGAAACCTAGACTGGCAGGTAACGCATTTGAGTCCATCGCCCACACCTTACTCCATCCCATTCGAGATGCGCTATACTGCGCAGGGTAAATTAGTCATAGTAGCATCGTATAGAGAAGCCGATAATGACAGCGATTTGCACTTGTTTCAATACACCACGGATGGAAGTTTAGAATGGCACGAAGATGTGGTAAGCGCCGGTGGGAATTTTCCATATCTCAGTGGGCTCGATATTGATGGAGAAGGCAATATTTATGTTTTTGGGACTTCTGGTTTGGGATATGTAGCAGCTACTTTCAATAGTTCGGGAGATGCCGAATGGGTGCATACGGGTAGCACGGGTGTGAGTCAGGCTCCGCGAAGTATGACCAGAGATAGTGATGGCAATTTCTTCTTGGCGTTTTCATCGGGTGCGGGTGCTATTTTTATGAAGCTAGACTCCGATGGCAACTTGGTTGATGAGACCACCGTGACTCCTACAGTCAATACGTACGTGTTTCCGAGGTTTGGTGGGTTTGTTAATGATCAAGTCGTTTTTCTAGGGTCTCGGTTTGATTCTCAATATGGTGAAGTAGGTTATCAGATTGTTTTTGATACCAATTTAGAATTACAGGAGGTAACTGAAAGTCCATCTGAAACGGCGCGAATGGAGACTGCAACCTTAAGCGATGACGGCCATTTCTACGCAGCATATCTCAGTGGCGCTGTTGAAATAGCCAAGGGCGCACGAACTTCGATTGTAAAAAGGTTTTCTGTAGAGCCCCTGGGATTGTTTGATCCTCCATCATCGCCCGGCCGAATGACCGTATATCCAAATCCTACTTCTGGCGAATTCCAATTCATGCTCACGCTCGATAACCCCGATCGGTTCGAAGTGCTCATCCGTGATATTCGCGGGCAAGTAGTACACCAGCTAGCAGCCCAGCCGTACACGGAGCCTGAGCAGATTCAAAGCATCCGTATCCCGAGTCACTTGGCTCGCGGCGTATACCTAGTTGAAGTCCAAACTTCAGATGCTCGATTGGTAGCGCCGGTGGTTTTGGAGTAGGGGCATTTCAAGTTTTCCCAGCTGTGCGGTTGGCTATCAAATGGCCTAAAGATCAATTTGAACAACTAAGCTCGTTAAACATTATATTGTGATTCTATCTTTAGAAGATCTCTTATTGTACAGAATTCCAAAAGCTTATGAATCTCGTTAAAAAGTTTTGCTCAGGCTTAGTCTTTATTGCTTTGGCCATTTCCACCCACGCCCAAGAATCCAAACTTATAGTCGCACAAAAGTCCATCACGGACTGGCAATCGTACCCAGTATATCCGTATTTGACTGAAGAGCGAGAAGGGGAAAAGGTTTGGAAGGATGCCTACCACTATATGGATAGCATCGAGGTTTCGGGAATTACCTACATGAGTGATGGTCTTAAGGTGAAAGGCTTCGTAGTGAAGCCAAAAGCAGAGGGAACCTACCCGTGTATAATTTTCAATCGTGGTGGAAATCGGGACTTTAGCTCCCTTACAGTCGGAGCCGCAGCTGTTCTACTCGGGCGGCTGGCAAGAAACGGCTATGTAGTGATTGCTAGCCAGTACCGTGGTAATGCGGGGGGAGATGGTGTGGAAGAATTTGGCGGTGCCGATGTAAACGACGTGTTGATTCTACCTGATGTTCTGGAAGAAGTGGCAGGTGCCGATACTGAACGCATTGGAATGTATGGTTGGAGCAGAGGGGGAATGATGACCTACATCGCCCTGACCAAAACGGATAGAATCAAGGCTGCAGCTGTTGGGGGAGCCCTATCCGATCAGTTTTCTAGTATTGAAGATCGAGAGGAAATGGAAACCAGGGTTCTCGCCGAGCTGATTCCCGATTACGAAACCAATCGCGATAATGAATTGCGAAAGCGTTCGGCCGTGATGTGGGCGGATAAATTTCCAAAAGACGTTCCCCTTCTTATCATGCACGGTAGTTCTGATTGGCGTGTAAAGCCAGATCAGAGTCTTCGTCTGGCTTTGGAACTTGATAAAAACCGTGTGCCTTACCGCCTGATCATGTTTGAAGGGAGCGATCACGGAATAAATGAGCATCGCGATGAGGTGAATGAGCAGGTGGTAGATTGGTTTGATCGATTCTTAAAGAACGACGAACCCCTACCTGATATGGAGTTTCATGGCAAGTAGTTTCTAAGCGACTTCAAGAGTATTTAATTCTTTTTACCTGTGGGTGGAGGGGCGTCTACATTCGGTTTGTTATAATTCTGAAAGTTCGCCTCTTCGCTATTACATCGCGCCCAATGCCAATTACAATTTGGGTGGTGATGTGAATTTCATAGCCTTCGATGGGTTATATACGGCGCGGTTTAAGCGGACTGCAGACACCAAAATAGCACTGTCAATCGATTATAATATTGACCCTGACGACCAAAGGACAAACGATTTGTTGGAAACCGAAAACTCTGCGGGATTCCCTGTACTAGGATACCACAATAAGGACTATCACATCTACCTGTGGGCTCTGCTAGATCAGATCGATGCGAAGTTGGTCGGTTGCAGCTCGTCTGTGGGCTTGGGCGAAAAGTCCAAATTGAAAGATGGGTTTCAAATCTACCCCAATCCAACAAATGGCGAATTTTCTATCATCTTCGAAAGTGACAAAGCTCCAAGCGCTGAGATTGTGATCTATGATATCACAGGCAGGCGAATGTCTGCGCATCAAGCGGCCCCACAAGTGGATGTTCGGATAGCCGTGCCCGGTGTTTACTTCGTAGCTACGGAATATGGATCGAAGAAAGTTGTGATTCAATAAGAAGGGGAAAACCGAATGATTACCGTACCAATTGGTTTTGTGCTTGCTATATACCTGTATGCGTTCGCTAATTGCTGTTCGGTATACACTTGATTAATCACGGGTTTCACGATGCCCATTTCTGCCCACCGCTTCAGTGTTTGTAGGCTCTTTTGCCCTTCTCGCTGACTAAGTTTTTCTGGAGCAATGTATTTGCCTTTGTTCGATATGGCGTGCATAAACTTCACCTTGATCGAAGAAGATTCTCCAGACTGATCTGCGTCGAAAAAATACTTATACGATTCGATGAGCAATTCGGCATTTGCAGAGCTCAAGCTGATCACCACATCGCTTCCTAGATTGTAGAATGGCTCTACCTGATCGCCGCTACAAACACTTGTAACATGTGCACCAGCATTTTTAGCGAGTTGAATCAAGATTGCTCCAATGCTTCCATCGGCACCGTATATCAAAACCCGATCTCCTGCCTCGATGGGGGCTCTGTTGATGAGCTGGATGGCCAAAATTCCACCATATGGCATGGCGGCGGATTCCGCAAAACTCAAATTATCAGGTTTAAGGGCTATGACGCAATTCTCAGTTAGGATGACGTATTCAGGGTAAGAGCCAGTTCGAGCGTCGTTGATAGACGCACTGCAAATGCCAAATACGCAATCGCCTATTTCAAACCGAGATGACGATGGACCTTTGCTAACGACTTCGCCAGCCACCACCATCCCGGGAATTGGATTCTTTGGTTTGCTGAGGCCCAGTAGCTGTGCATAGAGCCGATGTGCCCACGTGGAACTCAGGTTTGGTTTGTTGTCAATTTGGGTGATCGCCGTGGCGTGGACTTTAATCAGTATTTCGTCACCATCGGGTACTGGTATTGGCAAATTTTGATTGACGAGCCCTTCGATGTCACCATCTTTTGTGCACGCTAAGGTCTTCATTTTTCTATTGGGGTTCGTTCTCACGATCTTTCCTTTCTAGAAAAAAAGGGAGCCGAAGCTCCCTTTTTGTAACTCGTAGATTAAACCATTAATCCTTGACTAGCTTATGAGATAGTTTGTTTCCATCTGTCATCGAAACTTCCATCAGATAAATGCCTTGGTTCAGCTCTCCGATTTCAATTCGATTGTTGTTTGGATTTACTTGCAATACAGCTTTTCCTGTGATGTCGTGGAAAGTGATCACATCGATTTTCTCAACTTCCACACCTTCTATCATGATATGACCTGATGCAGGGTTCGGAAAGATGTCGATGTTGGCAAGTGACACATCTTTCAAACCAATGGTGCTCCATACAAATTCATCTGTAATCTTGGTACATCCATCTGGATTTGTGACTTCGCAGTAGTAGGTACCGTCTGCCATATCCGACTTGTAGAAGATCCATGGACTCGCCGCAGGAGTTTCTATTGGTTCACCATTAAAATACCATTGGTAGGTGTACGAGCCAAGCGTATTGGTGGAAGCCCAGATTAGATCCGTTTCTTCTACTAAGAAGGCTTCCATCATGGTGATGATTGGCCCAACACCAGTAGACATGCTGAAGTCAGGACATTCCTCCCGCCATACAGTCATCGTGTACATTCCAGGTTCAGTTACCCAAAGGGAGTCATCAGTAGCTCCTTCAACGGCCACGCCATTGTTGAACCACTGAAATCCGATATAATTCCCTGGGAAGGCATTGTGAATTAGTACGGAGTCTCCTTCTTCGCAGAGTTCACCGTTTCCATAAGAAGTGATAGCTGGTGGAGAAAATACGTATGTATCGATCAATACTGGGTCGCTGTATCCCACACAGCCGTCTATTTCCACTTTGGCGGTGTACCAAGTTGCTCCTTGTGCAATCACATCAATTGGGGTGTTTCCGCTTTCTTCGATGTAATTACCTACTTCGTAATACGGGTTTCCACCATAAGCAGATGTGTACCATTCATAGTCTCCAGAGTCATCGTCTAAGCTCAATTCAACATTCTCGCCTGTGCAATAAATATAGTTGGCAGCCGAATCCCAAGGAGTTACCTGCCAATTGTAGATTCCGTAGTCTGGGTCCACCACAATGTTGGGGTTTACCGTTGGTTTGATCATTACCGCATTGCTCTCTATTTTCAAGCCGTTGGGGCAGGAAATATGTCTGGCTTTAACCATGTAAGAGTTAAACTCAGTTACAGCTTGTGAAAAGTCGGTTCCTGAAGGGATCATAGGTACAAACTCACCTTCGTAGCCAGTACTTCCAATCACAATAGTCTCCTCAAACCACTGAATGTTTTGCCAGTCATTACCGCTGATGTTGAGTTCGGCAGTATCTCCCTCACAAAGGGTTTCTGAAGTTGCCCAAATGTAGAGCTCTCTGTCTAGGTATGATTCCACTTCAATGGTCGAAGATGAAACTTGGACTCCTGGACATTGCAATAGATCAGCTTTTACAAGGTAGACTCCGATATCTGGCGTGCCGTAGATTAGATCGGTAGCACCATCAATCATCGTTTCTACTCCGTCTTCTACAGCATACCATTGAAAGTTTTCGAAATCGCCTGCGGCCCAAGACGGAACCTGAAGTTCTGCGGTACTATCTGTGCAAAGGTATTGCTCATTGTAGTCAACAAAGTTTACAAATGGACTCAGATCGGCAGCGGCGCTGAGATACTGTGTGGTACTCGAAGTACATCCTTCAAAATTTGCTTCTACAGACACGCGAACTTGCTCGGTGAATGTCAAAGTAAGTGTCGTTCCTGATACATCTACAATGTCATCTTCGGTGTATGAAAAACCGGTGTGCACGTACCATGTGTAGTCATATCCCTCGTCGCTCAACACGATGTTGATTTCCTGATCAGGACAATAAGGCGATGTGGCATCTACAAATAATTCTGGGGTGGCTACTTCATAGAAAGTTGCTGAGACTTCTTCAGAAGTCATGTTGATTTCTGGCCAGCCTATCGGTGAAACAACTACGGCGTAATCTCCCGCTTGGTAAGATTGACTGATCATAAAAACGGGTTGATCACCCCAAGCCGAAAACCCATTCTGGAGCCATCCATAAGATCCGTAAATATCGTTTACCATTATCTCAATGGTCGATCCTTCGCATACATTTCCATAACTATTCGAATCTGCTGAGAGTGTTAAAATTGGCGTTTCAAAAAGGTCGGCTGAAGCGCTTCTGGCTTCAGTCGTCACAGTACACCCGTCTACTGTTCCTTCCACTGCGTAGAAAACGGTTTCGCTCGTCAATTGAACGGTCAAGTCCGACTCCGTTTCTCCATCCATATTTGATAGGTTATCGGCTGATGGTCCTGAAAGCCACTGGTAAGTGTCGAACCCTCCGGTGGCCGCCATGGTGAGCTCAGTTTCGCCTTGTGTGTAGATTCCTGTCATGCTGATTTCGGCATTCACGAGCTGCACAAGGTTAGATGGAAGGGTTTCTCCATCTGCTACCACGTCGAGCCGGTAGATCCCAGCCTCGGTTGCGATGTACGTGCTTTCAGTGGCCCCTGCTATCGGCTCACCATCTTTGATCCATTGGTACGAATCGTACTCGCCTTCAACAGATAGAATTTCTTCACCTGTACCATCGGGACAAATAATGCCGTCTTCTCCGGAAATAACCACTCCTGAAGCGATTGAGAAAGCATAGATGGGAGAGTAGGAGTAGCTTCCAAAGAATTCCTGGTAGTACCCTGCCCAAACCCAAAGTGGCTCGTTGATGGTTACTTCAAAATTGTACGTTCCATCGCCATTGTCTACCGCATTGCTAGACTGAGTCCATGCTGGATCTGTTCCAAACGGTGGAAGCTCAGGCTCTTCCGTATGAGTGAAGATTACCGGAGCTTCTCCAAAGTAATCCCATTGAAAAGTCACGGCCGTTCCCGGTGCTACTTCGTATGGTTCAAATAGTCCTTCGGGACTGATAATCGTCAGGTCTTGTGAAAAACCTGTGGCTGAAATTAGAAGAGTGAAAACACTCAATACGTAAAGTCTAAGTCGCATAGTTCAATTGCATTTTTTATTCGAAAGCAATGTTAGTTCCGAACATCGAAAATTGTCTCTAAAATGTCGTGACAAACCGTGACTTCGCCTGAAAATTAGCGTGACAAAACGTGACTATGCAAATTTTCTCTCATTTGAAACTTGAAAGCCGGAGTTTTGTATATGGCAGAAAAACAAGGGCTTTTAGTCGTTGTTGTGCCTGCATAGCTCAGTTCTTTTAAAGGTGCTGATTCGGTACGGAACTAAATTGACGTGACATTGAGCGTATCGAATGAGTGTCTAGAATGAGCTCACTTAAGTTTGACTTATTCTTCTTGAGCGTTTAGAATATTCGTTCTAAGCCATTCATTCAAGTCCACGTCTTTGTCAATGTTGAGTTTTTCCTTAAGCCGTTGCCTTCTCTTGCGGATAGAAGCAGGGGTGATGTTGAGCATGTTGGCAATCTCCTTTGGGCTTAAATCCAGAACCAAGTACGCGCACATGCGAAGGTCACTCGAGTTGAGATTGCTGCTCACTCTCGCTAATTTGGAAAAGAAATTGGGGTGGACTTCTTCAAAATGGACTTTGACCGTTTCCCAATCGTTTTGGAGATTGAGTTGGTTTTGAATAAGTTTTTTTGCGTTGGCTACTGCCGATCCCATTTCGCTAGCTGGCAGGGTGCTCGCTTTGCTAAGCACATCGGCAAGGTGGCGCATTTGTTCATTTTGATTCGCTACGTTCATCACAGTGCTCATTAGCGATCGGTTTTTAAAGTCGAGTTCGTTCTGAAGATTTTCCCGCTCCATAGAATTCATCTTCTCCCTAATTTCGTGCTCTTCCTTCATGCGTTTCTGGTCGGCAAAGTTCTTTTCCAATCGCAAGTGAATCAGACTTTGCTCCTTCTCGAGAAGCAGATTTTTTTGGTTGAGCCGGGCTAGGCGCGAGCGGGCAAGGAGAGAGACCAGGACCAAGAAAATAGCCATACTGATGGAGCCGATGACCCAAATAAGTTGTTTTCGCTCTGCTTCTGACTCCACCAATTCGAGCTCTTTTTCTTTTTTTCCAAACTCATAGTTGAGCTGATATTTCGAGACCCAGTTTTTCGCTTTGACATTCACCAAGCTATCTTGAATGTTCATGGCTTCCGTGATTGCCACAATGGCATCATTCTGATTGTCGATTGCGAGTAAGACTTCGCTTTGGACCTTCAAAGCATTGATGAGATTTTCTTGATCGTTCCCCTTTCTAAAGCCATCAATACACTGGTGTAGGTATACCACGGCTGAGTCGAGATTTCCCAATTTAAAGTGCGATGATGCGATGTTGAGTGCAACTTCCCACAATACCCAGGGCTCCGCGTTATCGCCTTCGAACAGATACGATTTTGTGAAAAAGTAAAGGGCCGAATCTTGCCTTTCCTTGTTTTGATGGATAATCCCAATGTTGTTTAGTGTAGCTCTGTAGTTTACGTTGTGCTTATTCTGCTGGTATAGGGCTAGAGCCTCTTCAAGGCAGACTAATGCGGAGTCATACATTTCCCTTTCTGCCAGCACGTTGCTCAGATTGGTCAAATTCATTGCAACCCTTGTAGTGTCTGCTGTTTCACGACTTATTGCTAGTGCTTTTGAGAAGTATTCGCCAGCTTTCTCTGATGAGCCAATTTTAGAATAGACTATTCCAATATTGTTCAGAATGGCGTTTTGATGGGTCGTTATCCCGAATGAGTCGGCTTTCTCAAATGCTATAAACAGATTTTCGAGGGCTTGATCGTAGAGGCTGTAGTAATTGTAGAGATTACCGAGATTAATATACCCAAGTACGATATAGTTCTCGTTTTTGGAGGCTTCGGCCTGATCTATTACCTGATTTAAGAGGCGTTGCGCTTCTTCAAATTGAAGGTTTCGAGTGGCTTCAATCCCGGCAAAAAGAGTAGAGTCCAGTACCGCTTTTTCATCTGGATTCACTTCCTTCTCGAGTATTGGGTCTTGACACCCAGCCAAAAGGATAAGTATTCCAGAAATGATTAGTACCAGTCTTCGCATTTGCTCAAAAGTAGAAAACCTACATTCAATAGATGAAGGCCTATCCAAAAAGTTGGCTCGTTAGTCGGCCATATCTGCGTCAGACCAATGAAAATTCAGATCGAGCTCTAGGTGGATTTCTTCTTTCACCTTTACCATCCCCATAAATTTGACTGGTGGTTCGATATTGAAATCGCGAAGATTCATGAGAATATCGCCACTTGTAGCTAGTAAAAGTTTGGTCTGGTCTACTTCTGTGCGAAAGATGTGTACTTTTTGTCTTCTCTTCACATTGGCAATGGTGATATCAACATCAAAGTAGCCAATGCTCTGATCAGAATCTGGGTTTTGTTTCCATAAGGCCAATAAGTCCCAGTTAGCGTCAATAAACTCAATGTATATGTTTGGATGGTTTTCTGAATCTAGTAGTTCATACAAGTCTTCATTCATCATTTTGTTACCACAAGAAATGTACGAGATGGGTATGGCTAGTGACGCTTCATCAAAATCAATTCGCCCGTTTTCGACTGTGCCAAGGAAGGCTTTTTCTTCGAATGGTTCTTGATCATTGCACTCGCACTCGAAAGAATTAACATTCGTTTTTCCATTGATTTTGATTCCACAATCGCTTGCAAAGCGCAGTTTGATCTGCCTTTTTGAGTCTATTGCTGGATGGGCCTTTTCAACCTGAGACTTTTGAGCAAAGGCGGCCAAAGTGCAAGCAATGAAAAATACGCTGATGATGAATCGCATGTAAGTAATAAAGTGAAAAGCCCATTAAAATTAATGGGCTTTTCGGAATTTTAATAGATCGTGTTCAAATTAGAAGGAGATGGCTGCTTCGATCATCACGCCGTTAAACTCACCGCCTTCGAAACGAGACCCCATTAGACCATCACCGTCGTAGGTTTGGTTTACGTATTCAATTTTAGCGAGGATGTTGTTCGTAAGGAACCATCCGCCACCGACATTGATACGGTCGATGTTAATTTCTGAAGCGCTACTTCCATAGTCACCGCTCACAGAGTTGTAGCGTCCACCGATGTAGAACTTCTCGTTTCCTCCAAAACGGTAAAGCAATTCAGCTCCCAACTGGGTGAAGTCTCCGTCTACATCAGCACCTGTTGTACCGGTGGTCATTTCATAGATTCCAAAGAATTCAAGGCCTTTGAATTTTACGAAAGGGTTGATTTGGAAAGCGGTTTGGTATGCAAAACCAGGGTTAAATCTAGGGTCGAAATCTGATCCAGCTCCAGTGGTGTCGTGCATTACTTGGTAGTAACGAGCACCGGCGCGGTCGCCTCCGTAAATGTAGTCGCGTGTACCTTGGTCAGTACTGCTATAGATCGATCCAGTCAATCTCAACCTGAGGTCTTCGCTAACTTGGTCGTCGTAGCCCAATTTACCAAACATGGCAAAACCGTCATCGCCTGGTGTTGGACTTTGATTCAATCGGCCATTTGTCGCTCCAGCTACGACCAAAAATCCATTTTTCTGCACCGTCAACTCAGCGTACGGCTCCGTGGTAAAAGAGTCCATAATGTAGTTTCCTACAAATGGGTTGTACATGGTTTGGGCGTTATCCGATCTTCTGAAGTGGGCATCGCCGTAGTTGATCTCATCCATACCAATACGGATGGTAGCCATTTCCATAAATCCTTCAAGGAAACCTTCCTTAATGAAGTCCAGCTTATCCATTTGGATGTAACCACCTTTTACGTAGGCTTCAGTATGGTGTCTTGAAGAAAGATAAGTCCGCAAGTGCATACGTACACCATCGTATAATTGTACGTCGAGGTTTAAGTTTGCTGTAGGTAGTGTGAAGTTGCTCGATAGGTCGATGAGCGTGTTCATGTCATTGGAGTGATCCAAGCCCTGAAACTGCATGGCGAAATCACCGCCTACACGTACTTTAAGTCCTTCAAATTGAACTGAATCTGCCTTCGGTGTCTCAAACATATTCACGCCTTCGAAACCGGGCTCTCTAAAATACTGCAATTCTGACTGCAATCCGATCTGTGCAAATCCGGCAAGACCGGTAAGACAAAGAGCAGTTGTAAGTAAATGCTTGATGGTTTTCATGATTTAATGATTTTGTTTTATCTATTTCTTGGTTAAGGTTATGTTGAAATCCAAGTCGATATCCTTTCCAACTACGATTGTTCCCAACATAGCGGTGGGTGGTTCGATACCGAATTGAGTCATGTCTATTTTCTTTTTAGCTGTGATCTGAACAGAGCTGCCTTTGTTGACTAACTTTCCAGTCATGTCCGTTGTCTTGGTCTGTCCGGCTATGGTCAGATCACCTGAGACGGTTACCTGATCACCTTCAACCGATTTCACACTTTTCACTTTGTAGATAATGTGTGGATTCGATTTCGACTTCAAGGTTTCATACGTAATGCTGTTCATTTTGCTCTTTCCACTTTCGATAGACTCCACAGCGAATTTTAGCTCCATCGACGGTATGCTTTTTAAGGTTGTACCATCAAATTCGAGCGTAGCTGAACCTGAAATATCTTCAACGTCGCTTTCCCAGTCGTGAAGGGTAGACGTTCCGATAATTTTAGCGGTCGAACTTTTCGCAACGGTGTAATCTTGAGCAAAAAGAGTGGTGCAAAGTGATACCCCAAGGGCAACGAAAAAAGTTTTAGTCAATTTCATCCTTCTAGATTTTTGTTTTTCGTAATTCAAAGCTAAAAGTAGCTTCTGTATTGAAATATGATAATTGTCAGTTTGTAGACTGATCTTTGTCTTGCAATCTCTTGCAAAAAGTGCCAATCTTTAAAAAATATTTTGCTCAGATGTTGCGGTAGTGTTAAGGCAAAGGGAAGTTGGGTGCTACATCAGTAAGTATGTTTACTTAGTGCATACATGACGGTATGCAAGCCAGGACTTGTTGTCGTTTGTCTCCATATCCCCAAATCCACTTATCTTTCGGGGCTATGACCACCGCCATCGCAGTACTTCCATTTGTCAATATGAGTTCCGACACGGAGCAGGAGTACTTTGCTGATGGAATCACAGAAGAGATTATAAACGCCCTTTCCAAAATCCAGGAGCTGAAAGTAACGTCGCGGTCTTCTTCATTTTACTTCAAAGGGAAGTCGGTGCCACTTAAGGAAGTGGCTGATCAACTCTCCGTAGATGCCATCATTGAAGGGAGTATCAGACTTGCAGGAGATCAGGTTCGTATTACGGCACAGCTCATCCAGGCATCCGACGATTTTCACTTTTGGTCTGAGACTTGGGATCGCAAATTGGAGAACATCTTTGAGATTCAGGATGAGATCAGTCTTCACATCGCTGAGAAGTTGAGAGAGCAATTTGGTCACTTCGAGATTGAAGAGCATTTGGTAGAGCCGCAAACGAAAAGTCTCGATGCCTATGACTTGTCTCTCAAAGCAAAAGAGCATTTCAATAAATGGAACCCAGTGGATGCGCGGAAGGCTATCGAACTCTGGGAGAAAGCGCTAAGCCTAGACCCCAACCACGATGAATCACTGGTGGGTATGGCTGATGCCTACGGATTTCTCGGAGTCACACAGGCGATGGATTTCATTGAAGCCTGGGAAAAGGTCACAACTTGTACTGAACGAGCGTTAGAAATCAATCCCCAAAATGCTGGCGCCTACTACCAACTCGCTAACCGTTCATTCTTCGTGGACTGCAATTTTCGCGATGCCTATATCTATGGACAAAAGTCGATCGAATTAAAGCCTAATTATCCCGAAGCCCAGCAGTTTATGGCCTTCTTGTACATGCTTGAAGGGTCGATAGATCGGGCAGGTGATCACTTGGGGAAGGTACTTTTGATCAACCCCCTTTCAGAAGAAACCCTGTTTTATAAGGCCTATTACCAATACCGCACAGCCGATTATCATGGTGCTTTAGATCAACTCAATGATTTGCTCCAGAGAAACGCATTGAATGTTCCGGCTTTGGTAATCAAGTGCTATGTATTACTGAAATTGGGGCTGTTTTCAGATGTAATTACGTTTTTAGACGGAATCTCTTCCGATGTATTGATTGATGTTGAGCGGAAGGGGATTTTGTGCTTGACGACCATTCTGAGTGGTGGAGATTCAGCGGAAGCCATTGCCGAATTGCAGGAGATAGCTAAAGATCCTTCAGCCATTCAAGCGCATTCATACGTTTGTATGGCGCTGGTCTTGCTGGAGAAGTTCGATGAAGCATTTGAATGGGTGGAAAGCCACCTGGAGATGAAGTCATCCGTGCTTTTAATTGGTTTTTCTGATCCTTTGGTAGATGTGGCCAAAGGTGAAAAGCGGTATAAGGAAATCGCCGAGCAGATTTACAACCGAGCAGAGGCTTTGATTCAGCCGGTTGAACGGGCTCCCTTGTTTGATCAGAGTGCGGCTTCCACCTGGGCCGAGCGCTTACGCGCGTATATGGATGAAGATGAGCCCTATCTCGATCCTACGCTGAGCCTGAAATCGTTGGCTACTCGACTCGAGCTACACCCAAACAAGCTCTCATGGCTGCTCAATCACAGTTTCGGTAAGAACTTCAACGCGTTTGTGAATTTCTATCGCGTGGAAAGATTCAAGTCACTTGCCACCGATCCAGACAATGCCAACATTTCCTTGATTGGACTCGCCTACGAAAGCGGATTTAACTCCAAAACCGTTTTCAATACCTACTTCAAAAAAGAGACCGGCCAAACGCCCAAAGCCTACATCGAAAGCCGGAAATAAGTTCCAAAATGTAATTCCGAACTCCTTGGATGAGATCACGAACTCCTGAGGAAGACCCAGTGCCTTCATTTGCATTGTGATTGACAACAACGCCAATCGATAAACGCTAAAACAATGACAACCATGAAAGCCATAGTCGCGACGGGATACGGAAGCCCTGAAGTATTAAAGTTCCAAGAAGTAGCCATGCCAGTAGTCAATGAGCATGAAGTGCTCGTCAAAATCCACGCATCGATCGTGACGCGAGCAGATACCATGATGCGTACGGGAAAACCGTACATCGGTCGACTGATAACCGGATTCGCTAAACCCAAAAAGGCCATTTCAGGAGCCGGTTTTGCCGGAACGGTTGAAATGGTGGGAAGGGGAGTGACCGCATTCAAGAAGGGCGATCGCGTATTTGGCGAGACTGCTCTAGAAGGTGGCACCAACGCGGAGTTTGTGGCAGTGACTGATGCTGGAGTCTTGGTGCACATGCCCGATGAAATGAGCTTTGAAGATGCCGCCACTTTCGCCGATGGTCCGATCACTTCATTCAACTTCTTGATGGAAATTGCCAAGATGAAAAAAGGGGATAAGGTCTTGATCAACGGTGCTTCAGGAAGCCTTGGTACTGCTGCTGTGCAAATTGCCAAGTATTTTGGGGGTGAAGTGACGGCCGTAGCCAGCCACCGCAATCTTGGGATGGTCAAATCGCTAGGAGCAGATCATGTAATAGATTACACTAAAAAAGACGTGACGAGCGGAGAAAACCAGTACGACATTATCTACGATACGGTTGGTACCATGAAGTTCGGGATGGCAAAGCGCATCCTGACCGATCACGGTCAGTTTGTATCTCCGGTTCTGAGTGGCCGAATTTTACTTCAAATGCTCCTGGGATCAGGAGGAAAGAAGAAAGCCAAGTTTGCTGCTACCGGAATGCGCTCATCGGAAGAGCTTGTGAAAATTCTGGAATCGCTCGTGAAGATATACAAGGATGGGAAGCTCAAAGTGATCGTAGACCGGCAGTTTCCCTTGGTAAAGGTGGCCGAAGCTCACCGCTATGTCGACACGGGAAGAAAGCGTGGAAACATTGTGATCATTCACTAATCAACCAAACCCATAATACCGAAAAGCCATGACTAAGAATACATTCAGACTCACCGGATTTCTCTACCTGCTCGTAATCATTTGCGCAGGACTCAGCCAAGGGTATGTGCGAGGAACTTTGATCATTCCCGGCGATGCCGCAGCTACAGCCGAAAACATCCTAGCTAACCAAGGACTGTTTCGAATGGGAATCACCCTCGATTTGACTGCCTTTATCATAGATGCGATCATCTCCGTTTTACTCTACCAGATGTTTAAGCCTGTCGGCAAAACACTAGCCCTAGTCTCATCGAGCCTTCGACTGATAGCCCACCCAGCCATCGGGAGTCTCAACCTACTGAACCACTACCTCGCAATCCACGTGCTCAACGACCCCAGTTTGGCCACTTCTTTTGACGCGGCTCAAATCGAAGCCCTAGGACTGCTTTTTACCCAAGCGCACCAATACGGTTACCTGATCGCAGGTGGATTCTTTGGCTTGCACATGGCATTACTTGGTATTCAAATTATCAAATCGACTAGTATTCCATCCCTATTTGGATGGTTCTTGATCGGATCGGCTGCAGGCTATTTAATTGAGACGTATGGAAATTTTATGTTCCCCGGCCACGAAGCTATCACCGCTCTGATTGTGGGCACCACAGCTGCCATTGGAGAAGTGTCCTTTACTTTTTACTTGCTGATAAAAGGGAGAAAGAACTGACGGTCAATGAAAAGGACCATCCTATCGCTAAACCAAACTGATAAAGCTAAGCAAAGCGCAGACCGTGATAGGTCTGCGCTATTTTGTTGAATAGAATGACCTGGAGATGGTTGAATTTTATCTTCTTCGATTAAGGAGTTTGGTTTTGTGCTGAATGGATTTTTCATAAGTCAGGCGCTCGTCGAACAATAAGATATCCGATGTCTTACTATGAAGGTTCTCTCGACGAGCGATACATAAAGTTGCCAGGGACAGAACTTTAATTGCCTAAATATTTCTTAGCTTTCGAATCGATAAACAGAAACGGTGAATACATACCGATCACAGTCTCAAATTCGAATTGACCTTACCACCCGTGCCTTGTTTTGGCACATAAATTGAAAGTCACGCCCAAAAATACCATATGAGAACCATTCTACTCGCTTTTTCGATGCTACTCGCTTTTGGAGTATCTGCTCAAAAGGCTAAAACGACAACGGCTAAACTAGATTTCACCCAATTTCCTTCTCTGCCTGTAGAAGGTGTGAAAACGATCGGCATTGAAGTATTTACCGCCGACCTTCCTTTTAACCACGACACCCTCCGTCTTTACCTCGACAATATTGACCTCATGAAGTCGGATGCCGAAAGCTTGGCTAAAGTTAAGTTTCAAGGACTGAATGAAATTGATATCGTTGGCGGAGATGGTGATTTGAACATTA
Organism: Bacteroidia bacterium; assembly: GCA_030427905.1. GTDB lineage: Bacteria > Bacteroidota > Bacteroidia > Flavobacteriales_D > Cryomorphaceae > CBDDKU01. The sequence goes on from JAUICL010000006.1 coordinate 43,739, forward strand.
TGATGGCCATGGGTACCCCATCCATTTTATCGCAGGAGCAAAAAAAGACATCCTGCGCTCCGCCTAAAGATGGATGTGTGTCGTACTATTACCTAGTAAAGTACAGCATGCCCGCGGTTGTGCAAGCTAGCAATGCCAATGGAGTTTTAGACACTTGGACTTTGGAGTCTGAAATGGAGTTGAGATTCGGTGGCGAACAAATAGAGACCCACACCGAGACCGATAAAGGAACCATCACTTCCATACAGATTTTCGGTTTTGAAAGTGAGTCGGACTTGGCTCTGGCCTTCAACGACTATGGAAGCGATCACTTGGCGCGAAAGGGAATTGTTACTCAACTCGGTAATATGGCCGAATCCATTTACGAGCGAGCTTTCTTCGAAGACATTAAATTGAAGCTCGACATCGCTTATGGTTCTGGTGGGTCTGCTGATTACACCGAAACTGAAACAGCCGCCGATCTGGCTGTAGCTGCGATCGAAGGGCAAAACTACTCCGAATTGTCGGGACCTATTGCCACATGGGAAAAGTGGGTGTCCCAGCACGACCCATCTGATAAAAAAGCCGCAGTGAACAACAAGGTAGCAGAAGGCCTTCACGAAAACCTGAGTATCGCTTACACCTTCACCGAAGACTTCGAAAAAGCTCACCACCACATCGAGAAGACCCTTGAGCTTGCTAAATCGGGGATGGTGAGTGAAAACAATATTGCCAGACTAGAGAAGTACAAAGACTTTATCGATCGGCATCAAAAGGTGAGAAAATATAATGCTCACTTGAAGACATCAGGTCTTGTGGATGCTCCGGATATCAAGAAGCTCATTGGAAGAAGGAAGTTCAATGAAAATCTAAAGTTTCTTGTGGCAGAAGACAAGTACAGTGAGATGACCGCTAATTTGCCAAAAGGCGACCCGAAGGATATCAGCGAAATGACTGTTGAAGAGTTTTTGAGTGCTTCGCAGTCCAGTGCTGGTTCAGATAATGCCCCATCATTGGAAGGGCGTGTTGAGAATAAAATGCTCATAATGAGCGGAATTGTCGATGGCAATTTCAGAGGGCACCCACTTCCCGAGAGTATTTGCGAGCACAAGGATATCAAGGTGATCCGTGCCAAGAATATTGGGTTGACAAGCATTCCAGCATGTATGCAGGATCTTACTAGCCTGGAAAAATTAGTGATCGGTAGCAATTCCTTCGAATCACTTCCAGACATTTTTGGGAACATGAAGAATTTGGAAGTTTTGGATATCTCTGAAAACAATTTGAAGACGATTCCTCCATCAGTCTTTCAATTGACTGGATTGAAAAAGATTTTCATCGGTGGAAACCAATTTTCGAAAGAAGATATAGACAAGCTCAAAGCGGCCCTTTCTGATACCAGCTTTAAGTAAGTAATCGCGATTATTGATTTGAAAAACGAGTCAAATTTTGGCTCGTTTTTCGTTTGGAATAAACTCACTTTCATGAGGCAAACTACATCCCATTGGATAAAAGATAGTAAATTGACTCTGTGATAGCTTTCACTGTGATGGAGGCTTTCGACTAAAACGTAGAATTATTCAACCAACAATTCTATCATTGCACCATGCGAATAAACGGACACGGACATATTCTTCCTGAGCCTTCTCAGATTCCTCGTTTTATGAAGGACAAAAAGCTCTTCTGGATCGATGACGACAAGAAGTTTATGCGTCAGGGCGACTGGTCGCGCCCCATCACCGATCCTAGCTTTTTTCTCAAAGAAAAACTCGAATGGATGGAGCGTTTTCAAATAGACCATGCCGTGATGCTCTGCCTTTCGCAGCTTTACTGCAACGGTTGGGATGAACAAGATTGCGCTGATGCCATTCGCTTTCAAAACGATTTTAACGCATCTATTCAAGCCGATTACCCCAATAAGTTTACCTGTGGATTCGTAGTTCAAGCCCTGTACATCGATCAGGCCTTGAAGGAAATAGACCGCTGCGTGAATGAACTGGGCTTAAAAATGCTTTGTCTACCAAGCCATTTCCTAAACGCAGAAGGGGAGTGGCTCTCTATTGCCGAAGCCGATGTGGATCCGATTTATGAATTGGCCAACGAACACGGTTTAGCGATTCAGATTCACCCTTACGACGGTGAAAAGATGATCGCGCTAAAGAACCAGTATTGGCGATTTCACTTGGTGTGGATGATGGCGCAGTGCGGCGACACCCTGCATCTCTATACCCTGCGAGACTTGCCGAACAAGTACCCGAATGTTCGCACCAGCTTTGCCCATGGCGGTATGCTGGGTATTGCCAATTACGGTCGGAGAATTCAGGGATTTGATGGGCGACCTGATATCTTTAAGGGAATGCATGACCCCCGAAAATCACTCGGTCACAAAAATCTTTTTTACGACACCCTTGTTCACGACTCATATACCCTCGAACTCCTGAAGAAACGAGTGGGAAGCAGTCAGATTATTATTGGTTTAGATGATCCTTATCCACTTGGGGAAATGGAAGGTGTCGGGTCATCATATCCTGGACGGGTGGTGGATTTTGCCGTACAAACTGGCATCCTAACCGAACAGGAAGGAAAGGATATGTGGTGCAAAAATGTACTGACTTGGTTGGGCTAGGTCTCGGTATACCAATCCAAAAAGCAGAATTTAACTACTCCTATCCAGGAATTTGATCAACCGCCGTTTTTAGCGATTTAATTTCGTTGAGCAATAGCTCTTGTACTTCCAGGTGTTCGGCTGGGCTTAAGTCCAACTCAGCGCCATGGTCGTGGTGATGGTGGTGATGATCGTGTCCATGGTTGTGATCACCGTGATCGTGTTCAAACCCTGGTACTTCAATGACTTGATGGTCCCATTCTTCAATCAAACTGTGTAGCGAATCGAGCTTGGAGCCATAGGTAGCAACAAATGCCGAGTCGGTTTTTTCCATCAATGCGTGAAGCTTTTGATCAGCTTGCTCTCTCACTTTCATAGCTTCAGTGTGAATATCAAACGCCTTTTGAAGATTCTGATCTGGTTTCTTCTCTGTGCAAGATGCGACTACAAGAAGTAAAACCAAGGCTAGGGTGATGTGGTTTAAAGATTGGGGTGTTTTCGTTGTTTGAGTCATAATCGATAAATAAATCTTGCTTCACGTCACAATAGATAGTTACAAAAATATCAACTAAACCAAATATTGATTGGCATTTTACAAATTAAAACCGGGTCACCACAGTATAAAGCTCGTTTTCAAATATAGTTCAACTTATTTTAGACAATGCGCTTGCACTTACGGATTCGGGATTCTCGTCGTAGGGATCTCGTTGTCTATTTGGTGCTAAGCTTTCAATACGTATTCAAAGTGTGAATCCAAAAGAACATTGACAATTGCTCCGTGTCTTTCGTGACTCTGTTGTAAAGAAACCAAAGCCGTAATGGTTTTAAGCTGTAAGGGCGCACCACAAAGAGCACAAAGAACACAAAGTGGCTTTGTGAAGGCTCTGTGTCCTTCGTGACTCTGTGGTAAAGAAATCATAGTGACAAGGTTTGAGTTTTTAAAAGTTCACCACAAAGGCACAAAGAGCACCAAGGGGCCCAGAGAAAGCTCTGTATCCCTTGTGACTCTGTGGTGAAAACACCCGATTTCTGGAGATGGTAGCTAGTGGTGATCTGGTTTTGTATTTTTAATACTTTGTATCAAACCAGAATGAATCATTCTATTCTTTAGGTAATGAGTTCGACCAAGTTTCTAAGCAGGAAACCTTTTAGGGTATATACAAATGACAGAAAACGAGATTTCAAAGCAAGTAATTGGTGCAGCAATTGATGTTCATAAGCAGCTTGGGCCGGGGTTGTTAGAGAGTAGCTACGAAGTATGTCTTGCTCATGAACTAATGGATCGCGGTCTAAATGTTCAGACACAAGTTGCGCTTCCAGTCGTGTACAAAGAAGTAAAGTTAAACGCGGGTTACAGAATTGATATCTTGGTTGAGAACAAGATTATCGTTGAAGTCAAATCGGTCGATGCTCTGGCGGATATTCACACAGCTCAACTTCTGACATATTTAAAGCTGAAGCACCTGAATCTTGGACTACTAATCAATTTCAATAGTTTAAAAGTTATTGATGGAGTAAAGCGAGTAATAAACGGGTATCTAAAATAGGAGGCTTACACCCAAAACTTTCTTCATTTATTGTTGCAAACCATAGGAGTATAAAGTGTCCCTGTGAAAGCTCTGTGCCCTTCGTGACTCTGTGGTAAAGAAACCAAAGCGGTAATGGTTTTATGCAGGAAGGGCGCACCACAAAAAACACAAAGAGGCTCAGAGAAAGCTCTGTACCCTTAGTGATTCAGCGATAAAGAAACCAGAGCGACGAGTTTTCAATTCTTTATCAGATCTCCAAGAAAGTCCTAAGGGACAAATCTTCACGCTGAAATAATATTCCCCACATCCATGTGACTTTTTTCAACTTCCGCGACTAAGGAAAAACTGAAAAATGTATCCAACATTGGAAAAAAAGGAATCGGCTGAGCTGTACGTGAGTGAAGACTATTTCTACCGCGCTATACGCGTAGGTGATGCCCTTGATTTAAAGGGTATTGCTAGCGAGATGAAACTCCCATCTCCGCCGGCTCACGCATTTGGACTATACCATCGGCAGGAAGATGGTGCCTATGTCTATGCGCTTAATTACGGTGTGGTCGTATTTTGCAATGCCCCTCAAACTTTGATTGACTCGTTCCTTGAGCGAGTACAGGACTTTATCACTGAGCCAAGTGAAAAGCTGGAAGACGAGATTTTGGCTACCAAAACAGATGGAAACCAAATTGATGTGATGTTCGACGGCCTGGAGCTTGGCCGCTTTGACGATGCTGTCAACAAGATGATTATGCTACACTTGGCGCAGTCTGTTGTGCTTGACCACTTCCACTATTCCAGCCAGGCTCTCCTTGCCGAGATCAAAGAGCACACCGAGTACATGCAAGAAAAGGGGAAGATTAGATTGAGCCAGAGGGAAACGCTCCGCTTTATTGGGAAGACTTTGGGTGCGAAAAACCACATCGCCGAAAATCTCTACATCCTCGATAGCCCTGAGCAAACCTGGAATGATGAATACCTCGAAGTACTCCACGCCAAGCTGAAGAACCACCTAGACCAAACCCAGCGCTACCGCGTGATCGAAAACACTTTGCGCATCGTAGAAGAAAACTTGACGATCTACGCATCATACAACGATCACCGCGAGAGCAGCCGCTTAGAGTGGATTATTATCATCCTAATCGTCATCGAGGTGATCGACACCTTTGTAAGCAAACTCTTTTAGTCAAATCATTTCATAGAAGAGCATGCCATTACAACGCAGTTCGTCGGCTCTGGTTATTGTTCGCTTTTGTGATTAGCGTAAAGCTCATTCAGCAATGCCCTGGCCCGTTTGAGCCGCATTTTGATGGCGCTTTCCGAGACACCCAAAGCCAGTTGAATGTCTTTTATGCTTTGCTTCTCCACGTATTTCATCAAGAGAATCAGCCGCCCTTCGGCAGTCATCTGCTCCAGAAGTTGTTCCAATAGGGAAAGGCTCTTGGCTTCCTTCAAATCTTCCACATCTTCTTCGAGCAAGTCGGGCAGACTATCGGCCAATTTTTTGGAAACGGATGCGTGCACGCGCTTTTTGTTTTTGCGCAAGTAGTCAATGCACGTATGGTAAGTGATGGCGTAAATCCACGTTTTGAGACGAGCTTCGAGCCTAAACTTTGGTAGCTCAAGAAAGACCTTGATCAATACTTCTTGCGCCAGATCTTTTGCGGCTTCACTATCCTTCACAAAAGAGTGGCAATTGGTGCGGATATAGGGCTCGTAACGAAGTGCAATTTCACCAAATGCAGAAGGCTCTCCCAGCTGACAGAGCCTGACCAATTCTTCGTCAGAGACGCTTGAATATTTTTTTTGAGCGGGAATGTGACTTTCGTTTTTGAGTGCGTCAAAGAAGCATGAAATTAAGCAAAAGACAGTGATTGAATCGTCTCAATTTCGAATCATGCCGCAGCCTACCGATGTGAGCTGTGGCCCCACTTGCCTGCATGCGGTGTATGGCTACTATGGCGATGCAGTAGAACTAGATCAGGTGATCGACAGTGTTCGTCAGCTCAAAGATGGCGGTACCTTGGCTGTGATGCTTGGCAATCACGCATTAAAGCGCGGTTATCGCGCCACCATCTATACATACAACCTTCACGTATTCGACCCTTCATGGTTTGAAGGGCGAATCGATATAGAAGCTAAGTTAAGCGAGCAAGCTGCGCTCAAAACATCTCGTAAGTTAAGACAAGCCACAAGGTCTTACCTCGATTTTATAAGCCTGGGTGGAGAAATTCGATATCGCGTTTTAACAGCCGAATTACTTAGAAGCTTCTTGGAGAAGGGGCGGCCGATTCTTACAGGGTTAAGCGCCACCTACCTGTACGGATCGAAACGTGAAATAGGTGAAACCAATACCTACGACGACATTGCCGGGGAGCCTTCTGGCCATTTCGTTGTTATCTCTGATATGGATGCAGATGGCGCCAAAGTGACCATTGCCGACCCTCTTGCCGCCAACACTATAAAACCAAATAAACACTATTACCAGGTGGATATCGAACGCGTGATCAATGCCATTTTACTGGGTATTGTTACATACGATGCCAACCTGTTAATCATCGAGCCAAAGCATTCATGAAGCAAATAATCGTCACGGAAAAACCAGAAACCTGGCAGATGGCCACACCAGATGTGGAGCTTGTGCGCCCCATAGAGTACATCAACTCTGAAGCCTATCGGAAGCCGAAAAGCTACCGTGTGATCAATCTTTGTAAGAGTTACAATTACCAGCGTGAAGGCTATTACATCTCACTTCTGGCAGAAGCACGGGGTCATAAACCGCTTCCGTCTACAGCGACCATGATGGATTTCAAGCTACCCAATCTCGCCAGAGAAGATGCCGACGATTTTGATGAGATCATTCAAAATGCCTTTGATAAAATTGGGGGAGAAGATCGAATCGAATTCACCATTTACCTTGGGAAAACCGTCAGTCTTGAGCATGCCAAAGTAGGTCAGCTCCTTTTCAATCTCTACCAGATGCCTTTGCTTCGGGCCATTTTTGCCAAAAAGGAAAAGTGGCAACTCAGAGCCCTGAAGCCGCTCAATATGAAAGATATTTCGGTCGATGAGATGGGCGTGATGCAAGACGCGCTCACATCTTTCATCGATGGGAAAAAGGTGATACCGAAAACCTACAAACGCCGGCAGTACGATTTGGCTATTTTGGTGAATCCATCTGACCCACACCCACCTTCAGATTCCAGAGCTTTGCAGCGATTTGTAAAGGCTGCTGTGAAAGTGGGATTCAATACGGAGTTTATTACCAAAACCGATTTTGCACGGATCATTCAATTCGATGCCCTGTTTATCAGAGAAACGACCCACGTCAACAATCACACTTTCAGGTTTGCGCGCAAAGCTGAGTACGAAGGATTGGCGGTGATTGACGACCCGACGTCTATGTTGAAGTGCACCAACAAGGTGTACTTGAACGAACTGCTTACATCGAATGGAATCGCGTGCCCAAAGTCTATCAACCTCAGAAAGGGGGACGAAGAAAAGCTCGCAACCCTCGGCTTTCCATATGTCTTGAAACAGCCTGATGGCGCCTTTTCTGTTGGGGTAAAGAAGATTTCCAATCTCGAAGAGCAAGACCAATGGCTGCGTAAATTCTTTCAGGAAACAGATCTCTTGATTGCTCAGGAGTTTATGCCTTCAGATTTTGACTGGCGTGTAGGCGTGCTAGGGGGAAAAGTACAGTACGTGTGCAAGTATTTCATGGCCAGGAATCACTGGCAGATTATCAACTGGCGAGCTACTGGCAAAGGCCGTGAAGGCGGTGCTGAAACCATCCCCGTCAGCAAAGCTCCCAAAAAGCTACTCGATATGGCAGAGAAGGCTTGTGGCCTGATTGGAAATGGGCTGTACGGAGTAGATATCAAAGAAGTGAACGGGAACTTTTATGTGATTGAAATCAACGATAATCCCAACATTGACTCGGGGGTGGAAGACAAAGCGCATGTGGGCAATACCCTCTACGAAGCCATTATGCAACATTTGATGAACGAAATTCAAAACGGTTGAGATGAGCAATAGAATGCATCTTTTTCAAGGATTTGGTATCGAGCTTGAGTATATGATCGTCGATATCGACACACTTCAAGTCAAACCCATTGCCGATGAGCTAATCAAACTGGCTTCGGGATCTGATACGTACGTAGAAGACTTTGTGAACGGACCAGTTACCTGGTCTAATGAGCTCATTCTTCACGTGATTGAGCTGAAGTGTTCGGAGCCAACCAAGGATTTATGGCAGCTCCAAAAGGACTTGCATGAGAATGTTTTGCTCATCAACTCCATTCTCAAAGAACACTTTAACGCGCGCTTGATGCCTACGGCGGCCCACCCATGGATGAACTCTCAAAAGGAAGCCTTTTTGTGGCCCCACGGCAATTCGGAAGTCTATGAGAAGTACAACGAGATCTTCAACTGTCAGGGGCACGGGTGGTCCAATCTCCAGAGTATGCACATCAACCTGCCGTTCTTCGACAACCAGGAGTTTGCTGTGTTGCATTCAGCTGCGCGACTCATTCTTCCATTGCTTCCCGCTCTGGCTGCGAGTTCTCCGATTCTAGATGCGACCCACCATGGCATCCACGATCACCGATTGGTGTACTACCAAAACAACCAGAAGCGGATTCCGAGCATCACGGGGCGAATTATTCCCGAAGCCATTACTTCTCGAAAGCGCTATCGTGAAGTGATTTACGATAAGATTGCGGCCGACATTAAGCCATTTGATCCAGAAGGAATACTCAAACCGGTTTGGTTGAATTCACGCGGAATCATTGCGCGATTTGATCGGGGTTCCATCGAGATACGGATCATCGACCTGCAGGAGTGCCCAATGGCAGATTTGGCCATCGCTGCCTTAGTGATACACGCTGTGAAGTTGCTGATGAATTCGAAGAAAAAAAACCTTCACGACCAGATCACTTTTAAGACAAGCGATCTCTACGCTATCTTACAAGACACGGTAGCACATAGTTCTAATGCGATGATCGACGATCCTGGATACTTGGCTTTCTTCGATATCAATTCTAGCAAAATGTCCGTCATGGATGTTTGGACCGCGATATTGGATCAATGCATCAAAGCATTTCCAGATGAGATGCTGCCATGGGAGAGTACCATTCGCAGCATTATTTCTAAAGGCTCTCTTTCAAAGCGAATTTTATCAGCTACGGATGGACACTACTCAAGGGAAAATCTCAAGTTGATATACCGTGAGCTAAGCGACAATCTTTCTGAGAACGAACTCTTCTTATCGTGAAGCCCTACTCCATAGTGCTAAGTGGTGAACATGCCGGCAATCAGATCCCAGCTGAGTATGAAGGATACTTTTCGGATGCAGCCGATGTTCTAGAGTCACACCGCGGGTGGGACCCAGGTTCGAAGGAAATAGCAGAACAGATGTCAGAGCACCTGAATGCTTGGCTCTATACCACTGAGACGAGCAGACTTCTGGTGGAGTGCAACCGTAGTCTCGATCACCCAGACTTGTTTTCGGAGTATACTCGTGGCCTGTCAGACGATCAGAAGGAGCTGGTTTTAAGTCAATACTATTACCCTCACCGCAGAGCTGTACAGGCTCATATCCAGCGACGCACCGCTATTGCTACAGTCGTTCACCTTTCCATCCACACTTTCACCCCGGTCTGGAAAGGCCAAGAGCGAAAAACAGACATCGGGCTCTTGTTTGACGAAACTCGTGCTAGAGAGTCTGCGCTTTGTGCAAAATGGAGAGATAGACTCCAGATTTCTCTGCCCGATTTTCAGATAGATTTCAATAAGCCCTATCTCGGTTCTGACGATGGGTTTACCACCTATTTGCGAACCCAGTTTGATGAACGTGTATATCTCGGTATCGAAATCGAAGTGAATCAGAAGTTCAACACTACCAGCGATCTTATGCGTATTTCAGCCAGCCTTTGCACGGCTTTGTTGGAGGGGATGTGAATTCAGCTTGATATTGAAAATGACAGTTAAGGAAGAATCTAGAGTGATTTGTTTTACAGCAGAATGATTGCAAATAGATTAAGCGAGTAGTTAAGCCGAAAACCGTCCCCGGCCCTAAAGGGTGGGTTTTCTCCACTAGATTAAATATATTGGTTTTCGTTCAAGTCTACCTCAAGTGCTTTTTAGTCAAAACATTATATTTCGGGATGAATTGTTTCTGGAGACTAAATAGCAAAGGATGGAAGATGATCCATTAAAGGGAACTGGAATGCATGCAGGGGCCCCAGCCAAGGTTTTCAAAAATGCATCTTTACTGCGGTCAAATATGACCGAAACGGAAATGCGAGTCTGGCAATGGCTAAAAACGAAGCCGAAAGGCTTTAAATTCAGAAGACAACATCCTTTTGGAATTTATATTTTGGATTTCTTCTGCTTCAAGGCGCGTCTTTCAATCGAAATAGATGGAGACTATCACAAATTAAACGGACAAATAGATAAAGATGAAGTTCGCACAAATGATATCCAAGATCTTGGAATTAAGGAAATCCGATTTACAGACGATCAAGTGATGAATGAATTTAGCTTGGTGAAACAAACAATTTTGAATCACTTGCGGGTGGGCTCCCTTTAGGGCTGGGGCAAAGCGCGGAGAGTCCTATAAAATTCTACCGAAAAGCGCAGCCTCCCGCCTTAGGCGGATCGGGGCAATGCATGGCTTTCACTCTAAGTTCTCTTCGGATTGATCCTCGTTTTGACAACTACTGCGACATGATGAAGTAGTCCTGAACTACTTAAGCGCGGACACCTTTTAGGGCTGGGGCAAAGCGTGGATTTAACTCTAAACTCTCTACTGATTTATGGATATTTTGATAGCCACAATTGTGTTCTGAAGTAATTCTGATTTTCTCGTGCGCGGACTCCCACCATATGCGGGCCAGGGGAAAAGCGTGGGTTTTTTCCTAAGTACATTTATCAACAGAGAGCGATCTTATGCGCATTTCTGCCAGCCTTTGCACGGCTTTGTTGGAGGGGATGTAATGGATGGATTCGAATCCTGCTCTGATCATTTTTCACTTATCGCTAAAAAGATTCCTTAAACCGATCAACACCAAAAGACCACACACTGCGTTCCTATTCCATGGATATCTTGATTCACAGTTTTTCTGGATTGGCTGTTGGAACAGTTGTCGCTAGTTTTTCTAAACGTGGATGGAAAGACCGAGCCAAGATTATCGCCATCTCAGGTTTTGGTGGAGCGCTTCCCGATCTCGATGCCATTAGCCTTTGGTCTGGCTTTGATTCTACATTCGGCACATTCTTCAATCTCGATCACAGTGGGAAGGGTATATACTCCGCCAAGTTTTGGTATTCGCATCACGCCTTTTTGCACAGCATCGCGGCGGCCTTTTTCATGGCTGCGCTTTTTGGCCTTTTTGGTTGGATGGTTGAAACGAAGATTTTTAAATCGAAACCAAACCAATTAAGAAGCTGGGGCAAACGAAACAGACTCACCTTTTTGGGCTTTGTTCTGGGCTATCTGCTACATCTTTTGGAAGACATGCCCACGCCAGCTTCTACCTGGGGTGGTGTAAATCTCTTTTGGCCTTCTCCGGCTTATGTCGGTGGAACGGGAGATATCTGGTGGTGGAATAATTACGACATCTTTTTAATCGTTGTGGGCGTCATCTTTGCGAATCTATTCCTAATTCTAGCTAGAAGGTTTTTCCATTTTCGACTTCGTCAATTGAGCTTAGGCGTTTTCATTTTTGGGTTTTCTCTGGCGGTTTATCAGATCAAAACCCGGCCTTACGACTTCGCATATTCTGGACATACCACACAGTACACAGAATTCGAATCCAAATCGAAAGAAATCCAAAAGGAAATTTTAGGAGACAAGCTCTACCGAGTAATGGAGCGTTTTGATCGGAGACTTCCCGTTTATTTTTAATCCAGCAAGGGCCGCCCTCAGCATACAGGCTTTAAGACTTTAAAACTTATTAATCCATTTTACCGGGGTGAAGCTGAAACCTGAGCGAATTTGTATCTTTGGGAAAGGCGTTAACCCAATCAAAACCAACCTTTTTAGATGAAACAGATCTACTTTTTGCTCTCCCTTCTTTTTTACGCATTTTCTGCATCGGCCCAAATGAGTGGGGTTTACACTGTTGATGTTTTTGGAAATGGTGATTATCCATCTATGCAAGAAGCCGCTGAAGACTTGAATTCTCAAGGAATGTCAGGTGATGTGACTCTCGAAATTCAACCTGGGACATATTCGGAACAAGCCTTCTTCGAAATCCCAAACCAAAATCCCGATCATACTCTTATCATTCAAGGAATGGGATCAGATCCCCAAGACGTGGTATTCGATTACATCGAAGCGTCGGAAGAAGAAAATTACCAGCTTGGTTTTCAGGATATCAAGTCTCTTGAGATCAGGAATATCTCTGTTTATACCGTGGATTATGATCAAGGGATCGGGATTGAGCTTCGCGGGTTGACTGGTGATGTGCTAGTCGCGGATTTTCACCATCAGGGAAACAGAAATGATGAAGGAATAAGAGTGGGTTATGCGGTGGATTTTTTCGAGTCAATCGGGCTTAATTCACTCGAAGTAAAAGACTCGTATTTCACTTTGGCTTCAAATAGTATATCTGTAGCTGCGGTGCAGTTTGTAGAACCCGAAAACCCCATCCAAAATGTGTACGTCCACCACAATACGTTTTTTGATGCCGATGGATTGGGAGCCCAACAAACCACCAATGTCCGATTTGAAGAAAATACCTGTCAAGGAAGTGAGTACCGCGTCCAGCCCCTCGAATTGAATAGTTGTACGGGTGAGATCAGGGTGATGAAAAACAATATCTGGTGGAGTTTCCAGACGTTAAAGCTCAATAGCTGTATTGGAACACCTGAAAATCCAATTCTGGTGGCCAATAACTTGGTTTCTGGTTCATATGAACTAACCGAGTTCAATGGCAATTCTTATCTAAGAGTGGTTTACAATTCGTTTTATGGGGATGACGATAGCGACCCGATGATTGCCAATTTTTCGAATGAAGACTCAGAGTTTTTAAACAATATTTTCAATCAAAATAATTCAGAAGGGACCATATTTATCGACTACGGTGTTTCGGACCCTGCAACGTATGACTACAATTGTTTGTACAGCAATGGAGCCTATTCCCAAGTGTTTGATGGCACATTTATGGATCTGAATTTTGAAGAGTATCAAGCCCAAACAGGCCGAGAAACAAACGGAATATCGGTACCACCAGTGTTTGTGGAGCCGGGGGTCGACCTTCATGCAACCAATTCCAATCTGAATGTCGCATTGCCGCTTCCGGATGTGCTAGACGACTTTGATGGAGAATTGCGCAGTACAACAAACCCTAGCATAGGTGGGGATGAACTTGACGGCGTGTTGATCATAACAGACTTGACGATTGATGATGTAGTAACGGATGATGAAGTAGACGCAGGCGATCAACTTCTGGTAAGTTGGTCTGGTCAAAATGCGGGAAACACCAACCTACAAGCCCCTTGGACTGATGCCATTTACCTGTCTGACGACACCGAGCTGGATGAAGGCGATACCGAACTTGGAACGTATCAGCGTGATACTGATCTCGCTCCAGAAAGTCCATACAACCACGAATCCATAGTAAACATACCGGTAGATGTATCTGGACCAAACTTCATCATAGTACGGGTGAATGTGAATGCCGACTTGAATGAAGATAATTCAAACAACGTAGCGGTTTCCGAACTGCTTACCATCAATGAGCCACCTTTGCCCGACATCATGGTAACGGCTATTCAAATGCCCGATGATGTGTTTTCGGGGACAACTCTCGAAATAGCTTTCACCGTAACAAACAATGGCGATGTAGTGGCCAGCGGACAATGGGTTGATCGGGTGTGGATGGCTACCGACCCCGAAGATTTTGAAGACGAAGAATTTTTCGAAAACCACCAGCCCTTTGCACAGACACCAAACCCCATTGGTCTGTCGCCAGGCGAATCGTATACCACAGTGGTTTCGGCTACTATGCCCGCAGCGGGTCAGGGGCTGCGCTATGTGGTGGTCGATGCCGACGCGAACAATAATTTGCTGGAAGCTAGTGGTCAAGAAGGTAATCTTGCAATGAGTCCACTAGACTCTGTCTACGTTAACCAAAGCCCTTTGGCCGATTTAGTGGTTGAGAATTTTCAGGTTCCGACAGAGACATTCGCTGGTCAAGATGTCGATATATCTTACACCATCCGCAACATTGGCACAGCCGAAACGGCTCCTGTGCCGCTGCCTTTTAATTTCTACTTCGGATACACCTGGGCACCCCTCTTAGCCGATTGGGTAGATTATACCTATGTCACAGATTCTTCTCTGGTGTATGAGCCTGAAGCCTTCGAAGACGTTTTTTCAAGATTGGGTTCACTTTCGCCAGGTGAAGCTTACCTCGTTACGGAAACCATCCAAATTCCGGAATGTGTGAGCGGACCCTATTTTGTTGTTGGCTTCGCCGATCGGTGGAATCATGTTGTAGAGTTGGACGAAACCAATAATGAGTTGTTCTCCGATACCATTCACGTTATAGCCCAGCCCTCACCCGATTTGATTCCAAATTCTGATGAACAACTTACCGGATGGGCAAGCAACCAAGTGAACACCCTGACTTACACCATCGAAAACGATGGAGCCGATACGGCAAATGTCGCGTGGATGGACCGGGTTTTTGTGAGCGATAGCACAGAGATGCAGTTTGATCCCGATGAAATTATAGCCGAAGTGGTGCGAGATACCATCATACCGCCCGGGGAGAACCTTACCTTCGAAATTCAGGTGGAAACCCCAGCATCAGTTTACGGCGACAAATACCTGTACTTGTGGGTGGATGCTCAAAACGCGATCTGCGAATACCAATTCGATACCAACAATATCATCCAAATTCCCGTTTTTATCGAGCAGAGTCTTTCGGCCGATTTGTTGAGCTTCTTTGATCAACCCGCACCCAGCTTGGTGGCGGGCGATGAATTGGAACTCAACTTCACAATTGCAAACGACGGGCCGGCAGAAACAAATGTATCACAGTGGAAGGATGCCATCTTTCTCAATATGCAAAGCAGCCCCATCACCGATACGGCTTATGCAGAATATTATCTGCATTCAGGAATTCTTGCGGCCGGAGGAGAATTTGCGCTACCATCGCCTTTTTTGATTCCGCTCGACTTAGAGCCTGGTACTTATACCCTGAGTTCCTACGCCAATGTGCATGGTGCTGTTTGGGAGAATGAATCGGAAGGAAACAACTTGTTCGTTTCAGAACAGTTTCAAATAAGCCTGGATAGCAGCCGAGTGCCAGACATTCGTCCAATTGAGATTATGGTACAAGAAATTCTGGTTTCGGGGAGTAGCTATCCGGTAACCGTTCGCTTTGCGAATGATGAAGCGCCAACTGGTATAGCGTCGTGGATCGATGTGGTTCAGTTGCTCGATGGTAGCGGCGATGTGATCTCTGAAGTTACGGGGCCATATTCAGGAAGTCTAGCGTCAGATGCTACTTACGAGACTGTTTTCGATATTGACTTTCCACTGGGATACGATGGTCAGATGAGCTTAAGAGCCATTGCAGATACTGCCGAGTCGGTATTGCAATACAACCATCAAAACGATACTCTTGTCTTTGCTGTTGATGTGCAACCGGGTGTTCCGGCAGATTTAGCGGCTTCGAGCTTCGTATATCCCGATCAGGTATATGCGGGCCAACAAATCGCCATTTCGGTTTTGAAAACTAATAACGGTCCTGGCGATCTGGTAAACGAGTCGTGGGTGAATAGGTTATTACTTTCTTCAGACAATACACCCGATGAAAACGACCTGGTCATTTTCTCTGAAGTCATGATCGGTTCTAATTTCCCCGCGGGCCAGTCTCAACCCTTGGCCGATACAAGTTTTATACCGAGTGGATATGCGGGCGATTACTTCTTGATTTTTCAAATGGATGCCAATCATGACATTTTTGAAAATGGTCAAGAAGCTAATAATATTGTGGTCTCCGAAAGCCCAATCGAAGTAGCTGTTCAGCAACCGATTGATTTACTCGTTAGCCTTGAGTCGATCAATGTGAATAATGGAGATATCTCAAGCATTGAGTACACCATTGAAAATCCGACGGCGAACGATTTCGCTGGACAGTTCTACAATTCTTACTTCATCTCAACCGACCCCATCTTTTCGGAAGATGATAAATATTATTACACCGAACTCGTACGGGAAGGTGACTTCCCATATTGGAATATTGATCTTCCCGCAGGGGGATCGCATACGCGTGCAACTTATCCCCACTACAAGCCCTTGGCTCCCGGCGATTACTACATCATCCAAAAAGTAGACATCAGCTCCAACGTCTATGAAGTTGACGAAAACAATAACACCTTTGTTTTTGGTCCTGTATTTATAGACAATGTCCGAGAGATTTTTCCAGATATCACTTACGAGGAGCAGTTTAGAAGTGTCTATTCAAAAGACTATTACAAAATTGACATTCCAGATGGAACGGGAATGATTACCAAACTATGGGAAAACGAACAAGCCAATGAGCCGGAAGGGTCGATAAACGATAACAAACCCATCTATGAAGTCTATATTGGTGAAGAGCGAATTCCGAGTGCCCTTGACTACGATTTTAAGTTTGATTCACCCCTTCAAAACGATCAGACGGTATTGGTGCCAACTGCCCCAGCGCGAACAGATTTCATTCTGGGAAATGCGCCCTACATACCGCCAGTAGCCGACCCGGATTCGGTACCGGCCACTAATTATTATCTCAGAGCAGAGTTTAGGGAGTTTAGCGTATACAGCATGGAGCCCAAAGTGCTTGGAACTTCACACTGCACGACCTTGCGTATTAAAGGGTTTGATTTTGTGGACCCCGATGGCTTCGATATTGGTTTGGTCTTGGATGGAGATACCACTTGGGCATTTGAAGTTTATCCCCAATCGAATGCCTTGATAAATGCCTATATCGATATGCGGGAGAAACCTGCTGGGGAATACGATCTGGTGGTGCGCAAGATAGCATCGGGAAGTACGACGGTTTGGGAAGAGAAAGTCGAAGTGATTGAAGATCAGGGTGCCCTTCCGTATGTCAATGTAATAGCGCCAGGTGGTGCCCGATCTGGTCAGGATTTTCAAGTACAAGTGGCTTACGAAAATAAAGGATTCTCAAACGAATACGACTTGTTATTAATGGTCGTTTTTACATTTGGAGATACTAGTGGCGAAGGAATAAATGGTCGCTTTCTCGGGAGTAATGCTATTCAGCTGAATACGCCAGGTCCGGAAGTCGATGAGCTCAATCCACCCGGTGAGCTCTTGGGTGTTTTTGACTACGGGGTGGTTTACGGAATGTACATACCCATACTCCATGCACAGCAACAGGAGGTATTGACCTTCGAACTCAACTGCGACGCTTGGGGTGAGTTAACAACCTATTCGAGTTTCTTCATGCTGCAGCGATCCGCGTATACGTTTACCGGGCGTATAAGAGATTATGAGACTTCCGATTATATCCGCGAAATGGGAAATGCTATCGCTCAGGCCGATGGTGCCTTAGAAGCTGCCACAGGTGCCAAAAGCGGTGACTGTAGTCAGACTTTAGACGCCGATGCCATGACGCTTGAGATATTGCAGGAGACTAAAAAGGTAGCCGAAAAAGCCCGCGGTGCAGAAGGATTTTGGGATTCGGCTAAAAGAAACTTCGCCACTTTGACAGGTACCCAACCTTCCTTAAAACAACGATATGACGCGTACAAAGAACTAGCAGAAGCCAAGGGAGAGTTGAGTATCACCGCCGATGAAGACACGCCTTTTGCTAGCCAATTGCAAGGAGTGTTCAACTGTATTGGAGAAGACAATATCACTACTACCTCAGAAGAAGGCTGTTATGATCTAAAAAGTTTTACTTACGATGGAGTTGCGTACACTGTTCGTGTAAATAGCTGCGTGGAAAACACTGGTGATGGCGAAGGCTTTACAAACGATATCAAACCGGATGACAATGAAAATACCGATGTGCGCCAGCCATCAGATCCGAATGAAATAGTAGGCCCTGCAGGCGAAGGGCCGTTGAGGTTAGTAGATGGAGAAGATATATATCAGTACACCGTTTATTTTGAAAATATTGCGGAAGCTACTGCTCCAGCGGTACGCGTTAGAATTGATAATCCCATAGACTCGTCACTGAAGGCGTCAACATTCCGTATTCAATCTTTTGGATTTGCCGATACGGTGTATTATGTCAACAATGCACCATTTATCCAAAATACGTACGGGTTAGACCCTGCATTTGGAAACCAAGCGTTGCGCGTTTTGGGTGGAACCAACCCGGCTTCGGGAAAAGCCTTTTTCGAGTTTAACACTATTAACCCGCAAACGCAGGCACTGGCCACAGGACCAGATGACGGCTTTTTGTTTCCAAATGATAGTACCGGTCGGGGACAAGGGTTTGTGACCTACACTATCTCGGCGAAAGATGACTTGGAAGTGGGAACAGAATTCAAGAACAAAGCCGCCATCATATTTGATGAGAACGAAATCATCGAGACCAATACTTGGACCAATGTCATATCAGGTGGAAATATGGATAGTGAAGTAGAATTCTTACCGGAGTTTAGCCCGGCAAACTTCTTGGTTAGCTGGGTGAATCTGACACCAGCCTTTGGCCCACCGGTTCAGTCGTTCGATATTTATTACAGAGTGAAGGACGAAGGAAATTCGTGGAATTTGTGGCTCGATAACACGCGGGCAATGTCGAAGCGATTCACCGGTGTAGAGGGAAAGACCTATCAGTTTAGGTCCGTAGCCAATGGAATTACATCGCGCGAATCGCTTGGTGAATTGGAAGATGCCGAAACCACGGTTTTCAAGTTTAGCGGTAGCCTCGGCGACGACCATATGCTCATCTTTCCAAACCCAGCGACCGATTACACCCAAGTGGCCTATCGCAGTCCTTCTGAAGGACACGGTATCCAGCTAGATATCAGTGATGCACAAGGGAGAATAGTAGATCAGCATAAGTTTGCAGCTGGCGGAGCTGGCACGCAGTTCTTTATGCTCAACACGCGTAGCTACAATCCCGGTGTTTACATAGTCACCTTGCGAATGAACGGTTTCAAAGAAACAGCACGGCTTGTGGTAATCGGACAAAAAAGAGATTGATACAGATGAAATAGATACTACCAAATCGCCACTGGCTATTCGGTGTGTGACATTCACCACTTCCTTCTCTCTCAACAGATCTTAAACATGATCCCAGCCCTGACCATAAGAGTCAGGGCTAAAGTACCTAGCAGTCGCTGAAACCGGATGCAATGGTGTCTCATCCAAAAAATCCTGACAGGACGAAACATTAAAACGGGAAGTAAATCTAGCGCAGTCGATCCTTTGGATATTTCCATCAAGCCACTGTCCTGTTATGGGGCGAGTGCTGTTAAAACAAAGGTAATCAAGTATGTAGAGTTAATTTTTCACTTATAATTAATCGTTTTTCACTCCTTAAACCACAGAGCACTCAAAGCTCACAGAGAATCTCTGTGCAACTCTGTGACCTTCGTGCCTTTGTGGTGCCAATAACAAGGCTGATACCTTTTCTTGATTTCAGAACAAGGAACAACGATTAACGATTTTAGAAGGAATACCGCAGCTCCGCCTCAGGCGGAAATACGGAGCAGCGGTCAACTTCAACACAGGAAATCTAACCCGTTTTTCACTGATTAAAACCCAGCGCATCTTTGTACATAATACTTGATACTTAATACAATCCATTGAAGAAACAGCCTTTACCCCAAAATTGAAGTCTACCCAATACCAAAGACTCACTACCCACGACCAAAACTACCTAACAACCTGCACACATAACGCCTCTTGACGCGTTTGGCCAGACACGCCCACGGCTGTGATGGTCACAACGTATGAGCCTGTGGGGCTATTGGCGGGATCCCAAAGAAGAATCTCACCGTCTTCGTTGCTCGTGTTGCCGTTATGGACTTCTCTACCCCAGCGATCGTTGATAGTCCAGGAGAGATTTGATACTCCAGCGGTTTGAGCGATCAATTTATCGTTTCTGCCGTCGCTATTTGGGGTAATGATGTTTGGAAGAATAAGCTCCATACCCTGATCTACAAAAAGCGTAAAACTCGCCGTATCGGCGCACCAGTCTTCTTGACGGTGGGCGACGAGATCTATCTCGTAAACACCCGCGTCTTCAAAGACACGATGCACATCTTCTTGGTTCGAAAAAGGAATGCCGTTGACCAACCAAGTGAAATGAGTAGCTGAAAGAGAACTCTCATTCTCAAAGAATACCTCCAATGGCGTATATCCCGATTCTGGACTTGGGGTAAAAGCAGCATCTTGAATGGGATTTAACGGCACGTGTACCAAGCTATCCCAGGTACAGCCATCTCTTGTTTCTAAGTGGAGCTGATAGGCTCCTGATGATAGCTCTGTAAATTGCCCGGTGGTATTCTCCAACTCATTTGCTGAGTACGTGATCGGCTCTGCTCCCGGGACGTTCAAAAGGTTTATCTCACCAGTGTTGGGCGGGCAAATGGTAGATGCTATCTCCACATTTTCTGGAACGGGATAATCGGTGACTTCGATGTGAACGGGTATAGTCTGGCTACACCCATCATCATCCCACATACGCACTTGATACCACCCACTGCTATCGCGGTTGCAGATAGGGTTGGCCATACTTGGATCACTGAGCCCTTCTTCGGGCGTCCAGGCATAGTGGGTATAACCCGCTTCGGCATTAAGCTGCATCTCGCCACCACGACAATAGCGATACTTGCGCTCAACAGACACATCCTTTACCGGGCATTCGGGGGTGTAGGTGAGGGTGAAGGCGGGGTGGGGGTTGCTCCAGCCACCTCCTAAACGATACATTTCAAGGTATTCTTGACCATTATTTAAATAGTCATTGATACGAACAGTGGCATCGTGTCCAATAATTCTAGTATTCGCTGTGTCACCATTTAGTCCATTAGCCTGCCCTTCATGATACCAAAAACTACCTTGAGCCCCCAAATAAGGAGGAATTACTTGATCTTCACCATATAGATCTCCAAGATGCTGGCTATTTAATAAAACACGGCTTTCATCACCGTCATAACCAGTAAGACGACTTGTAAATAGGGCTAGTACAACTGGGTGATTTGGGGCGTAACTTGGTGTATTGAACTCATACAGTTGTGGAATGTCTTGCTTCTGATCTGAAATGTAAATTCTGTTACAAATTGCCGAAGAAATACTAGGTGACTTGTAAAGAATGACTATGTACATGCTACACCAAGCCCAATTAGGTGAATGTTCGTAAAATGTCTGGGTTGGAAAATCAAGGAGAAGAGTGTCATCAAAAATCTCAAGCTCATCAGTAATATCTTGCGCATGTGGAGCGAAAAAATCACTCGAAGGATTATCTTCAATTTGTTCAGGACCTGATTGATTACCAATATTCCAATTAACTTGTACTCCATTTACTACAGTGTTGTGCGATTCAGGACGTCCATATCTAAAAGATACTACATAAGCTTTATATAACTCAAAATCATCTTGCCAGTTAATCAAACACTTATTACCCAATCCCGCACCACCATCTCGATTAACTCCTGCCACGGTAACCCCTCCTACAAAACAATCTTCAGCAAATAGAATTTGAGCCTGCGTATTGTTAATTAAGCTGATTTGCAATACTATAGAAATGAATAAAAAGTACTGGAATTTCTCTATCCGTTTCACTATCCTTCTGCACATGATTTTTTGTCTCTTTTTGCTTGGCAAATGTATGGAAAGGTGCTGGTTTAAAGGCTTGTTACTCGATTAACGGCAAGAATTCATAGATCAATGAGCTGATTTTGGCGTGGTGCTGTAACCTAAGTTTTGTAATAGCTACTTCGAACATCGGTGTTCAACATTCAATTTATTAAGGCGGTCAACATGAATCAAGGAAGTAGAACCAATTTTTCACTTATAATTAATCGTTTTTCACTTCTTAAACGACGGAGCACTCAAAGTTCACAGAGAACTCTGTGCAACTTTGTGCCCTTTGTGGCTCCTACGCTTACCGCGTGCCGCCTTAGCTTCAGCGGTGGCGCAAGCTTCGGCGACAGCGTGGTGCCTGTTTTATAGCCTGAATCTTTTCGACTTCAGATCAAGGAGCACCGATTGGCGTTTAGAAGTACACGAGCCCTGACCGTAAGCGTCAGGGCGTAAGATCCGAGCATTCGGTGAAACCGTGTGCGGTGGATGCGATCTAAGGTGAAGCCCTGTAAGGGCGAGACCAAACAAATGGCCAATAAATAATTGAAAATTGACAACAGCTAAACAGCGGTCAACATCAATAAGGGAAGTACAGTCTATTCCCCGACCATTTATTTGACTACACCTATCTCGATATAAGCGATATCAATCATTAAAATTCTACTCGGGGAGAACAATTCCATAAGTTTGTTGTAAAAATATGTACATACATATAATATCTATACATCAAATAAAGATTCAACATGGAAACCGCAGTAAAGACAACATGGGCAATTGACCCAACCCACAGTGAAGTACAATTCAAAGTAAAGCACCTGGTGATCTCAACCGTGACAGGGCAGTTCAATAAATTCGACGGAAGCCTGACTACCGATAGCGAAGATTTCTCAGGTGCAGAAGCTAGTTTTTCGCTCGACGTGAGCAGCATTGACACAAACGTTGCCGATAGAGATGCCCACCTTAAATCAGACGATTTCTTCGCAGCTGATAAGTATCCACAGATCACCTTCAAAAATGGTAAACTGGAAAAGTCAGGAGAAGATTACAGCTTGACTGGTGATTTGACCATCCGCGATGTGACTAAGAGAATTACCCTCGACGTAGAGCTAGGTGGGGTGATGGTTGACCCTTATGGTCAGACCAAAGCCGGATTTGAAATCACAGGAAAAATAAACAGAAAGGAATTTGGCCTAAACTGGAACGGAGTGACCGATGCTGGTGGAGTAGTGGTAAGCGATCAGGTTAAACTCCAACTGAGTGTGCAAGTGGTGAAGGGATAAATTCCAAACCAAGGTTCTTGCAGAAGAACAGACTTCGAAAAGCGGAAAGAACGACATGTTCCTTCCGCTTTTACTTTTTGGAAAGTGAAGTAGAATCTCAAAATCTACGAGCAGCCTTATCATAAATCGAACGTCAATAAACTAAAGAGAGTTATGATGTTTAAGAGAACTGGGATATTGAACTTTGGATTAGTCGTATTTGGAGTAGTGTTTGGCTTTCCAATTTGGGCGCAGACGATCAATTTAGATCTGACTCAGTCGTTTCAGGCCATAGATCGCTGGGAAAATGGATGCTTTTTGCCATCTGGCCTTAACGCGTATGTGATGGATGATTTGGTTGATCTGACGGTCGATACCCTAAGGGTAAACAGGTTGCGTCTGGAAGTACGCTCGGGAACAGAGCACCCAGATGACAATTACCAGCTCTATTCTGATAGTACCATAGATTACAACACCTGGCGTAGTTTGCGCTATGCTACAGTCAATGACAACGATGATCCATTTGACATCAATTGGGCTGGATTTCACTTCACCGAGTTAGATGAGCGGATTGAAGATATTTTGATCCCAATTCGGAATCGGTTGATTGAGAACGGCTCAGATTTATACATTAACTTGTGTTTTGTTGCCTTCACGGCACAATTGAATGATGGAGCTGGTGGTACGATCATTCATCAGGATCCGGAAGAATACGCAGAGTTCATCCAGGCTGTATTTATACATATGGAGTCTACGTATGGCTTCGTTCCAGATGGAGTCGAGATTATTCTCGAACCCAATGTGGCCGACTTTGGAAACGGCACATTGGTGGGGCAATGTCTTGTGGCTACCGGTGACAGGCTCAGCGGTTTGGGCTATAATCCGGATTACATTGCTTGCTCAAATACCAATCTAAATGGAGCGATTAACTTTTACCCCAGTTTTTCGGCAGTGCCAGGTGTTGAAGAGTATTGGTCAGAATATTCGTTTCACGCGTACGCAGGAAGAACAGATGACAACTTAATTCAGATCGCGTCAAACGCGGCTGAAAGTGGCGTCAAGACATCCATGCTTGAGTGGTGGGCCAACGGAAACACGTATCGCTTTCTTCACGATTGTTTGAAGTTGGCAAACCTTTCTACGTTCCAGTTCAAAGGCTCATTCGGAGCTGTGGGCAATGATTGGAATAATGGGCTATTGAAGATTACGGAAAATGGCACAAACGATTTCTCACTTGAACTTCAGCGACCAACCAAGTATTTCCGCCACTATTTCAAATTGCTCCACCCCGGGGCTGTGCGCTTTGAAGCATCATCGGATATGGATCAATTCGATCCTGTACTTTTTGTGAATCCCGATGGACACCTGGTGATGAATATTAACGCCTTGGCAGGCGGAACTTTAAGCGTTCAAGGTCTCCCTCCGGGTACTTACCGCACCATTACTTCGCTCGGCGATGGCAAGCAAGAGCCTAACCCCTATTGGGAGGTGAGTTCTGTGGATACCATTCAGGATGGCGAAAGCATGAGTGTCACTATTCAAGACGAAGGTGTCGTTTCAATTGTCCAACTGTCTTCTATCGTGAATAGTACCAGTTTGATGAAATTCGAAGAATCTGGGTTTAAAGCGTACGCCGATCGAAACACAGTCGTTGTTGAAGCTCTCCGAGACGAACCCATTGAAGATGTGCAGATCTTTTTACTGAATGGACAAAGTGTTGGGCTTCACGAAAACATCAACGATCGAAAGGTTTTCATCGATGTAGAAGGCGTGAGCGGGCAAATCGTGGTGATTCAAGTGAATGGGGTTTATGCGAGTAAGCTTTTTATCGACTAGGCTCTGAATGTTATCCATTGTCTGGGTTACACGAATAGCTAAAAGGATGCACCTGTACTTCGCGTAGGCATCCTGAGCGTGTTGGGCTGGGGTGAGACAAGGATTTTCTTCCATTGGGAGTAACCCGCGTTTAGGCCTTCTCTCACTAATTAGCTTTTGGGAAAAGATTTTCTCACTCTGGTTTACACCTATTAGTGGAGGAGTATTTGACGAATGCCAATCCAACTTTATCCAACGCTTGTCCGTCTATAAGGTGCCCATGAAATTTAGTCTATGATTCCCATTCACGACTTCGTTCAAAAAAACACCCAGGCTATCAGAGTCGTGAAGCTCAGTTCCCTGACCAGTTATGATACCACCGAACCACATCGGCATCAGTACTTTGAGCTTTTTATTTTTGATCGGGGTATGGGGGTTCACGATATCGATTTTCAACCGTTTCCCATTCAATCGGCGAGCGTACACATCGTAGCTCCTGGTGTAGTGCACCAAGTACGAAGAGAACTTGACACAAATGGCTACGTCATTTTATTCGATATTTCGGCTATTGATGAGCACACGCCTACATCAGACTTTTTGTACGACCACCTTTGTTACGACGTAAGTGAACTGAGTCCGATTTACCTTTTTGAAGGTGAGTTGGCTCAGAGTATGCTGGACACGGCAGAAACCCTCTATACTGACTACAATTCGAAAAAGCCGCTACGAGCGGAATTTTTAAAGAACCACTTAAATCTGATCTGTATTCACTGTATGCGGAATCAGCAGTACGCTCTATCACCTGGTGTTGCGGGAAATCAGGTGTACAGAGAGTTCAGAAAACTGCTCAGAAGTAATTTCAAGACCATCAAGAAAGTAGGTGAGTACGCCGATGTGCTGGGACTATCCGAAAAGAAACTCAACGAGATTGTAAGCTCAAAATCGGGAATGTCGTGCAGCGCCCTGATCAAAAAGCAAATTGTGCTAGAAGCAAAAAGACTGCTCAATACTGATCTCACTGCCAAAGAAGTGGCCTACGAACTCCAGTTTGACGATCCCGCACACTTTTCTAAATTCTTTAAAACCCAAACGGGACAGAACCCTTCGCAATTCCAAAAAGTACAAGTTTCTCGCTGATTTCTACATGTTCTACCTTAGTGGCCTGCCATACATTTGGGTAAAACTTAAATTATGAAACCAATTTTTACTTTCATTTTGCTGGCGCTATCCACCTTGGGGATCAGCCAAAACACGTGGACAGAGATTCCAACCAATACAAACAAAAAGCTCCGAACCATTTCTTTTGGTAGCTCAGAAGTGGGGTATGTCGGCGGGAACGATAGCCTACTTTTGAAAACCGTAGATGGTGGGATTACCTGGACGGAACTGCCCTATACAGGTGTAGAGTTCTTTCCTGGCGGTAGAAATATTGTAAAGCTCAACTTTGTGACAGAAGATGTCGGCTTTATGGCTGTTGGACCATACTCTGGTACATACAAAACGACGGATGGTGGCATGAGCTGGACTCTAGTTACCAACCCGGGAAATATGTGCTACAACCAAGGTTTATACTTCTGGGATGAGCAAACGGGCTTTATCGGTGGATCGGGTTGTTTTGAAGCCGAGCTGATTGCAAGTTACGCTGACGGGGAGACTGAATTGGCAGAGATAAATCCGCAGTCGTTTACAGATGGCCTGGTAGTCGATATCGATTTTCTGGATGAGAACTACGGACTAGCGGCCAGCACCGATGGCGATATTTTGAAGACCATAGATGGCGGACTCTCCTGGACTCGAATCACCGTGGCAGATGATCATGAACTGACTTCGGTAGAAATCATCAATGATACCCTGGCATACGCCGGTTTTATCGATCACTTGAGTGGTGGATTTGGCCCACTCGTATCGCACGATGCAGGTGAATCTTGGATGGGTATTGTAGAGCTGGCTACCTTCTTTTACCCTGATTACAACGATTTTTACGATTCTGAGTTGGGTAGTATCTACATCGCGGCTAAGCCCGAGTCACCTGGTATCGGTTTGCTGTTTGAGCACAACGATGAAGTGGGGTGGGGATGGTACGAAGTTGCACATCCACTTAACGGAATTAGTGGCTACAACGAGAACATCGTCTTTGCCGTTGGCGATAGCGGTTTGGTGGTCACCAATCTCGAAGTGAGTTTGGGAATAGAGTCGAATAGCCCGAGTAGCGATGGACTCAAAACGTATTCCAATCCAGTACGAGATGAGCTGAGTTTTACACTCGATGCTGACAATCCAGGTACGCCAGTTCAGCTCGAAGTCCTCGACTTACGCGGCCGACTCATTTTGCATGAATCTACCCTTTCCCGAACGATGGATGTTCGAGCCTTAAGTCCGGGAATCTATGTGGTCAAAGTTTATTCAAATGGAACCGTCTACACCAGTCGGGTAGTGAAGGAGTGATGGGTGCTTAATTTAAGATCTTTTTTTGGTGGAAGGTCCAGGGCTGTTTTCTCCGTAGTTTTTCATGGATGATTGTGGCTTTGTTGCGGGAAATGAGTCTACCTTTCTTATTTTCAGCACATGAAAACAATCTATCTAAGCTCGAAGTTTACCGTCGTACTCATTATGTCCACCTTTCTTGTTTATTGTACCCCCGAGCCGGGAAGCCAAACTCAAGAAAACCCAAGTCCAGAAGTTTCCGAAAAAGTGGCACTTCCATCATGGAACGACTCCGATTCGAAGCGTCAAATTATGGACTTTGTGACTGAAGCCACAAATCCTGACGGCACTAACTTTATTCCCGTTGAAGAGCGAATAGCCACTTTCGACAACGACGGAACGCTTTGGAGTGAACAGCCAATGTACTTCCAGTTGTATTTCGCCATCGATCGGGTTAAGGCTATGGCGGCCGACCACCCAGAGTGGAAGGAGCAACAACCCTTCAAGGCCGTTCTCGAAAATGATATGGCCGCCCTAGCAGAGCAAGGCGAAAAGGGACTACTCCAAATTGTAGGCGCGACGCATACCGGGATGACAACTGATGAATTCGAAAGCCTTGTTACCGATTGGATTTCATCTGCTCAGCACCCAATAAAGAACAAACCTTTCACCGAGCTCATCTATCAACCCATGCTCGAGCTTCTTGATTATCTCCGAGCCAACGACTTTAAAGTCTTTATCGTTTCGGGTGGGGGTATCGAGTTTATGCGTCCTTGGACTGAAAGCGTTTATGGAATTCCGCGCGACCAAGTGGTGGGAACCAGTTTTGTAACGGAATACGATTACAATGACGGCGACCCAGTGATTAAGCGACTAGCCAAAATTGATCTGCTAGACGATAAAGGCGGAAAGCCAGTCGGCATCAACCGGTACATTGGTCGGCGACCGGTCTTTTCTGCAGGAAATTCCGATGGGGATCTCGAAATGCTGCGTTGGACAGATTCCAATGACTTGAATACGTTTAAGCTCTACGTTCACCACACCGATTCAGTTCGCGAGTGGGCCTACGACCGCGATTCGCACATTGGTCGGTTTGATAAGGGTCTTGATGAAGCGAGTGAAAAGGGATGGTCTATTGTAAATATGGAAAAGGACTGGAAAGTGGTTTACCCATACGAGATAATGGCTGAAGACTAAGTACCCTTTAGATCTGAATTCAAAGGAATAGGTGTTTTCAATTTAAACTTAAACTCGCCACATGCGAGCACATTCTTTCATACTCTTTAGTCTTCTTTTTGTATTGTTTTCCTGTGGAGAAGAGCAAAAAGCTTTAAGGGTTCCCTTTTCCAAAGAACACAGTGAAATAAGTCAAAATCTGGACGAGTATTTTACCGCGCTAACCGAGCTAAAGAAGTTTAATGGTGTAGTCTTGGCCTATAAAAGCGATACTCTCCTTCTGGAAAAGGCCTACAATATTTATCCCAGCACAGATAGTTCTACCTATGTCGATGTAAACTCGCAAATTGATATCCACTCCATCTCAAAACTGATGAGCTTTTACCTGGTTGCTAAGCTAGATGCTGATGGGGTCTTGAACCTGGATGATTCACTCCCAAAGTTTTATCCCAACTTTCCAAATGGAGATGAAATCACCATCGATATGCTGCTACATCACCGCTCTTGTCTACCGCGAGAGTTGATGGACTTTGAAGGAAAGGAATACGACTTGAGTGGGGATGAAATTATTGCAGAGATAGCGAAGCAAGACCTGCTTTTCGAACCAGGTAGCGACGTTCAGTATTCCAATTTGGGATACGAACTGGTTTATGACATTGTTGGCATTTCCTATGGAAAGTCTTTTGCGCAAGTTTTAGTAGATGAGATTTTTATTCCTGTTGGGATGGATCAATCAGGTGCACATTTCTATTCCGATAACGATCGCCTTTTCAATCCCGCTCAGAATCATGTTCTAAAGGATTCAATTCTTACCCCGGTTCCCAATATTCTTGACGATGAGTTTAAGACAGCGCGGATCTATTCAACTGTTGACGATCTAGATCTATTTCTCCAAGCAGTGAAACTGGAGCCCTATCGGTCTATGCTTATGAACGATCAAGGCATTATTGAGAAATCAGGCGGATCGAAGGGTGTAAGAGCTCAGGTTTACGCAGATTTTGATTCAAAAATCAGATTCGTTTTTCTCTCGAATTACGATGAGATGCCGTTTAACCAAACGATCGACGATATAATTAAAATTTTGCGTTCAGAGCCCTTTGAGATTCCTAAACCAATCTACAGAAAAGCTATCGATCTTGACTCCGAGATTTTATTGAATTACGTCGGGACCTATGCGTTCGACGATTTCGATGGTTTGGTTTTAAGGGTAGCTATTGAGTCTGGGGAATTAATATTGTATCAAGGTGATGAGGTAATAGCTGAATTCAAGGCAGAATCTGAAACCGTATTTTTCGAAGACCCGCAAGCCGACGAATCTTTTGAGTTTGTTCCTAACGATCAAGGCACTTTTGACGCTGTGATGGGGTGGAAAGGTATAGAGGTAGAAGGAAGAAGAGTGGAGTAATCAGACCCTTGACTGTAGAATGTATGCGCAAAAGAACGATTTGAATGAGTGACAATGTGTATATTCATCGGGCGGTGAGACCTATGAATTGAGAGACTCACACGACAGTTTGCTTATGGCTTATTAATTACATGAGAAAATGAATAGAGCTGTTCTCTTTTTGCTTGGTTTTGGTGTTTTTTGGACAGGGTTTTTGAAAGCTCAAGAAAGCACCAAATCCGACACCACAAAACTCATCCAGGAGTTGTCTTTTGTGCCTTTGCCGGTAATAGCCGCCAATCCCGCCAATGGCGTCATGTACGGGTTAGCTCCATCAGCTACTTGGCTCTTGGGTCCTGCTTCTACCACAAGTCGTTCATCCATGGTTTCATCCATTATTTACACGACTAAAAAGCAGTTGATTCTGACCTTGAAGTCGGGAGTGTTTACCAAAAACGACCAATGGATGCTTATGGGAGATTGGCGATATTTTGTGACATCTCAACCCACCTATGGGCTAGGTACGGGACCGCAGTCGGCTAGGCTGGTCTCAGACGGACTCGAGTATGACGATGGCGACTTCTCAACAGGAATTGATGAAGCCCAAATGATGGAATTCAACTTTCTACGGTTTCACGAAACGGCCATGCGCCGAATAGACGATACGCGTTTCTTTGCCGGAATTGGTTATCACTTAGATGTTCACTCCAAAATTGAAGACCAGCTCCTCAATCTGGACACCGTTCCACCAACCATTACGTCACATTATGCCTATTCTGAAGACCGAGGGTTTGACGCCAATGGGTATACTTTGTCGGGAATTTCGGTGAATGGGCTGTACGATACCCGAGACAACACCATAAACGCCTATACCGGGCGCTACGCTTTTCTTTCTTTTCGGGTGAATCCCGAGTTTATCGGAAGCGATAAAAACTCCACTATGCTCTGGGCCGAGTACCGCGATTACTTTGGTCTGAGCGAGAATAGACCGCGGCACCTGATTGCCGTGTGGGCGTATGGTAATTTCGTAACGAGTGGAGATGTGCCCTACATGGATTTGCCCGCTGTGGGATGGGACCAATACGGCCGATCGGGCCGCGCATACCCCCAAGGGCGTTTCCGTGGTGAGAATGTGATGTATGGGGAAGTGGAGTACCGGCTTCCTTTGCAATCTGACAAGGACACTTTCGGAGCCGTCATTTTTGCGAATGCGACCACAGCTTCAAACTCCGATGCCAATATCGGACTCTTTGAATACGTAGAGCCCGGAGTGGGTATTGGTTGGCGGATCATGCTGAACAAAAACGCTCGAACCAACCTGACCATTGATTACGCTTGGGGAGCCTATGGAGCCCAAGGGTTTTACTTGAATGTGAATGAAACGTTTTAAATCCTAGCTCACTCGGGTTTTGCCTTCTTGAAGAGCTTTTGCTTAAAGAAAACGTTAAGTTGATAAGCACGTTTGATTGATTCACCCAATCCTCACCATCTCAGAAATCAATTCCTGAAGCTCGGGCTTGATCTGTGTGCTAAACTCGGTCTTTAGAGAAGATAGCTGATTGTCAAATTCTTTCTGTGACAAGCGTACCTCGCGATATGAAGCGCCCAACATAAGGATAGATAGGTAGGGGAGAAGGCCAGATTTTCGCTCTTGCTCCACCAGTTTGTACTTCCGTTCGATCTTCATCATCCGCTCTGTTTCATTGGCTTGAAGCAAGGCGAAAAAGAATATTCGGAAAAAGTAGTTCCAATGGTGCTGCATGATCTGCTTGCCTATTTCATCCAGAAAGCGATCGGCCATGCGGACACTTCGTTTGAACTGCCCCAAGCGATTTAGACACCTGCAATAGTTGGCCATAAAGATCACTCTCCTGCCTTTACTCCGCGTTGATTTAAACACGTGCATCGACTCGTTCATGTTTGCGATTGCCGTCTCGCATCGATTCAAATGCACCAATACGCTGCTATAGTTGTTGAGGTAGTAGAGAAAATCTTCCGTAAAGTGCTTAATCGATTGGCGTCCGCAGAAGGCTGCTTCCTCGTAACGCTTCTGATAATTGAGCAAGAGAAGTTTGTTGGCGTAGAAATTCGAGAGAATCCGGGGTGAGTAAAACTCCCCGCTGAAAATGGCCTTTTCGAGTACTTCCATGGGCTCTATTACCCGATCTATCTTCTTTCTGTCGATGTGGTACATCATAAACGACACCAAGGCACTGTACCTGTTCTTTTTGCTCAAACTAGCATCGTAAAAAATGTCTAGTAGCCATTGCAAATCGGACTCTAGGTCTGCTGATTTTTCACCAAACACGATCTTGTCGGTAATCGAGTTGATCTTTTCGGTGGTTTGAAGGTTGTGCAAATAGATCTCCCGGTGCTGATTTAAGAAATCTCTAACAGATTTGACATCCTTTTCGCGATAGCGCCTGACTAGGTACTCATCAAATTTCTCCACCAGCCTATAAAAGCTACCCATGTGATACCAGCCGGGCTCAAACATTTCAATTTCACGAATGATTCTCGTTTGCTCTTGCGGCGGAATGGCGTCAGTATTGATCAAGTAATTTGAACGGCTAATCCACTCGTAATAGGTGTCCACATCTACCTTGGCAAGCTTGTGCTTGATGCTGTTCTGCAGTTTCGAATACTTTCGTGGATCGATCTTGTCGTCAAAATCGCGCTGGGCATTTTCACTGCAGACACGTGCTTCAGCCACGGTCAAAATTTCTAGAAGCTCTCCGTCACGATAGTCATTGTGCGACTTCACATAGGCTATTTCCGAAGGAAACAACCCATCGATAAAAGCGGTGAATTTCTTGAGCTTGGCCATATCTACAGGCTAATCTACCGAAAGAAATTTCAGTATTTCAGCATTTACTTCGCTGGCTTTTTCAAAAGATACAAAGTGTCCGGCTTTCGGGATGATCACTGCTTTGGCATTTGGAATCATTTGAGCTCCGAGCTCGGCTAAATCTTTTGGAAATCCACCGTGCATGTATCTGTTTGGGATCAAAGCATCGGCCTTTCCCATGATGATAATCGTTGGTTGGGTGATCTTCGATAGGTCTCTGAATACTGGTTCATCGACCATACCTGAAACGCATTTTTCGATAACATTGCAATACCAATAGAACTCTTCTCCAGCACCAGTGATGGCGTACCGATCGCTGATCATAAAGAAGGCATCTCTCGGCATTTTGTAAAAGTTGTGCCCCAGATTGGACTCCATAGATTCCAATGTGGTCAGCATTACACCTTTGGCGGTAATTCCTTCGCGAAACCATTCTTTCTCACCCTCCGAAAAAGTCTCGATTCCAGCCGGGGCGATCAAAACGAGCTTTTTAACGAGTTCAGGATATTTTAAGGAAGCTACGATCGAAATTTGTCCACCCATGGAATGTCCACATAGAATGACCTGATCAATTCCGAGCGAGTCGGTAAACTCCTTTACTATATCGGCGTAAAAAGTCATGGAGCCTTTGTAGTTTCCCTTTGATGACATACCATATCCAGGTAAGTCAATGGCGATACAGCGATAGCTTTTCTTCAGCTCTTCGATGTTTTTCATCCATGCCTTGGAATAACTACCCAAACCGTGAATAAAAAGGATGGTTTCGTCGCCTGCACCTTCATCCATATAGCCCACGGTAATTTGGTTGCTTACATCTTGGTGCTTTACCGGGTAGGGGTACTCAATGTCGCTAAATCGCTCAACTTTCTTCAAGTCTTTGTAAAAGCCTTGGCCGATCAGCGAAGTAGAGACAAAGCATAGAAATGCGATATGTAGAATAGAATACTTCATAATTAAAACATGAGCCATTTAAATGCAATGTATAACAACCATGGGTCGACAGGTCTGGCGTTCAGCCGATCGTCAGCATCGACAAACTCATCACCATTTGCTTTTGGAGCATCGTAGAAGTCACCAAGTGCTACGCGAGCACCGCGTACTTCTACCTCCATCAGAGTTTTGATCTTCCAGATGACTCCAATGTTGAGCTCTGTACCAATTTCAGTTCCGCCACGTGGTAGTGAAGCGTTCGACATAGCGTAAGCTACATTGGCTGTACCGATAAATTTGTGTGGAACAATGGCCTTTTTAACTTGGAAGTTGACCGCGTTGAGTCCGGCTCCCAGATTCGAAATGTCGCTAATCAGCGGCATATAGCGGTTTACTACATTTCCAGAAGGAAAGAGAATGTTTGGACCTACGGCTATAGGTAAATTCCCAGGTGCACCCCACGTGTTACCCGTGATTACTCCGTTGTATTCTCCATCCGTAATTCCGTTGTCGTCACCAGTGGTGTAAATCCAGTCCACTATCACTTCATCGTCTTCAGTATTTCCATGACGGAAGCCGTATTTGAGATTCGCTCCGAACCCACTTATTTTTGTGACGCGGGCAGTTTCGCCTTGAATATCTCCAACGTTGTAATTGAAGAAACCCGATAGCTTATGTCGGTTATAAGCGTATTCTCGGTTGTAATCAAAAAATGCTCCGAGCCATGTTACATTGGTTTCGTAGTCGGTATCGGGGAAGCTAAATCGGTAGGCTCCCGTATAATCCGTCAGAAGGCTTTTCGGTCCTTGTCCAAGTATAGATGCTCCACCCTGTCCGTTCGATTTATCATTGATGTGGTATACGGAACCTCCAATGCTTAATTGCGGAACGAGTTTGTACATCCCCATCACTTTTCCGAGCCAAACGTCGTCTTCTAGCTCAATGCGGTTTTCCCATAGATTGTATATCCCCGCAGAGATGTTTCCGCGCGAAAAATCTTTTCGAACATTTATACCCGCGGCATCACCCGCCCAATACATCAGGCGAAAACCTGTTTCGGTCAGTTGTTTTACTGATGTGCGATAGGGGTGGTAAGGGGAGTCGAAGGCGCGGAGCAAACCGAAATTTATGGCCCAACCATGCGCAGGGACTATTTCGAGCTCCACGTTTTGAGTTTGAATGTTGACAAAGTCCCCATTAAACCCGGCTCCCTGGTTTCCACCAGAACCATAGGACGCATCACCCCAGGTCCAGTCTATCTCAAAAGATGCTCGGAGGGTAACTTTACCATCCATGAGTTTGGGTGTGTAGAGAAAGAAAGGGAGAAAACGCTGTTCTACAAAGCCAGTTCGAAGTGTGTCGCTGGTGCGAGCTGTACTTCGGCCAAACATTCTACCGATAACCTGCCCTTGAAAGAATTCATTTCGCGGAAAGTAGTTTGAAGTGACTCCTTGTGTAAAGAACCAACCGATAAAAGTGAGTTCCTTTCCCGATTTGATCGGGACTTCCTGGTTGAAGTAGTAGGAGTTTTCGCCGCTGATTGTATCTGCAGGAGCAGGCGAGTATTGAGCCATTATCGTTCCGTAGGAGAAACCGATGATGGCAATTAGGTAGAGTTTGAGCCGCATAGGTATGGGAATTGAGAAATGGGTATGAATGACGAATTCATACCCATTTCAGTTTTAAGCCGTTATTGACGCGAATACTTCTGGATGTTTGTTTCTCCAAAAGCTCCACCTGAAGTAGATCCAAATCCATCTTCTACCGTAGGAGGCGTTACCCCAGTAATCGCAGGGTCGGTTTGCGCTACTTCGTACCACATAGAGTCAGGAGATGCTACGTAAACTGCAAAAATTCCTTCTGAAGTCAAGGTCGCAGGGCTTGATTGGTCGAGGATGATATAGTAAATGCCATCAGCGTTAGCTTCACCATCTACGGTGTAAGTTCCGTCAAGTTGAGTCTCAGCTCCATCCGATTCTGATACAACCGTGTACGTTTGGTCTGCTCTAAACTCAGCCGTGATTCCTGTAATACCAAGACCTGCCAATAGAGGAGAAACGTCGTATGCTTCCCAGCTACCTACTATTGGATTGGGTGTAGAGCTAGTAATAGCAGAAGAGTAACCACTGCTCGTACCATCAGAACAATTTGTTCGCACGTAAAAGTCGTAATCAGTATCCGCTTCGAGTCCCATTACCGTGTAAGGGTTAGACGTTGCTTCTACCGTGGTTCCACTTCCTTGTGAAAACCCTTGCTCACCGTATTCGATTGTCCAGTTATCACCTGTTGAACTCCAGGAAAGGGTTACTGATGTCGACTCGGAGTCATCTACGATTACATCAGTAGGAGTGGGACAAGTGCTTTGGCTGTCATCACTATCGTCGTCGTCGCTACATCCTGTAAAAACGAGTCCTAGGCTCAAAAGTCCTAAAAAGTAAAATTTAGACATTTTCATGATTGTTGGGTTTATGTGTATTAGTGAAAAAATCCAGGAGCGCTCTTTTATTGATCTTTCCGGCGTCATTGACGGGCAGCTTTTCTTCAAAAAAGATATACCTGGGTACTTTGAATTTTGCTAAATATTCTCTTCCGTATTGGATTATTTCTTCTGCTGTTTGAGTTCGTCCAGAGTGGAGCACCACATAGCCAGCTCCCGTTTCGCCCCACTTTTCATCGGGTACGCCTATAATAGCCACCTCCGAAATGTCGGGGTGATTTTGAAGTACTTGCTCCACTTCGCGCGGATACACATTCTCTCCTCCGCTGATATACATTTCCTTTTTGCGACCAGCTACGTAGATGTAGCCATCTTCATCTCGCTGAACCAGGTCGCCAGTTTTAAACCATTCCCCATCAAAGGATGACTGATTTGCGGCTTCATTGTGCCAATAGCCTGGTGTCACGTTAGGACCACTTAGCCAGAGTTCTCCCACTTCATTTGGACCGCATTCTGTTCCATCGTCGTGTACCACTTTTCCATCGATGTAGAAATTGAAAAATCCTATGGATCCACGCTTTTTGATGGCGTCGTCTTGGTGGAGTGATGTGACGTTTGGCCCTACTTCGGTGAGTCCGTATCCCTGACGGATTGGCAATCCTTTTTCGGCCCAGTACTCAATGGTCGGAATTGGAAGTGCTTCACCACCCACGATGATATACCTAATGCTCTTCAGGTTCACATGGTCGATGGATTTCGTGTCAGACATGAGCTTGAGCATCGTCGGCACAGCCATAAATAGGGTGGAGCGACTCTTTTCCAATTGCAATAAAAAGTCGTCGGGATCAAAATCGTTGGTAAGCCACACTGATGCCCCATGGTGAAGGAAAGGCGTGATAAGCACATTCCACCCACCGGTGTGAAACGATGGCATGCAATTTACCGTGATGTCATTCGAGTTGATATCTAGCCGCAGTTCGGTATTGATGCTGTTCCAGTAAAGCATCTTGTGGGTGTAGATCACACCTTTTGGTTTGCCTGTAGTTCCTGATGAGTACAGGATGAAAATGGGATCGTTTTCGGAAATGTCCGACTCAATATGAATAGTAGTTTCAGATGCCAATGCGTCCCAATTCACTGTTGGGGCTGTCACATCTTCCACAAGGTGACTGAACTCCTCCTGAGAAATCACGAGTCTGGCGCCGCAATCTTCTACCTGGAAGTTTATTTCGTGTTTGGTGAGTCTCGTGTTGAGTGGAACTATGACAAATCCCAGTTTTTGCGCCGCGCTAAACAGCGCAATAAAAGCCGTGTTAAATCCCGAAAGAACGACGATGCGATCTCCCTTTTCGATATCGAATCGCTCGCGCAGCGCATGAGCAGTTTGACATGCCATGGTGTTGAGTTGGGCGTAGCTTGTTTTCTTTTCGCTCCACGTCTCTACAATGGCTGTTTTATTGGGTGAGTAATGGGCCCATTTCGAAATCCAATCTAGTCCGTTCATACTTCTGAAGATACTGATGAAAATGAAACGGAATCCGGCTTTCGGATTAGTAGAATGGTCGTACCTACCACCACCGATGCTAGGATGGCATAAGTGGATGCAACGGCAGGATTGTTTACAGCGCCTTGCATGTACGGGCCGATATTGCCGTAATACACACCAAAGTGAACGAGAATAGCAACCACTGAACTCGCAATGGCGGCGTAAGCATTGGTTTTCTTTGAAAACATGCCCATCACCAATGGGAAAAACGCGGCACTAAAGAAGGCGTAGACTCCATTTTGAGCAAAAATGGCTACGCTAAGATCAGGATTAGTGATTTGTCGGGCTGAAAGAATGATGGTAACCACGCCGAGAACGGCGATCAACATGCGGTTCAAAATGATCTTTTTTCGATTCGGTAAGTCGGCTAGCTTTTTAGAGTTTGCCATGAGAAGGTCGGATGTGAATGTCACAGAAAGACTCTGTATCAGGCCCTCGAGTGTGCTTATTCCTGCAGCAATCAAGCCAAGGGTTACAAAGAGACCCATGCCAATATTGAAGCGTTCTATAATGTAGCTGGACACCAGTTGATCGGGTTTGATCGCATTTCCATTCGCCTGCATTTCCGGAAACGTAATTCGGGCATACAGCCCGACAATCACGACTAGGAAAAAAATAATCATGGTGGCAATCCCTGTGAGAAGAAAGCGGTTGACTTCGGACTCTTTTTTTAAGATGAGCGATTTCGTGATAATGTGCGGTTGGCAAACTACGGCGATTCCAATGACGATCTGGCAGAACACAATTTCGAAGTAATCGCGGTACAAGAAGCTTCCTGGGTTAGTAGGTTGAGTGAGTGAAGGGTCGATATTGGTCAGAATAGCCGTGAATCCATCAATACCCTCGGCAAAGAACGATCGGCCTGAATATAGAAGTATGAGTGCCACGGCGAGCATGAGCAATGCCTGAATGGTGTTGGTGTAGATCAAGGAATTGGCTCCTCCAAACATCATATATCCAAAAACGAAAATGACGATGCCAATCATAACGTATATCGGGTCTGCCTGCAAGGGCGGCGCAAGGAGCTGAGCCAAACCAACTACAATCAATACGATGAAGGTGATTAGAAGAGCCGATATTATTGCAAACCCTGTGGCATAGCCTTTTGTTTGATATCTATTGCCCATCCATTGCGCCATGGTTAGGGCCTTCACACGTGTGCCATGATCCCTAAATCTTTTGGTCAGCACAATTAATGAGATGAAAGCAGCGATGGGCATCACCAAAGCGTAGGCAATGACTCCCGAATAGCCGTAAAGCCCAATCAAGCCAGGGTTGATAATAAATGTAGCGGCGCTGGTCATACTTGCCGCGAGTGCCAGACCCACAGCTACCGGCGAGAAGGCTAGACTACCTAAGGCGTAATCTTCAATATTGGCCGTTTTCTTCGCCCCTCTGAATACCATGAGCAAGATGACAAACATCAACACGAAAAGCATCGCGGCAGTGGGCCATATGTTTCCGGTTTCTTCCACCTATTCTAAGATCGATAAAAGTTCGTTTATAAACCTGTCGTGTTCTTCGATGTATGGCGTGTGACCTGCATTTTCGAAAACGACTTCCTTGTACTTATTGCCGTTTTGGCCGTAGTGTTCTAGGCAGTATCTCGTTTGGTCTACCATGGGCTGTGGAGGGCAGATCTCTTCGCCAGGGTAGTTTGGTATGGCTCCCATTTTTCCGAGCACAGCTGTGTCAAAAAGGGATTCGTTACTCACAATTTTGTCTTTTGCTCCCCTTATCCAGAGAATTTCAGGTCCATTTTCGATAGCACTCAGCTTCGCGAGAATTTCTCGCTTCGTAGTTGGAGATGCCGAGTTGATCGCCCCTTTCTTTCCTGGGCATGTGAATGGATAATTCTCTGAAGGTGTGAAATCGCCGGGGTAGAAAGAGTCACCTGTTTGAATCCGCAAGAGTCCTTCGAGAAGCTCCATAACGTTTGCCGGTACGAAAGGCGGCTCCCAATAAAAGGCATTCATAATATTGAGCGGGCTCGCCTGGTGATCTGTTGATCTGTCTTCTTGCTCAATGAGCTTGACAAAATCGGGGTTGATGGTTCCACCACCACTTCCTTCGCCGTCTGCAAAGGTAAGCGTACCCTTGATGTCTTTGGTGCCACCAAATCCGAATGGAGATGCTGGATTGACTTGGGTCATACTTTTAATTCTGTGAGCGTCCTTGATCAGTAGCTCCCATCCAATTCCACCGCCCAGCGAATGAGCTACGACGTGGTAGGACTCAATGCCAAGGGCTTCTACCAAACCCAATATATCGTCCACAAAATCGTCGTAGCTCTTCGTACTATCTACCAATGCTGGTTCGGTGTGGCCATAGCCGCGTAGGTCCGGGGCTATAGCGGTATATTTTGCCGGAAGGGCTTTTATAACTTCGGTCCAGAACACGCTATCCGAAGCGTTTCCATGAATAAAAAGCACATGGTTTTTTCCACCATCTCTGAATCTGAAATGTTGAGAAATGCCATTGGCCTTTATTTGTTTTTCAATAATCATCAATACTTGAATAGGGCACCCGCGAAAGCCAACCCTCCGCCTGAGCCAATGAATATGATGTAATCTCCTCGTTTGATTTTACCAGCTTTATTTGCTTGATCTAAAGCCATGGGGATACATGCTGAACCCGTGTAGCCGTAATGGTGCATCACATATTCCGCTCTATCATGGTCAACCCCAACGATATCGAGGGTCTCGTAAATGGCGTTGATGTTGATCTGGGTGATAAAATACCGACTGATATCTTTTGGGTTGATTGAAGCCTTTTCGCAGAGTTCTTTGATCAATCTCGACCAGGTCTCTGGATTCAATTCCTTTGGAAACTTGTGTACAAATTGAAGCAAGTGAGTCTTTTCGGCGAGTACTTTATCTGAAATCGGTTCATGGGCACCGCCTGAGTATATCCCCATCCAGTCGGCGTATTCTCCTTTGGTTTCCAAGGCGGATGCGAGCATTCCCGATTCACCATTGTTTGCTTTCAAAATAGCTGCTCCGGCACCATCGGCAAAAAGCGTTACCGTCTTTTTATCAGCCATGTTCAGGTACTTCGACATGTTGTATGCGCCGATTACCAAAATGGTCTTGTATTGCGGGTCGGACTGGATATACTTGGTTCCCATATCCAAAGCGGTTACAAACCCGGCACACGCGGTATTGATGTCGAAAGTCCCGGCATTGACTGCTCCAAGGCGGTGTTGCACCACCGATGCGGTAGATGGAGATACGTATTCGGGCGTATCAGTCGAGATGATGATCAGATCCAATTCTTCGGCCCCTACACCAGCGTCGGACATTGCTACGCGGGCTGCTTTTTCTGCTAAATCTGCTGTTGATTCATCATCACCAGTCCATCTACGTTCGTAGATCTTCACGTTCTCGCTCAACCAGGTGTCTACATCTTCTCCGAGTAGTTCGTTGAAATAGGAGTTGGGGACAATTTTTTCGGGGACGTACATTCCCGTTCCCGCTATTTGGGCATTTCTATTGCTCATTCAGTTCTAGAGTTTTAATCCGCCATCCACGCTGAGCACGGTACCGGTAATAAACGATGCTTTATCTGATGCCAAAAACACATAGGCATTCGCTATGTCTGCTGGCTTCCCGAGTCTGCCGAGTGGAGTGTTTCCCGTCAGGGCGTCAATCACTTTCTCTGGAACAGTCTTAATCATATCGGTTTCAATAAAGCCCGGAGCTACGGCGTTTACGGTGATCCCATGTCGCCCGAGCTCTTTGGCCCAAACCTTAGCAAGCCCAATAACGCCTGTCTTTGTAGCGACGTAATTGCTTTGTCCGAAGTTTCCGTTGTGAGCGACTACTGATGAAGTGTTTATGATCCGTCCTGAATTGGCTTCGATCATTTTTAGGGCCACGGCTTTTCCACAGTTAAAAACTCCCGTCAGGTTTACGTCAATGACGCTCTGCCAGTCGGCTGGGTCCATTTTCTTCAGGGTACTGTCGGCGGTAATTCCTGCATTGTTTATCAGGATGTCAATTTTACCGAGTTGTTGAACGGTCTTCTCTGTAGCATCTGCTACGTTTTCGTATTTCCGAATATCCACTTCCAGAAAGCTGATCTTCGACCCGAGATCTCCGGCAAGCTTGATGGTTTCATCAGCTTTTTCGCGGTTGATATCCCAAATCATTACCTGAGCTCCTTCCTTTACAAAGGCTAGTGTGGTCTCTCGACCTATTCCATTAGCGCCACCTGTGATGATGGCCACCTTGTCTTTTAATTCCATGCTGGTTTTATGGGGTGAGTGTGGGTGTGAAAATAGAAGGACTCAAAAGGAAATTTCAAATTTGTTTGAAATTAAATGAGTGTGAATATAATATTAAAGGTGAGTTAAAAAGTTGAAAGACAGTTTTGTAAAAAGATGATAACGTGGTGTGAAAAATACGTGTAACACCATCGATATTTTACTTTTGTGACCTATGCGATTTGTTTGTTGGATGTCGTGATATATAGGTTGCTACCGACCTTAATCGGGATTTGAGCATGAGAATAGGGCGGTGGTCCAATCCAACATCCGAAATCCCTTTTTACCGATTTAGCTTCGCAGCATATCCCGGTTTTTAAACCTTTGATGTGGGTATTTAAGTGCCCATTTTCTTGGTATTTCCTTTAATTCTTAGATAATGGCGTCAAACATTTTTGATATGACCGAAATAAAGATTTTTGATGCCGTCAATAAACCGACTGAACCGCAAAAGCAGGAGGTCATCGACTTCCTCTTCGATAACCTCGAGAAATACGGGGACCCGAAAAAGGACATCAGGAAGGCAATCGATTATTCGACCAAAGAATTTGTTTCATTCGGTGGGTTTACCATGCTCATGAAGAAGGGGCAGGAGATTCTTGGAGCAGTTGTGATCAATCAAACGGGGATGGGAGGGTATATTCCCGAAAATATTCTGGTATATAT
The DNA here is from genome assembly GCA_030427905.1 of Bacteroidia bacterium. Classification (GTDB taxonomy): domain Bacteria; phylum Bacteroidota; class Bacteroidia; order Flavobacteriales_D; family Cryomorphaceae; genus CBDDKU01. Next base: position 86,380 of record JAUICL010000006.1, read on the forward strand.
CGCTATTCACAATGGCCACCGGGGCGAAGGGCTGGGCCGTAAGTTGATGTCGAAAGCCATAGACTACGCCAAGGGTGATATTGCGCTACACGTTGAAGCCGACAACCCAGCGAAATTTCTTTACGAGAAAATGGGCTTTACCAATCCCTATCTCGAAATGAGATTGAAGAAGTAGGGGATGGAGATACACATCATAGATCTATCCATATTTCTCGTTTATCTCCTATTCATGCTCGGAATAGGGTTTTACTTTTTTAGTCGAAACAAATCCCAGGACGACTACTTTGTAGGCGGACGCAAAATGACCGCGGGTCATATCGGGCTCTCGGTAGTGGCCACCGATGTTGGTGGTGGTTTTTCAGTCGGGCTCGGTGGGCTGGGCTTTGCCATGGGGCTTTCGGGGAGCTGGCTCCTTTTTTCGGGATTGATAGGCGCTTGGATAAGCGCCGTTTTTTTAATCCCTCGAGTGTACGATCTGGCTAAGAAGCACAACTTTCTGACTTTCCCCGAATTCCTTTCATTCCATTACAGCAAGAAGGTGGCTCTCGCAGCGGGAATCATATCGCTGATTGGGTATATCGGCTTTTCGAGTTCCCAGATTTTGGCTGGAGCCAAGTTGGCTTCGGCTACCTTTCACGGTATTTCGGTCCACCATGCAGCCCTAATTATGGGTGTTATCGCGGTGGTGTACACAGTGATCGGGGGAATTAAAGCGGTAATCTACACGGATACCATCCAGTGGATTATCCTGATGGTGGGGCTGGTGTTTATTGGGATTCCCATTGCCCACATCAAGCTGGGTGGTTGGGAAGCGATTCGTGCCAGTATCCCCGCTGAAATGCTCTCCCTTTCGAACATCACGTTTACGCAGTTCTTCAATTGGGTGATCACCATTGTACCCATTTGGTTTGTCGGGATGACGCTCTACCAGCGTATCTACGCGTGCCGCGATGTGAAAACCGCTAAGCGCGCCTGGCGTATCGCCGGTCTTTTTGAATGGCCCGTGATGGCCTTTATGGGTGTGGCGCTGGGTATGTACGCCAAGGTGGCGCTACAGCAAGGTCGCTTTGCCGATATAGGCTACTTGCCGGGTGGAACGATGGATGCCGAGCTTGGTTTACCCCTCCTGCTGGTCAATATCTTGCCAATCGGACTCATGGGACTGATGATGTCGGCCTACTTTTCGGCCATCATGTCTACAGCCGATAGTTGCTTGATGGCCGCATCGGGAAACTTGAGCGAAGATGTCATTGGCTTCTTTCGAAAGAACAAATCCCGAAACCCAATTCGCGAATCGCAACTTTGGACCCTGCTGATCGGCGTATTGGCCATTGCACTAGCTACAGTTATGCAAAACGTCCTCGACTTGATGCTCTATTCATACGCGTTCATGGTATCGGGTTTGCTCGTGCCCGTCTTGGGCACCTTGATCTGTACGAAACCATCTTCACGGGCCGCCTTGTCGTCAATGATCATTGGCGGGGGAACAACGCTGACATTGATCGCCTGGGGCATTGATTTGCCGTTTGGACTTGATGCTAATTTCTTTGGAATCACAGCCTCATCCATCGTTTTTGCTATACTTCAAAAAATAGATTCGAAATGATGAGCGACAAACTGGAAGAAGAATTGAGAACAATTCGGAAGGAGCTTCACGCCCATCCAGAGATTTCTGGTGAAGAGCATGAGACTCAAAAGCGTATCATGGCCTTTCTCGGTGAGCATACCAATGCCGATTTTGAAGCGATTGGTGGTACGGGTGTTTTGGCTACTTTTTCGGGTGAAAAGGCGGGTGAAACCGTTTTGATTCGGGGCGATATCGACGCGCTTCCCATTCAGGAAGAAAATGAGTTTGAGCACCGCTCCAACACAGATGGAGTTTCCCATAAGTGCGGACACGACGGTCATACGGCCAATCTTCTCGGTCTAGCCATATTGCTTAGCCAAGAGCCCATTTCGCAAGGAAAAGTCTATCTTCTCTTTCAGCCCGCTGAAGAGACGGGGCAAGGCGCCAAGACAGTGCTGGATGACCCTGTGTTTCCTGCCGAAGGAATAGATTACGCATTTGCCATGCATAATCTGCCCGGCTTTCCGCTTGGAGCAGTTGTATGTCGCGAAGGAGTGTTTACGGCAAATGTGAAAAGCATTATCGTGAAGCTAAAAGGCAAAACGGCCCATGCCGCTGAACCTGAGCACGGGCATAACCCGGCAGTGGCTATCGCCGAGATTATCCAATACGCTGACAAGCACACCAAGAATGAACCCAATTCCGACGACTTCTTTCTTTTCACCCCAGTCTATGCCAGTATGGGCGAGAAAGCCTACGGCGTTTCTGCGGGAGCAGGAGAAGTACACTTTACCATGCGTTCTTGGTCCACTGACCTGATGGCTGAAATGACTGCCAAATTTGAAAGGCAAGTAGCCCAAACATGCGATGCATATCGGTTAAGTCATGAGATTTCTTGTACCGAAACTTTCGAAGCCAATCTGAACAAGGCCGAAGCAGTGGCTGTTGTGAGAAGAGCGGGAGAGAAGCTTGGCTATGAGCAAATTGAAAATGAGAGTCCATTTAAGTGGGGGGAAGACTTCGGGGTTTTCACCCAACGCTTTCCTGGAGCCATGTTTGGCGTGGGTTCAGGCGAAGACTGCCCAGCCCTTCACAACCCAGATTACGATTACCCCGATAGCATCACGCTTAAAACTGCGCGGATGTTTCACGAAATCATCAAAGATATACTCCGTTGACACCGACTTCATACATAGAAATTAGCGAATCGGCTATTGAAACCAATATCGATTTTATACACCGACTGATTGGCGATCAGGTACAATACTCAGCTGTGGTAAAGGGTAATGCCTATGGCCATGGCACCGAAATTTACTGCCCTGTGGCTTACAAGCACGGGGTGCGGCATTTTAGCGTAGCAAACGCCGAAGAAGCCGTGGTTCTCAAGAAGGCCGTTCCGCAACAAGATGTGACCATTCTGATCATGGGTTTTATCCACGATTCAGACTTAGAGTGGGCCATCGAAAACGAAATTGAGTTTTACGTCTTTGAGCCATCTCGGCTTGAAGCTGCATTAGCTGCTGCAAGGAAGGTTAGTAAGCCAGCGAGAATCCATTTGGAAGTGGAAACGGGAATGAACCGAACGGGGCTTGAGCGAAAGGCATTCAAAAAAGCACTGGAGCTAGTTGAAAAGAACAAGGGTTTGCTCTTAGTCAAAGGAGTCTGTACTCATTTGGCGGGAGCAGAGAGCATTACCAACTACAAGCGCATTAGGGATCAGCAGAAGAAATTCAAGCGGAGCCTTGAAGTTTTAAAGAACCACGACTTGGATGAATATCATGTCCATATGGCGAGCTCGGCGGCCACCATACGCTACCCCAAAACCCGATTTGATTTGGTGAGAGTGGGTATCCTCCAATACGGCTTCTTCCCAACAGAAGAAACGCTGGTGCACTATCTCAACAAGGAGAAGAACTTTGATAACCCATTGAAACGGGTAGTCTCTTGGAAGACTCAGGTTATGGAGATCAAAACCGTCAAACCTGGTGAGTTTGTGGGCTATGGCACATCTTACTTCGCAAATAAAGCGACCCGCATCGCTATCATTCCGGTGGGCTACTCATCGGGCTTTAATCGTTCGCTGAGCAATGCCGGAAAAGTCCTAATTCGCGGCAGTCGGCTCGATGTGATTGGTACGGTCAATATGAATATGATGGCCGTCGATATCACCAGCTGTCCCGAAGTGGAGAAAGGCGATGAAGTAGTCCTGATTGGCTGTCAGGGCGACCTTGAGATTTCGGTATCTTCGTTTGGAGATTTCAGCCAGACCATAAACTATGAGTTACTAACCCGATTACCTCAATCTATCCCCCGAATTACAACCAAATAACTATGGCTAAACTGGTAATACAAACCGATAAAATAAAGAACAACATAAAATACTTGAGTGATTATTTTGATCAGCACGGTATTGAATGGAGTTTGATCACAAAAGTCTTTTCAGGCGATAAAGAATTTTTGGAGCATATATTGACCGAAGATGTCATCGAAAAAATCAATTCGGTTGGCGATTCACGACTTACGAGTTTGAAGAATTTGAAGGCGGTAAACCCCAATATGCGAACTATTTACATCAAACCGCCGGCTGCGATTTACGCCGATGATGTGGTGCGCTACGCCGATATATCTCTCAATAGCTCGTTTACCACAATCAAGGCGCTCAATGAAGCAGCGAAGCGGGCAAACAAAACCCACAAAGTCATCATCATGGTTGAGCTTGGGGAGCTACGCGAAGGGGTGAACCGTGAAGACATAATCGCCTTTTACCAAAAGGTATTCAATATGTCGAATATTGAGGTGATTGGGATCGGCTCCAACCTAGGCTGCATGTACGGTATTGAACCAACTTACGACAAGCTACTTCAACTCACATTGTATAAGGAGCTTATCTCTGCCAAGTTCAATAAGAACCTTCCGCTGATTTCGGGTGGTTCGTCTATTACGCTGCCCATGATCGAAAGGGAGATGATCCCCAAAGATCTCAATCACTTCAGGGTGGGTGAAGCGGCATTTTTTGGCGTGAGTCCCCTAAAGAATGAGCCTTTTAAGGAGTTGTCGACTGATACCTTTGAGTTCCACGCCAACATCATCGAGTTGGAAGAGAAAAAGATCGTACCTGAAGGGGTAATTAGCGATGCCAATATCGGGCACACCGCTGAGTTTGACGAAGAAGATTTTCGAAGTACATCCGTCAAAGCCATACTGGATTTCGGACTTCTCGACGTCGATGAAGCCAATATCGAAGCCTTGGATGAGTCTTTGAACTTCGTGGGAATTACATCTGATATGTTGGTGGTGGACCTAGGCACCAATACCAATCCCGATGGAACCGACAAGTACAAGATTGGCGATAGCATTAAGTTTAAACCCAACTACATGGCCGTAGCTCGACTCCTAAATTCGAAGTTTATCGATAAGGAGTTTGCTTAGGTTGTAGTAAGTAGGGGAGTGCTTTTCTGATTTTGAAGGTGGGGTGTGTGCTATTGCAATCACCCCGTCCCGTTTTGTATATTGTGATCCAGAAGCAGAATTCCAAAACGATGAAAATTCCAACAATTGCGGGAATCATAGACAGAAGAATCTTAATCAACTATCAGGTCGATAAAGATGTTCTGGCCAATTATTTGCCTGCTCCTTTTCGTCCGAAACTGGTGAATGACAAAGGTGTAGTAGGAATCTGCTTGATTCGCTTGAAGAACATTCGGCCAAAAGGCATGCCTGAAAAACTGGGTGTTTCTTCAGAAAATGGTGCTCACCGTATCGCAGTGGAGTGGACAGAAGATGGACGGGTAAAAGAAGGTGTTTTTATTCCGCGCCGTGATACTTCGTCAAAGTTGAATGCGCTTGCGGGTGGGAGAATTTTTCCCGGAGTTCATCATCATGCTTCTTTTCAAGTTACAGAAGCCGATGGAAGTTATAAAGTAGCGTTTGAAAGTGACGACAACACCTTCCTTTCGATCACCGCTCAAGAATGTGATGAATGGAATAGCGATAGTGTTTTTGAAAGCCTAGAGTGCGCTTCCGATTTCTTTGAGCAAGGAGCAATTGGATATTCTCCGAATCATTTGAATGAATCATATGACGGGCTCGAATTGAAAACCATAGAATGGAAAGTGAAACCACTATCCGTTTCGCATGTCCGGTCTAGTTTTTTCGAAAATGAATCTATATTCCCTAAAGGTTCTGTCAAATTCGATAATGCGCTTCTGATGAAGTCTATTGAGCATGAATGGAAGAGTATAAAGGCAATTGAAAACAAAAAACAATGAAACAACTGACGATACTGTTAATGCTTTTTTTAGGGCTCCAACTGGCTGCTCAGGATGACGTAGATTTTTACCAATTGGGTGGTCAATTGGCAAGTGAAGGCAGGTTTGAAGAAGCAATTCTAAATTTTGAAAAAGAGCTTGAAAAAGAGCCGGGTAATTATTTCGCTTGGTTCAATAAGGCACTTTGTGAGTCATATCTTGGTCGAAATCGGGAGTCTATTAGTGACTTCAGCAAAGCAATAGAACTCAACCCAGAATATCATAAAGCGTATCTCAACCGTGCGTTGGTAAAGAAGGATATTGCCGATTACGAAGGCGCACTCCTTGATGTAAACAAGTGTTTGGGTATCGTGAGTGATTACCCTGAAGGATTGTTTCACCGGGGGGTTCTGAATGAGTATTTAATGAAATACGAAGAAGCTTGTGAAGACTTGACGAGAGCTAAACATTTAGGGGTAGAGATTAGAGATCAGATGATCGAAACGGCATGTTCTGAAGAGAGAGCATCCAATTACGCCAATATTCTAAAGTTAAAGGATCAAGCTGACGACAAGACATACGGTTACTCCGGTGAGAATCCTGTTAAAGTAGGGACAGGTCTTTTCGGTGGACCATCAAATCAACGTGCCTACCTAAATCTACTCAGAGATTCTCAAGGAATGCCAGTGACCTATGAACGTACTGGGAGCTGTTGTGATTACAAATCTGAAAATGGGCTTTTTGGAATCGCGAAAACGGATGAGTACGAAGTGACCTATTTGAACAAGAAAGGGAAAAAGAAAAAGGTAAAACTCTACATTTCATTTTACGACTTTGAAGATCCTAAAGTGCCCGTGGGCTTTAGGACAATTGAAGATTAGATTCTCTAGTTCTAGGGTTTAGCTTTCCCAGATTATTTCTTCAGACCATCATGACTTTAATCCTTGAGGATACAGAACAATTAGAGTTTCAATTGGATTTAATTGAAATTATAGAACCGATCGAAAATTTAGTTAAATCTCTTTTTTGGGTTGTGTCTGACCTAGAGTATATGGTGCTTTCAGAAAGTGACAGCCTTTTGATTCCAGAGTTTCGCTCGGATGAACAATACATCAAGTTGAAAGGAACCCGGTTAGTTGAAATATTAAAGGAAAATAGAAATCAGTTTGTTTGGGGTGTGTTTTGTGGATCTTTCCATGACCCAGATGAGCTTTGCACAGTTCGAATTCCTGTTGCTGACGGAAATGAAAGGATCTGGACTAAGCCTGATGAATTCTTCTTTTCTGATACTGAAATAGAGATCATCTGCTTCGACAGTTCAGCGACTATTATTCGTTTTAGAAGCCAAGAAATAGAAAAACTGTGGTTAGATAGATTTCCAGATACCAAACAACTCGTTAATCAGTAAAGAATGGGAAAATCAAGGTTCTGCTTTATTTTAATTCTGGTATTGGGAATTTTGCCTTCATGTATCACTCCTAGTAGCGATCGACCAAAACAACTGGATAAACCTGACATTCAAATTTTAAATGAATTTGGCATAAATGTGAACGGGAGAGTGGTATACCAGTTTTACCAGAAATATGGCTTCACTGATCTGGAAGAACAAGTCATTCTAATCATTGAGCCGGATAGCCATTTTGTTTTAGATGCTCACTTACCTTTCGACTCGGTGGATGTTGAAAAAATCAACGTAATCGATATGAGGAAATTTATTGAAGATGGTCCCATAAACTTTTGGCCGGAAAAACATATCAATGCTGATATAAGACTTGAGTCATTGGAATATGATACACTAGGCGATAAGTCAGTTTTTCATAGTGTAGGAACGTATAGTATTGTCCAAACAGATTCTGTAGAAACCTTGTATGTACTCGATGAGCAGTCAGGTATGATGTATATTGAATCCAAAAGAAACTAGCTACTCAAAAACATGCAAGCATGGATAAGGAGAGACTAAATGAATTGAGTGAGAAAAGGCGACGACTTCAAGAAGAGATAAAGTTTAAAGAGAAAAGGGAAGAAGTCGCTAACGAAATTGAGTATCTGGAAGAGATGGGTGAGCCGTTCAAACTTTATTATGTTGCAGAACACTTCAATTGGATTGTTCAGAACGTCAAGACTCGTAAACGGGATGGATACCGTGGAATTCATGGGGATTTTCAAATTGATGTAGTGGACAGAGAAGCTATCTCTTTTGCTCAAATCGAAGACTCAGACTCAGTCCAATTTTCTGAAATTACTCTAGCTCATATTCCAAAAGGTGAGATGCTTGTTGTGTGCCATCAATCAAGGAGTGTTGAGATTGAGATTTCAGTTCATGCCTTCTTGTCCAAGCCATCTGTATTCTTCTCTACTCCGCAGACATGGGGTCTGGCAATGAATAGACGTTTTATGATTGAGTACCTGTGGGAACAAGGTGTAATTAGACTGATAAAAATTGATGGATCCACTCCGTCCTTAACCCACTTGTTTGAGATTAATTAATCATTCTAATTTTGACGCATCTACAGAAGAACACCCCATGAAAAACCCAAAATACGACCTACTCACCATACTCGGAATTACCGCATTCTTGCTTATCACTTATCAATTGGGATGGCTTGAGAAGTACTACGGATTCGCATTTGTGCCGATGTATGCTTGTTACCAAATCGGGAAGTGGGCACAGCGCCAAACGGAAAAGCCGAAGGAGATGGCAAAGCAAGTGGAGTAGGGTTTGCTTCGGAAATCGCTAGTCATGATTTGATGACCGAATTCAATAGTACGTAGAAAGGTAGATTTCATAAAGTTGAATGATGTTAAGAGACCACCTTATTGACAAATTAGATATTCACTTTGCCAAATTATTGTTAAGTATTGTAGGTGAATTCCTTTTTACTCTTTGATTTTAGAGTTATATTCAATCTTATGGCGCCTTCAACGTTCATTGTTGATTCCTTTTATTGTTTGAAGATAACAAGAAGGCGATTTCATCGACAAGTGTATCGAAGTAATTGTATTCATTATTGGAAAGGAGAATAATACTTTTGTCAAGTTCTGTCAGTCTAAGGATCATAGTTGAATATCCCGGCCAGCCACCAGTGTGATATTCAGTATTTTGGATTGATTCACCTGATCTTAGAAAAATTCCAAATCCATAATTGGTCTTAATTCCATTGTCAAGTACATGGTTGGTTACCATTTCTGTAGTGCTTGACTCACTCAATATTGTATGATTTTTTAAACCAGAGTTCCATTTCATTAAATCAAGAATGGTAGAACTTACCCCATCGTCTCCCGTAAGTCCATCCATAAACGATACATAGCGATGGTGTTCTGAGCTATCGGGCAGAATATATTTCTTTTCAGAGTATGAGTAGATATTTCCAATAGCATAGTTTTCTAGGGTATCTCTTGCAATTCGTCTATGATATACATATGTATGGCTCATATTCAAAGGATCAAATATGTTTTCTTTCAAATATTGCCCATATGTTTGACCTGACAGACGTTCAACTATAAGTGAGAGAATAATATAACCACTATTAGAGTAGCTGAATCTTTCATTCGGTTCAAACAGCAATTTAGGTTCGTACCGTGCAAATAAGTTTAATATGTCTGAGTTTGAAACGTATGTGTTCGGATCCCAGTGTTTCATGATGAGCGAAAAATAATCCGGAAGGCCTGAAGTGTGGCAAAGGAGGTTTCGGACCGTAATATTTCTGTATGGAAATTCAGGGAGAATTTCCTTCACGGTTTGATCGAGACCCACAAGTTTCATTTCTTTTAGCTTCATTATTGCTACTGCGGTGAATTGTTTAGAACAGGAGGCGAGAAGGAAAATTGAACTATCATTTAGCGTTTCATTGCTATTAAAATTGAGACTGCCAGAGCTTTTTTTGAATATGATAGAATCGCCTTGTGAAACAAGAAGAGCACCATTAAACTTGTAAGGCTCTTTTTTATCAATTCGTGATTGCACAATTGAATCTATTTTGTCATGGAGACTTTTTTGGCTAGTAGTAATTTGGTTGCGTTTATATGTGAATGTAGGATGTCCAAGTCCTAAGCCTTGTAACTTGCCGTTATCGTTGAAGATAAATCGGAAAAACAACCTTTTAGTTGATGCAGTTTGAATTTGAGCTGTAGCACTATACTTTGATGCAAAAAGAATAGTATCTATACATAGCTCGCCGTATTCTTTTAGTAGCGGATCAAATTCTAATGCAAGTTTTTTCTTTGGAACAATCATTCTTCCAAGTGGGCCCCATTGTTTTTTTAGCAGTGTATAGTCTTTAGAATTAATTGCTTTGATGGTATTTTCAACTGAATTAATGTGGGGTGCGTATTCAGCTTTTTGGCCGAAGCTTATTACGCTTGAGAGAAGTAGAACAATTGAAATTGATAGAACTTTCACTAGACCTTGATCGATTGTTAAAAACATAAATCTTTTTTTATTCAAAGCTGCTATTAATCCATCTTCCAAAATTGGAAAAATCGAAAGTTAACGAGTCATTTAGAAAATATTTTTTAGGTGGGAGACCGACTTTCTTCTTAAAACTGTTGTTAAAGTGAGCTAAATCAAAAAAGCCATTCTCAAACGAAATATCTTGAAGATTAATTGATGAGTTTGGTTTGTGGGTATTTAAAATCCTGTCGATTCTTATGATGTCTGCAATTGCTTTTGGTGACCTACCTACTTTTTCTTTGAAAATTGTGCGCAAACGAGTCGTTGAGATGTTTAACTGAACTGATAAATCATAAATGTTTACTATTTTCTTAGAATAAATATAATTCATGGCACCAAAGACTCTTTCATCATATTTATTTTGAATGAGATTACTTAGTACAAATAACTCTATTGCCAGAATAATGTTTGTTTGATCTTTAGAGTTTCTCAGGTTGTCAATTAATCTTTCAACACTTTCTTTTATGAAAATTAATGATGCGTCCACGCAGACTTCTTTGGTTATGTTTTCCATTTTTTCCTTAACTAAGAGTTGAAAATAATATGGTTTAAAACCGAAAGAAATTTCTTTATAGTTTGCGCTGTTCTTTATTAAGTCAGGATAATCAATTAGTCCGTAAGTTGAACATAATGGAGATTTTGTCCAACTACCTTTTCGAAGAATTGAGCTATGTCCACTAAGTAAGACCGAAATTCCTAAGATTCCATTCGGTACCGTGTTATACATTACCACTTTTTCTGAGGATATGACATAAACGTCATTCAATACCGTACTTAGTATATTGGAATTATTAAAGTTCAATTTTTGGTAATGCATACGATGTTTTTTCAGTTGGACTTCAGTAATCCGGCTTTTTCTTAGGCAGATATTTCTACCGTAGTTTTTTCAATAGTACCCTAGTTTTTAAATAGTTCAATATTACAAATTGATCTCATAGAAAATTATTGAAATGCTTCGCTTGATTAAAGCAAATGTGTGGAGAAGACTGTGGTGTTTTCACTTTTTAAGATTAGTTTGCACTCAGAACTTTCAATTCAAATGGTCGCTAAGCCAATTGGGTTTAAGAGAATATCAATTCATGTTTCTCAATGAATACTGGATATAAAAACTGTAAAATCCGGCCTTGTTCACATTTGAATAAGTATTGATAAATCAAATTCTAGCTTGAATTACTTCCTTGATAATTTTCAATTCAAAGGGACAATTGAATTTTCGGAAATTAAAGTAGCAAATGATTGTGTTAAAAAGCTCCTAAACGATTGAGCTTGTAAAGCTCTTTAATACTCGCATAAGAATAATGATAATCAATGCTGTCCAGATGTTGTCCATGTCATGTCTATGCCTTTTCAGCTTATATTTAACTGGGTGCGTTTATACTTGTTGGCTCATTGTGGATCACTTGATCCAGAACTATCTAAATACGAACAATTATGAAGAAACTCTTATTTTTATTTGGTTGCGTAATTTTGATTTTGACCTCCTTGAAGTCATTCGCGCAATGTCCTACTTCTAGCACTTTACAACTAATCTCGCAGGAAGATGTCAACTCTTTTGTTCTTGAATATCCTGATTGTACTGAAATTGAAGGGTGGTTAATAATCGGGGGGGGAAGCCCAAATGATATTGATGACCTGACGCCACTTCAGAATATAGAAACCATTGAAAAACTGACAATTCAATATACTTCTCTGATTGATCTAAGTGATTTAAGCAATGTATCATCACTTGAATCATTAAATGTATTGAACAATACTGAATTAATTTCCCTTGATGGACTAGAAGGCCTCACTTCGACTAACGGAATAAAGCTTAGCGGAAATCCGGTTTTGAATGACCTATCTGGTCTTGTAAATATCACCGAAGTTGGGGATGTAGACAACACAGGTTTGCAGTTGGAAATATACAATAATGCTGCATTAGAGTCATTAAACGGACTGAATAACATTGAGAAAGTATGGGGTGAAACAACTATTGAATGGAATCAAAGTTTGGAAAGTTTGAGCGGACTAGATGGTGTTTCGGAACTGGTAGGACATGTGAGAATTGCAACAAATTCGTCGCTCCAAAATCTATCTGGGTTGGATAACCTTTCGGAAATATCTAATGGTTTGTTCATATTTAATAACTCATCACTTGCCGATTTATCGGCTCTAGCCAACTTGGCTTCTTTCAACGGTAGTTATTTAACAATCAGTTCGAACCAATCCTTAACGACGCTTTATGGCCTTGATAATTTTGATCACGCAACACTTTCGAATCTTGTGATTGAATCATCGGTAAACTTAAATACATGCCATGTTCCAAGTATTTGCGAGTATCTGGGTAATGGTGGTTCGCATTCTATCAACGGAAACGCTTTCGGTTGTAGCTCCGATAGTGAAATTGAAGATTTGTGTGGTGGTTTCCCAGATTGCCCACCAGGATCAGTGACCTTCACAACCCAGGCACAATTGGATCAATTTATAATTGATTACCCCAATTGTACTGCAATACAGGGTGATTTGTATCTAGGCGATGGACTGGATTTTGTGAATATCAATGATTGTAATCCGCTTCAAAATATAGAAAGTGTTTATGGAGACATCTTTATCCAAGGAACTGAATTGGTGGATTTGTCTGGTTTAGAGAACCTTGTTTCTATTCAAGGTGCATTGGTCGTGTATTTTAATCCTTATCTTCAAAATTTGAATGGACTTGGAAGTATAGAAACCCTGGGAAATGACTTACTCCGTATAGATGATAATGCGGAACTGGCAAGTTTAGAAGGTTTGGAAAATATCAATCCGGAATCAATTAGCTCTCTGTCTATCCAATACAATGCAAACCTCGATGTATGTAATGTGGAAAGCGTATGTGTTTGGCTTTCCACCTTTGAGAATCAAGATAGTTGGTACATTGCTGGCAATCAGCCGAATTGTGAAAGTCAAGAAGCAATTTTGTTGAATTGTCAAAGTATTCTACCTGAGTGTCCATCGGGGGATCTAACATTTAGTAGCCAGGAAGAAGTTGATCATTTTATACTTCAGTACCCAAATTGTAGCCTTTTAGAGGGAGATTTGAATATTGGAACGAATCTATCTAGCGACATTAATGACTTGACTCCTTTTGAGAATATTGAATACATTCTAGGTTCACTTGTCATTCAAGAAACCCAACTATCAGATTTTAACGGACTTCAATCATTAACATCAATCGGTGGAGTTTTGGAAGTGATTTATAATCAGGAGTTACTAAACGTTTCAGGTCTCAATAATTTGTCTTTCCTCGGATTAAGTATGACTTTTTTAGAAAATGACCAATTAACAACATTGGAAGATCTTGGACCAATTCAATATGCAGAACATGTACATATTACAGGAAATGACGCTCTTTTGAATCTACAAGGGTTGAATGATCTCGAAACTGTATCAGCTGATGGGGGAATATTTTCTGTCAATAACAATTCATCGTTGATTAGTCTTATCGGAGTTGAAAATTTCACAAGTGGAGCTATAATTAAAGTTGAAGGGAATTCTTCTCTTCAATCGTTAGAAGGATTCGACAATCTTCAATACGCAGGTTCAATGAGAATATTTGAAAATTTCTCTTTGGCATCTATTGGGTCTTTGGCTAATTTAGATTCAATAGGTGGTAACCTATTGATTTCTTCAAACCCGATACTAGAATCCTTAGAAGGTTTTGAAACTCTTCTGAAAGTTGGTCAGTTGACCGTATTGAACAATGATGTATTAGCGAACCTTAGTGGACTTGAATCACTGGAAGATGTTTCACTTAATTTTACAGTCATAGGAAATGCTCAAATGACGAGTTTAGAAGGTCTGGAGTCTCTTTTAAATATAGGTTCAAGTATTGATATTCAGGAGAATGAAGTGTTGAATGATTTAACTTCGTTGGCTCAGATAGATCACGTCCAAAGTACGATATCAGTACGTTTGAATGACGCAATGGTTAATCTTGAAGGTTTACACAATGTTGAATCTGCTGGTTCATTAGTAATAGAAGGGAATCCATTGTTACAGGACTTGTTGGTGTTTTCGAATCTCACAACATTGGAAGGAAATGGAAGTATTCACATTGCAGGCAATGACGCTTTAAGCAGCATTGAAGGATTGCAATATGTTGATCCGATTACATTAACTTACTTGCGACTAGAATCATCTGCGAGCTTGGGTCTATGTGCCTTTCAAAATATTTGTACCTACCTTGAAGATGGTGGTGAAGCGGATATCTCAGGAAACGCTGCAGGATGTAGTAGTCAACTTGAAATTGAGGAAGCGTGTGAGTTAATAAGTGGTGTCAATGACACAGGCTTAGATCATATTATTAAAGTATTTCCAAACCCCGCTGAAAATCAATTGACTATTAAGATGGATGGACCTGTACTACTCAGTAAAATTGAACTAATAGATGTGACAGGCAAAGTTGTGCTTTCTGAGAATATCGAAGTTTCAAGTGCAACTGTGGATATAGCTCCAATTAGTTCTGGAATATATTTGCTCAGGGTTCATAGCCATCAAGGAATGTGGACCAAACAAATCTTAAAATACTAATTTGTAAGCATATCACTTTTCTGAGAATTCAGAGAATAATAATTGATAAATGCAGTGGCGTAGATTTGAGAGTCTATGCCACTGCAATTGTTTATTAATAACCAAGAACGAATTTGATATTTTCGAATGCTCCAATTGTAATTTGTCTGAAGCTATTCTGTTTTTTCACTATAAGTAGCTTCATATCTCATGGGCAGAACGTAGGTGATATACATCTGGTAGTTGAAGGATTGATGGCCAATGAAGATGTTTTAGGTGTAAATCGGATTATTAAGGAGAATCCTTCTCTGGATATTACTTATAAGTATAAAACTCTAAACCAATGTCTCGAACTGGCCTTAGAGCATCAGAGCCCAGAAGAGCTGGAGGATTGCTACCTATCATTAGGAAATTTTTGGCACACCCAAGACCATAAAATTATGGCGTTTACATTCTATCTGAAATGTGACTCTATAGCAAAACGCCATGATCATTTCAGGGTAGAAGGAATGGCTTTAATGAACAGGGCCAGTCTGCTTGATGATGGTTCACTTCGTGTTGAGATGTGTCTCGAGTCTATAAAAGCATTTGCCAAAACGGATGATAAGTTGAACTTGGCTAAATCTCACTTGAATACTGGAGTGGCTTACAGCACATTTTTCAATGGACTTGATCCACTAGATACTTTGAATGATAGAGGACTTTCGGCTCAATATGAGTACCATAGAACTATGATGTTTAATCATTACTCAATTGCTGATTCCATCGGATATAACATAAACAACCTCCAGATTCGATCCGCTGTAATGATTTATTATGCTGAATGGTATGAATATGTAGGTAAGTTGAATCTAGCCAGAAAGTACTATGACGAAGCGCAAGTATATTGTAAAGAATCTGGATTCCAAAAAGGGGAGACTTATTGTATTCTTCAGTCTGCTTTGATTGAAGACAATCTGGGCAATAAAAGAAGTATGATGAAGGGTTTAGCGAGAG
The DNA here is from genome assembly GCA_030427905.1 of Bacteroidia bacterium. Lineage (GTDB taxonomy): Bacteria > Bacteroidota > Bacteroidia > Flavobacteriales_D > Cryomorphaceae > CBDDKU01. Next base: position 102,170 of record JAUICL010000006.1, read on the forward strand.
CTGAAAGCCTGTCAATAAAGAATAACTATAATGATTACCTCCTGAGCATATATAATCAGTATGTGATGCTCCATGAAAGGGATACAAAATTTGCGCTTGCTTACGACTATCAAAAGAAACTTACTGATGTAAAACTAGAATTGATGCGATCAGGGAATCGTGAAAAACTGAAAATTCTTGAGCTTCAAAACAAATTGTTCGAGAATACAATTGTAATGCAACGTCTCGAACAAAAGGAGGAATCTAATCGTGCTGCTCTGGTCTTTAGTATTTTCGTTTCAATTCTAGTCGCTAGTTTGGCTTATCTTGGATTGAAGAATAAAAGGAAAAGGATAGCTATACTTCAGAATACTGAAACCATTGCAAACCTTGAGAAGGCTGCTGTTGAAACTGAGTTAAAGAATACACAATTAAAACAAGAACTATTGAAGGAGAAGGTTCGCTTTGGGAAGGAGCAACTTAGAGTATTTGCTAACCAATTAGTCAAGATTGATGAGTTCTTAGATAGTTTGAAGCTACGGGTTGAAGGGTTGGGGGCGAACGTTGAAAATCAAAGGGTTGTGAATGACTTAAAAATTTCATTTGCCAAGCTGATTGAAGGCCAGGATAGTATAGCCCAAATAAACTCCTACACTTCTGAATTGAATCAAGAATTCTTCTTTTATGTCAAGAAGAATTTCGAAAGTGTAACCAGGGACGACGAGATTTTATTGGCCTACGTACTTTTAGGTATGGACTCAAAAGAAATAGGAAGGATACTAAATATTACAACAGAAAGTGTTTATAAAAAGCGATATAGACTTCGAAGAAAGTTGAAATTAGAGAAGGAGACCCTAATCATCGATTTTTATCAGGCTTTTGTTGCCAAGTTAGAAGACGATCCGCTGGCGAGCAATGCGGGTTCAAACAATGCCATTCAATCAAACTGAATTTGAAAATCGGTTAATCTCTCACTCAAACCCTTTCAACCAACAGCTTTTCACATACCTTCTGACTAAGCGTTTCTGAAGGATGCTTGGTATAGCTGATCAGCATGCTATTGTCGAATGGCTCAACAGATTTGATGTCGAGCTGAAGCTGCAAGGAAATATCACGGCTGTCCAAAAACTCGAGAAATTCCTTCGATGAATGGTCTAGAGCCACCAATCTGACTTGATCGCCAGCACTGCAATCGCTCAGCTTTTGGTAGTTGTTCTCAACGATGTTTCCATCGGCGTCGGGTATTGGCGATCCATGTGGGTCTACCTTGGGAAAGTCCATCAACTTATCCATCCGATCAAAAAATGCCTGAGCCTTGATGTGCTCCACCTGCTCCGCAATTTCATGCACTTCTTCCCAGCCAAAACCCATCTTTTCAACCAAGAACATCTCCGTTAGCCTGTGCTTTCTAATGACCAAGGCGGCTGCTTTTCGCCCTTTATCAGTCAGTTTGAGCGGCTTGTACTTTTCGTATTTCACCCATCCTTCCTGATTCAGGGTTTTTACCATGCTGTTTACCGTCGGCTTACTCACACCAAGGTGAGCACTCAAATCGGAAAGATTGATCTCTCCATTCCTATTTGCCAGGCTGAATAGGGCTTTGAGATAGTTTTCTACGGTCGCAGATGCCATGTTGATCTTATTATGACTGCAAAATTAAAATTTCTATCAAAAACAATTGTTAGACATGGCTAACATATTACTTTTGTTGTTAAAACAAATGTCCGGGATAGATATGTGTAGTAAGCTTTTGAATTGTGATTGGATTCTGACTTTGGTTATTATGCTCTGGAGTTTCAGCATTGGAGCTCAAACAGCTTCACTGGCTGGAGTAGTTTCTTCTACCGATGGACCATTGGCTTTTGCCACGATTATCTTAAAAGGCACGGAGATGGGTACTCACACCGATTGGGAGGGGAAATATTCGCTCGATGAAATACCATCTGGAACCTACGCGATACAGATTTCTTCAATTGGCTTTGTGACGGTTCATGAGATCATTTCACTTATCAGTGGAGCCAAAGTAGAGAAGGACTATGAATTACATGAAGATGTTTTGAACCTATCGCAAGTGGTGGTGACCGGATCGCGTAATCGCGTGGAGCGCTACGATTCTCCGGTAATCGTCAATACGGTGAATGCCAAAACTTTTGAAGCGACGCAATCGCTAAACATTGCTGAAGGCTTGAATTTCTCACCTGGGCTTCGCGTTGAAAACAACTGCCAGAACTGCGGTTTTACCCAGCTCAGAATGAACGGGCTTGATGGAGCGTATTCTCAGGTACTCATCAATAGCCGCCCAGTGTTTTCGGCTCTAGCGGGTGTGTATGGCCTGGAGATGCTACCGGCCAATATGGTTGATCGGATCGAAGTAGTGCGCGGTGGCGGATCGGTGATGTATGGAGGAAATGCTATTGCAGGAACGGTCAATATCATTACAAAAGATCCGACCGAAAACACCTTCGACATCGGAGTAAATCAAGGCTTGATAGATGGTCAAGCATCCGATAGGACAGTGAGTTTCAATGGTTCAATGGTTTCCGACGACTTCAATAAAGGGGTGACATTCTTTGGGTTTAACAGAAATAGAGATCATTGGGATGCAAACGGCGACGGATTTTCGGAAATGGTGGAGCTCCGAAACAATACGTTTGGGTTCGATGCTTTCTACAAGTTTAACGACCGCAACAAGCTGAGTTTGGGAGCATATTACATCGATGAATTTAGAAGGGGGGGTAATAAATTCGACCTGTTTCCACATCAAACGGATGTCACCGAACAGCTGGAACATGACATTGTAAGTACCAATCTAACTTACGAGTATTTTAGCAAAAATGACAAGCACAAGTTCACGGTCTACGGCTCACTTCAACACGTTCATCGAACAAGCTATTATGGTGGTGGTGGCCGCGTTCTTGTCGATGGAGATAGCCTGACTTCGGCCGATGTTTTGGCTATCAATGCCTACGGAAAATCTCGTGATCTCTCTACAGTTAGTGGTGTCCAGTACAACTACTACATCAACCCCATATTCACGCTCACCGCGGGTTCGGAATACATCTACAACGATGTGATGGATGAAATGCCTGGCTATGGTCGAATCATTGACCAGAAGGTGGGCACCTGGGGTACATTCGCCGAATTGGAAATCAAGCCGATTGAGAAACTAACGCTTTTGGTGGGTGGACGCTTCGATCAACTCGATATCAATGGGCAATACGATCTGGAAGGGGAGAATTTTTCGAATGACGAAAACCTGAATGTCTTTGTGCCCCGGTTTACGGCAATGTATAGTTTGAAAAAGAATTTGAAGCTACGCGCATCCTTTGCTCAGGGCTATCGCGGTCCACAGGCCTTTGATGAAGATCTACATATCGAAACGGTGGGAGGGGCCGCACGCTTTATTCGACTCGGTCCTGATCTGGAAGTAGAGCGATCGAATAGTGCTGTTCTCTCGCTCAACTACGACAAGTTTGTAGGCAAGAACCAAATGAATTTTGTGGTGGAAGGGTTCTATACCCAATTGATCAATCCATTTATTTTTTCCGATCAGGAAGAGCTGCCTAGCGGGGTTGCAGTGATCAATAAGCGAAATGGTGATGGGGCGACCGTAGCGGGTGTAAACCTTGAAGCCAATATCGCATTCGGAAATGAGTTGGTGCTACAATCTGGAGCCACCTTCCAAACGGCACAATACGATGTGAAAGAAGAAATCTGGGCACCTGAAGTGCCGAGTGAAGACATTCAGCCTACCACCACAAAAAACCTGCTTCGAACTCCCAATGCCTACGGGTATTTCTCTCTGGTTTATAGCCCAACGGGCGCGCTAGATATTTCATACTCTGGAGTGGTCACGGGGTCTATGGAAGTCCCACATGTTGTGGATGTTGAATCCGAGCGAACCATCATCGAAGAGACGCCAACCTTTTTCGAAAACAACATCAAGCTAGCTTACACTTTCCGCTCTAATTCGCATTACCGAATTGAAATCTTTGGTGGCGTGCAAAACATCTTCAATAGCTATCAAGACGACTTTGATACCGGCGCCGACCGAGATGCGGGTTATGTTTACGGCCCTATCCGCCCGCGTACCTTTTTTCTTGGATTGAAGTTTGGGTTGGAGTAGAGTTTGCCGCGGGGTTCATTTTCCTCAGAGCAATTGAGAACTCGTGAAGCTCCTTTAGCCAAGAGTTCAAACTACTTGCCATAGTTCGATTAGTCTTGATCCTGTCAAAGTTCATGGTTTCACAATTTTTTGCATATTTGAAAAGGTCGGAGCAGAAGTCTGTAGGGTAGAGCGATCAAAATTCAGTTTTAATAAAGGCAGTAGACAACCGTTATGTATTTTGCGCAAATGGCGAAATGATGTGGTTCCTATTGAGTTAAGTACTTCCCATTGCTGATGTGAAGTCATAAAAGCGGTTTCATTGTGGAGTCTAGCAACCACGCGTTAAAAACAGGGTGTATCCGAAAAACCAAACGAGTAGGAAATCAAATTAAAAACTAATGAATTGGTATAAAAAAGTAGTATTTCAGCACTACGCAGATTTTAATGGTAGAGCCAGAAGAAAAGAGTACTGGATGTTCGTATTGTTCAATATGATTTTCGCTATTGCAGCATTAGTCTTGGACAATATCCTAGGAATTGCCATGGAAGGTAATGGTGGCCCGATCTATTTCCTTTACGCTCTTGCGGTTCTGATCCCTGGACTGGCTGCCGCTGTGCGTCGTCTTCACGATATAGGAAAAAGTGGTTGGATGATTCTGATTGGATTAATTCCCCTTATTGGTGGGATTTGGCTAATCGTACTTTTGGCTACAGATAGTAACCCTGGAGACAATGAGTACGGGCCAAATCCAAAAGCAAATGAAGGCTTTGTTTGATTAATAAGTAGTCTTCGGAGCGACTGGCCATTATAGGTCAGTTTTGTTCTGGGTGATAACTGAACAACCGGAAGCTTGTCTATGCTAATGCTGTATGGTTTGCATTTAATAAATAGCAAGCTCCGCTGGCCACGTCTTATGCACCGAATCAGCCTTTGGCTGGGCAGGAGTGCGCCCTGCGCACATATCTAAACCTATGCTCAGATTCAAGTTCCAGTACAAAAGAAAATTAAGACCCCAAAAACATTAAATTCGGAGCATGACTCGCAACCGAATATTCTTTCTATTTCTTCTGATTTCTTTGACTTCTTGTATGGGCTCAAAAGTCTATCGGATTATGACCGCAGGAGAATCGCAAAAGGAGCCCTTTCACGTCACCATACCGTTTGAGTACAAAGCGGGACTTCCATTTGTTCAGGTTACCGTAAACGGGGTGAAGGGAAATTTTCTCTTTGATACGGGAGCGCCAAACGTAATCTCTGAAGAATTGGCAGAAAAACTGGGGGTGAAATCCTTGGCGGAAGCAAAAGTAAACGACTCTGGTGGAAATAGCACGCGTGGAAATGCCAACGTAAAGCTAGATAACGTAGAGATAGGTGGGGTGCACTTTTACAACACGGGAGCCATTGTTCAGAACCTTTCTGGTTCGGATATTTTCAAATGCTTGAAATTTGATGGAGTTATAGGTGCCAACCTGATGAGAACGGCCTTTTGGAAGATTGATTACCAGAATGGCGAAATCAGCATAGCATCTGATCTGAATCTACTGGATAGTCTCGATGGATACACCACGTTGACCTTTAAGCAAAAGTTCACTGGTACTCCTGAGATTTCAATTCAAGTTAATGGTCAGACTATTTCCGATTTGACCTTCGACACCGGATCAAATGGACACATTTCCATGCCGCTTTCAAAAATGAGCGACTTCGGCGACCAATTGGAATCGACCTACTCAATTGGCGCGACGAGCTACGGGGTGGGCGGAAGGACCCAATCTGACACTACATATTATGTGATGACAGATAGCATCACTTTTGGTGAAGAGTTTTTTGAAAGAAAGATTGTTGAGTTTGAAGCGCATGCCGACAATATTGGTAATGAATTTCTCCAAAACTTCGATGTCATCATGGATTGGCAAAGCAAGCAATTCTACCTTAAGAAACGCAAAGAATACGATCATGAGCGAATTGAAAGCATAGGGCTTGGGGTGAACTTACAAAGTGGAAAAGTGTTTGTGGGCTATATCTACAAAGGGTCTGATGCGGATGGGAAACTGCAGTTAGATGATGAAATACTTCGTTTAGGGGATAATGTTTTTGAAGATGTGAGCCCTGAAACGATCTGTCAACTACTCATCGATCGAGATTTGGTAGTCGAAGATCAAAACCAAGTTGAGATAGAAATCAAAAGAAATGGGGAGCGAATCACTTTTCAACTCGATAAAAAGAAACTCTTGTGACAAGATGAGATTATCCCGTTCTTGCACTACCGACCAACGAAAAGTAGAATTGCCATGTCAGATGAAATGAAGCCCTGCCCGGCGTGTAAATCTCCCTACGGATATGCTATGGGAGACGATCTTTATGCTTGTCCCGAATGCGGACATGAGTGGAATCCGAGCGAAGTGGAAGCCGATTCGGGGAATAAAGTGCTCGACTCTAACGGGAATGAACTGAAGGATGGAGACTCTGTGGTAGTGATCAAAAACCTACCGGTAAAGGGCGCTCCCAAACCGATTAAAGCGGGTACCAAAGTGAAAAACATCCGCCTAACAGATGGCGATCACAATATTGCCTGCAAAATAGATGGGTTTGGTGCGATGGGGCTGAAGTCGGAGTTTGTCAAAAAGGCCTGACCCTTTTTACCAGACGAATGCGGTAAATCTATGATCTCAATCTGCATCCCCGTATACAATTTTGATGTCGGCGAATTAGTCGAAGGACTTTCTGCCGCTTGCAGCAAAGTACCCGAAGAGACTGAGATCATCTTGATCGACGACGCGTCGGATGATGCATTCCAAAAGATCAACAGCCAACTAGCCGATCGTACGACGTATATCCAGCTCGATGAAAATATCGGGCGTGCAGCGATCCGAAATAGGTTTTTAGGTCATGCTCAGCACGACTACCTTCTCTTTCTGGATTGTGATTCCAAACTAGTCTCTGATCAGTTCCTTCGGAAATACATCGATGCTGTGGGTGCTTATCCCAATAAACTCATCTGTGGTGGGCGGATTTACCCAGAATCCCTACCCGACAAGGATCATATGCTTAGCTGGAAATACGGTAGAGCCCGTGAGTCGCGCACTGCGGCTCAGCGATCCGCCAATCCCAACGCTTCGTTTATGACCAACAACTTTCTGATTCCTAGATCCATTTTTAGTGATATTCGTTTTGATGAAACCATTAAGACGTATGGGCATGAAGACACTCTCTTCGGTTTTGAGTTGAAGAAGAAAGGGGTGGAGATAGCTCATATCGCTAACCCCGTTTTGAACGGCGATATAGAGACCAATGCCGAGTATCTCCGAAAGACTGAAGAAGCGATCAAAAACTTGCGCTACCTCATGGAAGCAACCGAGCGTGATCCACAGCTTATCAGCGATGTCAGCCTGCTTCGGGTCTACTATTCATCTGCCTTCGTTCGGGTGTTTACGGGATTATTGTTTCCAATTTTAAAGAACCGAATCAGGCAGAATTTCCTCGCGGGAAAAGTGAATCTGAGAGCTTTCGATTTCTACAAACTCGGCATACTTCATCAGTCATTGGCTTAGATTACCAAATAAAAAAAGGCGACCAATTGGCCGCCTTTTCAATATTGATTCTTGCGATTACAAATCGAATCGATCGAGATTCATAACCTTGGTCCAAGCCGCACCAAAATCTCTCACAAAACGCTCTTCACCGTCGCTGGCGGCATAAACTTCTGCCAGTGCTCTGAGCTCTGAATTCGATCCGAAAATCAAGTCTACTCGTGAACCCGTCCACACCTTGGTTCCAGTCTTTCGGTTGTATCCATCGAAAATCTCTTTGGCATCAGTCCGTGGGCGCCAAGTTGTTCCCAAGTCGAGTAGGTTTACAAAGAAGTCGTTCGACAAGGTGCCAACTCGGTGTGTGAAAACGCCTTCCTGGCTTCCTTCATAGTTGATTCCCAATACCCGAAGTCCACCCATCAAAACGGTCATTTCTGGTGGTGTAAGCCCAATCAACTGTGCGCGGTCAATCAGCAGATCTTCAGCTGGAACGCCTAGTCCTTTTCTCACATAATTCCTAAATCCATCAGCCATTGGTTCAAGATAGGAGAACGACTCTACATCGGTTTCTTCCTGGCTTGCATCCGTTCGGCCAGCGGCAAAGTCGAGCGACAATTTATTACCTCCCGCACGAGCTGCTTTTTCAATACCTACATTTCCGGCGAGCACAATCAAATCGGCAATTGATACCTGCTTGTTCGCATTCGCAGCATTGAAGCTCGATTGGATTTCTCCAAGCACACTCAATACATGGCTTAGTTGCTTTGGGTTATTCACTTCCCAATCCTTTTGGGGTGCCAAGCGAATTCGGCCGCCATTGGCACCACCACGCTTGTCCGAACCACGAAAGGTCGAAGCCGATGCCCATGCTGTCGAAACCAACTCAGCCACCGAAAGACCTGTGCTTTCAATTTTGCCCTTGAGCATAGCTATATCCGTATCGTCAATCTGATCATAGTCGGCTTTAGGAATAGGATCTTGCCACAACAAATCTCCTTCTGGTACTTCTTCGCCTAGATAAAGCGATTTGGGCCCCATATCGCGGTGGGTGAGTTTGTACCATGCCTTAGCAAAGGCCTCAGCAAACTCATCTGGATTTTCGTAGAATCGACGGGAAATCTTCTCATAGGCTGGGTCCATTCTCAATGATAGATCGGTAGTCAGCATGAAGGGTGCGTGCTTCAACTCGGGATCGTGCGCGTCAGGTACAGTCCCGGCACCAGCTCCGTTTTTGGGGCGCCATTGGTGTGCCCCAGCCGGACTTTTAGTTAGCTCCCATTCGAATTCGAATAAGTTTTCAAAGAATTTATGGCTCCATTTGGTTGGTGTTTGGGTCCAGGCTCCTTCCAATCCACTCGTGATGGTGTATTTACCATTCCCAGAATTAAATGAGTTTTTCCACCCTTGGCTCTGATCTTCGAGATTAGCCCCAGCTGGCTCCCTACCCACATACTCATCTGGGTTGCCAGCACCGTGCGTCTTCCCGAAGGTGTGTCCACCAGCTATTAGTGCTACTGTCTCTTCATCGTTCATTGCCATTCGGCCAAAAGTTTCTCGGATGTCTCGGGCAGCGGCTAGTGGATCCGGGTTTCCGTTTGGTCCTTCCGGATTCACGTATATCAATCCCATTTGGACGGCCCCAAGCGGATTTTCTAGTTCGCGATCGCCAGAGTAACGCTTGTCGCCCAGCCACTCAGACTCCGAACCCCAATACACATCCTGTTCGGGCTCCCACACATCTTTTCGACCACCGGCAAATCCGTAAGTTTCAAACCCCATGGACTCTAAGGCGCAGTTTCCTGCCAAAATCATCAAGTCAGCCCAGGAAATCTTCTGACCGTATTTTTGCTTGATTGGCCAAAGTAGAAGCCGAGCCTTGTCGAGGTTGGCATTATCAGGCCAGCTATTGAGTGGTGCGAAGCGCTGAGTCCCGGATGTACCACCGCCACGACCATCTTGAACGCGGTAGGTACCAGCGCTGTGCCATGCCATACGGATAAAGAAAGGACCATAGTGACCATAATCGGCAGGCCACCAGTCTTGTGAGTCAGTCATCAAATCGTAAAGATCTTTTTTGACCGCTTTGAGATCCAGGCTCTCAAACGTCTTTTTATAGTCGAAGTCAGAATCGAGTGGGTCTGATAAGTTTGAATTCTGTCGTAAAATATTGAGCTTGGGTTGGTTGGGCCACCAATCGAGATTTGATCTGCCTTGACCAGCACCAAAGCTGGTTATTCCGCTTGAAAAAGGACATTTTCCTGTTGAGCTGCCATTTGATTGGCCTTCTTTATGATGCATGACAATTGGTTTATGGGATTACAGTTTCAAATTACGACTTTTCAATCAGGAAGATTGCGATAGATGTAATCTATGTTATTTATTTCGATATAAAAGGAGTCTATACTGTTTTTGGTTGACAATTGCTAGCTTTTTAAGTTCGATTAGTGATTTAAAATAGGTCGCTTCTCAAAGCGTATGACTTAAGAGCACCAATACTCAATCAGCCCTCTGCCGCATTTACTTCCTTCGGTCGTGATACCGCTTCGCTAAGTTGCAATGCTTAAAGACAATTTAATAACTATTGAAAAGCGAAAAGCAAGTGTTTTGACAGATGATGATGTCCTGTTTGGTAGTTTAGTAGTATGAAGAAGCAATTCCAAATTTTAGCTTATTTAATAACTCGTCTTGCGATAAGGGCAAATCCTAGAATTAAGATTCAATATCTTGGAGATAGCATAGGATTCGGTTTTGTCCTGATAAATTCATGGGTAAGCATTTGTATCAGTGAGTTAATAATTGAAACGGTTTACCCAAAATTCTCTGACCAATTTACCTTCGGACGTATACCATTTCCGATTGTTCTGATTTACCTTCTTCTTATGATCATAGAATACTTCATCTTTTTCTCTAAAGATCAGTGGAGAGAATTTATTCCAAAAATGGAGCAGATGGATAGGGAAACACGAAGAAAACTCAGCTGGCGTGTAATAGGATTTTTAAGCATTGCAATTCCTTTGTCGATTATACTACTTGTCATTAAGAATCCGATATTGGTAACTTGGACGGAGTAGATGGCAGATCATTAAATGAGAATTAATGGATCAAAAAGTTAAGATGAAATCAATAATGTTCCCGTTCCGCTGCACATGGAATGCTGCGGAATTAAAAAGGCTCTAGTTAGCGGTATTTGTGTCGATACGACACTCATATAATACAGCTAGATGTCGATTACATGTTGAAAACTAAATGGTTGTGGCGCCTAACGAATTCCTGTTCCCTTAATTTTGTAAGGGACTTTGTCACATTGTTCTTTTCAATTTAACCAAATTCTTACGATTCAAATGAGTCCCAACTATGTAGTTGATTTGTCAACTATTCGCCTTACCGACATCGATCAGGTAGGTGGAAAAAACGCATCTCTTGGTGAGATGATTTCTAATCTAACAAGCCTAGGGGTAGAAATCCCCGGAGGATTTGCGCTCACAGTAACCGCTTACTGGGAGTTTATTAACCACAACAATCTTGACAGCCGAATTCGAAAGTTGATTGGCGAAATGAAGAAGGATGATCTCATTTCTCTCAAAAAGACAGGACTGGAAGTCCGTCAGCTCATTCGGAATGGTGAATGGCCCGACCCAATCAAAGTGGCCGTTAAGGAGTCCTACGCTGAGCTTTCCAGTCGATACAACCAGGAAATTACCGATGTCGCGGTTCGTTCCTCAGCTACTGCCGAAGATCTTCCGGAAGCGTCCTTTGCCGGGCAACAAGAAACCTACCTTAATGTGAGGGGACCAGAGCAAGTACTCAATGCCGTTCGTAATTGTTTCGCTTCCCTTTTTACGGATAGAGCGATCTCATATCGCGACAATTTTGGCTTCGATCATTTCGATGTCGGACTGTCAGTTTGTATCCAAAAAATGGTCAGGTCAGACTTGGCTGCTGCCGGAGTGGCCTTCTCCCTCGACACGGAGAGCGGGTTCAAAGATGTTGTGCTTATCAATGGATCATATGGGCTTGGTGAAAGCGTGGTGCAGGGAACTGTATCGCCCGATGAGTTTTTGATTTTCAAACCCACTCTTCACGAAGGCTTCGAAGCTATCATCGAGAAGAAAATGGGGAAGAAGGAAAACAAGATGATCTATTCGACCGATCCCGGCCAGCTCATTAAGACCGTACACGTTGGAAATACCCAACAGAACGAATTTTGTATCACCGATGAGCAGGCACTCAAACTCGCCGAGTGGGTTTGCATTATTGAAGATTACTACACCAAACTCAAAGGACATTGGTGCCCGATGGATACCGAGTGGGCGATCGATGGACTATCTGGGAAGCTATTTATCGTTCAAGCAAGGCCTGAGACAATCCACTCTCGAAAAGAAGGTGGTGGATTGGTGGAATATACCATGAGCGATACCGCCACAAAAAACGTTCGTCTCACAGGAATTGCAGTGGGAGACAAGATAGGGCAGGGAAGAGTCCAGAAAATGTATTCCCTCGATGGTCGCGATGGTTCTTTTGATGGAGTAGATTTCAAAGAAGGCGATATTCTTGTGACGGAAATGACCGATCCGGATTGGGAGCCGATCATGAAAAAAGCTTCAGCTATCATCACCAATAAAGGTGGGCGAACTTGTCACGCCGCCATTGTAGCACGGGAGATGGGCGTGCCTGCCATCGTAGGGACGGAAGATGGAACCGAACGCTTGTTTAATGGTGAAGAGATGACGGTAAGCTGTGCTGAAGGTGATGTTGGAAAAATCTATGAAGGGCTTATACCTTATGACGTGACCGAGACCAAACTCGACAATCTGGAAAAGACTAAAACCCCAATTATGCTCAACGTGGCATCACCCGATTTGGCCTTTAAGTTTGCTCAAATCCCTAATGCAGGAGTGGGGCTGGCGCGAGAAGAGTTTATCATCAATAATTACATTCAGGCTCACCCTCTGGCTTTGTTGCAGCACAAAGAGCTCGGCGATGCCGAATTGACCAAGCGCATCAATGTGCTCACTCGTGGCTACGACGATGAAGAGACCTTCTTCGTAAAACGTCTCTCGTATGGAATTGCCAAGATCGCTTCGGCTTTTTATCCCAAGCAGGTGATCGTGCGATTATCTGACTTTAAGTCGAATGAGTACTACAATCTTCTCGGTGGAAGTTATTTCGAACCCACCGAAGAAAATCCGATGATCGGTTGGCGAGGAGCATCTCGTTATTATTCCAAAGACTACGAATATGCCTTCGGGATGGAGTGCAAAGCCATTAAACGCGTGCGGGAGAAAATGGGCTTGACAAATGTCACGGTTATGATTCCCTTTTGTCGGACTGTCGATGAACTTTTGAAAGTTTACGAAGTGATGAAAAAGTATGGGCTCGAAAGGGGTGTAGATGGTTTGAAAGTGTTCTTGATGGCCGAACTTCCTTCAAACATCATGATGGCTGAAGAATTTGCCGAGCACATCGATGGGTTCTCGATTGGATCTAATGATTTAACCCAACTTACGCTGGGGCTCGATCGCGACTCGGCGCTGGTAGCTCACATCTACGATGAGCGAAACCCAGCGGTAAAGCGCTCTATCTCTCACCTTATAGATACCGCCAAAAAGACCAATACTAAAGTGGGAATCTGCGGCCAAGGACCGTCGGACTATCCCGATTTTGCTCAGTTTCTGGTTGAAAAAGGAATAGATACCATATCGGTCACGCCCGACTCAATGCTCAAGACCATCCGAGCCATTCACAAAATAGAGAATCAATAGAAACAACCATTCTCAGTAAGATAAAAAGCACAACAGGTTCCTGTTGTGCTTTTTTATGAATGCTGAAATTTTGGATTTGACTATATTGGTGGAAGAAATCACGACGATGAAAAGGAAATTATCACTCGTAGCTATCTTTTACATTTCCCTCACACTCTTCATAGCTGTGGCTTGTGAATCGGTGGATGATTGTGGTGGACCATACCCAAACCGGTATAAGGTGGAATCGATGTTTGCGGTTTTCAGTTCGTACAGTATCAATGGAGATCGGTATTCGTTTCAGCCAGTAGACACCGATACAATGAGCGCAGATGAATTAGCGCTTTCACTTTATTTTGGAACGACGACTTACTTCGCTGAAAGAAGTAGTGTGTGGTCTGGATTGTTTGTTAATACAGCTATGGCGTGTACGCCAGTCCCACCGACGTCAGAGGAAGTGGTTACGGGGATTTCGGTTTATTCTGATAATGATTTTGGAAGTGAGTTTCCTGCAGGTTCCGATATATCTGCACTTTTTGACGTTGTGGTTGATGGGTTTGCCTATTCGGTTGATGAATTTATCGGTAGCGAACCCAATGCAGTACAAACGATTCGCTTAGTTCTAAAGATTCAGCCCGAAAATGAATCACTTCATCAGTTTGATGTGATTTATCAGCAGGATGGCTTAGATGTCAGTGAGCTGGCTTTTGAATTATCACCAATCCACATAGATTAGCAAACCACTTAATTTCACTAATATGAAGTACTTAGTTCTAATTCTCGGAGTAATATTAAGCATGAGTGTCACAGCTCAGAATGACCATTCTAACTTGCCTGTTGGTTGGAATCAAGTTGAAGACGATGGACTAATCGGGTTTATTAATGATTCTGGGGAAGAGATTGTTTCACCGGCATATGATCAGGTTTTTCCGTTTGATGAAGTAAAGGAAGGGTGGGCTGTTGTCTCAAAAGGTGGAAATTTGGGCTTTATTGATGAATTGGGTTCCGAAGTGGTCAAACCAAAATATGACATTATTCATCGGTTGGGAGCGACGCACCCTGGTTGGATCAAGGTGGAAAAGGGTGGCTATGTTGGCTTCTTGGATGCAAATGGAGCTGTAGTTGTCGGTGTGAAATATGATTTGGTAAAACCTTTTGACGAATACAAAGTGGGATTTGCTGTGGTAGAGCGGAATGGAAAATTGGGATTGATAGATCGTTTTGGAAACGAAACCGTCAAACCTAAATTCGATAGTTTGAAGTGATAAAGCAAAAAATATATTTTATCCTATATTCGCCATTATTCATTAAAAAAAGAGATGATGATTCAAAAGTCTATTCTGAAGCTAGCCCTTGCTGCATTTACATTTATTTCAGTTTCTAACCTGGCTTATAGCCAGATTTCCATTTCGGGTGGGGTAAACCTTGCTACCCTCAATTCAGAAATAATGAATGAACCTGTCGATGATGCTTTTAATAATATCACAGGCTTTCACGCTGGAGTCTCTTATAAGATTAAAGTCGGAGAACTATTTAGCATAGAACCGGGGGTGAATTTTGTAAGAAAAGGAACAATTCAGGAGTATTCGGTTGAAACGATTGATGTAAAAAGCAATGTTCGAATGAACTACATCGATGTGCCGATTTATTTCAACGTACATATCCCTGTTGGCGACCGCGTAAAAATCCTCGGAAGTGTTGGAGAATACGTAGGAATTGGTGTGTCTGGATGCGTTACTGAAACCTATAACGATGATGAAGAACAAGAATGGGACATTGAGTTTGGTGGCGACGATGGTGAAATTCAAACCATCGACTTTGGGCTTACTTTCGGGGCGGGCCTTTCATTCGATAATCTGTTCTTTAGAGCATCATACGATTTGGGTGTGGCCAATATCTCAAACTACGATGAAGACGATACCTTTATCAATAATCGAAACTTGAAGTTCACTTTAGGTTATCGGTTTATGAGAAAATAGTTTTGCCAAGTCAAGTTTGGAACGATTTTAGTCTTGAGTGGTTAAAACCATGTTGATGAGACATCTTTCATTTTTAGTGATTGCCTTGTTTGCACTCGGCTGCGCTCCGATGAGCGGCTTCTGGATGCGAAATCAAGAAGTACATATCCCAACAGTCAATAACAATGTTTGTAAGCGTCTAGATAAAAGCGTGGTATTGTACGCCGTTTTTGTCGACTCGGAAGCGACCAACCCCTGGACCACGCATGACATCGAGTCAACTCTTGACTCTATCCGAGTCGCTATGCAATGGGTAGAAGGTCAGGCTCAAGATCGATGTATCCCGCTCAATATAGAACAGGACTACCATCGAACCGAGAAGGGCGTTGTCCCAATCGAAGCGAAATTTACCCGCAAAACACTACGTGCTACGCTTAGCTCGGGTAGTGGTGTTAAGAATGTGGATAGGTGGGCCGATAAGATTGGTCGTGAAGTACTCAAAACCTTTCCAAAGGACACCGCTCAGATTACAAAAACGGAGATCAAGCCAAAGGATCGCGAAAGGCTTATTGCAAGAATAAGAGATGACCACAAAGTAGATCAGGTCGCGCTCATGTACTTCATCAACAACTACTACTCACAAGAAATCTCTGTAGCCATGCATACAGGATCTCATGAAGATCCTGAGTACGCAATAGTGAGTTACAAGGAGCCAGCTGTGGTTGCACATGAGTTTCTCCATCTTTTTGGCGCCTTGGATTTGTATATGAGTCCATTCAATACCCGCAAAAACGACCTAAAGCGCAAAGCCTTTGCCATGAAGAAATTTCCTGATGAAATTATGGCCTTTGCCTATCGAAATCTCGATTCCCTGTCTATTAGCCCATTTACGGAATACCTGATTGGATGGGACAATTCCCTCGATGAAGAATACGTGAAAATGATCACTAATAAGAAGATCAAAGTGGCGAAATATTAGCCGTCTTATTTTAGGACAATTTTGAGCCTAGCTTAGAACATGCTGATGTCTAGTGTTGTATGTTGATAGATAGCTTGATAGGGTCGTTGTGGGTGCGCATTGTATACATTTCGTATCACGAAATTTTCGTATTTTGGAACTCTTGAAAGCGCTAAAAGCATATACGCTGGCCATTTTGGTCTTGGCATCTAATCTGGGAATAAGTTTCTCTACACACTATTGTTGTGGTAAGGCCGTGCTTTCGTCCATCACCTTTGCCAATCAAGAACTGACCTGTGGGATGCCCGTATTTAGTGATGTTGAAGAAGATTTAGATGGTGTATGTCTATATGGGACGCCATGCTGTGATACGGTTCGATCCCTTTTTGATGTAGCCGATCATTACCAGCTTGATTCGGTGTTTGAGTTTTTGGCTATTCCTGCATTGATTTCTGATATTCAGGATGTGGATCTCCCGCTTGCGACCACCATCTTACCGCATTTTGAATACGATCGAGGGCCACCGCTCAAAGTTGGTGAGTACCTTTCGCTCATCCAGGTTTATATCATTTGAATGATACGGAGTGCCTAGTTAGATCCCATTCAAACAATATTTAAAACCTTTTTTAAGATGAGAAAATTAATACTTCACGTTTGGGCCGTAGCCCTGTGTTTGCCAGTACTTGGGCAAACCAATATCAATGTCAATATAGACCACTTGCTAAATGGAAATGAATTTACCTTCGACCAGGTGGGTATGAACAATGAAGGAGCCGAGTTTGCACTCGACCGGTTGGAATACTACATTTCTGGAATCTCCGTCAGTCACGATGGTGGCCAGGTTCAGGATTTTAGTGATGTGTATGTGCTTGTCGATGCAGGAGAGCCAACTGAATTTACCGTGGGAGCATTGAATATGTCGACCATTGAGGCCATTTCATTTCACATAGGTGTGGATGAAGAAGCCAACCATCAAGATCCATCTATCTTGCCACCCAGTAATCCGCTGGCACCGCAGAACCCTTCGATGCATTGGGGATGGGCTTCGGGGTATCGCTTTTTGGCTATCGAAGGGGTGGACGCTGCTACCGACGAGATCGTTCAAATCCATGCACTAGGAGATGATTACTACTTTGAAATTACCATTCCCATTAACGAAACTGTAGAAGAGGATGATATGACAATATCGCTTCATGCACACGTTGAAGAAATCTTGAACAGCATTAGTTTTAGTGGTGGGCTCATCATGCACGGCGAGACGGGAGCTTCTATTGCAGCTCTCGAAAACATGAGAGACTTCGTTTTTGAATTGGAGTCTACCACGCTTTCAACAAATGAAGCGATTGCTGAAATTGACTTTCGCCTTTCGCCCAACCCGGCAGTAGATGGCAACTTTAAACTCGATTTCGACCAATTGGAAGGAAGCACCTTCGGAATTTCCATCGCTGATTTGACGGGTAAAGTGGTGTATAGCGCCCAACAGATCAGCTCTAGCCAGCAGGTTGATGTATCAGGTTTTCCTACGGGGATGTACTTGGTGAACTTAATCTCAGATGATCTCACTATCGGTACGCGAAAGTTGATCATTCAATAAATTTTTTCTTGCAAAAATTCTGCATCTACATATGTATTGTAGGGCTTGCGATAGGCTGCGCAAAGGATAACGCCGATACCCTAGCGGACGCTGAGCTTTTAGTCGTGCCGGAAGGCTTTCCCGCTGTGGATTTTCCAGAAGACAATCCGCTGACTCTAGCTGCCTACGACTTGGGGAAGAAGCTTTTCTTTGACCCAGCCTTATCGCGCGATTCTACGGTGAGTTGTGCCTCTTGCCACCAGCAATCAAAGGCCTTCGCCGATCACCTGCCATTTAGTTTAGGTGCCGGTGGAGCTTTGGGGACTCGCAATGCACCCACACTGGCTAATGTGGCATACCACCCTTACTTTACGAGTGAAGGCGGGGTGCCTACCCTTGAGATGCAAGTACTCGTTCCCATTCAAGAGCACAATGAATTCGACTTCAACATCGTTTTGATCTCGGAGCGGCTGAGTGAAGACCCTGCGTATGTGAGCATGGCTCAAAAAGCTTTTGATCGAGGCATTGATCCCTATGCCATTACGCGGGCAATCGCGACTTATGAGCGCACGCTTATCAGCGGAAACTCGCTCTACGATCAGGTACATTTTCAAGGAGAGCTTTCGGCTATGAGCCAGGAAGCTCAGAGTGGATTGGACCTTTTCTTTAGCGATTCACTCGCTTGCAGCTCGTGTCACAGTGGCTTCAATTTCACAAACTACGCCTTCGAAAACAATGGCTTGTACAGCGATTACCTCGATAATGGGCGATATCGTCTTACTGGTCTGGAAGAAGATCGGGCCCGCTTTAAGGTTCCAACTTTGCGAAATGTGGAGATGACCGCACCCTACATGCACGACGGATCGTTCACCTCCCTTGAAGAGGTCATAGATCACTATGCATCCGGTGGAATGGATCACCCCAATAAATCAGAATTACTGCAAGGCTTTCATATCTCGGAAAAACAAAAAAAGGACTTGGTCGCTTTTCTGAAGTCGCTGACTGACGAATCGTTTTTGGCCAATCCTAATCACAATATTCAGTAATATGCCTTTACAAAGTAAGATTTTAGGATTCTTCCTATTGATAGCTGCTTTTTCAGCATGCAATAGCGACGATGAATCAACCGATCAGCCAGGCGTTGTCGCTTTTGATGATACGCCCTATGAACTAAACCACTACGACCTTCCGCCACCACAGTTGCCCGGCGATAACCAATTGACTCAGCAAAGTGTAAAGCTTGGACGAATGCTTTTTTACGAGCCCATGCTCTCGAATGACGGCTCGCAGACCTGTGCATCTTGCCATATGCAGTCCACTGCTTTTTCTGATACCAACCGCTTCTCGATAGGTGTGGAAGGCCTTCCGGGAAACCGACAAGCCATGGGAGTTTTTAATATGGCATGGAATACCAATGAGTTCTTTTGGGATGGTCGGGCTCATCTGCTTCGTCATCAAGCATTGTTGCCCATTCAAGATCCACTGGAAATGAATGAAACCCTGAGTAATGTCGTCCAAAAATTAAGTGATTCTCAGATGTACCGCGATCAGTTCATTAGGGCTTTTGGCGATGATCAAGTTTCTCCTAATCGCATTTCGCTGGCCCTCGAGCAGTTTATGCTTACCATCGTATCTGGCCGTTCAAAATACGACCAGTACCTGGCTGGAACCGCCGAACTGACCGAAAGTGAACTCCGCGGGTTGGAGCTTTTTATGACCGAATACAACCCGTTTTTTCCTGAGCTTTCTGGTGCCGATTGCCAACACTGTCACGGCGGACCTAACTTCGAAAATGATCAGTACATGAACAACGGGTTGGACGAAGACGCCGATTTTACAGATCTAGGTCGGGAAGGCGTTACGAAGAACCCAGCTGATCGGGCTAAGTTTAAAGTGACATCCCTGCGCAATGTGGAGCTCACCCCTCCGTATATGCACGACGGAAGGTTTGCGACCCTCGAAGAAGTGGTGGATCATTACAACGAAGGAATTAAAACATCTACAACTGTAGATCCTGCGCTTTTGGCCACACAGAATTCGGGCTTGATGCTGACCGATCAGGATAAAACAGATTTGGTGAACTTCCTGAAAACCCTGACAGATCACGAGATGACTACCGATTCAGAGTTTTCCGATCCGTTTTGATTTTATCAATTCTAAAAAGGCTGCTTAAGAATGTGACCCTTATGTTTTTTGCAATAAGGTAATTTTGCAATATGCACTTAATTAGTCGCTTCGAGTGCCGCTGATCGACCAGCGGGAGTGTCAGAGGTGTATCGAGAAGGAGTTTCAAGAAATAAAATTACAGCCAAGATTTTTCGTTCCTTTTGTATCCATCGGCCACTATCCGTGTGTCGCCGTAGCTTGCGCCACCGCTGAAGCTAAGGCGGCACGCGGTTGGCGGAGAAGCAAGGCTTGCCGACGGCGATGCATGACAAAAGAAAGGGGAAAAGAATACCTTTTATCGACAAACCGGATTATTGCCCTTATCTGGGTCACATCCTTTTAAAATCGGTGGCCTAAGCTTTCAACTTGATTCACCTTTTTTAACAGTAACGAAAACGAGAATCAGTCCGTCTCAGAGTAAAACCAACAAACTATGAGACAAAAAACACTATTTCTCGCTTATTTCCTTTTAAGCCTTAATCTATCGGCACAAGATGAAACGCTGAAAGAATCTAAGCCCACATTTGAGTGGTATAAAAAGGGTCGAAATTCATTCGGGGGGATGATCTGGCCAGCCAGCGTAGGGAATGCCAATTGGAACATGACTTTCGAGTTTGAATACAGCCGATTTATCATGGATCAGCTCTCCTTAAACTTAAACAATACGATAGATGTGCGTAGTTCGCAGCTGGATTTTGAATACGATCTGTTTGCGCGTTACCACTTAACTAAGTCAAAACTATCCCCCTTTGTTCAGGCTGGATATTCATTCGGATTTGGTGGGACTGAGAGCGTAGGTTACTACGACAACGCCGCCATATTTGGTGCGGGATTATCCTACATGATGTGCAACAATAGATTGAGTTTGAACTTGATGGTCGGGCCGCGATTTGAATGGAGTGAGTTTAATAGCAATTCTCCCGTTTCGGAATGGGATGGTGCATCAGAGAGAAGTAGGAATGATGTTATTTGGGATGGGAGTTTTACCATCAAGTATCACTTTTAATACATGATATACAGGGAGTTTTGCTACTTTGCAGCAAACCTCACGCTATGCCCAAAATCAAACTCTACATCGCTACTACGCTAGATGGATACATTGCACGACAAAATGGTTCCCTCGACTGGCTCGATGAGCTCGAAGTGCCCGAAGGAGTTGATTTTGGGTATAGCGCATTTTACGAAACCATTGACTGCATCCTAATGGGACGCAGCACCTACGAAGAAGTTCTCGGCTTTGACGTAGACTGGCCCTACGATGGTTGCAAAACGATTATTTACTCCTCGCACACTGATTTCAAAACACCGACCCCTGATACTTCACTGGCCACCGATGTAACACCTGAGGAGATTGAAAGACTAAAGTCGGTAAGCGAGAAAAACATCTGGCTTGTGGGTGGGGGTAAACTCATCAGAGAATTTCTAGAGCACGATGCAGTCGATGAAATGATCATTACCATCATCCCTCGGATGATTGGAAACGGAATCAGACTGTTTCCCGAGAGTGAAATAGACCAGAAATTTAAGCTGACCGATTCGAAGACCTTTCCCACAGGAGTCGTCAATCTGCACTATGAGCGAGTATAATGTCATTTCGTGCAGTGTTCTTAGCGAGAAGCAAAAATCCGATGCGCTTCAGCTCTGGAATGAAGCCTATCCCACTACCTTGCACCTGAAGGATTTGGAAGACTTAGATGCGTATTTGGCCAGCTTGGGCGATCCAAAACACCGACTGTACTACATCAGCAGGGCACTCATAGCCTGGTTTTGGGATTTTGATAGGGAGGGAGAGCGGTGGTTTGCGATGATGGTGAGCAAGACCTATCGTGGCCGTGGAGTCGGATCTAAACTACTGCGCGATGCTCTGAATATGAATCCCGATTTGGTGGGCTGGGTGATTGATAAACCTGGTTATAAGCACGCTGATGGTGGTCCCTACAGGAGCCCACTCGAATTTTACCTCAAACACGGGTTTCAAATTCTCGACCAACGCCTCGAATTGCCCAATCTCTCAGCAGTGAAGATAGCTCGATTCTTTACGTAAATTTCACATTTCTGGGGGGTGAATCCGGAAGGTGATAAGGTACTTTTGTACCACAAAACAGACATGATGGATTTTACAAAACTCAACAGCCATATAGAGATTCTCGAAAAGAGCTTCGACCAGATTCCAGAAGAGCGAAAAAAGCCGCTTCAAGATTTGGCGATGTTCGTGAAAGAGAAAATTGAGACACTCGGTAGAGCGCACGCTATATTTATTTGCACTCACAATTCTCGCCGCAGTCACTTGGCTCAAGTTTGGGCTCAGGCCGCTGCTCACCGATATGGAGTTGAAGATTTTATCGCATTCTCAGGGGGCACCGAAGCGACAGCTCTCCACCCCAATACGGCTCAGACGCTTGCTTCGGCCGGATTCGACATCGTAAAGCTTTCAGAAAGCGACAACCCGATTTACCAAATAAAATACGACGGCAATAAACACCCTGTGATTGGCTTCTCGAAAACCTTCGACAATCCATTCAACCCGCAAACCCGTTTTGCCGCTGTGATGACCTGTAGCCACGCCGATGCCAATTGTCCCTTTATCCCTACAGCTGCAAGACGCATCTCACTACCGTACGAAGATCCAAAAGAAGCAGATGGTGAACCCAACGAAGCAGAAGTATACACCGAGCGTTCAAACGAGATAGGCCGTGAGATGCTCTTTGTATTTGACGCCTTTCGGAATCTCTAGGAAGGAAGGCTTCATTCCAAAAAAGGCACTATTCTTGTCTCTCCATGAATATGCCCATCACGTACATCTGGTTTTTCCTTGCAAGCCTTTTCGCTTCGCATGTTTCGGCACAGTCTGCAACATACATTGAACTTGCTGGCCGTGCGAAGCGCTGCATTGAAGCTTACGAAGGACTCGATCCGCATATGGATGACCTCCAACCCGCATCGGAGTACGCCGATTTCCTGCCAGAAATCAATCGGATATTCGAATCCACAGAAGAAAATTGGGTCACCCGGAACGATTCTATTGAGCTATTCGATTTAATGTACTTCTTCCAAACGCAGATTGTTGAGCTAGTCGATAGCATCACGGCTCATCCGGAGTTTGATCTGGTGCAGGCGCAAGCCGATTGGGGTGAAGGACTTGGTATGGCCATTTCCCCAGATCAGAAGCTCGTAGCGTTTTCGCTAGATGAAAAAACAGGTGGCACCTATCAGAGCCGAATCGCCTGGGTCTATTTCACAGGCTGGGATCGAGTCCAAAGTGCGCAAAGCGAAGCCTTTCAGGTAGATGGGTATCACAGCATAGACACCATCCAATCTGGGGGGGAAGTCTATTATGTGATGGAGTACTACACACGCGGATGCTCTTACTGCTTCTTGGAAGGGGTGGAATTGTGGACGGAAGATCATGGCCAGTTCGAGCGGATATTCGACGTGGAAGTTAATTCCAGATCGTGGGATGAAACCCTGCGTTACGACGCGCAAACCAATACCATCACCGTAAATTACAATACCGACGACCTGACAGAATACTGCCTCTGTGCCGATGACGAAGAAGTGGAACTCAAAGAAGCGTATCCCTTTCCCGTGCCCATGTATCGCTGTGAATGTTTATATATCTGGAACGGATCGATGTTTGAGCTAAGTGAAGGAAGCTCCACATTTATTGAAGTAGAGTAAAGTGCTGTGCGCGCTTTAACGCACTACTTTTTCTATCTTGATCCCAATAGAAAAACGAAAATGTGGATTTAAGAAAAGTTAGGATTGTTGTCGGTGTCTTTGGAGTATTAATTGCTTTATATAGCATAGTCTTCGCGGTAGACTACTCCAATTTGAATTGGATGTCCAATTCATCGGCATATATACAGATACTGTCAGGAGCTTGTATCGCGGTGGCCATGTTTTTCTCGAATAAGATTGAATCTAAAAGACTGAATGAAAACGATAAAGAATAGAACGAAACTGTCCTCCCACTTAGCGGGAATCTGCCTGGCTTTTTTAGCCTTGGCTACGGCCGAAATCGGCTATGGGCAATCGGATCACAAATACACCCATCAGGATACGCTGCGGGGAAGCATTACCACAGAACGCGCGTGGTGGGATCTACTCCACTATACCCTCGAAGTCGAAGTTTTTCCCGAAACGAAATCCATTGCGGGAAAAAACACCATTCAATTCAGAAGCAAGGCACCTGGCCGCATCATGCAAATCGATCTCCAAGAACCTATGCAGATCAACAAGGTGACGGAAGGTGGCACGGAGCTGGACTTTAGCCGCGATGGAAACGCCTATTTCATTACCTGCCAAGCCGAGCCCAAGCCGGGTACCTGGCGCGAGATTGAAGTGTCCTTTTCGGGAACCCCGCAAGAAGCCATTCACCCACCTTGGGATGGTGGCTTTACCTGGCAGAAAGACGAAAACGGAGTCGATTTTATCGCCACATCTTGTCAAGGCATTGGGGCTAGTCTATGGTGGCCGTGCAAGGATCATATGTACGACGAGCCCGATGAGGGGCTGACCTTAAAGATTACCGTGCCAAAGCATTTGGTGGCGGTAGGCAACGGTCGGCTCGAAAGCAATGTGAAAAAAGGAAAGAAGCGGACTTTTACCTGGAAGGTGATCAACCCCATAAACAACTACGGGGTCAATGTAAACGTGGGCGACTACGTACATTTCGGAAGTCAGTACGAAGGCGAAAAGGGAAAGCTCGACACCGATTATTGGGTGCTAAGTTATAACTTGGAAAAGGCCAAAGAGCAGTTTGAAGATGGGCACCGCACCTTAGAAGCTCTTGAACACTGGTTTGGGCCATACCCGTTTTACGAAGACTCGTACAAGCTCGTAGAAGTACCCTATTTGGGAATGGAACACCAAAGTTCGGTGACCTACGGAAACCAATTTATGCAAGGTTATCTCGGTAGTGATTTGAGCGGCACGGGCTGGGGCTTGAAATTCGATTTTATCATCGTTCACGAATCGGGGCACGAGTGGTTTGCCAACAGCATCACCCACAAGGATGCTGCCGATATGTGGATACACGAGTCGTTTACTAGCTATTCTGAGTCTCTTTTTCTCGAGTACTTCTTCGGCAAGGAAGCAGGGCAGACCTACGTGCGGGGTACGCGATTAGCAATCGAAAACAAAGAACCCATGATCGCCGATTACAATGTAAACGCCCACACCACCAGCGATGTGTACTACAAGGGTAGCAATATGCTCAACACCCTGCGGACTTGGGTCGACGACGATGAGAAGTGGCGAAATATGCTCCGCGGCTTGAATGCGCGTTTCTTTCACCAAACGGTCTCTTCAGCCGATATCGAAACGTATATGGCCGACTTTCTCGACTTAGACTTAAAGCCCTTTTTTGATCAGTACCTCCGCGATAGCCGAGTGCCGGCCTTGGTGCTAAATCAAGTAGAAGGGGGGATAAGCTATAAGTGGACCAATTGTAGAGATGATTTCAATATGCCCGTCATCCTGGTAGATGAAAACGGGAATAGACTAGAAATCGGGCCGACTACATCACTCAATGGCGGAGCACTACCTGCTGGGGTAGCCGGCCGCTTGACTCCCGACCCGAATTACTATATATTTCTCTCCACCGAAAACTAAGCCAAGACCCAAACCAACTCAAACTCGCATTATGGAAAATCAAATCAAAGCCCTTCTGGAATCATCCAACAACAGGCTCGAGTTTTGGGTGGGGCTGGTCAATCAACTCGGGTCATCTTCCGTTGCCGAGATCGGAGTGTACAAGGGTGAGTTTGCCGAGACCATTCTCTCGGCATGTAGGGGTGTGGAGCGCTACACCATGATCGATCCCTGGCGCAATCTCGACGATTGGAACAAGCCCGCCAACAAGGACAACGATACCTTCGAAGCCTTTTACAAGGAGACCATGGAGCACACTGATTTTGCCAAGGAAAAGCGCACCGTGCTCCGCGGCAAGACCACCGAAGTGATCAACCAGATTCTCGATAACTCCATCGACTTCGCCTATGTGGATGGCGATCATACCCTCAAAGGCATTACTATCGATTTGGTGAATATCTGGCCCAAGATCTCTGAAACCGGGGTCATAGCCGGCGACGACTTTGCAGCCAATATCTGGCAGCACAGCAAGAACTTCGAGCCCACGCTCGTCTTTCCCTTTGCCGTTTACTTCGCCGAAGCCATGAACACCACCATCTACGGACTCCCGCATAGCCAATTTTTGATGACCAAAGAATGCCGCGGATTTAAATTTGTGGACCTAACCAACCACGGCGCCTACGCCAAAACCGATCTCCTCCATCAACTCAATCACCAAGCCGGACTCAAAACCAAACTCGGCCAAAAGCTCCCCGGGCTAAGGAAGGTTTATCGGAAGTTGAGGTGATGGGAAAGCTAGCCTTGATCAATTTTGTCTTTTTAGAAGGAGTACACAACCACTACGCTCTTCCAGCATATGCCAATTGAATTCTTAAATTTGAAATATGAGTCCACAAGAAGAAATACTTTCGAAACTAAGGAATCTAAAGACGCGATTAGCTGAGAAATACCCCATATCTGGCATGGCCCTATTTGGATCCTATTCACGTGGAGATCAGCAGGATAATAGCGATGTAGATATCCTTGTAGAACTAAACGGTAAAATAGGGTCGGACTTTATTGATTTGGCAGAAGAACTTGAATCTGCTCTCGGTAGAAAAGTAGATCTCATTTCAAAAAATGGCATTAAGCCGCGCTATCTAAATTCAATCCAAGATGATCTGATCTATGTCTAAGCGGGATAATTTACCATACTAAGCAATACTCTCTGCACCGTAGGGAGAATGGTGTATCACAAATGCTAAACTTATTATCTTCATTCTGATATCACCAGCCGACATTATTCCCCTCCAACCATTTCCTCCATCTTCTATATCCCAGATTTAATCAAGAAGCCTACCTTTGTCAACTTAAACCAAAACAATGACAATGAAAAAGGTATTCTTACTTCTAGGGGCAGCGATCTGCTTTAGTCTCAGCAGCTATGGACAAGCTGAAAAATACTTGAACCTAGGGGTTATCGGAGCTAGTTTGGAATTTCCAGTATCATCGGCTATTACGGTTGGGCCGGCTGCATACACCAACTTCGATCTCGATTACATGACCCTAGGCGCCAAAGGAAATTATTACTTCGATGATTTGATTGGACTACCAAGCGAATGGGACTTTTACGCTGGAGCCAATCTCGGTTTTGGTGTAGCCTTGAACAACGACTACAACAGCGACCTTGACCTAGGGCTTCAAGTTGGTGGACGTTGGTTCTGGAGCGACCAATGGGGTGTATACCTCGAGCTTGGTGGTGGAAGACTCGGCGGCTCTGCCTACGGAGTCGGTGTGACCATGAAGATGTAAACCCAAATGATTTTATACGCATTGCGCTGTCCTGAAGCTTCGGGACAGCGCTTTTTCATTTATACACATCCAAAACAACAAGCAAATCAATAAATCTTCCTGCTTATCTACTCAGACCTTATCATGTGCCAACTAGGTAGTGATTAAGTACAGACTAAGTACAGACTAAGTATAGACTAAATACAGACTAAGTATCAGCCCTGACCTGCCAGCGAAGCTGATTTGGTATAAAATGTTGTAAATTAAGGGTAGTTGGGCCATACATCGAAGTGCAGAGTCCAAAGCCTTTCGGAATTACCTTCTCAAAAAAAAAGCAGGTAGTACTTACGGCACATAGTCGTCTATACCATGTTTCGTTACCCACAGCGCGTCCCTAAAGGACTGCTTTACTAATTGGGCTCAACTCTATCAATTGTTTGGTCAATTTTGCATCCACGAAATTTCCTAAACCGGAGCAGACGAACCCCCATTCAAATCCAACTAAATTTCTTAGCAGACGCTCTTTTTCGGTGATGGATACTTTTCACTTTTCGTTTTTCACTTCTTAAACCCTGAGGCCAAGGAGAATACGGTGGCCTCAACACATCTTTGTACCTAATACTTAATACTTGGTACAATCAATACCCAATCGTAGCGCAGCGGAGACCCCGATCCCTATCGGGGCTACTCACTACCCTCTACACCCCTTACAAACCCCCGACAACTGAATCTGAATCTCTCTCACTTCGTACCCGTCGAGCTCGATTGTCGAAAGGCCTTTGGTCGGTACGCAGTACAGACGCTCGCAGTCGTCGCACTTAAAGTGAACGTGGTCGTGGTGGTGCTCGGTTGTGGTGCAAGAATGGGCGCATACAGCGTAGTGCACTTCGTCGTCGCCCACCGATGCGCGGTGCATCAACCCTTTGTCGCACATGGCGTTTAGCGTACGGTAGAGCGTTACGCGATCCAGGTCCTTAAACTCGTCCTGAATATTGGAGTAGGGCACAGCACTCCCAAAATCGTGAACGTAGTGGTATAGAGCCAAGCGCGACGGCGTGGCTTTGAGCTTGTGCTGATTTAAGAGCGATTTGACTTGACTAGTATCCATCTTAAAATGCGACTTTAAAACCGAGAACGACGTTTATCCCCAAATCATCTGCAAAGTAACGCAATCTATTCAGGTAATCCCGGTACGTGGTGTTCAGTAAGTTCTCGCCTCGGGTGTAGAAGGTCCACCGTGTTTTTCCCCACGACTTCTGCGCAGAGATCGATGCACCCAGCAATCCGTAGCCGGGTGGGGGTGGAGCTATATCAAGCTCGGGATCTACGTGGGTCTCTTCGAAAACATATCCGTACTCCAAATTCAATTCAATATTCTTGAGCCCGATGGCTTCGGGTATCAAATGCGACAACTCGCCCTTTACGCGCCCCGGTGGAATCCAAGGCAAGCCTTCGTCGGTATCTAAGTTCTGACCCCGCGTGAAGCTGTACGTACCCTGGATATTTAATCGATCGGAGAATTCATAGATCACTGAAGCGTCGGCTCCATAAATGAGTGCTTGCGTCTGCTCGTACTTGTACACGGGAAAGGCACCACGTATAGTCAGCCTGAACTCGTCTTGCGGGGCCAGGTAGATGTAGTCGTCAATCCACTGAGCATAGGCCAATACTTCCCAGAAAACCTTCTCCTTCGACTCCCCACCGACCGATAACGTGGCCTTTAGGGAACGCTCTTCCGATAAGTTGGGGTCGCCTTCTTCAATGGCACCCACGCCTTGGTGGAGTCCCTGGCTGTAGCGCTCGTTCACTTCGGGATTCCGAACCGCCGCACCGAGATTAAAACTCACTTTGTAATCGTGTACCGGCTGGTAGGTGATCCCCGCCTGGGCGTTGAAACCGAGCATTTCATTCTTAAAGCGCACCACTTCGCGCGGTACGGTGTTGGATATGGCAGCTACGCGCTGATTCTCGTAATCCACCCTTCCGCCAATTTCAGTCTTGATCTTTTCGCGCTGGTTGGTGAAAGTGATATACCCACCGTATTTGTCGGAAATGTAGTCGGGAATGAGCGGGAGAATGCCCGTCTCGGGATCATTCACATTGTCTATGGTGGTATATTGATACCCCGTCTCTACCTGGCTCGCTCCTATTTTGGTTCGCCATTTCAGCTCAAAAAACTGGGAGTTTTGATCGAGCGAAAGGGCAGGGGTGTCTGATCGCCCACCTCGCCTCACGTCAAACTCCTTTCGGTAGTCCCACTGTCCGGCGTAAGTAGCTATAATGTACGATTCACTACCGAAAGTCTTTTGCAGACTCAGCTTTGCCAAATGGTGGTTGACTTGCTGGTAGGGGGCGCTGATGTCGTAGCTAAACTCATCTTGGGTGTAGAAGGGCTCATCGCGCTCCAGGGCATCTTCCAAGTCGGTGAGATTGCCGATGTGCGATCCGCGCAAGATGCCGATTTCTGTATTGTATGAGCTAGTATAGAGCTCCGATTTCCACGAATCGCCGAAGGTTTTTTCCACTTGGGCAAAGGCGCTGTATTCGCGGTTTCCGGTATTGCGCAAATAGTAGTCGGGCGCCGATTGATCGCCGCTGTACCGGCCGGTGACCCCCACCCGCCAGGCGGCAAATTTTCCGTATTGCTCCACTTGGCCGTGCGCGCCGTGGCCACGGCCATTGGTGTCGAAGAAGTAAGAGCCAAACCCATGAATATGCGGCTCGTTGGGAATAGACCCCGACTCGATCAGAATAAGGCTACCCAGCGAACTGCCTTGGTAAGCCACTGAGCCCACGCCCTTTACCACTGTGATTTTCTTGGCAGAGAGCGGATCGATCTCGGGCGCATGATCTACACCCCATTGCTGACCAGCTTGCACTATTCCGTGGTTGAGAATCGAAATGCGGTTTCCGTACAAACCGTGGATGACAGGTTTGCTGACGTTGTTTCCCGTTTTGATTGTGGTGACTCCAAGCACCGAAGAGAGCATGTTGCCCAGGTTTTGATCGGCTTTGGCGGTAATCTCTCTTCTTCCGAGCTCCACCACATTTTCAGTCGATCGCTTTTCCTGCTCACCTTCAATCTGAACTTCATGGAGCATCTCACCGGTGTGATTCAGGGTAACTGTAATGGTCGTGTCACTCGATAACTTGATAAGCAGGACTTCGGTTTCGCAACCGATATGGCTGATGTGAAGGTGGTATTCACCGAGACAAAGATCCTTTAAAATGAAGTGGCCGTCTTCTGATGAAACGGCTCCCGTTTTGGTTTCGGCAACGTAAATATTGGCATACGTCACCCCTTCTTCGTGGTGCGAATCGATGATTTGACCACGGATAGAATAAAAACAGTCTTGCGCGAAACTCGTTCCCGCAAGACTGCACAATAAGAATATGTAGATGAGTTTACTCTTCGACATCAATGTCGAAAGATACTTCAATATCGGTTTCTCCACCTGCATTTGTAATATCTCCATCAGCTACTCCTTCGGCGTACTTGTCTGGCTCGTGACGTAGTGTAATAGTCAATGTGGTACTTCCATCTGTACCTGTCATAATTTCTGACTCAATACCGATTGGATTCCCGTTTTCATCTTGATCCGAGTAAGAATAGCTAAGGATGTCGTTAGAATCCATGAAGAAAAACTGGTGCTCATCACCTTCTTCTTCCACTTCTTCAGTGATGTTTTCAGCGGGATCTTCCAGTTCGTTTTCAACTTTGATTACACCTGTGTAAGTGGTATTCACGTTCAGGGAAGCTGTAGATGGAGTAATGATCGGAGCGTCTCCACCATCGCCATCCAAGTCTTGAAACTTCAATACCACATCATCATTACCGTCTGAAGAAAGAGTCAACGTCAAAGTCGTAATTACTTCTTCTTCGTTCGGGATAACTGGTGTTTCTGGATCATCGTCATCGCATGATGCTAGAAACAAGACTGCGCCACCTAGGGCAAGGGTTTTTAATAGATTAAAAGATCGCATGTGTTCTAAATTTTGGGCAAAGCTAATTATTAAACGCAACAGTGTTGCAGTAAAAATGATTTAATTTTGAAACATGCGTGATTTACTTCAACAAATCAGGGCCTGCTCCTTCTGTCAAGAGCTCCCACTTGGCCCCCGTCCGGTGCTCAGGACGAGTGCAGAATCGAAGATCTTGATTGTGGGCCAGGCACCAGGGATTAGGGTTCACAAATCAGGAGTCCCTTGGAACGACCCGAGCGGGGTTAACTTGCGAAAATGGATGGGCGTAGATGATGAACTCTTCTACGATGAGTCTGTTTTTGCCATTGTTCCTATGGGCTTTTGCTATCCCGGCACCGGAAAATCTGGAGATCTTCCGCCGCCAAAAATCTGTGCAACGACTTGGCATCAAAGCTTGCTCGAAGCCATGCCGCACATTCAACTCACCCTGTTGGTCGGGGCTTACGCACAGGCTTATTACCTCGGTACATCGAAAAAATCGACGCTCACCGAAACCGTCAGATCATTCGAAGAATATTTGCCCCGCTACTTTGCCTTGCCACACCCTTCCCCAAGGAACAATATCTGGCAAGCCCGAAATCCTTGGTTCAAGGACTTGGTCTTGCCAAAGCTTCAAGATGCTATCCGAGAGATAGTTTAATCGAGGCTTTTTTGTTTCCGACTGATTGAATCATATGTTCAGTTCCATCGATCAAATTGATTCTCCTATTCCTGTGTAACCCGAGTCACATTCTCAACCATTCTTCCCCGGTAATTTTGTCTAAAATTTTAGAAGAATGCACAGAACTTATAGGTGGTTACTCCTTGGGCCATGCTTCCTGTTTGCTACGATCGCATCGGCGCAAGACAGTCTGGAAGTGACCAACGAGTATTTCCTCTCAAAGATTTCAGAATCTAACTGGCAAGTAATCCTAAGTCAAAAAGAAGCGGCGGCCGCTCAGGCTGGAGTCAAGCAAACCAATGCCGTCTTCCTGCCACAGGTCGGGCTCTCGTACACAGCGATGACGACTACCAACCCCTTGATGGCATTCGGATCTAAGCTGAATCAATCGATTCTTACATCCGCCGACTTCAACCCGGATTTGCTCAACGACCCTGAACGTACCGACAACTTTGCGACTGAAATAGAAGTACTTCAGCCATTGATCAACGTGGATGGGTTCTACCAGCGAAGTGCAGCTAAGCAAAAAACGGAAGCCATGAAGCTCAAGGCCGAACGCACTTTCGAAGGTATTCAGCTCGAGACCAAGAAGGCGTATATGCAATTGCAGTTGGCTTACGAAGCTGTAAATGTGTTGGAGCGAGCCAAAGACGCTGCAGAAGCCAGTGTAAAAATGGCTCAGGACTTTTTTGATGTTGGTTTTATTCAAAAGCCAGATTTGCTTGAAGCCCAAGTGTATCTCGCTGATGTGGAGAATAAAATGGAGAAGGCTCAATCACAGCTCATCTATTGCTCCGACTATCTGAAGTTTCTGGTGCGCGATACGCTCGACGTAATCTACGTACCCAATGAGCCTTTGACTTTTGAAGATGCTGAGCTGGACTATAATCCAACCATGTCAACTTCTCGAGCCGATATCCAGGCTATGAATCTATCGGCTGAAGCCATGAAAAATATGCATCAGGCCAGTAAGTCGAGCTTTTTACCTCGGGTGAATGCCTTTGGGCGATACCAAATGTACGACGATGAGATTTTTCAAGCTGATGCAACGGGCTACCTAGTTGGTGTCCAGCTTAGCTGGAAACTGTTCAACGGCTACCAATCCCTTGGCCAAAACGAGAAATCTCGATTGCAATACGAAGTGGCCAAAACGGAAGCTGATCAATATGTCTCAACGAGCCAACTTGAGTTTGAGCAGCAAGTGAGAAACTTGGCTGTGGCTCGCGGAAATGTGGCCAACCAGGAACTGGCTGTGCAGCAATACCGAGAAGCTTATTCTATTCGGAAAGATCGATACGAAGAAGGGCTAGAGAAAACGAGTGATCTTTTGATTACCGAAGCCCAATTGTTTCAGAAGGAGATGGCCTATCTCCAAGCCGTTTTTGAATATCAACTAACCAGAGAGTACATCAATTTTTTAACTGAATAGAAAGATGAATACATTATATAAAACAATCGGATTAATCGGATTTATAGCACTCGCAGGGTGTCAGAGTCCGGAGAAAGAATTGGCTGGTACCACAGAAACGGTAGTAGTAAGAGTAGCCGAAGTGTCGGGTATGGACAACCAAAAATCTGTGTTGGCTACTGGCAAAATCGAGTCTTCGCAAGGAGTAAATATCTCAACCCGATTTATGGGATATATCAAGGATATTCCAGTGAAGACAGGCGACTCAGTGAAAAAGGGTCAGACGGTACTCACAGTAGATGGACAGGATATTGCCGCAAAAAAGGCTCAAGTTGAAGCGCGCATCATTCAAGCCGAAACGGGCTTGAGTATAGCAGAGCGTAACTACGAACGGTATAAGTCGCTCAAGGAAAAAGGAAGTTCATCGGATGCGGAATTTGAGCAGGTCGAAATGCAGTACCAGCTCGCTAGAGCCGAAGTAGACGCTGCCAACCAAATGAAGCGTGAAGTCGATGCGCAGTCGGCGTATTTAAGTATCAAATCGCCTTTTGACGGAACTGTGGTTCAAGTAATGGCGAAAGTAGGAAACATGGCAAATCCAAGCATGCCTTTGCTTCGGGTAGAATCATCGGATGAGATGGATGCCGTAGTGATGATTGCAGAAGAAGACATTCAGGGCCTTAGCCAGGGAGCCAAGGCCGTTTTAAACGTTCGCTCCACCAATGAAGAGTTGATAGGGACGGTTACCGAACTCAGTCCTTCATCGGCGCTCACAGGAGGTCAGTATTTGGCTAAAATTCGAGTTGAAAAGCCCGGCAATTCGGTGAAAGCGGGGATGTATGTCACCGCACTTATCGAGTCGGAAGGAGAAAGTAAGAACAATAGGGTATTCATCCCGAAATCGGCATTGGTTCATAAAGGACAACTGACGGGAGTTTACACAGTTGGCAAGTCGGGTACGGCCATTCTGAGATGGCTTACCGTCGGAAATGAATTTGGCGATCAAGTCGAAGTGTTGTCTGGCTTGAGTATGGGCGAGCAGTACGTGGTCAGTGCCGATGGCCGCTTGTTCAATGGTGTCGCATTGACTTATTAATCACTCGAAAGCGAAACTGATATGAAAGAAGGAATTTCAGGAAAAGTGGCAGGCTTCTTTATGGAGTCTAAGCTGACGATCCTGCTCATGATCGGATTGATGATCATCGGGGTTTATAGCTCCACATTAATCCCACGAGAAGAAGAGCCCCAAATCGATGTCCCAATGGCCGATATTATGGTTGGATATCCGGGAGCATCGCCTTTAGAGCTTGAGAAGCGCGTGGTACAGCCATTGGAGAAAGCTATTTCAAATATACCAGGTGTAGAGCACATCCACAGCATCTCGATGAATGGACAAGCCATGTTGGTTGTTCAGTTTTACGTAGGGGAAGACATCGAGCGTTCGTATGTAAATCTCTACAACGAGCTAGAGAAGTACTTGCCGAACTTGCCCATGGGGGCCATGAAGCCGATGGTTAAAACCAGATCCATCGATGATGTGCCGATGCTTGGGCTTACCCTTTGGAGCGAGACTTACGACGATTATCAAATTCGTTCCATTGCAGAGGAGCTCTCTTCTGAAATCAAGAAAGTAGATGATGTAGCGCAGGTGAGCATCATCGGTGGACGAAACAGGGAGTTGAGAGTAGAATTAGATCCTGACCTGATGGCCGGAATGGGTGTGGATGCCTTGAAAATCATGCAAATGATTAAAGCCAATCACGCCGCAGCTCAGTCGGGCGCCATTGTTCACTCCGATCAGGAGTTTTTGATCAATACCAATGGTTTTTTCAAGTCTAAGGAAGAACTAGAGCGCCTTGTTGTTGGCGTATCCAGCAATACACCAGTTTATTTGGGGCAAGTGGCCCACATCATTGACGGGCCTGAAAACCCTGCTAGCTATGTGTCGCTTGGGTATGGAGACTACAATCCGAAGTCGGCTGAATACAGTTCAGAATACCAGGCCGTGACCATCGCCGTGGGTAAGGTGAGCGGAGCCGATGCCATGAGCATTGCCGCCAAGGTCATCGAAAAAGTTGAAGGACTTGAGCGCACACTGATACCAGATGATGTAAAGGTCGAAATCACGAGAAACTACGGTGAGACCGCCTCCCACAAAGTAGGGGAGCTGTTGCTCCACCTCGGTGTGGCGATTATCGCAGTAACTGTATTGGTAATGCTAGCAATGGGTTGGCGCGGTGGATTAGTGGTATTCTTATCGGTACCACTCACGTTTGCGCTCACCTTATTCAGCTATTACATGTTGGGGTACACCCTGAACCGAATTACCTTGTTTGCTTTGGTATTCGTTGTTGGTATCGTCGTTGACGACAGTATCATCATTGCCGAAAATATGCACCGGCACTTCAAAGCGCGAAAGCTTCCCTTTAAAGAAGCGGCAATTTTCGCTATCAACGAAGTCGGAAACCCTACGATTTTGGCCACGTTTACAGTTATCGCTGCCATTTTACCTATGGCATTCGTATCGGGGATGATGGGACCTTACATGAGCCCGATGCCGATCGGAGCTTCGATTGCCATGTTGCTTTCTCTATTTGTAGCTCTTACCGTAACGCCTTACCTCGGGTATCACTTTTTGAACGAAAAGGAGAAGTCTGAGTCAGAGCCCGATCACAAACCAAATTTGATTTACAAGCTTTACAACCGTATCGAGCGTCCATTGCTCGACAACGGTCGCAAGCGATGGTTTATCCTTGGGGTGACCGCCGTATTGCTCTTAGGTTCTGTGGCCATGTTCTTCAATCAATCGGTAGCAGTAAAAATGCT
Organism: Bacteroidia bacterium; assembly: GCA_030427905.1. Taxonomy (GTDB): domain Bacteria; phylum Bacteroidota; class Bacteroidia; order Flavobacteriales_D; family Cryomorphaceae; genus CBDDKU01. Next base: position 138,422 of record JAUICL010000006.1, read on the forward strand.
TCCTTTCGACAATAAGAATGAGTTTCAGGTGGTGATAGATATGCCTGAAGGAACCACGCTAGAACGAACAGCCGTAGTAGCTCGTGAGATAGCTCAATACGTGGCGCAGTTCCCAGAAGTTGAAAACTATCAAACCTACGTAGGTACATCTGCACCGATCACCTTCAATGGCTTGGTAAGGCACTATGACCAGCGAGCGGGTAGCAATATGGCAGATATTCAGGTAAACCTGAGTTCAAAGGAAGATCGAGATCTTCAGAGCCACGACATTGCCAAAAAGATGAGAGCAGGTATCCAAGAGATTGGAGACCAGTACGGAGCCAATGTGAAATTGGTGGAAGTACCACCAGGACCACCTGTCCTTTCAACCCTCGTCGCCGAAGTATACGGGCCCGAGTACGATCAGCAAATTGAAGTGGCGCGTCAGGTGAAAGAGATTCTTGAGAATTCTGACGATGTGGTGGATGTAGACTGGATGGTTGAAGCTGATCAAACCGAGTATGTGCTCAAGGTAGACCACGAAAGAGCCATGCTTAATGGTGTTGCCGGTGGTCAGCTCGTTGGGAATCTCACGCAGATTCTGAGAGAAATGCCGATCTCATTCTTGTACGATGAAACTTCCTACGACGACGTAGATGTGGTTATGGCCTTGAAGAATGAACAAAAGGCCAGCTTGGATCAAGTGAAGGGTATGAAGATTATCAATCAGGATGGACGCGCAGTGCCCGTCGGCGACTTGATCACGGTGGAAGAACGACCAGCTCCAAAGACAATCTATCGCAAAGACCAAAAGCGTGTAGTCTACGTCTTGGCCGATATGGCTGGAGACTTAGAAAGTCCGGTGTACACCATCCTAGGGATCGATGAAAAGCTCGCTGAAATCAATCTTCCTGATTGCTATGAGCTCTGCGAACTCTACACTGCCCAACCCGATTCTGAAGAAGATTTTACCATCAAGTGGGATGGGGAGTGGCAGATTACTCTGGAAGTTTTTGCTGACTTGGGAGCTGCCTTCTTGGTCGTGATTATCATTATTTACATGCTCATCGTGGGGTGGTTTAAGAACTTTAAGACTCCGATGATCATGATGATCGCCATTCCGCTGTCTCTGGTTGGGATTGTACTTGGTCACTGGGCATTTGGAGCCTATTTCACAGCTACATCATTTATCGGGATGATCGCTCTGGCTGGGGTCATGGTTCGGAACTCAGTGCTCCTGATCGACTTTATTGAGATCAGACTTAAGGAAGGAGCGAGTGTAAAAGAAGCGATTATCGATGCCGGTGCGGTACGTACCACGCCTATTCTCTTGACGACTGGTGCCGTTGTAATCGGTGCTTCAATCATCCTTTTCGATCCAATTTTCCAAGGACTCGCCATATCACTCGTTGCTGGGGCTATCGTGTCTACCATACTCACTTTGCTCGTAGTTCCACTTATATACTTCATGGCCATGAGCGATACAGAAATTCAAAAACTAAAATCAGAACAAGATGAAAAATAGAATTGTTAGAGGAATAGCTGGGAGCTTTATTCTCATTAGCTTAATCCTAGCCATTTATGTCAATATCAATTGGCTGTGGTTCACGGCATTTGTAGGAGTGAACCTCCTTCAATCTTCGCTGACTAAGTGGTGTTTGATGGATACCATTTTAGGTAAACTAGGAGTAAAGAACTAGTCAGTTACAAAAAGCAAATGCCGGCAAGTGCCGGCATTTGCTTTATTACTCAATTCAAAAATTAGTTTTTTACAATTTTCTGAGCCCCCTTTCGCCCTGAAGCAGTCGTGACTTCGATGAGGTAAGTCCCTGGTTCAAGTTTGCTCAGATCCAATCTTTCTGCACTCAGTTCTTCACGGCTCCAACCTTTCACCACTTTCCCTTTTACGTCAAACAATCGAATTTCAGACAGGGTCTCACTTTCGAGTGAAACTTCAATAAAATTAGTGCTGGGATTAGGGAATACGGTAAACGCTGGTGCATCATCAAACGCGTCGTATAGCCCGAGGGTTAGATCAGTGATGAGTCGTACATTTCCATTGGTGTACTGAGAAATAAATAACGTGTCACCGGTGGAGCTGGCTCTGATACCGTTTGGTCTGCTAAACCGTGCTTCTTCAACGGGGCCATCCACATTTCCACCACCAATGCCGTAATATGTCACAATACTATCTGTGTAGAATGGATTAATCTTATAAATCCGATTCGATTGAAAAGCCGTAGCGTAGAGATGGCCCTGAGCGAAGGCTAAAAATCCTAAACTTATACCATTTCCGGGCATGGTTGCGATATAAGTTAGTTCACCTCCATCGATGCGATATATTTCGCGGTCTGTGAAATTGCCGACATAGAGCTGATTCTGATCGTCGTAAACGAGACCAACAGGGCCGTTTAGAACTCCATTCTCAAAAAGGGTAATCATCGTACCATCGGGAGCTAGCTTTTGGAGCGAGTGGTTGGCGTATGTCGTGAAAATCAAGGTGTCGCTATCGTAAGTTTTGATTATTCCCGACGGAGAGTTGATGGCAAAGGACTCTAGCAGGTTCCCATTAGAATCGAGTTTGTGGATGGCGTTGCCTTGGTTGTCGCACATATACATATTGCCTGCCGAATCGAAGGCGAGGCCATTGGGCGTATCAAAGCCATCGGCAAAAATGGAGATGTCTCCTTCGGAACTGACGCGATAGATGCGGGAACCGTCCCAATCCGACCCGTACATATTTCCTTCAGCATCAAATATCAAGTCGTCGGAGATTTGAGCCGTGTCTGAATCGAAGTAGGTGTACACATTTTGAGCGGATCCTGGTTTGTACAATATGGCACTGGCCATAAATAGGGTATAGAATAGCTTCATACGTTTAGGTTTAGTTTTAGCCGAATATAGGTGTCGGTCAGTTGTTTAGGGCTTAAAACGAATGAAAAACCATTCTAAAGTATACACGTCAGAGCGGGCTCCAACCGATGATGGATTTGCCAGATTCTACTGATCACTTTTGGTTATTCTGCAAATTGAAATTAGGTGGAAATAAATATTTGGGTTTAGCGATTATCTCTGGTTGTAAGCGAACTGTTAACAGACTCATATCAAATGGTGTGCGCTGAGTACCTAGAGCTGGTGGTAGGAGCGTGGAATTTTTACCGCTAGTGTCTTTACCTTGTTTTTCGCAAGTGTCAATCAAATGTTAATTTGACTGTGAGATTTCTTAACCTTTTCTCCTTGAAACGCCCATTTTACGGTAGCCTAGAATTAAACTGATTAACCTAAACATGAGGTTTAGGAAATTTTTTTCTAGGCATCATTTTCAAAATTTGGCATGGTCGAAAACCGACCTTTTTAATAACCTTTCAAACCAATTGAAAATGAAAAATTTCAACAAATTCATGACGGCAGTTGCTGCAGTAGGTCTTACTGCTGGTACTGCAAACGCACAGCTTTCTCTAGGAGAAGATTGTGGATGTGCGCCACTAGGCGACAGAACTACAGTATTGATGTCATCTCTAACTGATGGCTCAGGAAATTTCCCAGCAGGTGTAACTACACTTGATTGTGACAACATCTATGAGTTGGATCAAAACACGTACGTTCCAGATGGCGGAACGGTGAACATTCCTGCTGGAACTGTAATCAAAGGACAGCCAGGATCAGGGTTTGATGCAAACTCATTCTTGGTAACTCGTGGTGGAGTTTTGAATGCTGTAGGAACAGCTTCTTGTCCAATCATCTTTACTTCTACTGCTGATCCACTAGATGGAACACACCCAGTTACAAACGACGCTGAGTGGGGTGGTCTTATCATGCTTGGTAGAGCACACAACAACTTGCTTCTTGCTGATGGTGGCTTAGCCGTTGGAGATGGAGTTGGGTCTATTGAAGGTCTTTCTACTTCAGACTCTCGTCACTACTACGGAGTTGATGGTGGAGCATTTATCAACAACGACAACTCAGGTACATTGAAGTACGTTTCTATCCGTCACGGTGGTACTACCGTTGGTGACCCAACTGCAGGTAACGACATCAACGGTCTTACTTTGGGATCTGTAGGTAGCGGAACGACGCTTGAGCACATCGAAGTACTTTCAAACTACGATGATGGAATCGAGTTCTTCGGTGGAACGGTAGACCTTAAGTACGCTTCTGTACTTTTCTGTGGTGATGACTACTTCGACTACGACCACGGATACACAGGAAGAAACCAATTCCTTTTTGGAGTTCAGCTTGAGTCGCCAGAAGATAGAGGTGATGAAGGTTTTGAAGCCGATGGTGATGATTCAGATTCAGGAAACTCACCTATGACTCACCCAACAATCTTCAATGCTACATTGATCGGTAATGCTTCTGACCGCGCCGTTCTTGCAAAAGAAGGATTCGAAGGAAAAATCTCTAACTGTATCTTCGCTAATTTCGAAACAGGAGTTGACCTTGCTGACGAAGCTGTACGTGCATCAGATGCTATCGACAACTTCAATGCTGAAACGCTTGTTTTCTCAAACAACTTGTACGCTGGAACTCCTGAGCTCTTGACTGTTGCTGGCGGTGCTCCTTCATCAGTGGTTTTGAACCAATTCACAGGTTCTGGTAACACAACAGATGATACGGTAATCGACTTCGATTTCACAATTGACCCAGCTAACGGAAATGCGGTTTCTGATGCATACAACCCAGTTCCTGCTGCAGGTACAGCTTCTTCTGACGAGCTTGCTCCAATCGATGGATTCTTCTCAGCTGCAGGTTATAAAGGTGCTTTTGAGCCAGGAGCTCAGCCTTGGACAGCTGGATACACTTTCTCTGACCTTGTAGGTCTTGACAACGCTTTGGTTGATTGTCCTGCTGACATCAACGGCGATGGATTCGTTAACAACGATGACTTCTTGCAATTCGGTTCTGCATTCGGAACCACTTGCGGTAACTAAGATTTTCCTTACTTATTGAAAGGCATTAAAAGTAAAGTGGCTGCGCGTATTTGCGTGCGGCGCAGCCACTTCTTTGCCTTTTTCATAACTCTACGTGAAATGAAAAGTCTTACAAATATACGAAATTTCGTACTCCTATGTTGCTGTTGCTTCGGCTTCATGGCAGCTCAAGCACAAGGTCTTGAGGGAGTAATTGTCGAAGAATATTACGAGTCGGTTGGAGCCGATGCCGGTGGGACATTCTCCCCAATTCCTGCCGGTTATACCACTTACCGAGTTTATCTTGATCTGGCCACAGGGTATGAGGCTCAGATCATTTTTGCTTCTGCAGCTGACGTAAGCGGAAACGTACTTGAATTTAAAACTACCACATCTTTCTACAACTCGCCGTTTGGTGCAGAGTTTGGCGAAGGCATTGGGGTTGCTGTTTTCGGGTTTGATGCCACACCTTTAGATTCATATGTAACGATGGGATCTGCTGCTGCAGGTCAAATTGGTGTGTTGAAATCAGAAGATACCGATGGTTCCATTATTTCCGGAAGACTTGAAAACGTTCCTTCAGATGGAATAGCACTTACCACAGCTGATGGACTTCAAGCAGGTACTAGTGCAAGCAGCGGACAACTAGGTCTCGACTTAAGCGCTGTTGGCGCGGTGGGTGGAAACTTGGTTCAGACCTTAGATGGATCCTTCTTTAACCTAGATGGTGTTCAAGGTCCAACAGCCACAAATAAGGTTTTGATCGGGCAGTTCACAACAGATGGAGAGTTCTCTTTCAAACTTAACGTGCAAATTCTTGGCCCTGATGGATCAACCGAACGCTATACGCACACTGATGCTCAATTGAACGATGGAACACCAACCACTTTGTTCCCAGGGTTGATCTACCCTAGCAATGACGTACAAGGATGTATGGATGCTTTAGCATGTAATTTCGATGCTAGCGCTACCGTTGACGATGGATCTTGTGTAGTTCCGGTTCCTGATTGTACTTCTTGTAATGCTACAAACGATGGACTTGATTTGATTGATGCCGACAATGATGGAACGTGTGATCTTGATGACGCTTGTCCTGGCGATGCCAACAAAGTAGTTCCTGGCGATTGTGGATGTGGTGTTGCTGACACTGATTCTGATTCTGACGGAACACCTGACTGTAATGATGGGTGTCCGAATGATGCAAGCAAACTAGCCCCAGGTGAGTGTGGTTGTGGTGTTGCTGACACAGATACTGATTCTGATGGAACGGCTGACTGTAACGATGCTTGTCCAAACGATGCCAATAAAGTTGCCCCAGGTGAATGTGGGTGTGGAAACGCCGATACAGACTCTGACTCTGACGGAACGGCTGATTGTAATGACAACTGCCCGAACGATGCTAACAAAACCGAGCCAGGCGATTGTGGTTGTGGAAATGTAGACGAAGATGCCAACGCCAATGGCGTAACCGATTGTATTGAAGTACCAGGATGTACCGATTCTGCTGCCGACAACTACAACCCAGCTGCCAACGTAGATGATGGTTCATGTACTTTCGGAACGAGCTTTGCCTGCGATGGAAATGAAGGTGGCTTGGAAGGTGTGATTGTTGAAGAATACTATGAAACTTCTTCTGCCGATGCGGGCGATGCTTTGGCACCGATCGCTGCAGGACAAACCACATACCGCGTATACCTAGACCTAGCTCCAGGGTACGAGGCTCAGATCATCTTTGCTTCTGCCGCAAGTAGCGCTGGAAACATTCTTGAGTTCGCAACGACTACTTCATTCTATAATTCACCGTTTGGTGCTGAATTTGGTGACGGAATTGGTGCTGCTGTATTCGGGTTTGGTGCTACGCCACTAGACTCTTACATCACGATGGGGTCGGGTGCAGCTGGCCAAATTGGAGTTTTGAAAGCAGATGATACGAATGGTTCCCTGATCTCTGGAAGATTGGAAAACATTCCTGCCGATGGTATTGCCATCACAACTGCTGATGGACTGATAGCTGGAACGAGCTCGCCAACTGGAACGCTTGGCCTGAATACCGATGCCGTTGGTGCGATCGGTGGAAACTCAGTTTCTACCATGGATGGTTCTTTCTTTAACTTAAATGGAGTAAGTGGTCCAAACGCCGATAACCGCGTTTTGATCGGACAGTTTACAACTGATGGAGAGTTCTCTTTCAAATTAAACGTACAGATTCTAGGCCCTGATGGATCTTCTGAAATTTACACGCATACCGACCCGCAACTAAATGATGGTACACCTACGCGTGTTTGTGGTGACCTTATTTACCCAGGTATTCCTGGTTGTACGGATGACTTGGCATGTAACTACGATGCGGCTGCTACAGTAGACGATGGATCTTGTAATGTGCCAGTAGCCAACTGTACAGAGTGTGATGGTACTGATCTGGTACTTATCGACGACGATCTAGATGGTGTATGTAATGCAGACGAAGCTCCTGGTTGTACCGATGTGTTGGCTTGTAACTACGACTCAACTGTAGATGCTGGAAATGACGATGGTTCATGTATCGTTCCTGTTCCTGACTGTTCTGAGTGTAACGCTACAAATGACGGACTTGATATCATTGACACTGACGGTGACCAAATCTGTGACGCCGATGAAGTAGATGGATGTACAAGTGCAACGGCATGTAACTACGACGCTAGTGCAACAGATGATGATGGATCTTGTATCGAGCCAGTTCCAAACTGTTCAGCTTGTAATTCAACCAATGATGGTCTTGACCTGGTTGATAGCGATCTAGATGGAATCTGTGATGCAGACGACTCTTGTCCTAACTTCGAAGGTGAAAACGGCGATATCTGCCAAACGACGATTAACAATGTGCCAGTAGACGGGGTTATCGTAAACTGCCAATGTGCTACCGATGCTGTTGACCCAGTATTTGGCTGTACAAGTGCTACTGCTTGTAACTACAACCCAGCTGCTACTGACGATGATGGCTCATGTGTGGAGCCTGCACCAATGTGTGTTCAGTGTATCCCTGGTACTACATCATTCGTTTTCATTGACAGCGATGGCGATGGAATCTGTAATGCAGATGAAGTAGACGGATGTACTAGCGCTACTGCATGTAACTACGATCCGACGGCTACTGATGAAGATGGTTCTTGTGTGGAGCCAATCGACGGATGTACTGGATGTGATGGTCAGGGTGGAATTGTCTTGATTGACACAGACCTCGATGGAATCTGTGATTCAGAAGAAATCCCTGGGTGTACGGATGTTACAGCTTGTAACTACGATTCAGATGCCACAGACGACGATGGTTCTTGTCTCGTTCCAGGTGGATGTTTCGCTTGTTTCGGCCAAAACCTCGTGTTTGTTGATACAGATGGCGATGGTGTTTGTGATAACGATGAAGTAGATGGTTGTACAAGCGCTACGGCTTGTAACTACGACGCTGCTGCTACTGACGACGATGGATCTTGTATCGAGCCAGTTGCCAACTGCTCGCAGTGTGACCCACAAGGAAACCTTCAGATTATCGATACCGACTTTGATGGAATCTGTGATGCAGATGAAGTACCTGGATGTACTGATGTACTTGCATGTAACTACAACCCAGCAGCTACAGACGACAATGGTTCATGTCTAATTCCAGTTGAAGACTGTGCTCAGTGTTTCAATGGTGGATTGGTAACAATCGATACTGACCTTGACGGAATCTGTAACCTGGAAGATGAAGATGACGACAACGACGGATGTGCCGATGACGTTGATTCAAACCCACTTGTTGCTGATGACGATAACGATGACGACGGCGTAGGAAACGACTGTGATATTTGTCAGGGAGATGATGCTTCAGGAGATACTGATGGTGACGGTATCTGTGATGACAGCGAAATCCCAGGATGTACAGACGAAACAGCATGTAACTACGACTGGGATGCAACTGACGACAACGGATCATGTGTATTCCCAGAAGAAAACTGTACAATTTGTGACACAGATGGTGGTTTGATTCTAATCGATGCAGATGGTGATAAAGTTTGTGATGCAAACGAAATCCCTGGATGTATGGATCCATTGGCTTGTAACTACGATGCGAATGCAACAGATGACGACGGGTCTTGTTTGATCCCAGTTGACAACTGCTTGCGATGTAACGCAGACAATACAGCCCTTCTTTTTGTTGACTCTGATGGTGATGGAATCTGTGATGCAGAAGAAATCGAAGGATGTACTGACGAAGCGGCCTGTAACTACAACGCCGAAGCGACAGACAACGACGGTTCTTGTGTGGTACCATTCGAAAACTGTTTGGAGTGTAGTGCTGACAACACCTACCTCGTCTTGATCGATTCAGATAACGACGGTATTTGTGACGCTGATGAAGTTGCTGGTTGTACTGATGCCGCGGCATGTAACTACAACGCAGCTGCAACAGACGAGGATGGTTCATGTGTATTCCCTACAGCCGATTGTACAGCTTGTAACCCAGTAACTGGTGGTCTCGATATTATCGATGCCGATGGAGATGGAGTTTGTAACGCTGATGAGATCGCAGGATGTATGGATCCAATCGCTTGTAACTACAACGCGGAAGCTACAGATGCTGCACCATGTATCATCCCAGTAGAAAACTGTACCCAATGTGGTGAAGTATATGGCCAGATCGTATTGGTATTGATCGATGCTGATGGCGATAAAGTATGTGACGCGGAAGAAGTACCTGGTTGTACAAACCCACTCGCATCAAACTTCGACCCACTTGCTACAGATGAAGACGGATCTTGTGTATTTGATGTGTGTCAAGACAACAATACATGTTCTAGCTTCGAAGGTGACTTCGGAACGTGGACTAACTTGCAGTCTGATGACATCAACTGGAACTTGCACGAAGGCGCAACACCTTCAAGCTTCACAGGACCAACAGCTGCTTTCGATGGAAATGAGTACATCTACGTAGAAGCTTCTTTCCCGAACTATCCACAAAAGACTGCAGTACTTGAGTCTGGTTGTTACGAAATCGGTGGCCCTTCAGTAGTAAGCTTCGCTTACCACATGCAAGGTAGCGCTGGAACCGTAGGAAACCTTCAGGTAGAGCTTTCAATCAACGGATCAGCATTTGCTCCATTCTGGGCTGCCTATGGCGCTCAAGGTGCAAACTGGAACGAAGTAGCTCTTGAAATCCCTGCTCTCGCAGAAGATGGAGATGTTAGATTCCGAGTAATTGCAACTACTGGTTTCTCTTGGAAAGGAGACATCGCTGTAGACAACTTCTGCGTAGCTAAAGTTGTTGAAGGATGTACAGATGCTCTTGCTGATAACTACAATGCAAATGCGACAATCGATGATGGGTCTTGTACCTTCCTAGATTGTGGAGATGTTGTGACTTCAGAGACTTGTTCTGACTTCGAGTCTGATCTTGGTTTCTGGAATCAGTCTTCTGATGATGACTTTAACTGGATGACAAACTCAGGAGCTACTGCTTCCATGGGAACTGGGCCTTCGGATGCTTACGAAGGAAACAGCTACCTATATATGGAAGCATCTGCACCAAACAATCCATTTAAAGTTGCGACAATCGTTTCAGATTGTATCGACCTAAGTGCTATCTCTAACCCTGGACTTTCATTCGCCTACCACATGTACGGTTCGTATGTTGGATCTCTTTACTTACAAGCTTCGGTTGACGGTCAAGACTGGTCTTACATCTGGTGGAAATCAGGAAACCAAGGTAATGAGTGGGAGACTGCTAACGTTTCTCTTGCTGACTTTGCAGGAAGCACAATTAGACTTCGTTTGATTGGTGTAACTGCTCATGGATGGCAAGGTGATATGGCTATCGACGGCTTCTGCTTGAACAGCAATGTACAGCCTGCGCCAATTCAGATCAATGGAAGACCTGACCACCGAAGCGTTCAAGCTAAGGACTTGGTTGTGGAATACCAGGCACCTGAATATGCTGATGTAGCTGAAGAATTTGAGTTTACAATCTTCCCGAATCCAATTACAACTTCTCAAACGCTTCGCGTAGAGTTGAACAACATTGGATCGGATGTGGAGAAAGTACAAATTCGAATCTTCGACATCACAGGACGCATTGTTGTAGAAGAGCAATATGGAGTTGCCGCTAAATCAATGACTCAGGCTATTGAACTCGATTCTCGATTGGGTAACGGTACTTACTTGGTAAGTGTAGTTGCTGGAGATGTTCAAGAATCTAAGCGCTTGATTATCGCTGACTAAATTTGAAATCCGATAAGAAAAGCCCTCCTGGTTTCGGCCAGGGGGGCTTTTTTATATTGAAGAAGTTTTCGAATCCATGGATAAGAAGATTTATTTGACATTGAAACCTGTGCAATAATTAATAGTAGAGTGTTTGATTAGAAAAATGACCTTATATTATGGGTTTAATGAAGCAGGTTATGAAGAGTAAGGCTCGATTTATTTTAGTAAGCAGTTTGATTCTTGTAGCGTCCAACTTGATGGCTCAAGACGCGAACCTTCTTTTTGATGAAGAAGTCAAAATGAGTTGGCTTGGAATAGATTATTATGAGGCCAAATTTGTAGGTGACTTCAATCAATTTTTTGGGGCAGGTGAGCAGTCCGTGGCTGAATTGCGGGATCAGTATTTTTTAGGTTGGAATATGCTAGTCATCAACGAGCCAGAGAAGTATGACGTCGCTGGAATGTTTAAAAGGAGTTCCATTTTTTATGATGTAGACATGATTTTCGAATTGAACTCAAGTCGGACACTGGACGGTATGCAGGCTTATAATTCAGTTGAATTTTCGCCTGATGATATTATTGACATGGTATTGAAATATGACCTTGAAAAGTTGAATCAGAAAGAAGGGTATGGTGTCGTCATGATATGTGAGTCTATGAACAAATCGAAGGAGGAAGCATATTATCACCTTGTTGTTTTCAATATAGGTAATAGAGAAGTTGTTATGCAAGAGCGTCTCAGAGGTGAGCCACGTGGGTTCGGAATGAGAAACTACTGGGCGGGCGCTGTTTATAGCATCATAAAAGATGTCAAGAAGTACAAGAATAAAACGTGGTAATATGCCGGCAGGCATTTAGTCATCAGACGCTACCAAAAGAAGCTTGAAAAGGAATAAACGGCTTGAGATCCTATACTAGAAAAGATGTTACCAAATAGTCTGTGTGATTCGGACTTCATTACAACTTCCTTCCCAAAAACTGGCTCACTTCAAGCGCATTCTTTGGCTTAGCGACTATTCTCTGCTCTGAATCGAGCAAATACATCACAGGAGTACTCGTTACGCGATAATCTTCAGCGATAGGGCCGCGCCAGCTTTTTCCAGAACAGACATTGGGCCAAGTAGTTCCATGGCTTGCTATCCCGTCTTTCCATTCACCCAAGTCGGTGTCGACTGATACGGCTACCACTTCAAATCCTTTGTTGTGATACTGCGCATAGGCTTGTTTGATGGTCGGAATTTCGCGCTCGCACTTATGGCAAAAAGAAGCCCAAAAGAGTACAAGAGTGTATTTGTTGTCCTTGGCAATTTTACTGAGATCCACCATTTTACCTTTGTCGCTTTGGCGAGCAAAACTAGGTGGCACCTGGCCGATTTGTAGTTTTCTAATTCCATCGGCTTTCATTTTGAAAAGCTCACTGATTTCGGCATCGCCGCAAGCATCACCGTAGAAGTAATTGTCAACGACGTAAACGCTTAGATCTTCCATGCCGCTTGCATAAAATCCTTCGGCCATGGTGTAGAGCGCAAATTCGAGTATTTCGTCGTTTCCACCTTCCATCACTTTCTGAGCAATGACATCCACGGCGTTGTAAAACCCAATCTTCGGGTCGGACTCCGACTTTTCTTTGCTCGCAATATTGCGCATATAGTCTTCTATTCGATCAGGATACACGTAGCTGTGAATAAGTGAAGCATCGCTGAAATCCATATCCTTCCAAAACTCATTCTTATCAAAGCGAGACGGACTTTGGAGGTGAGCCATCACATTGGCGATGTACATTCCCTGGTGAATTGCTGCAAGCGAATCTTGTTGGGTTTTGAGCTGGGCATCACGCGCACGCATCTGGCGGAGTTTTGCTGTGCGCTCAACCTTGCTTCGTCGTATGTTCTGAATATAGCGTTCATGGCGCTGATCAAACTGCAAGTACGTTCTATACGCCAAGGTCTCTTTTGAGTTGGTTCCCTTCAATGAGCGTTTGAAATTGACGTTCTCATAAATAAACTCTACATCGGGTTCCGAGGGATTTAAGATGATATCGCCGTAGGTGTTTACATTGTCATTCAGCCCGACTTTGTAGAAACCTGGTGTCACATTCTCCAAAGAAAACTGAAACGAACCATTTTCCACCTGGGCACTATCCACTTCAAAGAAGTCCTTCCCTTCGGTTTCAAACAGCTTGATAAATTTACCTTCAGCCGACCCTACTTGTTCTAATTTGAACAGGACTTCTACCGGGCCAGGCTGGTATGTGAAAGGTTGGTTGGAAGCTTCGTGTGAATTACCAGAGTCATAAGCGTGTGAAGCCGATTCAACACTCGCTGTATTGGCTTGTTCTGGACCTTGTTGGCAAGCCATACCGATCATGGCAATAAAGAAAAATGGGCTCAATTTTCTTGTAAAATCTCTGTTAGACAATTCCATGTGGCAATGATAAGCCTCTGAAAGGATATATCGAATACCTTAACCCTAAAGTAACAGATTCATAAAATATAAGGGAAGGGTAAGAGAATCGCAATATTACGATAAACGAATCTGATTTTCAAGAGTGCTTTTGGTCCGTTTAGGTTCAAATTAGGTTGAAATTCCATATTAATTTACCGTTAATCGGTTGTGCCATAAGGAGAATTTGAGCTTGGGCATTGCCAACTTTATTGGAATGTGAAACATGTTTACCAATGTTAATTCAATTCATAATAAACCCTTAAAACGACTTCAGACCTAGGCAGATACATTCGTAGGCCATAAAATCTGTACGCAGGTGAAGTCCATTTTTCTACTATTTGTTTCTGCTTTTTGCATTGTTTTTTCTGCTTTTGGACAAGGTTCTGTTCGAGGTAAGGTCACCGATAATAACGGTGAAACGGTCATCGGAGCTTCGGTTACTTTCAAGCACGACCCAGGTACGGGAACCGTCACCGATCTCGATGGAAATTATTCACTCAAGGTTCCCATTGATACAGCCACTTTGGTTATCCAGTTTATAGGCTTCCAACCGGTACAGAAGCCTATTGAATTGAGGGGTGGTGAAGTAATTAAGCTCGATGTTACCATGCTACCCAAAAAATATGATCTTAAAGTAGCGGTAGTTGAAGCCAAAGCCAATCGGGGTGGTGACTACTACATGGAAAAAATCAAAAAGAACTCAGCAACGACAATTGACTATATCTCAGCTGAAACCATTCGTAAATCAGGTGACTCTCAAGTTTCATCGGCTGTGCAACGCGTTTCTGGTGTGTCGAGTGTAGGAGGTTCTGTTACCGTCAGAGGGCTTGCAGATAGGTATGTTCTTACCACGGTAAATGGATCGCGCATCCCGACTCTTGATCCATTTACTAACAACCTCGACCTAGATATTTTCCCTACGGGTCTGGTCGATAATATTGTTGTCACCAAATCGGCTAGTCCCGAACTCCCTGGCGACTGGTCAGGCGCGTACATTTCACTCGAAACCAAGGACTACCCAGATCGATTCCGTCTAGAAGTCAGATCATCAATTGGTTATAATACCCAATCTACTTTCGAAGAGAATCTTTCTTCTGAATCAAGCGATACAGACTGGTTGGGATGGGATAATGGGTTTAGGGATATTCCGGATGGGGTTCCGCTCACTCAAGACGACTACCCATTAGAAGTGAACAACCCTGATTTGTATACAGAATTTGGCGTTCTCGGCCTAGAAGGTTACATGAATAGCTTGGGGGTCACTGGCGAAACGAACATCGCTTCGGGCGATGTAATTCATCGGCTAGCCATGGTAGAGCTTGATCTACTAGGAGCAGCAAACCTCTACAATCAGGGGGCTGTAGATGGAGCCGTGGCAGAGTACAACAAATTGTATGATAACGCCTATTTCTTTCCGCGTATCCAGTCTAATCAGCAGCTTTCGGCCATCGGTCAGTCATTCAATAATACATGGTTTACTATTGAAAACGAAGCTCCGCTCAATACGAGTCAGACCATTACGCTTGGCAATCAAACAAAGCTTTTTGGCAGAACACTGGGATTCAACGTGGGAGTACGCTATTCACGAGCGATTTTTGCTGATAATAATGCCGAACTCAACCGATCTAGCCGACCATCTAACTGGACTGGTGAAGGTGGGGCCTACGGAAACATTTCAGAGTATGATACCCGTTTGAGCCAAGAGTCGTACAACTTGAGTGGGCTCGTAAATCTGGCCTACAAATTAAACCCAAACAACTCCATAAAATTTATGTTTATGCCCAATTTCCTGGGGCAAAACAACGCTCGATATTCGCAGGGTCAAACCAGCGATGTACCTGAAGAAACACAGATTGAAGAGCAGTTTTACGAAGAGCGTAAACAGCTCATCTACCAAGTCGCGACGCAACACTATCTACCAAAGCGAAAAATAAAAATCGCGTTTGACGCATCTTACACAGATGGGCAGCGAAATGCACCCGACTTTAAGGACATATCCATCTTACGGATTCCAGATCCTAACTACCCCGACAGCGTGAGATTGGAGTTCTTGAACACGGCTGCACCAGCGCGTCGCTACCGCGAAATGGACGACAATCTTTTTGACTCAAGAATCTCAGCCGAAATGCCCTTGTCGCTCGAGACTGAAGGTGTAGCAAAGCTGAAGTTTGGGATGGCTTATCTCTACAACTCACGGGAGAATTCCCAAACCATTTATACCCTAGATGGAGTGGGGCAGGAGGTGATAGAAGGTGATAAGAATGACCAGTTTACCCCCGACCGATTTACAACAGAAGGCCGGAGTTCTTTTGATCTCAAGTATGTCAACGGCTCTGTAGATGCAGATAGTGATGTAAACTACAAAGAGATATCTGCTGCTTTTGCTATGATCGATTACAATATCACCGAGCGATTTAGAGCGGTAGGTGGCGTGCGAGTAGAGTACACTGATATTTTCACAGACATTAGGGCTTTTCACGAAGAGGAGATTCCGTCGAACGATGATCGAAGAAACGTACCTGGGTTTGGCATTGTGAACCCAACATCCATTTATAGTTTGGATGTTTTGCCCAGCGTGAGTTTGATCTACAAACTCAAAGACAACGACCAGTACCCAGTAAACTTGAGAGCAAACTATTTTATGTCGGTAGGACGCCCAAGTTTTAAGGAGTTGGCACCAGTAGAATTGGCTGACTATGAGTTGCAAAGCTTGGTGCGTGGAAATCCCGATTTGGAAATCACTAAAGTCCAAAACGTGGATGTAAGAGCCGAGTCTTATTTCAAGAATGGCCACAATGTTTCGGTGAGTGTCTTTTACAAAACTTTTAAGAATCACATTGAGTTGATAGCTGTTCCGGGAGCCTTTACCTGGCAAAATGTAGAAGACTCATATGCTCTGGGCTTAGAATTGGAAGGCGCGTACATGATCACTAAATTCCTGGAAGCTCGGGCCAATATTTCATTGATTAAATCTGAAACGACAGTTACCGAGCCAGTGAAAGAAACAAGGACAATGTTTGGTCAAGCTCCATATATCGTCAATGCCATGTTGTCTTACGAATGGGAGAAGGTTGGATTGATCTCGACCGTGTCGTACAACAGGCAAGGGCCGAAACTCGCTGTGGTGGCCAACTCTGGCGCTGCTGTACCTAATGTGTATGAAATGCCTCGCGATGTTCTCGATTTGAAATTTTCTAAAACTTTAGGGGACCACTTCGGTCTCAGTCTCAAAATTCGAAATCTGCTCAATGCTCCAGTTCAGCGCTCATACGACTTTGACGAAGGACGGGATGTCCTCTATTTCGACTCATTCAAGATAGGTACGACTTACACGCTGACTCTTTCTTACAAAATCTGATCATGATAGCACTATACACACCCAAGGCCAAGCTGGTACTCTGCTTTTTGTCGCTTTGCTTTTTGAGCGATTTGGCCTATTCTCAAAGCGTTGAAGGGCTCGATGTAGAGCTGTACTACATTTCAGATGCTAATGACGCAACTGACGTGCTGGGTGGCGAACTACCCGAAGGATCTAGAACTTATCGCTTATTCTTAAATCTCTGCGAAGGGTGTAAGTTGTCTACGCTGTACGGAAGTCCCAGTCACCCGTTTTTTATCACTTCTACTGAAAACTTCTTCAATTCATCCTTTGGTCAGACGTTTGGTCACAATATCACCAATGCATCTTTGGCTTTCGGTATAATTCCACTCGACTCTTACCTAACGGTGGGTGGAGCTGGAAAGCAACAGGTAGGATATATGAAAGGTGAAGACGAAACGGGTTCGCTTTTCGAAGGGGCTGACCTGCTGCAAAACGATGATTCGGAAATGGGAATCCCCATCAAAGAAAGTGATGGGATGGTATTTTTTGAAGGAGATACAGAGCCTGAGTTTTTCTCAGAAGGTGGTACCGTACCCCTTTCATCGGCATTCGGTACATCTGCATCTGATGTGTCTTCGTACTACTCCACCGATCTGACCGTACAGACAAGTGGGGTAGAAGGATTTGGGAGTGAAAACCGCGTTTTGATTGGACAGATCACAACACTCGGCGAACTCGAGTTTGAAATAAACGTTTCCGTAATAAACCCAGATGGAGTAACAGAGAAATTTGTGGCTCGCGATACATTGTTGGGCCCCAATGAGCAGGTCAGTGCATTTTTGAAATATCCTCCTAACTGTGGTTGTACCGATCCCGATTATGTTGAATACGATCCAGCTGCCGGCTGCGACGATGGTTCGTGCTCAGAGTTGATCGTTTTTGGCTGTTTGAACGAAGAAGCTTGTAATTTCGACCCAACAGCAAATTTTGATGTACCGGAACTTTGCTGCTTCGTAGACTCCTGTCAAGGTCTCGATATCTCCATCTTGTGCCCGACCCTTGGATATGGTGAAACTTTGGCAGAAAATTTCCGACTCTACCCCAATCCCACATCAGGCAATTTCTTCATAGATGGATTTCACATGGACGCCTATGTTCGCAGAAGGTTTGTCATGATCGATTCATTTGGTCGGGTAATGCTTGATAAAGAACTCTCACCTTGGAGTGGTAGGTATGAAGTGCCTGTTGACCAATTGACTACAGGTGTGTACTCTATCCGCTTTTTGTTCGAAAAGGAGTGGGTGACTGAACGCGTTGTCATTGTAAAATAACGATTCACTTCTTCTTAAATCTCACTTAACATATTTCACATTACAAGGCTTATTCATAACGGATTCCAAATATGGTTTTGACCGCCCGACGCTAGCTTTGTTTCAACCTTAAATTATAACTCACTAACATGAAAAAATCTCTACTTCTAGGCCTTTTAGGACTATCTTCAATAGGTACTTTATTCTCACAAGGCTTTATGCCCGACACTGAAGCGCTAGAGTGCGTAGTGGTTGAGAGATATTATGTTTCCGGAGCTGATGATTCGCAAGATGGGCTTCTTCCAGAAGGATCTGTGACATACCGTGTATTTCTTGATATGAAGCCTACTTACGAGGCTCAGATCATGTTTGGTACCAACAATCATCCACTCGATATCAAAACGACCACAACATTTTACAATCATTCTTTCGGAGAGTCGATGGGAGCCGGCGTAAATGCCGCTTTATTTCCAACGCCCGTAGCAACTACAATTGCGCTAGATTCATACATAACCATAGGAGCCGCTACATCTGATCACACAGGCGTGCTAAAAGCGAGCGACCCAGATGCTACCTCGATTCTCGGGCAAGGAGATTACCTTACAAACTTTAGTGAGCTCGCAGATGAGCCTGCCGTATCGGTTGCTGATGGATATGTTGCTGGCCCGATTGCAGGTACTGGAAGCATCGGTATTCCACAGCCTATGCTCGATATCTTCGGTACAGAATCTAATGGAAGTGAATTTGAGATTAATGATGGTTCATGGTATCTGCTAGAAGGGCTCACAGGTCTAGATGATGATAACCTGGTTTTGGTTGGGCAGTTTACCACTGACGGTACTCTAACTTTCAATATGAATGTGCAAATGCTCATTCCAGAAGAACTTCAGTGCTTTGCAACGCCTACCTGCAATAAGGTGGGTATTATGTACGTGCATTCCACCCATGCCGATGATGAAGCGTTCAACAATGATATTGAGCAGGATCGGGTGATCTACCAAACAGATTGCATGTCTTTCAATTCTTCTGAAATTCCTGATGGGCTAGAAGAGAAAAAATTGGCAGCCAAAGCTTTCGACCTTTTTCCAAACCCTACATCTGAGAACTTCAATATACATTTCAATGAAGATTTGACTAATGTACAGTACAATCTCTACGATGTTGAAGGTCGTGTGCTCCAACAAGGATTAGCAGGAAACGCATATACGGGAAGACAGCTCACTATCCAAACGGGGCGTCTGGAAGCCGGAACTTACTTACTGCAAATTGTTTCAGAACAAGGAGTAGGAGTAAAGCGAATCGTCAAGCAATAAGCATGATATGCTGTCAATTCGCTCCATAGCTTTTTTGATTTTAATCGGAACGGCAAGCCAAAGTATTGCTCAGAATGGATTGGAAGGTGTAATTGTCGAAACGTATTACATTACCGACGAGAATGATTCCACCGATATACTAAGTGGGCAGCACTTGCCAGTGGGCACAACTACTTATCGCATTTGGGCCGACTTAGCAGAGGGGTACAAGATGCAGATTGTATACGGACTCGCCGAGCATCCGCTAAAAATCGAGAGCACAACTCCCTTTGTAAATAATATTCGCGGCGGATCTCATCGAGGCGATCAATTGTCGCATGTGAAAATCAAACAGCAAACCGTGGCTTTGGACTCCTACCTGACGATTGGTTCAGGTTCGGTCAGACACCTTGCTGTATTAAAAGAGAACGATCCTGATGGATCAGAGATCGCAGGTAAGAATAATGATGGGGGTAGCGCTCGGATAAGTGGTGGGCTGCTGACAAACAATTCGCCAGAAATGGGAGTGCCGCTTACTGATGCTGATGGTCTCATTGCGTCGCCTACCGTACCGTCCATGGTATTCTTTCAAATAGAAGGCAAAGAGTTTGCAAATATCCAGAACTCTGGGAGCTTTATTATAGATGATGGGTCCTATGCGGTTCTTACAGGGGTGCAAGGTGTAGATGAATTTAACCGCGTGCTCGTGGCTCAGATTACCACAACGGGCGATTTGCACTTTGAATTGAATTTTCAGCTACTAGCTCCTTATGGTGGTGTTGAGCGTTTTGTGGCTCGGAATCCTGACCAAAGTGGCATGGAATTCACTCACCCAGAGCTCACTTATCCAAGAAAAAACACATCCCAAAACTCAGTGCTGGACACCCAGGATCAATAACTGAATTATGAAAATTAGAATTATACATTTCACCTTCCTGGTGATTGCCAGTGTCATGTCACCTTTCCTTCTTGCGCAAGGGCTCGAGGGCGTTATTCTTGAAGAGTACTACGTATCTGATGCCGATGATGCCGCTGATGCACTTGCACCCATCCCCGAGGGGTTTACAACATACCGAGTTTATTTGGACCTAGCTCCTGATTATGAAGCTCAGATCATATTCGCCTCGGCTGGAGATGTAGATGGAAACGTTCTTGAATTTGCCACAACCACTAGTTTTTATAATTCGGCCTTTGGGGCGAATTTCGGTGACGGAATTGGATTTGCCCTATGGGGGCTTGGAGCTACACCACTCGACTCTTACTTGACCATGGGTAGCGGAGCAACTGGTTATTTAGGTGTGCTTAAAGCTGATGATCCAGATGGATCTCTAATCGTTGGCAGGCTTGAGAATACACCACCTGATGGTATTCAGCTTACCTCGAGTGATGGACTAGTAGCTGGAGCGAGCTCTGGAACAGGAAGCTTAGGCCTTGACCTCACACCTCTTGGAGTTGGCGGAGGTCCACTACTTCAAACCCTCGATGGATCATACTTTAACCTTGAAGGTGTTAGCGGCCCTACGGCAGAAAATCGAGTGCTTGTAGCTCAGTTTACGACAGATGGAGAGTTTTCTTTTAAGATGAATGTACAGCTCCTTGGTCCTGGCGGTATTACGGAAAGGTATACGCACACCGACCCGCAATTGCAAGATGGTTCACCTACTGTGGTTTTCCCGGCTCTACAGTATCCCGTCCCAAACATCGAAGGTTGTACGAATGTTGATGCCTGTAATTACAACGCAATAGCTAATGTCGACGACGGTACTTGCCTTATTCCAGTTGACAACTGCTCGGAATGCAACGACGACAACACTGCTCTTGAAATTATTGATGCCGATGGCGATGGAGTTTGCGATGCCGATGAAGCGCCGGGTTGTACTTCCCCAACAGCTTGTAACTATGATGCCACAGTAGATGATGGAAGTGATGATGGTTCTTGTATTGAGCCGGAAGCAAACTGCACGGAGTGTAACGCCGATAATGATGGTCTCGACTTGATCGACGATGATGGAGACGGGGTTTGCAATGCTGATGAAATTGATGGATGTACTTCCGACACGGCATGTAACTACGATGCCAATGCAACGGATGATGACGGCTCGTGTATCGAACCAATTGAAAATTGTCAGGAATGTAATTCAGACAATGATGGACTTGAGATCGTTGATGCAGACGGGGATGGTATTTGCGATGCAGATGAAGTTCCCGGCTGTACTTCTTCAACTGCCTGTAACTATAATGTAGATGCTACAGATGAAAACGGTTCTTGTATTGAGCCTGTAGAGGATTGTCAGGAGTGTAACGCTACCAATGATGGACTCGAAATTGTTGACGCCGATGGTGATGGAATTTGTGACGCAGACGAAATCGAAGGATGTACCTCGGCTACAGCGTGTAACTTTCAGGCCGACGCAACCGACGATGACGGCTCTTGTATTGAACCAATTGAGGACTGTCAAGTCTGCAATGACGACAACACTGGGCTAGAAATCGTTGATACCGATGGTGATGGTGTTTGTGATGCCGAGGAAGTATTAGGCTGCACCGACCCTGATGCATTGAATTACAACCCGAATGCGACTGAAGAAGATGGCTCCTGCTCATACGAAGTAGTAGAAGGCTGTACAAGTAATACGGCTTGCAACTACGATCCTTTTGCCACCGATGACGACGGTTCATGTATTGAACCAGAAGAGAATTGTACGGAGTGTAATGCAACCAATGATGGCCTTGATCTAATCGATGCCGACGGTGATGGAATCTGCGATGCAGATGAAATTGCCGGATGCCAAAGCCCTACAGCTTGCAACTACGATGAAAACGCTACGGACGACGATGGCTCTTGTATAGAACCAGAAGAGAATTGTACGGAGTGTAATGCAACCAACGATGGGCTTGATCTAATCGATGCCGATGGTGATGGAATTTGTGATGCTGATGAAATAGCGGGCTGCCAGAGCCCTACAGCGTGTAATTACGATGAAAACGCTACAGACGATGATGGATCTTGTATTGAACCAGAAGAAAACTGTACTCAGTGTAATGCAACCAACGATGGCCTTGATCTGATCGACACTGATGGCGATGGAATCTGCGATGCGGAAGAAATAGCAGGCTGCCAAAGCTCTACAGCGTGTAATTACGATGAGAATGCAACCGATGATGATGGTTCGTGTATTGAACCAGAAGA
This sequence comes from Bacteroidia bacterium, assembly GCA_030427905.1. Classification (GTDB taxonomy): domain Bacteria; phylum Bacteroidota; class Bacteroidia; order Flavobacteriales_D; family Cryomorphaceae; genus CBDDKU01. Next base: position 161,083 of record JAUICL010000006.1, read on the forward strand.
GAACTGCTTTGCCTGTAATGAGAACAATGACGGTTTGGTAATAATTGACACTGATGGCGATGGGGTTTGTGACGCAGAAGAAGTTCCTGGATGTACCGATCCAGAAGCCGATAATTACAACCCCGATGCAACAGATGACGATGGGTCTTGTGAGTATTTGTCAGTGGAGTCACCAGGATTTTCAGATCAGTTCACGCTATTTCCAAATCCTACCTACCACAAAATTTCGATCGAGAGCGAAGTTTACAACCTTTCGAGCGGTGAGTTTCAATTCAGGATTGTGGACTCAAACGGCCGCTTAGTAGAAGAGAAAGTCCAAAAGGGAGAATTTGTAGACAATAGATTTGTTTTGGATGCTAGCAATTTAGAATCAGGACTTTATTTGATTCACATACAGTCTAAAGATTACTTCGGAACATTACGGTTCATTAAACACTAATTAATTTTCGGTGAACATTCACTTTAACTAGACCAAAACCTGGCGTTGCTCTCGAACTTAGTCGTGTGAAAGGATCGCTAGAATTGACAGGAAGTCGAGTCATTCAATGGCTCGGCTTCTGTCGTTTTTGTCAAGTTTGAAAGAGCGATTTTGCAAAGTGTAAATGTCAATAAGTCAAGGGTTTAAATAGTTAATTTTCTTAATAGAAACATCATGTTTTCATATCCTTCTCCTTTTGGCTCTATGGCTCGTTAATCGCCAATTTTGAACAGTTCATCTTAAACTATGCTTTAACTATAGATGTCACTTTTTTAAACCAATCTCTAATGAAAAAAGATTTACTCAGATGGCTCTTTTTGGGCTGTTCAATGTTTTTTCTGCAATCCATGGCTTTCTCTCAAGGATTAGAAGGCGTAATTGTAGAAGAGTATTATGTAACGGAAGCAGCAGATAATGCTGGGCCGCTTGCACCGATTCCGGAAGGTCAAACAACCTATCGGGTTTACCTCGATTTAGCAGAAGGATATGAAGCTCAGATCATTTTTGCTTCTAGTACTTCCACCGAAGGAAATGTCCTGGAGTTTGCAACAACTACGTCTTTTTACAACTCTCCCTTCGGAGCAAATTTTGGGGACGCACTGGGGGTAGCAGTTTTTGGCTTAGGCGCTACACCGCTTGACTCTTACCTTACTATGGGTTCAGCATCGACTGGCCAACTAGGTATACTAAAGACAGATGATCCAGATGGATCTATTATCGTTGGGCGACTCCAAAACACCCCTCCAGATGGCATTGCTATTACCACTGCCGATGGAATGACTGCCGGAACGAGTGCACCTACTGGAACACTTGGTCTCGATTTGACAGCGCTTGGTCCAGTTGGTGGAAATTTGGTTCAAACGCTTGATGGTTCTTTTTTCAACTTGGAAGGTGTTTCTGGACCAACTTCTGACAACCGAGTATTGGTTGGTCAGTTTACAACTGATGGTGATTTTTCCTTCAAAATGAATGTTCAGATCCTTTCACCCACAGGAGATACAGAACGTTATACGCACACCGATGGGCAATTGGTAGACGGTACTCCTACTACAGTGTTTCCACAATTGAGTTACCCGGTTGCATCCATTTCAGGATGTATGGACGATATGGCATGTAATTTCGATCCTTCAGCAACAGATGACGATGGATCTTGTATCGTTCCTACTCCAGACTGCGAAGTGTGTAATAGCGCCAACGATGGTCTGGAATTGATTGATGCCGACGGTGATGGAACTTGTGACGCTCTCGATGGCTGCCCAGATGATGCAAACAAGGTTGATCCTGGGGTATGTGGATGTGGAGAAGCCGATTCGGATTCTGATTCAGATGGTACACTTGATTGTAATGATGGATGTCCGGATGACGCGAATAAAATTGAACCAGGGGTATGTGGTTGCGGAGTTGCTGATGAGGACGCTAATAATAATGGAACCATAGACTGCGAAGAAGTTGAAGGTTGTACCAATAACCAAGCAGATAACTACAACCCACTTGCCACCGTGGATGATGGGTCTTGCGTCTTTGCAGAGGGTGTAGCTTGCGACGGACTTCCTGGTGGACTAGAAGGCATCATCGTAGAAGAGTACTACCTGTCGAGCGAAGCTGATGCTGGAGATGCATTTGCGCCCACACCAGCCGGATACACTACCTATAGAGTTTATGCGGACCTAGCTCCAGGGTACGAGTTGCAAATCGTTTTTGCATCAAGTCAAGATGAAGAAGGAAATGTACTTGAATTCAAAACATCAACTTCATTCTGGAATTCTCCATTTGGTTCTACGTTCGGAGATGGATTGGGTGTAGCCACCTTCGGGTTGGGTAATACCCCGATTGACTCTTACCTTTCTATGGGTTCGGGGGCCGAAGGTCAGCTTGGTGTGCTGAAATCTGAAGATCCTGATGGATCAATTATCTCGGGAAGGCTCGAGAATGTTCCAAATGATGGAATAGCACTAACTACTGCTGATGGGCTCATAGCTGGTACTAGCTCGCCCACGGGAGTTCTTGGTTTGAATGTTGACGCTCTTGGTGTAGCTGGGGGAGATCTGGTTCAGACTTTTGATGGTTCATTCTTCAACCTAGAAGGAGTGAGCGGTCCAACTGCAGACAACAAGGTATTAGTTGGCCAATTCACAACCGACGGAGAATTTTCATTCAAAATGAACATGCAAATTCTTACTCCTTCAGGTGGAACTGAAATTTATACCCACACTGACCCGAATCTAAATGACGGAACGGAAACACGAGTATGTGCAGCTCTTCAATACCCAGAGCCTGTGGATGTGGAAGGGTGTATGGATGATTTGGCTTGTAACTTCAACCCTGATGCAACGATCGACGATGATTCATGTATCATCCCGGTTGAAAATTGTACTGAGTGTAATGCATCAAACGACGGGCTTGACCTTATTGATACGGATGGCGATGGCGTTTGTGATGCCGATGAAGTTGGTGGCTGTATGGATGTTTTGGCTTGTAATTATGATGATATTGCAACCGATGATGACGGATCTTGTATAGTGCCAGTAGCTGATTGCTCTGAGTGTAATGCAACTAATGATGGTCTTGATCTCATCGATGCAGATGCAGATGGAATTTGTGACCTTGACGATCCATGTCCTGCTCTTCCGAGCTTAGTGAATGGTGACGCATGTACTACTAATGGTGGAGCAGCAGGTACTGTTGTTGACTGCCAGTGTGTAATGGATATCATAGAAGGCTGTACGAGCTCAACGGCTTGTAACTACAATGAGATGGCTAATGAAGATGACGGCTCCTGTATCGAACCGGTTGAGAACTGTCTGACTTGTAATGCTACAAATGACGGCCTTGATCTCATAGATACAGATGGCGATGGTGTTTGTGATGCCGATGAAGTTGATGGCTGTACGGACATGCTCGCGTGTAACTACGACGATCTAGCAACTGAAGATGACGGGTCATGTATCGTTCCTGTTGAAGATTGTACCACATGTAATTCGGCAAATGACGGTCTCGATCTAATCGACGCCGACAATGACGGAATCTGCGACGCAAATGATGACTGTCCGCTACTTGCTGATCTTGTAAATGGTGATCCTTGTACACTTGATGGTGGAGCACAAGGAACTGTTGCAGATTGTGCGTGTGTACTCGACATAGTAGAAGGATGTTCGAGCCCTACGGCTTGTAACTACAACGAAAACGCCAATCAGGATGATGGTTCTTGTATTGAGCCGGTTGCTGACTGTTCGGAGTGTAATGCTACCAACGATGGTCTGGACATCATCGACACAGATGGCGATGGCGTTTGTGATGCCGAAGAAGTGTTGGGTTGTACTGACGAGTCAGCTTGTAACTTCAACCCAGATGCCACAGAGCCAGCTCCTGAGCAGTGTGTAGAAGCTATTCCAAACTGTACAGAATGTGATGGTCTTGGTGGAGTTGAGCTAATTGATACAGATGGCGATGGAATCTGCGATGCAGAAGAAATTCCAGGATGTACAAGCGAAACGGCTTGTAACTACGATGAAGACGCTACAGACGACAACGGCTCATGTGTTGAACCAGTTGAAAACTGTGTGGCCTGTGGAACGAACGGTGAAATTATCTTCATCGATTCAGACGGAGATGGAATTTGTAACGCAGATGAAATACCTGGTTGTACTGATGCAACGGCTTGTAACTTCAACCCAGATGCGACTGATGAAAACGGTTCGTGTCTTGAGCCGATTGAAGGATGTACCGAATGTAATTCTGCCGGCGGAGTTGATCTTATCGACACTGACAACGATGGAATATGTGACCTTGAAGATTCTTGTCCTGAACTAGAAGGAGAAGTAGGAGATGCGTGTGACGATGGAAATGCTGATACTTATGATGATGAAATCACTGCTGATTGCGAATGTGCGGGAATCGAAATTCCATGTACAACTGAAATGGCTACCATCGAATTTGAAGGTGGAGCTGAATCAGTGACAGTTTGCATTGACGACAACATCCCAAGTCTTGTTGATGTAACCGTTCTTGAAGGACCTTCTGAAACAAATTCAACTGTTTGGGTGATAACTGATCCTGAATTGAATGTCTTGGGTCTTCCTGCTACACTCGAAGATGTTGAGTCTATAAACTTTGATGGAGCTGGTACTGGATCTTGCCTGATCTGGTTGCTCGATTTCGATCCTGAAGAGAGCAATGCCCTTGATTTGGCAGAAGACTTTATGATTGAAATTCCGGTTAACGGTGCCGATCTAGAAGGATGCTATAGTCTATCAAACTCAATTGAAGTTGTTAGAGTTGAGTGCGTTCCTGATTTCGATTGTCCAGACCTTGAAGCAAACATCGGAGATGCTTGTGACGATGGTGATGACATGACTGAAAACGACATGGTTAATGATAACTGTGAGTGTGT